>NZ_JAGIOI010000001.1:0-1475979 GCF_017876675.1 Arthrobacter stackebrandtii
GTGGAGGGAGGCCCCGCACCTGGTGGTGTGGGGCCTCGACCTCGTTTTGGTGTTGTCCGGCGGTGTCCTACTCTCCCACATCCTCTCGAATGCAGTACCATCGGCGCTGTGGGTCTTAGCTTCCGGGTTCGGAATGGGACCGGGCGTTTCCCCCACGCTATGACCACCGTAACTCGTTCCCCGAACCGTGTTTGGTTGGGTGGCTTGTTGGGTGTTCCTTTTGTGAACAACTTGTTGTTATTTTATTGTACAGGCCCCTGGTGCCGTCCCGCACCGCGTTGGTGGTGGGGGTGGTCACAGGGTTTCTGTGGTGTTGGGTTTCCAAACGGTTTGTTGTTTGGGAACCACATAGTGAACGCGAGCAGTCTTAGTGTTTATAAGAGTGTGTGTGGTGTAAGTTATCGGCTTATTAGTACCGGTCAGCTTCACGAGTCTTTAGTCCTCGCTTCCACGTCCGGCCTATCAACCCAGTGGTCTAGCTGGGGGCCTCTCACACATAAAGTGTATGGAAATCTCATCTTGAAGTGGGCTTCCCGCTTAGATGCTTTCAGCGGTTATCCCTTCCGAACGTAGCTAATCAGCGATGCACTTGGCAGTACAACTGACACACCAGAGGTTCGTCCGTCCCGGTCCTCTCGTACTAAGGACAGCTCTTCTCAAATTTCCTGCGCGCGCAGCGGATAGGGACCGAACTGTCTCACGACGTTCTAAACCCAGCTCGCGTACCGCTTTAATGGGCGAACAGCCCAACCCTTGGGACCTACTCCAGCCCCAGGATGCGACGAGCCGACATCGAGGTGCCAAACCATGCCGTCGATATGGACTCTTGGGCAAGATCAGCCTGTTATCCCCGAGGTACCTTTTATCCGTTGAGCGACGGCCATTCCACAATGTGCCGCCGGATCACTAGTCCCGACTTTCGTCCCTGCTCGAGGTGTCCCTCTCACAGTCAAGCTCCCTTGTGCACTTACACTCGATACCTGATTGCCAACCAGGCTGAGGGAACCTTTGGGCGCCTCCGTTACTTTTTAGGAGGCAACCGCCCCAGTTAAACTACCCATCAGGCACTGTCCCTGACCCGGATTACGGGCCGAAGTTAGATGTCCAAAGTGACCAGAGTGGTATTTCAACGATGACTCCACCACAACTAGCGTTGCGGTTTCACAGTCTCCCACCTATCCTACACAAGCCACTCCGAACACCAATACCAAACTATAGTAAAGGTCTCGGGGTCTTTCCGTCCTGCTGCGCGTAACGAGCATCTTTACTCGTACTGCAATTTCGCCGAGTTTATGGTTGAGACAGCGGGGAAGTCGTTACTCCATTCGTGCAGGTCGGAACTTACCCGACAAGGAATTTCGCTACCTTAGGATGGTTATAGTTACCACCGCCGTTTACTGGGGCTTAAATTCTCAGCTTCGCACTTGCGTGCTAACCGGTCCTCTTAACCTTCCAGCACCGGGCAGGAGTCAGTCCGTATACATCGTCTTGCGACTTCGCACGGACCTGTGTTTTTAGTAAACAGTCGCTTCCCCCTGGTCTCTGCGGCCCACACCCGCTCACGGACAGCTAGTGTCCTTCACGGGGCAGGCCCCCCTTCTCCCGAAGTTACGGGGGCATTTTGCCGAGTTCCTTAACCATAATTCTCTCGATCGCCTTAGTATTCTCTACCTGATCACCTGTGTCGGTTTGGGGTACGGGCGGTTGGAACCTCACGTCGATGCTTTTCTTGGCAGCATAGGATCACCGAATTCCCCCATGCGGGGGTCCCATCAGATCTCAGAATCGTCATCAAAGACAACACAACGGATTTGCCTATCGTGTTTCCTACATCCTTAGACCGGGACTACCATCGCCCGGCTCGGCTACCTTCCTGCGTCACACCTGTTAATACGTTTACATCCCCAGATCGGGTCCCACGCGCAACAAGACTCCCTGGCCCGAAGGCACGCAGAATCAAGTCTTGGGTGGTTAGTATCACTGGTTCAATAGGGGCGGTTCTTCACCGGTACGGGAATATCAACCCGTTGTCCATCGACTACGCCTGTCGGCCTCGCCTTAGGTCCCGACTTACCCAGGGCAGATTAGCTTGACCCTGGAACCCTTGATCATTCGGCGGACGGGTTTCTCACCCGTCTTTCGCTACTCATGCCTGCATTCTCACTCGTGCAGCCTCCACCACTCGTTCACACGGCGGCTTCAATGGCTGCACGACGCTCCCCTACCACTCCAAACCCCTGAACCAACTTGCGTTGGCTTGGGTAGTGTTTGAAATCCACAACTTCGGCGGTGTACTTGAGCCCCGCTACATTGTCGGCGCGGAATCACTTGACCAGTGAGCTATTACGCACTCTTTTAAGGATGGCTGCTTCTAAGCCAACCTCCTGGTTGTCTAAGCAATCCCACATCCTTTCCCACTTAGCACACGCTTAGGGGCCTTAGTTGGTGGTCTGGGCTGTTTCCCTCTCGACTATGAAGCTTATCCCCCACAGTCTCACTGCTACGCTCTCACTTACCGGCATTCGGAGTTTGGCTGACGTCAGTAACCTTGTAGGGCCCATTAGCCATCCAGTAGCTCTACCTCCAGTAAGAAACACGCAACGCTGCACCTAAATGCATTTCGGGGAGAACCAGCTATCACGAAGTTTGATTGGCCTTTCACCCCTACCCACAGCTCATCCCCTCCATTTTCAACTGAAGTGGGTTCGGTCCTCCACGCGCTCTTACACGCGCTTCAACCTGGCCATGGGTAGATCACTTCGCTTCGGGTCTAGATCACGCCACTACACTCGCCCTATTCAGACTCGCTTTCGCTACGGCTTCCCCACACGGGTTAACCTCGCGACGTAACACTAACTCGCAGGCTCATTCTTCAAAAGGCACGCCATCACCACAACAAGGTGGCTCTGACGGATTGTAAGCACACGGTTTCAGGTACTATTTCACTCCCCTCCCGGGGTACTTTTCACCTTTCCCTCACGGTACTTGTCCGCTATCGGTCATTAGGTAGTATTTAGGCTTATCAGGTGGTCCTGACAGATTCACACGGGATTTCTCGGGCCCCGTGCTACTTGGGATACTCACCAGGGAGTGCACTGCATTTCAGTTACGGGACTCTCACCCTCTACGGTCGGCCATTCAAAACCGTTCACCTATACATGCACCATTCCCCTTCCCAGTCCGGCAGAACTGGATCGGTAAGTCCCACAACCCCGCACCATGCAACGCCCGCCGGCTATCACACATGACACGGTTTAGCCTGATCCGCGTTCGCTCGCCACTACTAACGGAATCACTATTGTTTTCTCTTCCTGTGGGTACTGAGATGTTTCACTTCCCCACGTTCCCTCCACACACCCTATATATTCAGGTGCGGGTCACCACCTCGCCTTGCGACGGGTAGCGGGGTTCCCCCATTCGGACACCCTCGGATCAAAGTTTGGTTATCAACTCCCCGAGGCTTATCGCAGATTCCTACGTCCTTCTTCGGCTCCTAATGCCAAGGCATCCACCGTGCGCCCTTAAAAACTTGACCACACACATGCAGTCAAACTCACAAGAACAACACAAAATGTTGCACTCACAAAATTTTTGTACTTCTATCGAGAGAACCATGAAAACAAACACCAACCACACACACAAGTGCATGCAAGCCGGCATCCAGTTCCAGGTTCATTCATTTTCTCAAAGAAATTGCTTTCTTATAAAAGATGCTCGCGTTCACTATGTAGTTCTCAAACAACAACCCCACCACACACATCCCCACCAACAACACCAAAGTGTCCAAGTCAGCAAGTCCGTTGCGTGCGGGAAACCAGGCACAACCACAAACCCAACCCCACAAAAAAGGGGGAGGGCCTGTTGTTGTTCCAGGACCCAACAGTGTGCCAAACACTACCCACCAGAACACAGCAATCCATGATGAAACGTTCCCCGCAACCCCCAAAAGGATTGCTGTACTAATCTCGGACTGCCCCGTGCCGGCAGGCACCTGTTTCATTGATATTCCACCCTTGAGCAACCCACCGAGAAACAAACGTTCTCGCAATGGATTATTCTCCTCACACCACCGGCAGTCACCATGCGGTGCCTGTTGTGGTGTTTGGTGCTCCTTAGAAAGGAGGTGATCCAGCCGCACCTTCCGGTACGGCTACCTTGTTACGACTTAGTCCCAATCGCCAGTCCCACCTTCGACCACTCCCTCCCTTGCGGGTTGGGCCATGGGCTTCGGGTGTTACCAACTTTCGTGACTTGACGGGCGGTGTGTACAAGGCCCGGGAACGTATTCACCGCAGCGTTGCTGATCTGCGATTACTAGCGACTCCGACTTCATGGGGTCGAGTTGCAGACCCCAATCCGAACTGAGACCGGCTTTTTGGGATTAGCTCCACCTCACAGTATCGCAACCCATTGTACCGGCCATTGTAGCATGCGTGAAGCCCAAGACATAAGGGGCATGATGATTTGACGTCGTCCTCACCTTCCTCCGAGTTGACCCCGGCAGTCTCCTATGAGTCCCCACCATTACGTGCTGGCAACATAGAACGAGGGTTGCGCTCGTTGCGGGACTTAACCCAACATCTCACGACACGAGCTGACGACAACCATGCACCACCTGTAAACCGACCGCAAGCGGGGCACCTGTTTCCAGGTGTTTCCAGTTCATGTCAAGCCTTGGTAAGGTTCTTCGCGTTGCATCGAATTAATCCGCATGCTCCGCCGCTTGTGCGGGCCCCCGTCAATTCCTTTGAGTTTTAGCCTTGCGGCCGTACTCCCCAGGCGGGGCACTTAATGCGTTAGCTACGGCGCGGAAAACGTGGAATGTCCCCCACACCTAGTGCCCAACGTTTACGGCATGGACTACCAGGGTATCTAATCCTGTTCGCTCCCCATGCTTTCGCTCCTCAGCGTCAGTTAATGCCCAGAGACCTGCCTTCGCCATCGGTGTTCCTCCTGATATCTGCGCATTTCACCGCTACACCAGGAATTCCAGTCTCCCCTACATCACTCTAGTCTGCCCGTACCCACCGCAGATCCGGGGTTGAGCCCCGGACTTTCACGGCAGACGCGACAAACCGCCTACGAGCTCTTTACGCCCAATAATTCCGGATAACGCTTGCGCCCTACGTATTACCGCGGCTGCTGGCACGTAGTTAGCCGGCGCTTCTTCTGCAAGTACCCTCAACCAGTCAACGACTGGCCTTGTTCCCTACTGAAAGAGGTTTACAACCCGAAGGCCGTCATCCCTCACGCGGCGTCGCTGCATCAGGCTTGCGCCCATTGTGCAATATTCCCCACTGCTGCCTCCCGTAGGAGTCTGGGCCGTGTCTCAGTCCCAGTGTGGCCGGTCACCCTCTCAGGCCGGCTACCCGTCGTCGCCTTGGTGAGCCATTACCTCACCAACAAGCTGATAGGCCGCGAGTCCATCCAAAACCAATAAATCTTTCAACACAACCCCATGCGGGACCATGTCAATATCCAGTATTAGACCCCGTTTCCAAGGCTTATCCCAGAGTTAAGGGCAGGTTACTCACGTGTTACTCACCCGTTCGCCACTAATCCCCCCGCAAGCGGGGTTCATCGTTCGACTTGCATGTGTTAAGCACGCCGCCAGCGTTCATCCTGAGCCAGGATCAAACTCTCCGTTAATAACTAAACAGACACACACAACCACACCGGAAAAAGATGACAGCTGCGTGCACTAAATTCGAAACCAGCTAAACGATCATGCATCACCACAGGGGCGGCAACACACAACCAAATAACCAATCAAATAAATAAATTGGTATCAATAAAACTTGGCACACTATTGAGTTCTCAAACAACAACTGCATTCAAGTACTTGCCGGCCCTATAACTTCCAGGCGGGTTTTCGTCGCTGCGATGATCTAACTTTATTTCAATGGAAACCATTTTGTCCAATCCACAGCGTGTGTGGCTCGTCACTTCATGTTTTCCATAAACCCGTATTTCATATGAATAAATTCGAATCGAAGAGACGTTTATATTCAATAAATTGTAAGGTTTATTTTGGCTTCTTGCGAGGTGGTGAGCGCTGCTCCTGTTGGGGAGTGGCTCAGCGTTGCGCAAGCAACAGATAGAACAATACACAGATGCCCGCCCCCAATGCAAATCGGGGGCGGGCATCTGCCAAACATCCGGTGAACAGCTAGGCGGAGAGCTCCACCATGGCCAGCGTGCGCTTGCCGCGGCGGACCAGCAGGTACTTCCCGTGGAGCGCGTCGCCGGCACCCAGGACAGCGTCCAGGTCGGTGACCTTGACGTTGTTCACGTAGGCGCCGCCCTCCCCCACCGTGCGCCGGGCTTCGGAATTTGTCTTGGACAGGCCGGCTGCAACCAGCAGCTCGACAATGCCCAGACCGGCGGCCGGGGCCGACGCCTGCGGCAGTTCGCGGGTGGCGGATGCAAGCGTTGCCTCATCCAGTTCGCCGAGGTCGCCCTGGCCGAACAGTGCACCCGACGCTGCGATGACCTTCAACGCGGCATCCACCCCGTGGACCAGAGAGGTCACCTGGAATGCAAGGGTGCGCTGGCCTTCACGTGCCTGCGGCTTCTCGGCAACTGAGACACCAATGGCCTCAATCTGCTCGCGGGAGAGGAAGGTGAAGACCTTCAGGCGGTCCACGACATCGTCATCTGCCGTGTTGAGCCAGAACTGGTACATGTCGAACGGGCTGCACATCTCAGGGTCCAGCCAGATGGCGTTGCCCTCGCTCTTGCCGAACTTGGTGCCGTCGGAGTTGGTGATGAGCGGGGTGCCCAATGCATGGACGGAGGCGCCCTCCACCTTGCGGATCAGGTCGGTGCCGCTGGTCAGGTTGCCCCACTGGTCGGATCCGCCCTGCTGCAGCACGCAGCCGTACTGGCGGAACAGCTCAAGGTAGTCCATGCCCTGCAGGATCTGGTAGCTGAATTCGGCGTAGCTGATGCCCTCGTCGGAGTTCAGCCGTGAGGCCACGATGTCCTTCTTGACCATGGTGCCAACCCGGAAGTGCTTGCCAATGTCGCGCAGGAAATCCAGCACGGACATGGGCTCGGTCCAGTCCAGGTTGTTGACCATGCGTGCGGCGTTCTCACCCTCGAAGGACAGGAAGCGCTGCACCTGGCCCTGCAGGTAGCCGACCCACTCGGTCACGGTTTCCTTGGAGTTCATGGTGCGCTCGGCCGTGGGGCGCGGGTCCCCCACCAGGCCGGTGGAACCGCCCACCAGGCCCAGCGGCTTGTGTCCGGCGAGCTGCATGCGGCGCATGGTCAGCAGCTGGACCAGGTTGCCCAGGTGCAGGCTCGGTGCCGTGGGGTCAAAGCCGCAATAGTACGTGATCGGCTCGCCGGCGAGCAGCTCTTCAAGGGCTGCCTCGTCGGTGGAGACCTTAACCAGGCCTCGCCATTTGAGCTCCTGCCAAACATTGGCGAAGCTGGAGTCGTTCTCGGGGACGCGGAGTTCAGTTTGCAAAGACACACCCCAAAATTACCAGCACGACGGCGTTTCGTCAGATTCCGCCAGCGCGCCGCCTCCCGCTGGGGCTGGGCAGCTGACGACGGCGGGCAACCCACTCAAGGTGGGGTGCCCGCCGTCGTGCAGGTAAAGCCGGGCAACCGGCGGTGCCGTTACCGGACGATGCCCTCGGGCAGCGGCTCGGAGGTGACCAGGCGCAGGCGCCGGGTGGGGCGGGTCATGGCGACGTAGAGGTCGCCCACGCGGCCCCCGGCGCCGGCCAGCAGTGCGACCGGTTCCATGATGATGACACCGTCAAACTCCAGGCCCTTGGCCTCGTGGGGGTCGATCACCACGATGTCCTGTTCCAGGGAGCCGGCGCCGTGGCCGATGCGGGCACCGTAGACCTCGCGCAGCGCGGCCGTGGTTTCCGCCACGAGGGCGAGGGGTGCGATGACGGCCACGAGGCCGCCGCCCACCGCTGCCGTCTCCTCCGGCATGGCTGCCACGACCGCGGCGACCACCCCGTCTGCGCCGACGTGGTCAACGATGGGTTCCCATTCGCCGTCGCGCACGGCCTTGGGTGCCGAGACCACCTGTCCGGCCGCATTGGCCATGCGCACGGCGGCCTCTGCAATCTGGGACGGCGTGCGGTAGTTGACAGTCAGTTCCTCCAGCGTCCAGCGCTCCCCCATGAAGGGGGTCAGCGCCTGCTGCCAGGAGATGGCACCGGCTGCGGAACTGGTCTGGGCGATGTCGCCGACGATGGTGAAGGACTTCACGGGGCAGCGGCGGACAAGCAGGCGCCAGTGCATGGGCGAAAGTTCCTGTGCCTCGTCGACCACCACGTGGCCGTACGCCCAGGTGCGGTCGGTGAGGGCACGCTCGGCGCTGGTCTGCGCCGCGGCCTCCACGACGTTGTAGTCCGCGAGCTGCTCCGCCGTGAGCATCCCGTCCACGCCGGAGTCCTCCAGCTGCTGGTTGACGTTGGCGATGGCCTTTTCGGCATTGGCGAGGTCGCGCTTGCGCTGGGCCTCGGCACTGGCCTGGGCGCGGCCGCCGGTGGCGTCCATCTCGCCGAGGAGTTCGGCAGCCTCGTCCAGCAGGGGGACGTCCGACTCGCTCCACGGCGCTCCGGGTGCGCGCTGCAGCAGGGAGCGCTCCGCCTCAGTGAAGCCGGGGGTCACGGCGGCCAGGATTTCCGGCTTGCTGAACATGTCGTCAATGAGCTTTTGCGGGGTCATGGGCATCCAGCACAGGTTCAGCATGATGCGCACGTCCCGCGAGGAGCGGACGTCCTCGCCCAGGTAGGAGCGGTCGGCGTTGTTGCCGGCCCCGGCAGCCTCGATGTGCTCGCGCAGCTGCTCGGTGAGCTCACGCAGGAGCGTCTTGACAAAGGTGAGGCGCGCCTCGTTGTGCGGCAGGCCCGTGGCCCGCGCCTTGTCCCGGGCGCGGCGCACCTGCCGGACGGTGAGAATCAAACGGGTGCCTTCGACGTCGAGCCTGACATCCTCGCGCGGCAGGCGCTGGCGGTTGGCGACGGCGTTGGCCACCACCTGCGCCATGGCCAGGCGGCCCTTGAGCTCGGCGGTTTCTGCAGTTTCCGGCGCCGTGGCGCGCACGCCCGGGAAGAGGTTGCCGACGCTGGCCATGACCACGCCGGTTTCGCCGAGAGAGGGCAGGACGCGCTCGATGTACTTCATGAAGGCGGTGGACGGGCCCACGAGCAGCACGCCGGCGGCTTGCAGGCGTTCGCGGTGGGTGTAGAGCAGGTAGGCGGCACGGTGGAGGGCCACGGCCGTCTTTCCGGTGCCGGGGCCGCCCTGGACCACCAGTGCCCCGCTCAGTGGCGAGCGGATGATCCTGTCCTGCTCGGACTGGATGGTGCCGACGATGTCGTTCATGCGGCCCGTGCGCTTGGAGTTCAGGGCCGCCAGCAGCGCACCCTCGCCCTGGAGGTGCTCGCCCTCGACCAGCATGGTGTGGTCAAGGACGTCGTCCTCAATGGCTTTTACGGTGCGGCCCTGCAGCATGAGGTGGCGGCGGCGGCGCACGCCCATGCGCTCGAAGGCCGTTGCCTGGTAGAAGGTGCCGGCCTCCGGGGCCCGCCAGTCCACCATGAGCTGTCGCTGGTCCTCCGAGGAGAGGCCGATGCGGCCAATGTAGCGGTCCTGGCCGTCGTCCAGGTCCAGGCGGCCGAACACCAGCTTGTCATCCACCGCGTTCAGCTGGGCGAGCCGGTCCTCGTACAGTGTGGCGAAGGCGTCGCGCTCGGAGCGGTTCTGGTGGGTGCCCATGGACTTTTCCCGGCGCACCCCGCCCAGCTGCTCCACCTTTTCCGCGCGCAGCTCATCCAGCCGTGAGTACAGCCCGTCAACATAGGCGCGTTCTTTGGCCAACTCGTCGTCATACATGCAAGGCTCCTGATACGTAAGGCTCCCGCCAAAAGGCGGACCGTCCATTCTATCCCGGGTGCGCCGCCCGCGGCTGGAGTTTTGCTGTGGGCGTTGCGCCGTGCGGGATGGATGCTTGGGGGCGGGCAGTGTCCGCGGCCTGGCGGCGCAGTGGAATGCTGGCGCGCGGGTGCCCCGATCCAGACCCCCTGCACCTCACGCGGGCAGGCTCGGGACAAGCGGCTAGACGTGCAGCAGTGAGACGATCTCACGGCCGGGCAGGTTTTCCCGTCCCGGCAGGGCATCGATTTCAAGCACGACGCCGATGCCCGCCACCACTGCACCGGTGCGTTCCAGCAGGGTTGCCGCCGCGCCGAGGGTGCCGCCGGTGGCCAGGACGTCGTCAAGAATCAGCACGCGTGTGCCTGCCGGGACGTCCTCCTGGTGGAGTTCCAGGGTGGCCTCGCCGTACTCAAGTGCGTAGCTTTCCGCGTAGACGTCGCGGGGCAGCTTTCCGGCCTTACGGATGGTGATCACACCGGTTCCCGTGGCGTATGCAGCAGCCGCAGCAAGGAGGAAGCCGCGCGCCTCAACCCCGGCAACGGCGTCGAACTTTCCGGCGAACTTGGCGACGATGGAATCGACCACCAGTTTCAGTGCCGGGCCGTCCGCAAAAACAGGGGTTAAATCTTTGAAAACAATGCCCGGCTCCGGGTAGTCCGGCACGGTGGCGCACAAGCGCTCAACAACCGCGGAAACATGCGGATTATTGGCAGTTTCAGGGTTGCTCTCGGAGGGGTTCACGGGGGCGCTTAATGTCTTGTTCACCCCTCCACGGTACATCGACTCCAAAGGGGGCTTTTCCCGCAGCCAAAAAGGTGCTTATATATTCCCCGTGCAACACAACATTTCACTCCCCGGACACGGTGTCCGGCTTGTGCCGCTACGGCGTCGTCACGCGGCAGATCTTTACCCCTACATCGATGTAGACATGTGGGCCGGCATGGCCGCCGACCGTCCCACGTCCAAACGTGCCCTGGAACGGATTTTTGCGGCCAGGATCGCCGATCCCTCCGTCATTGCCTTCGCCGTGGTGGATGAGGAGACCGGCACCGTCGCCGGCACGACCAGCCTCTACGACTACGTGCCCGAGCAGTCGCGCGTGGAGTTGGGCATGACGTTTTTTGGCCGGAACTACTGGGGCCGCAACGTCAATGCCGCCTCAAAACTGGCGCTGCTGACGTTTGCCTTCGAGGAGCTCCTGGTGCACCGGGTGACGCTGCGCTGCGACGTCCGCAACACCCGCAGCGCAGCCGCCATCGTCAAGCTTGGCGCCACGCTGGAAGGCGTGCTTCGTTCCTACCGCTGGGGCCATGACGGCCCCCGCGTGGACAGCAGCGTCTACTCGCTCCTGGAACACGAATGGCCGGCATCCCGTGCCGGGCTGGTGCAGCGCCTCACCCCGGCGGACCTCCTGCCCGAGGTCACCGAGCTGATTGAGTTTTCGGAGCAGCTGGTGCGGGCCGACGCGGAGCACGCACCACTCCCGGCCTGAACTTCGAGACGGTGGGTTCGCCGTCGAGCCAAAACCGCCAAGGGTACTGGTCCGTGCCGCCGGGCCCGCTGATGCCAACCCGGGGACCCGTCCTGACATTCAGGGCGGGTTCATCCGGCAGCGTCACCGTGACTTCCCCGCCGAGGGCAGCGATCCCGTTGTGCTCGCGTGCGAACCCCATGGCCTTGGCCAGCCTCGCCGGTCCCTGCGCCAGTTCATAATCATGTTTTGCTGCGGGCCGCCGGCTTCGTGCGAGCTCGACTCCCCCGACGATTTCCCCCGCCCGCATCAGGCAACCGGAGGACAACCCCTCGGGCCGGCACACCAGGTTGGCGCTGAAGTGCATCCCGTAGCTGAAATACACGTACAGGTGCCCGGGCGGGCCGAACATGACCGAATTGCGTTCGGTCTTCCCGCGGTACGTGTGTGCGCCCGGGTCGGGATCCTCCGAGTCTGCCGGGCCAAGGTAGGCCTCCACCTCTGTCAGGCGCACGACGACGGGACCTTCCGGACTCTCATGCCGCACCAATGCGCCCAGCAAGTAGGGTGCCACCGCCGTGGCGGGGTTTTGCAGCAGCTCAAGAAGGTCGATCGGGGCGGTCATGTTCTCAACATAGCAGGGCGCCTGTTCGGCCCCTTTCCCGGCCCTGCAGGCCTTCGTTGGGAGTAGACTCCGCCCATGGAGCCACCATTCATGAAGGCCGCGTATTTCACCGAACTGGGCGGCCCCGGCGTCATCCGCCACGGTGACCAGCCGCTGCCCGGGCCCGAGGCCGGCACCGTCCTGGTCCGGGTGGCCGCCTCCGCGGTCAACCATGTGGACACTTTTGTCCGCAGCGGCGCCTACGCCACTGAGCTGCGCTTCCCCCAAGTCGTGGGCCGGGACCTGGTGGGGACCGCGGAACTCATTGGCCCGGGTGCGGCCGGACGGTTCTCCCCCGGCGACGCAGTTTGGTCAAACTCGATGGGCTTTGGCGGGCGGCCGGGTGCCGCGGCACAATTCATTGCCGTTCCGGCCGACAGGCTGTACCGCCTGCCGCCCGGCGTGGATCCGGTTCAGGCAGCCGCCGTGCTGCATTCCGGTGCCACCTCCCACCTGGCGCTCCACCGCCACGGCCGGATGTCGTCCGGCCACACTGTTTTTGTTGGCGGCGCCGGAGGTGGCGTGGGCTCTGCCGCCGTCGCCATGGCTGCGCAGGCCGGTGCCAGGGTTATCTGCTCTTCCAGCCGGGCCGACGCCGGACACTGCCTTGCGCTGGGTGCGGACGTTGCGCTGGACTACCGTTCCCCAACGTTCGCCGCCGATTTGCGCGATGCGGTGCAGGCGGTTTCCGGCGGGCGGGGCCTGGACATCCACCTCGAGACGTCGGGGCGGCACCTGCTGGAGCTCGCCGTCGACCTTCTGGGAAGGGGCGGGCGGATCATTGCCATGTCAGGAATTTCCGGCACCGACCCCGTCCCGCTGGGCAAGCTTTACACGCGAGACGGCAGCATCCTGGGCTTCGCGATCAGCAACGCAACGGTGGCCGAGCTGGCCGATGCGGCGTCTGCGGTCAACGCCCTGCTGGCGGGCGGCTTCAGGGCGCGCGGTGTCTCGCCCCGGCCGTTGGCTGGGGCTGCGGCGGCGCATGAGGCGCTGGCGGCGGGCACGGTTCACGGCAAGATCGTGCTGGTGCCGTAGCCGGGGGCCGGCCCTGCCGTGGAAGAATTCAGGCATGGCTGAAGAACTGCAGTTCACTCCCCCGTTTGAGCCCGGCATATTCGATTTCCTGGCGGCACGTGCGGTGCCCGGCGTGGAGGAAGCCGACTCCGCCAACTATTCGAGGACCCTGGCACTGGCGGGCGGGCACGGATGGTTTCATGTCCGGTGGGATGGCCGTTCGCTGTGGCTGGAATCCCGATTGGAAGACCCGTCGGATGCGGATGAGCTGACGGACAGGGTGCGGCACCTGTTCAACCTGGACCACGACCCGGCCGCTGCCGATGCCTCGTTGGCTGCCAACCCGCTGCTGGCCCCGCGCGTAGCGGCCCTGCCGGGAATCAGGCTGCCGGGCTGCGTTGACCCTGCGGAAATACTCATCCGCGCCATGGTCGGGCAGCAGATCACCGTGGCAGCCGCCCGGACCTCGCTGTCCCAGCTGGTGGCGGTCGGCACCCCGAGCCGGGTGCCGCGCGGTTCCCTGAGCCACATGTTCCCCAGGCCGGCCGAGATCGCTGCCCACGGCCGGGACATCCTGCGGGGCCCTCAGCGGCGCATCGACTCCATCGTGGCCGTCGCCGGCATGCTGGCCGACGGTTCCCTGCAGGTCGGTGCCGCCGACAGCCATGAAAGCCTCGCCGAAAAGTTGCTGCCCATCCCCGGCATCGGCCCCTGGACGGTGGGGTACGTGGCCATGCGGGTGCTGGGCGATGGGGACATATTCCTGCCCGGCGACTCGGCGGTGCGCAACGGCTACGGCCTGCTCCGCGGCGACACGCTGGAACGGGCCCGGACCATCAAGGCCGCGGAGCTGTCCCGCATCGGCGGGGCCCTGAAGCCGTGGCGGTCCTATGCCACACTGCACCTGTGGCGTGTCTCCGGGGAAGGGCAGAATGCGGCCGTGATTCGGCGCCAAGTTCCGGCAGCTCTGCCCCTGCCGGCCCAACCGCTACCCCGAACGTACAGTTGATGCCGGTGTCAGGCGCCAACATCGGCACATAGTGTACGTTCGATGCGGGCTACCGGGGCTCCCACCCCTTGGCCCTGAGCGATGCGGCAACCTTGTCCACCACGGCAGGGCGGTCTCCCCGCAGGTCTTCGCGGGAGAGGCGAATTTCCTCCCAGCCCAGGGCCCGGCTCATGTCGAGTCGCCGGATGTCCCGCTGGTACTGGCCCGGCATGTTGTGGTGGGCCCCCTCGTATTGAAGCCCTATCCGGTACTTCCGGTAGGCGCCGTCCGGCCACAGCCGCGGGATGCCCTGCTCACAACTAACGATCACGTTGAGTTCAGGTTCCGGCAGCCCCGCGTCAACGATGGCCAGCCTCATGAACGTCTCCGGCGGCGAGTCCGCCCCGACACGGATCAGTTCCAGGGCCTCCCTCGCCCGCCGCAGCCCTCGCATGCCCGGGTGGCGCCGCACGGCGTCCGCCAGGTCCCCCGCGGTGCAGATGGAGTCCTTGGGATAGGGAAAGTCATATCCGTGGCTGCAGACCAGAAAATCCCCGGCAGCCACCAGGTCGCGCATCGACAGGCACGCTGCCAGGTCAAGCCAGGTCCGAGCCGGGCTCGTCAGCCGGACACCCTCAATTTCGCAGCACTCGCCGGGTGCAAATGAGAGGCGGTGGCCCACCACGTTGACCCGCCTTGGCGCTCCGGCGGCAGTCGGATTGGCCAGATGGATGCGCCAGTCACTCTCAGCCGCGGCTGGCAGCGGAATCCCCCACAGCCGTGCCGCCGACGTGTGGCTCAAGACGGAGAGAGGGCTGGCTTCCGTATAGGCCGCCAATGCCGCAGCCCCCTTCAACGGCACGCCGGCGGGCATCCGAATGCCGCGGGAGACCACAATGAGGTCGCTGGCCCGGGTTCGTCCCCTCGGCACGCCGGCATCGTCGGAGGCCTGGATGCCAAACGACCTCCGGGACAGGTGTTGGGGCAGCTGTTTCCGGCGCATATGCCCATTGTTTCCCGAAAAATGGGTCGTTTTCGGGTTATCCACAGGCGAAGCAGGACGAACGCAATCGAGCGTACATTTAACGACGATGTTCCCACGGAACACCGGCATCAAATGTACGCTCGGCGAATAGCGGCAGCCCGGTTATTGCACCGGGAACGCGGACGGCCACGGCAGCAGCGCCGGCAGCTCCACGGAGTCGGCGGCGGCCTCGGCGCGCAGGGAGCCCATGGTGGGTGTGCGCCCGGACAGCCAGGCGGCGATGTCGGTCAGCATCCCGGAAACGGACACGGTGGTCTCCCCCGCACCCACGGTCAGGGGCGCCAGCCCCAGCGGCAACAGCTTCAATTGCAGCTCCGGGGGCACGCGCGAGCTCAGGAAGCCGATCAGGTACAGGCAGAATTCCTTGGACCAGGTCTCCGGGCCGCGACCCAGGTTGAGGTCGGCCAGGTGAATGACCAGCTCGCGCCAATACGCCAGCCCCACGCCCCGGACGTCGCCGTTGCGGTAGCTGACGGGCAGCTGCCATTGCGCATCGTCGAGCGCGCCCAGCACGGCCAGCGCCCGCGTGAAGGCGGAAGAGATGTAGGCCCGGTGCTCGTCGGCGGTGTGCCCGGCGTTCATCTCGATCGCCTGCGTCCGCCCGCCCTGGCCGCCGTCATAAAAATCGACCAGCTCGCCGCGCAGGGCGTACTCGGCCTGCCGCGCCACGGCATTCGAGACGTGCGCGATGTGGGCCAGCACGTGCCCCCGGGTCCAGCCCGGCAGATCGGTGGGCGCCAGGACGTCGGCGTCGCTGAGGCCTCCCAATTTTGCGCTCACATTGTCCGCAGCAAGCGTGAGCCGCTCCATCAGCTGCGTGTTTGAAATTTCAGTCATGGACTAAGCGTAGCGGCCGCGCGGCCCGCCGCGGGCGAAGCGGGGCATGGGAGGGCTGCGCTGGTGCCGGGAGCTGGCGGCCGGCAAGGGACAGGGCAGTAAGTCCGGCAACGGCGCCAACTGTCCCCGGGCGCAGAAAATGCCCGCACCCTTGGTGGATGCGGGCATTTTCACAGGCCCCATGCGGTTGCCTGGGAGTACGACGCCGGTCAGGCCAGGAAGGTGCGAACCTCGCCCAGCTGCCCCTCAAGGGCCGCCAGCTGCGCCAGGACAGCGGACGGTGCGGTGCCGCCCTGTGCGCTGCGGCTGTTGAGCGAACCTTCCGTGCTCAGCACGGTGCGAACTTCCGGGGTGAGGTGCGCCGAGATGCCGGCGTATTCCTCATCCGTCAGGTCCCACAGTTCCACGCCGCGGGTTTCGGCCACCTTGACGGCCGCCCCGGAGAGCTCGTGTGCGTCACGGAACGGCACGCCCTGGCGGACCAGCCATTCGGCAATGTCTGTGGCCAGTGCGAAGCCCTGCGGTGCCAGCGCCTCCATGCGTTCGGTGTTGAACACCAGCGTGGCCATCATGCCGGAGACTGCGGGCAGCAGGAGCTCAAGGGTGTCGGCCGCGTCAAAGACGGGCTCCTTGTCCTCCTGCAGGTCCCTGTTGTACGCCAGCGGCAGGCCCTTCAGGGTGGCCAGCAGCCCGGTCAGGTCGCCGATGAGGCGCCCGGCCTTGCCGCGGGCCAGCTCGGCCACATCGGGGTTCTTCTTCTGGGGCATGATCGAGGATCCCGTGGAGTAGGAATCGTGCAGGGTGATGAAGGAGAATTCCTTCGTCGCCCACAGGATGACTTCCTCGGAGATCCGGGACAGGTCCACACCGATCATGGCGGCGACCCAGGCAAACTCGGCGAAGACGTCGCGGGAGGCGGTGCCGTCGATCGAGTTCCATGCAGCAGAGTCAAAGCCGAGGTCGGCCGCGACGGCGTTGGGGTCCAGGCCCAGCGAGGAACCCGCCAGGGCGCCTGAACCGTACGGCGAGACCGCTGCACGCTTGTCCCAGTCGACCAGGCGCTGCACATCACGCAGCAGCGCCCAGGCGTGGGCGAGCAGGTGGTGGCTGAGCAGGACCGGCTGCGCGTGCTGCAGGTGCGTGCGTCCGGGCATGGCCACGCCATGGTGCGCCTTGGCCTGTGCCACCAATGCGTCCACGACGGACAGCACGCCGGCGGCGATGATCTTGGCGTGGTCGCGGAGGTACATGCGGCCCAGCGTGGCGATCTGGTCGTTGCGCGAGCGGCCGGCACGGAGCTTGCCGCCCAATGCCGTGCCCGCGCGCTCGATCAGGCCGCGCTCCAGCGAACCGTGCACGTCCTCATCGGACTCCGCCGGCAGGTAGGCGCCGGACTTGACGTCGGCCTCCAACAGGTCAAGCGCTGCGAGCATGCCTTCAAGCTCGGCCGCATCCAGCAGCCCGGCCGTGTTCAGGACGCGGGCATGCGCCTTGGAGCCGGCAATGTCGTACAGCGCCAGCCGCCAGTCAAAATGCGTCGACTTGCTCAATGCCGCCAGGGCATCCGCGGGGCCGCCCTGGAAGCGGCCGCCCCACAGTGCGCCCTCGTTCGTGCCGTGAACCACGTCTGCCATGGTTACAGGCCCTGGACGCGCTGGTCGCGCTGCGAGGCAACCTTGGAGGACATGCCCCACAACTCGATGAAGCCCTTGGCCTGCGACT
The DNA here is from genome assembly GCF_017876675.1 of Arthrobacter stackebrandtii. NCBI lineage: Bacteria > Bacillati > Actinomycetota > Actinomycetes > Micrococcales > Micrococcaceae > Arthrobacter > Arthrobacter stackebrandtii. The sequence continues at coordinate 17,657 of NZ_JAGIOI010000001.1, forward strand.
GGTCGAAGGTGTCGCCGGTGTCGTAGGTGGCCAGGTCGAAGTCGTAGAGGGAGGTCTCGGAGCGGCGGCCGTTCACGATGGCCTGGCCACCGTGCAGGGTCATGCGGATGTCGCCGGAGACGTGCTGCTGGGTGTCTTCGATGAAGGCGTCCAGTGAGCGCTTGAGCGGGGAGAACCACTGGCCGTCGTAGACCAGCTCTGCCCAGCGCTGGCCAACGGTGGCCTTGAAGCGGGCCTGCTCGCGCTCGATCGTGATGTCCTCGAGGTGCTTGTGGGCCGTAATGAGGGCCATGGCGCCGGGGGCTTCGTAGATTTCGCGGCTCTTGATGCCCACGAGGCGGTCTTCCACGACGTCGATGCGGCCTACGCCCTGTGCACCTGCGCGGCGGTTCAGCTCCTGGATGGCCTGCAGCGGGGTGACCTTGACGCCGTCAATGGCGACGGGCACGCCCTGGTGGAAGGAGATGATGACCTCGTCCGGTGCCGGCGGGAATTCCGGGGTGGCCGTGTAGTCGTAGATGTCCTTGGTGGGGGCGTTCCAGATGTCTTCGAGGTAGCCGGTTTCGACGGCGCGTCCCCAGACGTTCTGGTCGATCGAGTACGGGTTCTTCTTCGTGGTCTCGATCGGCAGGTTGTGGGACTCTGCGTAGACGATGGCCTTGTCGCGGGTCAGGGCGAGGTCGCGGACAGGTGCAATGCACTTCAGGTCCGGGCCGAGGGTCTGGATGCCGACTTCGAAGCGGACCTGGTCGTTGCCCTTGCCGGTGCAGCCGTGCGCCACGGTGGTCGCGCCGAATTCGCGGGCGGCCTTGACCAGGTGCTTGACGATCACGGGGCGGGAGATGGCCGAAACCAGCGGGTAGTGGCCCTGGTAGAGGGCGTTGGCCTTCAGGGTGGGCATGGCGTATTCGTTGGCGAATTCGTCGCGGGCGTCGGCCACGTAGGCCTCGACGGCGCCGCAGCCCAGGGCGCGCTGGCGGATGTCCTCGAGCGACTCACCGCCCTGTCCTACGTCAACGGCCACGGCGATGACTTCGGCGCCGGTGGCTTCGCCGATCCAGCCGATGGCTACGGAGGTGTCAAGCCCTCCGGAGTAGGCCAATACAATGCGTTCAGTCACGTTCTTGTCTCCCTGTTTGAGGTCGGTGGTTGAGGACGGTGCGGTGTGTTTGACAACGTTACTCCACAGCATAATGCATGATTATGCATTCATGCTAAAAGATATTCAACGACCCGCCGAGCGCCGCAGAAATCAACCAGGCTGCAGGCACAAAACTGCACCCGCAACCGCCCCTCATGCCGCCCCCGGTACCGCCCAGGCCCCGCCCGAACCACAGCGAAAGTTGGCCCAACCGCCGCCCCATGGGCCAGAATGGACAGTGACATGCGGGGCCCTGCAAAGCCGCAGCCCGGCCCGCACAGGAAACACAATTTCTAAGGGTTGACCATGCACGCCAGCGAAGCCGCGACCACCAATTCCATGCCCGACCTCACCACGGGCGAGCCCCTGCTGCCGAAGCTGGCCAACGTGCCGGCGTTTACGGACTACATGGCCACCGGATGGGGCACCCCCGACCGCACCCCGCCTGTCGTGGCCGGTGCCGCCGCAGCCGCCGGCACCCACCGCGCCCGCCTCTCCGCCGAGTTCCCGGGCCAGGCGCTCATCGTCGGCGCCGGAACTGCCCCCGTCCGCGCCAACGACACCTACTATGACTTCCGCCCCGACTCGGACTTCTACTGGCTGACGGGTGCCTCCATCGAGGCCGCGGTTCTGGTCATGGCCCCCACCGGAGCCGGCCACGACGCCACCCTCTACATCCCCACCCCCTTCTACCCGGGCGACCCCCAGTTCTTCGCCAACGCCGCCCACGGCGAGATGTGGGTGGGTGCGGCCCCCGACTTCTCCGACTGGGCCCAGGCCCTGTCCCTGCCTGTCAGGCCCCTTTCCGAGCTCGACGCCGGAGTGGTTGCGGCCATGCGGGCCGGCGCAGGCGCGCTGGGGGCCGGCCTGCTGGGTGCCGACCTTCGCAGCCGCCACGGGGTCCCGGCGTCAGTGGACCTGGGCCGCGTCCTGGCGACCCTGCGCATGGTCAAGGATGACTGGGAGATTGCCCAGCTGCGCGAAGCCGTGGACCACACGATTGACGGCTTCGCCGCCGTCGTAAAGGAAATCCCGAACGCTGTCCGCGGCGGCGGCGAACGCTGGCTGCAGGGCACCTTTGACCGGCACGCGCGCACGCACGGCAACGGCGTGGGTTACGCCACCATTGTTGGCAGCGGCAAGCACGCCCCCACGCTGCACTGGGTGCGCTGCGACGGGCCGGTGCTCGAGGATGCGGCACTGCTGCTGGACATGGGCGTGGAGGCCAAGAGCTTCTACACGGCCGACGTCACGCGCACCTTCCCCGGCGGGGGCACCTTCACACCCGTCCAGCGCCAGGTCCACGACCTCGTGGAAAAGGCGCACCGTGTCGGCTTGGCAGCCGTTGGCCCGGGCCGGCCGTGGACGGACTTCCACCATGCCTCCATGGAGGTCATCGCCAACGGGCTCAGCGACTGGGGCCTGCTGCCGGTCTCCGTGGACGAAGCCCTCTCCCCCGCCGGCCAGCACCACCGCCGCTACCTGGTGTGCGGCGTTGGCCACCACCTGGGCCTGGACGTGCACGACTGCGCCCAGTCCAGCCATGATGACTACCAGGGTGCACGCATGGCGCCGGGCATGGTCCTCGCCGTAGAGCCGGGCCTGTACTTCCACGAGCACGACCTCACCCTGCCGCCGGAACTGCGCGGGATTGGCTTCCGGCTCGAGGACAACGTGCTCATCACCGACACCGGTTCCGAGGTCATCTCCGACGCACTGCCCATCACTGCCACGGGCATCGAGGAATGGGTGGCCAAGGTCCAGCGCAGCTGACCCAGCCCCAACCATCAACAACCAGCCGCCCGCTGATTGACAACGCAGTTGTTGGACCGATTCCACTGGTTTTGGTCCAACAACTACGTTGCCGATCGCGGAACAGGGTGGGTGGGACTAGGCGCCGGCTCCGGACTCGGCCGCGAATTGCAGGAAACGCTCGGCCACATCGGGGCCGCCTAGTGGTTCGCGGGTGATGACCATGACGGTGTCGTCGCCCGCGATGGTGCCAAGGATGGCCGGCATGACCGAATGGTCGATGGCCAGGGCGAGGAAGTTCGCCGCACCCGGCGGGGTGCGCAGCACGGCAATGTTGGCTGAGCCCTCCGCCGTGACGAGCAGTTCCCCGCACAGCCGGACGAGCCGCGTGTCCAGCAGTTCCTGCGACGATGCGGCGTGGACGCTGCGGTCCCCGCCCTCGCGCGGCAGCGCGTAAATCAGCCCGCCGTCCTTGCCGCGCACCCTCACGGCCCGCAGTTCCACGAGGTCGCGGGAGAGGGTGGCCTGCCCCACGACCAGGCCCTCGTCGGCCAGCAGCGACGCCAGCTCTGCCTGCGACCGCACTGCCCGGCTGGTCAGCAGTGCCTGGACGCGGGCCTGCCGGGCCGTCTTGGTGGCCGGCATGCCGGCGGGAACCTGGGGCTTGGACATGGCTAGGCCCCGGCCTGTCGGCCGGCAGCTGTCTTTTCCACGAGCCACACCATGAGCGCCTTCTGGGCGTGCAGGCGGTTCTCCGCCTCATCCCAAACGACTGACTGCGGGCCGTCGATGACGGAAGCGGAAATCTCGTAGCCACGGTAGGCGGGCAGGCAGTGGAGCACAATGGCATCGGGGGCCGCCTGGGCGAGGGCGGCGTCGTCGAGCGCGTATTCAGTGAAGAGCTCCAGGCGCTGCGCCTTTTCCTCCTCCTGGCCCATGGACACCCAGGTGTCGGTGACCAGCACATCCGCCCCGGCCACGGCCTCGGCGACGTCGGTGGTGATAAGCACGGAGCCACCGGTCTGGGCGGCGCGCTCCTGTGCTGCCTGCACGACGGCGTCCGCCGGCAGGTAGCCCTCGGGGCCCGTGATGCGCACGTGCATGCCGGCCGTGACCCCGGCGAGCAGGTAGGAGTTGGCCATGTTGTTGGCGCTGTCCCCCATGTAGGTCATGACGAGCCCGGCGAGTTCGCCCTTGTGCTCCTTGATGGTGAGCAGGTCCGCGAGCAACTGGCACGGGTGGTAGTCGTCGGAGAGGGCGTTGATGACGGGCACCTTGGAGTTGGCGGCCATCTCCTCCAGCCCGGCCTGGCTGTAGGTGCGCCAGACGATGGTGGAGACCATGCGCTCGAGCACCTTTGCGGTGTCGGAGACGGATTCCTTGTGGCCGATCTGGGCCTCGCCCGGGTTGATGATCAGCGGGTTGCCGCCCAGTGCCGCCACGCCGGCCGAGAAGGAGACGCGGGTGCGTGTGGAGGTCTTGTCAAAAATCACCGCAACGGTCTGCTGGCCGGTGGTGGTTCCGTCAGCGTTGGGCGTTCCGGCGAAGGTGCCCTTGGAGTAGGGGGCCTTTTTCAGTTCGGCGGCAAGTTCCAGGACTTCTGCCTGCTCTGCCGGGCTGAGGTCGGTGTCGACGAGAAAGTGGCGTGTCATCAGGAGCTCTTTTCCGTGGTGGTTTCGGTTGCGGCCGTGGCGGCGGCGTGGTGCGCGGCGGTGGCCGTGGCGATCAGGGCAGGCAGTGCGTCGAGGAAGGATCGCGCCTGCTCAGCCGTGAGGTTCAGCGGCGGGGCCAGGCGGATCGTGTTGGGTCGCGGGGCGTTGATGATGAAGCCGGCGTCGAGGGCGGCGGCAACCACCCCGGCGGCAATGTCCTCGGCGAGGTCAAATCCGACCAGGAGGCCGAACGCGCGGACGTCGGTCACGCCGTCGACCTTGCCCAGGCCCTCCGCGAAGATGGTGCTGACGGTGCGGACGTTTTCCAGCACGTTCTGGGATTCCAGGACATGCAGGGTGGCCAGCGCCGCGGCGGTGGCGACGGGGTTGCCGCCGAACGTGGTGCCGTGCTGCCCCGCGCTGAGCACGGTGGAGGGGCCCTCGCCAAAGGTGATGATGGCTCCGATGGGGAAGCCGCCGCCCAGGCCCTTGGCCAGGGTCATGGCGTCGGGCGTGATGCCGGATTCGATGCCGGCGAACCAGCTGCCGGTGCGGCCGATGCCTGTTTGGACCTCGTCCATGATGAGCAGGGCGCCGTGTTCGCGGGTCAGTTCGCGGGCGGCCTGCAGGTATTCGGCGGAAAGCGGGCGGACGCCTGCCTCGCCCTGGATCGGCTCGATCACCAGCGCGGCGACGGAGCTGTCCATGGCGTCGCGGAGTGCGTTGATGTCGTTGAAGGCGATGTGGCGTACGCCTGCGGGCATGGGCTCGAACGGCTCGCGGTAGGCGGCCTTGGCGGTCATGGCCAGGGCGCCCATGGTGCGGCCGTGGAAGCCGCCTTCCAGGGCGAGGATGGTAGGGCGTTCCTTGCCGCCGTGGCCGCGGGCCAGCTTGAACGCGGCCTCGTTGGCCTCGGTGCCTGAGTTTGCGAAGAACACCTTGGACCCGGCGGGCGCCTGGCTCAGTTCCAGCAGTTTCTCCGCGAGGGCGATCTGCGTGGGGCTCGTGAAGAAGTTGGAGACGTGGCCCAGGGTTGAGAGCTGACTGGCGATGACGGAGGTGACGAAGGGGTGGGCGTGGCCCAGCGCGTTGACGGCGATCCCGCCGAGCAGGTCCAGATATTCCTTGCCGTCCGCGTCCCAGACCAGGGCGCCGGCACCGCGGACCAGAACGCGCTGTGGGCTGCCGAAGACGCCCATGAGGGAATCCTTGTAGCGGGCGAGCCACTGCTCGCCGGTCCCGGTGCCGGTGACGGCGGCGGCGTTGGCGTTGGACAGGTCGGTGGTGGACGGTGCTGCCGGGGTTCCGGCGGGGTGTTCTTCAGTCATCAGTTCTCATCCTCATCGGGGAAAATTTGGGTTCCGTTGCCCTCAAAAGTCATCAATTCCAGCAGCACCGAGTGGGCACTTCGGCCGTCGACGACGGCGGCACGGGCCACACCGCCGTCGACCGCGGCCAGGCAGGCCCCCATCTTCGGGATCATGCCCGCCTCCAGGGACGGCAGCATCTCGCGCAGGGCGCCGGCGCCGAGTTCGCTGAGCAGCGAGGACTTGTCCGGCCAGTTGGCGTAGAGGCCCTCGACGTCGGTCAGGATCACCAGGCGCGAGGCATCCAGGGCAACTGCCAGGGCGGCTGCGGCGGTGTCGGCGTTGACGTTCAGGACGGTGGAGGCGTCTCCCACCTCGGGGGCCACGGTGGAGATGACAGGGATCCGGCCGGCCTCGAGGAGGTCCAGGATGGCGCCGGGGTTCACGCCGACCACCTCACCCACCAGGCCAAGGTCAACGGGCAGCCCGTCCACAATGGTGCCGGTGCGTTCGGCCTGCAGCAGGGCGCCATCCTCACCGGAGAGCCCGACGGCGTAGGGGCCGTGTTCGTTGATCAGGCCCACGAGCTCGCGGCCCACCTGGCCCGTAAGGACCATGCGGACCACGTCCATGGCTTCGGGGGTGGTGACGCGCAGCCCGCCCTTGAACTCGCTCTTGATGTCCAGGCGCTTGAGCATGGCGTTGATCTGCGGCCCGCCGCCATGGACCACCACGGGCTTGATGCCCACGTGGTGCATGAACACGATGTCCTCGGCGAAGGCGCGTCGGAGCTCGTCGTTGATCATGGCGTTGCCGCCGTACTTGACCACCACCACGGTTCCTGCGAACTGCTGGATCCAGGGCAGCGCCTCAATCAGCGTGCCGGCCTTGTCCTGCGCGGTTTCCACCGAAGTCATCATGTTTTCCTCAAGTCCTGTTGTTAGATTGCACCGAAGCGTTTCCAACCCGCTGTGGCGCCTGGCCTGTGCACCACGGCGGTGGAGCCGGAATTTTTGTAGCCCGGCGTAAAGGAGACCCGCAGGCCGCCCGCGGCCGAGGAGTCGGATAGCCGGGTGGAAAATTCCGACTCCGGCGCCCACCGGGCGGACCGGCGTGGGCGTTACGACGAGTAGGCGCTGTTTTCTTCGACGTACGCGTGCGTCAGGTCATTCGTCCAGATCGTCGCGGACGCATCACCTGCGGCGAGGTCGATCTCGACGGTGACTTCGCGGGGTTTCAAGTCCACGAGGTCGCGGGAGTCGCCGATGCCGCCGTTGCGGCAGATCTGGACGCCGTTGATGCTCACGTTGAGCTTGTCCGGGTCGAAGACGGCGTCGGTGGTGCCGACGGAGGCAAGAACCCGGCCCCAGTTGGGGTCGTTGCCGAAGATGGCGGCCTTAAACAGGTTGGAGCGGGCCACGGAGCGGGAGACCACTTCGGCATCGCGTTCACTGTCGGCGTTCAGCGTGGTGATGGCAATGTCGTGGCTGGCGCCCTCGGCGTCGGCAATCAGGGCCCGTGCCAGCTTGGCGCACACCTCGGTGAGTCCTGCGGTGAATTCGGCCATGTCGGGGAACGCCCCGACAGCGCCGGAGGACATGAGCAGGACGGTGTCGTTGGTGGACATGCAGCCGTCGGAATCGGCCCGGTTGAAGGTGACCCGGACGGCGTCGCGCAGGGCAACGTCCAGGGCCTCGGTCTCGACGGCGGCGTCTGTGGTGATGACCACGAGCATGGTGGCCAGGCCGGGGGCGAGCATGCCTGCGCCCTTGGCCATGCCGCCGATGCTGTAACTGATGCCGTCACCGTTCGGGGCGGACGTCCAGGCCGCTTCCTTGGGGACGGTGTCCGTGGTCATGATCGCGGCGGCCGCGGCAGCACCGCCGTCGTGCGCCAGGGCGGCGGCGGCGGCCTCAACACCGGGCAGGATCTTGTCCATGGGCAGCTGCTCGCCGATCAGGCCGGTGGAGCAGACGGCGACGTCAGTGGCGGAGATGCCAAGCTCGTCGGCCACCTTTTCGGCGGTCACATGCGTGTTTTGGAAGCCCTCGGGGCCGGTGCAGGCGTTGGCGCCGCCGGAGTTCAGGACGACGGCGTCCACCCGGCCGTCGCTGAGGACCTGGCGGGACCAGTGGATGGGCGCGGCGGCCACGCGGTTGCTGGTGAAGACTGCCGCGGCGGCCTTGGACGGGCCGTCGTTGATGACGAGGGCCAGGTCCGGGTTGCCGGATGCCTTCAGGCCAGCGGTGACGCCGGCGGCCCGGAAGCCTGCGGGGGTGGTCACGCTCATGGTGCTACTCCTTGAAAGGACAGGCCTGTTGTTTCAGGCAGGCCGAGGGCGATGTTCATTGACTGGACTGCTCCGCCGGCGGTTCCCTTGGTGAGGTTGTCGATGGCGGCGCAGACGACCACGCGGTTCACGTGGGCGTCGTAGGCGATTTGCAAGGCTGCGTGGTTGGAGCCCTGGACGGACTTGGTTGAGGGCCACTGGCCTTCCGGGAGCAGGTGCACAAACGGCTCCTCGGCGTAGGCGTCCTCCCAGATCTCGCGCAGCGCCGCGCCGGGGTCTTCCATGGCGGCGAACTCCGCGGACACCTTGGCGGTGGCGGTGGTCAGGATGCCGCGGCTCATGGGGGCCAGGGTGGGGGTGAAGGAGACCCGGACATCCTTGCCGGATGCGTTGGAGAGGCCCTGCTCAATTTCCGGGGTGTGCCGGTGCAGCCCGCCCACGCCGTAGGGGCTCATGGACCCCATGACCTCGGAACCAATCAGGTTGACCTTGGCGGATTTGCCCGCCCCGGAGGTGCCGGACGCCGCCACGATCACGACGTCGTCGGGCAGCAGTGCGTTTGCCGCAAAGCCGGGCATGAGGGCCAGCAGGGAGCTGGTGGGATAGCAGCCGGGAACAGCGATCCGCTTCGCCCCGCGCAGGCGGTCGCGGTGGCCGGGCAGTTCCGGCAGGCCGTAGGGCCAGGTGCCGGCGTGCTCAGACCCGTAGAACTTCTCCCACGCGGCGGCATCTTCCAGGCGGTGGTCGGCACCTGCGTCGATCACGAGGGTTTCGGCCGGCAGCTGGGCGGCGATGGCCGCGGATGCGCCGTGCGGCAGTGCCAGGAAAACGACGTCGTGCCCGGAAAGGTTCTCAACGGTGGTGTCCACGAGCACGCGGTCGGCGTAGGCGTGCAGGTGGGGCGCCAGGGAACCCAGGCGTTCGCCCGCGTTGCTGTGGGCGGTGATGGCGCCAACGCTGACGTTCGGATGGCTGGCCAGGAGGCGCAGCACCTCTCCCCCGGCATATCCGCTGGCACCTGAGACGGCTACTGAAATTGTCATAAGTCGACTATACAGCAGAATTATTCAGTAGTACCGATATTTATGCATCAATTCGAATTTTGCCGCCCGTTTTCCGTCCTATGATGATCTTGGAGCATGCCACCATCTGTGCCAGCTAAGTGATTGGGAGTTCATCATGACCGAGCAGTGCAACGCAATTGTCGCCGCAACCAAGGGAGGCCCGGACGTCCTGCAGCTTGCGCAGGTGCCCACACCCGTTGCCGGCCCAGGCCAATTGCTGGTCAAGATTGCCGCCGTGGGCGTGAACTTCATTGAAAGCTACCAGCGCGAGGGCATCTACCCCGTGCAGTTCCCGTTCACCCCTGGGGCAGAGGCCGCCGGCACCGTCGTCGCGGTGGGCCCCGGCGTCACGGACCATGCCGTGGGCGACCGCGTTGCCACCGCCGAGGGCATCGGCTGCTACGCCGAGTACGCGATCTTCCCCGCCGACGCCGCACTCCCCGTCCCGGCCGGAGTCCCCCTCGACGTGGCCGCAGCGCTCCCCCTGCAGGGCATGACCGCGCACTACCTCATGAACTCCACCTACCACGTCGAGCCCGGCCAGACGGTGCTGCTGCATGCCGGCGCCGGCGGCGTGGGCCTGCTCCTGACCCAGATGCTCAAGGAGCGCGGGGCCCGCGTCATCACCACCGTCTCCACCGAAGAGAAGGAGGAACTCTCGCGCGTCGCCGGGGCCGACGAGGTTCTGCGCTACGAGAACTTTGCCGATCAGGTCCGCTTTCTCACGGACGGCGAGGGTGTGGATGTGGTGTACGACGGCGTTGGCAAGGAAACCTTCGACGGCTCCCTTGCGTCGCTGCGCACCAGGGGGACGCTCGTGCTCTTTGGTGGCGCATCGGGCCAGGTCCCGCCCTTTGACATCCAGCGACTGAACTCCGGCGGCTCCCTGACCTTGGTGCGCCCCAAGCTCGGCGACTACCTGCTCAACGCACAGGAACGTGTCTGGCGCTCCACCGAGGTGTTCAACGCCGCGGCGGCCGGACACCTCACCGCACGGATCGGCGCACGCTTCCCGCTGTCCGCCGCCGGCGCCGCCCACTCGGCACTCCAGGGCCGGCTCACCACTGGCAAGGTCGTGTTGGAACCGTAGCTGCCTGTGCGGGGCAGCCCGCCCTGCGCGATGCCTCTTTATCGAAGGCCCCCGGTCAGTGACCGGGGGCCTTCGATGCCTGCATTGCTCCGAAGGTTGGTCCTGCTGCCCCGAGGCCGCCGAGCCGTGCAGAATAGCGGCCCTTCAGCGAATTCCCGGGAACCCACGCCCGCAGCGATCGTCAAATGTGTGCACTGCCATGTCACATTGGCCCGCAAAGTGGACATTGGGGGCAGCGGACTGTGATCGTTGTAGGCGCCAAATGCGCGCAACAGGCCCGCATGGCTACGATCCCGCTGCCACGCCCCAGCCCGTGCAGCGGCGCCCAAGGAGCTGCCCCGATTGAAGAAGTCCCCCACCACCATGCTCGCCTGCCTCACCCTGGCGGCGGCCCTGCCGCTCACTGCCTGCGGCAACAGCACCCCCTCCGCCGGCGACGCCAACGCACCGGCGCAAGCCCAGCAGTCTGCCGAGAACACCCCCGCGGCCCAGGGCCAGGTGGCTGCCGTTGAACCTGTTGCCGGAGCAAGCAGCACCCCAACCTCCCCGGTTACCGCATCAGCCTCCGCCACTCCCACCGCCCGGCCGTCGAACGCCCCGGTGTCGGATGAAAAGTCCGTAAACTCCGCCCTTGCCGCCTACAGCGAATACCTCACAGCCTTCATTGGCATCGCCGGACGCGGCGGCACCGATGAGTCCGCGCTGGCAGGGATTGCCCCCGACCTCATCAACGGAGGGGACGCCAGCAGGACGTTCTCAGAGCTGGCGGCCAACGGCAACCACGCCATGGGGACAATGAACTACAAGCTGCTGGATGTCAGCGTGAGCACGCACCAGCCCGAAAGCGGCGGCCCCATGGTCCCGTACGGCCAGGTGGACATGCAGCTTTGCCTGGACAAGACGGAGTTCAGCATCATGACCGCCGATGGCGACACGGAAGAAGCGGACGGGCCCGAGCAGGTTCTTTACAGCTCCCAGGCAGTGTGGGAGGACGGCAAGTGGGTCATCTCCAAGGACTGGTTGGCCAACGGCACCGCCTCGGAGTGCGACGCCACCCAGTGACGGCCGCACGCCGTCGCACACGTCAAGGGTGACGGCCGCACTGGCGCAACAAGAACCGAAGGGAGGGCCCGGCATGGTGCCGGGCCCTCCCTATTTAATGCAGGCTCAGGCGGCGACGCCGTCCTTGCGGTTGCGCAGCCCCCGGCCCAAGGCGCTGGCGGCCGCGCGGACCGCCCCGGCATGGGCCGCAACGATGGGCTGGGCATCAATAAGGCGGCCGTCGGCACCGTAGGAGTCGCGGGGCAGTGTGAGCTCCACGCTGTCGGCCACCACGTCCATGCGGATGAAATCCAGCACCGAGCGCAGTTGCGCAGCGGACATTCCACCGCCGTGGCCGCCGTAGCTGATGATGAACGTGGGCTTGTCCCGCCACTCGTGGAAGAGGTAGTCAATGGCGTTCTTCAGCGACGCCGGGTAGCCGCCGTTGTACTGCGGGGTGAGGAATATGACGGCGTCGGCATCCATGACGATCTCGCTCCATGCCAGGGTGTGGGCCTTCTCGTACTGGCCCAGTGCCGGCATTTTTGGTTCGTCCAGCAGCGGCAGGGCAACATCGGCGAGGTCCACGATGTCCACGCGGGCCTGGGCGGCCCCGGCTATGGGCGGCACAAGCGCTGCGGCGAGCTGGTCGCCGACGCGGACGGGGCGGACGCTGCCCACGATGATTTTGATGAGCGGGCTTTCGGTGGTGGTGCTGTCCATAGCTGTTTCCTTTCAGGCGGAGCGGAGTGGCTGGTGGCGGCTGCGCCGGGTGCTAGCCCCAGATGATCCAGCCAGCGGCAACTGCCGCGGCGACAAGTCCCAGCACGAGGCTGGGCGTGAACGGCTCCTTGCGGCGCAAGTGCAGCACAATCGCCACAACCATGGTTAGTGCCAGGCCGATGGCGGCAACGGGGGTGAGCCATGGCGCAATGCCTGTGGCCGCCGGCAACACCAGGCCAATTGCACCCACCACCTCAACCAGGCCAATCCCCTTGAGCTGGCCGGGCGTGACAAGTTCCACCCACTCCATCTTTTCGCGCACCTGGCCGTGCGGGGTGATGACCTTCATGGTCCCGGCCATGGCAAAGGCTGCGGCAAGCACGGCAGTGACGATCCAAAGGGCAACTAGCATTGTTTCTCCAAACAGAAGGTGACGAGTCGTTTCTGATTGGTGGCAACAATGAATGCGTTCGTATATATTCCGGCGCCGTCCTTGGAGTGGCAGTGCGGCCGCTCACAGGCCAGGCGGGGGCCAGCCTTCCTGGCCGAGTGCTGCCAGCGGTGCCAGGGCGATGAGTCCGCCCGCCCGGGTGGCAAGCCCGGGATCCAGGGCGATGAGATAGTCCGCCTGCAGCTGCCCGACGGCGATATATTCGGCCTCGGCCGTGTCCTCGCTGCCAAGCAGCGCCGCCACCCGCCACGTCTGGGCGCGTGAGACCCTGTCGTTGAGCAGGCGGATGCGCAGGGAGGTGATGTGGTCCAGCAGGTTCCATGCCTCAGCCGCAGGCAGTTCCTCGTTGCGCACGGCCCGGTACATGATGGACAGGCATTGTGAGCGCAGGGCCGACGGCGCCACGAGCTGGTGCCCGGCGGCGATGTCCACGTTGCCGCGGGCCAGCTCGATCGCTGCAGGCGGATCAATGACGAAGCGGGCCATTCCCCCATTATCTGCGACCGGCCGGAGTGCGGCAATGAAAAGGCCGGTTCGGGTGGTCTACCACCCGAACCGGCCCCTCGCACTGCCTATTTAGCCTTGGCGCGCTCCCCCTTGCTTTCTGCGGCGGGCGACCATGAACACGGCCCCGCCTGCCAGCAACATCAGCATGGCCAGCCCGCCGATCCGCAGGACGTTGGCGCCGGTGCTGGCCAGGTCGCCTTCATCGGCAGCCTGCGCGGTGGCGGACGGGTCGGCGGCGGAGTCGGTGGCGGCCGGGCTCGAGGCCGTGGCCGACGGGGCATCCGTCACCTTGGTGCCGCCGTCGCCGTTGCCGGTGCCGTTGTCCGTACCATTGTCAGTGCCGGACCCGTTGTCGGTGCCGTTGTCCGTACCGTTGTCAGTGCCGGACCCGTTGTCGGTGCCGTTGCCGTTGTCGGTGCCGGTTCCATCGCCGTCACCGCCATTGTCGGTTCCGTCGCCGTCACCGCCGTCGCCGTCGCCGTCGCCGCCACCCTGCTCACCCGGTGCAGCATCCAGGAGGACGGCTACCGTGCGGGCGGGAACATTGACGGTTCCGCTCGCGGCATCCCAGGTGGTTTCCTTGACCACGGCATCCGTGCCGTTCTGCTGGACGGGCGCGAGTGCGAAGTCCCGGCCCGCCAGCGTGTCAACGGTCTGGCTGGCGGCCTCGGTGCCGGCGTTGAAGACCACCAGCGCGCCGTCGAGCGCGGGATCCGCGTCTTCGCCCACCAGGTCGTCAATGCTCATGGTGATGAGTCCCGGTGTTGCCTCGGTGCCGCTGCCAGGGAAGGACACCTTCTGCTCGATGAGCTCGGCCGAGCCAAGGCGCAGCAGGTCAATCGAGGAACGCAGGCGCAGCAGGTCCAGCGCACCCGCCTCGGCGGCGGCGATGTCGGCCGGCGCCGGCTTGTTCGCGGGGTTGGCCAGCAGGGGTGCCATGGCTGCCCAGTGGTCGCCGTTGTCGGCCTTGGGCGGCAGGCCGGAGCCAAAGGTCGACTCCTGCCCGGTCCAGTCGATGCGGTTGAACCAGTCACCGGAGTTGTAGCTGTTGCGGTCCAGGGACTTGGAGCGCAACAGTTCTGTTCCAGCGTGCCAGAACGACGGCGTCTGGGCCAGCGTTGCGGTTGCCAGGGACAGGGTGTTCATGCGGACGCGGTCGGCCATGGTGGTCCCGGCCGGCAGCTTGAGCATGCCGATGTCGAACAGTGTTTCGTTGTCATGCGCATCAACGTAGCTGATGATCTCGTCCGGCTGGCTGGCGTAGCCGGCCTTGGCCCCGCGGTAGTCCAGTTCGGATCCCTTGGTGGGGTTGCCGTCGGAGGCCGTCAGCGTGTATTCGGCCAGGTTTCCGGCCAGGCCGAGCTTGACCAGGTCGGTCTGGTGGGCAAGCTCGGCCAGGGCCTGCTCCGGTGTGCCGTTGATCGCGGCACCGTTCGGGTCGGTTGCCAGGCCGGTGCCAAATCCCTGCTGGAACTTGGTGTCGCCTGCCACGGGGCTTCCGCCGTGCACGGCGTCGCGCAGCCTGTCGCTGAAGGTGCCGATGTGGGTTCCGCCCAGTTGGCCCTGGCTTGCCTGTTCAAAGAGCGCGTTGTCCGCGACCTCTCCAAAGTTCCAGCCTTCGCCATACAGCAGGATGGACTTGCCCTCCACGCCGTCCTTTTCAAGGGTCAGCGCGTCCAACGCAGCCCGGACTGCGAGCATGTTGGCCTTGGAGTGGTGCCCCATGAGGTCGAAGCGGAAGCCGTCAACCTTGTACTCGCGAGCCCAGAGGACCACTGAGTCGACCATCAGCTTTTCGGCGGCCTTGTGTTCGGTTGCCACGTTTTCGCAGCAGGTTGAGGTCTGCACCTTTCCATTGGCGTCGAGGCGCTGGTAGTAGCCGGGAACCAGCTTGTCCAGGACGGACTTGTCTGACTGCCCTGAGGCTGCCGTGTGGTTGTACACCTGGTCCAGGACCACCTGGAGGCCGGTTGCGTGCAGGGCACCAACCATTTCGCGGAACTCGGATACCCGGGCACCGCCCTCGGGGTTCACGGCGTAGGAGCCTTCCGGCGCCTGGAAATGGAGCGGGTCGTAGCCCCAGTTGTAGCCGTCAGCGTCGGCGATTGCGCCGGTGCAGGCCTGCTGTTGCTCGGACGCGGGGTCCATGGAGGCGAGGTCGCAGTCCGGAGTTTTCTGGGCTGCGCGGTCCTCCTCAATGGTGGCCAGGTCAAACGTGGGAAGCAGGTGCACGGTGTTGATGCCGGCGTCGGCAAGCTCGCGCAGCTGGGCGGTTCCGGCACTGTCCCGGGTGAAGGCGCGGTAGGTGCCCCGTTCCTCTTCCGGTACCGTGGTGTCGCCGATGGAGAAGTCACGCACGTGCAGTTCGTAGATGGAGCGGTCAACCTGCTTCTCGATTACCGGGGCGGCCGTGGTTGCCCACTGCTCAGGTGCCCAGGCGCGCGAATCCATGTCGACGGCCACCGAACGAAGCGAGTTGGTGGTCAGCGCAACGGAGTAGGGGTCCGTCACCTGGTTGGTTTCCACCTTGCCCGTTGAATGGGCGTAGACGTTGACTTCCCAGAGGTACTGCGCGTTTTCCTCCACCGGACTCGGTGCCGCAGTCCAGGTTCCGGCAGCGCCGTCCCAGGTTGCTTCGGTCCGCACGGGGTCACCCGTTCCGTCGGCAGGCCATGAAAGGAGCGTGGCCCGCTGGGCGGTCGGTGCCCAGAGTGCGAAGCTCGGGGCACCTGCAGTCCAGGCCACCCCCAGCGTCTTGTCGGCGAGGGCACCGGAGTACAGGCTGTCGAGCACGCCGGGGAGCTGCACTCCGGTGTAGGCGCTGAGTGCACCGCCGCTGGTCTGGGCAATCTGCAGCTGTTCCTTCAGCAGATCGGCGGGCGAGCCCGCAGCCTTTTCCTTGCCCACGCCGGCGGGGCGCAACACAATGTAGCCGCTCGCCAGTGTGGGGAATCGTGCCAGCTGCTCCTCGGAGAAGCCGGCAGGGTCGTGGGTCAGTGCCACGGCGTCGCCGCCAGTGACGGCGCCATCCTCCAGTTTCAGGGCGGCTGTTTCGGAATGGAACAGTTGCCAGGAAGCGTCCGCTGCCGGGACAGATCCCAGCAGGGCGGCGGGCCAGGCGAGGGTGTTTTGGTCAACCCACTGTGCCTGCAGCCGGCCGAGGCCGGGCAGCGGCGGATCCGCAACCTCGATGTCAAGGATGTGCGTTTCCAGCGTGTAGCGGAAGTTCACCATCTTGCCGTCGCTGGCGGAGAAGGAGATGTTGTCGCCGCCGGCGGCGCCGCCAACACCGTAGTTTTCATCCCAGCCCTGGCCATGTGTGACCTTGGTCGAGTAGTTTCCGGCAGGGATCTTGTCGGTGGAGAACTCGTAGACGCCGTCGCCGTCGCTGTCCTGCATGGACGTGGCGAAGCAGGCCGGCTTCCAGTCGGCAGAGCAGCCCAGGGCGGCCTGGAAATCACCGGCGAGGGTGACGATCGGGGCCTGGGAGGTGTTCTGCGCCATCTTGGTGGCGGGGTTCCAGAAGAAGGTGACAGGTCCGCCGTCGTGCGTGTAGCTGAGGTTCTTGGCGCCGCCGGAGGAATCTCCTCCGGCGCCATAGGCCAAGTCCCAGGTCCCGTTCATGGCCACCTTGTACTCGTACGCTCCGGCAGGCAGATCGAAGGTGCCGGTGTAGATGCCGTCCTCGTTCTTGCTGAGCTTGGCGGCCTCACAGGCTGGCTGCCAGTCGCCGGCGCAGCCCATGGCGAGGTTGTGGCTGCCGGGCACGGAGACCATGCTGATCTCCGGCTCGGGCGTTTCTGCCACCTCCGTTGTCACGGCAAAGCCCGCGGAACCAAACGTCGACGCGGCACTGTGGTTTCCTGCAGCATCAGTGGTGACTGCGCGGTACTCGACCAGGGTGCCCCGGGCGAGTGCATCGGCGTCATGGAAGACACGGGGCGCGGTGCTCTCGGCGGTGCCCAGCGGCGTCCAGTCGGCGGAGCCGGCCACGCGGTAGGCAAAGCTTGTCTCCGTCCAGGTGTTGGCATCCACCGTTGCACCCACGGCCGTGGCACCGGCCAGTGCGGCACCGGGGGCGGGCAGGGTCACGGCTGTTTCGGAGGCTGCTGCCGGGGCGGTGACGCCCTTGTTGGCCTTGTAGACAACGGCGCCCATGGGCGGCACGGTGACCGTGGCGGCGCCGGAAGCGTCACTGGAGATGGCCGACGTCGTTCCGTACAGCGGGGCGTATTCGGCGCCCTGCGTCAAGGTGGTCAGAGCAACGGACTTCTCCTCCGTGGCATTGTTCAAGGCAACAAGGTATTCCACCTTTTCGTCACGGTCCACGCGGGAGAAGGCGTAGATGCCTGCGCCGTCTTCTGCGTAGCGCTGGATTTGCGCGCCCTGCGCCAGGGCGGGGTTGTCCGCGCGGAGCTTGGCCAGCGCCGCAATGTGCTTGTAGAGGGGTGCGTCGGTGTCGAAACGGTCGGCGGTGCCGTTCACCTCGCCTGTGACGAGGTTCTGCTCCGCGTATTCGGCCACCTGGGTGCCAAAGAGGCTCTGGCGCGAGTTCTTGTCCTTGCCGTCTCCCGTGCCGGCAAAGCCCTGCTCATCTCCGTAGTAGACCACGGGCTGGCCGCGTGTCAGGTACATCAATTCGTGGGCGAGCTCGTCGCGTTCCAGTGGGTTCTGAGTGTTGTTCATGAAGAAGCCCACGCGGCCCATGTCATGGTTGCCCAGGAAAGTGGGCAGCGCTGTCGCGGAGCTCCGCGGCGTGGTGAAGTAGTCGTCGCCTGCGAAGAGGGACTGCAGGCCCCGGGCGGAGTTGCCCGCGGCGTAGCCAACGGCGCCATCCTGGAAGGCAAAGTCAAGGACGGAGTTCATGTCCGTCTTGCGCACGTACGGGGAAAGGATTTTTTGGTCGGCACTGTAGACCTCGCCGAACATGAAGAAGTCGTCCTTGCCCTGCTCATGGGCGTGGTCCAGGACAGCCGTGGTCCACTTTTCCCAGAACTCAAAGTTCACATGCTTGACGGTGTCGATGCGGAACCCGTCGATGCCAAAGTCAACCCAGTCCTTGAAAACGTCGATGAAGCCGTCAACCACCTTGGGGTTTTCGGTCATGATGTCATCAAGGCCGTTGAAGTCGCCGTAGGTTTCGGACTCCCCCGCCCAGGTGGAGTCGCCGCGGTTGTGGTACAGCGTGGCATCGTTCAGCCAGGCGGGCACCTTCAGGTTCTTGTCGGCTTCCTGCACAACAGGGGTGTAGGGGAAGCTGGTTGCCGGATCCATGTCCGGGAAATCCGCGGTTCCGGCGTAGTCCGCCGGATCGAACGCGGCTCCCGCGGCGTCCTTGTAGGGTGCAGTGGCCTTGTCCACGTAGCCGTAGGTGTTTTGTTCGTTGGCGATGACATCGGCCGTGTGGTTGGTGATGATGTCGAAGTAGACCTTGATGCCCTTGGCATGGGCCTCGTCGATGAGGGCCGAGAGTTCCTCGTTCGTGCCAAGGTGCGGGTCGATCTGGGTAAAATCGGTCACCCAGTAGCCGTGGTAGCCGGCGGAGGCGTCGGCGCCCTCGCCCTGGACGGGACGGTTCTTGAAACTCGGGGTCAGCCAGATGGCTGTGGTGCCCAGGCCTTCGATGTAGTTGAGCTTGTCGCGCAGGCCCTGGATGTCGCCGCCGTTGTAGAAGCCCTTGTCGGCCGGGTCGTAGCCGCTCTGCAGGCGGCCTCCGGCGATCCCGGCTTCGTCGTTGGTCGTGTCGCCATTGTTGAACCGGTCGGTCATGACGAAGTAGAAGTTCTCGTCGGCCCCGGCCTGGCGCACGGGCGCCTTCACCAGTGCGTCGTCATCGGCGGTGTATTCCCCGCGCAGGTCCAGCGGCTGGATGCCCACCAGCTTGGTGGTGTCGTTGAAGGTGACCCGGATCCGGCTGTCACCGGCCAGAACCAGCGGGATGTTGTCCTGCCCGTGGCCGTAGGCCTCGTCCCAGGAGTGGTTGACGGCCACCTTGTAATCAAAGGAGCCGGCGGGGAGGGTGAAGTCGGCGGAATAGATGCCGGGCGTTTCTGTCGGCGCCAGGTCGGTGTCGGTGCAGTCCGGCGCCCAGTCGGCCGCACAGCCAAGTTCATCCTGCAGGCTGCCGACGAGGGAAAATGTTCGCCCGTCCGCCGCGTTGGCGCGGTGGGCCGATGCCACCGTAATGGCTGGCGCTAAGAGGGCCGAAGCGGCCAGGGCGCCCGAGATCGCAAGGGCAAGCGATCCGCGGGCGCGCAGATGATGTGTCATCCGTGACTCCAATTGTGATTAGGCGCACAAGGCGCAAGGCAATGCCTGTGACGGTACCAGCGCCGGAAACCTTAATGCAAGCGTTTCCAGTAGATGACGGCAAATTGCCTCCATTGCAGAGTCATGATGTTAATCAACGCTTGGAAGCGCTTACACTACAACTGTGCCCCAAAACACAAAATGGCCCCCACAGGAACTGTTGTTCCCGCGGGGGCCATGCTCGCACCATAAAACCTGCACCTGGCGGGCTGCCACCGGGGAGCAGCACCAGGCATTGTTCCCCGAGCCGGGTTTCACGTCCGGACCGGCTGTTGACAACACCGCCGACGGCGGGGCGGCACCTTCCCGGTGCAGCCCGCCGCTGCTGCCCCGTCCCCGCCGGGCCGTCTCCCGGCCAGGCCTAAACGGTCTGTTCGGCGGCGCCCGGGTGGGCTCCGCCGTCGTGCTCCCGGTCCCGCAGTGCCAGCAAAAGGCTGGCGGCAGTGTCCGGGTCCGGAACGGTGACGGCGAACTGCTTGTCCGCCGTTGTGGTGACGATCAGTCCCGGGCCGGCGCCCATGACCACGGCCGAACGGCCCGGCATGATGCGGTAGCCCCAGCCGCCCCACTCGGAGGGGCGGATCTCGGTGACCTCGACGGCGGCAATGTCCTCGAGCTTGATGCGCTTGAGCGGGATGCGGCCGAGGGTGGAGACGATGCGCAGGCCGCGCCAGTCGACGGTCACCTGCATGTGGGCGATCATGGCCGTGGCGAGGACACTGGCGGACATGGTGACTGCGGTGACCCAGACTGCGGAGAGCTCACCTTCGGCAATGGCCGGAATGAGGATCGCGGCGGTGAGGGCAATGAGTCCGACAGGCAGCCACAGCATGACTTTTGAGGTGATGGCCTGCGACCAGGCACCCGATTCCTGGGCGCCGAGGGGCATCCGTTTCTCATGGCGCGTGGTGGAGAATATGGGCTTCGGCGCGATGAAGTACGGGACGGCACCGAACAGGAAAGAGGCCATAAGTGCTGCGAGCCCCCAGCCCAGGACGGCGTTTTCCGCGCTGCCGGCACGCAGGGTCAGCCCGGCGGAGATCAACCAGACACCGGCGCCCATGCCAGAGACCATGCCGGCAAAGCCCACGGTGCCGCGCAAAAAGGCCGGGCGCAGCGAGGGGACCAAGGAGCAGGCCAGGGCAATGGCGGCGGGAATTCCGGTCAGGAGCAAGGCGATGGACAGTGCGGCACCTTGGCTCATGAATCCGTCGGGGCGGCCCGTGCCGGACCAGTGTGAGGCCAGTTCGGCAGGCAGGCTGTCCCGCCACGCGAGCCACGAGACGACGACTGCCGCCAGCGGGATAAGCCCGGCCAGGCCGGCGGCCAACCTGCGGCCGACACTGGTTTTCTGCTGAATTTCACTCATGCTTGTGCAACTCCCCCAATCAATCGCGCAACGTCTTGCTGGGACATTCCCAGCTTGCGCGCCTCTTCCAATAGTTGTTCTGCCAGTTCAGTGATGCGGACCAGCCCGGGCCCTGCGTCCTGGCGGACAAAGGCGCCACGGCCCTGGCGCATGTCGATGATGCCCTCGTCCCGCAGTTGCTTGTAGGCACGCAGCACGGTGTGCATGTTGACCTGCAGCGCCGTGGCAAGGTCGCGTGCCGGCGGCAGGCGCTCGCCCGGTGCAAGGCTTCCATCCACGACGCCCGCGCGCACCTGGACAGCAATCTGGTCCGCAAGGGACAGGCCCGAGGCTGCATCAACACGAAACAACATGTTTGCAACACTATGCAAACAATGTGCACATTGCAAGTAACAATGGCTCCTCAAGTGGATTGGGTCAGCTGGCACACCTTACGCTCAATCAGGCGCCCCACCCACGTTTAAAAGGGCAGCCGGCCCAACCACCACACACGAAGGATTACAGTGTCCGAGAACTCACCACAGGGCGACGGCAAGACCACCAGGCAACGCCGGGGACCGGGTTTTCGCACCAGGGCCACTGCCTTTCTTCTCGCCATTCTCCTGGGCATCGGCAGTCTGGTCTGCATTGTCAGCCTTAGCAACAACTTGACTGCCAGCTACACCGCAACAGACGGCAAAGTACTCTCTACGGAGACTAAAACGCGATCGCGGATCAACCGCAAACAGCGTCATCGCAAGAAACGCTACTACTCCACCATTGAATACCAACTCAACGGCGTCACACGGACGGACCGGGTCAAAAGTGGCTCGTTGATGAAGGGCATAACCGTTCCTGTCTGGGTACAGGACAACACTGGCGATGTGCATTTTCACAAGCCCAAGCCACCAGAATTTGGGCATTGGCTGCTGGCCTTTGCCATGCCCATCGCCAGCTTGTACTTCCTGCGGATGACCTTCCGCAGGGGACGACTAGTCCGCCAATAGGCCTGCCCGGAACCGAGGCCGGGCCTTTGGCCACCCAGCAGTTATTGCATGCCGGCAAGCTGCTCGACAGCATCACAGAACGCCTGAACACAGGTGGGTCCGCCATGGCCTTCGTCGTCCACAACGGTGAGGGTGCTGCCCGGCCAACGTTGGTGCAGGAGCCACGGCGTGACGGCCGGGCCGCTGACGTCGCGCCGGCCGTGGATGAGGTGGCCGGGAACCCCTTCGAGCTCGTGAATTCGGTCCAGGATCCGTTCCCCGCCAACCAGGAAACCGTCGTTGGACCAGTAGTGGGTGACAAGGAGCGCAAACGTCATGCGGGCGCGTTCGTCGTCGATGTAGCGCCCGCGCATCTGCGGGGCATCCAGGGAGACGTGCCACGATTCCCAGCGGTCCCAGGCCAGGGCAGCAGTTTCGGCGTCCTTGCGGTCCGAACCG
This sequence comes from Arthrobacter stackebrandtii, assembly GCF_017876675.1. Lineage (NCBI taxonomy): Bacteria > Bacillati > Actinomycetota > Actinomycetes > Micrococcales > Micrococcaceae > Arthrobacter > Arthrobacter stackebrandtii. The sequence goes on from NZ_JAGIOI010000001.1 coordinate 39,777, forward strand.
GCAAGACGGCGGGCGTACGCCCCGACCAGCCGTTCGCCCTGGACGGCCCCTGAAGCCTCGGCAAACTCATGCCACGCCTCCGGGAAGATCCTCCCCACGCCCTCGGTGATCCAGTCGACCTCGTCGCGGCTGGTGGTGGTGACGGCCATGAGTGCGATCCCTGTGACACGGTGGGGATGGGCCAGGGCATACGCCAGCGCGAGAGTGCTCCCCCACGAGACCCCGGTGACGATCCACCGCGTGATGCCCAGGTGCTCCCGGACTGCCTCAATGTCCTCGATCAGGGTCCGGGTCGTGTTGAGCGGCAGGTTCGGGAGGTCGTCCTGGGCCGCCGGGGTGCTGTGGCCGCAGCCCCGCTGGTCAAGGCCGATGGTCCAGAACCTGTCGGAATCATGACGCTTGCGATAGCCCCCTTTGCCCAGGGAGCCGCCGGGACCGCCATGGAGGTAGAGAACTGGGATGCCGCCGGGGTTTCCCGTGGCCTCCCAGTAGATGCTTGCGTTGGGAACATCCACACGGCCATGGTCAAAAGTCGCGCCATCAAAGGTCATGGCCCAATTCTGCCTGACGGCCCCGGCGCATTTGAATGCCGCCATACCCACACCGGTGATTTCCTGTCCGGCCTGGTTCTAGAGCTTTTCCTCCTGGTACAGCTTCAGGAGCATCGACTGAATCCATGGCGTGTAGGTGATGAGCTCATATTGCTGGCCTGCAGCGTTTCGACGCTCCTCGACGACAACGCCCAACGTTTCGGCCAGCTTCGAAACGGTCCACGCGCCCCGGGTACCTTCAAGGACGCCGATGGCGCGGAGGCGCTCGTTGAGTGCCGTCACCTTGAGCTCCTCATCACCGGCGCGCAGGTGGCCATCCTTCTTCCAGCCGTCCAACAACCTGGTCAAGGTCAGGCTGGCATCGCCCGGGTCGGCGACCGGCGGGATCGCGGGCGGCCGGGCGGGCGGCGGGGGTGCTGCTGCCGGCAGGTGCGTGGGCAGTGGGGGCGCGCCCTGCGGCACCGTCGGCTCTGCTGCCGAATCGGTTGCGGCTGTTGCCAAGTCGGCTCTGCTGGCAAATGGGGACATGACACTGAACACCGGGCCGTTGTTCCAGCGGTTGCCGGCCGCGAAAACCATGAAAAGGTCCTTCGCCCGTGACACCGCCACATTCATCAGCTTGGGATTCGCATCTATGAAACCGGCCTGCGGACTGTTCAGGCCATATGCGGCCGAGAACAGCACGATGGGCCGCTCCGCCCCTTGCAGGCGGTGGGCCGTCCCCACCGTGATTTTCTTCCACAATGCATGTGGCAGCCGGGCTGACTCGCCGGCTGCCTCCACGGCTTTGCGCAACTCAGCGGATATCAGGGATGCCTGGGCGCTGAACGGCGTCACGACGCCTATCAGCGCATCCTCAGGAACCTTTTTGTTGGGCTCGGATTCCTGTGTGTTGTAGATGTCAAAGAAGTGCGCATAGTTCGCAACGATCCAGGCGGCAATCTCCTGCGCTTCACGCAGGTTCTTCCGGCTGGACCCTTCGGTTGAATCAGTGGACCCTGCCACATCCACCCATGAGAACGCCGGGTGCAGGCCTTCAAGCTTGGAGGATCCGGCCGGCCGTCTGGCTTCCAGCATGCCCTCATACAGCAGCGTGTTGCAGAATTCAATAATGCCCGGATGGCAGCGGAAGTGCTCCGAGAGAAACAGCCCCGGGCCACCATTGCCGTAGCTCCAGCTCGAGGCGTGGCTTGCCGCCCGCATCAAACTTGAAGGTTCCGAGCAAGTGGCTCCCCGGCCCTGCAGTTCCTCAAGCCACACTTGCCCGGAAATGCCAACGTCCAGCGCAACTTCCCTGTCGGTTTGCTCGTCAATCGACCACACGGGCGACAGTTGCTTTTCATCGCCCACCACCATGACACGGGATGCCAAGGCAAAACTGGGCAGGCCCAAGGGTGTGTCCACCTGCCCGGCCTCATCCACGATAAGCAGGTCAATGCGGCCAAGGTCAAAGCGGCTTGGCCTGTCCGGACCGGCGTAGAGCCGGAAGTACTTGGGCAATTGATAAACGGTCATGACAAAGCACGGGGTGAGCGCCGCAGCCTGTGACCAGTACCGCCCCATGATCTCCCGGGTGTTGCGCCGCCGTTTGTCTGGCTCAATGAAGTTGTCGGTGAGGAGCCACTGCGCCTCGTAGTAGTGCACCGCAAGCCAAAACTCTGCATAGCGCAGTGTCACATCCAGCAGCTGGTCAAGGCGCTCCAGGCTCTCACAGTCCTTGAGCTCGGAAATGCGATCCATCGAACTGACATAGGTGCACGCTTCAACCTTCCGGCAAAGACCGGCGTAGCTGCGCGACGGGCCATCCGGACCCATCGCGTCCAGCAGCCCCAGGCGGTACTTGTCCAGCTCGGTCATGGCGTCATGAATCCACTGCTGCAGCTCCGGAATGTCGCGGGCCCCACCAAAGTAGCTGCTGGCGCAGGATACGAACCTGTCCTTTGCCCGGGCCAGGTAGGACTCGCTGCTGTACAGGGTATAGGTGTGGCTCTTATCGGCCTGTTCAACCAGGTACTGCTTCTTGGCCTGACCCAGTTTCCCTTGGGCCGGGCAATAGACGGCGAGGGACCGCAGCGACTCCTGGCCGGAATCGCCGTCGCCGTATTCCTGCAACAGCCAGCGGAAGTCCAGTGGCCCGGGCTCATCCTTGGTGACCGAGGCAAAGGAGGAAATGATGTTGGTGACGGCCTGGTTGTTGGTGGACGTGCCTACGATGACGGGTGGATCGCGGCGGTCCAAGGCGTGCCTGGTCAGCAGGTTCGCAACAACGGACTGCAGCATGGTCGTCTTTCCGGTGCCGGGCGGACCGCTGACTGCAGTGACTTCACTGCCTGATTCATCAAGGAAAGCATGGACTGCCCGCCGCTGTGAATCAGTCAGCGGGAAGCCATCACTCATGGAACCGCATGACAGCCTGGCGGAGCGAAGCAGGCCGCCATTGTCATGGATGCTCGATTCGTTGCGCCGGCTGCCGCGCCACCCGTTGACAACGTGCGCCACGGTGGCGGGAAGCACCTTCTCCCTGCCGAGCGCATCATAAAGATCGAGAATCCCACCCACGGCATTGATCCGGTCGTAGGCCTGCACGTAGCCGATGCCGTACTCAATCGACTGGTCCGGCGTCTCATGGCGCGAGGCAAAATCGGCCAGTGCTTCTCCTGCGACCGCTTCAAACAAGTCCGTGGCCAGGTCCATGGCGTCGGCAAAGGCCACAGACTGCGAAACTGTGGCCGGCATCTTGGACCGCGAGTGCTTCCAAAAGTCGCTGAGCTGCCCCACCGGCACACTCGACCCGCCCACGGATGGGGATTCCAACCTGGAGGACGGTATCCAAGGGGATGATGCAGGCTCCAGCTCGGGCTCCAGCCGTCCGTCGCTGTGGAGCCTGGCCGCCAGCAAGAGCAACCCGTCCTGGCGGACCTCACCACGGGTCAGGGAGGCATTCACCGTCACGAGCGACACTGCCACGTCAAGGGGCTTGTCGGTACCGGCATTCCGGCCGGCAAACAGTTTGGCTGCATCTTCGGAGCCCAGGTTTCCGGTCAGCAGCTGATTGCGGTCCACCGCGACAAATAGGGGATCTTTCTTGAAGGCGACCTCATCCAATGTCCCCCTGCGCAGAACGCTTGAAAAATAGTCCGCCACCCGAAATCCGTCAACCATGCCCCATCCTCATCATTCGTGGATTTCCATAATATGCACGCCCACTTGGCCTGCCGTTCACAGATGGTCACATGCCGCCCGGCATGCCCTGCCCGACTGGCCGATACCGTCCCGGCCGATTCTTGAACCGTCCGACGTGCCTGCACGTTCACGCCATTGGGTCCATGGTGGCAACGCATCGTCTTGGCGCGGACAGGGGCCGGCGCATGTGTTCCTGCACGGGAACACGACGGGAGCCGCGCGTCATTTGTGCCGCTGGCGCCGCTCCTGCCGTTCCTGCCGCTGGAAATCGCGCAGGGTTGACGGCTCGCGGAACGCTGTCTTCCTGGCCGCTATGGCGCAGCTGGTGGCTGCCAGGAGTCCCAGCGTTGACAGCATCCACAGGGGAAGGCCACCGATGTCCCCTGCTGCACCGGCGGGGCTGCCATAAGACAACAACCCGACGGCAACTGCCGCACAACACAATGCGGAGAACGCCGTGGCGACAAACAACCACAGGTATGCCCTGCTCTGCCGCAGAAGCCCCTTCGGCGCCACCGCGAGGAAGGCTGCCGGGGTGGTCAGGGCCAAGACGATTGCGGCGATGTAGGCAGGTCGGTACATGGCCTCCGTCAGCGGCAGGAAGAGCCCGCAGACCAGGACCATCGCCGCCAGTACAACGGGCACGGCCTGCCGCCACAACCCCTGTGCGTCTACTTCCATTTCCGTCTCCAAGCCGGCCTCCCGTTGTCAGCATAGCTGGCCACAAATGAAATGCGCCCGCTCCCCATAAATGCGCCCGCTCTACGGGGCGCATTTATGGGGAACGGGCGCATTTTCCATTCAGCGGCCGAACACCGGATCGAAAAGGTGTCAGCGCTGCGTGGCGCCAAACCTTTCGGCGGCCAGCTCGACGGCGGACGCACGTGCCGCCGACGCCTCATCTGCCGTCAGGGTGCGGTCGGCGGCGCGGAAGCGCAGGCCGAAAGCAAGCGACTTGCGTCCTTCCGGAATGCCGGTTCCCTGGTACTCGTCGAACAGGGCCACATCCTCGAGGAGCTCACCGGCGCCTTCGCGAAGGGTTTCCAGCACGGTCTGCGCCGGAATCTCCACAGGCACCACCAGCGCCACATCCTGGGTGGCAATGGGGAAGGTGGAGATCGGCTTGGCCACGATGACGTCGGCCGCTGCGGCAAACACCTTGTCGGCGTTGATCTCCATCGCCACCGAACGGGCGGGCATGTGCAGTTCGGCCAGCAGCTTCGGGTGCAGCTCGCCGGCGAAGCCGACAACCTCACCGCTGCGCAGCGCCAGCTCGGCGGCACGACCCGGGTGGAACGCCTGGTGCGAGCCCTGCGAAACCACAAGCTCAACACCCACGACGTCGGCCACCAGGCGGGCGGCGTCAATCGCGTCAGCCCAGTCCCAGGCACGCGGGGCGTGCCCCGGGGCCGCAGGCGAATCCTTGCCCGTGAAGACCGCGCCAATGGTGAGCGGCTGGTAGGGGATGCCGTCATACAGGGCGTCCAGGACGTCGTCGGACGGCTTGGTGCCCAGCGGCGGAATGGACGGGGTTCCCATGGAATCCTCCGGCAGGAACACCAGGCCGGACTCGAACAACGCCAGGTCGTGGAAGCCCCGCGAGTGGTTGCGCTTGGCTGTCTCGACCAGGCCCGGCAGCACGGAGGTGCGCAGGAAACCGAACTCCTCGCTCATTGGGTTGGCCAGCTTCACGGCGGTGCGCGGGGCTCCGGCCTCGGCCACGCCGAAGGTGTCGTTGGAAGCCTTCGACACGAACGGGTAGGCCAGGATTTCGGTCAGGCCGGAATCAGCCAGTGCCTGCACCACGCGGCGGCGCTGCTGCTGCGTGCGCGAGTAGCCGCGGCCGGGAGGGGCCGTGGGCAGCGTGGACGGAATGAGGTCGTAGCCCACCAGGCGGGCGACCTCCTCAGTCAGGTCCTCCTTGGTGACCAAATCGTGGCGCCAGCTCGGGGCTGTGACGGAATATCCGCCGTCGACCTTCTCCACCCCGGCACCCAGGTCCGTCAGCGAACCCATGATCTGTGATTGGGTGAACTCGATGCCGATGCGGGCCGAGGTGAAGCCGGACGGCAGGAACACGGGGGCCGCGGCCACAACGTTGTTGACGTCCGTGGACGCGGCAGACTCGGTGCCGCCGGCCAGCTCGACGAGCAGGTCCACGGCGCGCTGGGCGGCAACGTCGGCCACGAGCGGGTCAACACCGCGTTCGAAGCGCTTGGACGCCTCCGACGGCAGCTTGTGGCGGCGGCGCGAGCGGGCGATGGAGACTTCCTCAAAGTGCGCGGCCTCAACCAGCACGTTGACGGTGGCGTCCGTGACCTCGGTGGAGGCGCCGCCCATGACGCCGGCGATCCCGATGGGGCCGGTGGAATCCGTGATCAGCAGGTCCTCGGCGTCGAGCTTGCGCACCTTCCCGTCAAGGGTTTCCAGGGTCTCCCCGGCAGCCGCGCGGCGTACCGTGATGGCACCCGAGAGCTTGTCAGCGTCGTAGAAGTGCAGCGGCTGGCCCAGCTCAAGCATGACGTAGTTGGAGATGTCCACGGGCAGGGAGATGGAGCGGATCCCGGCCAGGCGCAGGCGCGAGGACATCCACGTGGGAGTTGGCGCGCCTGCGTTAATTCCCGTAACGGTGCGTGCCACGAAGCGGTCGCAGCCGGGCTTGCCGTAGACGGGCGCCTCATCGGCCAGCACGACGGCGTGGCCCTCACCATCGGGGGCGGTTACCTCCACCAGCGATGCCGGGTCCGTGAAGACAGAATCAGTGGCGTGGGCGTACTCGCGCGCCACGCCGCGAATGCTGAACGCGTAGCCGCGGTCCGGGGTCACGTTGATCTCGGCGGCCTCGTCCGTCAGGCCCAGCAGTTCCAGCGCGTCGGTGCCCAGCTCCGGGTCAAGGCCCAGGGTGGAGAGCACCAGGATGCCGTCATGGTCCTCGCCAATGCCGAGCTCGCGCACGGAGGCGATCATGCCGGCGGAGACGTGGCCGTAGGTCTTGCGCGGGGTGATGCGGAAGTCGCCGGGCAACACGGCGCCGGGCAGGGTGACAACAACCTTGTCCCCCACCTCGAAGTTGTGCGCACCGCAGACGATGCCCTGCACGCCGGAGGGGTCAATGCCGTCAATGTCCAGGGTCTGTGCGGCGCCCTCGGGCACCACGCGCACGGAGCACCAGTTGATGGTCTTGCCATTGGACTGCGCTTCGGGCTCCTTCGACAGGACCTGGCCCACCACAATGGGGCCGCTGATCTCATCAAGGGGGCGGTGGACGTCCTCTTCTTCAAAGCCGACCTTGACGAGGTCGTTCATTACATCTTCGGCAGTTGCTCCTGCCGGCACCTGCGCATACTCGCGCAGCCAAGTCAGTGGAATACGCACCGCTTAGATCTCCATCCCAAAGTGTTCGCTGAATCGTACGTCGCCCTCGATCATGTCGTGCATGTCGCCCACTTCGTTGCGGAACATGAGAGTGCGTTCAATGCCCATGCCGAAGGCAAACCCGGAGTACTCCTCGGGGTCGATCCCCGCCGCGCGGAGGACATTCGGGTTGACCATGCCGCAGCCGCCCCACTCGATCCACTGGGGGCCGCCCTTGGCACCGGGGTGCCAGATGTCCAGCTCGGCGGAGGGCTCGGTGAAGGGAAAGAAGTTCGGGCGCAGGCGGATGCTGGCTTCCTCGCCGAACATCTGCCGGGCAAAGTGTTCCAGCGTGCCGCGCAGGTCGGCCATGGACAGGCCCTTGTCGATGGCCAGGCCCTCGAACTGGTGGAACACGGGCGTGTGTGTCGCGTCGAGCTCATCCGTGCGGAACACCTTGCCGGGGCACAGTACGTAGACCGGCAGTTCGCGTTCCAGCAGCGAGCGGACCTGCACCGGTGAGGTGTGGGTGCGCAGCAGCAGGTGCGCCTCGGGGGGCTCCACGAAGAAGGTGTCCTGCATTTCGCGGGCCGGGTGGTCCGGGGCGAAGTTCAGCGCGTCAAAGTTGAACCACTCGGATTCCAGCTCCGGGCCCTCGGCGATTTCCCAGCCCATGCCCACGAAGATGTCGCAGACGCGGTCCTGCAGGGTGGAGAGCGGGTGGCGGGCACCGGCACGGCGGCGGCGCGGGGCCGCCGTCACGTCAACGGTCTCCTCGATGAGGATGCGGGCGGCGTCCTCGGCCTCAAGCACCTCGGTGCGGGCTGCGAGCGCCTTGGCAACACGGCCGCGTGAGGCGCCCATGATCTTGCCGGCGGCGGCCTTGAATTCCTTGGCGAGCCCGCCAATTTCGCGGTTGGCCAGGCTCAGCGGCGACTTCTCGCCGGTGTGCGCCAGCCGTGCCGTCTTCAGCTCATCCAGGGTCGTGGCGGCAGCGATGGCTGCGAGCGCGTTCTCGACGGCGGCACCAATGGCGGCTTCGTCAAGCGGGTCCGGGACCGCTGCGGGTTCGGTGGTTGGTTCGGGCATCTCAGCCGTCCTTTGGGGCATCTCAGACATCTACAGTTTGTACCTAAGTTCGTGTGCGAGTAGGCGGCGGGCTTGCTCCTCCCGCCTCCACCAGTCTAGTTGACGGCGCGTGCCTGCTTTGAACCCAACTCGTAACCGCTTCGCGACCCATTTGACCGCCCATCTTGTTACGCTAACGCCCATGGACACTTCCCGCTTGATACGTACGACGCCGGCCTTCCGCCTGCCGCTGTTGGCCTCCGTTGCGCTGGTCTCGGCTCTTGCGCTGGGCGGGTGCACGTCCGGAGGCCCTGCCCCCGCAACCACACTCGAGGCGCCCACCGTCACCCAGTTGGTGCCGGAACCGGCCGTGCTGCAAAAAGGTGTTGAGTGCCCGTCGTCCTTGGACGATTTCCCCAGCAATGCAGACACCGGCTATCCCGCCACGCCCCGGGGAAGTGTTCCTGCGGGGTTTGTGCCGGACCAGGTGTTTATCTGCCGCCCCGACTTGGTGACAGGCGTCATGCAGCAGGAGGAATTGAAGGGCGACTTTGCTCCGCTGCTAGCCGCACTGGCCGTCCCCAGCGACCGCGCAGAGGGGGATGGGGTGGCGTGCACCATGATTCTGGAAATCATCCCTGTCCTGTGGCTGGTCAATGCTGAAGGCGGAGCCGTCGATGCTGCCTGGCCCACAACGGAGTGTCGGCAGGCCAGCGGCAAGCCCGACACCCAGAAGGCCATCGACGGGCTGACCGTGGCCGGAACCACGGTTGTGCCGGGTTCCGGAAAGTAGCACTGTCCACCTTGTCACCTGTGAAGCACCTCCCCCGTGCAGGCAGGCTGTTGGCCTGCCTCGCATTGCTTTCTTCGGCGGCGTTGGCTGGGTGCACCATCTTCACAGGCAAGGTGACAGAGTATGTTCCCGCCCCGGCCGCGGTGCAGAAAGCAGTGGACTGCGCGGCATCCTTGGACGGCCTGCCGGAGTTCGCCCCCAACGCCACGCCGTCACCGCTGGCCGGCTCGGTGCCGGAAGGGTTTGTTCCTGTGAAGGCGGTTGTCTGCACAGCCGGTGATCGTGGTGCAAATGGCATGCCATCGATCCTGCAGGAGGAACTCAGCGGAAATTTCGCGCCCTTGCTTGCTGCCCTGTCCGCACCCAGCCTTCGCGGCGATGGCGGCACCGCCTGCCCTGCCATTGGCTTCTCCATCCCCGGACTGTGGCTGGTCAATGCAGCAGGGGAAGCCGTGCACATCATCTGGCCCACCGATGCCTGCGGCATGCCCCTTGAGACGCCAAGCGTGTCACAGGCGATCTCTGGACTGGCCGTTGAGGACGCCCATGTGGCGGCCGGCCCCGGGCAGGGAAAATGACAAGCCGCCGCACCTACGTTCAGGTGTTCACGACAGCTTGGCTGGCATGCCTGGCCCTGGCATCCGCGGCGGCACTGGCCGGTTGCACCATGGGCAGCGGCGGGTCCGCCGACTACCTTCCAGCCCCGGCCGTGCTGCAGCAATCCTTCGACTGCCCCGCGTCCGTCTTCGGCCTCCCGGGCAGTGGAGCCACTGACTCGCCACCGGCAGCAAGCCTGGCCGGATCGGTGCCGGAGGGATTTGTTCCGGAGCAGGTGTTCCTCTGCCGCCTGGCCGACGTCGAGGTGGACGCCGTGACCAGGCTCCAGTACCAGCGTCACCAGCTGGCAGGCGACTTCACGGATCTGATGACTGCCTTGGCGGTGCCCAGCACCCGCGGTAGCGAAAATCAAATGTGCACCTCGGACATGGAGATCGTCCCCGTCTTGTGGCTCGTCAATGCGCCCGGGGACGCCATCGCGGCCACCTGGCCCACCGACGGCTGCGGCAAGACCCGCGGCAAGCCAGACACCCAGAAGGCCATCGATGCACTCACGGTGGTGGACGTCCAGATCCCCCCTGTCCCCATGGAGGGCAAATGAAACATAGTCGGGCAACGGCAGTGGCACTGTCGGGGACAATGGCGCTGCTGGGCCTCACATCCTGCTCGTCCCCCTTGGCAACCCAGACATACCTGCCGGAACCGGCGGTGCTGCAGTCCGCCGTCGACTGTTCAACGGCCAACGGCTGGGAGGTGGCGTCCACCCAGCCGGCAGCATTGCTCAAGGGCAGCGTCCCGGAGGGCTTTGCCCCGGACCAGGTTGCCACCTGCACAATGGATCCGGCGACCATGGCCGTGACCGAGGAATGGCTCTCGGGAGGCTTTGGACCGTTGCTGGCAGCCTTGGCGACGCCCAGTGAACGCGGCGGCCCCGCGAGCTGTTTGGATTACGGCGAGATCCTGCCCGGTATCTGGCTCGTCAACGCTGCCGGGGAGGCCGTCAACGCCCAGTGGCCCATGGACAGCTGCGGCCATTCCCTGCCGGGCACGTACGAAGCGTTGAAGGGTCTGACGGTCGTGTCGTCGAAGACCGTTCCGGGGCAGGAGGCAGCATCATGAAATGGTCCCTGCGGATCCGCGCTGCCGCGAATGCCGTGAACCTGTCCACGGCTGCCGGGCTGCTGCTGGCGGCAGCTACACGAACCCCCGTTGAGAAGGGCCCGCAGGGGTTGATCCTTGGCACCCACTACCGGCCCAAGCTGCCTCTGGCTGGGGCATTTACCGTGGGGAACGTGATCTTCTACCGGGCCGACCGGGCGTTCATCGACTCCCGCCCGGACCTGTTGGCACACGAGGCCGGCCACGCCACCCAATACGCATGGTGCCTGGGCCTGCCCTTCCTGCCGATGTACTTTGCGTGCGCCGCATGGTCCTGGTGGCGGACCGGGGACCCCGGCAGCCGGAACTTCTTTGAACGCAACGCCGGGCTTGCCCTCGGCGGATATCGTGAACGGCCCACGATCGCGCGCCTGCCCTTTCCACGAAAAGCCTCCGCCCCGACAACACACCCAACAACACGAGCGACAGGAAACAGCCAATGAGCAACAAGCAACGTTCCATCACCGTCACCGGCCAGGGCAGCGCCCAGGCGGTACCCGACCACTTCAACATCAGCATCGGCATCGAGTCATCGCAGCCCACCGTGCGGGAGGCCTACGCCCAGGCCGGTGCAGCCGTCAACGCTGTCACCGCCGTGCTGCTTGCCAAGGGCGTCGAGCAGGGTTCCATCAGCGCAACGTCCCTGGATGTCCGTGTCGACACCCGCTGGCAGGACGGCGTCGGCACCATTGTCACCGGCTATACCGTCTCCAACACCCTGGCGGTCCCCTTGAGCTACGGCAAGGACGCTGAAGACGTCATCGCCGCCGTGGTGGACACCGGCAACAACAACGTCCGGCTCAACGGGCTCTCGCCCGTCGTTTCAGATTCCTCCGCAGCCCAGGACGCCGCACGCGAAGCAGCCTGGGCCGACGCCCTCCGGGCCGCCGAGCTTTATGCCCGGCTGGCCGGGCGCACACTGGGCGAGGTGGCCGGCGTCGTCGAGGTCAACCCAACGATGGGCGGGCCGCGCCCCATGATGGCCCGTGCCGCGATGGCGATGGACAGCGCCAGCATGCCCATCGCCCAGGGCCAGAGCGAAATCCAGGCCGCCGTCGAGGCCACCTGGCTGCTCGTGTAGCCACAAGGCTGCCGGCCCCCGCGAGGGAGCCGGCAGCCCCGCCCAGTGCTACGGGACGGTGATCTCGCGCTTGAGGATCTTGCCCGTGGGGCCCTTGGGCAGTTCGTCGAGGATGATGATGTCGCGCGGGTACTTGTAGGCGGCCACGCGCGCCTTCACGAATTCCCGGATGTCGTCGATGAGCGCCTCCGGATTGTCGGCACCTTCGGCACCGGCCTTCAGTGAAATGGCGGCACAGATTTCCTCCCCGTGCGCTTCGTCCGGCCTGCCCAAGACGGCGGCCTCCGCCACGGCAGGGTGCTCGTACAGGACTTCCTCTATCTCGCGCGGGTAGACGTTGTAGCCCCCGCGCAGGATCATGTCCTTCTTCCGGTCGACGATGAAGAAAACACCATCCTCGTCCTGCCGGCCGAGGTCGCCCGTGCGGAACCAGCCGTCGGGGATGGCGGCGGCAGTGGCGTCGGGATTGTTCCAATAGCCCTTCATGACGTACGGGCCGGCGACCACGATCTCGCCCACCGCACCCGGCTCGACATCGGCACCCGCATCATCGACGACACGCATTTGTGAGCCTTTCACCATGGTGCCCACCGAGCCGGGCTTGCGGATCCCGTCGGTCTGGTTGAAGGAAATGACGGGGGACGTTTCGGACAGGCCATAGCCTTCCAGAAGCGTGGCATCAAAGGTGGTCTCGAACTCGTGCAGGATCTCCATCGGCAGGGCCGAGCCGCCGGAGGCTGCCAGGCGCAGCGTGCTGACGTCGTAGTTCTCCCGGCCCGGCGCCTGCAGCAGCGCCACGTACATGCTGGGGACCCCTTCAAAGATGGTGACCTTGTCACGCTGGATGATCTCGAGGGCCTTGACGGGGTCAAACCGTGGCAGCAGGGTGACGGTTGCACCGGCCATCACGGCGGAGTTCAGGGCACAGGTCTGGCCGAAGATGTGGAAGAACGGGAGCCCGCCGAAAATGACGTCGCCGTCCCGGCTGTTGAAGAGGCTGACGGAGACTTCGGCGTTGCTGCGCAGGTTCTCGTGCGTCAGCTCCGCCCCCTTGGGCCTGCCGGTGGTGCCTGAGGTGTAGAGGATCACGGCGGTGTCATCCTTCTCCGCCGGCGCAACGGCCGTCAGCGGCTCGAGCGGGGCAATGAGGGCCATGAAGCCTGCATCGATGGGGATGACCTCGGTTCCGGTGTCCGCCGCCCCGGCCGCAACCTCACCCATCACGCCCTCCCAGGCGAAGGCGAGAATGGAACCGGAATCCGCCAGGTGGTAGGCCACCTCCCGGGCCTTCAGCAGCGGGTTCAGCGGAACCACAATGGCGCCGTAGCGCAGGATCCCGTAGTAGATCGGGGGCATCTGCGGCAGGTTGGGCGAGATCAGGGCAACCCTGTCCCCCGGCTTGATGCCACGCCCGGCCAGCAGGGCGGCCACCTTGGCACTGAGCACCTCCAGTGCGCCGAAGGAAATTTCAATGTCGTCCAGCTTGATGGCAACGCCCGAGGGGTTTCGCCGGGCGGAGGCACCAACGATGCTGGCCAGGTTTGTCATGACTGCTCCTTAGCTTTCAAAGTCACGGGGCCACACCGCCCCACATCTCCACCCTAACCTTTTGGACAGTGATCTGCGCCACATTCCTACCCGCGGGCAACGCGGCACTCGCGCCAACCCTTGGAATCAATTAGAATATATGTTCTAATATAGTCATGCGGTGGAACAACCAACAGCTCAACCAGCCACTTTTTCCCAAACCGGACGACGCAGGACCGGCTCCCCTGCTGCCCCTGGCCGGGCTGGTCCAGAGCGTTCAGACGCCTGAATTTGCCGGCATCACCTTCCACGAGGTTCTGGCCAAGTCGGCCTTGAACAAGGTTCCGCCCAGTTCCACCATGCCGTTTGAATGGACGGTCAACCCTTACCGGGGCTGCTCCCATGCCTGCGTGTACTGTTTTGCCCGCAAGAGCCACACCTACCTGAATTTTGATTCCGGGTCCGACTTTGATTCCCAGGTGGTGGTCAAGGTCAACGTCGCCGAGGTGCTGCGCAAGGAATTGCACAAGCCGTCCTGGCAGCATGACCACGTGGCGCTGGGAACCAACACCGACCCCTACCAGCGAGCCGAGGGCCGTTACCAGCTCATGCCCGGCATCATCAAGGCGCTTGCCGACTCGGGCACCCCGTTCTCCATCCTCACGAAGGGCACGCTGCTGGCCCGCGACATCCCCGTGCTGCGGGCAGCCGGTGAACAGGTGAGCGTGGGAATGGGCATCTCCCTCGCCCTGCTCGACGAGGACCTGGCCCACCGGATCGAACCTGGAACCCCTTCCCCCAAGGCCCGGCTGTCCCTCATCAGCAAGCTGCGCGACGCCGGCCTGCCGTGCGGAGTGATGGCCATGCCCATCCTGCCCTGGCTGACTGATTCAGCGGAATCACTGGACGCCCTGTTCTCCGCCCTGGCGGCAGCCGGCGCCACCGGGGTCACCGCCGGGGCACTGTACCTGCGGCCTGGAACGCGCGAGTGGTTTATGGCCTGGCTGGCCAAGGAGCATCCGGCACTGGTGGGCCGCTACGGCAGACTCTACGGTTCCGGCGCCTACGCTTCAAAGGACTACCGGCAGTGGCTGTCAGGGCAGGTCGCAGCGGCCAAGCTGCGGCATGGTTTTGGCACCCAGAACTTCGTCCACGACCCCCGCGTCGAGGAAGGCCTTTACCCAACCGGCAGCATGCCGCGGCAGGCGCGCCCGGCGGGCTTCCGGAAGATTGCCGCGCCGGCGGGTGGAGGCAGCAAAAAGGCGGGAACCGCGAATCTGGTTCCCGCCCTGGCCGATGCAGCCCCCACCTTGTTCTAGGCTGGGACAGCTCCGTGCCTATCCGCTCTTGCGGCGGAATTCACGCTTGTGGCTGGCTGCGCCGTGTGTTGCACTGATCTTGGCGCCGCCGGCAGCCTCAACGCTGCCGTGCTGTTTGTTTTTCTTGTTTTCCAGGGCCTGGCGAAACTTCTCTTTGGTTTCTTCGCTGGCGCCTGAGGGGGCATGTTCGTCGTGATTGCCGTTGGTCATGGCACAACCTCCTTGGGGTTATCTGCACCCAGTCTGGCACAGCACCGCCGCATTTCAACACCCGCCGCCGCAATTAATCCGTGGCGCGCCGTCCGCCAACCGTTGTCTCGATGAGGGCCTGCACGATGGGCAGGTCCGCGGGTATCCAGTCAAGGGCCAGGATCTCCTGGCCGGCCAGCTCCACCCACTGCAGCAGGTCGTGGTCCTCCAGCGGCGCAGGAGTGCCTTCCGTCACCTTGCCCAGCCACACCCGCATGGCGGCGGATGGGTTCAAGGGCCAGCCCTCCGACGTCGGACATTCCAGTTCGGCGCCCAGGCGCACCTTGACACCCAGCTCTTCAGACAGTTCCCGGTGCAGTGCCTGTTCGTGGCTTTCGCCGGGCTCCACCTTGCCGCCGGGGAATTCCCACATGCCAGCGAATTCCGGCGGCGCCGTCCGCCGGGCGGCGAGCAGGCGGTGTGGTTGGTCAAGGGAGTCGAGGAGGGCCGCGCCCACGATTTGCTTCAGAGTCGTCACCTGGCCAGTCTAGGCCGGACACGGGCCAACCGCCGTCGAACGTCTAGACTTGAAGGCGGCATCAGCATGCCAGCCGCTGCGCACCGTGGCGCCGGCCACTCCCGCCGCCGGCGGATCCGGAAAACCACCCTGCGAAAGTGCAATTAATGACCTTGCTCAAGTCCCGGCGCGACTCCGTGCCAACCCCGCCCGGCGTTGTTGGCTGGGCCATCCTGGCCCTCGCCATCGGCGGCTTCGGCATCGGCACCACCGAATTTGCCATGATGGGCCTGCTGCCCAACGTGGCAGAGGGCGTCGGCGTCAGCGTGCCCACAGCCGGACATGTCATCTCCGCCTATGCACTGGGCGTGGTGGTGGGAGCGCCGCTGCTGGTGGCCGTCAGCGCCAAGATGCGGCGCAAGACCCTGGCCCTGATGCTCATGGCACTGTTCACGGTGGGCAACCTGCTCTCCGTCTTTGCCCAGGACTACGTGACCCTGCTCATCACCCGCTTCATCGCGGGCCTGCCGCACGGCGCGTTCTTCGGCGTGGCCGCCGTCCTGGCCGCATCCCTGGTGGCCCCAAGCAAGCGCGGACGCGCCATCTCCATGGTCATGATGGGTTTGTCGGTGGCCAACGTGGTGGGCGTGCCGCTGGCCACCTACGTGGGGCAGCAATTTGGCTGGCGCTGGCTGTTCATCCTGGTGGCCGGCATCGGCGTGGTCACCATGGCGGCGATCTACGCATTCATCCCCAACCAGAAAGCACAGCCCGATGCCAGCCTGCGCAAGGAACTGGGTGCGCTGCGCCGCGGCCAGGTGTGGCTGACCCTCCTGGTTGGCGTGGTGGGCTTTGGCGGCTTCTTCGCCGTGTACACCTATGTTGCCAACACCATGACCGATGTGGCCGGATTCGCCGCCGACTTCCTCCCCGTCATCGTGGGACTGTACGGCCTCGGCATGGTGGCAGGCAGCTATGTGGGCGGACGGATGGCGGACTGGTCGGTCATGGGCAGCATCTACCTCATGATGGGCTTCATCACGGTCATCCTGGTCATCTACGCGGCCACCGTGCACGTGCAATGGATGGCTCTGCTCATGATCTTTGTGATCGGGGCGTCCGGGTCGATGCTGGTTCCGTCGCTGCAGACCCGACTCCTGGACGTCTCACCGGGCGCGCCCACGCTGGCGTCGTCGCTGAACCACTCCGCCCTGAACATGGCCAACGCCCTCGGCGCCTTTGTTGGCGGCCTGGTGATCACATGGGGCTGGGGCTTCACGGCACCGGCCCTGGTAGGTGCGGCACTGGCTGTGCTCGGCCTTGGCATCGCGCTGTTCAGCGGCTTCCTGGACAAGGTGGGGGCCCGCCGCAAGGCCACCGCCTGACCCTTCCCCGCCTCTCCCGTCGAGGTGTGGGATAACAACGGCTCCCACACCTCAACTGTTTGCGGGGCCCGCTCCCGTCCAGCCCCGGACGGGGCTCGGTTGCCGGCTAGTGTTCGGTTTGCTCCCCAGCGGCGGCTTCTGCATCCTTCCCAGCCTGTACGGCGACTTCACCGGAGTAGATGTCCGGTTCCAGGTAGATCACGGTGGCGATGGGGACGGCAGCCCTGACGCGGCGTTCTGCCTCGTTGATGACGCTGGCGATGTGGGCGCCGGTGTCGAACCCGTCGACGCCGATCTTGGCGGCAACCAGCAGTTCCTCGGGGCCGAGGTGCATTGTCTTGAGGTGGATGATCTTGTTGACGCCGGGGCCCAGCAGGGCCGCCTCCACTGCACGGACGTCCTCCACGGTGGCCGACTCGCCAAGCAGCAGCGACTTGGTCTCGACAGCCAGGATGATGGCGACAACCACCAGCAGGACGCCAATCAAGGCGGTGCCGATGGCGTCCCAAATGCCGTTGCCGGTCACGAGCGTCATGCTCACCCCAAAGAGGGCAAAGACCAGGCCCAGCAGTGCCCCGGCATCTTCCAGCAGGATGACGGGAAGTTCCGGAGCCTTGGCCGTCTTGATGAACTGCAGCCAGGTGCGCTTGCCCCGGGCGAGGTTGGATTCCTTGATGGCCACGTAGAAGGACCTGGATTCCAGTGCAATCGCGCCGATGAGGACCGCAAGGGGCACCCACCACCACTGGCCCTCGATGCCGTGCGGGTGCTGCCACTTCTGGTACGCCTCGTACAAGGCAAACAGGCCGCCGACGCTGAAGAGGATGATGGAGACAATGAAGGCGTAGATGTAGCGTTCGCGGCCGTAGCCGAACGGGTGCTCCGGGCTGGCCTGCCGCTTGGCCTTTTTCCCGCCCAGCAGCAGCAGCAGCTGGTTGCCGGAGTCCGCCACCGAGTGGATGCCTTCTGCCAGCATGGAGGAAGACATGGTCAGGAAGTACGCCAGGAACTTCATGACCGCAATGGACAAGTTTGCAACTAGCGCGGCGACGATCGCCTTGCTGCCACCTGAATGAGACACAGTGGATTCCCCCTGTTAGTGGGCGGGCCGGAGTGACGAACCGCATGGACCCTGCGTCCACGAAAAAAGTTTACCCCGCCGCCTCCCTTGCCAAGGCCGGCCGCAACGCAAACAGCAGCCTGCGCACGTGGACAGGGGCCGCCGTCGGGCATCAGGACGCAGCCCACCGGCCGCCGAAGCAAGAACGGCAGGAAGCCGCAGGATCAGTGCAGGCGGCGCTGCGCCCGGGCGCTGGCGTAGAGGCACACCGTTGCGGCGGTGCCCAGGTTCAGCGACTCCGCGGCCCCGTACACGGGGACGGCCACACGGTGGTCGGCGAGTGCCTTCTCCTCCCCCGCCAAGCCCTGGGCCTCGTTCCCGAAGAGCCACATGGTGGGTTCGGCGAGGTCGTACATGGCATCAGGAATTTCCTGGTCAAAGGATCGTGCGGCGCTCTCGTCCTGGAGCAGGTCGAGGTTCAGCTGGCCGTAGCCGTCCGCCGCGAGAATGCCGATGCCGGCAGCCTTCACCGCCTCCACCACCTCGGGCAGCTCCGCGCCGAGGACAATGGGCAGGTGGAAGATGGAGCCGGCGGTGGAGCGCACTGCCTTCGGATTGTAAATGTCCACGCTGGAGTGGGAGAAGATGACGGCATCGGCGCCGGCGGCATCCGCGGCGCGCAGCACTGTGCCGGCGTTGCCCGGGTCCTGGACGCGGCACAGCATGGCGATCAGCTTCGGCTTGGCCGCGATAACCTCGGCCAGCGGCACGTCAACAAAGTTGCACACGGCCACCACGCCCTGGGGCGAGACGGTGTCCGTCATGGCGGCCAGCACCATTTCGCTGGCAATGCGCACCTGCAGCCGTGATCCGGGTGCGGCCTCCAGCAGTTCAGGATACTTCTTCAGGCACTCCACGGTGGCGTACAGGGCCTCCACGACCGCGGTCCCGCCGGCGGCCAGGCAGTCGTTGTGCGCGCGCAGTGCCTCCCGGACAGCCTGCGGCCCCTCGGCCAGGAACTGGCGGCGCTTTAAACGGCCCGGACGCCCCACCAGCTTGGCAACATCCCTCACTCGATCTGCTCGAGGATTGGTCATTGCTTCTGCTGGGGGGCGCCCGGGTTGATTCATGCTTAGGACTTTAGCAGTCACCGTGCATGATCAAGGAACTGGACGTTCCCTGGTAAAAATGCTACTTGGCCACCGGTGCTGAGGTGTCAGCAGGCAGTGCAGCCTTGGCCAGGCCCACCAGTGCGGTGAAGGCACCGGCGTCGTTGACGGCCAGGTCGGCCAGCATGCGGCGGTCAACCTCGATCTCAGCAGCCTTCAGGCCCTGGATCAAGCGGTTGTAGGTCAGGCCGTTGGCGCGGGATGCAGCGTTGATGCGCTGGATCCAGAGGCGGCGGAAGTCGCCCTTGCGCTTGCGGCGGTCGCCGTAGCTGTACACAAACGAGTGCAGCAGCTGCTCTTTGGCCTTGCGGTACAGGCGTGAACGCTGTCCACGGTAACCCTTTGCGCGCTCCAGAACTACCCGACGCTTTTTGTGGGCGTTTACAGCCCTCTTCACACGTGCCACGTGCGTACTCCTTCAAGTTTTAAAGATCCCAAGCCAATCATGCCAGGGAAGGCTTTGTTTGGATTGGTGCCAGTCCCGGACGGGACCCACACCGATTGACTTGCGAAATTAGATGCCGAGCATCTTCTTGATGTTGCGCACATCAGCCTTGGCAACCAGGAGGTCACCCTTCAGGCGGCGCTTCAAGCTTGAGGGCTTGTGCTCCAGGTAGTGGCGGCGGTTGGCCTGCTGGCGGCGCAGCTTGCCGGAACCGGTCAGCTTGAATCGCTTCTTGGCACCACTGTGTGTCTTCATTTTAGGCATGAGGACCTATCTCCTTACGTATCCACCGGCGCTGCCTGTGGTTCTCTTGCAGCGACTGGTTGGGTCACTGTGGGGGTGTATTCACCGCTGAAAAGGATGAACCTTATTCAGCTGAGCTGGGGGTCTCGGCTGCAGGCGCGCTCTTTGCGGAGGCGGGCTTCGCGGCCGGCTTTGCTGCTGCCTTGGCGGCAGGCTTCGCAGCAGGCTTTGCTGCGGGCTTGGCCATGGGCTTCGGCATGGGGATGGGCTTGGCAGCCACGGGCTTGGGGGCGGCGACCGGCTTCGGCGCAGCGGCCGGCTTGACCGGTGCTGCGGCCTTGGGGGCGGGTGCCTTGGCCGGGGCAGGAGCCTTGGCCGGGGCGGCCTTGGGTGCTGCAGCCTTCGGGGCGGCCTTGGCAGGCACGACGGCGGGGGCCGGCTTTTCTGCCGGGACCTCCTTCACCGGGGCTGCTTCTGCGGCGGGGGCTTCCACAACTGCGGCAGTCTCCACGGCTTCCTCGGCCACCGGGGCGGCGGCGGGAGCTGGTGCATCCTCGTTCAGGTGCAGGCCCTCGGGCAGCAGGTCGGCCAGTGACTGGGTCATGGGCGCCTTGTTGTCGCGGTCCACATCAACGCGGGCGGTGCCGTTGGCAACTGCCTCGTTGTGTGCCTTGGCGTCTGCGCGCTGCTGGTTGCGGCGGGCCTCAGCCTTGGCCTCGGCCTTGTTCTTCAGCGGGCCGATGACCATGACCATGTTGCGGCCGTCAATGCGGGGGCTCGACTCGACAACGCCGACCTCGGCGACATCTTCGGCGAACTTCTGGAGCAGGCGGATGCCCATGTCGGGGCGCTGCTGCTCACGGCCGCGGAACTGGATCATGGCCTTGACCTTGTCACCGGCACCGAGGAAGCGCAGGGCGTGGCCGCGCTTGGTCTCGTAGTCGTGCTTGTCGATCTTGAGGCGGAAACGGATTTCCTTCAAGACTGTGTTGGTCTGGTTCTTGCGGGCTTCACGGGCCTTGACGGCGGCTTCGTACTTGTACTTGCCGAAGTCCATCAGTTTGCACACCGGCGGCTTTGCCGTCGGCGCTACCTCAACCAGATCCAAGTCGGATTCAGCCGCCAAACGGAGGGCGTCCTCAATGCGGACGATCCCTACCTGTTCGCCTGCCGGCCCAACCAACCGCACCTCTGGGACGCGGATTCGATCATTGATGCGTGGCTCGCTAATGTGTGGCTCCTGTTGCAAAAGAAAAGGTGAGTACCACCAGCAACGGAGAAGGCCTCCAAACTGCCGGTGCAGTGGAGGCCTCTAAGATTTGGCACACGGCCCGCGGACGGACTGCGATCAACTTCCCCCTGGGAAGTGCCAACCTGAACCAGACAACGCCACGGATGGGTCGAAAGGTGGGAGAGGACTCCACTTGCAAACTCACTGCTGCCTGCCAGTCCTGTGACTTTCGTCTTTTGGACACAAACAAATAACAGCAACGAGTCGGTCTGTGACAAGCTTAGCAGTATGAACACCCAAGATAATAATTCGGACACCCGCAACAGCTTCAACGACTACCAGGAAGAGGCGCTCAGCGACGACCAGGCCGCCTCGGTGGTGCGCGACATCGCTGAAGTTCCGGCGATTGAAGTCATTACGACGGCGGCCGTCCACCTCATGAGCGCAGCGGCAGTCAAGTGCGGCCTGGCTGCCGGACCCGACGCGGAGGAGCTGAAGGACCTGGATGAGGCCCGCAAGCTGATCACCGCCCTGGCCGGTTTTGTCACGGCCGCCGCCCCTGAAATTGGCAGCCAGCATGCCGGACCGTTGCGCGACGGCCTGCGCTCCCTGCAGCTGGCCTTCCGCGAGGCGTCCACGATTCCCGACGCCCCCGGCAAGGGCCCGGGCGAGAAGTTCACCGGACCGGTCAACTAGCCCCCGCACCCTCCCCGACCTCGCTTCACCGGGCCGGGGAACCCCCGGGCGCGCGGGCCCGCATGCTAGGTGCACTGACTTGACTTCGCATGTGGCCCGTTTCATAAATTCTGTGCGGCGGTTGCTGGATCGAATCCACGGTTTTTCCGTGTTTTCGGTCCAACAACCGCCGCACAGAGTGCTTTAAGCGGTGTCTTAGACCGGATCCGGCTCCCCTGGGAGCCCGTCGAGGTCGTCGTCGCGGCATGCGCTGCCGCCCGGCTCCCGACTCTTCCGGCTTCGCCGGTTCCACATCGCCATGGCCAGCAGCCCCGCAATGGCCAGGACCGCACAGATAGCGCCAACCACCACGAACCCGGCCCAGGCGCCGACGTTGTCGATCAATGCACCGGCAAAGGGCGCACCCATGGCGTTGCCCATGGTCATCGACGAGCCGTACCAGCCCATGGCCTCGCCGCGGCGCTTCTCCGTCACCAGGTCGGCAATGTGTTCGGCGCTGGAGGTCAGCACGGGTGCGCACAACAGTCCCGGCGGGATGGAGAGCAGTCCCAGGGTCCAGGCATCGGTGGCAAAGCCCATGGGGATGATCAGCACGGCCATGCCCATGAGCAGCCACAGCGGGTTGATCGACTTGTGCAGCGCACCGTAGATGATGCCGCCCACAATGGAGGCGCCGCACCAGAACACAAACACAATGCCAAGGTCGCCAATGAGGTCGTTTTCGCGCATGACGGCGACCATGCCGACATTGGTGCCCGAGAGCACCAGGCCGGCACCCAGTGAGGTGCCGAGAATGGCCAGCACGGCCAGGTTCACCCAGCCGAGGCTGTGCCTTGACCGCAGCCACATCCGGGCGACAGCATTCCGGCCGGTGAGGTCCGGGGCGGGGATGGCGTCCTCGGCGGGACCGGCGTCAAGAGTGCCGACGGATTGGCCGACAGCCACGTAGGCACCCTTTTGCCCCGACCTGGTGGGCGGGTTGAAACACATCAGGAAGCCGCCGGCCACGGCCACCGAGACGCCGATGACGACCAGGCCCACCGATGTGTGCGTGGTCGTGGCCAGCATGACACCGGCGGCCGGGCCCACCATGAAGGTCAGCTCGCCCCCCATGGAGTCCAGGGCATAGGCGGTGCGCCGCTGTTCCGCCGGCACCATGACGCTGAGCGCCTGTCGCACCACGGAGAAGATGGGCACGGCGAAGAGCCCGCCAATAAACGCCGCCACGATCAGGAACTGGAAGTTCAGCAGCGGAGCCGTGCTCCAGACCACGAGTTCTGCCACAACGGAGGGTACGAGGGCCCGGCGCAAACCATAGATGTCCACCATCCGTCCGCGCCACGGAGCACCGAAGGCCATGCCGATGGTGATGGCTGCGGCCACCATTCCGGCGGCGGCATAGCTCAGCCCCATGGTTTCCACCACGTGCAGGGTGAGCAGGACTCCGGCGGCTGCATGGGGGATGCGGGCGACCATGGCGATCAGCAGCAGCCGGCGCACGGGTCCGACCGCTAGAATTTCGCGGTAGGCGGCAAAGTTCACTGAGGGAACCGTCTCTCTTGTGATGCATCACAGGTGAGCGTCGGCTTCCCTGCGGCGTTTAGGTCTGTTGGTGGCGCAGTCGAAGCTGGACGGAGTCGACGCCCTGGGCGAAGACGTCGTCGCGTGCCCAATATTCCTGCAGGTGGGTGATCACACCATTCAGAGCGGACTGGTCGAGTCCGGGCAAAAGGGTGAGGGTGACGCACAGTTCCGGTCCGGTTCCGCCGCCCGATACCAACCGTCCAGACGGTTCAATATCGGTGTCCCACTGGGATTCTATGCCCTGACCGGCGCTGGCGGAAATGCCGACCACCAGGGGATGTCCCAAGTTCGCCAACGACCGCTCCAATACCTGCGCAACAGCCGGGTTGCCATAGCTGGGCAGCCAGTCCTGCTGCTGGGCCAGGGCCCACATGGCGGGGCGCCGGACCACGAACGGACGCTGCGAACCCGGATCCAGGACCATCAGCTGAGCCTCTTCGGCCACGGCGGACAGCGCAGCCCGTGCGGCATAGACAGCAACGGGCCGCGCCTCCGGATGCCACTTTGCCAGGGCGTCGGCGTGGGTGAAGGCCGGCAGGGCCCGCCGCCCGTCCGGGCCCTGCAACGTCACCAGCGCCATGTCCGATTCCTTGTCGGACACCAGCCCGTTCTCACCCACGGTGGACTCGGCCAGCTGCGCCACGATGGGAATGAACACGCGAGCCTGTGCCAGCGAGGCAACTACGGCCGCCTCCGTCCCGTCACCGGAGGCGAGCTGCGCGATGGCGGCGGCAAACGCGGCGTCCATGGCGCCGTCGTCCGCGTCAAAGTTGTGGTACTTTTCCTGCGCCGGCAGGTCCCGGCCCGCCCACGGCTGGCCGGCGGAGTCGGTGGTGCCGCCGGCTCCGGCCAGGGCCGCGGCGATGTGGCCGGGCAGGTGCTTTTTGGGCTGTTCCGTCATGGCCTAGCGGCGGCCTGCAACGTCGAGGGCTTCGGGGAGGGTGAACTGGCCGGAGTAGAGCGCCTTGCCGATGATGGCACCTTCAACACCCTCGCCAACGAGTTCGCGCAGCACACGCAGGTCCTCGAGGCTGGAGATGCCGCCGGAGGCAACCACGGGCTTGGCTGTGCGTGAGCACATTTCGCGCAGCAGTTCCACGTTGGGGCCGCGCAGCGTGCCGTCCTTCGTGACGTCGGTGACCACGTACCGCGCGCAGCCGGCGTCCTCGAGGCGGGCCAGGACCTCCCAGATGTCGCCGCCTTCCTTGGTCCAGCCGCGGCCGGCCAGGGTGGTCCCGCGCACGTCGAGCCCGACGGCGATCTTGTCGCCGAAGCGCTCGATCACCTTGGCGGTCCATTCCGGATTCTCGAGTGCGGCGGTGCCGAGGTTGACGCGGCCGACGCCGAGTTCCAGGGCGCCTTCCAGGGAGGCGTCGTCGCGGATGCCTCCTGAGAGCTCCACCTTCACAGAGAGCTCCTGGACCATTTCGCGCAGCAGCTCCACGTTGGAGCCGCGGCCAAACGCTGCGTCAAGGTCAACGAGGTGCACCCACTCGGCGCCGTTGTTCTGCCAGTTCAGGGCAGCCTCAAGGGGTGAGCCGTAGCTGGTTTCCGAGCCGGCCTCGCCCTGGACGAGGCGCACGGCCTGCCCGTCGGCAACATCCACGGCGGGCAGCAATTCCAAAATGGGGGTGGTCATGGGATCCTCAACATCGACTAGAAAACTGTGAAATCTGGCTGCGGCGCGCTTGCCGCGTATTACTGGGTGAACAGGTATGCCGCCACAAGGGACATGACGGCCAGGAAGGCAAAGCTGTACGGAATCCAGCGTGCGGTCTTTTGCTGGTAGAACGTGTAGGCGCCGCCTATGAGCAGGCCGGCGAGGGCCATCAACAACAGCGAGTACATCAGCCGGCCGCCGGTGCAGTGGCAGGGGCCGGCGCAGCGGGCCTCAGGGAGGCGACCCAGTTGCGCAGGAGGCGTGCTCCGGCGTCGCCCGATTTTTCCGGGTGGAACTGGGTGGCGCACAGCGGGCCGTTTTCCACGGCCGCGATGAACGGTGCCCCGTGCTCTGACCAGGTCACCATCGGCGGGCGCATTTTGGGCTGCAGGACCTCAAAGTCCCATTTCTGCACGCCGTACGAGTGAACAAAGTAGAAGCGCTCGTTCTCCACGCCTTCAAACAGTTTGCTGCCTTCGGGCGCCTTGATCGTGTTCCAGCCCATGTGCGGCACCACGTCGGCGGGCAGAAGTTCCACCGTGCCGGGCCACTCCCCCATGCCTTCGCGGTGGTTGCCGTGTTCAACACTGGCGTCGAACAGGACCTGCATGCCGACGCAGATGCCCAGCACGGCCCGGCCCCCGGCAACGCGGCGGCCGATCATGCGCAGCGCATCAACGTTTTTGAGTTCGTCCATGACGGAGCCGAATGCTCCGACACCGGGGACCACCAGGCCGTCGGCGTTGAGGACGTCATCTGCCTTGGCGCTGAGCGTGACGGCGGCACCGGCACGTTCCAGGGCGCGCACTGCGGAGCGGACGTTGCCCGAACCGTAGTCCAGGACGGTGACGGTGGGTTGTGCTGCTGTGGTTTCAGAACTCACAAAAGGCCCTTCGTGGAGGGGATCCCGGTGACGCGGGGATCTGGTTCGACGGCTGAACGGAGTGCACGGGCAAAGGCCTTGAACTGGGCCTCGACAATGTGGTGCGGGTCCCGGCCTGCGATGACTGTCATGTGCAGGCAGATCTGGGCGTGCAGCGTGATGGCTTCAAAAACGTGGCGGGTCAGCGAACCGGTGAAGTGTCCGCCGATCAGGTGGTACTCCTGGCCCGCGGGTTCTCCGCCGTGCACGAGGTACGGGCGGCCGGAGACATCCACAACGGCGTTGGCCAGGGCCTCGTCGAGCGGGATGGTGGCCTCGCCGAAGCGGCGAATGCCAGCCTTGTTGCCCAGCGCCACCCTCAGGACCTCGCCCAGGGAGATCGCCACATCCTCCACCGTGTGGTGGGCGTCGATGTGGGTGTCGCCGGTGGCCTTGATGTTCATGTCGATCAGCGAGTGCTTGGACAGTGCCGTGAGCATGTGGTCGTAGAACGGCACGGACGTGTCGATGCTGGACACCCCGGTCCCGTCAAGGTTGATCTCAACCATGACACTCGACTCGCTCGTGGCACGCTCCAAACGGGCGGTCCGACCCTGGCCGGGCGTAATCTCAGTCATTGCAGCAGTCCTTTGGTCCACGTGCGCATCCCTGCCCGGCGGCGCAGGGCAGCAACGGGCGCACAAACGTCTTTGTGATTGTCTCCAGTTTAGGAGAGAGGGCGAGGTATTGCCCAAACAGTCCACCCGGCGGTCGCCGCTCCGGCCGGGGACGACGCCGGAACGCGCCGACGCGTCAACCGGCGAGGATGGCGCGCATGCCGTCAAGGAACGCCGTGGTTTCGGCCTCCGTGCCGGCGGTAACGCGCAGGTGTCCCGGGATTCCGACATCGCGAATGAGGACACCTCGGGCCAGCAGCGCCTCCCATACGGCATTGGGGTCCTCGAGCCCGCCAAAGAAGACAAAATTGGAGTCAGACGGCGCGGGCGTCAGGCCCAGCTCCACCAGCCCCTCGACGATGCGGTCCCGCTGGACCTTGATGGCCTCAACATTGGCCAGCAGTGACTCGGAGTTGCGCAGGGCGGCAACGGCGGCCGCCTGGGTGATGGCCGAGAGGTGGTACGGCAGACGGACCAGGCGCAGCGCGTCGGTGACCTCCGGGGCGGCGGCCAGGTAGCCCAGCCGGGCGCCGGCCATGGCGAAGGCCTTGCTCATGGTGCGCGAGACAACCAGGCGGGGCCGGCCCTCAAGCAGGCCAAGCGCACTGCTTGTTCCGGTGTGGGAGAACTCGGCGTACGCCTCGTCAACGATCACAATGGTCCTTGAGGCCTCGCCGGCTTCGTAGACAGCCTCGACCACGTCCAGGCCAAGTGCCGTCCCGGTGGGGTTGTTGGGTGAGCACAGGATGACGATGCTGGGTGCCTGTTCCCGTACCTGCGCTGCGGCCGATTCGGCGCTGAGGCCGTAGTCCCCGGCACGGACGCCGGCAAGGTAGCTGGTTCCGGTTCCGCTGGCGAGCAGCGGGTACATGGAGTATGTGGGAGGGAAGCCCATGACGGAGCGGCCGGGCCCGCCGAACGCCTGAAGGAGCTGCTGGAGGACTTCGTTGGAGCCGTTGGCGGCCCAAATGTTCCCTTCAGCCAGGCCGTGGCCCAGGTAGGCGGCAAGTTCCTGCCGCAGGGTGGTGAATTCCCGGTCCGGGTAGCGGTTGAGGTGGTCCAGTTCGGCGGCAACGGCGGCGAGGATGGCATCCCTGGCATCCTGCGGAACACCAAAGGTGTTTTCGTTGACGTTGAGCAGGATGGGAACATCCAGCTGCGGTGCACCGTAGGGGTGCTGGCCGCGCAGGTCGTCGCGGAGGGGCAATTGTGCGAGGCGTTCGAACTGATCCATGGCTCCAGCTTATTTGCAGTGACCGGCAAACGGCGAAATCGTTTCGCCGTACGGACGCCGATGACGAAGCCCGGATGCAGGGGCTACTTGGGCAGAGGGACAAACAACTGCTGGCCCGCATGCAGGACTCCGGCCCCAAGCTGGTTCAGGGCCACGATCTCCTGCACGACGTCCCGGACATTCCGGTCCGGGTCTACCCCAGCGGCAATGCTCCACAGGCTGTCGCCCTCCAGCACGGTCACGGTGGTGGCGTAGTCGGCCATGTCGACGGTGGAGAACTGGGTGGCAGCATGGGCCGGGCTGACCATGGAACCGAAAATGATGCCCAGGCATGCGAACACCAGGGCCGCTGCCGAAACGATGGCAGGGATGCCGAAGAAGACGAGCCGGCCGCGCCGGGTCAGCTGGAGCCCGTGGAGTGCGGGCAGTGATGGTGCCGTTGCAACCATTGCGTTCATGACTTCTGGTCCTTTCGCTGTGGAGTTGGATCCGCGGCCACAAGCACCCCTAGGATCAACTTTCCATGCTTCATATCTTCGATAGAACGTATGTTCTAACTTGCTACTAGTACAGTTTTAGCATCTACGGACGACACTTGCCAAGGGCTGATAGAACAAACGTTTGAAATTCACCCCCGCGTGGCTTAAACTTGCAGTACAAGGATTGGCCGCTAGAAGCAGTCCACCAGCAGGCACTGACATTGTTTGGTGCAGCCACGAAAGGACCGATGGAACCATGGAGCTTCCCGACCCACCGCACCGCATCCCCCAGGCACCCAGCCGCGCCGGCATGAAGGGGCTCACCGTGCGGCAAAAGAAGATCCTTGAGTGCATCCAGCGCTCCATCGCGGACAAGGGCTACCCGCCGTCAATGCGCGAGATCGGCGATTCCGTGGGGCTCGCCAGCCTGTCCAGCGTCACGCACCAGCTCACGCAGCTTGAACGCCATGGCTACCTGCGGCGCGACCCCAAGCGCCCCCGGGCCATGGAGGTCCTCATCCCGCTGGTCCTGGACGACGGCAAGGTGGAAATCGAGGGCGTGAGTTCACCCAAGTCACTGCGCAGCTCCAACGGCCTGAACTTTGCCGAACTCAGCAGTTCCT
The DNA here is from genome assembly GCF_017876675.1 of Arthrobacter stackebrandtii. Taxonomy (NCBI): domain Bacteria; kingdom Bacillati; phylum Actinomycetota; class Actinomycetes; order Micrococcales; family Micrococcaceae; genus Arthrobacter; species Arthrobacter stackebrandtii. The sequence continues at coordinate 68,423 of NZ_JAGIOI010000001.1, forward strand.
CAGACACCGCGTTCGTGCCGCTTGTTGGCCGCATCGCCGCCGGCGGACCCATCCTGGCCGACCAGGCTGTGGATGACATCATGCCGCTGCCACGCCAGATCGTGGGCAGCGGAGAGCTGTTCATGCTGAAGGTGCAGGGAGACTCCATGATCGACGCCGCCATCTGCGACGGCGACTGGGTGGTGGTGCGCCAGCAGAACACCGCCAACAACGGCGACATTGTTGCGGCACTTCTTGAAGATGAGGCCACCGTCAAGACATTCCGCCAGCGCGACGGCCACATCTGGCTGCTGCCCCAGAACACCCGCTACGAGCCGATCCTCGGCGACCACGCGACCATCATGGGCAAGGTGGTCTCCGTGCTGCGCAGCCTGTAGGCGGCACTGCTCCGCGGCACGGCAACAAGGCAACTGACGCGAAGGAGGCGCCCCGGACCATGGTCCGGGGCGCCTCCTTCGCGTCTGTCCTTCTACGCTGGACCGCTGCGGTGTGCAGCAGCACTGCCCTTCCGCCGTACGCCGCCTACTTGCCGGAGAGGCGCTTGAGGGCAGACAGTGCCACGGCACGGTCCTTCGTCGCCCAGAATGGTGGCAGGGCCGCCCGCAGGAATCCGCCGTAGCTGGCGTTCGCCAGCCGAGAGTCAAGAACCGCAACCACGCCGCGGTCCTGGCTGGAGCGGATCAGCCGCCCCACGCCCTGTGCCAGCCGCACGGCGGCATGGGTGGCGGAAATGGCGATGAATCCGTCGCCACCACTCTGGGCAACGGCCCGTGCGCGGGCGGTGACGAGAGGGTCGTCGGGACGCGGGAACGGGATCCTGTCGATGACGACCAGGCGGCAGGATGCACCCTGGACATCAACACCCTGCCACAGCGACATGGTGCCGAACAGGCAGGTGTCCGGTTCGTCGGCAAACTGCTTGATGAGACCGGACATTGAGGAGTCGCCCTGGCACAGGATCTTCATTTTGAGCTTCTTGCGCAGCTTTTCGGCAGCGTCTTCCGCCGCCCGCCGGGAGGAGAAGAGTGCAAGGGTCCCGCCTCCGGCCGCGGTGATGAGCTCGGCCAGCTCGTCCAGCTGTTCCGGAGACGTGCCGAAACCGGGTTTCTGCAGGTGGGCGGCCACGTACAGCATGCCCTGCTTGGGGTAGTCAAAGGGGGAACCGACGTCGGCCCCGCTCCAGGCAGGCGCGCTGGGGCCCAGCAGGCCCAGCCCACCGGCCGTGGCCTGGAAGGAATCGCCAATGGCCAGGGTGGCCGATGTGAGCACCACCGTACGGTCCGCAAACAGTCCCTCCCGAAGCTTCATGGCAACGCTCAACGGGGCGATGTTGATGGTGGCGGGTTCATTGGGGTCGGCTTTTTGGTAGCCTTTCCCGGGTGCGAAGGTGCCGGGGCGGGAGGCCCACACCACTTCGCCGGCATCGGCAGCGGCAAGCAGGCGTTCGCACAGGTCGAAGACCAGGTTCAATCTAGACCTGGCAATGGACCGCCCGCCGTCAACGGCGGCATTCCCGTCCGGCTTGGAGTCGGAGAGGGCCGCACGCACGGCATCGCGCACCTGCTCGACGGCCTGGGACTGGGCCTCGTTGAGCCCGTTGGGCATAAGGCCTTCGGGCACCCCGGCCAGGGCAAAGTCCAGTGCCGTGGCGCCGGCATGCAGCGCGTCCACGGAGACGCCCGTGTGCTTGCGGGTGCTGGAGGCCGCGGCCTGCACCATCTGCACGGAGAGCTGGCCGGTGACGGCCCCGGTTACCCTGTCCTGCAGTTCGTGGGCCTCGTCCACCACCACGACGTCGTATTCGGGAAGCACGGCGATGCCCTCGAACGCGCTGATGGCCAGCATGGCGTGATTGGTCACCACGATGTCGGCGTCGGCACCGCGTGCCCGGGCCAACTCGGAGAAGCACTCCGTGGCGAGCGGGCATTTTGCGGCACCCAGGCATTCCATGGAAGTGACAGAAACCTGCCGCCAGGCCTTGTCGGTGACGCCGGGGACCAGTTCGTCACGGTCGCCCGTTTCGGAGTCCTGGGCCCATTCCCGCAGCCGCACCACTTCCTTGCCCAGGGCCGAGGTGGGTCCCGTGCCGGCCCCCGGCAGGTGGGCGACGCTGTTGTCCTCCCCCAGGCTGAACAGTGCACCCTCGCCTTGGTCCTCGCTGGGGAAGCCGCCGCCAAGCTTTTGTTTGCAGACGTAGTTGCTGCGTCCCTTGACCAGGGCAACATCGATGGGGCGTGGCAGCAATGGCTCCAGGGCTGCAAGCAGCCGGGGAACATCGCGGCCCACAATCTGCGCCTGCAGTGCCAGTGTTGCCGTGGCCACCACGGCGGGTTTGTCGCTGGTCAGTGAATTGACGATGAGCGGAATCAGGTAGGCAAGGGATTTTCCCGTGCCGGTGCCTGCCTGGACGAGCAGGTGCTCATTCTTCTCGATGGCCCCCACCACCCTGCGGACCATTTCGTGCTGGCCGTCGCGGCGCTGGCCGCCCATGGTTTCCACGGCTCGGTCCAGCAGTTCCAGGGCCTGCACGGAAAGTTCACTCGAAGGCTGGGCACTCTCAGGCATGCTGGACAAACGGTTCCACTTCAGCAGCCAGGTCCTCACGGACACGCACATTCACCAGCGTGCCGTGTTCGCCGTGCTCAAGGCTGATGATTTCCGAATCGCTGCGGTGCAGCTTGTTCAGGACGTCGCCGCGGTCATAGGGCACCATCAGCGTAAGGGTGACGCTGGGGTGCGGGATGCCCTCGGCAATGGCCGCAAGCAGCTCTTCGATGCCTTCCCCCGTGCGGGCCGAGACCACCACGGAGCGCGGTTCGCGCTGGCGCAGCCGCTCCACGACGAAGGGGTCGGCGATGTCTGCCTTGTTCAGGATGATGATCTCGGGGACCTGCAGCGCGCCAACCTCGCCAAAGACGTTCCGGACGGCAGAGATCTGCCCTTCGGGGTCTGGGTGGGAGGCATCCACAATGTGCAGGATCAGGTCCGCATCCGCCACTTCCTCCAGGGTGGAGCGGAAAGCCTCCACCAGCTGGGTTGGCAGCGCACGGACGAAGCCCACGGTGTCCACGAGCGTGTAGCCGAGGCCGTCGGCGGTCTCTGTCTTGCGGACGGTGGGATCAAGCGTGGCGAATAACGCATTCTCCACCAGCACCCCTGCGTTGGTGAGCCTGTTCAGCAGGGACGACTTGCCGGCGTTGGTGTAGCCGGCAATGGCGACGGAGGGGACGCTGTTGCGCTTGCGGTTGGCCCGCTTGGTCTCCCGGGCCGGTGCCATGGCGGCAATTTCCCGGCGCAGCTTGGCCATCCGGGTGCGGATCTTTCGCCGGTCCAGTTCCATCTTTGTTTCACCGGGGCCGCGGGAGCCGATACCGCCGCCGGCTGTGCCCACCCGGCCGCCCGCCTGCCGGGACATTGACTCGCCCCAGCCGCGCAGGCGCGGCAGCAGGTATTCCATCTGGGCCAGTTCGACCTGGGCCCGGCCTTCGCGGGACTGCGCGTGTTGTGCAAAAATGTCCAGAATCAGCGCCGTGCGGTCGATGACCTTGACGTTGACGACTTCCTCCAGGGTGCGCCGCTGCGACGGGGAGAGGTCGCCGTCAATGATGACGGTGTCGGCCCCGGTGGCGTGGACGATTTCCTTGAGTTCCTGCGCCTTGCCCTGGCCCAGGAATGTGGCAGGGTCAGGCTTGGCGCGCCGCTGCACCAGTCCGTCCAGGACCTCTGAGCCGGCTGTTTCAGCGAGTGCGGCCAGTTCACGCAGGGAGTTCTCGGCGTCGGCCATGGTGCCTACGGACCAGAGTCCGGCCAATACCACCCGTTCCAGCCGCAGCTGGCGGTATTCAACCTCGGACACGTCCTCCAGCTCGGTGGACAGGCTGGCCTGGCGGCGCAGCGCGTTGCGGTCGGCGAGCTCGCTCTGGTCTCCGTCAAAACGGCTGTGCTGGAAGTCGAGGGAGGAAACCGCCTGCGCGGATCCCTTCAGGGGTCGGGCGGCCGCGGTGCCTCCGTGGGGGTCCTGCGCGTCCAGGTCCTGCTCTTCCCGCACGGCGCGCACGGCCGCCGCATCCTTGGCGAGGATCCGGTCAATTACCGCCTCAATCTCGGCAGCGGAAAGCTCCGTGCCGGATTCGTTGCGGTCCTGCTGGTCGTCGTCGGATGGGTGGGGTGCAGATGCGTTGGACATGTTCTCCTTATAGTCTCTTACCCCAATCGTAGTCCGGCCCGCCCACACGCACACCTTCGCCCACCCCGTGCTGTGGATAACGGCCACTGCGGTTAGGTGCGCCTAGATACACAAACCGCGGTTTGGGCACTAATCTGGCATGACTATGGGTACTCAGGGTGCAGAGCACTATTTCAGTTCACAGCCGGCAACGCCGATGAAACGCCGACCCCTCAGCGTGGTCCTGGCCGGGGAGAAGCGCAGCCTGCAGACGGCCGGCGGCATTTTCAGCCCAGACGGAGTGGACAAGGGCACCGTCATCCTGCTCAACGAAGCACCGCCGCCGGCAGGGGAAGGGAACCTGCTGGACATTGGCTGCGGCTGGGGCCCCATTGCCCTGACCCTGGCCCTGCGCTCCCCCGCCGCGACCGTCTACGCCGTCGACGTCAATGAGCGTTCCATCGAACTGACCCGCGACAACGCGTCGGCCCTGGGGCTGGACAACGTGAAGGCCTCCACGCCCGACGCCGTTGACCCCGCCGTGCGCTTCAACACGATCTGGTCCAACCCGCCGATCCGTGTGGGCAAGTCGGAGCTGCATTCAATCCTGCTGATGTGGCTGCCGCGCCTGGCGCAGCACGGCAACGCCTACCTGGTGGTGCAAAAGAACCTGGGCTCCGATTCGCTGCAGCGCTGGCTTGCCGCCGAGCTTGCCGAACAGTTCCCGGAGGCCGGCTTCAGCGTGAGCCGCGACTCCACCCACAAGGCATTCCGCATCCTGCGCGTGGTTCGCGACCACCCCTAAGGCGCTGTGGCCCGGGCGCTGCCGGAAACCGGGCACTGCTGGATCCCCATGGCTGCCGGAGCAGCCGAAACCCTAGAGCTGTTGGAGCAGCCCGTCCGCCAGCACGCCCTCGGCGACCATGACGGCCGGCCCGCTCAGTTCCACATGCTCGCGCCCATCGGCACCGGGGAAGAACCGCACGCCCACCACGCCGCCGGGGACCGCCACGGACCAGGCATCGGGCGCGCCGGCACCGGCCCAAAAGCGGGTGGCGGCAGCAGCCGCGCAGGCACCCGTGCCGCAGGACAGGGTCTCCCCCACCCCGCGTTCGTGGACGCGCATGCTGATGTGTCCGACGTCGTCCGTCACCAGGGGATCCGCCGGCAGCACAAACTCCACATTGGTTCCGGACGGCGGAACCGGGATGACGGCCGGCGTGCCGGCCAGGTCCAGCGCAGCCAGGTCCGCGGTCTCCTCGAGGGCCACCACCGTGTGGGGGTTGCCCATGGTGATGGACAGGGCGGGCCGCGGTTCGGCCAGGCCTGCGGCCTCCACCACGGAGTCGACGCCGCGCTCGGCGGCATGGCTGGGGTGGATGAAGTCCCACGGTCCCATGTCCACCCGGTAGCCGGCGGCCGTTCGCGCCACCTTTTTGATACCGGCGCGGGTGCCGATGGACAGTTCCCCGCCGTCCTCCAGCGCCACGAGCCCCTGGGTGAGGAGGAAGTGGATGAAGACGCGCACCCCGTTGCCGCACATCTCCGAGAGTGAGCCGTCGGCGTTGTAGTAGTCCATGAACCATTCGGCATCCGGGTTCTCCGCCAGCGCGGCGGCGCCTTCCGGGAGCGCCCGCGAGCGGACGGCACGGATGAATCCGTCGCCGCCCAGGCCCCTGTGGCGGTCGCACAGGCGCGCGATCTGCTCTGTGGACAGGGGGCGGGCGCCATCGGGGTCGGCCATGAGGACAAAGTCGTTGCCGGTGCCGTGTCCCTTTGAGAAGCGCAAGCCGGTCAGCGGTGAGGTGTCGTCAGTCATTGCTTAAGGGTAAGGCACGGACAAGCTCCGCTGCGGCCGCACCGAGGTCCGGCTGCGCCCAGTCAAGCCAGTGCACGCGGGGGTCGGCACGGAACCAGGTGAGCTGGCGGCGGGCGAACTGGCGTGTCGCGACAATGGTTTCCTCGCTGGCCGCCGCCACCGTCGATTCGCCGTCAATGACCCGCAGGAACTGCTGGTAGCCGAGCGCCTTGTGCGCCGTGCGGCCCTCCCTCAGCCCCTTGGGGATGAGTGCCTCCACTTCGGCGAGCAGGCCGGAATCCACCATCCTGTGCACGCGCTGGGCGAGGCGGTCGTGAAGCTCGGCGCGGTCGCCGTTCAGGCCGATTTGGACCGTGGGGGTGACGTACTCGCGCTCGGGCATGAAGGAGCTGAACGGGCGGCCGGTCAGGGCATGGACCTCCAGGGCCCGGACCGCGCGCTTGCCGTCATTGATTCGGGCTGCGGAGACCGGATCAACTTCCGCCAGCCGGGCCAGGAGCGCGGACAACCCGTGCCGTTCCAGGTCTGTCTCCAGCGCCGCCCGCAGTTGCGGATCGGTGCCCGGGAATTCCAGGACATCGATGGCAGCCCTGTTGTACAGCCCGGATCCGCCCACCAGGATGGGCAGCCTGCCGCGGGAGCGGACGTCCGCGACGGCGGCGCGGGCCATCCGCTGGAAGTCCGCCACCGTGGTATCTTCCCGGACGCTGAGGAAATCCATCAGGTGGTGCCGGATGCCGCGGCGTTCCGCCGGCGGCAGCTTGGCCGTACCAATGTCCATGCCGCGATAGAACTGCATGGAGTCGGCGTTGATGGCCTCGCCGTTGAAGCGCTCAGCCAATTCCAGGGCCAGCTCGGACTTGCCGGAGCCCGTGGGACCTACCACGGCCACCAGGGGAAGGGCTGGCGCACCGACTGCTGCAGTGCCTGGCTCCGTTGCCTGCGCAGCCGCAGGGTTCACGCTGTCCTGACAGGGAGGACGGGCATGCCCAGGCTGACCTTCGGCCGGGCGCCGTCGGACTGGCCGCTGGCGGCCGGCACCCCGCAGGACTCTGCCTGGGCCAGATCCCAGGCATCGCCCGCGCGGGAGCGGCGGAGCCGGTACGTCTCCGGTGTGGGGTCCGCGACCAGGTGGAAGGCGGCGGCCTCGGTGATGGTGACGGTGACAAGGTCGCCGGGGCGGGGGGTTTCGGCGCCTTCGGGGACGCTGAAGTGCACCAGGCGCTGGTCCTGGGCGCGGCCGGAAAGACGGTGGGTCTCGGCTGCCTTGCGGCCCGACTGCGCCGTGACCATGACCTCGACTTCGCGTCCAACCTGTTGCGCGTTCTCCTCCGCGGCGATCCGGTCCTGCAAGGCCGTCAGGCGCAGGAAGCGCTCCTGGACGACTTCCTTGGGCAGTTGGTCCGGCAGGTCCGCGGCGGGTGTGCCGGGCCGCTTGGAGTATTGGAAGGTGAAGGCGGTGGCGAAGCGCGACTTCTCGACGACGTCGAGCGTTGCCTGGAAGTCTTCCTCGGTTTCGCCGGGGAAGCCGACGATGATGTCGGTGGAAATGGCGGCGTGTGGCATCTGCTCGCGGACCTTGTCCAGGATCCCCAGGAACTTGGCGGAGCGGTAGGAGCGGCGCATGTCCTTGAGCACCTTGTCGGAGCCGGACTGCAGCGGCATGTGCAGTTGCGGCATGACGTTGGGGGTTTCGGCCATGGCGGCGATGACGTCGTCTGTGAAGGCTGCCGGGTGCGGGCTGGTGAAACGGACGCGTTCCAGGCCCTCGATCTCGCCGCAGGCGCGCAGCAACTTGCCGAACGCGAGGCGGTCGCCGAACTCGACGCCGTAAGAGTTCACGTTCTGGCCCAGCAGCGTCACCTCTATGGCGCCGTCGTCCACGAGCGCCTGGATTTCGGCCAGGATTTCTCCGGGCCGGCGGTCGCGTTCCTTGCCGCGGAGTGAGGGCACGATGCAGAAGGTGCAGGTGTTGTTGCAGCCCACGGAGATGGAGACCCAGCCGGAGTAGACGGAATCACGTTTGGTGGGCAGCGTGGAGGGGAAGACGTCGAGGGATTCCAGGATTTCGATCTGGGCGTCGGCGTTGTGGCGGGCACGTTCCAGCAGCACGGGCAGGGCGCCGACGTTGTGGGTGCCGAAGACGACGTCCACCCAGGGGGCGCGTTTTTGGATCGTGTCCCGGTCCTTCTGGGCCAGGCAACCGCCCACGGCGATCTGCATGCCCGGGTTGGATTCCTTGACGTGGGCCAGCATGCCCAGGTTGCCGTAAAGCTTGTTGTCGGCGTTTTCGCGGACTGCGCAGGTGTTGAAGACGACGACGTCGGGGCTGGGCCCCACGGGCTGGTTGTGGCCGTCCAACTCGCCCGTGGCCCCGGCATCGTCAAAGGCGACCAGGCCGGCGGTTTCCAGCAGGCCCGCCATGCGCTCGGAGTCGTGGACGTTCATTTGGCAGCCGTAGGTGCGCACCTGGTAGGTGCGGGGCCGGGTTGCTGTGGTTGGTGCGGACGAATCGACGCTGTCTTGGATCAGGCTCACCGTACAAGCTTAAGACCTGCCGCGCCGTTCGGCTAAACCGCCCGCGCCCAACCCCCAAGACACGACAAGCCCGCCCCGCGCGTGGCCTGCAGGACGGGCGAAAGACGTGGTGTCAGTACCAGCCGACGGTTTCGGAATGGTCCCACGCCGCACAAGGCGAACCGTAGCGGCCGCCGATGTAGCTGAGCCCCCAGTTGACCTGTGTGCGGTAGTTGCTGAGCCAGTCACTGCCGGCGCTGACATACTGGCTCGCGGGATACGCCTGGGCGATGCCGTAGGCGCCGCTGTACGGGTTGGTGGCGTTGGTTCGCCAACCCGATTCACGTTCCCAGAGACGGTCCAGGCATTGGAACTGGTCCTGTCCCCACCCGTGCGATCCCAGCGCACCCGCGGCGTAGGCCTTCGCGCCGGCTGGGTCGTTGACGACCCCGCCGGGGATGTCCGGCACCAGGGGCGGCTGCGGTTCCACCACCGGAGGGGCGGGATCCGGTTTGGGCGCCGGGGCAGGTGCAGGGTCCGGCTTGGGTGCCGGCACAGGTGCAGGCTTTGGCGCGGGTGCAGGGTCCGGCCTTGGAACCGGTTTGGGAGAAGGTTGGGGTGCGGGGACGGGCCTCGCCACGGGGGCCGGCGCCGGGAAGGGCTGTTGCTCCGGCACTGGCGCGGCAGCCTCCGCGTCGTGGAGGCGGGCTGCGTCAACAGCTTGTTGCTTGGCCTGCTGGGCGGCTTCGTAGTCGGCCTGAGCCGCCTGGCCCAGCCGGTATTCTCGCTCCTGGGCGATCGTGGTGTCCTTGAGAAACGCCAGCTGCGCCACGAGGGTGTCGCTCTGGCCCTGCTGCGCCAGGATCCGCTCGTTAAGCGACGTTCGCGCTGCGACGGCGGCGTCCTTCTCCCCCGCGGCCTGCTCGGTGAGTTTCCGCTGCTCCTCCAACGCTGCCTGACGCGTTTTCTGCAGCTGTGTGGCGGCGGCCTGCGACTCGCGGGCCAGCACCGCCTTGGCGGCGGACCGCTCGCCGAGCTTCTGCATCAGGTCCACGCCATTGAGGTTCTTCGCCGATTCGAGGTCGACGATGGTGGTGATGGTGCCCAGGCTGGTGCTGCCGCTCTTGTAGCCCTGGACCGCGACGGCGACGGCTTCCTTGGTGTATCGCCGGGCCTGGCCCGCGGCGCGCTCGGCCTGTGCGTTGAGAACCTCGACGTCAGCGCTCACGGCGTCCAGTTTCTGCACGGTCCGGGCATAGTCCGCCCCGGCGGCCACGGCCGCATCTCCCAGGGCGCCGGCCTGGCTGTCAAGGGAATCCAGGAGCGCGGCGATGGTGCCGAGCTGGCGGGCGGCTGCTGCGGCATCACCCTTGGTCTTTTCCACCTCGGACCAGCTGGGGTACCCCGACGGCGGCTCGTCCTGCGCGTGGGCCGGCGCTGCCAGCAGGGTGCAGGCAAGGAACACCCCTGCCGCGGCACTGGCGGCAAGGGTGCGGCGAAGCCAGGGTGTCCCGCTAGTCATCCTGCCTGCTTTCGTCAATGACTTCTGCCACCATGCCAAAGGCGAGCGAGGGGTTGAACCCCTTGCGTGCGAGCATGCCCACCCACCGGCGGGTGTATTTGTCACGTTCTGCCCGGTCGGAGAGATCGATGGAGGTGCGCAGCTTGCGCCGGACAAGGTCCTTGCCCTGTTCCCGTTCGATGTCGTCGTCGATCTGCTCCAGCGCCTGTTCGGCAAGGTCCGGGGCGATCCCCTTCTCTGCAAGCTCACGCCTGAGCGCCCCCCGTGCCAGTGATTTGTGCATGGAACGGCTGCGCACCCACATGTGGGCGAACTCGGCGTCGTCGATCAGCTTCACCGATTCGAATCGGTCCAGCACCGCCTCGGCCACATCCTCGGGGATGTTGCGCTCGGCCAGTTTCTGCGCCAGCTGGTGCCGGCTCTTGGCCGAGTTGGTCAGCTGGCGCAGCACGATGGACCTGGCCACCGACGCGGGGTTCGCGTCGGGGTCCAGTTCCGGTGCCGGGCGGGCCCTGTTCATGACTGTTCCTAGAAGCCGTCAACAGCCTTGAGCTTGGGTGCGGCTTCCGTTTCGGCAGCAGCCGCCGCGCCGACACCCAGTTTTGCCTTGATCAGGCGCTCAAGTTCGTCGGCCAGCTCGGGGTTGTCCTTCAGGAAGCGGCGGGAATTCTCCATGCCCTGCCCCAGCTGGTCACCGTCGTAGGTGTACCAGGAACCCGACTTGCGGATGATGCCGTGCTCCACGCCCATGTCGATGATGCCGCCTTCACGTGAAATGCCAACACCGTAGATGATGTCGAATTCAGCGATCTTGAACGGCGGTGCCATCTTGTTCTTGACGACCTTGGCCTTGGTCCGGTTGCCCACGGCATCCGCACCTTCCTTCAGCGTCTGGATGCGGCGCACGTCGATGCGCACGGAGGCGTAGAACTTCAGCGCCTTTCCACCTGTGGTGGTTTCCGGGCTGCCAAAGAACACGCCGATCTTCTCACGCAGCTGGTTGATGAAGATCGCCGTGGTCTTGGTCTGGCTCAGGCGGCCGGTGATCTTTCGCAGGGCCTGGCTCATGAGCCTGGCCTGCAGGCCGACGTGGCTGTCGCCCATGTCGCCCTCGATCTCGGCGCGCGGCACCAGGGCAGCCACGGAGTCAATGACGATGACGTCCAGGGAACCCGATCCGATCAGCATGTCCATGATTTCCAGGGCCTGCTCACCGGTGTCCGGCTGTGACACCAGGAGGGCATCGGTGTCCACGCCGAGCTTCTGGGCGTAGTCCGGGTCCAGGGCGTGCTCGGCGTCAATGAACGCCGCAATGCCGCCCAGCTTCTGGGCGCTGGCCACGGCGTGCAGTGCCAGCGTGGTTTTACCGGAGGACTCCGGTCCGTAGATCTCCACGACGCGGCCACGGGGCAGCCCGCCTATGCCCAGGGCCACGTCCAAGGCGATGGACCCTGTGGGAATTACTTCAATGGGTGCACGGACGTCGTCACCCAGGCGCATGACGGAACCTTTGCCGTACTGCTTGTCAATCTGGGCAAGTGCTGCAGCCAGCGCTTTTTCACGGTCTGCGGGAGCGGCCATGATTCACCTCGGTCTTTCCTATGCGCCGTTTCCGGCTCCGGCAACTGCACTTCTGGCGCAGCCCCGGATGGTGGTTTGATGCAAACTTTACTGGTTCCTTGCCTGACCGCCGGATGCCCGGCGTGCTGCTGGTGGAACCGTTCAGCAGCTAATTAACTTGTTAGCTAAAACGCTAGTTCAAGGGTCTGACATTGTCTGCCGCCTGCAAGCCCAAACGCCGAAAATGTGGACAACTATTTTCCCTGTGCACGACTGGGCACTTTCCAATCATAGTCGCCATCGAATAGATATTCGAACCTTGTTTCGGCGTGTCGGCGGCGGGCGCAGTGTGCGGCTAGTTTTTGGGTGCGATGTCGCGGCCGAGCCAGCGCGACGGCGGCACGTCCTGTACGCGGCAGACCTCCAGCCAAATGTCCCTCGGTTCAAACCCGGCACGCAGGGCTTCACTGGCCGTATTGCCGCCAACCCCGGACAAGACAAGGTCCCTCGCCACCACCCTGGAGTAGGCGGGACTGAACTCATCATCCATCAAACGCCAAAATTCACTGACTCTCACCCGTCCATTCTTGCATGCCGGCAGGCCGGGGCCGGGCACGCCGGAACAGGTCCCGCTTAGACTTGTACCATGACAACCCCACTCCGGCCGCCCGAGTCCGCAGGTGACGGGAAAACGGCCGCCATGGAAGACCTGGACGTGCAGTTGAGCCTGCTGTGGCGCCGCGCCCGTGCCATCAACCGCCAGCTCACCAGCAGCGTCCATCCGGACCTGGAGCCTGCCGCCTACGGACTTCTGTCCGTGCTGTTGAACGACGGCGAAATGCGCCTGACGGAACTGGCCCGGCACATCGGCGTGGGCAAGCCGTCGATCAGCCGGCAGATCGCGCTGCTGGCAGGCATCGGCCTGGTGCAGAAAGCGGATGACCCGGTGGACGGCCGGGCCCAGCTGATCACCCTGACTGAGGCCGGCCGCGAGAAAATGGCAGCCATCCAGTCGGGGCGCCGGAAGGCCTTCCACGAGCGCCTCCGGGGCTGGGACGAGGGAGAACTGTCCACTTTGGCGGCCCTGCTGGCCAAACTCAACGGTGAATACACCCACTGAGGTCCGCCGCAACTGGCGGTGGTTCCCCACGCCCTGCGTATTAAATGCTGCGGGCCCCTCCTTGGCGGAGGGGCCCAAACAGCTTGGAGACTGCCCACACCGGGCAGCTTGGTTAGAAGGCGTTGGAGACGAGTCCCTTGTTCAGTTCGTCGGAGAGTTCCTCATTCAGGTCCCTGCCGTAGCGGGCTGAAAATTCCTGGGGAACAGTGTCCGGGATGGCCACGCCTTCGGCGACGGCCAGACGGTCGCTGACTTCACGCAACATCAATGAAAGCGGAACGTCCAGGGCAGAACAGATTGAGGAAAGCAGTTCCGAGGATGCTTCCTTCTGCCCGCGCTCCACCTCACTGAGGTAGCCCAGCGAGACACGTGCGTTGTGCGAGACTTCGCGGAGTGTGCGGCCTTGACGTTGCCGCACGTCCCGCAGAACATCACCAATTTCGTGGCGAAGTACCACCATTTTGCGCTCCTTCTGCTGATGCGGTTTTTCGTCTGCCAAACCCACATCCCGCCAGCGCACTACGCCGTTTACGGATACGGGTTGTTTCACCATTGGTATCGCCTTACTCCTTGTTCGATCACTGCAGTCCATTTCGCTTGGCGCCTTCCGGGAGGTTCCCGTCAGGACGCCTTGTCCGCTTGGTGTTCCCATACTAGAGCCGATGGCAACATTTTGCGTTCACTAAGACTAACTATCTGGTCACAACTTTTGTTCCCCGGCGGCCTTTATGACCTGTTCCAGCAGTGAAATGGCTTCCTGCGTGGCCGCAACCCGGATCATTTCCCGGTCTCCGGCAAAGTGGTATTCATAGGATTGCGCCTCCCCGTCAAGGGCCACACCTATATATACGTGCCCCACTTCCTTGCCCTGGTGCGGCTCCGGTCCCGCGACCCCGGTGGTGGAGATGCCCACGCGGGACCCCGCGGCTGCGCAGGCCCCGAGCGCCATGGCGCAGGCGACCTCGGGATCCACCGCGCCCCTGGCCTCCAGCAGCCAGGCCGGCACGCCGAGCAATGTTTCCTTGAGCGAATTTTGGTAGGCGATGATCCCGCCCTGCAGCATGGCCGAGGAGCCGGGCACCTGCACGAGTGTGGCGGCGACCATGCCGCCCGTGAGGGATTCCGCGGTGGCCACGGTGATGTTGGCGGCGACGGCGGCGCTGACGAGTTCGGCAAGTCCGGTGAGCACGGCTACCCCCGTGCCGATCCGGCGGACCGGCCGGCGCTGCGCAGCTGCCAGGCCTTGACGACGTAGTCCACGCCGGTGACCACAGTGACGGCCAGGGCCAGCAGCATGACCACCAGGGCCACGACCGACAGCCACCCCACTGCCGGGGTGACGGGCAGGAGGTAGACAAAGATGGCCACGGTCTGCAGCACTGTCTTGAGCTTGCCGCCCTTGGAGGCGGCCATGACGCCGTAGCGGATCACCACAAACCTCAGCAAGGTGATGCCGATTTCACGCACCAGCATGACGATCGTGACCCACCACCACAGCTCCCCCACGGCAGAGAGCATGATGAGGGCGGAACCGATGAGCAGCTTGTCCGCGATGGGGTCCGCGATCTTGCCAAAACTCGTGACGAGCCCGCGTGCCCGGGCGATGTCGCCGTCGAGCTTGTCAGTGTAGATGGCCACCACAAACAGGGCCACGGCCACCCAGCGCTGCCAGCCGTAGTCGCCGGCGTCGGCCATGAAGGCCCAGATGAAAAAGGGCACCAGCACAATGCGCAAAAGCGTCAGGGCATTGGGCAAATTCCAGTTTGAAGGGCGCGGCGCCACCTGTTCAGTCACAGTGCAAGGCTACCGGCAAAGTGTGCGGGAGCCGCATTTTTGGCCGCGTCGGCCGTCACCGTCCGGTGAGCGACCATGCGTCCTCGCCGCCCTCTTCGTCGTCACCGTCGTTGTAGTCCACGGCCTGCGGGCGGCTGGCCAGGTCATCCGCCACAAGGTCCCCGCCCCAGCCATGGTTGGCGTTGGCGTTCTCGGCCAGCGCGGCTGTCATGGGGTCCACGGGCGCAGCGGGTTCACCGCCGGGCACGACGCCGGCCCCTCCCCCCGCGTCCCCGTCGCCGCGGATGGCGGCAAGGGTTTCGGCGAGGTCGTCCGGCTTGACAAGGACGTCACGGGCCTTGGAACCTTCCGAGGGGCCCACCACGCCGCGGGACTCGAGCAGGTCCATGAGGCGGCCGGCCTTGGCGAAGCCCACGCGCAGCTTGCGCTGGAGCATGGAAGTGGAGCCGAACTGGGTGGTGACCACCAGTTCGGTGGCCTGCAGCAGCAGGTCGAGGTCGTCGCCGATGTCGTCCTCGATGACCTTCTTGGGCGCCTCGGCGGCCACGTCTTCGCGGTACGTTGCCTGCAGCTGGCCCTTGACGTGGTCCACGACGGCCTTGATCTCGGCCTCCGTGACCCATGCGCCCTGGACGCGGACGGGCTTGGACTTGCCCATGGGCAGGAACAGGGCGTCACCCTGGCCCAGCAGCTTCTCCGCACCGGGCTGGTCCAGGACCACGCGGGAGTCCGTGACGGAGGAGGTGGCGAAGGCCATCCGGGAGGGCACGTTGGCCTTGATCAGGCCGGTGACCACGTCCACGGAGGGGCGCTGGGTGGCCAGCACCAGGTGGATGCCGGCGGCACGGGCCAGCTGGGTGATGCGCACGATGGAGTCTTCCACGTCACGCGGGGCCACCATCATGAGGTCGGCGAGCTCGTCCACAATCACCAGCAGGTACGGGTAGGGGCGCATGACCCGCTTGGAGCCTTCCGGCGGGTGGACGCTGCCGGCCTTGACGGCCTTGTTGAACTCGTCAATGTGCTTGAAGCCGAAGTTGGCGAGGTCGTCGTAGCGGGTGTCCATTTCCCGCACCACCCACTGCAGTGCCTCGGCAGCCTTCTTGGGGTTGGTGATGATGGGGGTGATCAGGTGCGGCACGCCCTCGTAGGCGGTCAGTTCCACGCGCTTGGGGTCCACCATGACCATGCGCACCTCGTCGGGCGTGGCGCGCATGAGGATGGAGACGATCATCGAGTTCACAAACGAGGACTTGCCCGCACCCGTGGCACCGGCCACGAGCAGGTGCGGCATCTTGGCCAGGTTGGCCACCACGAAGCCGCCCTCAACGTCCTTGCCGACACCCATGACCATGGGGTGTTCGGTGCGCCTGGCGTTGGCCGAACGCAGGACGTCGCCCAGGACCACGACCTCCTTGTCCGCGTTCGGGATCTCGATGCCGATCGCGCTCTTGCCGGGGATGGGGCTCAGGATGCGCACGTCGGAGGAAGCCACCGCGTAGGAGATGTTCTTGCTCAGCGCCGTCACGCGCTCCACCTTGGTGCCCGGCGCCAGCTCGATCTCGTAGCGGGTAACGGTGGGCCCCCGGCTGAACCCGGTGACCGCGGCGTCCACGTTGAACTGCTGCAGCGTGTCCGTTAGTGCGGCCACCACGGAATCGTTGGCGGCCGTGGCGTCCTTCCCTGGCGGCCCGGCCGGGAGGTAGTCGGACTCCGGCAGCGTGTAGGTGACGTCACCCGAGAGCTGGAGCTGTTCCGACCGTGCCGGGATGGGCGCGGGCGGCATGGCAGGCGGTGCCGGCATTGCCTGGGTGGCGGCCGAGTTCCCGTCAAAGAAGGAGGGTTCCGCCGCGGCGACCATGCCGATCGCCTCGGTGACGGGTTCGGCGTCGTGCGCCTGTACGTCGTAGACCTCGCTTGTGGTGGGCAGGCCCTGGCGTGCCTTGATCTTGTCGGCACGGAGTTCATCGCGCGTGGGCCGGCGCATCCCGGGCCGGACGGATGGCGCGGCCGACGGCGTTTCCTGGCTTGCGTCGTCGTCCGAGCCGATGAGCGGGGTTGCGAAGGCTTCGGTGAGGGCCAGGCCCTCATCCTCTGCCGCCTCGAGTGCGGCCTTGGCCTTGGCCCGGGAGCGGCGCGGCTTCTTGGCGGGCTCCTCGTGGTCGTAGAGGTAGCTCTGGTCGTGGCCGGATGCCGTTTCACGGGACGGGGCGGTGCCCATGAGGGTCTCGTAGATGCCCTGCAGGCGGGCGGGGATGTGCCGCACGGGCGTGTTGGTCAGCACCAGGATGCTGGCGAAGGCCACGAGCGAGTACACGACGATGGCCAGGACCGGGCTGACACTGGCGACAACGCCGCCGGCCACCACGCCCACCATGCCGCCGGCGGCACTGATGCCCTCGAAACCGTCGGCGATGTTGGGGTTGCCGCCTGCCACCTGGGCGAGCGCGCAGCCGGCGAGGGTCATGATGGAGAAGCCAAGGGCGACGCGGTTGTTGGTGGCCATGTTGCCCGGCTGGCGGAACACCAGGACCGAGAACACCAGGAACATGGGCGGCAGCATGACGGAGAACCAGCCGAAGGTCCCCTCAAACACGCTTTGCACAGCTGTGGCGACAGGTCCGCCCAGGCCCCACCATTCAAAGGTGGCGGTGCCAAAGGCGAGCAGGATGAACAGCAGGCCGGCACCGTCGCGGCGCTCGTCCAGCGGCATGTCCGACTTGTCGGTGCCCATGCGGCGGATGGCACCGCCGATGAGGTGTCCGAGCCCCTGCCAGATCCCGACGACGAGGCGCACGGGCCACACCAGTTGGCCCTCCGGCGGGGCTGCGGAATTTTTGCTGCGGGGCACGGGCGTCTTCGTGGTCCTGGGGGTGCGCGAAGAACCGCCGCCCCTCTGACCGGAGGACGGACGGGCGGGGGAAGAACGAGTCGCCATGCTTCAACGGTACCTTCCCGGGCCAAGTTTGCGCAGAATTTGGCCCGGGAACGGTACGTGGTGAACTGCACATCGGGCAGGTCCGGCTGCCGGCGGGCGGGACTCCCCTCGCAGGCAGCCGGACCGGCGTCAGGCTTCCAGGACCACCGGGATGATCATGGGGCGGCGGCGCAGCTTGCGGTTGACCCACGTGCCGATGACGCGGCGCACCACCTGCTGGAGCTGGTGCGTTGTGTGCTCGGTGCTGGCCATGACGGCTTCCTCCAGGGCGGCGGCGATCTTGGGCTTGATCTCGTCGAAGACGGAGTCCTCCTCCGCGACGCCGCGGGCATGGATGTCCGGGCCGGAGACGATCTTGCCGGTGGCTCGGTTGACCACGGTGATGATGGAGATGAAGCCCTCATCGCCCAGGACGCGGCGGTCCTTGAGGTCGGCGTCGGTGATTTCGCCAACGCTGTGGCCG
The DNA here is from genome assembly GCF_017876675.1 of Arthrobacter stackebrandtii. NCBI lineage: Bacteria > Bacillati > Actinomycetota > Actinomycetes > Micrococcales > Micrococcaceae > Arthrobacter > Arthrobacter stackebrandtii. Next base: position 86,321 of record NZ_JAGIOI010000001.1, read on the forward strand.
TCCACGTAGACGAAGCCGCACTCGACCTGGCCCACGATGGTCGCGACGCCGTCCTTGAGGTCAATGACGGAGCCGTCGTCGGTCAGCAGGACGTTGCCGGCGGGCACGCCGGAGGAGATCGCGATGTTGGCGTTGGCGATCAGGTGCCGGGTTTCGCCGTGCACCGGCATGACGTTCTTCGGCGTGAGGATGTTGTAGCAGTAGAGCAGCTCGCCGGCGGCGGCATGGCCGGAGACGTGCACCTTGGCCGTGCCCTTGTGGATCACGTCGGCGCCCAGCTTGAGCAGCCCGTTGATGATGCGGAACACCGCATTCTCGTTGCCGGGGATCAGGGAGGAGGCCAGGATGACGGTGTCGCCCTGGCCCACCGTGATCTTGTGGTCGCCGTTGGCCATGCGCGACAGCGCGGCCATGGGTTCGCCCTGGGACCCGGTGGACATGAGCACCACCTTGTTGTCCGGCAGCTCACCCACGTTCTTCAGGTCAACGACGACGCCTTCCGGCACATGCAGGTAGCCCAGCTTTTCGGCAATGCCCATGTTGCGCACCATGGAACGGCCAACGAAGGCCACCTTGCGCCCGTGCAGCACGGCCGCGTTCAGGACCTGCTGGACGCGGTGCACGTGGGAGGAAAAGCTGGCCACGATGATGCGCTTGTCCGCCTTGCCGAACAGTGCCTCCAGGGTGGGGCCGATCTCGGCCTCGCTGGTGGTGAAGCCGGGGACGTCGGCGTTGGTGGAGTCCACCAGGAACAAATCCACGCCTTCCTCGCCGAGGCGGGCAAAGTGGCGCAGGTCGGTGATCCGGCCGTCGAGCGGCAGCTGGTCCATCTTGAAGTCGCCGGTGTGCAGCACTGAGCCGCCCGCGGTGCGGATGAAAACGGCCAGCGCATCCGGGATGGAGTGGTTGACGGCAACAAACTCGCACTGGAACGGGCCCAGCTGCTCGACCTGCTCCTCCTTGACCGTGAGCGTGTACGGCTTGATGCGGTGTTCCATGAGCTTGGCCTCAATGAGGGCAAGTGTCAGCTGGGACCCGATCAGGGGGATGTCATGGCGCAGCCGCAGCAGGTACGGAACGGCGCCGATGTGGTCCTCGTGGCCGTGCGTGAGCACCACGCCCACCACGTCCTCGAGCCGGTCCTCAATGTAGGAGAAGTCCGGGAGGATCACGTCCACGCCCGGCTGGTCTTCTTCCGGGAACAAGACGCCGCAGTCGACGATGAGCAGCTTGCCGGCCATCTCAAAGACGGTCATGTTGCGGCCAATTTCACCAATGCCGCCGAGGGGGACGATCCGCAACGTGCCTTCCGGCAGTTCCGGCGGCGTCCGCAGCCCCGGTTCAGTCATTTGGGTCATGGTTACACTTCCATTCCAGCTTCCGCGAGGTCAGCCTTGATCTGGGCGATCTCGGTCTCGCCGGGCTCCACGAGGGGCAGCCGGACCACCGAGTTGGACAGGACACCCTGCCACTTAAGAATTTGCTTGACCGCAACGGCACCCTGCACGTGGCCCATGGTGGCGCGGATGACCGGGTCCAGGGCGAAGTGGATGGCGCGGGCCGTGGTGAAATCGCCTTCCGCGGCGGCGTCGATGAGGGCGCGGAACTGCTGCGGCGCCACGTGGGCGCTGACACTGACCAGACCGACGGCGCCCGCGGCCATGAGCGGCAGCGTCAGCCCGTCGTCGCCCGAGTACACGTCCAGGTCCGTGTTGGCGAGCACGCGGCTGGTGGCGGTGAAGTCCGCCTTGGCATCCTTGAGCGCAATGATGCGCGGGTGGTCCGCCAGGCGCAGGATGGTCTCGGTTTCGATCGGGACCCCGGCGCGGCCCGGAATGTCGTAGAGCATGACGGGGACGTCTGTGGCGTCGGCGATGGCCTCAAAGTGGGCCTGGATGCCAGCCTGGCTGGGCTTGTTGTAGTACGGGGTGACCAGCAGGAGCCCGTCGACGCCGAGCTTCGCGGCGCGCTGCGACAGGCTGATGGAGTGGCGGGTGTCGTTGGTGCCGGTGCCGGCGATGACGCGGGCGCGTCCGCCCACGGCGTCGAGCACGGCCTGGAACATACCAAGGTTTTCCTCGTCCGTCAGGGTGGAGGTTTCGCCCGTGGTGCCGGTGACAACCAGGCCGTCGCAGCCGCCGTCGACCAGCTTGTTGGCCAGCTCCCCGGCCGCCTTGTAGTCCACCTCACCGTCGGCGGTGAAGGGGGTGACCATTGCGGGCACCAGGGTTCCGAAGGGGCGCAGGGAAATATCAGAGACAGACATGGGTAAAACGTTACCTGCTGTTGGCGGTTTTCACGCAACGCGTCCGCGGGCTGTTGCGGCGGGGTCCCGGCTGTTCCGTGCCCGGCCCTCCTCCGGTGTGGCCGCGGCCGGCCGGGGCACCCGGCCGAAGGGCGGCGGGGCGGGGTTCAGCGGGCAAGCAGGAACGGCAGCCACTCGTCCAGGACGGGGCCGGCGGGGAACAGTGTGGAGCCGTGGTTTCGGCCGGGCAGCTCCACGAACCGGGCGTCGGGCATCAGCGCGGCGGCGTGCGCGGAATCCCCGGCCCTGCCGTAATCCTCTGTGCCGGCCATGAGCAGCGAGGGCACCGTGATGGCTGCCAGCGCTTCCTCGGGAACTGGGGCGTCGGCCTGGGTCTGGGCAAAGTAGGCGCGCAGGGCGGCGCCGTCGTTGGCGAGGAAGGCGGCGCGGGTCTGCGCGTCCAGGGGCCGTCCCATCTGCGCTTCCCAGCCCGCAACAAAGGCGGGCATGCCGCCCTCGCCGAGGGCGCCGTCGTACCCGGGAAAGAAGAGCCTGCCAATGCTGCCGGGGGCGATCCGGTAGCTGCCGCCGAGGGAGGTGAAGGAGAGCATGCGCTCCGGCGCCGCGGCGGCGAGCGAGAAGCCCATGCGGGCGCCCACCGAGTAGCCGCCGTAATGTGCGGCGGGGGCGCCGGCGGCGTCCAGGACGGCGAGGGCGTCGGCGACGAGCGTGTCCATGGCGTAGGCCTGTTGCGTGTGCGGCTTGGCGCTGCGGCCGTGCCCGCGCAGGTCCATCGTGATGACACGAAACTGGGCGCGGAAGGCCTTCGTGTAGCCGAAGCCGCGCCAGATGGCCTTGCTGAGGGCGCTGCCGTGGACCAGGAGCAGGGGCGTGCCCTCCCCCACGGAATCCCAGGCGAGCTCGACGCCGTCGGACGGGTTGTGCGTGACCGCCATGGCCGGCCTAGCGCTTGCTGCGGAAGAGGGCGATGGCGTCGCGCATGGACTTGCGGGCGCGCTTGCGGTCCCCGGCGGCGTCGTAGGCGCAGGAAAGCCGGAACCAGGACCGCCAGTCATCCGGGGCGGCCTCGGCCTCCTCCTTGTACTTTTCAAACTCGGCGTCCGCGGCCGAACGGACAATGCGGCCGCCGGGCGTGCGGGGCAGGTTGTCCTCCGGCAGGCCGCCCTCGGCTTCCAGGATCTTGGCCATGGCCTCGGTGCGGGCGCCGAACAGCACCTCGCTGACCAGGGCCCAGGCGGCCACGAACGGTATCACGAGGTAGGCGGCGCCCATGAGCTTGGCGATCCAGTCGGGATCGCCCATCAGCAGCACGGCGCGCTGGAGCATCACCACCATGTAGAACACGAGCAAAAGGGCGATCAGGCCCACCCAGATCTTGGTCTTGGTGATTTTCATTGGTGCAGCTTTCTGTGCGGGCTCAGCCGGGTTGGCCACGGCCCTAGCCTTCCAGGTCCAGGTAGCCGTCAAGGCCCAGCGTCAGGCCGGGGCGGGTGCCGACGGTGCGCACGCCCAGCAGCACGCCGGGCATGAAGGATTCGTGGTTGAAGGAATCGTGGCGGATGGTCAGCGCCTCGCCGTGGCTGCCGAACAGCACCTCCTGGTGGGCCACGAGCCCGGCCAGGCGCACACTGTGGACCGGGATGCCGTCCACGGAGGCACCGCGGGCGCCGTCGAGCTCGGTTTCCGTGGCATCCGGTGCGGCGGGCACGCCGGCCTCGGCGCGGGCCGCAGCCACCAGCTGGGCGGTACGGAAGGCGGTGCCCGAGGGGGCGTCGATCTTGCGGGGGTGGTGCAGCTCGATGATTTCCACCGAGTCAAAGTACTTGGCGGCCTTGGCGGCGAAGTGGGTGGCGAGCACCGAGCCGAGGGCAAAGTTGGGGGCGATCAGGACCCCGGTTCCCGGGTGCGCGGCCAAGAGTTCCTGCAGGCCGGCCAGGCGGGCGGCGTCCCAGCCGGTGGTGCCGACCACCGCGTGGATGCCATGTTCGACGGCGAAACGCACGTTGGCTTCGGTGGAATCGGGAACGGTCAAATCCACCACGACGTCGGCGCCGCGCTCCACCAGGATGTCCAGGGAGTCGCTGCGCCCCAGGGCGGCCACCAATTCCATGTCCGGTGCCGCATCGATGGCCGCGACGGCGGCCGTTCCCATTCGTCCCTTGGCGCCGAGCACGGCCACCTTCAGCATTTCACTCATGGCTTTAAGCCTACTGGCATTTGGCCGGCGGGTATTCCGGGGCGCCCGCCGGTGTGCGGGGGCAGAAAATGCGATTCGCGGGGCTTCCAACGGGCCACCCCTGGCGCGCGGGGCAGAAAACATATTCCGCCACCTGTCGACAGGTGGCGAATCACACTGTCTGCCCCCGAGCTGAATAATCTGCCCCCCAGAGCGCAACTATCTGCCCCCTGAGCGCCATCACCGACCGCGGCGGCGCCGGCAGTGTCGGTTTACTGTTGCGGCTCCGGCAGCTCGCCGGCCCCAACCCATTCCACAGTTCCGTCAGAGAAGAACTGTTCCTTCCAGATCGGCACCTGCGCCTTGATGCGCTCCACCAGTTCGGAGCACAGCTCGAACGCCTCGGCCCGGTGGGAGGAGGCGACGGCGGCGACCAATGCCGGCTCGCCGATCTCCAACGGCCCCACCCGGTGCGCCACCCAGACACGGACAGGGTGCCCGTCGGGGTCTTTCACGAGGTTGGCGAGGGAGGCAGCCACCTCCGCCAGGACCTTCTTGGCGAGCGGGTGCGCACTGTAGGCCAGCCGCTCCACCGAGGCTCCGCCGTCGTGGTTGCGGACCACGCCGCTGAAGGTGACCACAGCCCCGGCCGTGCTGGATTCCACCGCGGCGATGGCGGCGTCGACGGAGATGGGTTCGGCGCTCAGCAGTGCCGCAACGATTTCCACGTTAGTGTCCATGGGTTCCTGCCACCTGTTCGCAAAGATGAATGATGAGGGGGTCCAGCACGGCCAGCCCGTCCATGACGCCGGACGGCGAGCCGGGAAGGTTGACAATGACGGTGCTGCCGGCGAGCCCCGCGTGTCCGCGGCTGAGCGCGGCCATGGGTGTCTTGGCCAGGCCGGCGGCGCGGATGGCCTCCATGATGCCGGGGATTTCCCGCTCCAGCAGCGGGCGGGTCATCTCCGGGGTCTGGTCGGTGGGGCTGAGCCCGGTGCCGCCGCTGGTGATGACCACGGCGGGATGCTGCGCCAGCACGGCCCGCAGCGCAGCGCCCACGGGTTCGCCGTCGGGCACCACCACGGGGGCGGCGGCGTCAAAGCCGTGTTCGGCCAGCCAGTCCTGGATGATGGGCCCGCTCCGGTCCGGGTAGACGCCCAGGGCGGCCCGGGTGGAGGCAATCACGACGGCGGCTGCGCCCGGTCCCGCGGTTGGCTCACACGCGCTCACGGCGTGCCGCCTTCAGCCGTGGCGGTTCCTGCCGGGCTGCCGGCACCGGGGGCCACGGCGTCGAGAACCCAGTCGCCGCTCTTGCCGCCGGACTTTGCCAGGACCCGGATGCCGGAAATCTCGGCGTGCTTGTCCACTGCCTTGATCATGTCGTACACGCTGAGCGCGGCCACGGAGACGGCGGTCAACGCCTCCATTTCAACGCCTGTCACCCCGCGCGTCTTGACCGTGGCCAGGATGGTGACGGACGAGCCGCCGAGTTCGAAGTCGACCGTGACCTTGGAGATGGGCAGCGGGTGGCACAGCGGCACGAGGTCCGGCGTTCTCTTGGCTCCGAGGATGCCGGCCACGCGGGCCACGGCCAGGGCGTCACCCTTGGGCAGTCCGCCGGTTCCGAGCAGGGCCATGACCTCCGGGGTGGTGTTGACGGTGCCCGTTGCGGTGGCTTCACGCGTGGTGACGGCCTTGGCCGAGACGTCCACCATGGCGGCCGTGCCGTCGTGGCGCAGGTGGGTCAGTTCGGGCGAATCTGTGGAAGGTGTTTCAGAAGTAGTCACAACAGCCATACTTCCACTTTTGCCCCGGCCTGCAATTCGGTGCTGCCCGCCGGGATGTGGATCAGCGCATCCGCCTGAGCCAGCGAGCCCAGCAGGTGCGACGACGATCCCCCCACCTCGCGCACGGACGGGGCGGATTCAAACTCCGGGCCGGAATAGATGCCGCGGCGCACCTGGTGCTTGCCGGCCGGTGAGGACAAGGCGTGTTCCAGCGTGGCCACCACCCGGCGGCGCGGGGCGGGTGCGCCCAGCAGAACGGTCAGGGCCGGGCGCAGAAAGAGTTCCAGTGACACATAGGAGCTGACGGGATTGCCGGGGAACGCCAGCACCGGCACTCCGCGGAACGTGCCCAGCCCCTGCGGCCCGCCCGGCTGCAGCGCCACATGCAGGAATTCCATCCGCGACTGCGCCCCGGCGCTGCCCAGCGCCAGCCGCACCACCTCGAAGGCCCCGGCGCTGATGCCGCCCACGGTCACCACAAGGTCGCAGCTCGGTTCCGGCGGGCCCTCGTGCCCCGGCACCTGGCCCACCTGCGACTCCAGCAGGCGCAGGAGGGCTGCAGGGTCGTCGCTGACCATGTGGTGGTGGAGAACTTCGACGCCGGATTCCTCCAGTGCCGCTCTCAGCAGAGCACCGTTGGCGTCGAAAATCTTGCCCGGCGGCAACCCCCCGGCGGCGGCCGGGTCGCCGGGTGCCAACACCTCGTCGCCGGTGGTCAGCAGGAGGACACGGGCGCGGCGACGCACCACCAGTTCCGTGCAGCCCAGGGCCGCGGCGAGCCCCAGGTGGGCGGCGTTCAGGACGGTTCCGGCGGCGATGGCGAGCGAGCCGCGGGCCACGTCGCTGCCCCGGTCCCGGACGAACTGCCCGGCAGACGTGGCGGGCAGTTCCACTGTGGCTCCGGGTTCAGCAAAGAGCGCAGGCACGGCCCGCTCCACGGGCACCACGGCGTTGGCGCCGTCCGGCAACATGGCACCGGTCATGATGGCGGCGGCAGTGCCGGGTGCCAACGTGCCCGGAACGGCTCCGGCCGCGATGGTCTCCCCCACCACGTAAACGGTTGATTGACCACTATCAGCTGTTTCCAGTTGATCTTCGCCCACGTTGATGGCGTAGCCGTCCATCTGGGAGTTGGCGAAAGGCGGCAGGTCCACCCCTGCCGCCAGTGCCCGGGCAAGCACCCGCCCGCGCGCAGCCGACAGCGGGACCGGCGTGCCGCCGTCGTCCATCACCGGCGAAGGAAACGCGGCCCAGCTCCGGCGCAGCACTTGCTCCACGGCGTCCTGGTGTTCAGCAACTGTCCTGTGCATGGCATCCTTCCCGACGGCGCCGCCCGGCACCTTTTCCCCAATCCTAGGTGAACCGTGCCGCGGCAGCTCCCCCGCACCCGGCCCGCGCCGCCTGCCAAGCCGGAACGTCAATAATGGCGTAGCGTTAGGGGCATGGAAACTGCACCCGTCCCCCTCGGCATGCCGGAGCTGCGCCCTGACGCGGCAGGGCCGGCGGCGCCCCGTCCCGGCGGCCATGAGACCGGGCTGCTGGACCAGTTTGGCCGGGTTGCCACGGACATGCGGCTGTCACTGACGGACAAGTGCAACCTGCGCTGCCAGTACTGCATGCCCGAGGCCGGCCTGGACTGGCTGAAGAAGGACAAGCTGCTCACGGCGGAGGAGATCGTGCGGCTCGTGGGGCTGGGCGTGGACCGCCTCGGCGTGCGGGAGCTGCGGCTGACGGGCGGCGAGCCGCTGGTGCGTGCGGACCTGGTCGACATCATTGCCGCGCTGCGCAGCAACCACCCGGAGCTGCCCATATCACTGACAACCAACGGCGTGGGCCTGGCCGGCAAGGCCCAGGCGCTGGCCAACGCCGGGCTGACGCGGCTGAACGTCTCCATGGACACGCTGCACCACGACGCCTTCCTGCAGCTGACCCGCCGCCCCTTCCTGGACCAGGTGCTGGCCGGGATTGAGGCCGCGTCGGCCGCCGGGCTGGCACCCATCAAGATCAACGCCGTCCTGCTCCGCGGCATCAATGACGGCCACGCCGCCGAGCTGCTGCAGTGGTCCCTGGACCGCGGCTACGAACTGCGCTTCATTGAGCAGATGCCCCTCGACGCCGACCACGGCTGGACCCGCGAGGGCATGATCACGGCGGAGGAAATCCGCGCGCTGCTGTCCACCAACTTTGATCTCTCCCCCGACCCCCGCGCCCGCGACGGCGCCCCCGCCGAACGCTTCGAGGTCCGGGCCGCCGGCACCCCCGGGCTGCTGGGCACCGTGGGCATTATTGCCTCGGTGACAGAGCCGTTTTGCGCAGACTGCCGCCGCACCCGCATCACCGCCGAGGGCAAGGTCATGAGCTGCCTCTTCTCCCTCACCGAGGTGGACCTGCTTCCCCTGCTGCGCACCGGTTCTTCCACGCACGACGACGACGCCGTCGCCTCGCGCTGGCAGGACGCCATGTGGGCGAAGCCCAAAGCCCACGGCATGGGCCGGCCCGGCCTGGGCGATGCCGGCTTTGTCCAGCCCGACCGCAGCATGAGCGCCATTGGAGGCTAAAACCATGAACGTACGATTCTTTGCCGCAGCAGCCGCCGCAACCGGTGTTGAGGAGCAGCGGATCGACCTTGCCACCCTGGCCGGTTCGCAGCCGTTCACGCTCGCAGACCTGTCCGAATTCCTCGTGGCCACCTTTCCGGCGTCGGCCTCAAGCCACACTCCGCCGCTGGCGGACGTGCTGACCCGGTGCAGCTTCCTGCTCAACGAGGTCTCCACGCGCGACCTCACGCTGGCACTCTCTGCCGGCGACGTCGTGGACGTGCTTCCGCCCTTCGCAGGCGGGTAGCCTGCCGGCCTCCCGGCGGGACTTGGATCCAGCGCGCGGTTTCTGGAACAACCATGCGCAGGTCCAAGAGCTGCGCACGGTTGGGACACAACCACGCGCAGGATTTGGAGTGCACATTGCGAAGCTGCCAGCCGCGTGCCTGAAACACAGAAATGGCCCCCCAAATTCATGGATTCGGGCCGCAACGGCGGTCTGGCGGAGACACTGCCATGGCGTGGGTGCCCGGCTCGCGTGCACACGTCTCACGAACTGCTGGGTGCCAGCGGTCCCAGCGACAGGGCCAGGAGGGCACCCCTGCTTTGCACGCCGCATTTGGCAAAGAGCGACTTAAAGACATCCTGGATCGTGTACCTGCTGATCCCCATCCTTCGGGCCAGTGCGGCTGTGTCCAGGCCCGCTGCGCACAGCTCCAACAACTGGCATTCCCGCTGGCTCAGGGCGAAACTGCGCTCGAAAACCTCGATCCGTTCCGAGGGCAGGGCGTCCTGGATCGTGACGGCAATCGGCGCCATGGCACCGGAGACCCCCGGGGTCATCCTGCAGCTGAAAGGCTCGCCCAGACCCCGCTTCCCACATGGACGCGCGAACGGGCTGGATGGGCGTCGACGCCGCACTCCACAGCCATGAGTTGTGCAGCCACGTTCAAGACCTCGGCCGGCACTCCGTTGTAGGGGCGAGGGGCCCGCTGCAGCAAATCAAGCCACAGGGCCGCTGATTCGGTTTGGCCCACGATGGACAATTCTTCATCCAGGACCAGCACGGCCTGGCGGTGGCCGGATGTGAACCCGTCGGGGGCGCCTCCTTGAAACTCCCGGGCGGAGCAGTTCCGCAGACCCGTGGCAATGGCCGCCGACATGGTTTGCAGGCCCTGCGCCTCGGCGATGGAAAAGTCGGACCGCCCCTGTCCCCGCCACAGTTCAAGCCAACCCCACAGCCCCCAGCGGTCCGCGAAGGCAATGGACAGGACGTCCACCACCCCGTACCGGGACAAAAACCCCCACAGCGCACTGCGGCCGGGCACATCCCCCACTCGCTGCTTCAGGGACACCGCACGCGACGGATTGACGGGCAGCGCGGTCCACCTGTTGACGGCTGTGCGGTACCTGAGCGAGATCAGTGCGGGCAGCTCCCCCGCGAACGGCCCCTGGGCCATCGGCGCGACACCAACGGTCGTGACCGGGTCCGCCAGCGGCCAGACCCAGGCATCATGCCCGACGACGGCGTGCAGCTCGCCCAGCACTCCGGCACGGTAGGCGTGGCTTTCCAGGCCGGCGCCGCCCAGTTCCTCTACCCGGTCCAGGCAGCGTCGCAAGGCCCATTGGCTGGTCATGTCATCAGTATGCGCGCATTGTGCGCGCCGCATGGGGTTCCGAATCCCAGATTTAAGGGATGTCGGCCCGCGGCCCGAGTGCCTAAAGTCAATGCATCGGCTTCCCTGAAAGGACAGTGTGATGCATACCCTGCAGATTGAACACGGCATCAAGGACTTTGGCATGTGGCTGGGAGCCTATATGTCCGATCCGCTGGGGCGTGCAGCCTCAGGCGTGGTCGCCGAACGCGTGTACCGTCCGGTGGAGGACGAGCACTACGTTGCCCTGGACCTTGATTTCGCCACGGCCGCCGAGGCTGAGCAATTCCTGGGACGCCTAAAGTCCCAGGTGTGGGCAACACCAGCCGCTTCCCCGGCCCTGGCAGGCGGACCCAAGACCCGCATCGTCGAACAGGTCACCATTCCGGTGGCGCATCCTGACGGCACCGGGTAGTGGCAGTTCCGTGCCGGCAGCCGTCGGCCGGCCGCCCGGACCTTGCTCCAGCGCGTGGCTACGGAACAACCATGCGCAGGCCCAAGAGCTGCGCACAGTTGGGACACAACCACGCGCAGGATTTGGAGTGCACAACGCGAACCCGCAAGCCACGTGCCTGAAAACACAGAAATGGCCCCCAAACATGTCATTTGGGGGCCACCTCCGTGACGCAGAGGGCCTAGAGGCCGAAGGTTTCGCTTTCCTCGAACGGGCCGACCACGGTGATGGTGCGCGGGGCGGCAGCCAGTTCGCGGGCCAGCGCCTGCACCTCCGCGGCCGTGACGGCGCGGATCCGGTCCAGGGATTCGTCAATGTCCAGGAACTCACCGGTGACGATTTCGGCCCGGCCCAGACGGGACATGCGGGAGCCGCTGTCCTCGAGGGCAAGCACGATGCCGCCGGACAGCTGGCCCAGTGCCTTCTTCAATTCTTCGGCGGACACGCCGTGCTCGGCCAGCTTCTCCAGCTCGTCCGTCAGCAGGCCGATGACCTGGCCGACCTTGGCCGGGGCACAGCCGGCGTACATGCCGAAGTAGCCTGCATCGGCGTACGAGGATGCGAAGGAGTAGGTGGAGTACACGAGCCCGCGCTTCTCGCGGATCTCCTGGAACAGGCGCGAGGACATGCCGCCGCCGAGAATCGAGTTCAGCACGCTCATGACGTAGCGGCGTTCATCGGTGGCGCGCAGGGAGGGGCAGCCCATGATGATGTTGGCCTGTTCCACCTGGCGGTTCACCACGTGCAGCCCGGCTGTCCCGGTGATGGAGACCGGTTCGCTGGAACGCCTGGCCGCGGGCACTGCGCCCTCGTCAAGGGACCAGCCTGCGGTTTCCAGGGCGTCCTGGACCAGCCGGCACACGGTGTCGTGTTCAAGGCCGCCGGCGGCCGTGATGACCAGCGTCTCCGGCCGGTAGTGCTTTTGGTAGTGGGCCCACACGGATTCCCGCGGGACGGCCATGATGGCTTCGGGCGTTCCGCCGATGGGGCGGCCAAGTGCATGGTCTCCCAGCACTGCGGCAACAAACTTTTCGTGGGCGACGTCGGTGGGGTCGTCGCCGTCCATGGCAATTTCTTCCAGGATGACGTCGCGTTCCTGCTCCAGCTCTGCCGGGTCAATCACGGCTGAGGTGACCATGTCGGCGATGACGTCAATGGCCATGGGCAGGTCGGTGTCCAGCACGCGTGCGTAGTAGCAGGTGCTTTCCTTGGCCGTCGCGGCGTTGGACTCCCCGCCCACCTCATCAAAGGCGGACGCGATTTCCAGTGCCGTGCGGCGCTTGGTTCCCTTGAACAGCAAGTGTTCCAGGAAATGGGTTGAGCCGTGTTGGCCCTCGGATTCGTCCCGAGAGCCAACACCAACCCAAAACCCGATTGTCGCGCTGCGCTGGCCGGGCATGGCTTCCGTCAGGACCCGCACTCCCCCGGGCAGGACCGAGCGGCGCACAACGGCGCCGCCGGCCTGGCCGGAGATGAGCGTGGGGTCGGAACCGTCAGGTCCGTCGGCGGCACTGAGCAGCGGCAAAAGGGTGATCGCCATGAATTATTCAGCAGCACCTTCGGTAGCTGCTTCTTCAGTGGCGTCATCTTCACCGGCGATGACCGGTGAGAGGGACAGCTTGCCGCGGTCGTCGATCTTGGTGATTTCCACCTGGATCTTCTGGCCAACGGACACCACGTCATCAACGTTGTCCACGCGCTTGCCGTCGGCGAGCTTGCGGAGTTCGGAGATGTGCAGCAGACCATCCTTGCCGGGGGTCAGGGAGATGAACGCACCGAAGGTGGTGGTCTTGACGACCGTGCCCAGGTAGCGTTCGCCGATCTCGGGGACCTGCGGGTTGGCGATGGCGTTGATCGCCGAGCGGGCAGCGTCAGCCGAGGGGCCGTTCGTTGCACCGATGTAGACCGTGCCGTCATCTTCAATCGAGATGTCCGCGCCCGTGTCTTCCTGGATCTGGTTGATCATCTTGCCCTTGGGCCCAATGACCTCGCCGATCTTGTCAACGGGGATCTTGACCGCAATGACGCGGGGCGCGAACTCGGAGAGCTCGTCCGGGACGTCGATGGCGCTGGTCAGGACAGACAGGATGTGCAGGCGTGCTTCGCGTGCCTGCTTCAGGGCGGCGGCCAGGACGGAGGCCGGGATGCCGTCGAGCTTGGTGTCCAGCTGGATGGCCGTGACGAACTCGGAGGTGCCGGCAACCTTGAAATCCATGTCGCCGAAGGCATCTTCGGCGCCGAGGATGTCGGTCAGGGCAGCGTAGCGGGTCTGGCCGTCAACCTGGTCGGAGACCAGGCCCATGGCGATGCCTGCAACGGGTGCCTTCAGGGGCACACCGGCGTTGAGCAGCGACAGGGTCGATGCACAGACGGAGCCCATGGAGGTTGAGCCGTTGGAGCTCAGCGCCTCGGATACCTGGCGGATGGCGTAGGGGAACTCCTCACGCGATGGCAGAACAGGCATGATGGCACGCTCGGCCAGGGCGCCGTGGCCGATTTCGCGGCGCTTGGGCGAGCCCACGCGGCCGGTTTCACCGGTGGAGTACGGCGGGAAGTTGTAGTTGTGCATGTAGCGCTTGCGCGTGACGGGGCTCAGCGAGTCAATCTGCTGTTCCATCTTCAGCATGTTCAGCGTGGTGACACCCAGGATCTGGGTCTCGCCGCGTTCGAAGATGGCCGAACCGTGCACGCGGGGCAGAACCTCGACCTCGGCGGTGAGCTGGCGGATGTCCGTCAGGCCGCGGCCGTCGATGCGGACCTGCTCGGTGAGGATGCGCTGGCGGATGACGTGCTTCGTGACGGCGCGGAAGGCTGCGGAGAGCTCCTTCTCGCGGCCTTCGAAGTCGCCGGCCAGGGCGGCAATGGTCTCGTCCTTCAGTGCGTCCGAGGCGTTGTCGCGCTCCTGCTTGTCAGCAATGGAGAACACGTCGGTCAGCTTGGAGGTGGCTGCGACTGCAACGGCGTCGTAGACGTCATCCTCGAAGTCAAGGAAGACGGGGAACTCAACCGTGGGCTTGGCGGCGCGTGCTGCCAGGTCCGCCTGTGCCTCGCACAGGGCCTTGATGAACGGCTTTGCCGCTTCGAGGCCTTGGGAAACGATCTCTTCGGTGGGGGCCTGGTGGCCCTGTTCCTTGATGAGGTTCCAGGAGTTGTCGGTTGCTTCGGCTTCCACCATCATGATGGCGACGTCGTCACCGGCAATCTTGCCGGCAACCACCATGTTGAACACGGCGTTTTCCAGCTCGGAGTGCTTCGGGAAGGCAACCCACTGCGGGCCCTGGCCGTCGTCGATGAGCGCAACGCGCACGCCGCCGATGGGGCCGGAGAACGGCAGGCCGGAAAGCTGCGTGGACATGGAGGAGGCGTTAATGGCCACCACGTCGTAGAGCACGTCCGGGTTGATCGCCAGAACCGTGACAACAACCTGGACTTCGTTGCGCAGGCCCTTGACGAATGCCGGGCGCAGCGGGCGGTCCATCAGGCGGCAGGCCAGGATGGCCTCCGTTGAGGGGCGGCCTTCGCGGCGGAAGAAGCTGCCCGGGATGCGGCCGGCTGCGTACATGCGCTCTTCCACGTCAACCGTCAGCGGGAAGAAGTCGAAGCCTTCGCGGGGGTGCTTGCCGGCCGTGGTGGCGGAGAGCAGGACGGTGTCTTCGTCGATGTAGACCATGGCAGCACCTGCTGCCTGCTGGGCAAGGCGTCCGGTTTCAAACCGGATGGTGCGCGTGCCGTAGCGGCCGTTGTCGATAACGGCCTCTGAGTACTGAATCTCGGGACCCTCCATGAGAGAGTCACCTCCATTTCGTGGTAGATGTTCTTCGTTGAACCCCGCATCGGCGCCGGTGCGGCATTCTTTCCAGGTACCACCGGATGGTGCTGTGGTCCTGATGTACGACACCCGGTCTTCGATCGAGGCCCACGGGCCTGGGCATTCTCATGCCCTTTCCCGGAAGCCACTACCGAGGACCGCGAATGCGTGAATGCCTTGCGGTGTGTGGTGAGGCGGGGTGGTGGTGCGTGTGCGGGGCGGTGCCCGCACTGTTTCACAGCATAGCGTTCCTACACTGTGAAAGGCGGCCCTCCCACGGCCACAACACAAGTGTCGTGGCACCGGGAAGGCCGCCTTTCAAATCACGCAACTAGCGGCGCAGGCCGAGGCGCTCGATGAGCGTACGGTAGCGGGCGATGTCGGTGTCCTTGAGGTACGCAAGCAGGCGGCGACGGCGACCAACCAGGGCCATGAGGCCGCGGCGGGTGTGGTGGTCGTGCTTGTGCATCTTCAGGTGTTCCGTCAGGTCGGAGATGCGACGTGAAAGCATCGCGATCTGGACCTCAGGTGAACCGGTGTCGCCTTCGCTGGTTGCGAAAGCCTGCATGATTTCCTGCTTTACAGCGGCGTCAAGTGCCACAAGTAACTCCTATATATGTGCCGTGAACATGTGTCCTGCAGTGACCGCCATTGCTGGGGCCGCCACGGGAGAATCCAGCCACCACGGACTGCAGCCGGATTCCATCTTTCAGTTTAGTGCAGAAAGGCAGTGGATGTCGAAGCGGGTGGGCCATGACACACCCGCCGGATGCCCCGCAATGTCACGGACTCAGTCCAGGATGGCCCGGGCCTGGTCCACATCCAGGTGCATCTGCTCAATCAGGGCCTCGGGCCCGGTGTAGGCCACCATGCCCCGCAGCCGCTGCACAAATTCCACCACCACGTGCTGGCCGTAGAGGTTGAACGCCTCCACGGGCTCTTCGGGCCGGTCGATCACATACGCTTCAACCTGCCGGCTGACGCCCACAAACGTGGGGTTCGAGCCCACGGAAATCGCGGCCGGCCAGCGGTGGCCGTGCGTGTCGGTGAGCCAGCCGGCATAGACGCCATCGGCCGGGATGATCCCGCAGGCGTCCCCGGAAAGGTTGGCGGTGGGGAAGCCGAGCTCACGCCCCCGGGCGGCCCCGTGCACCACTTCCCCGCTCATGGTGTGGTGGCGGCCCAGCACGGCCGAGGCGGTGTCGACGTCGCCCTTGCGCAGTGCCTCGCGCACCCAGGTGGAGGACCAGCGCCGGTCGTGCCCCTCGTCATTGACCACCACGACGTCGAACCCGAGTTCGCCGCCCAGCTCCACCATGGTGGACAGGTCCCCCGAGTTGCCCTTGCCGAAGCGGACATCCTGGCCAACGACGACGGTGCACGCACCCAGGGTTTCGACAAAGACGCTGCGGACGAACTCTTCCGGTGTCTGTGCAGCAAATTCCAGTGTGTACGGCACCACCAGGACACCGTCCAGGCCGAGCTCGGCCATGGCGGCCAGCTTGTCGGCCAGGCCCATGATCTGTCCGGGTGCCGATTCGGGGCGGTGGATGAGTGCGGGGTGCGGATCGAAGGTCAGCGCCACGGCGGCGGCCCCGCGGGTGTCGGCCTCCGCACGGACCTGGGCGAGGACTTCCTGGTGGCCCCGGTGAAGCCCGTCAAAGTTGCCCAGGGTGACCACGGAGGGCCCAAAGTCCCGGGGAACCTCAGCCAGGGAGTTCCAAATCTGCACTACGTTTCCTCATCCAGTCAGTGGTGTGCCGGTGGATTGTGCCGGCACGGTGTGCGGCAGCCCCGCTGCCGCGTCCAAGATTACCTGTCCAAGATTACCCGCTGCGGGGCACCGGCCCCGTCCAGGGCTGGACCGGGGTCCGCGGCTCCCCGGCGGCCAGCGACAGCAGCCACCGGTCGGCCGGCTTGCCGCGGTCGTCGTAATCCCCGCGGCCGTGCCCGTCATAGTGGAAGCCCAGCTTCCAGGCCAGTTTCCGGCTGGCCCAGTTCGGCACCATGGCGATCCAATGGACCCACGCGAGGTTTAGCTGGTCGAACGCATAGTCAAGGAGCAGCCGCACGGCCTCTTCGGCGGCCCCGGTGCCGCGGGCGTGCGGGCCGAAGTTGATGCCGACGGCGGCGGCACCCGGCGCCTTGCACTGCAGGTCGATCGTGCCAAGGAGTTCGTCCGTGTCCGCGCGGGCCGCGGCGAAAATCAGGGTCCGGCCGGTCCGCCAGCCTTCCACCGTGAGTTTGTTGATGAAGAAGTCGGCGTCGGCCATGGAGTAGTCCAGCGGCACGGCGGTCCAGCGGACGGCCTCGGGGTTGCGGCAGTTTTCCACCAGGGCCGGCGCATCCGCCATGGACAGCGCACGCAACACCACCCGGTCGCCGGCAAGGACAGGCACGGCGGGAGTGAGGTCCAGGGCGCCGGATCCGGCAGGCAGGCCGTCGAACAGGTGGTAGCCGTCCCGCGTCAGTGTGAACATGAGGCCGTCCGCCACTGTCCCGTCCACGTGTCCGTAGCCGGGGATTTCGGCGGCCAGCACAAAGCCGCAGCGCCGGGCCAGGGACGCGCTGGCTTCGTTGCCGGCGGTGGTGCGCCAGTGCAGGATTTCCAGGCCAAGGTTGCCAAACGCGTAGCCGCACAACAGGGCAATGGCCCGCTGTGCGGCGCCGGTGCCGCGCCCGGCCGGGAGCATTTTGATGCCAACGCCGGCAGATCCCCCGCCGGCGGTGGAAAACACATCCTGCAAACTGAGCGTGCCCACAATGGCGGGGACGCCGTCGAGCATGTCAGTGATGGCGAAGCGGAGGTAGCGCCCATCTTCCCAGCCGCGGGCGATGGAGCCCGCAATGAGCTCCCCTGCCTCCCGCACGGTCATGGCGGGGTCGGACGCGGTCCATGTGATGTTCAGCGGATCCGTGTGGATGGAGGCAAAGGCGGACGCGTCAGCGGCGGTGAAGCGGCGCAGCGTGGTTTGGCCGTCGCTGAGCACCGGATGGCTGCGGGAGGGGCCCGTCCCGCTCACCTGGCGCACCCGCTCACTTGGCTTCGCGGTGCCGGTACAGCCAGATCAGCCCGATGACCGGCAGCAGCAGCGGGATGAAGCCGTAGCCCTTGCCGAACATGCTCCACACGGTGGCGTGCGGGAATGCCTCGGCGTCCAGCAGGCTCAGCAGGCCCACGACCAGCACACCCGCCAGCTCCACGCAGATCGCGATGGTGGCCGTCAGCGCCCACTTCGCACCCGGCTTGGCAAGCGCCACGGTGGCCACGATGTAGACGACGGCGGCGAAGGCGGACAGCAGGTAGGCCACGGGGGCGTCGGCGAAGTGTGTGGCGATCTGGTAGCCGGCGCGGGCGGTGGCCGAGATGGCGAAGACCGCATACACGGTGATCAGCAGCCGCCCGGCCCCCGTGGTGCGTCCGTGGGGCGCGTCCGCGCCTGCTGCGGCGGCGGCGTCACTTTTCGGGGCCTTGCTCGTTTTCATAGTCCCATTCCTTGTTGCAGTGCGGCCGCGGGCAGCCCGGTGCCGTACCAAATCTGTGCCATGCGTGCGAGCATGACCATGACTGTCACGCCCACGGCGCCCATGACGTAGTTCGACCAGTGCGTGCGCTCCATCATGGCCCAGTAGAACCCGGCCACGGGCAGCATGGCGGCGGTGAACATGTAGCCCCAGAACTCCCAGGCCTCCCCCGCCAGGGACTCCGGACCCAGCAGCCTGACGGCTGAACCTGCGGCGTAGACCAGGATGAAAAGTTCGACGGCGGCCAGGCTGAGGATGGTGACATCGTTGGGTTTCTTCTTCATCACCGCGGCAACGACGCAAATCAGGGTGGAGGCGATGCCGACGATGGCGCCGGTGATGAACCAGGGGTCGATTGTCACCGGGCGCCCTCCCCAGGCACGTCTGAGGATGCCCCGGCTGCCGGTTCCGGCCGGTCAGTCTTTGCGGCGGCGGCCACCGGGTCCGGCGGGAACACCAGGACCGGCTTGGCCCACTTGCCGGCATCGGCCAGCAGTGCCACGAGCGTGCCGTCCGGGGCAAAGGCAGCGGCGGGGTCTTCCTTCGTGTGGCCGCCGCCGGCGCTGGCGGGTATGCGCCGGCCGAAGGAGAGTTCAACGGCCTCTTCGGCGCTGAGTTCGCGCACGGGCATGAGCGCACGTGCGGCATCGGCGATGTCCAGGACCTGCAGGTCCTCGGCCAGCTCCTCCAGGGTGCGGGCCTGCTCCAGGAGGTACGGTCCCACGGCGCTGCGGCGCAGCGCGGTCAGGTGCCCGCCCACCTCCAGGCCGCCGCCGAGGTCGCGAGCCAGGGCGCGGATGTATGTTCCCGAGGAACAGCGAACGGTGGCGTCCACGTCAACGTACGCAACGCCGTCGTTCTGGCCGCGGCGAATGTCCAGGACGTCAAAGGAGTGGATGGTGACGGGGCGGGCGGCGAGCTTGACATCCTCGCCGGAGCGGACCCGGGCGTAGGCGCGTTCGCCGTTGACCTTGATGGCGCTGACACTGCTGGGCACCTGTTGGATGGGCCCGCGCAGGGCCGCGATGCCCGCCTCAATGGCCTCGTCCGTGACCGCGCCGGCGTCGGTGGTGGCGGTGGTCTCGCCCTCGGCATCGTCAGTGATGGTGGTGGCGCCGAGGCGGATGGTGGCCTCATAGGTCTTGGAGGTGCCCACAATGTACGTCAGCAGGCGGGTGGCCTTGTTGATTCCCACCACCAGGACGCCGGTTGCCATGGGGTCAAGAGTGCCGGCGTGGCCCACTTTTCGGGTCCCTGCCAGCCTTCGCATCCGTCCGACCACATCGTGGCTGGTCCATCCCTGCGGTTTGTCTACAATTACCAGTCCAGAAAGCACGCTTTGAAGTATATCCGCACCCGGGCCAACCGCATGGTTCCGCCGTTCCCGGCAGGCTGTCGGGAGAGCAACATCACCGGCCGGTGCGGTGCGGGACAAATACTTGTTGACCCGGCAGGGGCGCCGCCCTACGCTGAAGCCACGTGCTGCACCCGGTTCTGGTGCGGCGTCGTGTGACGGACTGCGGCTTCTGGGGGACAAAGCTCCGCTTCACCCGTTGTTTGGGTAGGCCGTCCGGCTGGATCTAAAGGGTCGCAGCCGGCATCGACACCTCCTCCGCCCGACCATCACCGGGCCCGCCCCATAGGGGAAATTATGAAGTCACGTATCGCGGCCATTGCGGCCGCCTGTTCGCTTGCCATGATTCTTGGCACCGGCACTGCCATGGCCGCTCCCGGCGGCCACGGCAACAACAACGGCCACGGAAACCACCAGCCGTCCCCCGTCACCGAGGTGGCGTCCCAGCTCATCAGCCCCCTGAAGGTGTCCTTCGGGCCCAACGGCAGCTACCTGGTGGCCGAGTCCTTCGCCGGAACTTTGAGCTCCATTTCAGCCAAGGGCGTGAAGACCACGGTGGTCAGTGCGCCCGGGCAGGAAATTGCAGGTGTCTCCTACTCGAACGGAGCCACCTACTACTTCAACAACGACCAGGGCACCGGCCCCGAGCCCGGCGGCGTGCTGTTGCCGGCCCGGCTGATGCAGATCGACAGGCATGGCACCACCCGCCAGATCACCGACCTGGCCGACTTTGAGGCCGCCAACAACCCGGACGGAAACACCGTCTACGGTGTCCGCGACGCCTCCCCCGAATGCCTGGCCCAGGCCCCCTACCTGCAGCAGATGGGCGAGGTGTTCTCACATCCGTATTCCTCGGCGCCCGTGCGCAATGGCGTGTACGTCGGTGACGCCGGCGCCAACGCGCTGCTCTACGTGAGCGACCGCGGCAAGGTGAAGCTGGTCAAGGCGCTGCCTGCCGAGGCCGTCACGATCGATGCTGCGGTGGTCGCGGCCGCCGCTGAAATGGGCATGGTCGTGCCCGATTGCATGCTGGGCCTGAAGTACTACGCCCAGCCTGTGCCCACCGACGTCGAGGTCAGCGGGCAGTGGCTGTACTACACGGTGCTGCCCGGCGTCCCCGGGGAGTCACTCGGTGTTGGCAAGGCCTACCGGATGAACCTGCACAGCGGCAAGACCCAGCTTCTCGCGCAGGGCCTGTCCGCGCCAACGGGCATCGCCGTGGACCGCAACAACAACGTCTACGTGGCGCAGCTCATGGGTGACGGTGTCAGCCGGCTCAAGAACGGACGCGCGAGCAACGTGCTGCCTGCCATGATGGCCTCGGATGTTGAAGTCAGCGGACACACCATGGCGGCGCTGACAAACGCCCTGGCTGAAACGGGCGGCAGCCTCTTCACCATGCGTCTGCGCTAACCCCGCTGCCTGACGACGGCGGCACCCTCCCGTTGCGGGCGGGTGCCGCCGTGTGTTTCCACCCCCTGCAGCGGATGGCGCCGCGCGTCTGGCCGGCAATCCCCCGGCCTCAAGATCCATGCTGCAGTTGTTGGACGTGGGCGTGTGAATTGTTGGATGCCCGGCAGTGTCAGTTGAAGGCACTGACCCCCGTCAGCTTATGGCCGAGGATGAGGGTGTGGACTTCATCGGTCCCCTCATAGGTGCGCACGGATTCAAGATTGTTGGCGTGGCGCAGCGGAGAGTGCTCGAGGGTGATGCCGTTGCCGCCCAGAATGGTCCGGGCGGTGCGGCAGATCTCGATGGCCTCCCGGCAGTTGTTGAGCTTTCCCACGCTGATCTGGTGTGGCGCCAGCGCACCCGCATCCTTGAGCCTGCCCAGGTGCAGGGCCAGCAGGAAACCCTTGTTGATTTCCAGGGCCATGTCCACAAGTTTCTGCTGGGTCAGCTGGTACCCGGCCAATGGCCGGCCGAACTGCAGCCGCCCCTTGGCATACGCCAGCGCCTCCTCGAAGGCGTCGCGGGCGGCACCCATGGCACCCCACGCAATGCCGTAGCGCGCCTCGTTGAGGCACTGCAGCGGCCCCTTCAGCCCGATGGCACCGGGCAGCACCGCGTCTGCTGGCAGGCGTACCCCGTCCAGGGTGACCTCACATTGGATCGATGCGCGCATGGAGAGCTTTGGCCCAATCACGTCCGCGGAGTAGCCGGGGGCATCGGTGGGGACCAGAAAGCCCCGCACACCTCCGTCCGTCTGCGCCCAGACCACGGCCACCTGCGCCACATTGGCCAGCCCGATCCAGCGCTTGGTGCCGTCGAGCACCCAGTCGCTGCCGTCGCGCCGGGCAAAGGTGGCCATGGATGCCGGATCGGATCCGGCTGTGGGTTCGGTCAGGCCAAAGCAGCCAATGGCCTCGCCCGATGCCAGCTGCGGCAGCCACTGCTGCTTCTGCTCCTCCGAGCCGTGCCTGTGGATGGCCGTCATGGCCAGCGATCCCTGCACCGAGACGAAGGTGCGGATGCCCGAGTCCCCGGCCTCAAGCTCTGCGGCGGCCAGCCCGTACTCCACGGCGCTGGAACCGGCGCAGCCGTAGCCGTCCAGGTGCATGCCCAGCAGCCCCAGCCGGCCCAGCTTCGGCACGATCTCCAGCGGAAAGTGCGCCCGTTCAAACCAGTCGGCGATGTGCGGCTTGATCTCCTGCTGCACAAACGCCCGCACCCTGTCCCGGACGGCAACTTCCCGGGCAGCCAGCATCGAGTCGAGGGATATCAGGTCTGTTGGTTCCACGGCGTACGTCCAATCACGAGGCAGGCAGGTGCTACCTGCCATTCAACACCACCGGCAGGCGGCTGCGGCCCCGCTGCGTGTTTGCGGGCCGCAGATGCCCGGGACGGACGACGGCGGGAGCCCGCCTTCCGCTGGAAGGTGGGCTCCCGCCGTCGTACTTCTTGAAAAAGGGAAGCGGCTATGCCTCTTCGTCTTCCTCAGGCTTCTTGTAGGGGTCCGCTTCGCCTGCGAACTCGGCGTTCGCGGAGAGCTCGGCCAGCTTGGCGTCGCGCTCCTTGGCAACGCGGAGCAGCGCTTCCAGGTTGGAGGCGTTCTCGGGGATTTCATCTGCGATGAACTCGAGCGTGGGAGTCAGGCGGACGGTGATGTTCTTGCCGACCTCGGCACGGAGCACGCCCTTGGCGCGCTCCAGGCCGATCTTGGCCTCGGAGCTGGCGGTCTCGTCGCCGAAGACCGTGTAGTAGATGGTGGCGTGCTGGAGGTCGTTGGTGACGCGGGCGTCGGTGACGGTGATGCCCTCGACGCGGGGATCCTTGACGCGTGAGCGAAGGCCTTCAGCCACCACAACCTTGATGCGCTGCGCCAGCTTGGACGCGCGGGCTGAATCAGCCATGATGTTCTCCTTCAGGTTGGAAAGACTTATGGATGGTCTGCAACCATCCTAGGGAACGGCGCGGGGCGCCCCCAAAATATTGGAGGCGCCCCACACTGTGGTGACTGCTATACGCGGGGCTTCTCGCGCATTTCGAACGTCTCGATGATGTCCTCGGTCTGCAGGTCGTTGAACGAACCCAGGCCGATGCCACACTCGAAGTCCGTGCGGACTTCGGTTGCGTCATCCTTGAAGCGCTTGAGCGAGTCAACCGTGAGGTTGTCGCCGATGAGCTTGCCGCCACGCAGCACGCGGGCCTTCGTGTTTCGGCGGATGATGCCGGAACGGACGATGGAGCCTGCAATGTTGCCGTGCTTGGAGGAGCGGAACACTTCGCGGATTTCCGCGGTGCCCAGCTGGACCTCTTCGTACTCGGGCTTGAGCATGCCCTTCAGTGCCAGTTCGATGTCATCGATGGCGCCGTAGATGACCGAGTAGAAGCGCATGTCCACGCCCTCGCGGTCGGCCAGTTCGGCAACACGCTCGGCCGGCTTGACGTTGAAGCCGATGATGATGGCGTTGTCGACCGTGGCCAGGTTGACGTCGTTCTGCGTGATGGCACCGACACCGCGGTGGATGACGCGCAGCTGCACGCCTTCGCCGACGTCGATCTTCAGCAGCGAGTCTTCCAGTGCTTCAACGGCACCGGAAACGTCACCCTTGAGGATGAGGTTGAGCGTGTCAACCTTGCCGTCTGCAACGGCCTGGTCGAAGTCTTCCAGGCTGATGCGCTTGCGGCGCTTGGCAAGAGCTGCGTTGCGGTCCGCTGCTTCACGCTTCTCAGCGATCTGGCGGGCGGTGCGCTCGTCGCCTGTGGCGAAGAAGGTGTCACCTGCACGCGGCACGTTCGACAGGCCCAAGACCTGGACCGGACGTGACGGGCCTGCCTCAGAGATGGCGTCGCCATTCTCGTCGAACATGGCACGGACACGGCCGTGGGCGGTGCCGGCAACGATGATGTCACCGACGTGCAGGGTGCCGGACTGGACCAGGACGGTGGCCACGGAACCGCGGCCCTTGTCCAGGTTCGCTTCGATGGCAATGCCTCGGGCGTCCTTGTTCGGGTTGGCGCGCATGTCCAGGGCAGCATCGGCGGTCAACAGGACGGCTTCGAGAAGCTCTTCAATGTTGATGCCGTTGCGTGCTGAAACGTCGACGAACATGGTGTCACCACCGTATTCCTCGGGAACCAGGCCGTACTCGGTCAGCTGGCCGCGGATCTTCTCCGGGTTGGCCGTGTCCTTGTCGATCTTGTTCACAGCCACCACGATAGGCACATTGGCCGCTTGTGCGTGGTTGAGCGCTTCAACCGTCTGGGGCATGACGCCGTCGTCGGCCGCAACCACCAGGATGGCGATGTCGGTGACCTTGGCACCACGGGCACGCATGGCGGTGAACGCCTCGTGGCCGGGGGTGTCAATGAAGGTGATCTTGCGATCGGTGCCTTCGTGCTCGTGGACAACCTGGTAGGCACCGATGTGCTGGGTGATGCCGCCGTGCTCGTCGGCAACAACGTCCGACTTGCGGATGGCGTCCAACAGGCGCGTCTTACCGTGGTCGACGTGGCCCATGACGGTGACAACCGGCGGACGGACCTCGAGGTCTTCGTCGCCTTCTGCTTCAAGCTCGGCGTCGAAGTCGATGTCGAAGCTGCTGAGCAACTCGCGCTCTTCGTCCTCGGGGGAAACGACCTGGACCTTGTAGCCCAGCTCGGCACCCAGCAGGGCGAAGGTGTCTTCGTCCAGTGACTGGGTGGCGGTTGCCATTTCACCGAGGTGGAACAGCACCGTCACCAGTGCTGCCGGGTTGGCTTCGATCTTGTCGGCGAAGTCGGTGATGGAGGAGCCGCGGCGCAGACGCACCACGGTGTCTCCGTTGCCGCGGGGTACGGTCACGCCACCAAGTGAAGGAGCACTCATCTGCTCCAGCTCTTGGCGCTTGGCACGCTTCGACTTGCGCTGCTTGCCGCGGCCTGCGCCGCCCTTGCCGAAGGCACCCTGGGTGCCGCCGCGTCCGCGGCCGCCCTTGCCAAAGCCACCACCGGCGGGAGCACCACCCGGTGCACCACCCGGCGTAGCGCCGGGAGCACCGGGACGACCGCGGCCCGGAGCACCGGGACGGTCAGTTCCGCGACCGGGCGCAGCAGGGCGCTCGGTGCGGTTGGGCATCATGCCGGGTGTGGGGCGGGGACCACCGGGGCGCGGGGCACCCGGACGGGGGCCGCCTGCACCGGGGGCGCCTGCCGGGCGGGGTGCGCCCGGACGGGGTGCACCTGCCGGCGGACGTGGGCCGCCGGGGCGGGGGCCAGCAGCGCCGGCTTCAGCACTGCGCGGGGCGCCCGGACGGGGCATGCCCTGCGACGTTGCGAAGGGGTTGTTGCCCGGGCGGGGTGCACCGGCGCCTGCTCCTGCGGGACGCGGTGCACGGCTGTCGCCGCCACGGTTGTCGCTGCGTTCGCTGCGGGCACCTGAACGGGGCATGCCCTGCGAGGTGGCAAAGGGGTTGTTGCCGGGACGCGGGGCCCCTGGCGTTGCAGCCTTCGGCGCAGCAGCTTCTGCTGCAGGGGCAGCCGGTGCAGCAGCAGCCGGTGCGGCTTCAGGGGCTGCCGGTGCGGCAGGTCCTGGAACAGCCTTGGCGCCGGGCTTGGCAGCCGGTGTCGGAGCCTTCGGGCCAGGAACAGCACCTGGAGTTGCCGTCGTTGCGGCAGCCTTCGGTGCAGTTGTCTTGGGTGCGGCTGCCGGGGCAGCCGGTTCGGCAGTCTTTGCTGCTGCCGGGAATGCGTCGCGAAGTTTCCTTACGACGGGGGCCTCAATGGTTGAGGAGGCAGAGCGAACGAATTCGCCCATTTCCTGCAACTTGCTCAATGCTTCTTTTGAGGTGATACCGAGCTCTTTTGCAAGCTCGTGGACGCGGGCCTTGGCCACATTTCTCCTGTCTCGGCCCGCACCGGACAGGTACGAACCGCTTAATTCTTACTGCACCATTCCATGCCGGAATGGGCGGCGTGAGAGCACATGAAATTGCTCATTTTTGGGCACTCATCGCTGGGTACTCATCGGGTTTCCATCGGTTTTCTGACCCGCTTTCGCAAAAGGGACAATTGGGTTCGTATTTTCAGGCCTGCTTGCGCAGGTCCTGTTCGGCTAACAATTCAACGTCGCGCACATCGGTGACCCCGGGAAGGGCCCGCCCAATGGCTCGTCGTTTGATGGCCAGCCGCCAACATTCCAGTCCGGGATGCAGCCATGCTCCCCGGCCAGGCATACGGGCGTGCACATCGACCAGCGCCACTGTTGTTCCAGAGTTGTTGGTTGACCTGACCAGCCGTATGAGTTGGTCCCGGGCATCTGCCTTCCTGCATCCAATGCACGTCCGCACGGCTGAGGTGGAAATATCAAGCCCGGCGTGCCCGGATGATTCCTGCGCCGCCAATGCTTTCTTCGCCACTATTTGCTGTACTTTCGGATTTTGGGTGTCAGGGCGGTTTTGGGCCCGGTTCTTCTTATTCTACCGCGCGGGCGCGCCGCAGACCTAAACCGCCGCGGCGTCCGAGACGATGTCGATGCGCCAGCCAGTGAGCTTCGCAGCCAGGCGGGCGTTCTGCCCTTCCTTGCCAATGGCCAAAGACAGCTGATAATCGGGGACAACCACCCGGGCCGAGCGCGCCGCCCCATCGACGATGGTGACGGAAATCACCTTGGACGGTGAGAGTGAATTGGCAATAAAGACTGCCGGATCTTCGCTGAAGTCGACAATATCGATCTTTTCGTCGTTCAGTTCGGTCATGACCGCACGCACGCGCGATCCCATTTCACCGATGCAGGAACCCTTGGCATTGACACCGGGCTTGTTCGCCTGGACGGCCATCTTGCTGCGGTGTCCGGCTTCGCGGGCCAGGGCCACGATCTCCACCGTGTGGTCGGCAATCTCGGGGACTTCCATTTCGAACAGCTTTCGAACCAGGCCGGGGTGAGACCGCGAGAGCGTAATGGAGGGGCCCTTCAGGCCGCGGTGCACCTCAACAACAAAGGTGCGGATGCGGTTGCCGTGCCGGTAGTCCTCACCCGGGACCTGCTCGTTGGGTGGCAGCACACCCTCAACAGCACCCAGGTTCACCTGGATCATGTTCGGGTTGTTGCCCTGCTGGATCTGGCCGGAGACCAGCTCCCCTTCCTTGCCGCGGAACTCGCCGACCACGGCGTCGTCTTCGGCGTCGCGCAGACGCTGCAGAATGATCTGGCGTGCGGTGCTGGCAGCGATGCGGCCAAAGCCCTGGGGCGTGTCGTCGAATTCGCCGATCTTGGCGCCGTCGTCGTCAATCTCAGCTGCCCAGATGGTGACGTGTCCGCTCTTGCGGTCAAGCTCGGCACGGGCTTCCTCATGGGCGCCGGGAGACTTGTAGTACGCCATCAGCAATGCCTGCTCGATGGTGGGGATGAGCATGTCCAGGGGAATTTCCCTCTGACGCTCCAATTCGCGCAATGCGCTCATATCAATGTCCATGGTCAGCTTCCCTCTCCAGCGGCCGCGTCGCGGCCCGTTGGTTCAAATTCCAAATCAAGCTCGGCCTCGTCGAGGCGGGCAAATTCCAACTCCACAACACCACGGCGGATGGCGGTGAACAAGACTTTTTCAGGTTCACCCTGCTTGGGCTTCATGCCCTTCTTGACGGGCAGTTCGGGCTTGAACAGTACACCGTCGTCATCCACGGCCAGAATCCGGCCCATGAAGTTTTCACGGTCGGCGGCGTTGACTTTCACCATGCGCCCCAGTGCCCGGCGCCAG
Source organism: Arthrobacter stackebrandtii (assembly GCF_017876675.1). NCBI lineage: Bacteria > Bacillati > Actinomycetota > Actinomycetes > Micrococcales > Micrococcaceae > Arthrobacter > Arthrobacter stackebrandtii. The sequence goes on from NZ_JAGIOI010000001.1 coordinate 114,060, forward strand.
TGGCGCGGCTCCGTCAGCGGGCGGGTCGCACCCGGGGAGGAAATTTCCAGGTCGTAGGCGCTGCCGTCATCGTTGGGGTCGGAATCCATGACATCGGAGAGTTGCCGGGCGATGGTTGAAATGGCATCAAGGCCCACTCCCCCCTCCTGGTCCTCCGGAAGGTCAACAATCACTGAAACAGTGCGGTGGTTGCCGGCGAAGTGAACCTTCACTTCCTCCAGAAACAACTCTGCCGCAGCCACCGTGGGCTCAAGAAGGGCGTGGACCCGCTGCGCCTCAGCTGTGGAGTCCAAAGCTGAGGGGGAATTCCCTGAGCGTGCGGCCTTGCCTGGCCTGTCTGGCTTGGTCATAAAAACGCACGCCTCCCTATTGATGTTGTTGTAGTTATACAGACTACCGAGTTTCCACCCATGGCGCAGGACGAATTGGGTGTGAGTATTACCGCATCTTGGGCCTATGCTAAGCCGCAGTGTGCGCTGGCAAGGGCACTCGTGAGAGTATCAACCCTTGTGACCAAACCACTGCCCGTGTCCGGGACCGACGATTCCCTCCCCGCCAAATCAACTGCCAGCACGCAGGAACCCTCCGCGCCGCCGCGCCGCAAGGCACCCCGCCGGGCAACCTCGCCTGCCGGCACACCTGTCAAGAAGGCTCCCCAGCCCCTGATTATGGTTGGTTCCACCCCCGCCGCCCCTGACACGGACGACGCCGGCTCCGCGCCGACGCTGGCACCTGCACCTTCCGCCGGGAATGGGACGGGCGAGACCCTCCCGCCGGCCAACTCTGCAGACGATGCCGCAACCGGGCCAGTAGATGCCGAAGCCGCTGCTGAGCCCGGTATTTTGCCCACTGACGCCGAAGCCGCACCTGGGGTGGAGGCGTCTTCGCCGGCCATGGATCCACAAGCTGATGAATCAGTGCCGGACAACCGGGAGGACACCGGCTCCAGCATTGCAGAAGAGACTACCGCCACGGGCGGGTCTGACACAATTTCAGTCCAGGAGGCTGCAACCGGCGTCCCCAGCTCCGCAGAAAATGACGGCACCCCGGACAACCACCCGGGGAGCGAAGCGCTGGCGGCGGAAGAACAGCCTGCCCTGATCGACAGCGCCGACGTACCCATGGCCAAGAGCGCACACGCTGCGGGAACCGCGCCGCAGAAGACCGGGCCCGTCGCGGACCCGGAAACCGCAGACGAAGCACCGGCGGCCGGGGAAATTTTCGCCGCGGCGGCTTCGGACAACGCCGAAGAAATCGTGTCCGCGTCCGTGGAAACTCCTGACACAATTTCAGCTCAGCCCTCCCCGCTTGCACGAGCCGAAGAAGAGACAGATTCCGCCGCGGCAGATTCTGAAGCCGAAGTGCCCGAGGAAGGCGAAGGGCCCACCGAGACGGAAGCCGCACCCGATGCCCCCGAGCCTGTGGACGTCCCTGAGGAAGTCCTGGCAGCCGTCGAACCTGACGCTGCGGACGTCCCCGAGCCCGTCGAACCGGCCCCTGTGGCAGAGGCTGCACAGCCCGCCGAGTCTGAAGTGCCCACCGACTCACCGGCGCCTGCTGAAGCGGCCCTGGATTCCGAGTCCGCCGAGACCGCCCAGCCTTTCGACACGGACAACGCCCCCGAAGCACTCGAGGCGGACAACGTCCCAGAAGATGACACGACTGCAGTCGAAGCTGAGCCGGCCGAGGATGCAAAGGCCGCCCAGCCCGACGACGACTTCGAAGGTGCCTCCTCATCCGACGATTCCGGCCCGGCCGAGCCCGCCGTTGTCATCGAAGCTGCCGAGCCGGCCGAAACAGACAACGTCCCCGACGCTCCCGAACCCGAAGACGCCCCGGCGGACGCCACATCGGCTATCGAACCCGAGCTTGCCAGCACCGCCGAGGCTGCCGACTCACTGGAGTCTGCCGGCGGACCACAGGAATTCGAATCGGCCGTTGCGGTACAGCCCTCAGACACGGGCAACGTCGCCGAAGCGTTCGAGCTTGAAGGTGTCTCCGAGGATGCCACGGCCGTTGTCGAAGCTGGGCTTGGCGACACCGCCGGGACGGTCGAGCTGGCCGACGCCGTCGAGGCTGCCGAGCCCGTCGCTGCCGCAGCTCTCCAGCCCGCGGACGTCCCTGGGCATGCCGCCCCGGCCGTCGACGCCGTGCGGGCCGATGACGCTGAAGCAGGGTACGGCGACGCTGCAGGTGACCACGAAGGCTTTGACCTGTCCGGCGACGCCTTTGACGATGAGCCTCCGTTTAACTTTGACCTGTTGACCAGGCCGGAACCGGAAGCGCCGGCCCCGGCACCCAACGACGCGGATGAAGCAGTCACAGGGGCAGCGGCTGCAAAGTTCGATGTTTCCGCTTTCCTGAAGCCGGATGCCGCCGATGCCGCCAGCCCGGACACCACCGCGGACGGTGTGGCTGGTGCCGTACGTGAATCTGACACCTTCGTCTGGCCCTCGCCTGACCTGGACACGGCCACCAACGCCCTCCCCATCTCCCCCGCCAAGGAGCCAGGTGACTGGGAAGATCCGGAGGCAGCAGCGCCAGCTCCAAAGACCGCCCAGTCAAACGTGGCCCGGGCCCTCGCCGCGTGGACGGCGGAGTCCGAGGCGGAATCTGCCGCGGAGCACACGGTAGATCCCGTGGAATCCGGCGGCGAGGCAGCCAAGTCCTCACGCCGCAGCCGGCGCAGGGCCCAGGGCAAGGAAAGCGCCGTCGCTGCTCCCGAAGAGGTCGACGCTGACATGCAGGACGTGGAACCGGAGGCAGTGGCAGACGAAGAGCCTGCCCCCGCCAAGAAGCAAAAGAAGGACAAAAAGGAAAAGCAGGAACGCGAGCCCCGCAAGAAGAAGCGGACACTGCTGATTCTTGCCGCAATCGTGGTTGTGGTCCTTGCCTTGGGCGCCGTCCTTTACACGATCAGCAACGACAACGCGGCGACCGAGCAAACCGAGAAGGACCGGCAGGCGGCATGGGCTGCTACCAACGCCCTGCTGGACCAGGTCAACGAGTTGAGTGCGGTCAGCCAGGATCCGGCAGTCATGGACCAGCTGTCGCAGACAGCCATTGACCTGTCAGCCCAGAGCAAGGCACTGGACGACGGCATGCCGAAGGGAACCTTCTCCGCCATATCGTCGGGGGCAACCTCTGCGGCACCAACCCTGTCACCGGCCACGCTTCCGGGTGTTGTGGCCGCCTTGCAAAAGAATGGTGATGCAATGCTCGGGGACGCCTACTACGCCAGCAAGGCCATGGGCCGCGTCTTTGCCTCCGCCGGGACGAGCCAGTTGATGCGCAGCCAGTCGCTGGCCGCGGCTGCCAACATCCAGCTGCCTGCCTCCGACATGCTGGCCGAAACCGCCGGTTTCCAGCTTGCGACCGGCCCCGAATGCAAGTCCACCAAGACCCCGCGCGAGGGCGTCACCCTGGACGGGGCACTGCGGGCTGCCGCAGAAGGCGAACAGAAAGCCATCTACGCCTACCAGGTGGCATCCGCCCACCTTGGCGGCGACGAGGGGCTGCGCGGACGGACGCTGACCGCCAAGCACCAGGACAAGCTGGTCGCGCTCAACGCCGAATTGGCCGCGCGCTGCCTGCCAACTGTGACGCTTATCCCGGCCTATGCGCTCAGTCCTGAATTCACCTCCGCGCCGGGCGCTGCCTTGGCCGGTCTGGAAAACGAGCTTGCAGCCACCTATGCCGACCTGGCAGCCCTGAGCGAGGCCATGCCTGCACCGGTTGTCGCAACCACGGCACCGGCCGAACCTGGCGCCACCTCCAATGGGGAGACCACCAGCCCGACACCCACCTCGAAGGCCGGCGTCACCTCAGAGCTGCGCGAAATCTCGGTGGCCTGGCTGCTGGACACCACCCGCACCCACGCCAGCTGGGGCGGGACCGTCGCAGCCCTGCCCGGCATCACGGCCGCGCAGTAGCCTTCCCGGTTGCCCGGCGAAAGCACCGCAGGGCAACCCGGAAGGGCAGCAGGACAAGGCAGTCCGCAACGGCATTCCGGCAGCCTGGCAGGGCCGGATTGAGGATAGCCAAACCTTCGCGAGGGCATCCTTTCCTTGCTGGCGGCACGCCGGGCGAGGTGGTCAGATGGAATCATGAAGCAATCACAAGATGTGGCACGGCCGCGCGAGCTGTCCCACACGGGAGAAATTGCACAGCGCCTGAACTGGCTGCGGGCAGGGGTCCTGGGCGCCAACGACGGCATTGTCTCCGTGGCCGCCGTCGTGGTTGGTGTTGCCGGGGCAACAAGCGGCACCGGCCCCCTCCTCACCGCCGGCATGTCTGCCCTGGTTGGCGGGGCCATTTCCATGGCCCTGGGCGAATACGTCTCCGTCAGCAGCCAAAGCGACAGCCAAAAGCACATGATCGCGGCCAAGCAGGCAGAACTTGAGAGTGCACCGCAGGAGAGCCTGGCGCGGCTGACACGGGTGTACGAAGAGAAGGGCCTCTCCCCCGCAACGGCGGCACAGGTTGCCTCCGAGCTGACAGGGCATGACGCGCTTGGCGCCCACCTCCAGGCCGAACTAAACCTTGACGAGGACGAGGTTGTCAGCCCCTGGCACGCCGCATTTGCCTCGGCCATCGCCTTCACGACCGGTGCCATACTTCCCCTGCTTGCCATTCTGCTGCCGCCGGACAGCATCCGCGTCCCCGTCACTTTCGTTGCGGTTCTGCTGGCACTGGCGGTGACCGGCTGGATCGGGGCAACCATTGGCGGAGGCTCGCGGCTGAAGGCTGCGGCCCGGGTGGTTGCGGGCGGCGCACTTGCACTCGTGGCCACGTTCCTGGTGGGCAGCCTGCTGGGCTCCAGCGGACTGATCGGCTGACCCGTCCCGTGACCCCACGCATTGAAGTTCCTGAAGCCCTGCGGCGCCGGCACCGCCAGAGCGCGGAGGGCCGGCACTGGCTCGGCAAGGTACCCGGCTATATTGACCAGGCCCTGGACCAGTGGGCGCTTCGCCTGGACCTGCCGCCCGGTGGCGGGCCGTGGCACGGGCATACGGGCGTTGTGGTGCCGGTGCTCACCGCCGACGGCCTGCCGGCCGCCCTGAAGGTGGCGTTTCCCCACGACGAGGCGCTGCTGGAACCGCTGGCGCTTGAGCTGTGGGGCGGTTCGGGTGCGGTGCGCCTGCTGGCCAGCGACGCCGTCATCGGGGCCATTCTGCTGGAACGGCTCGATGAACGGCGTTCCCTCCTGCAACTTCCCATGGAGGAGGCCATACCGGTCTGGGGCGCTGTGATGAAAGAGCTTCAGATCCACCCCGATGCCAGGGCCGAATGGCGGGAGCTGCCACACATCGCCGCCACGGCCGAACGGTACAGCGACGAACTGCCCCAGGCGTGGACGGAACTGGGCGAGCCTTTTCCCCGCTGGCTGCTGGAAGCCGCGCTGGAGGTCTGCCACACGCGCGGCGCCGTGGGCCGGCGCAGCAGCAACGACGTGCTGGTCCACACGGACCTGCACTATGAAAATGTGCTGGCCAGGCGCGACGGCGGATCCGGCTACCTTGCCATCGATCCGCAGGTCCAGGTGGGTGATGCTGAATTCGCGGTGGCCCCCTGCCTCTGGAACCGGATCCAGGACCTTCCGGCGCTGGACACCGAAGCTGCGCTGCGCCGTCGGGCATCCGCACTGTCACTGGCAGCCGGGCTCGATGAAGACCTTGCTGCTGCCTGGGCCGTGCTCCGCGAGGTGGAAAATGCGCTGGCCTACTTGTCGGAGTCCCTGACGCACGACGCCCAGCGTTCGCTGTGGGTGGCCAGCACCTTGGCCGGGCGGACCCTTCCCGGCCTGCCGTCCGCGCACGAATTGCACCGTCTGTACTAATTGCCGGAGATGTTCTCGTGCCACACGTCGATGCCCAGTTTGATGATGAGTGCCGTGACAACCACGAGGAACACGATCCGGATGAACCGGCTGCCCTGCTTCACGGCGGTCCGCGCACCAAGGTAGCCGCCGGCCATGTTGGCGCCGCCCAGGATCAGGCCCACGCCCCACAGCAGGGAGCCGTGCGGCAGGAAGAACATGAGGGCGCCGGCATTGGTGGCGAGGTTGACGATTTTCGCCTTGGCGCTGGCTTCGAGGAACGCGTAGCCCATCAGACTGACCATGGCGATCACCAGGAATGAGCCGGTGCCGGGTCCGATCAGGCCGTCGTAGAATCCGATCACACCGCCAATGCAGGCAGCCACCACATGGTGGGTGCGCCCCGCATGGCGCAGCGCCGTGTGCGCTCCCATGCCCGGCCGGAACGCTGTGAAGAGCAGCACCGCAACCAGGGCAGCCACGATGATGGGCTTGAACACCTCACCCGGCAGGCTGGCGGCCACCACGGCCCCGCCCACACTGCCCACCAGTGCGACGGCGGCCATGGGCAGCGCCGTGCGCATGTCCGGTTTCACGCGCCGGTAGTACGTCACCGAACTCGTGGCGGTGCCAAAGATGGAGCCCATCTTGTTCGTGGCCAGGGCCTGGACCGGGGAAATGCCGGGGATCATCAACATCACCGGCAGCTGGATCAGCCCGCCGCCGCCCACGACGGCGTCGATCCAGCCCGCGGCAAACCCCGCCACAATGACCAGCAGGATCGTGGCGGTGGTGATGTCTTCGAGTCCGGAGACCATGGCGTCCTATCCGTGGCGCCGGACCCAGCCGGCATCCCCTCGCGGGCAGTAAGATTATTCGCCCGTTTCTCGCTCCGGGGACGCCGGCATGCGCCGGCGTCCCCGGAGCCTGTGCCTACCGGTTGGCGAGAATGTACTTCACTGCGTCGGCAACTGCAATGTTCTCGGCAACACCGGTGGCCCGGTTCTTGATCTCGACGACGCCGTCAGCCAGTCCGCGGCCCACGGCCAGGATGGTCGGGACGCCGATGAGCTCGGCATCGCCGAACTTCACGCCGGGGGAAACCTTGGGGCGGTCGTCGTAGATGACCTCCAGGCCGGCAGTCTCCAGTTCGGCGGTCAGCTGTGCTGCCGTTGCGAAGATGTCCTCGCCGCGGCCCACGGCCACGACGTGCACGTCGGCGGGGGCCACATTGGCGGGCCAGATCAGCCCCTTGTCGTCGTGGTTGGATTCGGCCAGGGCGGCGACCGCGCGGGTGACGCCGATACCGTAGGAACCCATGGTGACCACGGCGAGCTTGCCGTTCTGGTCCAGGACCTTCAGGTCCAGGGCTTCGGCGTACTTGCGGCCCAACGCGAAGATGTGGCCCATTTCGATGCCGCGTGCCGCTTCCAGCGGTCCGGAGCCGTCCGGTGCGGGGTCTCCCTCGCGGACCTGGGCGGCCTCGATCGTGCCGTCCCAGGTGAAGTCGCGGCCTGCGACGAGGCCGAAGACGTGCTTGCCCTCTTCGTTGGCGCCGGTGATCCAGGTGGATCCGGAGACAACACGGGGGTCAACCAGGTACAGCAGTTTGGAGGCTGCTTCAGCACCGAGCACTGCGGCGTCCAGGGCCAGGCCGGGCCCAATGTAGCCCTTGACCAGCAGCGGGTTCTTCTTCAGGTCTGCCTCGTTGGCGGCCTCCACGCCGACTTCGCCGCCCACCTCAAGGTGCACGCCAATGTTGGCTTCGATGCGCTTGAGGTCCACGTCGCGGTCGCCCGGCAGGGCGACGATGACGATCTGGCGTTCGCCGGTGGGAAGGTCGATGGCCAGGACCACGTTCTTCAGGGTGTCCGCTGCCGTCCACTCGCCTTCGGCCCGCGGGGCCAGCTGGTTTGCGGCCGCAACGAGCGTGTCGATCGTCGGCGTCTCCGGGGTGTCGCGGACAACCGCTGCCGGTGCGTTGCTGAAGTCAATGTCGTCGGGCACCACGGTGGTGACGGCCTCAACGTTGGCTGCGTAGCCACCGGCGGAACGGACATAGGTGTCCTCGCCGATGGCCATGGGGTGCAGGAATTCTTCACTCTTGGACCCGCCCATGGCGCCGGCCGTGGCGGCCACCGGGACGACCTCAAGGCCGAGGCGCTCGAAGATGCGCAGGTACGCGCCGCGGTGGGCCATGTAGCTGGCGTCCAGGCCGGCGTCGTCGATGTCGAAGGAGTAGGAATCCTTCATGATGAACTCGCGCCCGCGCAGCAGCCCGGCGCGGGGGCGTGCCTCGTCGCGGTACTTGTTCTGGATCTGGTACAGGCTCAGCGGCAGGTCCTTGTACGAGGAGTACAGGTCCTTGACCAGCAGCGTGAACATTTCCTCGTGCGTGGGGGCCAGCAGGTAGTCTGCGCCCTTGCGGTCCTGGAGGCGGAAAATGCCGTCGCCGTATTCGAGCCAGCGGTTGGTGGCCTCGTAGGGTTCCTTGGGCAGCAGGGCCGGGAAGTGGACTTCCTGGGCGCCGATGGCGTCCATCTCTTCGCGGACAATGGCTTCAACCTTGCGCAGCACCCGCAGGCCCAGCGGCAGCCAGGTGTAGATGCCCGGGGCCGCGCGGCGGATGTAGCCGGCACGGAGCAGCAACTTGTGGCTGTCCACTTCAGCATCGACGGGATCTTCACGCAGGGTGCGGAGAAAGAGTGTGGAAAGGCGAAGTGCCACGCGGGATTTTCCATTTCTAGACGTTGGGTGCCGCCGCCATGGGTTTGGACGGCCAGGTACCAATCTACCGGTTCAAGCCGCGGCATGGCACACCGGCACCCGTGATCGGGCGCGCCAAGACTCCACGATGGCGAAGCCGCTGGCTGGGCCCCTGTCCCCGATGGGCCCCAAGGACAGACGCGCCAGTGCCGCCGGGGACGCGTCAAGGATCTCCCCCCAGGCTCCTGTCCTCGAAGTCCTTGTCGAGCGCCTTCTCCAAATCAACTGAAACTGCCATGGCCCGAGACCCTGTCGGCAATGCCTGTCTCCACTTCGGCGCGGATGGCGCACCCGGCCGGTGCGGCACGCGCGGCGGTGCTGGACAGTCCCCTGCCCCGGGTCTAGTTTGAAGGCAGAGCATCCGAACCGGCAGTCCAGGAGGCACCATGTCCCACCGAGCGGCCGCACCACCCTTTGCCCCCGTCCCGGCCGATCCTTCCGGCGCCAGCGGACCAATCAGTGTCAGTGTGGACGCATTGCGGGTGCGCCGCGGCAAGTCCACCGTCCTGGCCAACATCACGGCCAGCATCCCCAACGGGCGCATCACCGGCCTGCTGGGCCCCTCCGGCAGCGGCAAGACCACGCTCATGCGGGCCCTGGTGGGAGTGCAGAAGATCACGGCCGGAACCGTCACGGTGCTGGGCCGGCCCGCCGGGGACCCCCGCAACAGGCACGACGTCGGATATGTCACCCAGGCGCCGAGCGTCTACCGTGACCTCACTGTCCTGGACAACGTCCGGTACTTTGGTGCTGTCCACGGCGCGGGCAGGGACGACGCCCAGGCGGTGCTGGCCGCCGTCGGACTTGCAGGGCTGGCCAAGCGCAAGGCGTCGGACCTCTCAGGCGGGCAGTTCAGCCGGGTCTCGCTGGCATGCGCCCTGGTGGGCAAGCCGAAGCTGCTGGTGCTCGACGAACCCACAGTCGGGCTGGACCCCGTGCTGCGGGCGGACCTGTGGGAGCAGTTCCGCGGCATGGCGGAGGAGGGGACCACACTCATCATCTCCAGCCACGTCATGGAAGAGGCCGGGCACTGCGACACGCTGCTGTTGCTGCGCGACGGCATGCTTCTGGAGCAGCTGACCCCTGCACAGCTGCGCAAACGCGGCGAAACCGAGGACCTTGAGCTGGCGTTCCTGCGGCTGATCAAGGCTGCCGAATCGGCGGCGCCGGGCACCGGCGCGGGCACCGCCGCCACCGGCGGAAAGGCCGACTCATGAACGGCACGATGATGTGGGCCACCAGCACCCGCGTGCTGCGCCAGTTGAAGGGCGACCCACGCAGCATCGCCATGATCCTGGTGGTGCCGGCCGTGCTGCTGGCGCTGGTCTATTGGTTGTACCAGAACGAGACCCTTGCACCCGGGCAGCCGCGCACCTTTGACCGGGTGGGGCTCATGATGCTGGGCATTTTCCCGTTCGTCGTAATGTTCCTGGTCACCTCGATCACCATGCTGCGCGAACGCACCTCCGGAACGTTGGAGCGGCTGCTGACCACACCCATCCACAAGGCCGACCTCCTTTTTGGCTATGCGCTGGCCTTTTCCATCATGGCCGCCGCCCAGGCGCTGGTGGCAACGGGCACCGCGTACTGGATCTTCGGATTGGAGATTGCCGGGAACGCGGGCTGGGTCGTGTTGATTTCGGTGCTGACGGCGGTGTTGGGCGTGGCCCTGGGGCTGTTGTGTTCCGCCTTCGCCACCACGGAGTTCCAGGCCGTGCAATTCATGCCCGTGGTGGTTATCCCGCAGATCCTGCTCTGCGGGTTGTTTGTGGCGCGTGACCAGATGAACGGGGTGCTGGAGGCCGTTTCCAACGTGCTGCCTCTCAGCTACGCCGTGGACGGGCTGCAGGAGGTGGCCGCCCATGCAGACCCCACCTCCGCCCTTGTGGTTGATCTGGTGGTGGTTGCCGCATTTGTGGTGGCGGGCCTGCTGTTCTCCTCCCTGACGCTGCGCCGGCAGACGGCCTGAGCCCGCGGCCCGCGGCACTGCTGCGCCGGGGCCTACGGCGCCCGCGTCTCAGCCAGCCCTGCCCGGCCGTCTAGCCCTGCGGCCCGGCGCCGCGGGCCCCCAGCTCCGCCAGGGCGTCGTCGCACCAGGCCAGCCAGGCCTGCTCAAAGGCGACCCCTGCCAGCAGGACCGCCCGCTGCAGCTCATCCGGGCGGCTGCGTGCCGCCCCGGCGGGGAAGTCGGCGGCCTCGATGGCCAGGTAGCGGGCCAGCGTGGCCTCGTGCAGGCCTCGGTGGCGGCGCATTTCCACCGTCACGTCGACTGTTCCGAGCACGGCCGCCGCCCGCATCCGCACCAGAAGTTCGTCGCGGATGGGCCGCGGATCAGCCTCCCGGACGCACCATCCCTCCAGCTCGCTCCGGCCGGCCCCGAGCACCGTGAACAGGCGCTGCTGGCCCCGGGTGGTGGGCAGTTCCTGAGGCTCGACCAGGGCAGCGGCCTCCAGCTTGCCCAGTTCCCGGTAGATCTGTTGGTGGGTGGCCTGCCAAAAATGGCCCAGGGACTTATCGAAGCGCCGTGCGAGCTCGGCCCCCGTGCAGGGTTTTTCCAGTAGTGAGGTCAGGATGGCGTGGCTGAGCGACATCTAGATCCGTGCCGCCAGCCGGGTGCCCTGGTCGATGGCGCGCTTGGCGTCCAGCTCGGCCGCCACGTCAGCCCCGCCAATCAGGTGCACGACGGCGCCTCCGGCTTCGAGCCCCGCCTGCAGCTCCCGCCGCGGCTCCTGCCCGGTGCACAGGATGACGTTGTCCACGGCGACCACCGTGTCGGTGCCGTTGACGCCCAGGTGGAGTCCGTCGTCGTCAATCCGCCGGTACTCAACCCCCGGAACCATGGTGACACCCTTGGCCTTGAGGGCGTTGCGGTGGATCCAGCCGGTGGTCTTGCCAAGGCCGGCACCGACCTTGGTCTCCTTGCGCTGGAACAGGCTGACGCGACGGGCGGGGCGCTCGGGGGCGGGTGCGGTGATGCCGCCGGGGTGGGCGTAGTCCGGGTCGATGCCCCATTCACGGAAGAACTTTTCCGGCACCAGGGTGGCGCTGGACCCGGCGGCCGTCAGGTATTCGGCCACGTCAAAGCCGATGCCGCCGGCACCGAGGATGGCGACGCGGGCGCCCACTTCCTTTTTGTCGCGCAGTACGTCGAGGTAGCTGAGCACGCTGGGATGCCCGACGCCGGTGATCTCCGGCAGGCGCGGGGTGACGCCGGTGGCGAGGACTATTTGGTCATAGCCGCCCGCCAACAGGGCCTCCGCTGTGGCCGGCGTGTTGAGCCGCAGCTCGATGCCCAGCAGTTGGACCTGCCGGTTGAAGTAGCGGATGGTCTCGTGGAACTCCTCCTTGCCGGGGATCTGCTTGGCGATGTTGAACTGGCCGCCGATCTCCCCCGCCGATTCAAAGAGGGTGACCCGGTGTCCGCGCTGGGCTGCGGTGGTGGCGAACGCGAGTCCGGCCGGGCCCGCCCCTACCACGGCGAGACGCTGCACTCTCGCAGCCGGTTCAATGGCAATTTCGGTTTCGTGGCAGGCGCGCGGGTTCACCAGGCAGGAGGACGTCCTGCCCACGAACGTGTGGTCCAGGCAGGCCTGGTTGCAGCCGATGCAGCTGTTGATCTCATCGGCCCGGCCGTCCCGGGCCTTGCGCATGAAGAAGGCGTCGGCGAGGAATGGCCGGGCCATGGAGACCATGTCGGCGGTGCCGCCTGCCAGCAGCGACTCGGCCACATCCGGGGTGTTGATGCGGTTGGTGGCGATCAGCGGGATGCCCACCTGCCCCATGAGCTTCTTGGTGACCCACGCGTAGCCGGCGCGCGGCACCGAGGTGGCGATGGTGGGGATGCGGGCCTCATGCCAGCCGATCCCGGTGTTGATGATGGTGGCGCCGGCCTTTTCCACGGCGCGGGCCAGCTGGATGACTTCCTCGAGCGTGGAGCCGTCCTCCACCAGGTCAAGCATGGACAGGCGGTAGATGATGATGAAGTCCGCGCCCACGCGGTCGCGGGTGCGGCGGACAATCTCCACGGGGAAGCGCATGCGGTTTTCGTAGCTGCCGCCCCATTCGTCGTCGCGGCGGTTGGTGCGCCGGGCGATGAATTCATTGATGAGGTAGCCTTCGGAGCCCATGATTTCGACGCCGTCATAGCCCGCCTTTTGCGCCAGTGCCGCGGCGTTGGCGAAGTCCTCCACGGTTTGTTCCACCTCGGCGGTGTCCAGCGGGTGCGGGGTGAACGGGTTGATGGGCGCCTGGACGGCGCTGGGCGCCACAAGCCCCGGGTGGGCGGCGTAGCGGCCAAAGTGCAGCAGTTGCAGTGCGATCTTGCCGCCTTCTGCATGGACGGCGTCGGTGACTGGCCGGTGCTGCGCGGCTTCCGCCTCGGTGGTGAGCTTGGCGCCGCCCTTCATGGGCCGGCCGGCCTCGTTCGGCGAAATCCCGCCGGTGACCATGAGACCCACTCCGCCCCTGGCCCGCTCGGCGTAGAACGCGGCCATGCGTTCGAATCCGCCGGGCAGTTCCTCCAGTCCCACGTGCATGGATCCCATGAGGACCCGGTTGGGCAGCGTGGTGAAGCCAAGGTCAAGCGGTTCAAACAGGTGGGGGTATTGGACGGCGTTCATTAATGCACTCCTTTGCGCAACAAGTTGCATAATCGTAGCGCAGAAAGTGTGTCTCCGCCCACACGCAGGGCGGCTGCGGAAGTCGAACCGTGGGAAGGTTTAGAAAAGCACGGTGGCGAAGGTTCCCATCTGCTCGAAGCCGACACGTTCGTAGAGGGCCCGGGCGCGGGTGTTGTAGTCGTTGACGTACAGGCTGGTGACGGGAGCATGTAACTGCGCCAGCTTGACCACGCCCGCCATGTAGCCAGCACTCAGGCCCTGGCCACGGTAGCGGGGGTTCATCCACACGCCCTGGACCTGGGTTGCATGCTGGGTGACGGCGCCAAGGTCGGCCTTGAAGATGACCTCGCCGCGGGGTTCGTTGTGGCTGAAGGAATAGCCGTGGCTGATAAGCCAGGCCACCCTGCGGCGGTAGTTTGCCTCTCCGCCCAGGAATGGCGAATAGCCGACCTCTTCCTCGAACATGGCAGCGGCGGCCACAAGGATCTCACCGAATTGCCCGCTGTCGCTGACGCACAGGGCCGGGTCCGCGTCCACGAGCGGCTCCCCCGTGATGGCCAGGAGTGGCTGGTTGGCGCGGACTTCCTGGGCTGTGATGCCGGCATCCTTGAGCGTGGCGACCATGGACAGGGTGGCCTCTGCCGGGCCGAAAATTGAAGCGTGCGGCTGCCAGTGGGCGGCCATCCAGCGGGCAAAGGCCGCAGCCTGCTGCGCATCGGCTTCAACGGGAACCACGTTGGAGCCAACCCAGCAGGCAGCGGCGAGACGTGCGCCGTCGTCCTCAAAATAGCCGAGCATGTGGGCGCCGGGAATGGCCGGAACGGCGCTGCGGTGCTGGTTCACGAGCGAGTCCACGAAGACGTTGGAAACGCGGTCGCGCGCAACCAGGGACCGGAGCGCGTCCGTGTCGCTGTGGACAAGGACGCGCACCGGCTGGTGCCGGGTTTCCCTAGGAAACGCTAACCACGGGGCCACCCGTGAGAGTCGGTTCATCCCCGTCGGACTCCATCTCTTCGGCGATTCTCATGGCTTCTTCAATGAGTGTTTCAACAATCTGGTCCTCGGGGACGGTCTTGATGACCTCGCCCCTGACGAAGATTTGGCCCTTGCCGTTGCCGGACGCGACGCCAAGGTCGGCCTCGCGGGCCTCGCCCGGGCCGTTGACGACGCAGCCCATGACGGCCACGCGCAGTGGAACCTCCATGCCTTCCAGGCCTGCGGTGACTTCCTCCGCCAGCTTGTAGACATCGACCTGGGCGCGCCCACAGGACGGGCAGGACACGATTTCCAGCTTGCGCGGGCGCAGGTTCAGCGACTGCAGGATCTGGTTGCCCACCTTGATCTCCTCCACCGGCGGGGCGGAAAGTGAGACGCGGATGGTGTCGCCGATGCCCTTGGACAGCAGGGAGCCGAAGGCCACGGCGGACTTGATGGTGCCTTGGAATGCGGGGCCGGCCTCGGTGACGCCAAGGTGCAGTGGCCAGTCGCCCTGCTCCGCGAGCATCTCGTAGGCGGCGACCATGATCACGGGGTCGTTGTGCTTGACGGAGATCTTGAAGTCGTGGAAGCCGTGCTCCTCAAACAGCGAGGCTTCCCAGACGGCCGATTCCACCAGGGCTTCCGGCGTGGCCTTGCCGTACTTCTTCATGATGCCCGGCTCGAGCGAGCCGGCGTTGACACCAATGCGGATCGAGGTGCCGTGGTCCTTGGCGGCCCTGGCGATTTCCTTCACCTGGTCGTCAAACTTGCGGATGTTGCCCGGGTTTACCCGGACAGCGGCACAGCCGGCCTCGATGGCGGCGAAGACGTACTTCGGCTGGAAGTGGATGTCTGCGATCACCGGGATCTGCGACTTCTTTGCAATGATCGGCAGCGCTTCAGCATCGTCCTGGGAAGGACAGGCAACGCGGACAATGTCGCAGCCCGACGCCGTGAGCTCGGCGATCTGCTGCAGCGTGGCATTGATGTCGGTGGTCTGCGTGGTGGTCATGGATTGCACGCTGATGGGTGAATCCGAGCCAACACCGACGGGGCCGACCTTGATTTGCCGGGTCTTGCGACGGGGCGCAAGAACGGGTGGCGGCAATGGCGGCATGCCAAGACTGACGGAGGTCAAAATATGCTCCTTGAAGTTCAATAAACAAATACTGCGGGAGGTGGGCCGGTTTTTGGCCCCACCCTTTGGAATCTCGCACTATCCAACTCTGATTGTAGGCTCGTTCGGGTCCGTGCGCGGACCATTGAGGCCTATCCCACGAAGCGGCTGAGCTGCCCAATCACCGGATTCCAGCCTGAAATCTTCAGTCCCGTGACGCCGCCGCCAATGGTCATCGGGTCCTGTGCCACCAGCGCCTGCACTGCCGCTTCATCTGCAGCCCGGAATATCAGCAGAGCACCGGCACCGTCGGTGTAGGGCCCGGATGCCAGGAGGACCTCGGCCTCCGCCTGGGCGGCCAACCATTCGCGGTGCTTGGGGCGGTGTTCGGTGCGGGCATCTTCCGCTTCGGGACCATAGACATACTCAACAGCGAAAATAGACATGCATTCACCTTATAGCAGGAGCACTTTGGCCAGAACTGCAACGGCTGCCGACCACAGCATCGAGGCCAGCGTGCCGATGATGAACCGCTCGCTGGCCCCCGGGGATTCCTTCAGTTCCGGATACCTGCCCAGGCCCTTGATGGCCACGACGTAGGCAATCGCCACGGGCTGGCCCGCCAGAATGGCCAGCGCCACCGCCCCCCGCTCCAAAAATCCGATCAGCAGGCCCCCACGCAGCACCTCGCCGCCGGGACGGACACCCGCTGCCACGGCAGGTGCCTCGCCGGAATCGCCTGATGGCGGATCCGCCGCCGCGACGGTCCCGGCTGCGGCGTCCTGCCCGGCAGCCGGGACGGCCGTCTCCTGCATGGTTTCCCCGGCCGGCACCCCGGGTTCCCGGGAGGCGCCTTCCCCTGCGGCCGGCACCCCTGCCTCGGCAGCATCGACGGCGCGCACGCCGGAGGATCGGGCAAGCTTGAGAATTCCGGCCGTCACGGGCCAGCCGCCAACTACGGAAACAGCCATGGCCACGGCAATCCACAGCACGTCCATCCGCCACTCCTTTGCTGGGCTGCACTGTTTCAGTGGACAGGCACCCGGTTTGGGCCTCGGCTGTTCCGCCGGTTCAGGCCGGACTGCCGCTTCTGGAACTTAGACTAGCGTCCGCCGCCGACAATCTGGGACAGCAGCAGCTCCGCTGCCCGCCGGCCGTTTCGTTCCTCGTGCCGGCCGGACCTCCTGATGGCCCTGCTGACCGCCTGGGGGGTGATCCCCAATTGGGCGGCAATGTCCTTTTGTGCGGCGCCGGGCGCCGCGTCCAGTGCGTCCAGCACCCGCCATTCAGCCTCCGACCTGCTCCTGACGACATCTCCCACGAGGACAAGGACCGCCTCGGACGCGGCCGCCCAGACACCGGGGCCGCCGCCTGCACCGGCCTGCCCGCGGGCATCAGCAGAACCGGCGGCATCGCCTGTCCGCACCCGCAGCGGCACCCTGTCGCCGGCCTTTTTGGCCGCCTCAACGGCCTCCCGGGCGGCCACAAAGGCGCTGCCGGACGCCTCACGGGAACTTGCAGGCAGGGGCAGTTCGGCCAGGCCAACGCCCACGCCGACGTACCAGTCCTTCAGCCGGAGCACGCGCATGGCAGCTTCAACCACGGCACCGGGATCAACGAGCGCCGCCTGGACCTCGTCCCCCACCGAACGTTCGAAGGGCAGGACAGTGTCCACGCCAGCCAAGGCTGCGAGCAGTTCCGGCACCTTGTCGCCGTGGCGGCGGCTGCCCCGTTGGTCTATGGTCAGAACAAACATGAATCAACCATAATCATTTGACTGCAATGAATCAACCCTTTTTGCAGGATTCCTGCGCGGGCTGGTCCGGCGTCACTCGGCCATGGCCGCAGGCACGGCGACCACATCCACCATGGCGCCGTTGCGCAGCACCGTAACGGGCAACGGGACTCCGATGGCCTCGGCGAACAGCTGCTTCTGCAGGCTTTCCGCACTGGACACCGGCCGGCGCCCCACGGTCAGCACCAGGTCCCCCGGCTTCAGCCCCGCCAGCTGCGCCGGCGATCCTGGAATGACGTCCGCCACCCGCAATCCCTGCCGCTGGCCCGTGCGCAGAGCCAGTGTCTCGTTCAGGGCAACGGGGGAACTGACCAGCCCCAGATAGGCGCGCCGGACCCGGCCCTCGGCGATCAAGGCGGAAATGATCCGCCGGGTGGTGGCGTTGATGGGCACGGCCAGCCCCAGGCCGGCGCCCGCCACGGCGGTGTTGATGCCGACGACCCGGCCGCGGGAGTCTGCGAGCGCACCGCCGGAATTGCCTGGGTTGAGGGCTGCGTCGGTCTGGATGACGTCCTCGATGACCCTGCGGTTCCGGCCCAGGGCCGTGGGCAGGGACCGCCCAAGGCCGCTGACCACCCCGGCCGTCACTGAACCTGCAAGGCCAAGGGGGTTCCCCACGGCGATGACCAGCTGCCCCACCCGCAGGCCCTCCGCGTCCCCGAGCTGCGCCGGGGCGTGCATGTGGGACAGTCCCCGGATGACCGCCAGGTCGGACAGGGTGTCGGCTCCCCTGATCTCAATGTCCGTGCCCGTGCCGTCGGCAAAGGCCGCCCACCCGCCGCTGGCGCCGGCAACCACATGGGCGTTCGTGAGCATGTAGCCGTCCTCGGTAAACACGACGGCGGATCCGGCACCCAGGCGGACGCGCCCGTCGCGGCCGTTCCCCCGCACCTCGACTGCGGCCACGTGCGGTGCAACTTCTTCGGCAACCGAGACCACTGTGCGGGAGTAGGCGTCCATGGCTGCATCGGAGTCGACTGCTGCCGGGACAGGCCCTTCAAATTCGTTTCACCGCGCACCTCCTGGGGCGGTCGTGGCCGGACGCTGGGAACGCAGCCTGGCCACGAACGGGCCGCGTCATATCCAGGTACAACCCTGTTGGAGGTTCACATAGTCCCTCCGACGGTACGCCGAAGGTGAACCCGTCAAGCCATGCCGGCAGGCTCGCTCGGGACGGGAGGAAAAATGCCCGCCGGCCACTTCCCCGGCGGCCGATTTCGCCACTGCCCTGAACGATGCAGAGGTGGTCATCGACGCCATCCCGGGTGCGGCAGTGCTGGGAACGCTCAACGAGCTCGGTGCCTCTGCCCTCGCGGGCAAGGTGCTCATGGAGGTCGCCAATGACCTGAACAAGAATTTCGAGCTCGCCTTCCCGAATGCCAGCCTCGGGGCGGCCGTCCAGGAAGCCTTCCCCGACGCCCGTGTGGTCAAGACCCTCTCAACACAGTCCAGGCACCGTTGATGAACAACCCCGCGGGGCTGCCCTCACCCAGCACGGTGTTCCTGGCCGGCAACGACGCCGGGGCCAAGTCCACGATCTCCCAACTGCTGGCGGACCTCGGCTGGGATCCGGGATGGCAGGTGGACCTGGGAGGCATCGCCCAGGCGCGCGCCACCGAGCACTACATCTTTCTCTCCTTCGCGATGGCCCAAAGCCTCGGGACAACAAGCGTCAACATCGCAGTTGTCCGCTAACCCACCCCATGCGCCCGCGCCGGCGCTGCCTCAGCCGAAGAGGTTGACCGGCTTGACGATGTCGGCGTAAATCAGCAGCGCCCCCATGGCCATGAGCACCACGGCCGCCACATACGTCAGCGGCAGGAGCTTGGCGATGTCAAAGGGGCCCGGGTCCTTGCGCTTGAACAGCTTGGCCACCTGGCGCCGCGCGCCCTCATACAGCGCGCCCGCCACGTGCCCGCCGTCGAGCGGCAGCAGCGGGATCAGGTTGAAGACAAACAGGGCAAGGTTCACGCTGGCCAGCAGCCCCAGCAGGGTTGCCACGCGTGAGCTCATGGGCACCTGCTCCATGGCGGCCACTTCCCCGGCCACCCGGCCCACACCCACCACCGAGATGGGCCCGTTGGGGTCGCGCGGCTCGGAGCTGAAGGCGGCCTGGGCGATGCCCACGATCTTCTGCGGCAGCTGCAGGACGACGCCGCCAATCTGGGCCACACTGTCCCCCACGGCGGGCAGGACGGCCGACGCCGGTTCCCTCACCATTGCGCTGGTGGGCCCGACGCCGAGGAACCCTGCCTGGACCGTGACGGCGGTGCCGGAGGAGTCGACCTCGGCCATGCCGTTGGCGCCGATGACGGGCCGGGCGGTGAGCACCGGGGTGATGCTGGTGGTGACGGTCTTGCCGGCGCGTTCGTACACGAGCGGGACGTTCTTGCCGGCGGATGCGCGGACGTGGTCGGTGAAGGCCGCCCACTCGGTGACGGGCACGCCGTCGAACGAGACGAGTTTGTCACCGGGCTGCAGGCCTGCGGCAGCGGCGGGCGTGGGCATGCAGTTGGCCAGGTCCTTGGGGACGGGGGCGCCGTAGGCCACCTGGCAGGCGTTGACCTCGCCGAGGGTGGTGGTGGCCTGGGCGGTGCCGAAACCCATGAGGAGCACGGCCATGAGGACCACGCCGATGAGCAAGTTCATGGTGGGCCCGCCGAGCATGATGATGATCTTTTTCCAGACCGGAAGCTTGTAGAAGACCCGGTTGGCGTCCTCCGGCCCCACCTCCTCATGGGCGGCGCTGCGGGCCTCGGTAGCGAGGGTCTGGAACATGCCGGTGCTGGAGGGGCGGACGCTGCCGTCGCCGGGGTTGGGCGGGTACATGCCGATCATGGCCACGTAGCCGCCGGCCGGGATGGCCTTGATGCCGTATTCGGTTTCGCCCTTTTTCCGCGACCACATGGTGGGGCCGAAGCCGATCATGAACCGGGTGACGCGCACCTTGAACAGCTTGGCGGGCAGCAGGTGCCCCACCTCATGCAGCGCGATGGAGAGGGCGATGCCGACGGCGACAAACAGCACGCCGCCGATGAAAAGCAATACAGTCACAATTTACTTCCTGGGTTCAATGGTTCCCGGCCCGTCATTTCCCGGTCTGCTGGCGTTTCAGGCCTTGGCGGCGAGCAGCTCGTTGGCCCGTGCGCGTGCCCACACTTCAGCATCCAACACGCTTTGGAGCGTGAGCTGCGATTGAGGTGTGTGTTCGCTGAGAACCTGCGCAATGGTGTCCACAATGTCCAGGAAGCCGATCTTCCCGGCATGGAAGGCGTGGACAGCCTCCTCGTTGGCGGCGTTGTACACGGCAGGGCAGGTGCTCCCCCGCCGCGCCGCCTCCTTGGCAAGCTCGACGGCGGGGAAGGCCTGGTTGTCGAGCGGCTCGAACGTCCAGGTGGCTGCCTTGGTCCAGTCGCAGGGCACGGCCGCGCCGGGGACCCGCTCCGGCCAGCCGAGGCCCAGAGCGATCGGCAGTCGCATGTCCGGCGGGGACGCCTGGGCAATCGTGGACCCGTCCGTGAACTGGACCATTGAGTGGATCACGGACTGCGGATGCACCACGGCCTCGATCCGGTCCAGCGGAACGTCAAAGAGCAGGTGCGCCTCGATGACCTCCAGGCCCTTGTTCACGAGTGTTGCGGAGTTGGTGGTGACCATGGGGCCCATGTCCCAGGTGGGGTGCTTGAGCGCCTGTTCGGGCGTCACGTCCACCAGTTCCTCGCGGGTCCGGCCGCGGAACGGCCCGCCCGAGGCGGTAACGATCAGCTTGTCAACTTCGCCGGCGGAGCCGGAGCGCAGGGCCTGGGCCAGCGCGGAATGTTCGGAATCCACGGGCACGATCTGGCCCGGTGAGGCGGCTGCCTTGACGAGCGCACCGCCCACAATGAGCGATTCCTTGTTAGCCAGGGCCAGGATGGCAGTGGTGCCGAGCGCCGCAAGGGTGGGCGCCAGGCCGATGGATCCGGTGATGCCGTTGAGTACAACGTCGGCCGCATCCTCCGTGCCGGCACCCCACGCCGCGATGGCGGTGGAGGCATCGGGACCGGTGAGGATTTCCGGCGCGAAGCCGCCCAGGCCGGCCGAGGCGGCACGCGAGTCAATCAGCGAACGCAGGGCCCCGCCGTCGTGCGTGGAAATGCCCACGGCCAGCACACGGAGGGCAACAGCCTGCTCGGCCAGCAGCTCAAGGTTGCCTCCGCCGGCACTGAGGGCCGTGACGCTGAAGCGGGGTGTGCCGTCGGGAAGGGCTGCCTGGCCGACGACGTCGATTGCCTGGGTGCCGATGGAACCTGTTGAGCCGAGAATAATGATTTTGCGGTGCGCCATGGCAACCAGTATCCCGCATTTACGGGTGGTGCGTCACCAGAGGCCGCGTTCCTCGGCGGCTCGGCGAATGCTGGTGAGGGCCTCGAAAAGCTGGGCCTGCTGGTCGGGCTTGAGCGGGTCAAAGATGGTTTCGCGCACCATGGTGACGTGGCCGGGCGCGGCGCTGCGGATCTTCTCCCAGCCGGAATCGGTCAGGGATATGTCCTGGCCACGGCCGTCGGCGCTGGCGGTGCAGCGGTGCAGCAGGCCGCGGGACTCCATGCGCTTGAGCAGATGGGAGACGCGGGAGCGGTCCCAGCCAAGCTGCGCGGCGAGGTCGCCGGAGCGCATTTGCTCGCAGCCCGCTTCGGAGATGACCGCGAGGACGGCGTACTCCACGCCGGAGACGTCGGAGTCCTGGAGCAGCTGGCGGTCGATGGCGCGCGGCAGGCCCTTGGCGAATTCCCGCAGCTCCAGCCAGATGGCCTGCTCCTGGGCGCTGAGCCAGCGCGTTTCCCGCTGTTCAGGGCCCTGGCGCTGCCCTTCTTGCGGCTCCGGAACCGGACGGTCCGCCTGTCCCCCGTGCATGGCCACTTCTCGGCTGTCCATTGCCTTCCTCACATTTCCTGACATTAGTTGACACATCAAGTAT
This sequence comes from Arthrobacter stackebrandtii, assembly GCF_017876675.1. Classification (NCBI taxonomy): domain Bacteria; kingdom Bacillati; phylum Actinomycetota; class Actinomycetes; order Micrococcales; family Micrococcaceae; genus Arthrobacter; species Arthrobacter stackebrandtii. Next base: position 136,110 of record NZ_JAGIOI010000001.1, read on the forward strand.
GTCTGATCCATGATTGAAACATCAAGTTTTGATTGACACGTCACCTAATCACCGGGTGGCGGAGCCCCAGCCAAGGAGAAAACGCATGACCAAGATCGCCATTGTCACCGGATCCACCCGCCCCGGCCGCAACAACACCGGCGTGGCCGAGTGGGTTCTGGCCCAGGCCCAGCTGCGCGGCGACGCCGACTACGAGCTTGTGGACATTGCCGACTTCAACCTGCCCATCCTGGACGAGGCATACCCGGCCGCCTACCAGAACTACCAGAACGACCACACGAAGGCCTGGGCAGCCAAGATGAACGAGTTTGACGGCTACATCTTCATCACCGGCGAATACAACCACTCCGTGCAGCCGGCACTGGCGAATGCCATCTCCTACCTGAACGCCGAGTTCAGCAACAAGGCCGCCGGCATGGTCGGCTACGGCTCCGCCTACGGTGTCCGCGCCATGGAGCACCTGCGCGGCATCCTCTCCGAGCTGCAGGTGGCCCACGTCCAGAAGACCGGCATGTTCTCCCTGTTCACCGACTTTGAGAACTTCTCCGTTTTCAAGCCCACCGAAATGCAGGCTGCCTCGGTTGAGCCCATGTTCGACCAGCTCATCTCCTGGACCAACGCCATGAAGAACGTCCGCGAAGGCGCCCTCGTCAACGCATAGCCCAACCCTTCTTCCGACGCTGTCGCATCATTGGCTGGTTTTCCATGGACGCCAGCGCAGCAATGGTTGCTTCCTGACAGGCGCCAGCGCAGCAGCATGAAGAACAACGGCGGGTGTCCACCTCTCCAAGGAGAAGTGGACACCCGCCGTTTTGTTTTCCCGGTCTCCCGGTTCTGCGTGGCAGGAGCGGCACCGCCGATTCCGGACTGCGACAGGGTTGATCGGAAACCGGTCATTGGTGCGCCAGCGTCAAGGAAATAGCCGCCATTGCTGCGATGGGGTCGAAGAAAAGGGGCAGGAAGGCAGTGGAGCGTCCGGGTTGTTGCTTCTAGGGTTGTTGCTTTTGGGGTGGTGCTCCCGGGCGGCGGCTTGGGCTACCTGGCGCGGCGGAGGGTTTGCTCCGCGTGGAGGAGGATGGGGCCGTCGACCATCTGGCCCTTGAACGCAAACACTCCGGTGCCTGCGGCCTCTGCGGCAGCCAGCAGTTCCCGCGCCGACGCCACATCCTCGTCGGAAGGCCGGTAGGCGTCGCGGATGACGGCCACCTGGGAAGGGTGGATGCACGCCTTTGCACCAAAGCCGCTGGCCACGGCGTCCTCCGATTCCTCCGCCAGCCCGTCGAGGTCGGCAAAGTCGGCATAGATGGAATCGATCGCGACCTTCCCAAAGGCGCCGGCTGCCAGCAGCAGCTGCGAGCGCGCCTGCACGGCCACGGCACGGTAGGCCCCGGCGCGCGGACCGCCGGCGAAGCGGCTGGAGGTCCCGCCCAAGGAGGCCACGAGGTCCTCGGCCCCCCACATCAGCGCCACCACGTTGGGCAACGCGGCCAGCGCGGGCGCGGCAAGGATCCCGGCCGCGCTCTCGCACAGGACCACCACGTCATAGTCCGCGAGCGCCGCGACGGCAGCTGGATCGGATGCCTTGGCGACCATGACGGTCCGGTAGGGACTGCGGGCCACGGCCGCAAGGTCAAGCGCGGCATCCGGTGTGTCGAGGGCGTTGATGCGCACCATGGTGGTGGCCGGATCCATGCCGCTCGCGGCCATGTTCTCCCGCGCCCGCACCTTGGCATCTGGCGCGACGGCGTCCTCAAGGTCGATGATCACCGCGTCGGCACGTCCGGCCGCCTTGGCAAAGCGCTCGGGCCTGTCCGCCGGGGCAAACAGCAGTGCCGGGCCCATGGTGAAGTGCTGGTTCGCTGAAATGCCGTGCTCCTTGTTGTTGGTCGGCGGCTAGTCGTTTGGCTTGAGCCAGAAAAGCGCCGTACGGCTGGCTTTTCCAACCACGACGCCGGACTGGTTCCGTCCGGTGTGTTCCATCACCACGATCCCCTGCCCCGGCCGCGATGACGAGAGCCGCTTCTCGGTCACCACTGTCTCGGTATAGAGGGTATCGCCATGGAAGAGCGGATGTGGAAAGGAAATCTCGCTCATGCCCAGCTGGGCGACAATGGTTCCCTGCGTCAGCTGCGCCACTGACTGCCCCACCATGGTGGCGAGGGTGAACATGGAGTTCATGAGGCGCTGGCCAAACGGCTGCCCCTCGCTCCATGCCGCGTCCAGGTGCAGTGCCTGGGTGTTCATGGTCATTGTGGTGAACAGGACGTTATCCGTCTCCGTCATGGTGCGCCCGGGCCGGTGCTGGTACACCGTGCCGATCTCAAGCTCCTCATAGTAGAGCCCGCGCTGGGTCACCGTCCGGGGCACGGCCCCTGCATCCTCGCTCATACGTTGTCCAAATCGTGCATCTCGAGGTTCAGCGGGGCGCCTGTCGCGGCCACGATCTGCTCCACGCTCACGTCCGGGGCCAGTTCCTTCAGGACCAGCCCGTCCGGGGTGACCTCAATGACGGCCATGTCCGTGACGATCAGGTCCACGCAGCGCTTTCCGGTCAGGGGCAGCGTGCACTCCTTGAGGATCTTGGGCTCGCCGTACTTGTCTACGTGCTCCATCATGACGATGAGCTTCTTGGCCCCGAACACCAGGTCCATGGCGCCGCCCATGCCCTTGACCATCTTGCCCGGGATCATCCAGTTGGCAAGGTCGCCGTTTTCAGCCACCTGCATGGCGCCCAGCACGGCGACGTCCACATGCCCGCCGCGCACCATCCCAAACGAGGTGGCCGAGTCAAAGAACGCCGCCCCCTTGTTCACGGTGACGGTTTCCTTGCCGGCGTTGATCAGGTCCGGGTCCACGTCGGCGTCGAGCGGGTACGGCCCCGTGCCCAGGATGCCGTTCTCCGAGTGCAGCACCACCTCCACCCCCGCGGGGATGTAGTTGGGGATCAGCGTGGGCATGCCGATGCCCAGGTTGACGTACTGTCCGTTGTGCAGTTCGCGTGCCACCCGGGCGGCCAGTTCGTTGCGCGTGAGTGTCATTGCCTACGCCCCCTGTCCTGTTGTTGAAAGGTCCGACGGCGGCTCCGTCACCGTGCGCTTTTCGATGCGCTTCTCACTGCCCGGGGATCCGGCCGGGACATGCACCACGCGCTGGACGAAGATGCCGGGCACATGAATGTGTTCGGGGTCCAGCTCCCCGGGCTCCACGAGTTCCTCCACCTCGGCAATGGTGACCTTCCCCGCCATGGCGCACAGCGGGTTGAAGTTCATGGCCGTGGCATGGAAGACCAGGTTGCCGTGGCGGTCGCCCTTCCAGGCGTGCACCAGCGCAAAGTCCGGGGTGAGCGACTCCTCCAGCACAAACTCGGCGTCCCCAAAGGCGCGCACCTCCTTGGGCGGCGAGGCAATCTCAACCCCGCCCGCGCCGTCGTACTTGCGGGGCAGGCCGCCCTCGGAGACCTGGGTGCCCACACCGGCGGCGGTGTAGAAGGCGGGGATGCCCGCTCCCCCGGCGCGCAGCTTTTCGGCGAGGGTGCCCTGCGGGGTCAGCTCCACCTCGAGCTCCCCGGCCAGGAACTGGCGGGCGAATTCCCTGTTTTCCCCCACGTAGGAGGAGACGGTGCGGCGGATGCGGCCGTCGGCGAGGAGGATGCCCAGGCCCCAGTCGTCCACGCCGCAGTTGTTGGAGATGGTCTCAAGCTGTGAGGTTCCGGCGTCGTGCAGGGCCTGGATGAGGGCCACGGGGATGCCGCACAGGCCAAATCCGCCGACGGCGAGGGAGGCGCCGTCGTGGATGTCATGGATGGCGGCGGCGGGCGAGGCAACTACTTTGTTGATCATGGCGTGCCTTTCTTGGGCCTTACAGGCCCAGTTCGCGGGCGATGAGCATGAGCTGGACTTCCGTGGTGCCTTCCCCAATCTCCAGGATCTTCGAGTCGCGGTAGTGGCGGGCCACGGAAAATTCGTTGATGAAGCCGTAGCCGCCGAACACCTGTGTGGCGTCCCGGGCGTTGTCCATGGCCGCCTCGCTTGCGACCATCTTAGCGATGGCCGCTTCGGTCTTGAAGGGCTTGCCGGCGAGCATGCGGGCTGCGGCGTCGTAGTAGGCCAGGCGGGCCGTGTGGGTGCGGGCCTGCATGCGGGCAATCTTGAAGGAGATGCCCTGGTAGTGGCCTATGTTGTGGCCAAAGGCATGGCGTTCCTTGGCGTAGCGGACGGATTCGTCCACGCAGCCCTGGGCGGCGCCGACCGCGAGCGCGGCGATGGCGATGCGGCCCTCGTCCAGGATGGACAGGAAGTTCGCGTAGCCGCGGCCGCGCTCGCCCAGCAGGTTTTCCTCCGGCACACGGGCGCCGGCGAACGTCAGCGGGTGGGTGTCGGAGGCGTTCCAGCCCACCTTGTTGTAGGCTTTTTCCACCGTGAAGCCGGGCGTGCCGTTGGGCACGATGATGGTGGAGATTTCCTTCTTGAGGGAACCGTCCGGCCGCTCGGAGGTGCCGGTGACGGCCGTGGCGGTCACGAACCTGGTGATGTTGGTGCCTGAGTTGGTGATGAACTGCTTGGCACCGTCGATGACCCATTCGCCGTTCTCCAGCCGCGCCTTCGTGGCGGTGCCCCCGGCGTCGGAGCCGGCGTCGGGCTCGGTGAGGCCGAAGCCTGCGAGCGCCTTGCCGCTGGTCAGCTGCGGCAGCCACTGCTCTTTCTGCGCCTGTGTGCCGAAGCGGTGGATGGGCATGGCGCCGAGCGAGACCCCGGCCTCGAGCGTGATGGCCACGGACTGGTCCACCCGCCCCAGTTGCTCCAGGGCCAGCGCCAGGGCGAAGTAGTCCCCGCCCATGCCGCCGAACTCCTCCGGGAACGGCAGCCCGAACAGGCCCAGCTCCCCCATCTGCGCCACAACCTCGTAGGGAAAGCTGTGTTCCTCGTCGTGCTTGGCGGAGACCGGGGCCACCACGTTGTCGGCAAAGTCCCGGACCATGTCGCTCAGGGCCTGGTACTCGTCGTTGAGTTCAAAGTTTGGCACTGTCATTCCCCCTCAGGGATTGTTGTTGAATTGTCTTCGTCCGGCTCCACCGTGGCCACCACCTGGTCGGCCTTCACCAGCGCCCCCACGGCGACGCCGATGTGCACGGTCCCGGCCATGGTGGCCGTGATCTGGTGTTCCATCTTCATGGCCTCCACCGCCAGCAGCACGTCGCCGGCCGCAACCCTGTCCCCCGTTTTCGCGTTGACCACGGTGACGGTGCCCGGCATGGGGCTGCGCAGCTGCGGATCGGCCGCGGCGTCCTCGCGTTCCAGCCCGGCCAGCATGCGTGCGGTTGCCGCCTCGCGGTCGAGCCGTTCCAGCGCAACACTCCAGCCCCCGGATCCCAGGAACACTGTTTCGCCGAGCATGCCCACCCGGTAACCGCGTTCCTGGCCGTCCCACAGCAGTTCCCCTCCGGTGGTGCCGTTGAGGTCCAGTGCGGTCCGGCTCTCCTGGTCGCCGCCGATCCCATTGACGTGCACGACGCCGGGACCTTCCGTCCCGCTGTCGGCCTGCGGTCCGCTGACTGTCACCACGCCGGTGCGCCCGGGTGCTGCCCAGGCGCTGCGCCACGGCGCGGGATCGCCGAGCCGCCACCCGTCGAGGCGGCCCCACGAGGATGCAGCCGGCGCCTCGCCAGGTGCATTGGGTCTTGCGACATCGACCTTGCGGGCCGCGAGTGCCGCGGCGGCGTAGTCACCGGCGTCGACTGTGCGAAACGCCATGTCGGGGAGTTTGCGTTCGATCATGTTGGTGTCGAGGCGGCCGGCTTGCACGTCGGGGTCGGCCACGAGCAGGCGCAGGTATTCCACGTTGGTGGGAACGCCGAGGACAACGTAATCGGCAAGGGCGGCATCGAGCCTGTCGAGCGCCTCCCGGCGGTCAGTGCCCCAGGCGATGACCTTGGCCAGCATGGGGTCGTAGTTGGCAGTGATCTTCAGGCGGCGCGCCAGGGAGCTGTCAACGCGAACGCCAGGCCGCTGCGCGACGGACTCTTCCAGCACCACCACGGTGCCGGTGGCCGGCAGGAATCCCTCGGCGGGGCTTTCCGCGTAGACGCGCGCCTCAACGGCATGGCCCTCCAGGGTGACGTCCTGCTGGGTGAAGTCGATCTTTTCACCGGCGGCAATGCGCAGCTGCCACTCCACCAGGTCCAGGGACTTCCCGCGCACCCGCGCCACCATCTCGGTGACGGGGTGTTCCACCTGCAGGCGCGTGTTCATCTCCATGAAGAAGAACTCGTCCGGCGTATCGTCCGAGACGAGGAACTCCACCGTCCCGGCACCCGTGTAGTTCACGCTCGCTGCCGCGGCACAGGCGGCGGCGCCGATGCGTGCCCGCACCGCACCGCCGTCGTCCAGTCCTGACAGCAGGGGTGAGGGAGCCTCCTCGATGACTTTTTGGTGGCGGCGCTGCAGGGAGCATTCGCGCTCGCCCAGGTGGATGACATTGCCGAAGGTGTCGCCCAGGATCTGCACCTCGATGTGGCGGGGGTTGGCCACGAGGCGTTCCAGGAACAGGGTGTCGTCGCCAAAGGACGCTGCGGCCACGCGCCGGGCGGTGGCCAGGGTGGCGGGCAGCTCTTCGGCGGCGAAGACGCTGTGCATGCCCTTGCCGCCGCCGCCGGCCGAGGGCTTGATGAGCAGCGGGTAGCCGATGTCCGCGGCGGCCGCGATCAAGTCGGCGTCCGTGAGCCCCGGCTCGGAGATGCCTGGCACCACGGGGACGCCGGCCGCGGCCACGTGGTTCTTGGAGCGGATCTTGTCGCCCATGACATTCAGGGCCTCAATGTTGGGGCCGATGAACGTGATGCCCGCGGCCTCCAGCGCCTTGGCGAACTCAAGGTTTTCGGACAGAAAGCCGTACCCGGGGTGGACGGCCTGTGCATCGGATGCCCGGGCGGCGCCAATCACGGCCGCAATGTTCAGGTAGCTCTCCGCCGCGGCGGCGGGGCCGATGCACAGCGCCTGGTCGGCTTCGCGCACGTGGCGGGCTCCGGCGTCGGCCTCTGAATAGACGGCCACCGAGCGGATGCCCCGGGCACGCAGGGTGCGGATGACGCGGCAGGCGATCTCGCCGCGGTTGGCGACGAGGACGGTGTCAAAAAGTCGTGTGTCGGGAAGTTCAGTCATGGTGCGCTCACATCCTAAAGAGGCCGAAGGCGGTCTCGGGCAGCGGGGTTCTGGCGCACACGTCGAGGGCCAGGCCCAGGACGGTGCGGGTGTCCATGGGGTCGATCACGCCGTCGTCCCAGAGCCGGGCGGTGGAGTAGTAGGGGCTGCCCTGGTCCTCGTACTGGGCCAGGATGGGTGCCTTGAATTCGGCCTCGGCCTCGGCGGACCAGTCCTCGCCGCGGCGTTCGTGGGCGTCGCGCTTGACGGTGGCCAGCACGGAGGAGGCCTGGTTGCCGCCCATGACGGAGATCCGCGCGGCCGGCCACATCCACAGGAAGCGGGGCGAGTAGGCGCGCCCGCACATGGAGTAGTTGCCGGCGCCGAAGGAGCCGCCCACAATGACTGTCAGCTTGGGCACGCGCGCCGTGGCGACGGCCGTGACCATCTTGGCGCCGTGCTTGGCGATGCCGCCGTGCTCGTAGTCCTTGCCCACCATGAAGCCGTTGAGGTTCTGCAGGAAGACCAGCGGGATGCCGCGCTGGTCGCACAGCTCGATGAAGTGGGCGCCCTTGAGCGCGGATTCGCTGAACAGCACGCCGTTGTTGGCCACGATGCCCACGGGGTGCCCGTGCAGTGTGGCGAAGCCGGTGACCAGGGTGGTGCCGTAGTTTTTCTTGAATTCGTGGAACCTGCTGCCGTCCACGAGGCGGGCGATGATCTCGCGGATGTCGTAGGGCGTGTTGAGGTCGGTGGGCACGGCGCCGTACATTTCCGCGGGCTCGACGGCGGGTTCCCGGCTTTCCGAGACCGCCCACGCGGGTGCCGGGTTGGGCGGCAGCGTGGCGACAATGTCGCGGATAATGGACAGCGCGTGTTCGTCGCTCTCCGCCAGGTGGTCCACGACGCCGGAGATGGAGGCGTGGACGTCGCCGCCGCCGAGCTCCTCCGCCGTGACAATTTCGCCGATGGCGGCCTTCACCAGCGGCGGGCCGCCCAGGAAGATGGTGCCCTGATTGCGGACAATCACCGTTTCATCGCTCATGGCCGGCATGTAGGCGCCGCCCGCGGTGCAGGATCCCATGACGGCCGCGATCTGCGGGATCTTCCGGGCGGACATTTGCGCCTGGTTGAAGAAGATCCGGCCAAAGTGCTCCTTGTCCGGGAACACCTCGTCCTGCTTGGGCAGGAACGCCCCGCCCGAGTCCACCAGGTAAATGCACGGCAGCCGGTTTTCCAGCGCAATCTCCTGCGCCCTCAGGTGCTTCTTCACCGTCAGCGGGTAGTAGGTGCCGCCCTTGACCGTGGCGTCATTGCACACGACCATGACGTGGCGGCCGGCCACCACGCCGATGCCGGCGATGAGCCCGGCTCCGGGGGACGCGCCGTCGTACATTTCATGCGCGGCAAGCGGCGCCACCTCCAGGAAGGGGCTGCCCTCATCCAGCAGGTGGTTGACGCGGTCGCGGGGCAGCAGCTTGCCGCGGGCTGCGTGGCGCTGGCGGGACTTCTCCGGCCCGCCGAGCGACGTGGCGCGCAGGTGGCCGCGCAGCTCATCGACCAGGGCGCGCTGTGCGGCGTCGTTGCGCGCAAACGCCTCCCCGGCCGGGTCAACCCGGCTGTGCAGAGTCTCCATTGATCCCTCAGTTCCCTCGCCCGGCCGCGCCGGCTGAATGCATGCTAAGTTAATGACTACTAACTGAGATTCAGGCTAGCCTGTCAATTCTGTGATGTCCAGCACAGGCACGAAACGGGGAACCATGAGCACGCAACCGGCCAATGCCCGCACCGCGGCCAAGGCTGAGCGGCGCACGACGCTGCTGGCTTCCGCCGCGTCCCTGTTCGCCCAGCGCGGCTTCAACGGCGTCTCCATTGAGGACCTCGGCGCCGCCGCCGGGGTGAGCGGGCCTGCCGTCTACCGGCACTTCGACGGCAAGCAGGCGCTGCTCGGGGCCCTGCTTGTGGGCGTCAGTGAGGACCTGCTGGCCGGCGGGCGCCAGGTGCTGGCCAACGCGCCCGACGCCGCTTCCGCCCTGCGTGCGCTTGTCGCCTTCCACGTGGACTTCGCCCTGGTCAAGCCTGATGTCATCCGTGTGCAGGACAGGGACTTTGAGAGCCTGGGCGCCGCCGACAGCTCCGCCGTCAGGTCTTTGCAGCGCGCCTACGTGGAGCTCTGGGTTGACGTGCTGGGCCGGATGTTCCAGGAGCGCCCGGCGGCCGTGCGGCGAATGCAGGCCCATGCCGTGTTTGGGCTGATCAACTCCACCCCGCACAGCGTGCAGCTGCACGGACCGGAATCCACCGAACCGGCGGCGTCCGATGCCGGGGCGGCATCGGCTGCCGCCGCGGGCCCCGGCGCCGCTGCCGGGGGGAGACGGCCCGGACGCACCGGCATCCCGGACGACACCGCCCGTGCAGTACTTGAGTCCATGGCCTGGGCGGGACTGGCGACGGAGTTGTAGCCGCCCACAGCAGAAGCGCCGGGCTTGCCCGGCGCTTCTGCTGCCACATGTGAACTTTCACATGAGTCTGTGGAGTGGATTCTAGTGTGCCGCCACACCTCCGTGGTGCCCCTCTGCGTGCTCGTGCATGCTTGGCTGCAATGCCAGAACACCCGCAATCAGGGCCACTGCACCGGCGATCCAGGAAGTCCAGGTTGCTCCCGTGTGTGCCGTGTAGCCGGCAATCCACGGGGAGACAAACAACAGGGCGCCAAGGACCATCTGGACCCATTCAGCCACCGGCTGCCCGGGGCTCGACAGGTTCCATGCACCGGACGCGATGAGCAGGACGCCGCAACCAATCATCATGACCATCGAGCTGCCCTGCTGTGTTGTCCAAATGGTCGACAACGCGGCATAAAGCCCTGCGATCACGGCGACATAATCTTGCCAGCGATTCCACCTCTTCATTGATACCAACCTCCTTTGCAAGTTGGCTCCCAACGTGGGGGTCACTTCAAATATACGTCCGGTGCCAGCCAGTATCCAGAGGCCCGCGGTTGCGTTCCGGCCGCATTTTGCCGTGCCTTAGCCAAGCACCAGCGCCATGGCGGGATCGGCCACCACGGCGGCCACGTCGGCCAGGAAGCGCGAGCCGTGTTCGCCGTCCACCAGCCTGTGGTCAAACGACAGGCTCAGCGTCATCACATCCCGCAGCGCCACCTGCCCCTGGTGCTCCCACGGCATCTTCCGCACGGCGCCGAGGGCCAGGATTCCTGCCTCGCCCGGGTTCAGGATGGGCGTTCCGCCGTCGATGCCGAACACGCCGATGTTGGTGATGGAGAACGTCCCGCCGGCCAGGTCCGCCGGCTGCGTCTTGCCCGCCCGGGCAGTCTCGGCGAGCCCGCCCAGCGCCACCGCCAGTTCGCGCAGCCCCATCGCGTGCGCGTCCTTGATGTTGGGCACCAGCAGGCCGCGCGGTGTCGCCGCGGCAATCCCCAGGTTGAGGTAGTTGAACGTGAGAACCTCCTGCGCCGCCTCGTCCCAGTGCGAGTTCAGCTCCGGGTGCCGCGCCACGGCGAGCGCCACGGCCTTGGCGGCAAGCGTCAGCGGGGTGACCTTCACGCCGTCGAACTCCCGGCGCCGGCGCAGTTTGGCCAGGAACTCCATGCCCGCGGTGACGTCGACGGTCATGAACTCCGTGACGTGCGGGGCGGTGAATGCGCTGGCCACCATCGCCTGCGCCATGGCCTTCCGCACGCCCTTGATGGGTGTGCGCACCTCCCGCGGCCCCGTTTCCGTGGCCGACGGCGCAGCCGCCGCCGCAGTTTCGGCACCCTTGACATGGCCCCCGGCAAAGGAAACGACGTCCTCGCGGGTGATCAGCCCCCGCTCCCCCGAACCTGCCAGAAGTTCCAGCTCGATGCCCAGGTCCCGGGCAAGTTTGCGCACGGGAGGGGTGGACCGCGGCCGTTCGGCCTGCACGTGCGCTGCGGGCGCAGGTGCAGCGGGGGCAGGTGCCGTCGGTGAGGGCACTGCCGGAGCGGGCGCCCCGGCCATGGCGAACACGCGCTGCCTGCGCACCGGCGCCGCCGATGTTTCGGGATCGGCGCCGTAGCCGACCAGCGTGGGGATCCGCTTGGGGGCTTCATCGGCGGGGGCGGCGGCCGGGGTCCCTGACGGGGCCGGCGCGGGCGCTGCCCCTGAGTCGGCAACCTCGAAGGTGATGATGACTTCGCCGACGTCGACCGTGGTGCCGGGTTCGTGCGTGATGGAGGTGACGGTGCCTGCGTAGGGCGAGGGCAGTTCCACGACGGCCTTGGCGGTCTCTACCTCTCCGAGGACCTGGTTGAGCGTGACAACGTCGCCGACGGCGACCTGCCAGCTGACGATTTCGGATTCGGTCAGGCCCTCGCCAAGGTCGGGCAGCTTGAATTCAGCGAGCATGTCAGTCCTCCATGCCTGTTTGGGAGTTGGGCCGGCCCAGGGCGCGGTCGACGCCGTCGAGCATCCGGTCAAGGTCGGGAAGGTGGTGCTTCTCCAGCTTGGACGGCGGGTAGGGGATGTCGAAGCCGGTGACGCGGACGGGCGCGGACTCGAGGTAGTTGAAGCAGCGCTCGGTGATGGTGGCGGCGATTTCCGCACCCATGCCGAGGGTCTTGCCGGCTTCGTGGGTGACAACCAGGCGGCCGGTGCGCCGGACCGATTCCATAATGGGCGCATAGTCGACAGGCGAGAGCGAGCGCAGGTCGATCACCTCGATCGAGATGCCGTCGGCGCGGGCCGCCGAGGCCGCGTCGAGGGCCGTGCGGACGAGCGGCCCGTAGGCGACAAGGGTGACGTCGGTGCCCGGTTCCGCGACGAGTGCGGCACCCATGGGCGGGGCCGCGGAAAGTGGCGCATTGAGCTCAACGTCCCCCTTGGCGTGATAGCGGCGCTTGGGCTCAAAGTAGAGGACGGGGTCGTCGCTCGCGATGGCCTGGCGCAGCATGGTGTACGCGTCCTGCGGGTTGGAGGGGCTGATGACGCGCAGCCCGGAGGTGTGCACAAAGTAGGCCTCGGGCGACTCCGAGTGGTGTTCGGGGGAACCGATGCCGCCGCCGAAGGGAACCCTGATGGTCAGCGGCATCCGCACCTTGCCGTGGGTGCGGGCGTGCAGCTTGGCCACCTGGGAGACGATCTGGTCGAAGCCCGGGTAGATGAAACCGTCGAACTGAATTTCGCACACGGGCCGGAAGCCGCGGTAGGCCAGGCCCACGGCGGTGCCGATGATGGCGGACTCCGCCAGCGGCGTGTCAATGACCCGGTGCGAGCCGAAGTCCTTCATCAGCCCGTCGGTGACGCGGAAGACCCCGCCGAGCGTGCCGATGTCCTCGCCCATGAGGACCACCTTGGGGTCGTCTTCCATGGCCTGCCGGAGGCCCGCGTTAATGGCCTGTGTCAGGCTCAAGCTGCTCATGATGCGCTCCCTTGCACTTGCTGTCCGGCGCCGAGCTGCCCCTCGAAGGAGGCCAGGTAGCGCCGGTATTGTTCACGTTCCCGGTCCAGGACCGAATGGTCCTCGGCATAGATGTCGTCAAACACGGTCATGGGTTCCGGGTCCGGCATGTTGATGCAGGCGTCCCGAAGCTCGGCGGCCACAGCGTCAGCTTCCGCTTCAATCCCGGCCTGGGCAGCGTCGTCGAGCATGCCGGCGTTGGCGAGGTGGGTGCGCAGCCTGGACAGCGGGTCCTTGGCGGCCCACTCCTCCAGTTCGGTCACGCCGCGGTACCGGGTGGGGTCGTCGGCCGTGGTGTGCGGGCCCATGCGGTAGGTGACCGCCTCGATAAAGCTGGGCCCGCCGCCGGTGCGGGCGCGCCGTGCAGCCCAGCGGACTGCGGCCAGGACCGCGAGGACGTCGTTGCCGTCCACCTGCAGGCCGGGGATCCCGTATCCTTGCGCGCGGCCGGCGATCGGGACCGCCGACTGCAGGCCCACGGGCTCGGAGATGGCCCAGTGGTTGTTTTGGCAGAAGAAGATGACGGGGGCCTGGAAACTGGCCGCGAACACCATGGATTCGTGGACGTCGCCCTGGCTCGTGGCCCCGTCGCCAAGATAGGCGATGGCGAGCGTTTCCCTGCCCTCCATGGCGATGCCCATGGCGTAGCCCGTGGCGTGCAGCGTCTGGGAGCCAATGATGATCTGCGGGGTGGCCATGTTGAGCTGGTACGGGTCCCAGCCCGTGTTCATGTTGCCCCGCCAGGTGCCCATGATGCCGGGGAACTTTGCGCCGCGCAGATAGGCGACGCCGTTCTCGCGGTAGGTGGGGAAGATGAAGTCGTCCTGGTCCATGGCGTGGACGGAGCCGACCTGCGAGGCCTCCTGGCCAAGCATGGGCGGCCACAGGGCGAGCTGCCCCTGCCGCTGCAGTGCTGTCGCCTCAACGTCGATCCTGCGTACGACCACCATGTCCCGGTAAAGGGAGATGAGGGCGTCGCGGTCCACGTCCTGGACAAACGGGTCCAACAATTCGTCATGCACGCGGGTTCCGTCCGCGGTGATGAGCTGGTGCATTTTCATGGCGGCCTGGCCTGTGGGCTCGTGGCGCGTTTGAGTCATGATGTGTTCGCCTCCCGGTATTTTGGTGGGATGGTTCTTATGAATGTGACCCTACTCACGTGGCGCATCCGGTGCAACAACTTGGAAAAAAGTTGAGCAGGATGCGCTATTGGGCTCCAGTGAACCGTGCTAATCTGCGCACTATGCCTACTCTTGACGGTACCGACGCACGCATCCTCCTGGCCTTGGTCAAGGACCCCCGGCAGACCGTGGTTGCCATGGCCGAGTCGCTGGGCATTTCCCGCAACACGGTGCAGGCCAGGATGGCTGCGCTGGAGCGCAACCATGCGTTCCTGCCCTTTGACCACAGGATCAGCCCCGTGCCCCTCGGCTACCCGCTGACCGCGTTCATTTCCGTCCACGTGCAGCAGCAAAAACTCGCGGCACTGGCCACCCAGCTCTCCGAAATCCCGGAGGTGCTGGAGGCACACGGACTCAGCGGCCGGGCCGACCTCCTGGTGCGTGTGGTGTCCACCGGGGCGGAGGACCTGTTCCGCATCAACGGCAAGATCCTGGCCTGTGATGGCGTGGAACGGACGGAAACATCCCTCGCCATGAACGAGGTGGTGCCGTTTCGCATGTCGCCGCTGCTCAAGCGCGTTTTGGCGCCCTGACCCTGAATCCGGGGAAAGCCGGGAAAACGAACCACTGCTGCGATGGCGTCACGGCAAAACCAGCCAATGCTGCGATGGCGTCCGATGTGGGCGGGGTGGGCGGGGAAGCAAAAGGCCCCGCCCGCCGTCGAAAGTGACAGCGGGCGGGGCCCCTGGGTGAAATATTGTGCCTGCGGTTAGTGGTCCACAGCCTTTTCGGCGCCGATGCCGGTCAGGGAGCGGACTTCCATCTCGGCCTGGATGCGGGGATCCTCGGCGTTCTTGTCCAGCACCGTGCCCAGCCAGCCCAGGAAGAAGGCGAGCGGGATGGAGATGATGCCGGGGTTGGCCAGCGGGAACCAGGAGAAGTCGGCGCCGTGGATCATGGCCTTCTCGCTGCCGGAGACAACCGGCGAGAACGCGATCAGGATGATGGCCGCGGCGAGGCCGCCGTACATGCTCCACAGGGCGCCCTGGGTGGTGAACTTCTTCCAGAACAGCGAGTAGATGATGGTGGGCAGGTTCGCCGAGGCGGCAATGGCGAAGGCAAGTGCCACCAGGAAGGCGATGTTCTGGCCGTTGGCCAGGATGCCGCCGCCGATGGCGACCAGGCCGATGACAACCACGGTGCGCCGGGCAACCTTGACTTCCATCTCCGGCTTGGGCTCGCCCTTGACGATCACGTTGGAGTAGATGTCGTGGGCGAAGGACGCCGCGGCCGTGATGGTCAGGCCGGCAACCACGGCCAGGATGGTGGCGAAGGCGACGGCGGAGATGAAGCCGAGCAGCAGGGGCCCGCCAATCACGAACGCCAGCAGCGGGGCGGCAGCGTTGACACCGCCCGGGGCATCCAGGATGGCCTGCTTGCCGATCAGTGCGCCTGCACCGTAGCCGAGGACCAGGGTGAAGATGTAGAAGCCGCCGATGAGCCAGATGGCCCAGACCACCGACTTGCGGGCCTCCTTGGCCGTGGGCACGGTGTAGAAGCGCATCAGCACGTGCGGCAGGGCTGCCGTGCCAAGCACCAGGGCCAGGGCCAGGGAGATGAAGTCAAGCGGCGCCTTGCCGTAGGCTGCACCCGGGTTCAGCAGGGCCTCGCCCACGCCGCCTTCGTTGACGGAGGTCTGGACGGCTGCGTCCATGAGTGTGGAGAGGTTGAAGCCGTTCATGGCCAACACGATGATGGTCATGATGGCGGCGCCGATGATGAGCAGGAAGGCCTTGATGATCTGCACCCAGGTGGTGCCCTTCATGCCGCCGATCAGTACGTACACGATCATGAGGACGCCGACGACGGCGATCACGATGTTCTGGCCTACAACGTTGGAGCTGTCCAGGCCAAGCAGCAGGGACACAAGCCCGCCGGCACCGGCCATCTGGGCCAGCAGGTAGAAGAAGCAGACCACGAGGGTGGTGGTGGCCGCGGCGATGCGCACGGGGCGCTGCTTCAGGCGGAAGGCAAGCACGTCGGCCATGGTGAACTTGCCGGTGTTGCGCAGCAGCTCGGCCACGAGCAGCAGTGCCACCAGCCAGGCGACAAGGAAGCCGATGGAGTACAGGAAACCGTCGTAGCCGTTGATGGCGATGGCGCCGGTGATGCCCAGGAAGGACGCGGCGGAGAGGTAGTCGCCGGCGATGGCGGTGCCGTTCTGGCCGCCGGAGAAGGAACGGCCGGCCGCGTAATAGTCAGCGGCGGTGTTGTTGTTGCGGCTGGCGCGGAACACCACGATCATCGTCACGGCCACGAAGCCGACGAAGATCAGGATGTTGATCCAGGAGTTTTCCTTGGTCTGTTCCGCGAGGGACTTGGCCAGCGGGGCAACGGTTGAGAGAGCAGAAGGCAGGCTCATGGACTAGACCTCTTCCTTGGTCAGGTTGGCTGCGTCGATCTGCGCTTCCAGTCGCTGGCGAATCACTGTCGCCTGGGGATCGAGCTTGCGGTTGGCGTAGCTGACATACCAAGCGGTGATGCCGAAGGTGGTGACAAACTGCAGCAGGCCCATGATGAGGCCGATGTTGATGCTGCCCCACACCTTGATGGACATGAAGTCGTGCGCGTAGGCGGCGAGCAGCACGTACGCGAAGTACCACAGCAGGAAGCCGGCGGCTACAGGCAGGACAAAACTCCGGTGGGACTTCTTGAGCTTCTGGAACTCTTCCGAGTTCTGCTCCGCCACAAAGTCCACGGGACCGGCAGCGTTTTCGTGGGCAGAATTACCCATCATTCCTCCTTGGGGTGAATGTGATCCCTTTCACTATGGCGTGCTGCAGCTCACATTTTCGAGCCGTTTTGCGGGTCCCGCGCTGAACGGCATTGAAGCTGCGCTGAACGGCAGAAACCGTCGCCAGGTTGCGCAGGCGGGCCCGCGGCGGGGCCTGGGGCGGGGCAACTCCCGCTAGTCTGTACTCCATGCCCACTCCCCTGCTGAGCGATTCCACGCTCCTGCTGATCATCGCCATCGCAGCCGTTGTGGCGGCTGCCGCCGTCGTTGCCCTGGTGGGTTTCAGGCTCTCCCGCTCCTACCGTGAGCTGGGCACCGAGGCCGAGCATGCCACCTTCGCGGCCCTCCACTCGGCCGCGGCCGCGGGCGAACAGCTGCGCAACGGCCTGGAGCCTGCGGGCGCATTCAAGGCCAGCCGGCAGCTTCGCACGCTGCTGAACTGCGCCGCCTTCGCCATGACCGACGACGCCCGTCTCCTGGCCTGGGACGGCACCGGCGCCGCCGCCCGCGAACCTGAGTCCGGCGTCGTCATGGCCTTGGCGGCCAAGGCGCTCAGCAACGGCCGCACCCAGGTGGCCACCCTGGACCCGGAGATGCGCCGCTCGCTGGGGCTGCCGCTGGACGGGGACCTGAAGGCCGCCGTGATCTGCCCGTTGAAAGTGGATTCCCGGGCGGTGGGCACCGTGATCATCCTGTCCAAGGCGCCGACGGCGGGGCTCGTGCGGGCCACGAACGAGGTGGCGGCATGGGTGTCGGCGCAGCTGGAGCTGGCCGAGCTGAGCTCCTCGCGCACCCTGCTGGCGGAGGCGGAGGTGCGGGCGCTGCGGGCACAGATCAGCCCCCACTTCATCTACAACTCGCTCAACGCGATCGCCTCGTTCATCAACACCGACCCGCAGCGCGCCCGGGACCTGGTGGTGGAGTTCGCCGACTTCACCCGGTACTCCTTCCGCCGGCACGGGGACTTCACCACGCTGGCCGAGGAGCTGCGCTGCATCGACCGCTACCTGCTGCTGGAGAACGCCCGCTTCGGCGACCGGCTGCAGGTCAGCCTGCAGATTGCGCCCGAAGTGCTGAGCACAGTCATCCCGTTCCTGAGCTTGCAGCCGCTGGTGGAAAACGCCGTCCGGCACGGCCTGGAGGCCAAGGTGGGGAAGGGCCTGGTGCAGATCGGGGCCCGGGACTTGGGCGCCTTCACGGAGGTCACCATCGAGGACGACGGCGTGGGGATGGATCCGGAGCAGCTGCGGCTGGTGCTGGGCGGCCACCATGACGGGAGCCATGTGGGCCTGCGCAACGTCGATGCCCGGCTGCGGCAGGTGTACGGCGACGACCACGGGCTCACGATTGACACCGGCGTGGGCCACGGGATGCTGATCACCATGACCGTGCCCAAAAACCAGCCCGGGCACGACGCATAAGTAGCCGCCTTCGGCCCGCGGCACCCCCACCCCGTACCCTTGGATACATGATCAATGTGCTTGTCGCCGACGACGATCTTCCCGCCGTTGAGGAAATCGCGTTCCTCCTGGGCAGGGACCCGCGCATCGGCACCATCCACCGGGCCACCAGCGGCGCCGAGGCCCTGGAGCTGCTGTCGCGGCACACGGTTGAGGCGGCATTCCTTGACATCCACATGCCGGGCCTGAGCGGCCTGGAACTGGCGCAGGTCATTGGCCGCAGCCCCAACCCTCCCGTGGTGGTGTTTGTGACAGCCGACGACGACCGGGCACTCGAGGCGTTTGAGCTCGCCGCCGTCGACTACCTGCTCAAGCCCCTGCGCACCGAACGCCTCACCCGCACCGTGGACCGCGTGGTGGAGCTTGTGGCGCATCCGGCCGCCGCCGAGGAGGTCGAGATGATCACCGTGGACCAGGGCGGCACCAGCCGGATCATCCGCCTGGACGAGGTGAAGTTTGTGCAGGCCCAGGGCGACTATGCCAGGCTGCACACGGCCGAGGCCAGCTACTTGATCCGTGTCCCCCTCGCCGATCTTGAACAGCGCTGGGCGGACTCCGGTTTTGTGCGGATCCACCGCTCCTACCTGGTGTGCATGCAGTTTGTCTCATCCCTGAAGCTCAGTGCGGCCAAGCCCACAGTCTCGGTGGGCAGCGCCGTGCTCCCCGTCAGCCGCCGGCACGTGCCGGTCCTGCGCGAGCACCTGCAGGCCACCCGGGTCCGGCCGCTGCCGTGAGCACCAGCCCCGGCCGTCCCCCGGCGGAAGGGCGCGTGCGGGTCTCCGCACCGCGGGCCCAGGCGGCACACATCCCGCACCGCACCAGCGTCTCCGACGAGGTGGCGCAGCAGTCGGACGTGGGCGAGCTGATGGTCCGTTCCCTCATCCGCTCCCAGCTGCGCCTGGCCCTGGTGGTGGCGTCCGGCTTCATCGCCTCGCTGCTGCTGTGCTGGGCCCTGGTGCGCTGGATACCAACGGTCAGCGATGCAAACGTGCTGGGCATTCCCGTTCCGTGGCTCATCCTGGGGGTCGGCGTCTACCCGGTGATCGGCACCTGCGCCTGGCTGTATGTGAAGGCGGCAACGAAGAACGAAAACCAGTACCGCGACCTGGTGGATGAAAAATGAATCCGGCCATTGGCTACACGGCACTGATCCTGGTCTCCATCGCCACCACGGTGATCGGTTTCTACGGCCTGCGCATCTCCCGGACCACCAGCGACTTTTACGTGGCCTCGCGCACCGTGCGGCCCTGGTGGAACGCCTCGGCCATCGGCGGCGAATACCTGTCCGCGGCCAGCTTCCTGGGCATTGCCGGACTCATCACAATCTCCGGCATCGACGCCCTCTGGTTCCCGATCGGCTACACCGCCGGTTACCTCATGCTGCTGTTCTTTGTGGCGGCACCGCTGCGCCGCTCCGGCGCCTACACCATCCCCGACTTTGCCGAGGCCCGGCTGGACTCTGCCGCAGCCCGCGCGGTGACAAGCGTGCTGGTGGTTGTGGTGGGCTGGTTCTACATTGTCCCGCAGCTGCACGGCGCCGCACTCACCATCCGCATCACCACCGGCCTGCCTTCCTGGGTGGGCGCCGCCGTCGTGGTGGCCATTGTTGTGGTGACCGTGGTGACCGGTGGCATGCGTTCCATCACCTTCGTCCAGGCGTTCCAATACTGGCTCAAGCTCACCGCGCTGGCCGTGCCCGCCGTGTTCATCCTGCTCATGCTCTCCGGCAACCCTGGCGCCTCCGGCACCCCGCTGCCGCCGCCTGCCGAACTATTTCCGCCCGCCGGCCCGCTGACCGCCGATTCCACCTACCGCACGCTCTCGCTCATGGTGGCACTGTCGTTCGGGACGTTGGGCCTGCCGCACGTCCTGGTCCGCTTTTACACCAATCCCGACGGCGCAGCCGCCCGCCGCACAACCCTGATCGTGCTGGGGCTGCTGTCCATCTTTTACCTTTTCCCCACCATCTACGGGGTGCTGGGGCGCGTGTTCCTGCCCAACCTTGCGGGCAGCTACCCCGACGCCACCGTCCTGCTGCTGCCCGGGAAGCTCATTGGCGGGCTGGGCGGGGATGTCCTTTCCGCCTTGGTGGTGGCAGGGGCGTTTGCCGCATTCCTGTCCACCACGTCCGGGCTGGTGGTCTCGCTGGCGGGCGTCATCAGCCAAGACATGCTGGGCGGGAGCGTCAAGGGGTTCCGGATCGCGGCCCTGTTTGCCGCCGTCGTGCCGCTCGGAGTGGCGCTGATGACGGATTCGCTGGCCCTGGCCGGAAGTGTTGGCCTGGTGTTTGCCTTCACGGCCTCCACGATCTGCCCCCTGCTTCTACTGGGGATCTGGTGGCGCGGGCTCACCGATGCCGGTGCCGTGGCCGGGATGCTGACGGGGGCCGTGCTGTGCGGTACGGCAATCATGTGGGGTGCCCGGCTTGGCCCCAGTTCACTGTGGCGCGAGGTGTTGACACAGCCCGCGGCCTGGACGGTCCCGGCCGCGTTCCTGGTCACGATTGTGGTCTCCCGCGCCACGAAGCACCGGACCAGCGCAACCATGGGACGCTTCATGACCAAGCTGCACGTCCCGGAACGGCCGCTGGCAGTGAAGGATCCGCGCAGCTGACAGCCCGCAGCGGGGCAGGCAGCCTGCGGGCCCGGTGCCGCTACTTGCCCGGCAGCGGGTCGATGGCGGCCATCAGTTCAACCACCTTGTCGAGAAAGGCATCCACCTGGCTTTCCTCGTAGCCGTCGTATCCCTTGGCCGGGGCAAAGACGGCGCGGCGCACAACATCAACGCTCAGCTCTCCGTTGTCCTCGATGTAGACCAGCAGCTCACGGCACAGCATGTCGACGTCGTAGGTGTCGTAGCTTTGGGCGTTGCGCTTGCTGGGGCGGCGGAAGCGTTCACCGTCGGGCCTGTGCAACCGGGCACGCAGCACGGATGCCGTCTTGCCGATCTTCATCATCCACGCCTTTTCGCCCTTGGCGGCGATCAGCAGTTCCTTCTCGCGGAGCACGAACTCGTCCTCGATCCGGTCCATGGCGGCATCCACGGCCTGCGCACTGTAGCCGCCCTTGGCTGCATCGAAGGAGGCCGTACGCACGTCATGGCTCGTGATGGACCTGTCCTGGGTGTCGGCGTTCAGGAAATAGGCACGCGCCTGCTCCAGAAAGAGGTCGACCTGCTTGACGTTGTACCCAACTTCCTTGGGGCCAACCAGCTTGAACTTCGACCTGGTGCGGGTTCTTTGTTCCATAGTCACAGTCATTCCTTGGACGTTTCTCTTTGGGTTCCAGCGGTGCGGCACGGGTGCCCTGGCGCTAGAACCGGCCTAGTACGGTAAAGATCGCGTATGCCACGGGTGCGGCGAACAAAATTGAATCCAGCCTGTCCATGACGCCGCCGTGGCCGGGGAGCAGGTTGCTCATGTCCTTCACACCCAGCTCCCGCTTGACCATGGACTCGGCGAAGTCTCCGCCGGTGCCGGCAAACACCATGCCGACTGCAAGGGCCAGTCCCACCCACCAGGGCTGTTCCAGAATGAACACGGTGGCCAGGATGCCCACTGCGGCGGCCCCGGCCAGGGATCCGGCGAAGCCTTCCCACGACTTCTTGGGGCTGATCTTCGGCGCCATGGGGTGCTTGCCGAACAGGACGCCCACCAGATAGCCGAAGGTGTCGTTGGCAACCACCAGCAGCAGCATGATGATCACCTCCAGCACACCCGGGCTGATGTTCCCCAAGTCGAGTGTCAGGCCGGTGGTGGGCCCTTCCTCGCCGCGCAGCATCAGGAACACAAAGCTGAGCAGGAACGGAATCCACATGAGCGCGAACACCCCGGCGAGGATGCTCTTCACCGCGCCCGGCTCCGAATCCAGGGAACGCCACAGCACTGTCGCGGCCACACTGGCCACCAGTGCAAACAGCAGCCCCTCGGGACCGGCAAAGTAGGCGCACGCCGGCATCGCCAGCGCCCCCACCATGACGGGGGTCAGCGGGGTGGCGATGCCCTTGCCGGCAATGGCCCGGCTCACCTCCCACACGCCGACACCAACAAAAATCGTGGCCAGCCCAACAAAGCCCACCGGGTAGAACAGCAATGTGCCGATGACAAGCACCAGCAGCGTGAGGCCGACCCCGATCGCGGCCGGCAGGTCGCGCCCGGCCTTGGGCGTCCGGGGCACCTTGGCGGCTGCCTCCGCGGGCAGCGTGGACACTGCTCCCCCGGCGGGCGCAACCGGCGGCAGGCCGGTGACCGCGGCGGCGGAGACCGGGCCGGGCTCAGCGATGGAGCGCCTGTTCAGGCCCTTCCCGCGCACGACGGCGTCAGCCGCCTTGGCGCCCACCTCCGGTACCTCTTCGGCCGGCTTGGTCTCGGTGCTGCTTGCCGCTTCGGCAGGCTTGGTGCCAGGTGCCGCCTGCTCCGTCTTGGTGCCAGGTGCCGCTGCGTCCTGTGCGGCCACGGCAGCGTCCGCACCTGTGGCCTCAGCAGCCTTCGCACCAGTGGGCACGGCGGCAGGTCCCTTGGCCTCAGCGGCGGTGACAGCGCCAGCCGGCTTCGTGTCCGTTTCCGGCGACGCTTGCGCGTCGGCATTGCCGGCGCCGGCGGGGGCCACGTCGTCGGCGCCCGGCCCGGCCACAGTGTCGGCGGGCCCGGCACCCTGGTGCGTTTCGGCGTCGTGCTTCAGCGGGGTGTCAGGCTGGACCACCGGGATCATCCCGGTCCGCTCTGCATGGCGGCGCGCCTTGCGGGAGGAGAACTGGTAGCCGGTGGGAGGCAGGGCGTGCCCGGGCTCTGGATTAGGCGCGGCCGGCTCCTTGTCGGTTCCGGCCGGCGCGCTCTGGGGGTCCTTCATCAGACCTCGAGAAGCTCGACTTCCTTGCGCTTGAGCAGTTCATCGATGTTGTCCGTGTGGGACTTGGTCAGCGCGTCGAGTTCCTTCTCGGCGCGGCTGCCCTCGTCCTCGCCTGCGTCGCCGTCCTTGACCAGCTTGTCAAGCTGCTCCTTGGCCTTGCGGCGGATGTTGCGGACGGAGATCTTCGCATCCTCACCCTTGGTGCGCACGATCTTGACGTATTCCTTGCGGCGTTCCTGGGTCAGTTCCGGCATGATGATGCGGATGACGTTGCCGTCGTTGGACGGGTTGGCGCCAACCTCGGAGGAGCTCAGTGCGCGCTCGATGTCATGCAGGGCCGTCTTGTCGAACGGCGTGATGAGCAGGGTGCGGGCTTCGGGCACCGCGAAGGAGGCCAACTGCTGCAGCGGCGTGGGCGAACCGTAGTACTCGACCATGACCTTGTGGAACATGGCCGGGTTGGCGCGGCCCGTGCGGACAGCGGCGAATTCCTCTTTGGCAACCTCAATGGCCTTGTCCATCTTTTCCTCGGCCTCGAGCAAAGCTTCTTCGATCACGCGTCTCTCCCTCAATAAATAACTTTTCCGCGGCTGGGGGCCGCAGCAATTCTGAAACTATCCTACCGCGGACAGCCCGTTGCTGCGCCCATGCCGCACCTGTGGGCCGCGCCTGTTACGGGGTGACCAGCGTACCCAGGTCCTCGCCGAGAATTGCCCGGGCCACATTGCCTTCGCCTTCCATGCCAAAGACCAGCATGGTGACGTTGTTGTCCTTGCAGAGGCTGAAGGCTGTCTGGTCCATGACGCGGATGTCGCGGGCCATCGCCTCGTCGTAGCTGAGGTGGTCCAGCTTGACGGCGGTGGGGTCCTTCTTGGGGTCAGCCGTGTAGACGCCGTCCACGCCATTCTTGGCCATGAGCACGACGTCGGCATGGACTTCCAGCGCACGCTGGGCCGCGACGGTGTCGGTGGAGAAGTAGGGCAGGCCGGCGCCGGCGCCGAAGATGACCACGCGGCTCTTCTCGAGGTGGCGGATGGCGCGGCGGGGAATGTAGGCCTCGGCGACCTGGCCCATGGTGATGGCGCTCTGGACGCGGGTGTCCACGCCGGCCTGCTCCAGGAAGTCCTGCAGTGCCAGGCAGTTCATGACGGTGCCGAGCATGCCCATGTAGTCGGCGCGGGAGCGGTCCATGCCGGAGGCGGAGAGTTCGGCGCCGCGGAAGAAGTTGCCGCCGCCCACCACAATGGCCACTTCAACCTGGTCCACGGTGCTGGCGATCTGCTTGGCGATGTCACGGATGGTGTCCGGGTCCACGCCCAGCTTGCCGGCGCCGAAAACCTCGCCGGAGAGCTTCAGCAGCACGCGGCGGCGCTTGCCGGGAACCGCGGGGGCCTCGACCTCGGTTGCGGGACGCGGGGTGTTCGCTTCGGTCGGGGTGATGTTTGTGGTCATGATGCCTTCCATGGGGCCGTGGCCGGGCGCGCTGCTTCGCGCCGCGCCGGCCATCTGCGTGCCGTTGTGCTGGGTGCCTCTAAAATCTTAGCCGACGATGCGCGCGAAGAAGGGGCAACCGCCTTGGGCGGTCACCCCTTCTTCGTCACATCAGGCGCGTGCGCCTGTTGTTGCTGGTGCCTGTGGCGGCTATGCGCCCACGCGGAAGCGTGCGAAGGCAACCGGCTTGACGCCGGCTTCTTCCAGCACAGCGCCAACGCTCTTCTTGGCATCCTTGGCGAAGGACTGGTCAACCAGGACGATCTCCTTGAAGAAGCCGGTCAGGCGGCCTTCAACGATCTTGGTCATGGCTGCTTCGGGCTTGCCCTCTGCCTGTGCAGTTTCGGTGGCGATGCGGCGTTCGCTTTCAACGACGTCTGCAGCAACTTCGTCGCGGGTCAGGAACGTCGGGGACATGGCGGCGATGTGCACGGCTACGTCGTGTGCGACTTCCTGGTTGTCACCGTCGACGGCGAAGAGCACGCCAACCTGTGCGGGGAGGTCCTTGGACGTCTTGTGCAGGTAGGCGTCAACCGTGGCGCCTTCAACGCGGGCCAGGCGGCGGACGGCCACCTTTTCGCCCAGCAGAGCGCCGGCTTCGATGACAACCTCGGACATGGGCGTGCCGTCAACGTCAACGGCCAGCAGTGCCTCAACGTCGGCTGCGCCGGAGGAGACGGCCGTGGCCAGCACCTTGTTGGCGAAGTCGATGAAGGGGGCAGCCTTGGCAACGAAGTCGGTCTCGCAGTTGACCTCGACCATGACGCCAACACCGTTTTCAACGGTTGCGGCAACAAGGCCTTCAGCGGTGGAGCGGCCTTCACGCTTCGTGGCACCCTTGAGGCCCTTGATGCGGATGAGCTCCATGGCCTTGTCGGCGTCGCCGTTTGCCTCGTCGAGAGCCTTCTTGACGTCCATCATGCCAGCGCCAGTGCGCTCGCGCAGAGCCTTAATATCAGCGGCGGTGTAGTTCGCCATTTGAACCCCTCAGTGTAGATATTTGAGTATGTAAATCTGGTTAGGCCAGTTCTGGCAGGACCGCTGCGCCCTGTGGGCACAGCAATCCTGCCAGCATCTGGTTCCCTAAGGATGGTCCGGGCGGCGGGCCGCCCGGACCGGAAAAGTTCTTTACTTCTCGGTTGCAGCTTCGGCAGGTGCCTCAACAACAGCTTCGGCGGGTGCTTCAACAGCAGCCTCGGCCGGGGCTTCAACAGCAGCTTCTGCCGGAGCAGCAGCCTTGTCGCCTTCGAGGAGTTCGCGCTCCCACTCGGCGAGGGGCTCGGCCGGTGCTTCTGCGTTGCCGCTGGCCTTCTGGTTGCGGGCGATGAGGCCTTCTGCAACGGCGTCGGCGATCACGCGGGTCAGCAGTGCAACGGAGCGGATGGCGTCGTCGTTGCCCGGGATCGGGAAGTCAACTTCGTCCGGGTTGCAGTTGGAGTCCAGGATGGCCACAACGGGGATGTTCAGCTTGTGTGCCTCGTCGATGGCGAGGTGTTCCTTCGGGGTGTCAACAACCCAGATGACCGAGGGGGCCTTGGTCAGGTTGCGGATGCCGCCGAGGTTGGTCTGCAGCTTGGTGAGTTCACGCTTGAGGAGCAGGAGCTCCTTCTTGGTGTGGCCCGAGGAAGCAACGTCGTCGAAGTTGATTTCTTCGAGTTCCTTCATGCGCTGGATGCGCTTGGAAACAGTCTGGAAGTTGGTGAGCATGCCACCGAGCCAGCGCTGGTTGACGTAGGGCTGGCCCACGCGGGTTGCCTGCTCGGCAATTGCTTCCTGAGCCTGCTTCTTGGTGCCGACGAAGAGGACGGTGCCGCCGTGTGCAACGGTGGCCTTCACGAACTCGTACGCGCGGTCAATGAAGGACAGCGACTGCTGCAGGTCGATGATGTAGATGCCGTTGCGCTCGGTGAGGATGAAGCGCTTCATCTTCGGGTTCCAACGACGGGTCTGGTGTCCAAAGTGGACGCCGCTGTCAAGCAGCTGGCGCATTGTTACGACGGGCATGCCGACGCTCCTTTTGATAGTTTTACGGTTGTTCAGCCTTGGGTTTCCACGCGGTTTCCCGTGCGGAGCCCAGTGCTCCTGACACCCATCGTGCATTCCATGAACCGCCGAAAGGCGGACCGTATGGGCACAATCCATCAGCAGGATCCAAGATCATTCTCGAATACCTCATCAGGGTGGGGTGTGCGAAGTCAGTGCACAAACAGCACACTGCTCCCACCATGTTACTACAGCAGGGCCCCGCCGCTGGACCAGTTGATTCCCCCACAGGGGGTGCCGGATGTCGGATTGCCCACATTCGGCCGGCGTCCCCTTTTCCGCACCGCCCTCGCGGAGCAGGCTTGGACCATGCGCACCACAGCCACCGCCCGCCTCATGGCCCTGTTGTGCGCCGCGCTCTTCTTGTCCTTGATCATTGCTCCAAGCACGACGGCGGCAGTCCCCCTTCCTGCCTCACTCGCCTGGGGCTGGCCCCTGGCCGGGAAGCCCGCGGTCGCCAACGCCTTCGACCCGCCGGCCAAGCCGTGGCTGGCCGGGCACCGGGGCGTTGACCTGGCCGCCGAACAGGATGCCGCCGTGCTGGCGCCCTCCAGCGGTGTGGTGACCTTTTCCGGCGTCGTGGTCAACAGGGGCGTGCTGACCATTGCCGAGCCGGGCGGGCTGCGGATCAGCCTGGAGCCGGTGGTGTCGGAGCTGCGGGCCGGCGACGCCGTGGTGAAGGGGCAGCAGCTCGGCGTGCTGCAGGGGCCTACGCATTGCGACGGCGCCGGCGCCACCTGCCTGCATTGGGGCGTGCGGCGCGGGGAGGAGTACCTGGATCCACTGCAGTTCATCATGGACCTGCGCCCCTCGATACTCCTCCCCCTCAGCTGACGTGGCAGCCGCCCCGAAGCAGCCTGCCGGCCCCGCCGCTACACGATGGCTGAGATGCCGGTGATGGCCCGGCCGGTGACGAGCGTGTTGATCTCGTACGTGCCTTCGTAGGAGTAGATCGCCTCGGCGTCGGCGAAGATCTTGGCCATCTCGTAGTCGGTGACGATGCCGTTGCCACCCAGGAGGCTGCGGCCCATGGCAACGGTTTCGCGCATGCGGGCTGTGGTGAAGGCCTTGGCGAGGGCGGACTGCTCGTCCTTGGCCTGGCCGAGGTCTTCCAGCTGCGCGAGGCGCACCATCATGCCGGTGGAGGCAACGATGTTCCCGAGCATCTTCACGAGCTGGTCCTGGACCATCTGGAAGGAGGCGATCGGCCGGCCAAACTGATGGCGTTCCACGGCGTAGCGCCGCGCCACGTCGAAGGCGGCCAGCTGCTGGCCCACGGCCTGCCAGGCGACGGCAAGGCGGGTGACCTTCAGGACCTTGTTGGTGTCGCGGAAGCTGTTGCCGCCGGCCAGCTTGAAACTGTCCGGTATCACCACGTTTTCCAGCACGATGTCCGCGTTCTGGACGGTGCGCAGGGCCGTCTTGTTCTCAATCTTTGTGGCGCTGTAGCCGGGAAGTGCGGTGTCGACCATGAAGGCCTTGACCTGGTTGTCGGCCACGTCGCGGGCGTAGATGACCACCCAGTCAGAGAAGGTGGCGTTGCCGATCCAGCGCTTGGCGCCGTTGAGGATCCAATTCTCTCCGTCGCGCACCGCCGTGGTGCGCGTGCCGCCGGCAACGTCCGATCCGCCGAGCGGTTCGGTCAGGCCGAAGGCGCCGATCTTTTTCATGGCGTAGATGTCCGGCAGCCAGGCGGCCTTCTGCTCCTCGGAGGCCAGCGCCTCGATGGATCCGGTGAACAGGCCGTCGTGGACGCCCATGAACGTGGCCAGCGACGAATCGGCACGGGTGAACTCCGCATGCGCCAGTCCGGCGAACAGGCTCGAGTAGCCCTGGCGGTGGACCAGGCTCATGATGTCCAGTTCCGCGAGCTTGGGGATGATCTCCATGGGAAACTCTGCACGGTTCCAGCAGTCCACGGCGATCGGCTTGACCTCCTTGGCCAGGAAGTCGCGCAGCTCCTGCAGCTTTTCGCGCTCCTTCTCAGTGAGCAGCTGCTCGAACCCGTAGAAGTCGCCGTCTGCATACGGGAGGTTGTTGACATCGATTGCGGGCTTGGCCACGGGCATTCCTTTGCTTGAATTCGTCTTTGAACAGCCAACAGTTCGGCCCAACACCAAACATGTTACTGGTCAGTAACTTACCGCATGCGGCGGGTCGGAACAAAATGGTTCCCCACTTGCCACAATCTTCCCGGGCGCGACCTCGGCGGCGGGGTTTCAGTGCTGTCCGCGGGCGCAAAAAAGCCGCAGGCCGGCACCCCCTCGAAAGGGATGCCGGCCTGCGGCTTGATTGTAGGGCCACTCGGACTTGAACCGAGGACCTTAGGATTATGAGTCCCGCGCTCTAACCAGCTGAGCTATGGCCCCGTGCAGGGTGCCGTCCCGGCGGAAAATTGCCCTTCCGGAAAAGCACTCCCACAATACTAATGGTTGATTGCCTAAACTGCGTGATCCTCGTAGGTTCCGCCACGGTACAGGTCCTCGAAGGCGTCCAGCGTCTTGGCAAGGCCGTGCCGGGCCACCATGGAGTGGCTCGCGGCTCCCATGGCTGCCCGTTCATCTTCCGGCAGCGTCATGATGGCGGTGATCTTCGCGGCGAGGTCGTCGCTGTCATTGGGCTTGAACAGGTGGCCGTTGACGCCGTCCTCCACGAGATGAGGCAGGGCCATGGCGTTGGCCAGCACAACGGGTGTGGAGGCGCTCATGGCCTCGAGCGTGACGAGGGACTGCAGTTCAGCGGTGCCGGGCATGACGAAGAGGTCGGCCTTGAGGTAGACCTCGCGGAGTTCCTCGTCGCTGATGAGCCCGGTGAAGCTGACGCGCGAGGACAGGCCCAGCTTTTCGCTTTGCGCCTTCAACGCGTTCTTCACCTCACCGCCGCCGACGACGACCAGGTGCAGGTCGAGCTCGGCCGGGGTCTTGGCAATGGCGTCGATGAGGACGTCAATGTGCTTTTCCTCGGCCAGGCGGCCAACAAACGCCACGGTGGGGTGTTCGTTGCGCGGCGCGGTCTCGCCCTCGGCCAGTTCGTAGTTTCCGGAGTCGATGCCGTTGGACAGCGGCAGCACCTTGCGCAGGAATGCATGCTCGTGCATGGCCTTGGCGGCCAGCGGCGTGGGCGTGGTGACGACGTCGGCCCGGCTCATGACCTTGCCCATGTCGCGCCAGGAAACCCGGCCCACGATGTTCTTGAACCACTGGGGGAACGGAAGGAAGGGGTTCAGGTTTTCCGGCATGAAGTGGTTGGTGGCAATGATCCGGATGCCGCGGCGGGCGGCCTCGTACACCACGTGTTCGCCGATCATGTAGTGGCTTTGCACGTGCACGACATCGGGCTTGATGACGTCGAACAGTGCGGAGATGTCCTTCTTGATTTCCCACGGCAGGCAGATGCGGAAGTACTCGTGCGTGGGCACCGGCCGTGACCGGAGGCGGTGGACGGTTGCCTCGGGCCGCTGTTCGGTGAACATGGGCCCGCCGTCCTCACGCCCGGCCATGACGTGCACGTCATGGCCCCTGGCGCTCATGCCCGTCGCGAGCCGGAAGCAGAATTGGGCTGCCCCGTTGATGTGCGGCGGGTAGGTGTCGGCCGCGATCAAGATGGTGAGCGGTTTTTGGGCGCTTTCACCCGGGGTGGATGTCACAGATTTAGCTCCTGGTTGCTTGGCCCGGCCGTGTGGCAGGCTCATTGCTTTCGTAGTTCCTTTTTCGCCGATCTACGCCGTTTGACCACGTCAGGGTGGTGCCTTGACAGCATGATCACACCAACGATAGCAAGGATCGCCGCACCTGCCATGGAGATTGCAACGACAGGCGGGACGTAGTCGCTCAGCTCGCCGAGAATCGTGATTCCGATGGCGATTCCCACTATGGGATCTATCACGGTAAGGCCGGCGATGACCAGGTCGGGCGGACCGGTGGAGTATGCGCTCTGCACGAACCAGCTGCCCAGTCCCCCGGCCACGGCAATGGCGAAGATGGAGTACCACTGCACGTTCAGCAGGTATTGCTTGTTCGGGTCAAAGATCTGCTGGGAAATGATCCGGGTCAGCACGGCGACGAACCCAAACAGTGTCCCGGCGCCGACAATGTAGAAGAAGGACTTCAGCCGGCGCTTGAACATCACCAGAGCACCGCCGAAGAAGACCACCACAATGGCCAACAGCAGAACCACCGTCAGTTCCTCCTGCTGTGTCACGTGGGTGTTCTCGCTGACCACGTTGACGGCCATGAGCACGAAGAGGGCGCTGCCTGCCACACAGGCTGAGATGGAAACTATTGTGGCCCGGTTGAGCCTGATTCCCTGGTCGCGGGAATTGACGATGGTGGTGATGACCAGGGCGATGGCGCCGATGGGCTGGACAACGGTCAGGGTGCCCAGCGTGAGCGCAACGACGTTCAAGGCGGTGCCGATGCCCAGCAGCACCAGCCCCAGGACCCAGCGCGGGTTGGTCAGCAGCCGCAGGAAGCCCGAGCCGCCCAGTGCCAGCCCGCCCGTGTTGTTCTTGACCGCGCTTCCCTGGCGCTGGGCGCCGAACGCCAGGAAAAAGGCTCCCGCCACGGCGCACAGAACGGCAAGCCACATCATGGGAGTCCCGCCTTGCCGTTGGCCGGCAGGTGGAGGGCACGGTGCTTGGCCCGCACCCGGATGAAGTACTGGGTGAAGGCGATGACGTGCATGACCATGCCGGCGCCCAGGAACACCCAGGCCAGGACCTCTGTGAAGCCGGAATCCAGGGCCTTGGCCAGCAGCAGCATGGGCGTGCCGACCATGAGCGCGGCGGTGCGCGTCTTGCCGAGCAAGGTGACCTTGAGCCCTGCGTCGCCGCGGAAGAAGTACAGCGTGACCGCCAGAAGAACGACGTCGGGAATCAACAGCAGCAACAGCAGCCAAAGTGGGAGGAGGCCGGCAATCACCAGCGTGATGACGACGGCAACGAGTGCCACCCTGTCCGCGAGCGGGTCCATGATCCGCCCCAGCTGGGACGTCTGGTTCAGCTTGCGTGCCACGAAGCCGTCGATCCAGTCGGTGCAGCCCATCATGGCCAGCACGAACACGCCCCAGCCGTATTCGCCCTTGGCCAGGACCAGCCAGACGAACAGCGGCGTGCCCAGGAACCGGACGATGGTGATCACGTTGGGGATGGTGAAGATCGCATTGGAAGGCGCATCGTGGCCCTGGAATGTATCAGTCATGGCCATCACCTCCCCTTGTGGTTGCCGCTCCGGCCGGTTGTGCGGCGGACGGTGCCGTGCGATTCTGCCTGTCCAGGCTGGACAAGGTTATTTCCTTGCCAACTTTCGCAGCAGCACCGCACACACGGCAGCGGACACGGCCAGCACGGCCAGCGGTTTCCACCGTTCCCGGGCCACTTCCGCGGCCTGGCCGGCCAGTTCCCGGCCGTGCTCGACGGCGTCCCCCGCCACCGAAGTGGCCTTCTGGCGGGTCTTGGCCACGGCCGTGTCGATGAAGTATCCGGCCTGCTTCTTGATGTCAGCCTCCTGCACGATTTCCTCGCGCAGCTCCAGGAGGTGCGCGCGCCGTGCGTCGGTGCGCTTGAGCAGTTCCTCAGTGCTTGCCGTGGGCCCGTGCTCGGCTGCCTTGGCTGCCCGCTCGGCCTCTGCGGCGGCCTTCTCCGCGGCAGCCGCAGCAGCGCGGGCCTTCTTTTCCTCACGGCTCAGTTCCGGCACAACGAGGGTGGAGGGGTCAAAGTCGCGCCCCTGGCGGGCAATGCCCAGGTCATGGCGAATGCCGCGCCAGGCATGTTCCGGCACGATCGGCATGACCGCCTTGGACTTGCGCACCGCAATGAAGGCGCTGATGGCAATGACCAGTGCCAGGGCCGCGGACACCAGCAGGGCCGACAGCCACAGCGGCATGACCGTGGCCAGGCCGGCAATGGCGGCCACGGTCAGTGCGATGACGAGCAGGGCCAGGAAGACAACGGCGATTCCGGCGGCGATGGCGATGCCGCCCAGGCGGGACTTTTTGTCGGCAAGTTCGAGTTTGGCCAGTTCAACTTCGTCGGTGATCTGGCGCGGAACCAGGCGCACGGCCGTCCGCAGTGTCTCCAGCAGCGTGGAGCTGCCATCCGTCCGGGTTTCCTCCGCTGCGACATGCACGTCCGTTTGCATATCCGTCACTGGGACCGCCTTCATAGTGAGGGTCCGTGCCACCTGTTGGCCAAGGAATGCACGAACCCGAAATCTTTGCCACACCCGTCTGCGGGACATGGCCGTATGCTCAAAATTACCATCCATACGTACAGGCACGTGCTGCGCCAAGCCGTTGAATTGTTGCGGAATAGTCACGGTACCGGCCCCACGGGCCGTTCCTGTGAAGCGAAACACAAGTGCCGCCGTCGGGCACGGCTTGCGCATACCATAAACTCTGGGCACATCTTTAATGATTGTTTTTCACGACCACGCGCCACAACCCTTCGAGGATTCCTTACTTGACCACCACGACTCACCCCGGGGACGCCCTGTCGCGCCGGCAAAAACTCATCTACGTCCTGGTGCTGGGGCTGCTGACCGCCCTGGGCCCCTTCACCATTGACCTGTACCTGCCGGCCTTCCCCGTGATTGGCGAGGAACTCGGCGTCAGTGCCACCGCCGTGCAGCTGACCCTGACTGCCACCACCATCGGCTTCGCCGCCGGACAGCTTGTCGTGGGCCCGTTCAGCGACAAGTTCGGCCGGCGGATGCCGCTGATCCTCGCCACGGCGCTGCATGTTGGCGCGTCGGTGGGTGCGGCACTGTCCACCGACATCACCATGCTGGGCGTGTTCCGTGTCCTGCAGGGCATCGGCGCGGCCGGCGGCGGCGTGGTGGCCATGGCCATGGTGCGCGACCTCTTCGGCGGCTACCAGCTGGTGCGTATGCTCTCGCGCATGGCCCTGGTCAATGGCATGGCACCGATCTTGGCGCCGGTGATCGGCTCGCAGCTGCTGGGCATCATGGACTGGCCCGGCATCTTCTGGTTCCTGGCAGCCTACGGTGCGCTGGTGGTGGTGGCCACGTTCATGTTCATCGTGGAGACCCTGCCGCCGGCAAAGCGCAAGTCCGACGGCGTCAGTGTCGCCCAGCGCTACAAGGCGGTCTTCAGCGACAGGATCTTCGTCGGGACCCTGTTTGTGGGCGGTTTCAACTTTGCGGCCCTGTTCACCTACCTCTCCGCCTCCACCTTCCTGTTCCAGAACACGTACGGCTTCACGCCGCAGCAGTACGGCTACCTCTTTGCCGTCAACTCGCTCGGTGTGGTGGCCGGCGTGCAGATCGCCTCCCGGATCATGCGCCATACGGGCCCCCAGTGGGTCATTGCCGGGGCCACGGCCGCCCAGGTGCTTGCCGCCGCGGCGATGGTGGTGTGCGACCAGCTGGGCCTGGGTCTCTGGGGCGTGATGGTGCCGCTGTGGTTCTTCATCTGCGCCACCGGCTTCATGTTCCCGTCCGTGCAGGTCATGGGCCTGGCCCGCAACGGCAGCCAGGCCGGCACGGCAGCCTCCCTGTTGGGTGCAACGACGTTCGGCTTCGCCGGCATCATCACCCCCGTGGTGGGCTTCATCGGCGTCACGACGGCGACCCCCATGGCGCTGATTATGGGCAGCTGCATCCTTCTGGCCATGGCAGCCCTGTGGCTGATCGTGCGTCCGAGGACGGTGCCAGCCATCTAGCAGACAGTGGCTGCCGCGGTGCTCAGCGGCAGCCACTGCGTAAATCCCTCCAGGGATACCCGGCACCAAACAAAACAGCATGAAACAGAAGAAGGGCCCCGCACTGAGTGCGGGGCCCTTCTTCTTGAAAAGCTCCCCCACCTGGACTTGAACCAGGAACCTTTCGATTAACAGTCGAACGCTCTGCCAATTGAGCTATAGGGGAATGAAGCAAGCAATATCTTAGCAGGAACTTCCGGCGAAAATCAAAACCGATCATCCCTGCACACGAGAAACAATAATTGCCTGACGGTTTCACAGCGAAACCGTCAGGCAATATTGCCTTTGGCTCCCCCACCTGGACTTGAACCAGGAACCTTTCGATTAACAGTCGAACGCTCTGCCAATTGAGCTATAGGGGATCGTGCAGGAACAACAATAACAAAGGCTGCCCCGGTTGTGAAATCGAGACCCGGTGCCAGACTCAGCCGTCCCCGCGCAGCTGCCTGCGGGCCACTTCCAGCTCCATCAATTCACGCTGCAACAGCTGATATCCCGCGGGATCAACGGCAGGATCCATGCGCTGGAGGGCCCCGAGGCGCTCCTCCTTCAGCCGTGTGATTTGCAACTCAAACAGCCGGCGCAGGATGTCGCGGCAGTACCTGGCGAGTGTTTCCTCACCCGTTGCCGGCAGCGGGCTGAGCGCCAGTTCGGCAACGAGCGAGCCAAGCTCCGGCGGAACGTTCTCGCGGACCGCTTCCAGCCACTGCGACGACGCCGCCTGCGACTGCCCCGCCACCCCGATCGCCTGCTGCACAGCCTTGTAGGCGGGCACCACAAACTCGGTGGCGGCAAAGTGCTGCCAGTTGCCGGGTGTCAGGAACCCTGGCTGCTGCAGCACCACCTCCAGCGCCTCCCGCTCCATGCGGCCCTGGGGGTCGCGTGGATCGGGTCGCGCCATGACGGCAACGGCGGGGCCCGCTGCACCATCCGGTGCACCCTGCGCGGCCCTAGCCTGGCCGTGCGCCTGCTGCCCGTGGGCCGGCGCCTGTCCGTGCCCGACGGCGGCGCCCGGCTGGGTGCGCCCGGCACCCTTGCCTTCGGGCGCGGTGTGCAGGCGGCGCTCGGCATTCTTGACGGCGCGCAGCACCTCGTTGGGATCGGCGAGGCCCAGCCAGCCGGCCAGTTCCTGGCTGTACCCCATCCGGGTGGAGCCGTCACGGATGGCGGCCACCACGGGTGCCGAGGCACGCAGGCCGCTCACCCGCCCTTCAACCGTGCTGAGGTCGAACTTGGCCAGGGTTGAGCGGATGGCGAATTCAAACAGCGGGCGCCTGGAGCGGATCAGGGCGTGGACAGCCTCGTCACCCTTGGTCTGGCGCAGCTCGCAGGGGTCGGCCCCCGACGGCTCCACGGCCACAAAGGTCTGCGCCACAAAGCGCTGGTCCTCGTCGAAGGCCTTCAGTGCAGCCTTCTGCCCGGCGGCGTCGCCGTCGAAGGTGAAGACCACCTCGCCGCCGGTGCCGTCGTCGGACAGCAGGCGGCGGGATACCTTGATGTGGTCCGCGCCAAACGCCGTTCCGCAGGTGGCCACCGCGGTGTCCACGCCTGCGAGGTGGCAGGCCATGACATCGGTGTACCCCTCCACGACCACCAGCTGGCGCTTGGACGCAATGCTTTTCTTGGCCAGGTCAATTCCGTACAGCACCTGGGATTTTTTGTAGAGCACCGTTTCCGGGGTGTTGAGGTATTTGGGGCCCTGGTCGTCCTCGAAGAGCCTGCGCGCGCCAAATCCCACGGTGTCCCCGGCAATGTCGCGGATGGGCCAGATGAGGCGGCCGCGGAAGCGGTCGTAAATTCCGCGCTGCCCTTCGGAGAACATTCCCGTGAGTTTCAATTCATCGTGGCTGAAGCCCTTGCCCGTGAGGTGCTTGAGCAGGGCGTCCCAGCCCTGCGGGGCGAACCCCACGCCAAAGTGCTCGGCGGCGTCCCGGTCAAAGCCGCGCTCGGCGAGGAACTGCCGCCCGGCCGCTGCCGCGGGTGTGAGCAACTGCTGACGGAAGAACTCCCCGGCAATCTTGTGTGCGTCCAGCAGGCGTTGGCGGCGGCCGATGTCTTCGCGGCGCGGCCCCGTGCCACCGTCCTCGTAGCGCAATTCGTAGCCGATGCGCCCCGCCAGCTTTTCCACTGCCTCGGAAAAGGAAATATGGTCCATTTTTTGGATGAAGGAAATAACGTCGCCGCTTTCCTGGCACCCAAAACAGTGGAAATATCCCATTTGCGGACGCACATGAAATGACGGGCTGCGTTCATCGTGAAAAGGGCAAAGGCCCTTAAACGAACCAATTCCTGCAGATTTCAGTGTGACGTAGGCGTCAACAATTTCCTTGAGGTCGGTGCGGGTCCGCACCTCATCAATGTCTTCTCGTCTAATCAACCCAGCCACAGGGCCAGTTTACGTTAGTTGGACAGGCGGCGAGGCCGCTCCGGGACGGCCTGTGGACAACCCCCAGGCGCCAGGATCCACCGTGCCTGCGCCTCCTCGGCCGGAGCCGCGGCCATGGCGGCATGCCGCGCGCGGTGGTAGTCTCTGCCGCATGATCGGCCGCCTGCACCACCTGGTGATCGACGCCCCGGACCCACAAGCCCTGGCGGAGTTTTATGCGGAGCTGCTGGGCCAGCCCGTCAGCTACTC
Organism: Arthrobacter stackebrandtii; assembly: GCF_017876675.1. Classification (NCBI taxonomy): domain Bacteria; kingdom Bacillati; phylum Actinomycetota; class Actinomycetes; order Micrococcales; family Micrococcaceae; genus Arthrobacter; species Arthrobacter stackebrandtii. The sequence goes on from NZ_JAGIOI010000001.1 coordinate 172,793, forward strand.
CTCGGACGATTTTGTCGTGGTGTCTGCTGATGTCCACAGCTCAGGGCTCGCGTTTCAGCGCGCCCGGGATTTCAGGGCACCGCGCTGGCCGGACCCTGCCCACCCGCAGCAGATGCACCTCGACGTCATGGTGGACAACGTTGAATCCGCCCATGGGCGCGTCCTGGCCATGGGCGCCACGCCGCTGGGCGGCCACGGCTCCCATGTCTATGCGGATCCCGCCGGGCACCCGTTCTGCCTGATTCCCCGGCCGGGCTGGGCCGCGCCCGTCGAACCGTGACGGCACGCCCGTACCCGCCCGCACAGGGACGCTAGAGCAGTGTCCGCTCGGTGCCCACGAGCCGTTCGTGCAGCGCCAGGGCCGACACGTCGGTGAGCGAGGCAACCTGGTCGATGACCACCCGGAGCCGCGCATCGTCGTCGGCCGCGTCACGCCAGTCGGCAGCAAACATGGTCTCCAGGTGGGCGTCGCCGGTGGCGCTGAGCACTGCCACCAGCTCGCTGAGAATGTCCTGCTGGCGCTGGTAGATGGGCTGGCGGTGGTCGGTGGTCATGACGAAGGTGGTGGCCAGGCCCTTCATGACGGCAATTTCCAGCATGGTTTCCCGGGGCACAACGACGTCGGCGGCATAACGGGCAAGCCTGCCGGTGCCGTAGATGTCCTGGGTGGCGGCGACGGCGCTCTGGCAGAAACGGCCGATCAGCTGGCTGGTCATGTCCTTCAGTGCGGCCATGGAGCGGCGGCTGCCGTCGGCGTGCCGGACCCAGACGTTGGTGGCCTCCAGTCGCTGCAGGGCTGAGTCGATCTCGGCGACGTCCACCGTGGGCAGGTACCACTGCTGGGTGTAACCGAGGACGCGGTTGCGCTGGTCCCGGTTGGCCAGCCACTTCAGCTGCACGTGGCCGGCGACAATGGCGTCCTCGACGTCGTGGACGGAGTAGGAAATGTCGTCGGAGAGGTCCATGACCTGCGCCTCGATGCACGTCCGGCCATCCGGGGCGCCTTCGCGCAGCCAGGAGAACACGGGGAGGTCGTCGGTGTAGGCGCCGAACTTGCTGGTCCGCGAGCCGTCGATGAGCGGGGCGTCGGCGGCCAGCCACGGGTACTTGGAGGCGGCATCGAGGGAGGCGCGGGTCAGGTTCAGCCCGGCCGAACCGCCGTAGGCCGAGAGCACCTTGGATTCCAGCCTAGTCAGCAGCCGCAGCGTCTGGGCGTTGCCCTCGAAACCGCCAATCCCGTGCGAGAGGCTGTTCAAGACCGATTCGCCGTTGTGGCCGAAGGGCGGATGGCCGAGGTCGTGGGCCAGGCAGGCGGTATCCACGACGTCGGGGTCGCAGCCCAGGGTGCGGCCCAGTTCGCGCCCGATCTGGGCCACCTCGAGGCTGTGCGTGAGGCGGGTGCGGACAAAGTCGTCGGTGTCCGGGGCCACCACCTGCGTCTTGGCGCCGAGCCGGCGCAGTGCGGAGGAGTGCAGCACGCGGGCCCTGTCGCGCTCGAAGACCGTCCGGAAGCTGGTCTTGGGCGCCTCCTGCACCCACCGCTGCTCGTCGTGGGCTGCGTACACTGACTGCGAATCTGCTGACATGTTCCCCAGTTTAGGGCCAAGCACCGACAGGGGCGCCGCTACCCGCCGGAGGCGTCGATTTCGGCCCCGGCCAGCTCGGCACCCTCGGAGGTGCTGACGGTGCGGTTGTCCAGCCAGCCGGCCGGAAGCGCGGTTCGCTTGGGCGTGCCCGCGCGGCCGCGGGGGCCTTCGGCGTCAGTGCCCGGGTATTCGCCGGACATGTCCAGCTGGTCCAGCAGCCCGCGCAGCACCTCGAGGGTGGGCACGGAGGCCAGTGCGGCGCGCAGGTCCCCGCCCACCACGTAGCCCTTGAAGTACCAGGCCATGTGCTTGCGGATGTCGCGCAGGGCCTTGTTTTCGTCGTCGAAGGTGTCCACCAGGAGCTCCGCATGGCGGTACACGGCGGCGGAAACCTCTGCCATGCCGGGCTTCAGCCGGGCGTCGCTGCCTTCGAATGCGGCCATGAGGTCGCCGAACAGCCACGGGCGGCCCTGGCAGCCGCGGCCCACCACCACGCCGTCGACGCCGGTCTGGCGGACCATGGCGATGGCGTCCTCGGCGCTCCAAATGTCGCCATTGCCCAGGACGGGGACGTCCGGCAGGGCCTCGCGCAGGCGGGCGATGGCGTCCCAGTCGGCCTTGCCGGAGTAGAACTGGTTGGCCGTGCGGCCGTGCAGCGCAACCGCGGCCACACCGGCGTCGCGCGCAATGCGCCCGGCCTCAAGGTAGGTGAGGTGGTCCTCGTCAATGCCCTTGCGCATCTTGATCGTCAGCGGCAAGTTGCCCGCTGAGGCCTCGCGGACGGCCGTCTGGACAATGTCGGTGAACAAATCCAGCTTCCACGGCAGCGCCGCGCCGCCGCCGCGCCGGGTCACCTTGGCCACGGGGCAGCCGAAGTTCAAATCGATGTGGTCTGCGTGGTCTTCCTCGACCAGCATGCGCACGGCCTTGCCCACGGTTTCCGGGTCGACGCCGTAGAGCTGGACGGAGCGGATTTTCTCGTCCTCGTCGTGGCTGATGAGCCGCATGGACTCCGGCGTGCGCTCCACGAGGGCGCGTGAGGTGACCATCTCGGAGACGAACACGCCCCCGCCGTGTTCGCGGCACAGCCGGCGGAACGCCGTATTGGTGATCCCGGCCATGGGCGCAAGCACCACCGGGGTTTCCACGGTGATGTTGCCAAGTTTCAGGGGCGGGAGGTCCAGCTTGGTGTCGCTGGTGGGGATATCTGTAACAGTCACAAGTCCAATTCTCTCAAATCCGGCCTGATTAAGCCCACTTCGCCCCTTGCGGCCGCCAGCGACACGCCGGGCAGGGGCCGCTGCGCGTGAACAACATCACGGCCGCAGCGTTCCCGACGGTGTTTCGCTGGCCGGGCACACTTGCTAGACTGACTGGTCAGTACAAAGAATCCGGAGCGGCCCGCCACTCCCCCAACAAAAGGAACCCCTGTGCAGCTACAGGACTCGCAAATCCACGCCGGCAAGCTGGCACTGTCCGCAGGCCGCGGCCCCGTCTACGGCCCGCTGACCTTCGACCTCGACGGCGGACTGACCGTCCTGCGGGGCGATCCCGGCAGCGGCCGCACCTCGCTGCTGCTCACCCTTGCCGGTCGCATGAAGCACGACGCCGGATCCCTCACCGTGGGCGGGCTTCCCCTGCCCCGCAGCCTCCGTGCCGTGCAAAAGGCCACCGCCATCGCAGGCTTCGACGGCATCGACGAATTGGAAGAGTCCGTCACCGTGGCGGCTGCACTGCGCGAACGCCAGGCCTGGCTCTCACCGTGGTGGCAGGTGGTCCGCACGCCCAACGACGTGGCCGTGGCCGCCCTCTGCGCCGACGTCTTCGGCGCCGAACCCATCCCCCGCGCCGACGCCGTCATCTGGGACCTGGACGAAACCCAGCACTTCCTGCTCCGCGTCACCCTGGCCCTCATGTCCGCGCCCGCCATCCTGTTCGTGGACGACGTCGAACAGCTCCGCAGCACCGAAGGGCGCGCAGCCGTTTGGGAACGGCTGGCCCACATCAGCCGCGGCAGCACCGCCGTCGTGGTCTCGGCATCATCCTGGGACGCGCAGCTGTGGGCGGAGCTGGACATCGCCCCGGCCCTGGTGGACCTCAACGAGTCCCGCGCCCGCGGTGCCGCCGAAGCCGCGGAGGCAGCCGGTTCCGGCACCGCGGACGAGGACCTTGCCGAAACCGACCCCGCCACCGCTTCCCTTGTGAAGGAGCTCATCCCGTGATTGCCTTTCTCTCCTCCGGCACGGAGCTGCGCCGCTTCCGGCGCGGCAAGCTGCCCAAGATCGCGGTGGCGGTCATGCTGTTCATCCCGCTCATCTATGGAGCCCTCTACCTGTGGGCGTTCCAGGCCCCGGACAAGCACATGAATGAGCTGCCCGTTGCACTGGTCAACGCGGATGCGGGCGCACAGCGGGACGGCACCGCCGTGCACGCCGGCGACGACCTTGCTTCCGAGCTCATGGCCGGCATGGACCTGAAATGGGTGGAAACGGATGCCACAACCGCGGCCGCAGGCGTGGCGGACGGCAGCTACTACTTTGCCCTGACCATCCCCTCCGACTTCTCCGCCAACGCCGTCTCCGTGGGAACCGACACGCCCGCGCAGACCAAGCTGGACGTGGAGTTCAACGACTCCAACAACTTCCTCTCCAGCGTCCTGGGCAAGCAGGCCATGGCGCAGGTGCAGGACGCGGTGGCCACCCAGCTGGGCGAGCAGACCTCCTCAGCGCTGCTGCTGGGCCTGCACGACGCCGGTGCCGGGCTTCGCGCCGCAGCCGACGGTTCCGCCAAGGTCACCTCCGGCATCGACGCTGCCAAGGCCGGCGCCGGTGAGCTGGTGGTGGGCATGAACGACCTCGCCACCGGCTCGCTGACCCTGAAGGACGGCGCCTGGCAGCTGTCGCAGGGCGCAAGCTCCCTGTCCGCGGGTGTGGGATCCCTGGCGGAGGGTGCCGGCACACTGAACACCGGCGCGTCCGCACTTGCCGGCGGCGCCACGTCCCTGGCCGACGGCGTTGCCTCACTCGATTCCGGCGCGGCCTCCCTGGCTGAAGGCACGGGTACGCTCGCAGCCGGCAGTTCCGAACTGTCGACAGCACTGAACAATGCAGTGCCCGGCGCCCAGCAGCTGAAGGAGGGTGCGGCGTCGCTCTCGGGCAGTGCCGGCACCCTGTCCGCGGGGGCCTCGAAGCTGGCGGAGTCCGCCACCACGCTGGCCACCGGCGCCGACGGCGTCTCAGCCGGGGCCGCCGCCACCCAGGAACAGCTGGCCGCACTGATCGCCGGCGTCCAGGGCATGCCGGCCGGAACGCCTGCGAGCGCCGTGCTGGAGAACCTCAAGGCGCTGCAGGAACAGGCCGTCACGCCCCTGGCACAAGGCGCGCAGCAGCTTGCCGCCGGCGCCACGCAGCTGTCCACCGACGGCGCCGCCCCCCTGGCGGAGGGCGCAGGCCAGCTGGCCGCAGGCGCCACATCGCTATCCTCCGGGGTGGACACGCTCGCCGGCGGAGTTTCCGATGCCGCGGCAGGTGCCGCCAAGGTGTCCGAAGGTGCCGCAGCCGTCAATACGGGTGCCTCGGCCCTGTCTGACGGGGCCAAGGCCGCCTCCGCCGGTGCCGCGGACCTCGCAGCCGGTGCCGGGAAGCTCTCCGGCGGTGCCGCCGAGCTGGCCGCAGGAGCCGGGACCGCCAAGACCGGGGCGCAGTCCCTGGCCGAAGGTGCGGGCACCCTCAGCAGCGGAACGTCCGAACTGGCCGACGGCACGGGCAAGCTGCTTGCCGGCGGCACCACGTTGGCCGACGGGGCCGACAAGCTGTCCACCGGCAGCCACGAGCTGACGGACAAGTTGGCCGAGGGCGGCGCCGCCGTCCCCAACGACCCGGCAGAACTGCAGGCACAAAAGTCCGCCGTGCTGGCCAACCCGGTTGCCGTGGACCAGCAGTGGGCCAACGAGTCCGGCAGCTTTGGCGAGGGCTTTGCCCCGTTCTTCATCGCCCTGGCCACCTTCGTGGGCGCCCTCATCTCCTGGCTGCTGCTGCGGGCACTGCCCACACGCGCCCTGGCCGCGGGTGCCACCGGCATCCGCGCCGTGCTCACCGGCCTGCTGCCGGCGCTGGCCATAGGCCTGGGCCAGGTGCTCATCATGGTGGCCGTGCTGTTGTGGGGCCTGGACATGAAGCCTGCCTACCCCGTGGCCATGGCCGGGTTCATCTACCTGACCACTGTGGCATTCCTGGCCCTGCAGCAGATGTTCATCATCGTGTTTGGCACGGCGGCCGGCCGTGTGGTGTCGCTGGTGCTGCTGATGCTGCAGCTGAGTTCCTCGGGCGGCACCTACCCCGTGGAGACCACTCCCGGGTTCTTCCAGGCGCTGCACCCCTTCATGCCGGCCAGCTATGTGGTCAGCGGGCTTAGGGAGTTGATGACTGGTGGAATAGACTCCCGGTTGTGGACATCGGTGGTGTTCCTGGCCGTCATGGCGGTGGCATCCGTTGCCATCAGCGCCTTCAGTGCCGGACGCCAACGGGTGTTCACCATCAAGCGCCTGCATCCCGAACTGGAAATGTAGGCTCCCGGCCGGATGCCGGCCCGCCGCGCGCAGCCAACAGCGCGGGGCGGGCCGTCCGCCGTCGTCCCTGTCTTTGAAGATTCCCTGCCCCGCCACAACCCAAGGAGCCCCGTGCCTCGCATCTCGCCCACCAAACAGGCCATTCTGGCCGCCGCCCTGGAGCTCGGCGCGCAGCACGGGATTTCCGGGACCACCATGGATGAGGTGGCGGAGTGGGCCGGGGTGGCGAAGGGCAGCGTCTACTACAATTTTTCCTCCAAGGACAAGCTCTTTGAGGAGCTGTTGACGGCGGGGGTGGGGCAGTTGTCGGACACGCTGCGGGCGGCCCGTGAATCGGCGGCCGGCTTTGGTGCGGTGGAGGCAATGGTGCGCGGCATGCTGGCACTGATCGCGGAGAACCAGGCCCTGGCCAAGCTCATGGCGGCGGAGATTTTCCGCACGGACCGGGTGTGGCAGAACGCCGTGCAGGTGCTGCGGCGCGAGGCCGTGGGCGAGATCGCCGGCGCTCTGGAGCCGCTGGTTCCTGCCGGCACCGGTGAGGGCGCACGGCTGTTGATGGCCGGCGGCATTTTTGGCGCCACCCTGGTGGGCGGGCTGGAATGGCTGTTGTTCACCCCCGACACCCCGGCCGGCGACGTCGCCGCAGCCATCCTCTTCACGTTCTCCGGAGCCCTCGCCTCCTGACCCCACCCCCCGGCCAACCCGGGGTTCCCCAACGATCCTGTCGCAGCACTGGCGGCTTTTTCAACGATCCTGTCGCAGCACTGGCCGCTTTTCCCGGAACGCCTCCGCAGCACCGTCCTTGTGGTCCGCCCGGCTTGGGTGCACATTGGGATTGGGCGCCCTGCCATCGTGGCGGGACGAGTCAAGGGAAAGGTGCACCACGGCGGCCAGGAACGACCTCGCTTCCCGCCCCGCCTGTGCCGTGCCGGACCCGGCGGCAGGTTTGACCGTCCCTGGCCCGGCAGCGGCCTGATGTCCACCGGCGTCGGCTTCCGTTCGGAGCCTGGGCCGATGCTCCTCGCACTCATGGTCAGCATGGCGCTCGTGGCCCTGGATGCGACCATCCTGGCCACGGCAGTGCCGTCCGTCGTGGCCGACCTGGGCGGATTCTCCTCCTTCCCCGGGCTGTTTTCCGTATACCTGCTGGCCAGGCGGTGACGGCCCCGGTCTACGCCAAGCTCTCGGACACCGTGGGCCGCAGGCCCGTGATTCTTGCGGGCATCGCCGTCTTCATGGCGGGCTCGCCTGGAGCATGCCGGTCCTCATCGCCTGCCGCCTCTTCCAGGGCCTCGGCGCTGGAGCCATCCAGCCGGCCACCGCCACCATTGCCGGCAACATTTACACGGTGGAGGAACGCGCCAGGGTCCAGGGCTATCTTTCGGGCGTGTGGGCCGTGGCAGCCGTGCTGGGCCCGGCCATCGGCGGCCTGTTTTCCCAGTTCGTCACTTGGCGCTGGATCTTTTTCATCAACGTGCCCGTGTGCCTCGTGGCCATGGCACTGCTCCTGCGCACGTACCACGAGAAGGTGGAACGCCGCCGCGTCCACATCGACTACGCCGGCGCGGCGTTGCTGACGGCGGGCATGTCCCTGCTCATTCTGGCGGCGCTGGAGGGCGGGCAGGCCTGGGCCTGGGACTCGCCGCCCAGCATCGCCGGCTTTGCGGTGGGCGCCGGCTGCATCGCCGGGTTCGTGGCCGTTGAACGGCGCACCGCCGACCCCGTCCTGCCGCTGTGGGTCCTCTCCCGCCGCCTGCTGCTGACCACAACCCTCGTCTCTCTGGGCGTCGGCGCCGTGCTGATCGGCCTCAGCTCCTAGTACTACAGTCGCGTTTGTGGGGTGTGGCCGCGGGCTTTGTAGTGGCATTGCTGGGCGCGGTATTGGTGTCGTCGTCGCCAAAGTGACCAGCGGATCACGTGGTGTGGGTCCGGTTCCCGATGCCAGATGATGCGGGTGATGAGGTGCCTGATTTCTGGCAGGGAGAGTCTTACCAAGTGCTCGGAGCCTGGGTGCGGGCCCCCTTTTTAGAGCGGATGACGCTCAGGAATGCGTGGGCGAACATGGAGAGGGTGATGTGCCTGTACCAGCCGGTGTATTGGCGCACCTGGTAGTGATCGAGTCCCGTTTCGCCCTTGGAGGTTTGGAAGGTTTCCTCGATGGCCCAGCGGGCCCCGGCGACTCGGGCCAGCTCGATCAAGGTGACGTTCTCGGGGGTGTGGCAAATGAAGTACGCCAGGTCGGTCGGGTCTTTCAGGGAGCGGCGGGCCAGCAGCCAATGCTCGCCGGTTTCGGCAGGGCCGTTAATGCGGATCCTGGCCCAGGCGTAGAGCCGTTCACCCTTGGTCCCGGTCCCGGCGGTTCGGGTGCGCCAGGCACGCCTGTCTAGGGCAGCGAAGAGCTCATCGGCACGGCCGTCCCCGCCCACTGAACCACGCGCCCGGGCGATGGCGTGTTGGTTCATAGGTACCGCCATGACGTAGTGCATGCCCCGGGCCTCGAGTCGGCGGCGCAGCCCTGTGTGTTGGCCGTAGACGGCGTCCCCGGTGGTCCATTCGGCCTGGATTCCAGCGTCCAGGGCACGTTCAATCATGTCCCCGGCCAGCACCGGCTTGGTGGCCATTTCCCGCTCTTCCGGGATGCCAGCGCGCTTGCACCGGGCCTCGTCCTCGATCCAGGCCTTGGGCAGGTAAAGCTCCCGATCCAGGAACGTGCGCCCCGCCGGTGAAGCGTAGCTCAGGAACACCCCGATCTGGCAGTTTTCCACCCTCCCGGCGGTGCCCGAGTACTGGCGGGCCACCCCGGCAGAAGCCGTCCCCTTTTTCAGGAAACCGGTCTCATCAATCGCCAAAATGCCTTCTGGATCACCGAGGTGCTTTTTCACGTAGCCGAACAAAGCATCACGGACCTTATCCGGGTCCCAATCGGTCGTCGAGAGTAGCCGCTGCATCCCATCCGGCGTGCCCTGCCCAGCGCGCTCGGACAGCGTCCAAGAGTTCTTCCGCTCCTCATCCGAAAGCAGCCCCCGAATGTAACTAACCGCGTTATTCCGCGGCTCAGTACGCGCAAACTGATCCCCGATCAACTCACGGATTTCCTCCAGGCCATCAGCCCATTCCTGTATCTCTGCCACCCAAATATCATCGCTCACCCATCATGATTAACAGGATTCTCGCCCAAAGTCCGATTAAACCGCCGACACGACCAAAAATAAACGCGACTGTAGTACTAGGCTCCCACGTTCTTGGAAGGCTCCCTTGGCACGGGCCCACTGTTGGCCGGGCTGGCCGTCGCGGCACAGTCGATCGGCTGGCCCGTCGCCTCCAGCTTCTCCGGCCGCGTCTACATGCGCTTCGGCTTCCGCAACACGGCTGTGCTTGGCATGGCCGTCATCGTGCTGGGCGCCTCCAGGCTGGTTGCTGTTTCCGGCCGGCCCAACGTGTGGCTGGTGGCGGGGTGCTGCTTGGTCATCGGCGCCGGCCTGGGCTTTGCATCCACCCCCGCGATCGTGGCGGCGCAGTCGTCCGTGGGCTGGGGCGAACGCGGCGTGGTGACGGGCTCGAACATGCTGGCGCGGGCCATGGGCAGCTCGCTGGGCGTTGCCATCTTTGGCGCCGTGGCCAACGCCATCGTGGCGTCATCAGCTGCCGCCACGCACAACCCGGCCGTGATCATCGCATCGGCCCGCGGCGTGTTCCTGGCCGTCCTTGTGTGTGGCATGTTGGGGCTGTGCGCCGCCGCCGCCATGCCGGGCAGGGTTGAGTTTGTCCGCTGACCGGAAGCACGACGGCGTCCCGGCCCGCCGCTGTCCCCGCCGCCTTCCAGCCTGCCCGCCAACAAACGCCCGTCGTCCCGCAGGAGGTGCGAAAGCGTCTAGGAAAAAACGGCCATTGCTGCGCTGGCGTCGGAAGAAACAGCGCCAAAGGTGATGCGGCGTCCTGGGTGGGGTCAGAGGCCCAGGACCGCCGTGGCGATGAGGAAATAAATGATCAGCCCGGCCGCATCCACAAAGGTGGAGATGAACGGGTTGGAGAACACGGCCGGGTCCGCCTTGACGGCCTTGCCCAGCAGCGGCATCAGCCCGCCGATGCTCGCGGCCATGGTGCACACGCCCAGCAGGGTCAGCCCAATGACCAGCCCGATCGGCACCGTAAACGCGAAGGATGCGATGGTGAATCCGAGCGAGCCCAGCAGCAGGCCCAGGAAGGCGCCCACCCGAACCTCACGGGCGAAGACCTTGAACACGTCGCGCGGGCGGACATCGCCCAGTGCCAGTGCACGCGTAATGGTCGTGGCTGCCTGGTTGCCGGTGTTGCCGCCGGTGCCGATGAGCAGCGGGATGAACAGGGAGAGCACCACTTGCTGTTCCAGGGTTGCCTCAAACGCTCCGATGACCTGGACCGTCAGGGTGGCTCCCAGCGCCAGCACCAGCAGCCACACCACGCGGGCCTTCACAATGGTGCCGACGGGCGTGGCGAGGTAGGGGCGGCGCAGCGGTTCCGTGCCGCCGGAGCGGAAGGCGTCCTCTGTCTCGGCGTCCTCCAGGATCCGCAGGGCATCATCCACGGTCAGGATGCCCACCAGCCGGTCCTCGGCGTCAACAATGGGCAGCGCCAGGATCTTGGCGTCGGCACAGTACCGGGCCGCCTCCTCGGCATCCTCGGTGGCAGGCACGCTCAGCGGCGACTTCATGATGTCGGCGACCAGCAGCGATTCATCGGCCCTGAGCACATCGCGAAGGGAAACAACCCCCACAAGGTGGCGTCCGCCGTCGGTCACGGGGATGGTGTAGACGCTCTCGGCATCATCGAGGTGGCTGCGGACCCGGGCAAAGGTTGCACCCACCGAGAGCATCGGGTGGGTGGTGACGAACTCCGGGCTCATGACGCGGCCCACGGAACGCTGCGGGTAGCCCAGCACGGTGCTGGTCAGCGCACGCTCCTTCGCGTCCAGGCCGGAGATCAGCCGGTGCGCAACCGTGGCGGGCAGCTCATCGAGCAGGGCCACGCGGTCATCCGGGCTGAGCTGTTCGAAGACCTCGGCGACGTCGGCCTCCTTCAGCCCGGACACCAGGTCGGCCTGAAGCGCCGCGTCGAGGCGTTCGAAGACCTCGATGGCCCGGTCCTTGGGCAGGGTCCGGTAGGCCACGGCCCGGTCCGTGGTGCCCAGCCGCTCCAGCTGTTCAAGGATCTCGGAGGTGTTCAGGGGCGCCAGCGCCTGGGAAATGCCGGCGAGGTCGTGTTGGCCCAGGGCCTTGGCCAGCAGTTCGGCGCTGTCCTCAAAAGTCTGGACGGGGTACTTGATCATGGTCCGGGTCCCTCCGGTGGGGGCACACGCAGGCCTGCCCCGAGGTGGACCGCCGCGTCGCTGCGGGGGAAGCTCGGGGTTGGACGGTGTGCCAAAAAATGGGCGTGGGCGTGGTGCGCAAAACCGCAACCGCGTGAACCGCATGCCGTTGAATGCCGTGGATCCCGGCGCCGTGGGAGGCCGGCCCGCAAAGTGGGGCGGGTGGCGTCTAGCGGGAAGTTGAATCCAGGAGGTCTGGGCGGGGCTCGCGCGGTGAGGTAGATCGACTATGTCCGTCTTCCATGCGTGCGGCTCACCTCCAACATTAAGGCCCGTCCCGGGCGTATTAATTGGGTGCCATATCCCGAATCATCAAGGATAATGGCCCTCTTGCCATCCTAGGCCACCGCGGCGGGGATCCACGAATCACCGCGCCCTGTGACCGCGGACGGCCGTCAACGGGCCGTCCTCACAAACGTCATCACCGCCGGCTTGTCCGTCGCGGCCATTGTGTTCTGCGCCCGGCCCACCTAAGAATGGACTATGACGGTCACGCTGAGGTCCCTGGAAACTGCAGTTCCGCCCACCATCCTGATCCAGGAGCAGGCCCGCGACGTCTTTGCCGCCCAGCCCGGGCTGACCCGCCTGGGCCAGCGGCTGGTGCGGGCCTGCTTTGACGGCGCCGCCATCGACACACGCCACACCGCCGTCGCTGAAATGGATGTGGACTTTCGCGGCACCGACCCCGTGTTTTACGACGGCGCCACCGGGCTGCTTCTGAACCCCACCACCAAGGAGCGCAACGACCTCTTTGCGCGCGAGGCCTCGGAGTTGTTTATTGAGGCGGCAGCCCGCGCGCTGGCCGCCTGCGACGGCGTGTCCCCGGCCGATGTGACCCATGTGGTCACCGTCTCCTGCACCGGCTTCTTCAATCCCGGGCCGGACTACAAGATTGTCCGGGCGCTGGGCCTCTCCCCCTCCGTGCAGCGCTACCACCTCGGATTCATGGGCTGCTATGCCGCCTTCCCCGCACTGCGGGCCGCCAAGGCATTTTGCGAGGCCGACCCGGACGCCGTGGTGCTCGTGGTCTCCGTGGAACTGTGTTCGCTGCACGTTCGCACCTCCAACAACCCGGACACCATCATGGGGTCTTCCCTTTTTGCCGACGGGGCCGCGGCGGCGGTGGTCACTGCGAGGGAGCTGCCGGACGGCGGGGGCCACGGGTCCAGGGCGATGCTCGAGCTGGACCTGTTTGAAACCGTCCTGACACCGCAGGGCGAGGATTCCATGGCGTGGAACATCGGCGACCACGGCTTTGAAATGGTGCTGGACAGCTACGTCCCCAAGATCATCGACGAACACATCGTGGGGGCGCTGGCTCCCCTGCTGGCCCGGTCGCCGCTGGCCGCGGTGCCTTATCCGGACATCCAGCACTGGGCCATCCACCCGGGAGGGCGCAGCATCCTGGACAAGGTCCAGGCCAAGCTGGGACTCAGTGACACGCAGTTGGAACCGTCCAGGGAAACGTTGCGGCGCTTCGGGAACATGAGCAGCGCCACCGTGATGTTTGTGCTCAGGCACATTTTGGACCAGCCGGCAGAGAATGCGCGGGAGAGTATTTGCGCCATGGCGTTCGGCCCCGGGCTGACGGTTGAGACGGCACTGTTCACCAAGGTGTCGCCACAGCTGCCAACCACGGGAGGGAATGAACCCGTGGCGGCCGCCGGCCGTGGCAACGCCGCAGCGGCCGCCGCCGCCGAAGCGCCTGCTCCTGCAGCACCGGCAAATGCCTGATCCCGCCCGCCGGAACTTCCGGCATCGGCTGCCGGACCCCGCTTTCCTGCGGGCGGCGCTCCTGAAGGAACGCGCTGCGGACGCCGTGGAGGAAATGGACAAGCCGGACGCCGACTCCGCCATGCTGGAGCGCACCTACGCCCAGTTCCCGCTCGTGAACCGCGTGGTCTCGCGCTGGCTCAGTGAATACCGGCACCGCATCCGGCCGCTGCTCTCACCCACAAGGGCCACCACGCTGCTGGACATCGGCTGCGGCGGCGGCGACATCCCCGCCGCCCTGGCCCGGTGGGCGGCGCGGGACGGGCTGGAGCTGCGCATCACCGCGATCGACCCCGACCCCCGCGCCATCAGCTTTGCGGGCACCCGCCACTCCGGTTCCGGGGTGGCATTCCGGCAGGCCCACAGCAGCGCGCTCACAGCGGCAGGCGAGATGTTCGACGTCGTCATTTCCAACCACATGCTCCACCACCTCACCCCGGAGGAACTGGCCGGGCTCATGGCTGATTCCGCCCTGCTGGCCCGGCGGCTCGCCCTGCACAGCGACATTGCCCGCAGCCCGCTCGCCTACGCCCTGTTTGCGGCCGGGACGGCACCATTCTTCCCGGGGTCGTTCATCCGGCGCGACGGACTGACGTCCATCCGCCGCAGCTACACCGCCGCGGAACTGCGGGCCGTGCTGCCGCCGGGGTGGCGGGTGGAGGCGGCCCGCCCGTGGCGCACCCTGGCCCTGTTCACCCCGGAGGCCGGCCATGCTTGACGTTGCGGTCGTGGGCGCAGGACCCGTGGGGCTGCACCTCGGCGCGCTGCTGCTGCAGGCGGGCCTGTCCGTGCGCATCCTGGAGCAGCTTCCTGCGCCGCGGCCGGATTCGCGCGCCATCGGCATCCATCCGCCGGCGCTGGCCGCCCTGGGGCTGGCCGGTGTCGCGGAGCCGCTGCTGGCCGCCGGCGTGCAGGTCCACTCGGGTGTGGCGCGCAGCGGAGGCGCCGAGGTGGGCCGGCTGCGGCTGAGCCCGCCGGTCCTGACGCTCAAGCAGGCCCGCACGGAGGCGGTGCTGGCCGCCCGCGTTCATTCTCTGGATCCGCAGGCGCTGGTCCGGGGTTTCCGGGTGACGTCCCTGCGCGACGGCGGATCCTTCGTCACGCTGTCAGGCTCGCCTGCCGCTGGGGCCGGGCCGGGCGGCCTGGAGGCCACCGGGGCCAGGCACATCCAGGCGAGGCTGGTGGTGGGAGCCGACGGAGCCCACTCCGCCGTGCGCCGGCTGCTGGGCATTCCCACGGGAGGGCGGGACCACCCCGACAAGTACCTGATGGGCGATTTCCCCGACACCGGGTGTGATGGTGCCACGGCGGTGCTGTATTTGGAGCCGGGCGGCATCGTGGAGTCCTTCCCGCTGCCGGACGGTTTGCGGCGATGGGTGGTCCACACGGATTCGCTGCTGTCCGGCGCCGGGGCCGCCGAGCTCGCCGGGCTCATCCACGAACGCACCGGCATCCGGGTTGATGCCGGGGCGAACAGCATGCTCAGCGCTTTCGGCGTCCGGACCCGCCTGGCCCGCAGCATGGTGTCAGGACGGGCCGTGCTGGTGGGTGATGCCGCGCATGAAATCAGCCCGATCGGCGGGCAGGGCATGAACCTCGGTTGGCTGGACGCGGCGGCCCTGGCCCCCATCATCGAAGCTGCCCTGCAGGGCAGCAACACGGGCCGCCAACTTGCCGGGTTTGAGCGGGACCGCATGCGCGCAGCCCGTGCAGCCGCACGCCAGGCGCAACTGAACATGGTGCTGGGACGGGCCATGCCGCCGTCGCACCTTCAACTGCGCAACAGCGTGCTGGGACGGGTTGTCGCGTTGCGCAGCGCACACGACCTCGTGGCCGGGCGTTTCACAATGCAGTCCAGGGCGGTGGGCGGGAGGCTGCGGCGATAGGGTGTGTGAATGCTGTCCACGAGCGATGTTTGGCCTTTGTTCGACCTCACCATCACCTCACCGCGCCTCGTCATGAGGATCGTCCGGGACGAGGACCTGCCCGGCATTGTGTACGCCGCGCTGGCCGGGATTCACGACCCTGCGGTGATGCCATTTTCCGTGCCGTGGACCGATGCCTCCCCGGTGGAGCTGGCCCGTGGCATGGCCCGGCACCAATGGGAGCTGCGTTCCGGCATCCGCCCCGACCATTGGACGCTGAACTTCACGGTGCTGCTCGACGGCGTCGCGATTGGCACGCAGTCGATCGGCGCCAACGGCTTCTCCGCCAACCGGACGGTCAATTCGGGATCGTGGCTCACCCGGTCGGAGCAGGGGAAGGGGTACGGCCGGGAAATGCGGGCCGCCTTGCTGCTGTTCGCCTTCGACTTCCTGGGTGCGGAGGCCGCCGAATCCGGGGCTGCGGTTTGGAACAAGGCCTCGCTGGGTGTTTCGCGCGGCCTGGGATACCGCGAAGGCGGCACCGTGGCCGTCGAGCCGCGTCCCGGCCGGCCAGACGTCATGCAGGAACTGCATTTGGCCGTGGCCCACTTCAAGCGGCCGGACTGGGAGATCACGGTGGCGGGATTTGAACAGGTGCGTGCGGACCTGCTCCTGCCGGTGCCGTAAACATGGTCACCCAGTTGCCGTTGCCGCCTGGGGAACCGCCCGCGCTGACATGGTGCGCTGGCCCGTGATTCCGGCCAGGACAAACACCACGAAGGCCACGATCCCGTGCAGCCAGCCGAGCGCCGGCGCATCGGCGCCAAAAATGCCCAGGACCACCTGGAGGGCGACGGCAACAACCACCGAGACGGCAAGCCAGGTCACGGCGGGTGAGCGCAGGATCAGCGCCAGGATCAGCAAAATGATGGCGAGCGCGGGAATGACCTGCATGCCCACGATGGAGTGCAGGGCGAATCCGACCCCGCCCACCTCAGTGTCTTTGTCGACCGTGCCGCCGTCATCGAAGACCAGGTGGCCGATGGACATGAGCGCGTAGGCGATGCTGGCGGCCTGGACCACCACCAGCAGCGAGATCAACCAGGCAACAACCCTGATGGCAATTTTCATGGCGGGACGCCTCCCGACGCCGTGGATCCGGCACGAATCGGCCGGATTGCCGATTCGCGAACCCAATCCGGAACTTACTCCGGTGCACGGGCGGCGTCAAAGAAAAGTTCCCGCGGCGCAAGGCTGCGGCGCAGCGCAACGGCGTCGGAAACAGCGCAACTCATTGGCGCAAGGCGATGGTCAGCGCAACGGAACTGACGCCGGAACGGACGGTCCCGCCGTCGTGCCTGCCCAAAGGGGGCACAGGTGTCCGGCACGTCCGGCGCCAGGTGTTCCGGCTACAGCCGTTCCGGGGCCCTGGCGGCTGCGTCTTCCGCAGCCAGGGCGGCCTGCGGTCCCCGGCCCGGCCGGCCCGTTGCCTTGACCACGGCGACGGCCACCGCCGTGGTGACCGGGATGGCCAGCACCAGTCCGATGGAGCCGACAAGGATGCGGACGATTTCCTCCGCCAGCTCCGCGCCGGTCAGGGCCGATAGGAGGGGCTGGTCGTACAGGGAGACCATGAGCAGCACGGGCAGGGCGCTGCCGGCATAGGCGAACGCGATGGTGTAGACGGTGGAGGCAATGTGGTCGCGGCCGATCCGCATGGCCGAGGTGAACAGCTCGCGCGTGCTGGTGTGCGGGGCCATCTCATGCAGTTCCCACACGGCCGAGGACTGCGTGATCGTGACGTCGTTGAGCACGCCCAGCCCGGAAATGACCAGTCCGCACAGGATCATGCCGGACAGGGACATGCCCTGTGTCAGGTTCAGGAGCTGGTAGCCGTAGTCGCCGCTGGTCCCGGTCAGGGCCGCGGCATCCACCGCCCACGCTGCCAGGCCCGCGGTGACGAGCAGCCCGAACAGGGTGCCCAACAGGGCGGTGGAGGTGCGGGCCGAGAAGCCGTGGGCAAAGTACAGCACTCCAAACATGATGGCGGAGGATCCCACCAGCGCCACGAGCAGCGGCGGCTGTCCCTGCGCGAGGGCCGGCAGAATGAACCAGGCCAGCACCGCAAACGCGCCGACCAGCCCCACGATGGCGCGCAGCCCCCGCCACCGTGCAACAGCCACGACGACCAGCGCGTACAGCACCGCCAGCAGGCCCATGGGCAGGGTGCGAACGAAGTCCATGAAGATGTACACGGGGCCGGTGTGCTCCGCACCCGTGACGGCAGCCAAGCCCGACAGGTTCAGGTACCGGATGGTTTCACCGGCGTTGACCCCGCGGGTTTGCACGATGTCGGGGCTGATGAGCACCGGCACTTCCGCCATGCCAGGCAGTTCCGTGTAGGCGATGAAACATTCGGTGCCTGCGGTGCCGCCGGCATTCAGGGAGCAGTCTTCCGTGGCGGTGCGGAGCACCTTGCCGGAGTTGATGGTGGCCCCGGGCGCGGCGGCGTAGGGGTTGCCGGCCGGTTCCGGCGTGTTGTCTGCGTGGGGCCACATGACCAGCATCGCGACCATCGTCAACACTGCCACAGGCGCCAGGATCCAGCTCAGCAGCACCACGGCCCGCCGGCGCGCGGCCTTGCGGCGGCGCAGCTCCGGACGGGTCAGCGTGGATTCGTCAACGTGCGAATGCGAGTGGCCCATGGGCTGCGATCAGTCCTTCGTGTGGTGGTGTTCGGCGGCGGCTGGGCTGGGCTCCCGGAGCGGGGATGGCGTGATTTCCTTCCCTCGCTTCGCAAGCCCAGCGGGGAACCCGCGGAAATCTCTTAGCAAGGCCGCGCAGCGACAGAGGAAATCTTACTGCCCGCGAGGGAGTCCAGCCCACCCGCACCCGCGCCTTACTCCCCCAGGACCAGCGTTTCGGTGCCACTGACCTTGGCTGCACCCACGGAGATCATGGGATTGACGACGGCGGAGAGGGCTTCCATGGAATCGTCCAGTTCCAGCAGGACCGGGTACTGGTGCGTGATGAGGGCCAGGAGGTCGTAGACGGCCTGCACCGCCTCGTCGCGTTCCAGCGCCGGTTCCACGCCGAGGAACACCTCGGAGGCTGCGGCAGCAACCTCTTCCGTGGATTCGATGCTGCCCTGCGAGTAGCTCAGTGCGAACGCCTGGATCCTGCCCTTCTTGGAAGGGGCGACATCCGCGCCAAACGCGCTGGCGGGCTCGGCCCGCAGCACCAGGGCGCCATGGGCGCCGGTGAGGTCGTCCAGGAACATGCGCTGCACGAGGCCCGGTGTCAGCGGGCCGGTGGGGTCCCACCGGTTCACGGACTCGTAGTAGCGGCCCACAACGTCGGTCAACTCAACCGACCCCGTGGCCAGGTCCTGCACGCGGGCCGTGGCCTCCTCTTCGGTGCCGCTGCCAAAAACGGGCAGCTTCAGCGCACCGGGGCCAACCTCAACCACACGGTTGCGCTGCAGCACAGCCAACCCCATCGCCTCGGCAAAGCCAGCGCCCGAGGTGCCGGGGGCAACCTTGGTGCGCAACGCCGTCGTGCTTACCAATCCGGCAGCCAGTGCCCCGTCAGCCTCGCGGCGGAGCATGGTGAGCAGGGTGGCGCCGACGCCTGCACGCCGGTGGTCCCTGGCAACCTCGACGTAGGCCCAGAGGCGTGCCGGGTGCAGCTTGGTGGAGTACACAACGCCGGCCGCGACCGGGATGCCCTGGTCCTCGGCGACGATGGTGCGCCGCCACGGGTTGGCATCAGATTCCGGCGCCAGCGCGGCTCGGAACTGCCCGGCCGCGGCGGAGTCGGCGTCACCCCAAATCTCCAGGAGAGTCAGGTCATCGCCGTCGCGCCACGGCCGGTAAGTCAGTTCAGCCATGCCTAGGCACCCAGGAGGCGGGTGGCCAGGTATGCCTGCACCTGGTCCAGGGGCACGCGCTCCTGGCTCATGGTGTCGCGTTCGCGGATGGTCACGGCGTTGTCCTCGAGCGTGTCGAAGTCCACGGTGATGCAGAACGGCGTGCCAATCTCATCCTGGCGGCGGTAGCGGCGGCCGATCGCGCCGGCGTCGTCGAACTCGATGTTCCAGTGCTTGCGCAGCGTGTTGGCGAGCTCCTTGGCCTTCGGGGAAAGCTCCTCGTTGCGGCTCAGCGGCAGGACCGCGGCCTTGACGGGGGCCAGGCGCGGATCCAGCTTCAGGACGGTGCGCTTGTCAACACCGCCCTTGGCGTTGGGGGCCTCGTCCTCCACGTAGGCGTCAACCAGGAACGCCATCATGGAACGGGTGAGGCCGAAGGACGGCTCAATGACGTAGGGGGTGAAGCGCTCGCCCGTGGCCTGGTTGAAGTAGCTCAGGTCCGTGCCGGAGCCCTTGGTGTGCGAAGACAGGTCGTAGTCGGTGCGGTTGGCAACGCCCATGAGCTCGCCCCACTCGGAACCCTTGAACTCAAACTTGTATTCAAAGTCGATGGTGCCGGCGGAGTAGTGCGCGCGCTCTTCGTCGGGGACGTCAAAGCGGCGCATGTTCTCCGGGTTGATGCCCAGGTCAACGAACCAGTCCCAGCACAGCTCGACCCATTCCTTGAACCACTTGTCGGCGTCTTCGCCGGGCACAAAGAACTCGATTTCCATCTGCTCAAACTCGCGCGTGCGGAAGATGAAGTTTCCGGGCGTGATTTCGTTGCGGAACGCCTTGCCGATCTGGCCGATGCCGAACGGGGGCTTCTTGCGGCTGGTGGTCAGCACGTTGTTGAAGTTCACGAAGATGCCCTGGGCGGTTTCCGGGCGCAGGAAGGCCAGGCCGGTTTCGTTGTCGACAGGGCCGAGGTAGGTCTTGATCAGGCCGGAGAACATCTGCGGTTCGGTCCACTGGCCCTTGGTGCCGCAGTCTGGGCACACAATCTCAGACATGCCGTCCTGCGGCTCGCGCTTCTTCTTCGCCACAAACCCCTCGATGAGGTGGTCCTGGCGGTGGCGCTTGTGGCACTGGGTGCACTCGACCAGCGGGTCGGTGAACGTGGCAACGTGGCCTGACGCTTCCCAGACAGCCTTGGGCAGGATGATGGAGGAGTCCAGCCCCACCATGTCCTCACGGCCGCGCACAAATGACTGCCACCATTCGCGCTTGATGTTTTCCTTCAGCTCAACGCCGAGGGGGCCGTAATCCCAGGCCGACCGCGTGCCGCCGTAAATCTCACCGGCCTGAAAAACAAAGCCGCGACGTTTCGCGAGTGAAATGACCTGGTCAAGCTTGGACTGAGGCGCCACTGTTTACTCCTATTAATTACGAGGCCGCTGGGTGCGGTCCGTCCCGCGCCCAAGCTTACCTTTGGGCGGCGCCTTGGCGGCAATTGCGCCCCGCCTGCAGGCACCATTGTGAGCAGCCTGACGCCCTTGAGGCACGACGCCGGCACCCGGCCTGCGCTATTTCGCCGGCTTGGGCCGGTGGCCCGGCTGGGACCGACATGACCACCTCCTTCCGCAGCTGCTCCATGGCTTCGGAAGATCCCACACGAGCAATATTAGAAAGTTTATTCTAGAATCTATTGCAGGTCAATCACGAAGAAACTAGACTTGTTCCATGAGTACTCGGGAGCGCATCCCCGGAAATCGGGGCGAAGGGGCCACACACGATGTGGCTCCCATCCTGGCTGCGATTGCTCGTGTTTCCATTGAACCCTTTGGGTCTGACAATCTTGAGCTGGCCGGCCTGCCGAAGTTGCCGGACAACCCCATCCCCGATCCGCTCCCCGTAACCCAGCTGTCTGTTGCGCGCGACGCCTACGATTCCTCGATGGAGGGGCTCGGCCAAATCAGGCACATAGAAGCAGCGGTTGCCGCCCTCAAGGCCCGTTTTGTGGCACGCGCCGTCGGAGCAGCCTCGGTCGAAGCTGAAATTCTCTCGCTTGACCGCTGGCAGAGTGGGGTCAACGCATCATCCACGGTCTCAGAGATGGCGTTGACGTTGTGCATCACCGAGTTGGCAGCCTCTGAGTTGGAGTATCACAGCCAATTATTGGTTGAGGACCATCCCGACGTAATGGAGGCCCTCGAAGCCGGAAAACTGTCATGGCGCCACGCCACCGTCATCCACAACGAGATTCGAACGTTGCGGGAGACGCGCACGACCACAGCCGAGGATGCCACCGCGCTTGAGGCCCGGCTCCTAGTGCTGGCAGAGAACACCACAGGACCCTGCTTCACCAGGAAGGCGCGGCGGGCGCGCGAGAAGATGCACCCGGAGACCATGGCCACCCGCACCAAGGAAGCCTTCCGCAACCGCAGTGTCCATTGCGAGCCGGGCAAGGACGGCATGTCG
The DNA here is from genome assembly GCF_017876675.1 of Arthrobacter stackebrandtii. Taxonomy (NCBI): domain Bacteria; kingdom Bacillati; phylum Actinomycetota; class Actinomycetes; order Micrococcales; family Micrococcaceae; genus Arthrobacter; species Arthrobacter stackebrandtii. Next base: position 194,256 of record NZ_JAGIOI010000001.1, read on the forward strand.
TGGCTGACGTTTTACCTGCCCTCTGTCAGCGGGTCGGCAATTTACACGCGCCTCACGCGTCTGGCCCGGGCCATCAAGGCAGAAGCCAACCGCGCCCAGCAGGCTGCCGATGCCTCCGGTTCGGGCAAGGACTGCCGTGAAACGCGGACCCTGGGCCAGCTGCGGGCCGACATCGCCGCCATGCTCCTCCTGGGACAGGACCTTCCCGCTGCCGCGTCGGGCACCGACAAGTCCTCCACGGCAGGCACCGGCACTTCGTATACGGAGGGTCCCGGCAATCGCTCCACGGCAGGACCTGACCCTGCTGCGGCGGCCAACGGTTCCGCACCTCCTCCCGGGCACTGGCCAGGATCACCCGTTGGCCAGGAAACGCCCAAACCGTCGGCCAACCACCAGGACGGATACGTTGACAATGGACCAGTAGCGGGAGGCCCCATGGGCTTCGGCGTGACTGTTGTCGGGCAATATGACACCCCGCCGTGGGAACTGGACCGAGCCGGAGGCCGCACCGGCTCCCCCGGCGACCAACAAGACACTTCAATGACCCGACAGGGCTCTTCCACGGCAACGGCAGGCGGCCCGGCAGGTGGCGACGTCCTGCTCGAGGGGACAATCCTGCCCTCATCCGGCACGCAGCCAAGCCCTGACAACTCTCCTGGCACGGCCGGCACGAGAGGCCGCGGCCCCGAGCCTGACGGTGATATCCCGGTGGAAGGCGAGCTGGTCGGCGACGGGTCAGGGCTTGTCGGCAACGTTGTCGACGGCATTCCCGAGCACCCCCAGGCCGAATACCTGCAGCAATTGGAAGACCTCGCCCGCTTCAAGGCCCTGGCTGATCCACCGATGCCCGAAATCCTGGGCATCGTCACGGTCCCGTTCCTGTCCCTGCTCGGCATCACCGATGAGCCGGCAGAATTGGTCGGGCCCCAGGGCGGGCCGATGTCCGTGGAGCTGGCACGGAAGCTGCTGGGCAACACTTCCACGTTCCTTCGCGTATTGACCGACCCGCTCACTGGTGAGGCACTGCCCCTGGAGCCACAGCGGTACACGCTGCGTGCCGCGGAAAAGACCGTGCTCCAGGCGCTGGGAGGCGGCTGCTACATGCCAAACTGTACAAATCCCGTCATGGACCTCGATCTTGACCACCTCCGCGCCTTCGAGTTCGGCGGAGCCTCAACACTGGCCAACCTTAAGGGTGCCTGCCGGAAACATCATTTAACAAAGCACCTCAAGGACGACAAGGATCGCCACGGAAAGCGACGCGCCATCGACGAACCGGAACGACAGCGCATTTCCATCCGTGGCTGGACACCAAAGGTCACCGAGAACGGCGGCGTCGCCTGGACCATGCCCAGCGGCCGAGTGCAGCCACCTCCCGCGGGGGACCCAAATCCGCCGCACTACCCAAAATGGCTCAAGAAGCTCATCCAGAAATCACTCACGATTTACCGCGAGCCGGTGCGGGAAAGCCAAGCCGACAAGCCGCGGAAGCACCGCAACTAGCGGCTGTGCCATCGCGGCCGTCCCGGAATGGCCACGGAGCACTGATCTGAGGCAGGTGCCGGGGCCGCCCCGTTCACCGGCTGGCTACGGGCGAATCAAGATGCAGGCCGGACTTCCGAACTCAATCGTCTGCACTGGTGCCGCACCTGGGATGCCGTTCTGATCCAGTTCGAATACGGTCACATCGCTGGACAGCTGGTTGGCCACGTACAGCATTCCGTTGTCACCGCCGGCAGCCGAGAGCGCAAAGTGACGCGGCCAGTTGCCGCCGCTGGGCACCTCCGCCACGAATCGCGGCGGCGTCGGAGCCGTGTCGGCACCTTCGGAAACGTTCAACCCGGAAACGTCCAGGACCACGAGCGTGTTCGGCCCGCGGACGGCCGAATACAGCAGTGTCCCGTCGTCGGACAGCTGGATGTGGGAGGGGTAGAACTGCTCTGCCGCTGCCACTGCCCCGCTGCTCTCGGCCAGTGGAACCTTGAAGAGCCAGTGCCAGAACGTGCCTCCGTCGAGGCCGGCGCGCTGAAGCACGTGGAGATGTCCGTCGAGCTCGCCGGCCACCAGCATGAATCCGTCCTTGAGGGCCACGTGGCGGGGTCCGGTACCCGGCGGGAGTTCGGCCGAGCCCAGCCGAACACGGGAGCTGGCGGAATACTCGTCGACACGGTCGGATCCCAGGTCCGCCACCAGGACAGTGCCCCACGTTGTGGCAGTGACCTGGTGGGCGTGGGATTCACCCTGCCGGTCCGCCACCGGGCCGCTGCCCGGGTGGGAGACTGTTTCCGGCTCCTGCGGGGCAGCACCGCCCAGCAGTGCGGCAAGCGGCGTGATGGATGCCGTGCCATCTGTGTAGTTTGCCGCCCAAACGTCGGCGCCCACAAGGGCCACATGGCAGCTGTCTGCACCGCTCGCGGCACGCCCTTCGACCGCCAGCGAATCGGGATCGAGGGCAACGACACTGCCGCTGCCCGATTCTTCCACAGCAAGCACAACCGTGCCGCCATCGGCCACAAAGGACGGGTTCAGGACGGCGGAGGCTGTTGCCAACTTCTCCCCCAGCAGTCCGTCGGCAGCCATGGCAAAGCGCACCATCCCGGGGCCTGAGCCGTACCCTTCTTCGGTGTATCCACTGACAATGATGCTTGCCTCCGACATGGCATTTTCCCTTCAAGACTGTTGGATGAGACCTGCTGCCACGTTATCGCGGGCGGCGCAAGATGTCGCCGCGTAACTTCACATGACAAGGCGCAAAGGGTGCCATTTGACCTTGGGTCCGCAGCGGCTGGCGTCTGCCAACCTGCCGCGGGGGCCATGCACCCGCTGAACCAGGCGTGGGCTGCTCCGGAAACGGCCGAGTGCACCCCTCGTGGCTTGCCGGCCCGGGGCCCTGCAGGTCGGCCGTGTTCTCTCCTGTGTTCACAGCCTGGACGACCCGTAAACCAAAGCGCACGCGATGCGGCACAATTAACCCATGAGTTCACACGAGATCATTGACATCCCCATCCGCGACGACATGATCCGCCTGGGCCAGCTGCTCAAGCTTGCCAGCCTGGTCGAGGACGGCGTTGAAGCCACCGACCTCATCAGGAACGGCCTGGTGAAGGTCAACGGCGAAATCGACGAGCGCCGCGGCCGCCAGCTCCACCACGGGGACACCGTCACGGTCAACGGCGAAACAGTCCGCATCACCACCGGGGCCTGACGTCCCGGACATGACCACATGCTAAAGGCGACGGCGGGCACCCTTGGAGGTGCCCGCCGTCGTACTTAATTTGGCAGAAGGCTACTTGGCAGCCTGCGCAGCGTTGAGCACCTTGTACTGCAGGAACTCGCCCACGTGCCCAATTTCCTGGGCGTTGATGCCGTGCCAAATGCCTGTGTAGAGCACCTTGGTGAGCGAGGCGTGGCCGTGCATCCAGGTGTTGGTGGCCTCAACGGCGGTCTGCGGAATGACAGGGTCGGCCTGGTCGCGGCCCCAGAAAATCTCCGGCTTCAGCGCGGCGACGGCGTCGTCGTCGAAGAACGGATCCCCCTCGGCGTCCACTACAAATCCGGACAGGCCCACCACGGCGGCGTAGTCGGCGGGGCGGTGGCGCAGCAGCGATGTGGCCATGCACATGCCCTGCGAGAAGCCCAGCAGCGTCACGGAGGTGTGGCCTTCGCGGACGCTGTCCAGCCAGCGTTCGACGGCGGTCGCGGCCTCGGTCACTGCCGTCACCGAATAGCTGAGGTCGTTGCGCAACGGGAACCACGCGTAGCCGGGCCCGGCCTGCAGCGGCGCCCGGACAGAGGCCACGGTGAACTCGGGCGGGAGCTGGCCGGCCAGCGAAAACAGGTCCTCCTCGTCAGCGCCATAGCCGTGGAAAATCACCAGGAGCGGCGTCCCGGGCCGCCCAGTTTCGGGGCGGGACCAAAGGACTGTCGGGGTTTCACTCATGCCCACATCTTTCCATGCGGTGCGCCCGGCCCAAAAAAATCGGCAGAAACTGTGTGGAATCTGGCACGTTGGGCTGGCGCACCCGGGATGTTACCGGGCAGTATGTATAGCGTGAATGATACTTTGTTGCAGCATCCCTGGACCCGATATGTCGCCATGGGCGACTCATTTACCGAAGGAATCGGCGACCCCGAGCCCTCCAGCCCCGGTGGCCACCGCGGCTGGGCGGACCGTGTTGCCGAACAGCTGAGCCTTGGCAGCAACGACTTCAAGTACGCCAACCTCGCCATCCGCGGCCGCCTCCTCGCGCCCATCCTGGCCGAACAACTGGAACCGGCACTGGCCCTGAAGCCGGACCTGATCAGCATCTCCGCGGGCGGCAACGACCTCATCCGCCCCGGATCAGACCCCGACGCCCTCGCGGAACAGCTCGACGCGGCCGTCGGGCGCATGACGGCAGCCGGCGCAAACGTCATCATCCTCAACGGCCCCGACATCCGCGACACCCCCGTGCTGGGACTGATCCGCGGCCGCGTGGCCATCTACAACGAGAACCTGCGCACCATTGCAGCCCGGCATGACGCGATCGTGGGCGACATGTGGTCCCTGCGCCAGCTCACCGACCCGCAGATGTGGGATGAGGACCGACTGCACTTCTCCCCGCTGGGCCACCACACCATCGCCATGATGGTGCTGCACGCGCTCAACGTCCGCCACTCCCTCACTCCCATGGACGCCACGCCGCTGCCGCCGCAGAAGTGGCAGGCCGCCCGCGCCGAGGACCTGGTCTGGGCCCGTGAATTCCTGGTCCCGTGGGTGCTGCGCCGTATCCGCCACCAGTCTTCCGGCGACGGCGTCTCTGCCAAGCGCCCCACCCCCGGCCCGGTGTTCGGCCCGCCGGAGGCCTAGCCGTCACCCCGGGAACTCACGACGTCGGTGCATGCCGCTGCGCTTGGCCTGTAGGTGCCGCCGGGCCTTGCCAGTGGTTGGCGCCGGGCCCATAGTTCCCACCGCGAATTGCGATTACTGGCCGCCGGACCGGGCCCATGGTTCCTGCCGGGCCGGGCCGCAGCCGGACCGGGCGACTAGGATGGAAGGAGGCACGCCCACCGCGCGCCCTACCTGAAAGAGGTGCCTTGTGACCGTTGTGCTTGTGCCGCTGGCTGCGGGAAGTGTCGCCGCGTCGTCGCCTTCCTCATTCAGCCTGCCGCCGTACTTCATATTCATCATCATTGCCGCGGGCCTGTTCATTTCCTTCTTCCGGGCGTCCGCGCGCAAGAGGCGGGCGGAGCAGGCGAACCCCCACTTGGCCGCACCCGCCCACCAGCATCCGCAGGCCAAGCTCCCGCAACAAACGGGGACGGCCCACCAGGGCGGCACCGCTCCTTACGTGGGAACACTGCTCAACGGTGTGCCGCTGAAGGGCTACGACAGTTCTCACGGCCACCAGACCACGGGATACCTGAACGAACGGATGCAGGCCGAGGCCGAGCTCAAACGCCAGCTGGATGCCCTCGACGCGGCGCGCCGTGCAGGCCAGGTCGACGCCGACCAGTATGCGGCGTACCGCGAGGGCATCTTCAAGAAGTTCTAGCCAGAAGTTCTTGAAGACGCCGAGGCTGGGGCCGGGCCATTGACAAGCCCAGCCTCGAGCCGCGACATGGCATCAAAAAACCCGCCCCGGAGCTCCCCGGGGCGGGTTTTTTGAGTGACGTCCCTTATGACGGCGGCGTGCTTCAATCCCGGAAGAACGACTCCTTGAGCAGCCCTCCCACGGCTGCGACCTCCGTCAGGAAACCATCGTGGCCGATGGGTGAATCGATCCGCGCCACGGGCACCTGGCCGGGCAGCGCGGCCGCCAGCTCCTCGGACTGTGCCGGGAAGTACAGCCGGTCGCTGTTGACGGCGGCAACCACAAATTCCACACCCGCCGTCTCGGCGAGGGCTTCCTCCAGGGTGCCCCGGCCGCGGGCAACATCGTGGCTCATGAGCGCCTCGGTGATGGCAATATAGCTGTTGGCGTCGAATCGTCCCACCAGTTTGTGGGCCTGGTGGTCCAGGTAGCTCTCCACCTTGTAACGGGAATCCCCGGGGGCCTCCAGCCGGCCATGGCTGATGGTGGCGCCATCCTGCGCGTCGCGGCCGAAGCGCCCGCCCATCTCCTCCTCTGAACGGTAGGTGATGTGGGCAATGCGACGGGCCAGCCCCAAGCCCAAGGTGGGAGGTGCGCCGTCGTAATAGTCCCCGCCGGCAAAGTTGGGATCCTGGCGGATGGCGAGCACCTGTGCCTGGGCAAAGGCGATCTGCTCGGCCGTGCTGGCGGCACAGGAAGCGACGACGGCGCACCTCCGCACCCGGTCAGGGTGGCTTGCAGCCCATTCGAGGGCCCGCGCCCCGCCCATAGAACCGCCAATGACGGCGTACCAGGAGCTGATGCCGAGGCGGTCGGCCAGTCGCGCCTCCGCCTCGACCGAGTCGCGGATGGTGACAAACGGGAAGCGGGAGCCGTAGGGGCGCCCGTCAGCGGCGACGCTGGAAGGGCCGGTGGTGCCGTAGCAGCCGCCGAGCATGTTGGCGCACACCACAAAGAACTTGTCGGTGTCGATGACCTCGCCCGGGCCCACGAGACCCTCCCACCACCCGTCTTCTTCGGAGTCGCCGCGGCTGACGTGGGTGCTGCCGGTCAGGGCATGCTGGATGAGGACTGCATTGTCGCCGGCCTCATTGAGGGTGCCCCAGCATTCGAAGGCCATGGTGACGGAGGGCAGCGCGCCCCCGGCCTCCAGCGGCAGTTCACCGATGTGGATTGAGCGCAGCACGCCGCCGCCCAGGCCCACAGAGGTGGACCAGGCGGCCGCGGGCTTTGCCGTGCCGGCGTCGGTTTCAGGGGACAACACTTTGCGCTCCACAGCCGTCGGAATCACTGGATTCACGTGGCTTACGCTGATTTGGCTGCGCGGAATCCGGCTTCCAGGTCCGCGATGATGTCCGCGACGTTTTCCAGTCCCACCGACAGCCGAACCAGGCCCGGGCGCACACCCGCCGCCAGCTGCTGCTCGGGTGAGAGCTGTGCGTGCGTGGTGGAAGCCGGGTGGATGACCAGCGAGCGGACGTCGCCCAGGTTGGCCACATGCGAGTGCAGTTCCAGTCCGTCAACGAAGCGCTTGCCGGCTTCGGCGCCGCCCTTGATGTCAAAGGCGATGACTGCGCCGGTGCCGTGGGGACCGTACTTGCGGCCGCGTTCGAACCACGGGCTCGAGGGGATGCCGGAGTAGGCGACAGCCTCAACGTTTTCGTTGGCCTCCAGCCACTCGGCGACCGCCACGGCGTTGCTGACGTGGCGTTCCACGCGCAGGCTCAGCGTCTCGATGCCCTGGGCGATCAGGAAGGCGTTGAACGGTGAAATGGCGGAACCGAGGTCGCGCAGCAGCTGTACGCGGGCCTTGAGGATGTAGGCCAGGTTTGCGCCCAGTGCGCAGCCCACGCCGAGGTCGCGGGCGTAGACCAGTCCGTTGTAGGTCTCGTCGGGGGTGTTGAATCCGGGGAACTTCTCCGGGTTGGCGGCGAAGTCGAAGTTGCCGCTGTCCACAATGACGCCGCCAATGGCGTTGCCGTGCCCGCCCAGGTACTTGGTGGCGGAGTGGATGACGATGTCGGCACCCCACTCGATGGGGCGGATCAGGTACGGGGTGGCGAGGGTGTTGTCCACGATCAGCGGCACGCCGGCCTCGTGGGCGATGGCGCTGATGTTTTCCAGGTCCAGCACGTCCTGGCGCGGGTTGGAGACTGTCTCGCCGAAAAACGCCTTGGTGTTGGGGCGCACGGCTGCACGCCATTCATCCAGGTTGTCGGGATCGGAGACAAACGTGACCTCGATGCCCAGCTTCTTCAACGAGTGGGCCAGCAGGTTGAACGTGCCGCCGTAGACGCTGGGGCTGGAGACGATGTGGTCGCCGGCGCCGGCAATGTTCAAGATTGCGAACGTGGTTGCGGCCTGCCCGGATGCGAGCATGAGCGCACCGACACCGCCTTCGAGGTTGGCAATGCGGTCTTCCACGACAGCCGTGGTGGGGTTGCCCAGGCGGGTGTAGATGGGCTCCAGCTCCGCCAGGGCAAAGCGGGCGGCGGCGCTCTCGGCCGACGGGAACACGAACGATGTCGTCTGGTAGATGGGCAGCGACCGTGCACCAGTGGTGACGTCCGGCTCCTGGCCTACGTGGATCTGACGGGTTTCAAATGACCAACCGTTGCTCATGGCTGTTTCCTTAACACTAGAGGCCTGCAACTGTGAGCCTCCCGCGCGTGGTGCGTGGAGGGTCAAGGTGCGAATGGCCCGCGCTTGCGCCGTGACCGGTTGGTCCGGCGCCTGGTCTTCACCCGGGGCACCCCACCGCGGAAGGAGGGTTGCCGGTCAGCTAGCCGGGGCTGTTCGCTGACACTCATGACCTGCAACCAGTCTGGAAGAAACTTTGCGCGCTTGCAAGATTGTGACGACTTTATGACTTCTAGCGAACTTCTGCTTGAAATTCCAACCCAGAAATGGCATATGGCGAATAAATGATTCATGAACGACGCCGGATGGCTCCGTACCAGCGAATCCGCACCTGCCGCCGTGGTCGTCGACGCCCCCGGATTGCTGCCGACGCCAGAGGTCACGGGTCACGGTGAAGCCTAACGGCCGGCGCCGCCGAGGCCACAGAAAAGGCCCCTAGCCGTCCGCGACAACACAGACAAGGTTTCCGGACGTCCGCGACAACATAGACAAGGCCTGCAATGCGGTCGTCCGGGGGCTCGTTTGGCGGCTCATTGGGGAGCTCGTTTAGGGGCCGTATCTGTAGATTCGAAGCGACGACAGGGCCATTTTCATCGTCTCGAGAACTGCAGTGCCGACGAGGGGGCAGATGTTGCGATCCGCCCCCTGTGCAACCCTGGCGGTTCGCAATATCTGCCCCGCGGCATGGTTGGTGGCGGCATGGTGCGGGTTTTCAGCGGACGCTGGCGGCAAACAGTACTTGGGCGCCCGGCTCTCGATGGCGGTCGCGGCCCGGGATGCCGGCCCCACCTTCCGGCACCCGGCGCCATGGAACAACCGCCACCGCGTGAATCGCCGGGAGGCCACCGCTCGAAGGCCCGCTGCGGTCCCCGCCCGGCACCGCGACGCTACTTCCCCAGCCCCGCCCGGCGCAGCGCCTCGGCCATGGCGGTGTTGGCGGGAGCCGGGGCGGATTCGCGCGAGGGGCGGACGGCCTCTTGGCCCTGGCCCTGGCCCTGGCCCCGACGTTGCCCCTGGCCGCCGGCGCCTTGGCCCTGTCCCCGACCTCCGCCCTGCCCGGCACCGCGCGCACCCTGCCCGCGTCCGCGCCCTTCAGCACCCCCGCCCTGGGGCGAGGGGCGCCCGGAACCGCGGGAGCCGGCGTCGGACTTCCCGCCTGAAGGCTGGCCGGCCTCGTCATCGAGGCGCAGGGTGAGCGAAATGCGCTTGCGCTCCGGCTCCACCTCGAGGACCTTCACGCGCACCACCTGGCCGGACTTGACCACAGTATGGGGGTCGGAGACGAACGAGTGGCTCATGGCGGAGACGTGGACGAGCCCGTCCTGGTGCACGCCAATGTCAACGAAGGCGCCGAAAGCGGCCACATTGGAAACGGTGCCCTCGAGGATCATGCCGGGGCGCAGGTCGGTGATCTTCTCGATGCCGTCGGTGAATGTGGCGGTCTCGAAGCGGGGGCGGGGGTCGCGGCCGGGCTTTTGCAGCTCCGCGATGATGTCCGTGACGGTGGGCAGGCCGAAGTCGCCGTCCACAAAGTCGGCCGGGTTGACGGAGGCCACGGCCGAAACGCCGCCAGCGACTTCAGCCGGCTTGGCACCCGCCGCAACGAGGATCTTGCGGGCCACGCCGTACGCCTCGGGGTGCACGCTCGAGGCGTCGAGCGGCTCCGCTCCCCCGGTGATCCGCAGGAACCCTGCGCACTGCTCGAAGGCCTTGGGGCCGAGCCGCGCCACCTTCAGCAGTTCGCGGCGCTTGGTGAACGGGCCGTTTTCATTGCGGTGGGCCACAATGTTTTCGCTCAGGAGGGGCCCGACGCCGGCCACCCTCGCCAGGAGCGCGGGCGAGGCCGTGTTCAGGTCCACGCCCACGGCATTGACACAGTCCTCCACTACGGCATCGAGGGAGCGGTCGAGCTTGGCGGGCGTGAGGTCGTGCTGGTACTGGCCCACGCCAATGGACTTGGGTTCGATCTTGACCAGTTCGGCCAGGGGGTCCTGCAGGCGGCGGGCGATGGAGACGGCGCCGCGCAGGGACACGTCCATGCCGGGCAGTTCGGCGCCGGCAAGCGCCGAGGCGGAGTAGACGGAGGCACCGGCCTCGGAGACCACGAGCTTGCTGACCTTGCTCTCCGGGTTCTGGCGCTTGAGCTCGGCCACCAGCTCCGCGGCCAGCTTGTCAGTTTCGCGGCTGGCGGTGCCGTTGCCGATGGCAATCAGCTCAACGTTGTGCTTTTGGGCCAGCCGGACCAGCGTGGAGAGGGACTCGTTCCACTTCCGGGCCGGGGCGTGCGGGTAAATGGTGTCGGTGGCGGCAACCTTGCCGGTGCCGTCCACGACGGCCACCTTCGTGCCGGTGCGCAGGCCCGGGTCCAGGCCCAGGGTGGCGCGGTTTCCTGCCGGTGCGGCCAGCAGCACGTCCCGGAGGTTGGCGGCGAAAACCCGTACCGATTCCTCTTCGGCGCTCTGGAACAGCCGCACGCGCAGGTCCACGGACAGGCGGGTCAGGATGCGGGTGCGCCAAGCCAGCCGGGCGCTGGTCATGAGCCAGGTGTCGGCGGCACGGCCGGACTCGGTGATCCCCAGTGAGTGGGCCACGGCACCTTCATAGGCGGCACGCGCCTGGGCCTGGGCATCAGCGTCACGGGTGTCGGCTTCCGCCAGGTCCAGTGTCAGCATCCCCTCCTTTTCGCCGCGGAGCAGGGCCAGAACGCGGTGGCTGGGCAGTGTGTGCGGCGGCTGGGCAAAATCAAAGTAGTCCTTGAACTTCTCGCCCTCGTTGTCCTTGCCGGTCTTGACGGCGGAACGGAGCCTGCCCGTCTTCCAGAGCCGCTCTCGCAGCTCGCCCACGAGCACCGCGTCCTGGCCGGCCCGCTCAATGAGGATGGCACGGGCGCCGGCCAAAGCGTCGTCGGCGCTGGCCACGCCGCGGCCGGCGTCAATGAAGGAGTCCGCCTCCACGGCGGGGAACTTGGACGGGTCCGACAACAGCGCATCGAGCAGCGGCTCGAGCCCGGCCTCGCGGGCGGCATCCGCCTTCGTCTTGCGCGTGGACTTGTAGGGAAGGTACAAGTCCTCCAGCTCCGACTTGGTGGCGGCGGCCTCCACCGAACGGCGCAGCGCATCCGTCAGCTTGCCGAGCCCGTGGATGGTTTCCAGCACCACCAACCGGCGGGCCTCGAGCTCGCGCAGGTAGCGCAGCCTCTCCTCGAGATCACGGAGCTGTGCATCGTCCAGGGTCCCCGTGGCTTCCTTCCTGTACCGGGCAATAAAGGGGACGCTGGCGCCGTCGTCCATCAGCCCAATGGCGGCGCGGACTTGGGCGGGGCGCACGCCCAGCTCGGCGGCGATGGTGTTGATGATGCGCTCGGCCTGTGCAGCGGCGGTGGGCAGGGTCAAGGGTGCGGAAGTCTCAGTCACGCTTCAATTCTGCCCCACGGCACCGACATCCTGCACGCAGGAGATCGGACGTCCCATGCGGCTTAGGGCACACTAAGTCGAGTGATCTGCGTCAAAGTGCCAAGATGAAGTCATGCGAATGGACCATGTTTCTTATGCGAGTGAATCAGACGGATTGGCTGCCACCGCGGAGCGAATCGCGAGTGCCTTGGGGGTCAAGGCGGTGAAGGGCGGAATCCATCCGCGCTTCGGAACCCGCAACATGATCATCCCCCTCACGGACCACCACTATGTGGAAATTGTCGAGTGCCTGGACCACCCTGCCTCCGACAAGGCGCCGTTTGGCCAGGCCGTCAAGGCGCGGTCTGCTGCCGGCGGCGGATGGATGGGCTGGTGCGTCGCCGTTGACGACCTGGTCCCGTTCGAGGAGCGCCTGGGCCGCAGCGCAGTGCCGGGCAACCGCAAGTTCCCCGACGGCCAGGAACTGATCTGGCAGCAGATCGGCATCAAGGGCCTGATCGCCGATCCCCAGGTGCCCTACATGCTCAAGTGGGAGGGCGACCCCGCCCTGCACCCGTCCCAGGCACGGCCGTCGTCGGTTCGGCTGTCGTCGCTGACCATCGCCGGCAGCGCCGAGCGCGTCACCGAATGGCTGGGCGAGCCGGTCGAGGCGCCGCTGGACGACGTGGCCGTGGAGTGGATCGCCCCGCGCGGCACCCCGGGCATCATGTCCGTGACGTTTGAAACGGCCCAGGGCCGGGTCACGATCTAGCCCCGGAGCCCTCACCTTTTCCTTGCACGACGGCGGCACGCACCTTTCGGAAGGTGCGTGCCGCCGTTTTGGTGTCACCTGGGCTTTTGCATCCCCCAGCTTTTGCATCCGACGACGTCCGGCCCACTTTGGGTATGCGCCGAGTTGGGGTACTGGGCTTGCGCCACCATGATGCCTGCGCAAAGTTGGGGGTGCAAGCGTGCGCATACGCAAAGTCGAATCCGGCCCCACGCCGCCCCGGCCAACACTGGCACTTTGGGTATGCGCCGAGTTGGGGTACTGGGCTTGCGCCACCATGATGGCTGCGCAAAGTTGGGGGTGCAAGCGTGCGCATACGCAAAGTCGAACGCGGAACTCGACACTGCGCCGGTGTGCCCGGGCTCAGCCGCCGAAGCCCAGCGCCGGGCCCAGCGTGAACGCGGCAATGTCCACGAGCGCGTGCGCCACCACCAGCGGCGCCACCCGGCCCCATTTCTTGTACACCCAGCCGAACAGCAGCCCCATGGCAAAGTTGCCGACGAACGGCCCGAACCCCTGGTAGGCGTGGTAGCTGCCGCGCAGCACTGCCGCCAGAAAAATCGCGCTCCACCAGCCCAGGCCAATCTTCTGCAGGCGCCCCAGAAGGTAGCCGTTGAGGATGACCTCTTCCAACACGCCCGCCCGGACCGCCGAGAGCACCAGCACCGGTACGGTCCACCAATACTGGTCTAGGGCGCTGGGAATGATCTCCGTGGTGATGCCCAGCGCCCGCCCGGCCGCATACAGGCCCAGCGACGGCACGCCAATAATGACCAGCAGCCCCAACGCCCCCAGCCCGTCGCGCACCGGATGCCGCCAATCCAGCCCGATCTTGCGGAACACGGATTTCCCCGGCTCGGCCAGCAGGTAAAACACCAGCAGCACGGGCACCAGCGAAAAGAAGATGCCCAGCACCTGGTAGGTAAAATCAAACACTTCCCGGCTGTTCTGCACCGCATTCAATGTGGAGGTTCCCTGCGCGATCGGGGCCTGGCTCATCTTGTCCAGCAGCGACACCACCGAATACACGGCTGACTTCCCCAGCGACAGACCCAGCACCAGCAGCACCTCAAAAATCAGCCGCCGCCGAGACCTGCCTCCCCAGTCTTGGAGTTCGACGGCGGCTCCCCCGCCTTGCGCTGTTGGCGGCACGACGCCGGCTGCCCGGGCCGGCCCGGCACCCGGGGAGGCCGGGGCAGGGACGGAAGGTGCGCCGTCGTGCTTGGAATGGGCGGGAACGGGATCATTCATGGTCCCCATCATGCCGTCCCCGGCTGGAAATCGCATGTGCCCCGCCAGCGGGGATGGCACGCGTGATGCCTACACGCCGAGGGCCCCGGGCCGAGCCAGCGGGGATTGGGACTGCGTGGGTGGGCCCACACGCCCGAGGGCCCCGGGCCGAGCCTGCGAGGTTTGGGAGGGCGTGGGGAATAGGCTCGTGCCATGGGAGCGCCTCGACAGATCATCATGGTGCGGCACGGGCAGTCGGCCGCGAACGTTGACCAGACCATTTACAACCGGATTCCCGACTACCGGATCCCGCTCACCGAGCTGGGCGTGGCGCAGGCGAAGGCGGCCGGCGAGAGGGTGCGGCGGCAGCTGGACGGGCAGAAGGTGCGCGTCTACGTTTCGCCGTACCTGCGTGCGTACCAGACGCTGGAGGCGATGGCGCTGGGCGACCTGGTCGAGACCACGATGGAGGAGCCGCGGCTGCGGGAGCAGGACTGGGCGAACTTCCAGAACCCGGCGGAGATCGCGGACCAGAAGGAACTGCGCAACGCGTACGGGCACTTTTTCTACCGCTTCCGGGAGGGCGAATCGGGCTCGGACGTCTATGACAGGGTGTCGAGCTTCATGGAGACGCTGTTCCGGCAGTGGGCCAAGCCCGGCTACGCCCCGAATGCGCTGTTTGTGACGCACGGGCTGACGATGCGGCTGTTTTGCATGCGCTGGTTCCACTGGTCGGTGGAGTATTTTGAGTCGTTGAACAACCCGGAGAACGCCGAGACCCGCACACTGCTGAAGACCGGCGACCGCTACACCCTTGACCGGCCGTTTGACCAGTGGACTCCGGCGCATCCGGGCACCACCGTGCTGGACGCGCCGGACCACATTTGGTGAAGCGACCGGCCTGAGGGGCCTTGAACTCTCAGCCGCCGTCGAGTTCGAGCCGGTACCACATCGGGGCCGTCCGGTTCATGGGCCAGCCAAGCCCGGTCGGCGACGCTTCTTCGACGGGCGAGACGCTCCATCGCGGGAACGCGGTCTCGATGTCTTCCCTGGCCACGCCGCCGATGGAGCCCTGAAAGCGCGACGGACCAAACGCCAGCATCAGCAACCGCGCCCCGGGATTCGCACTGGCGGTGACCTCATGGCCCACGAGTTGGCGCTGCCCTGGATTGAACCCCTGAATGCAGCCGATGTCCACGAAGAGATCGAAGGTGCCCAGGCCTTGGGTGCTGAGCGTCGTCGCGTCGCCCACGACGTAGCGCGGAACGTTCCCTCTGCCTGGGCCGGCGTCGTGTTTGGCCGCCGCAATGGCCGCCGGAACATAGTCGAGCCCGGTGGCATCCCAGCCGATGCGGGCCAGGACAGGGGTGAATTTTCCGCGGCCACAACCGATATCAAGGGCGCGTCCATGACGGCGTGGCTTCTCACGCTCGAGAATACCGACGATTTGCTCGCGGCTGCGTTCGCCGTAGCGCTCCCACGGGGTCAGGCCCAAGCGGTACATCAGCGCATAATTCATCATGATTTCACTCCTCTGGAACTGGTGAAACTCTACTCCCGCACCATGGCCGGGTCGCCTGGCACCCCTATTCGGGCTTGTTGCCATGCGGCCCACCGTGATTGAAGGGGGTTGTTACTCCCTTGTATTTCAGCACCATCATCATGCCGTTGGCGGCGTGCTTCAGATTGTGGCAGTGTCCATCCACACCCCGGGGTTGTCTGCCACCAGCGCCACCTCCCAGACCTCGCCGGGCTGCACATCAAACGTGTCGAGCCACAGCGGCGATCCTATGGCTGGGACACCATTGCGGGCCAGCACCAGCACATGGTGCCCATGAACGTCCATGGGATGGGTTTCCCACCCCCGGTTGGCCACCGTCAGCCGCACCACCTGCCCCGTCGTGACCTCGATGCCGGGAATGTGCGGGTAGACGGATCCATTGACGGTGTAGCCGAAGCCGGGCAAGCCATCCATCAGTCGCGGCAGCCGGTCCAGCACCATCGTCGCCTCCACCACGCTCGTGCCGCGGGGTTGTGCTGCCGGAGTCGGACGGCCATAGCGCAGGAGATCGACGTCGGGCAGTGCTGCGGCATCCATGGCCTGGCTCGCAAGGCTCCTCGGTGGGCTCACTGACGGCGCCGCTGTGACTCCCACGGGGAGCAGGTTCAGTGACACCGCCTTCGCGGAATCGGTCCGCAGCGATACGGGGGCCTCCGGCATCCTCAGGGCAAGGTCGACTCGGCCGCCCGCAGGCAGGCGCAAAGGCTGACCCGCGATGTCCGTTGGATCCATGACATCATGGCCGTCAACGGCAACAACCCGGTAGGGGCTGCCCGTCAGTCGCAGGCGATGGGGCTGCTGGTCGGTGTTGGCCACCCGCAGCCTCACAGGCGTGCCAATCGGAACACTGTGGTTCTGGGCCGCATCCGAGGAGCCAAACACCACGGCCCGTCGAAAGGTATGGACCGGCACACTTAGGTCAAGTGACTCGGCGATGCCATCACGCGGCAGGACGATGAACATGCCGTAGAGCCCCCGCCGCACACCGTCGGAGGAAACCTGGTGGGTGTGGTACCAGTAACTTCCCGCATCCCGGGCAACAAAGTCATAGGTGAATGTTTCGCCCGGCAGGACGGCATTCTGCGTCACTGCGGCCACACCATCCATCTTGTTCGGCACGTCATAGCCATGCCAGTGGATCGTCACGCCTTCGGAAATATCGGTGTTGTGCAAGGCCACTGACACCCGGTCCCCTTGGAACACGCGCAGTTCAGGCCCGGGGACAGAACCATAGGTCCACGCGTCCGCGGCAACACCACCGCTCAGGGTCAGGCGCTGCCTGGCAGCCGTGAGCGTAAATTGCCGGTGCCGCCCCGTCAGCCCGGACAAGTCCGCGGGAAGGTCGGTCAGGGGCACCTGCGCGGCAGTGCCCGCCAGCGAAGGTTGGGCCCCATGCACCGTCCCGGCATGCCCGTGCCCTCCGGCGAGGACCCCAGGTTCCGATGCCGGCCCCAGCCAGACAAAGGTGAGAGAACCGATCAGCACGAACGCAGTGAACCCAGCCAAGCTGCCAACGGCGCGTCGTCCGACATGCGCCAAGATCAGCCAACTCAGTGCCGTTGCCAACAGGACCAGCAGATACGGCACCACTGCCGGGGCTGATTCAAGCGGATAGCCCACAACCAGCCTGGCGATGATTCCTGCAATGGCAGCTGCCGCAGCGCCGATGTACGCCACAGGCACCAGAAGCGGCAGACCGGCGACGCGTCGTCCAGTTGCCGCCTTGGTGAGCGGGCCAGCGGCCAGAACTGTCGCAATGGCTGCGTGGATACTCAGGATTGGCAGGGCAAAGGAAATTTTTTCCTGCACGAACCACCAACCGTGCCGGGCAAGCAGGGACGCCATCCACCACAGCGCGGCCAGAGCGGCAATGCCAGCGGCGTTGACGCCCAGGCCCCATCGAGCCTTCGCACTGTTTGCGCCACCCAGCTGCCCCACTGCCAGCACCGCCGCGCCGAGCCACACCGCCACCGTGGCCACGGCAGCGATGAGGTCCGCTGCGAGCAGCGCGGTCACGCTCATGGGACTCGACGCACCTCTTCAACGGATCCGGTGGGCGCGTCCATGGACCTGGCTGGAACGGCGTCGTCGGGGTTCGTGACGGGCACTGTTTGGGCACCGAATGCCAGCTTCCACGAGCGCCGGATCAGCACTGTGCAGGTGAAGAAGATTACGGCTCCGTTGACCGCGTGGAATGCCAGCATGAAGGTTGCGGCCAAGGGAATGCTGATGGCTTCACCTTCGGACGGCGGACCCACGTTGAAGATGGTGCCTGTCAGGATGAACAGCACCGTTTGAAACAGCACC
The DNA here is from genome assembly GCF_017876675.1 of Arthrobacter stackebrandtii. Lineage (NCBI taxonomy): Bacteria > Bacillati > Actinomycetota > Actinomycetes > Micrococcales > Micrococcaceae > Arthrobacter > Arthrobacter stackebrandtii. The sequence continues at coordinate 211,749 of NZ_JAGIOI010000001.1, forward strand.
AGAACCAGCGGCAGTACGCTCAGCCAGATGAGCCGCTTGCCGGCGTGGGCCAGCGCCGCCGAGATGATGAGCAACAGCGCCAGCAACGGGAGGACGAAGCGGCCGTTCATGGCGTGGAGGATAAACAGTTCGTCCTCCGGGTTGCTGAAGACGCCCACTGCGGCGAGGTAGAACTGCAGAAGCACCGCGGTGGTGAGCAGGATGGACAGCACCGCGAATAACTTGCGCACTACAACGCTCCTTGCTTTTTTGGGTCGGTACTTTTTCCATGATGAACCTGCCGCTGCAACACTTCATCCGTGGCAGCACGTAGCTTTGCGGACTACTGCAAACTTCTTGCCGTCAGCCGGCGGGATGCACCTCCACGATCCCGCCCCGGGCCGAAACATTAGGCAACAGATCACTGCCCTAATTATGAAATTAACGCCATGGAAGGGTAGCCTTTCTTTGGCCGGAGCAAACTCCAGCCGTTAATTATCGAAACCACCGGAGTATCTGGGTGCTGGCAACATTGGTGATTGGCCTTCGCGAAGGCCTGGAAGCCGCACTGATAGTGGGCATGATCGCCGCTTTCCTGCGCCGCAACACCATCTCACTCAAGCCCATGTGGCTCGGTGTGGGCGCCGCCGTGCTGGTCAGCGCCCTGGTGGGCATCACCTTGGAAATCGTCTCCGCCGCGCTCCCCCAGCAGCAGCAAGAAGCCATGGAAACCGTCATTGGCGCCGCCGCGGTCATCATCGTGACGTTCATGATCCTGTGGATGAGCAAAAACTCCCGCAACATGAAATCCACGCTGGAACAGCACGCCGGATCCGCACTCAAGGGCGGTTCGGTCATGGCCCTGGCGGTCATGGCATTCCTGGCGGTCTTGCGCGAAGGCGTGGAAACCGCCGTCTTCATGGTGGCCGCCTTCCAGTCTTCACTGAGCCCCCTGGCCGCCGGCACCGGCGCGGTGCTGGGCCTGGCGGTGGCCTCCGGCATCGGCTTCCTGCTCTTCCGCGGCGCCATCAAGCTCAACCTGGCCAAGTTCTTCCAGGCCACCGGCGTGTTCCTGATGTTCGTCGCCGCCGGGCTGGTCATGAAATCCCTGCGCACCGCCCACGAGGCCGGCTGGCTCAACGTCGGCCAGGACACCACCATCAGCCTCGCCTGGCTGGCCCCCAACGGCAGTGCCCGCGCCGCCATTCTCACCGGCGTCTTCGGCATCCCCAACGACCCCCGCGTGGTGGAACTGCTCGGCTGGGCCCTCTACCTGGTCCCCATGCTCGCCTTCATCCTGTGGCCGCGCCGCGCCAAGCCCACCCCGGCAGCACTCCCCCGCGTGCAGTTCGCCGCCGCCGGCGCCCTGGCCACGGCTGCCGTGGCGCTGGCCATTGCCGCCCCGCTGGCCATTCCTGCCGCAACACTTTCCTCAGGCACGACGCCGGCCCTCACTTCTTCCGGCGAGGCTGCGGTGACGCTTCGCCTCGCCTCGGATGAGGCCGCGGTGGCTGCCGGTGCAAACGCCGCCGCGGCCACGGGCGGCGGCAAGACACTCATCGTCACCGCGACCGACGGGCACAGCAACAGCTACGCCCTGACCGGCCATGGCACCGAATCACATGCCGGCCGCACCCTCTCCGCCTATACGGCCGTTGGCGGGGATTCCGCCAGCTCCAGCACGGCCGAGCCCGCCGAGCTCTCGGTGGCGGCCCTGGTGGAACTCAATGGCGGGCGCATCCCCGTTGGCATCAGCGCCTCCGCCAACCCCGGCCCCTTCGACGCCAGTTGGAAGCACAAGGGCGCCATCACCGTGTGGCTGGCCGGGGACACTCTGGTTGATGCCGTCAATGACGAGGGCACTGCGCTGACCCTCAGCGGCGGCGGCCTGGCCAGCCCCCGCACCATTGCCGTGGTGGGTGACGGCGGCTGGTCGGTCCCGGAGGACCATGTAACCGCGGCCGTCACCGAGCTGAACACCCTGGAATCGGCACGCAGCGAAAACACGTTGTGGTCGTGCATGCTCCCGTCGGTCCTGGCCATCGCCGCCGTGGCGTTTCTGGTGGCTGCCCGCCGCAACCGGCGCCAGCTGCTGGTCACCGCCCCCTCCCCTTAATTTCCTCCTGCCCACCGCTGCCCGGCTTCGGGCAGCGGTGCTTTTGCACCCCTTTTTACAACCCACCCCATTAAGGACACCCATGACTTCCTCCCCCACCGCCGCGCGCCCACGCACCATCCCCGCCCTGGCCGCGGGTGCCACGGTGCTTGCCCTGGCCCTGGCCGGTTGCAGCACCGCCACCCCTTCCGGCACGGCCGGCACCGCCTCGGGCGAGGCAGCACCCGTGAGCAACGGGGCGGCTCAAATCTCCGTCAGTGTTGAAAAGGTTGACGGCTTGGACCAGTGTGTCCCCGACTTCGCCACCGCCCCCGCCGGCCCTGTCACCTTCACAGTGGCCAACAAGGACGCCTCGGGCGTCAGCGAGGTGGAGTTGCTCAGCGACAAGCGCATCCTGGGTGAGCGCGAGAACATCATCCCCGGCCTGAAGGCCGTCAGCTTCACCGTGACCCTGCCCGGCGGCCAGTACCAGCTGTACTGCCCCGGGGCAGGCAACGAAAACACCCCGTTCACCGTGACCGGCAGCGCCGCCTCGGCGCAGGCCAACGGCGTGACCGGCCTGCTCAAGGAGGGCACCGACGGCTACGCCAAGTACGTCTCCGGACAGGTGGACAGCCTGGTGTTGGCCGTGGCCGCACTCCAAAAGGCCGTTGACTCGGGCGACGTGGAGGCAAGCCAGAAGGCGTATGCCGAGGCCCGCCCGTTCTTTGAGCGCATCGAGCCCGTGGCCGAAAGCTTCCCCGACCTGGACCCGGCACTTGACCTGCGCGTGGCCGACGTCGAGCCCGGTGCGGAGTGGACAGGTTTCCACCCGCTGGAGAAGGACCTCTTTGAGGCCCAGGCCGTCACGGACGGTTCCAAGGCCCTCGCGGCCGGCATCGTGAGGGACGTCGACACCTTGAAGTCCCTCACGGCCGAGCTGGAAAGCAGTGGCGCTTACAAGCCCGAGGAGCTCGCCAACGGTGCCAGCGGGCTGCTGGAGGAAGTCCAGTCATCAAAAATAACCGGTGAGGAAGAGGCCTACTCCAAGCTTGACCTGGTGGACTTTGCCGCCAATATCGAAGGGTCCCAGCAGGCGTTTGAATACCTCAAGCCGGCCCTGCAGGAGATCGACCCGGGCCTGACAAAACAGATTTCCACGCAGTTCGAAACGGTCACCACAGCACTGCAGGACTACCAGGATCCGGCGGCGCTGGGCGGCTGGAAGCCGTACACCGATGAGCTGAAGGCCTCCGACGGCGCCAAGCTCACCGCCCTGATCCAGGCCCTCCAGGCTCCGCTGGCCAAGATTTCCGAAAAGGTTGCAACCGTCTAAATGGAGACACCCACAGCACCCGGCCCCGACGTTCCGCGGCGGTCACTGATCAGCGGTTCTGCCGCAATGGCTGCGGCGGGCGGCCTCGTGCTCGGCGCGGGCGCGGCCACAGCGGCAGCCGCCGCCATGGCACCCAACGGGGCATCCGGCGTCGTACAGGGCGCCAGGAACGGCGACGAGCGCCATCCCTTCTACGGCGAACACCAGGCGGGCATCAGCACTCCCCCGCAGGACCACCTGGTGTTCACCGCCTTCGACGTCACGGCGACAACGCCGGTGGAGCTGCAGCTGGTTTTGGCGAAGTGGTCGGCGGCGATGGCGGAGCTGACGAACGGCAGGCCCGTCGGGAAGGTGCAGCCTGCGCGGGCGAACGGCGTGCCCGGCGACACCGGGGAGGCTGCCGACATGGGGCCGCACGGGCTGACGCTGACACTTGGATTTGGGCCGTCGCTGTTTGACGGGCGGTTTGGGCTGGAGAAGTTCAAGCCGGCCGGATTTGACCAGCTGCCGGCGATGGCTGGGGAGTCGCTGGATCCGGCGATGACGGGCGGGGATTTGTGCATCCAGGCGTGCGCCAACGATCCGCAGGTGGCCTACCATGCTGTCCGGAACTTGGCCCGGATGGCAAGGACATCCGTGAGGACGCGCTGGACAGTGCTCGGTTTTGGCCGCGCTTCGGCCGGGGCAAACCAGATAACCCCGCGCAATCTGCTGGGCTTCAAGGACGGCACCCGGAACATCAAAACAGAGGAGGACTTTGCCGAGCACGTGTGGGTGGGCGATGAGGCCGGGCAGGGGTGGATGGCGGGCGGCAGCTACCTTGTGGCGCGCAAGATCCACATGATGATCGAGACGTGGGACGAGGATCCAATCAACGACCAGCAGGGCATTTTCGGCCGGACCAAGCAGGCGGGCGCACCGCTGTCCGGAACCCGCGAGCACGACGTCCCCGATTTCCATGCGGCCGCGCCCGGCGGCGGTCCGGTGATTCCGGCGGACTCGCACATCGCGCTGGCAGCCCATGAGAACAACGGCGGGACGAAGATCCTGCGCCGCGGCTACAACTTCACCGACGGGCTCGACGCCGTGGGCCGCCTCGATGCCGGGTTGATGTTCCTGAGCTTCCAGCGCGATCCGGAACAATTCGTGGCACTGCAGCGCAAGTTGGGTTCCTCGGACCGGCTCAACGAATACATCCGGCACGTGGGCTCCGGCGTGTATGCCGTGCCCGGCGGGCTCCCTGCGGCCGGCAACTACTACGGCAAGGAGTTCTTCCCCGGATAACTGGGCTGTCCAGGGTCTTTGGGTCCCGCGTGCTTGGGGTCAGGCCGGCGGGGCGACGATGACCTTGGTGCCGGCGTCCTCGAATGCCCGGAGTTGCTCCAGCGTGATGCCGGAATCGGTGATGACGTTGCCCAGGTTGGTCAGGTCCATCGTGGCGAAGGCGCGGCGGCCGATCTTGGAGGAGTCGGCCAGGATGAACGCCTCGGACGCACGTCGGGCCATCCGGGAGTTGACGGAGGCCTCGCCCTCGTCGTTGATGGTGGGGGCGGCGCCGGGCTCGATCCCGTTGACGCCGATGAACGCAAAGTCCAGTGCAACCCGCTGCAGGATGGAATCGGCGTACGGACCCACGAGTTCGTAGGAGCGCGGGTTCACGATGCCGCCGGTGACCATGATCTTGAAGTTGGGCCGGATGGCCAGCTGTGCGGCAATGTTGATCGCGTTCGTCACCACTGTCAGGGTGGGCCGGTTGGATGCCTCCATCAGGTCCTCGCGCGTGGCCAGCACCTGGGCCAGGGCCGTGCTGGTGGTGCCCCCGCACAGCCCGATGACCGCGCCCTTGGGAATCAGTGCACTGGCAGCCAGGGCGATGGCCTGCTTTTCGTGTGCGAAGTCGTCGCGGTTGTACCGGCCCGGAAGGTCGTAGGAGACGGAACCGCTCGTGGCACCGCCGCGGGTGCGGGTCAGCAGCCGCTCGTTGGCCAGCGAGTCCAGGTCGCGTCGGGCCGTGGCCGGGGAGACACCGAGCTTTTCAACGATCTCATCCACTTCCACCTGCCCGTCGGCAGCCAGGATGTCCAGGATGGCGGTGAGGCGTTCGGTTCTGTTCATAATTCCTTCTCCGGGCGATGGTTCCGTCTCCGGCCATGGTACGTGGCGGCGGCCGTGTTTCCCCTGCAGGGGCTGCGTGGCGTTCCTGGGCGGGCCGGCCGCCGTCGTGCGGTTACTTTGCGGCGGCAAACAGGGACAGCAGGCGCGCAACCTCGGGAACCAGCGCGTCGCGGCCGGCCCCCAGGTATTTGCGGGAGTCCACGACGGCCGGGTTGGCGTCGAGGTATTCGCGCACGGCGCGGGTGAAGAAGCCGTTCAGGTGGGTGGAGACGTTGATCTTGGTCATGCCGGCAGCGATCGCAGCCACGATGTTCTCATCCGAAACGCCGGAGGAGCCGTGCAGCACCAGGGGCACCTCCAGGGCTGCCTTCAGTTCGGCGATGCGGACCAGGTTCAGCGCGGCGGAGCGCTCGGTCATGGCGTGCGAGGAGCCCACAGCCACAGCCAGTGCGTCCACGCCGGTCGCGGCGACAAATGAGGCGGCTTCGGCAGGGTCGGTCAGCACGCCCGGTGCGTGGGCGCCGTCCTTGCCCCCGACCTTGCCCAGCTCTGCCTCAACGTACACGCCGCGCTCATGGGCGTAGGCGGCCACGCGAGCCGTGGATTCCACGTTTTCCGCGTACTCGAGGTGCGCGCCGTCGTACATGACGGAGCCGAAGCCCAGGTCCACGGCCTCGTACGCGAGGGCCTCGGACTCGGCGTGGTCCAGGTGCACCGCCACCGGGACGGAGGCCCTGCGGGCGGCGGCGAGGGTGGCCGCGGCAACGGGCTCGAGCCCGCCGTGGAACTTGGCGCAGTTTTCGGAGATCTGCAGGATGACGGGGCGCCCGGCAGCCTCGGCACCGCCGATCAGCCCCTCAATGGTCTCGAGGTGGATCACGTTGAACGCGCCCTGCCCCGTGCCGGCCTTCGCGGCCAGGTCCATGATGTCGCGCGTGTTTGTCAAAGCCATGAGATGGAGGTCCTTAGTGGTCTGTGATGATGAGTTGTTCGGCAAGCTCGGTGTACCGCGGGGAGATTTCCCCGGCACCCGGCATAAGCACGGCGGCGGCGCTCCAGGAAGTGGCCCGGCGCAGGATTTCGCGGAGGTCCTCCACGCCGTTGGCAAGTGCGACGGCGGCCGCGCTCACGGCAGCGTCGCCGGCCCCCGTGGGGTTTCCGCTCAGCGGCGCCGGCAGCTTGGCCTGGATGTAGCGGCCGGGGTTCTCGGCACTGAATGCGAGCATGCCCTCCTCGCCCACGCTGACCAGGACGCGCCGGGCGCCGAGGTCCATGAGCTTGCGGGCGGCGGCGGCAAGGTTGGTCTCCCCCACGGCTTCCATGAGTTCGTGGTTGTTGGGCTTGAGCAGGTCTGCCCCCGCCTTCGCGGCTGCCAGGATGCCGGCACCTGAGGTGTCGATGATGGCCGGCACGCCGGCGCCGTGGGCCAGTGCCACAAGGGCCGGGTAGAAGTCGGCCGGCGCCTGGTCCGGGAGGGAGCCGGAGCCGACGAGCACGCCCGGGCGGCGTACGCCGTCGGGCATCTGGACACCGGCGAGGTTGTCCACGACTGCAGCGGCGAGGGCCTGCCACTCTTCCGGCGACAGCGCCTGGCCGGACTCGTTGAAGATGCTGGTGGTGAAGTCCGCGGCGGTGTCCACGAGCGCGATTGAGCTGCGGGTGTCGGCGGCCACGGGGACCAGCTGGTGCAGCATGCCGGAGGCATCCAGGTCGGTGCGGAAGCGCTCCCCGGAGAGCCCGCCCACCGTGGCGACGGCCAGTGTGGGGTGGCCCAGCTGGTGCGCCACGCGGGAGACGTTCAGGCCCTTGCCACCGGCGCGGTGGAGCGGGGTGGGGACGCGGTGCGAGGCGCCCAGGTTGATGCCGGGCACGGTGTAGGTGACGTCGACGGCGGGGTTGGGCGTGACCGTCAGGACCAGGTTGTTCATGCGGGCACCTCCAGGGTTCCGGACTCGCGGAGGCTGCGGGCCTTCAAGGCGGAGCCGATCAGCCCGGCGTTCTCCCCCAGTGCGGCGTGGACGTATTCCGGGCGGCGGTGGAAGGTGAGCAGCTCGTCAACGCGGGCGGCGAGGGGTTCGAAGAGGGTGTCCCCCGCCATGGACAGCCCGCCGCCGAGCACCACGGTCTCGGTGCCGAGGATGGACACGCACTGCGCCACGCTGAATGCGAGGGCGTTGATGGCGTCGGAGTAGACCGTGGCGGCCGCCTCATCGCCCGTTGCGGCCAGCTCGAGCACCTGCCGGGCACCGGCCACGGCCGTTCCGGTTGCTTCCGTATAGCGGCGCGCGATGGCACCTGCGGATCCGAGGGATTCCATGATGGCCATGCCGCCGCCGGGGGCGGGCACCATGGCATGGCCGATCTCCCCCGCATAGCCGCCGCCGACAACACGCCGGCCGTCGCACAGCACGGCACCGGCGATGCCCGTGCCAATCACCAGGATCAGCACATCCGTCTTGCCCACGGCGGCGCCGAGGCGGAATTCCGCCTCGCCGGCCATGCTGACGTCGTGGCCAAAGCCGACCGGCACGCCGAGCGCTTCAGTCAGGGTGGCCGTGAACGGGAAGTCCTTCCAGCCGAGGTTGGCCGAGTAGACGCCGATGCCGGCGTCCTCATCCACGATGCCGGGCACCGTCACGCCCACGGCGGTGATGTGCAGCTCCGGATGCGCGGCCCGGTATTCCCCGGTCAGCTCCACGATCCGCGAACACACGCTCTCGCCGGAGCGGGCGCCGTCCAGCGGCGTGGGGTGGCGCTGGATGTCCAGCACTTCGACGTTGCCCCCGCCCAGTTGCCCGTGCACCATGCCGACCTTCATGTCGGTGCCGCCAATGTCGAAGGCCAGCACGACGTCGCTGCCTCCTTGGGCGGATGCATCGGCTGGGGTGCCTGACTGGCCGGGACGGTTGGTCAAAGTGTTCATCAAGTTCAAGTTCTTTCGCAGAAAAACGCACAGTTCGATGGCGGGAAAATGCCGGGAAAACATGAGGCACCCCACTTTGGGCAAAGTGGGGTGCCTAACATTTTAGCCGGTATCCCGTGCGTGCTTAGTCGTCCAGGATGACCGAGCGCGACAGGTTCCGCGGCAGGTCCGGGTTCATGCCGCGGGCGCGGGCGCGCTCCAGCGTGACGCGGTGGATGCGGGCCAGCTCAGCGAGCGGGTGGGTGTCAGTGTTGACGTACAGCGCGCCAGTCTTGGCCACGTCGCGGTCCAGGCCCTCGGGCTGCTCGCCGAACATCCAGGTGACGCGGTTCGGGGCGGCGATGGAGATCGGGCCGTGGCGGTACTCCTTGGCCGGGTACGACTCGGTCCAGCCCTGCACCGCTTCGCGCATCTTCAGGCCGGCCTCGTGCGCCAGGCCCACGGTCCAGCCGGTGCCCAGGAAGGTGAACTGCTCGGCGTCGATCAGCTCCTGCTCCACCGGCGCCGTGACGGTGGTCTTGGCGTCCTCGACGGCGGCACTGAGGTCCACGCCGACGCTGGTCAGCAGGTAGCTCAGGGCCGTGGTGGCAAAGCGGGTCTGGACCACTGACTGCTCATCCGCGTAGGGAAGTTCGACGACGGAATCGGCCAGGGTCATGATCGGCGAGTTGACGTCGCCCACCAGGGCAACGGTGTGCACGGTGCCCTTGATGGCGGTCAGGATTTCAAGCACCTCGGTGGTGGTGCCGGAGCGGGTGATGGCGATGACGGCGTCGTAGCCGCGCTCGGCGCCAAGGAAGGCCTCGGAGGCGGCGAAGGCGTCGGTGACACCCTTGCCCGCTGCCTCACGGGCGGTGGCGTAACTCTGCGCCATGAACCAGGAGGTGCCGCAACCGATTACGGCGACGCGCTTGCCGTCTTCCGGCAGCAGGTTCTCCGCCTTGGCCTGGGCAATGGCCTTGGCCCAAACCTCGGGCTGGCTGGTGAGTTCGGCATCCATAAAGGGGCCAAGCTGGGTGTTCTCGCTCATTCTGGCGTTCTCCTAGGGTTCTGCCCCGGTCCGGCGCCGGCCTGCGGCACGCACGGGGACGGTTTCACTGCCACCATCCTAACACAATCTGATTGTTAACAATGATTAAACGTCATGTTAAATCAAAACCTTCCGCACTCCCCTCACTGCAACCGCGGAAATCCGCACCCGCCACCCTTTTGGCCCGCCCTGTCCATTCAGCCAGTTGTCGTGCACGTCACATATAGGCAATAATGGGAAATTGTTATGCATAACAGTGACGCGGGCCCCAGCCCTGTGGCTGTTGCGCTCCGCACTGGGGCCACCATCACCAGCCGGCAAGCCGCCGGCTGTCCCTGTTACAAAGATGTTCAAGGAGTTCTTTGATGTCTCTCACCCGACACCGCCGCACCTGGCTGGGAATGGGGGTGGCCGGCGCAGTCATGGCCGGCACCGTCATCCCCGTCGCCGCGGCCGCGCCCGCCCTGGCGGCAGACGGAACGGCGGTGATCACCTCCGGGCAAATGTCCGTGGAGGTTTCCACCGCCTTCCCGCAGGCGCTCAAATACACGCTGGACGGCAAGTCCATGGCCGGTGCAACCGCCACCGCCACCACGATGCGCATCAACGGCGTGGACCAGGACGTCACCGTCACGTCCAAGGCCAGCGCCGACGGCGCATCCATTGACTACGACATTGCCGTCCCCGGCATGGACGGCGTCAGCCTGAAGGCGCGCCTCGCCGTCGAGAAAAACGTGCTGACGTTCAACATCACCGAAATCAAGGAAACCGGCACGGCGCAGGTCAACCGGATCCAGATCATGGACCAGGACCTGGTCACCGTGTCCTCGGCGGATGCCGGTGCCAGCGTAGCCACGGCAGTGGTCTCCACCGACCGCGCCAAGACCGGCGACACCATCACGGCCGTCAACGCCGACACCGCCGTGGACGCGGCCGCCAAGACCTCCATGGTGGCCATCGCGAACACGGCTGAGCTGGCCGCAGGCTTTGAGTCCAACTCCCTGTACGACGGCGCCTGGTCCAGCGAGGACAACTCCCTCGCCGCCAGCGAGCGCGGCCGTTTCTGGCGCCAGGTCAAGGCCGACGGCGCCAACAAGAAGGTGGGCGTCTCCTCCGGTGCGTGGCTGTACCGCGCCAAGGGATCCACCGAGACCGAGCCCCTCCCCGAGGCCAAGGTCATCATCACCGGCGATGCCAACGCCGACGGCACGGTCAACTGGCAGGACGGTGCCATCGCCTCCCGCGACATCCAGTACAAGCCCAAGGGCTGGGAGGATGTGAAGAACCGGGTTGTCCAGAACATCCCGTTCAACTTCGCCAGCCAGGCCACCAACCCGTTCCTGCGCACCCTGGACGACGTCAAGCACATCGCCCTGGCCACCGACGGGCTGGGCCAGTTCTCCCTGCTGAAGGGCTTCACCTCCGAGGGCCACGACTCCGCCAACACGGACTTCAGCGGCAACTGGAACGAACGCGCCGGCGGCATCAAGGACATGAACACGCTGCTGGAACAGGCCAAGGAATACGGCGCCACGTTCAGCGTGCACATGAACAACACCGAGGCGTACCCGGAATCCAACGCCTTCAGCGACGAGTTCATCAAGCAGCCGCCCGGCAAGGGCTGGAACTGGCTTGAGCAGTCGTACTACATCGACCAGCGCCGCGACGTTCTCTCCGGAGACCAAAACGCACGCATCAAGGGCCTGGACGATGCCGCAGACGACAACCTGACCACCAACTACATCGACGTCTACTACGAGTCGGGCTGGGTGGGCGAACGCCTGCAGCGCAACATCATGGACAACGGGTTCTCGGTCTCCTCCGAATTTGCCAACTCCATGGTCCGCAACAACACGTGGTCGCACTGGGCTGTCGACGAGAAGTACGGCGGAAGCACGCTGAAGGGCTGGAACTCGGAGATTCTCCGCTTCGCCCAGAACACCCAGCGCGACATCTGGAACCCGGACCCGCGCCTGGGCACCCCGCACCTCGTGGAGTGGCAGGGCTGGACCGGGCAGAACAACTACAACGCGTTCCTGAAGAACGTGTGGGACAACAACGTGCCGGCCAAGTTCCTGCAGCAGCAGGAAATGACCACGTGGACGCCCGAGGCGATCACGCTCGAGAACAACCTGCGCGTCACGGGCACCTCCCTTGAGGACCGCATCATCACCCAGGACGGCGTGAAGGTCCTCGAGGGCCACAACTACCTCCTGCCGTGGGCAGGGACCGCCATGGAGTTCGGCGAAACCGCCAACCACGACGTCAACGACCAGACCAAGCTGTACAACTACAGCCGGGACGGCGGCACCCAAAACTGGAAGCTGACCCCCGAGTTCGCTTCCCAGGCCACGCTGAAGCTGTACGAGCTCACAGCCCAGGGCCGCCAGTTCGTCGCCGACGTTCCCGTCACCGACGGCGGCATCACGCTGACCCCGAAGGCCAACACCGCCTACGTGCTGGTGCCCACCGCGGAGCTCATCACCGTGCCGGCCAACGCCGACACCAACTGGGGCTTCGGCACCGGGATCAAGGACCCCGGCTTCAACTCCGGCAACCTGGCTGCATGGAACCCCACGGGCGATGTCACCGTGGCCACCTCGGCCAAGGGCCTGGCAAGCGCCAAGTTTGGTGCCGCCGCCTCCAGCATCAGCCAGGAACTGGCCCCGCTGGATGCCGGAACATACTCCGTGAGCGCCTGGGTGGAAATCGACCCGACGGCAGACTCAACGGAGAAGTTCCCGCGCGGCAAGCGTGAAACAACGCTCTCCGCCACGGTCTCCGGATCCGATCCGGTCACCAACACCACCAACTCCTCGGCCCTGTTCAACACGGTGGCCGCGGACCAGAAGAACCGCACCTTCACCCAGCGCGTGCGCGTGCTGATCGATGTCAAGAACGACCGCGATGCGCCGACGGTCACGTTCTCGGCTCCTGCCGGGGCAACCGCTGTCCTGGTTGACGACTTCCGCGTTGTCAAGACCGCGCACGTATCTGCCGCCGATGTCATCGAAGGCGAGCAGTCCGGCGTCGTGCTGGCCGAGGACTTTGAAAACGTGGACCAGGGCTGGGGCCCGTTTGTGAAGGGCAACGCAGGCGGCATCACCGACCCGCGCACCCACCTGGCGCCCATCCACGCCCCGTACACCCAGAAGGGCTGGAACGGCAAGGTCATGGACGACGTGCTGGACGGGAAGTTCTCCCTGCACGCCCACGAGGAAAATGGCGGCCTGGTCTACCGGACCACACCGGCAACCATGAAGTTCACGCCGGGTCACGACTACGAGATCTCGTTCAACTACCAGTCGACCAAGGCGAACGAATACGCCTGGGTTGGTGGCTACGACGGCAACGCCGGCGCGGTCCAGACCCAGTCCACCCCGTTCCCGGAGATGCACGAAACCACGCGCTGGAAGCAGAACTTCACGGCATCCGCCTGCGGCGACAGCTATGTCGGCCTGCTGCGCACCGGATCCGCTGCCGCAGATTTGTCCCTGGACAACCTGCTGATCCGCGACCTGGGCGTTTCCACCAGCACCCCGGCCTGTGCACAGCTCTCGCTGGGCCAGACCGGGCCGATCATCGAGCAGGGCGTGGACAACGAGTTCACCTCCACGCTGGTTTCCAACGAGCCTGCCGGTGTCAAGGACGTGGCTGTTTCGCTGGTCCTGCCCGAGGGCTGGACGGCGACGGCGAAGACCGCCGCCACGGCCGCAACACTGGCCCCGGGCGCCAAGCTCGTGACCAAGTGGGCCGTGCATGCGCCTGCCTCCGCCGACGGCAGCTACAACGTCACGGCAAAGTCCGTCTACACCACCACGGTGGACCCGATCGGCGAGCGCAAGGCTGAGTCCACTGTGGGCGTCTACACCATGCCCCACCCGCCCACCGAGGACACCTATGCCTCTGCCATGCAGTGGATCGGCACTCCCGCCAACGGCTGGGGCCCGGTTGAAAAGGACCTGGCCAACGGCGAACAGGGTGCCAAGGACGGCAACGAACTCACCCTGGACGGCAAGGTCTACAAGAAGGGCCTGGGCGTACACGCAGTTTCCAACATCAAGTACTTTGTTGGCGGCCAGTGCACCGCGTTCAACGCCGTCATTGGCGTTGACGACTACCAGGCCAACAAGGGCACCGTGGTGTTCTCAGTGGTGGGCGACGGCGTGGAGCTGTACAACTCCGGACTCGTGACCGGCGCTGATGCAGCCAAGGTCATCAGCGTCCCGCTGAACGGCGCCAAGTACATCGAGCTCAAGGTGGGCGACGGCGGCAACGGCAACGGCAATGACTGGGCCGACTGGGCCGACGCCAAGTTCATGTGCTCCGACGAAGCCCCCGCACTCGTGCTGGCCCCCTCGGTCACACCGGGCGGCCCGCTGGAGCGCGGCGGCGAATTCACCGTGTCTGTTGGCGAGCTCAAGGCCGGCACGGAAGCCACCTTCACCCTTGGCACCGCCGAGCTGGGCAAGGCCACGGCCTCCGCCGACGGCGTTGCCACCTTGACCGGAACCCTCGCCGCCGACGCCGCCCTGGGCGCCGCAACCATCACGGTTGCGGGCACCGACGTCAACGGCAAGGCCGCCACCGGAACTGTCGCCGTCACCATTGTCGGCACTCCCCCGGCGGCTCCTGATGCCGACGTCTTCGCCAGCGACCTGGAGTTCGCGGGTACCCCCGTCAACGAATGGGGCCCCGTGGAGCGCGACATGAACAACGGTGAAAACGCACAGGGCGACGGTGCACCCATCACGATCGACGGCAAGGTGTACGAGAAGGGCCTCGGCGTCCATGCCGATTCCTCCGTCACGTTCTACCTCGGCGGAGCGTGCACCACGTTCACGGCCGTCGCCGGCATCGACGACGCCAAGCTGCCCAAGGCACACCGCGGCAACGTGGTGTTCACCGTGGACGGCGACGGCAAGAACCTCGCCACCTCGCCGCAGCTGACCGTTGACGATGCAGGCTACGCCTTCAACGTCGACGTCACGGGCGTGCGCTACCTCAGCCTGGATGTTGCCAAGGTCCTGGTCGACGGCAAGAACGGCGATGAGTGGGCCGACTGGGCCGACGCCAAGTTCAGCTGCGGCGACAAGACCCCGGCACTGGTGCTGGCCCCCGTGGTTGAGGGCGGCAACGCACTCGAGCAGGGTTCCACCCACACCGTGACCGTTGCGGAACTGCAGGCGGATTCCGCCGCAACCCTGCAGCTGGGCGACGGCGTTGAACTCACCGCCGTGGCCAACGCCGAGGGGGTGGCCGCGTTCACGCTGGCCATCGCCGAGGACGCCGCCGTGGGCGAGGCCGTCCTGACGGCCACGGGCACGGACAAGAACGGCAAGGCAGCCACCGGCACCACCACTGTGACCGTCACGGCCAAGCCGGTTGAGCCCGGCGAGCCCGGCTTCACCCCCGAGGCCCCGGACACCAAGGTGCTGAAGAAGGACACCGAAACGGACCTGGGCCTGGGCAAGGCGAAGTTCCCGCGCGGTTCCTCCGAGGTGGCACTGGCCAATCTCGAGGCCGGCCAGTGGTTCTATGTCTACCTCAACGGTGACGGCCTCGGCTGGCACCAGGCACAGGCGGACGGCACCATCACGGTCATCACCCCGGATGGCACCCGCCCCGGCAACAACAAGGTCGCCGTCATCAACGAGGACGGCACCCTGCACGGCTGGACCGCACTGAAGGTCACCGGACCCCCGGTACCGTAGGGCGTCACAGCTCAGCAGGGCAACACAAAAGAAGCGGGCCTCCCCCCACACGCGGGGAGGCCCGCTTTTTTGCTGCACAGACACTGCCTGCACGGCACGGGGGCAGAAAACGCTTTTCGCCACCTGTGGACAGGGCTCGAATCACGTTTCCTGCCCCCGGAGGTGAATTATCTGCCCCCGGACGCAGCAATAGCAGTCCCGGAACGGCGCGGCTACACCTTGCGGACGCCTTCGCGCCAGACGCCGGCTGTCAGCGGCACGCCGGGCCGGTAGGCCAGGTGCGTGGCAGAGGGTGCCTTCAGCATGTGCAGGTCCGCCCGGTGCCCCACGGCCAGGGTGCCCACGGCGCGGGCCCCGTCCTCGTCGAGCCCGGACTCCCGTCCCAGCGCCAGCGCCCCGCCGTAGGTTGCGGCGCGGACGGCCTCGTGCACACTGAGCCCCATCTGCAGCACGGCCGTTGCCACGCAAAACGCCATGGAGGAGGTGTACGAGGTTCCGGGGTTGCAGTTCGACGCGATCGCCAGCGCCACCCCGGCATCAAGCAGCATCCGTGCCGGTGCCAGCGGCGCGCGCGTGGAGAGGTCGCACGCCGGCAGCACCGTGGCCACCGTCCCGCGCTGCCCGGCCCCGCGCCCCGCCAAGGCAGCCGCATCCCAACCCGACCATGACTGTGCAAGGCGCGCAACGTCGTCGTCCGCCAAAAAGTTCACATGGTCAACGCTGGCCGCACCAAATTCCACGGCGAGCGCCACCCCGGCACCCGGCCCCAGCTGGTTCCCGTGCACACGCAGGCCCAGCCCTGCATCGCGGCAGGCCGTGAGCACCTCGCGTGACTGCTCGGGGGTGAAGGCCCCCGTCTCGCAGAAGACGTCCGCCCAAGCGGCGTACGGCCGGACGGCGTCGAGCATGTCGCCGCAGACCAGCGCGGTGTAGTCGTCGGCGTCGATGCCGGCCGGGACCAGGTGCGCGCCAAGGTAGGTGACCTCGTCGGCCACGGTGGAGGCGATCCTGGCGCTGCGCCCCTCCTGCTCCACGTCCAGCCCGTAGCCGGTCTTCGTTTCCAGGTACGTGGTGCCCTGCGAGACAGCCTCGGCCAGGCGGCCCAGACCCAGCCGCGTGAGGTCGTAGTCGCTGGCGCTGCGGGTGGCCCCAACCGTCACGGCAATCCCGCCGGCACTGTAGCTCTCCCCCGCCATGCGCGCCTCAAACTCGGCCGTGCGGTCCCCGGCGAAGATCAGGTGGGTGTGTGAATCCACCCACCCCGGCAGCACGGCCCGGCCCTGCGCATCGGTCCGGGTGTCGGCGGCGGGGGCCTGCGCGGTGGGCCCGATCCACGCGATCCGCTCCCCCTCCAGCACCACGGCCGCGTCGCGCAGGGTGCCAAGTTCGCCGTCCTGGGTCATCAATTCGCCAATGTTGCTGATCAGTTCGCTCATGCCCATAGCGTACGACGGCGCCGGGCTGCTTGGGGTGCCCGGCCCCGCCCTTTGTCCGGGGTGCCAGACAGGAGTTTTCGGCCGGGACCGCTGCCACGTTGCTGCGCCGCCCGGGCATGCCCGAGAATGGAGCCATGACCTTTGTTTCCCTGGTGGGCTTTGCCGGGCTGTGCCTCATGCTGGCACTGATCCCCGGCCCCGACACTTTTCTGGTGCTGCGCATCTCCATGAGCCGGGCGTCCGCCGGGATAGCCGCCGCCGCGGGAAGTGCGGTGGGCGCCATCGTGTGGGGTGCGCTGGTGGGCTTCGGCCTGGCTGCCGTGCTGGAACAGTCTGCCGAGGTGTTCCGCTGGATCAAGATCGCCGGCGGGCTGTACCTGATGTACCTGGGCATCTCCGCGCTGGTCAAGGCACGGCGGGCGCGCAAGGCCGGGCTCGCAGCGGAGCCCGGGGCCGAGGCCCCGCTGCCGTACCGGCGCCGCACAGCCTTTGCCTCCGGCGCGGTTTCAACCCTGCTCAACCCCAAGGTGGGCCTGTTTTACCTCGCCGTGGTGCCACAGTTCATCCCCCACGGCGGCAACACGCTCGGCACGGCCCTGATTCTGGGCCTGACGCTGGCCGTCATCGGTTTCCTGTACCTGATGACCATCGCCCTCGTGGCGCACAAGACCATGAAGTGGCTGAAGAAGCCCAAGGTCAACACCGTCATTGAGCGCACCAGCAGCGGCATTCTTGCCGCACTCGGCGCAGGGGTCCTGGCTTCCGGGGCAACCAGCTAGGCCGGCGCCGGCCTGCCGAGCCCCGCGCGCTGGGGACTCAGCGCGGCCGCGAGGCCGGCGTCGGTTTCGGCCAGCCCGCCCCTGATCAGCTGCGCGGACAGTGTGGCAAGGGCCGCCGACGTCTGGATTCCGTAGCCGCCCTGCCCGGCGAGCCAGAAGAAGTTCGGCACCAGCGAGTCGAAACCCACCACAGGAAGCCCGTCGGCCGCCTCGGTGCGCAGCCCCGTCCAGGCCCGCACGACGCCGGCCGGCCCCACCGTTGTCACCTCGCCAATGCGGCGGATCAACCGGGCGATGTCCTCCACCACCACCTGCGCGTCTCCTGCCGGTGCAGGCACTGACTCGCAGGGCGAGATCAGGAGGTGTCCGCCGTCGGGCCTGTAGTAGTAGCTTTCATCGGCCGGCTCGACCATCGGCCCGGCCGGGTCCACGGGGTGCTCCGTGGAGACGATGGCCACGCTGCGCCGGTACGGGACAAGGCCGCGAGGTTGCGCGCCGAAGAGCCTTGCCATCCCGTCGGCCCAGGCACCGGCCGCGTTCACCACAACCCTGGCCGAGATGGACCGTTCCCCCGCGGTGACCGTGAAGCCGCCCTGTCCGTCCGGGGCCGCTTCGGTGGCGGGCGAACCGGTCAGGATGGCGGCGCCGCCGGCGAGCGCGTGGGTGCGGTAAAAGTCCAGCAGGGCGGGGACGTCCACCTCCTTGGCGGTGTCGTCCAGTGCGGCCACCTGGAACTTTTCGGCTCGCAGCTCGGGGCTGCGCGCCATGGTTTCGGCGTGGGTGAGCCGTGTGAGGGAGGGGTGCCCGGCCAGCAGCGCCTCCACTTCATCCCGGGTGCCCAGCGTGATGAGGGGCCGGGGTTTCAGGATGGGCGCGGGCAGCCCGGCCGAGATTTCCTCCACCATGGCGATACTGCGCAGCGTCAGTTCCCGAATGGCCGGCGGGCCGTAGTTTGGCTGCATTTGCCGGGCGGACCGCGATGAGGTGTGGCGGGCCAGGCCCGGCTCCGCCTCCACCAGGACAACCCTCCGGGCGGGTGCCAGGGCCCAGGCCAGAGAGAGTCCTGCAATTCCGCCGCCAATGATCAATACATCTGCATCCATGGCGCCATCGTGGCACATTCTGCTTTCCGGGCACCAATTCGACGCCCGCCGCACCGGCGGTGGCGCCGGCACAATGGTTAAGATGGGGCGCCCCGCTGCATAGACTATTTGGAGCATCCCGATCCCTGCGTGAAGAGAGCCAATGTCCAGTTGCTGCAGTCCTGAAGGCCGAATCGAACACGGCGGCCACGCCCCTTCAGCTCCCCAGGTGCTGTCCCTCGGCATGCCATCCGCCAAGGCGCCGGCAGCGGCCGGCGATTTTCATGCAAGCCAGGCGGACATCCCGGGCGGCACCTTTGCCATGGGCGACCCCTTTGACGAGGGCTACCCCGCCGACGGCGAAACCCCCGTCCACCCCGTCACACTCTCACCGTTCAGCATTGACACCACCGCTGTCAGCAATGCGGCCTTCGCCGCGTTCACGGCAGCCACCGGATACCGCACCGAATCCGAGGTGTTCGGCAGCTCCGCTGTTTTCCACCTGGCCGTCGAGGCAGACCGTGCCGACATCCTCGGCGAGGCAGCCGGCGCCCCCTGGTGGCTCGACATCCGCGGAGCCAGCTGGGCCCGCCCTTCAGGCCCGAAGTCAAGCTGGCAGGACATCCCGGACCACCCCGTCACACAGGTCTCGCACACCGATGCCCTCGCCTACTGCGCGTGGGCCGGCCGCGCCCTCCCCACCGAGGCACAGTGGGAGTATGCAGCGCGCGGCGGCGTGGAACAGTCCCGCTTCCCCTGGGGCGCCGAGCTCGAGGGCACCGGACCCGACGGCGAGGTGGTGCACAACTGCAATGTCTGGCAGGGCACCTTCCCCACAAAAAACACTGCCGACGACGGATTCCTCACCACCGCGCCTGTCACCTCCTTCGAGCCCAATGGCTATGGCCTCTACCAAACCAGCGGCAACGTGTGGGAATGGTGCTCCGACTGGTTCCTGCCCAAGTACTACAAGAGCTGCCTGGCCAAGGGCACCGTGGCGGACCCGCCCGGCCCCACGATCGGCCGCGGCCGCGTCATGCGCGGCGGCTCCTACCTGTGCCACGACTCCTACTGCAACCGGTACCGGCTGGCGGCCCGCAGCTCCAACACCCCTGACTCCGCCAGCGGCAACCTGGGTTTCAGGACCATCGCGCTGCCCGTTGGCGGCACCGGGAGCTAGCCGCGGGCGGCCGCTCAGCTGCCCAGGCGCTGCTTGAGCCAGCCGAGGACGGCATCGCCATTGTGCCGCTGGGCTGTCCGCAAGGTGGGGATGCCGGGAGGCGCCGGACGGCGGGCCATGTCCAGGAAGTAGCCCGCGTAACCGGCAAGGACACCGTTGACGGCGGCTTCGGTGGCCCCGGCGAACACCGGATGCTCCCCCAGCCAGCGGCCTACGCCGGTGTTTGGCGCCTTCGAATTAGCATCGATGAGCACGGCCAGGGCATCCGACCATGACACGCCGACGTCGGCCCACGGCCAGTCGACCAGGACTGCGCCTTGCCCGGTGAGCAGGATGTTGTCGGCCCGCAGGTCACCGTGGACCAGTGATTCCCCAACCAGCGCGTCTGCGCCCGTGCGGGCCATCGCGGCCAGCTCCCCAAGGTGCCCGGCGGCCCAGGAGTCCAGGCCCTCCAAGGGGCGCCGGGCAAGTTTTTCCCACCCACGGAATGCGCCGCCAAGAGATTCCTCGTGGCGTGGCAGCCCCAGGTCCGCAGGAAGGGGCAGCGCCGCCATGGCGGCCAGGGCGTCGAATACCGCCAACAGCTCCGCATCCTCCCACGGTTCGTGCGGGTGCCGGCCCGCAACATCGGCGAGGGCCAGCGCGACCCAGGTGCCGTCGTCGTACATGCCGAGAATTTTCGGTGCCGGGACGCCGGGCGGGAGGGCGGCGGAAATGGCGGCCTCGCGGCGGTGCAGCTCGACGGAGGTGGCATTGACGTCGGCACTGACGGCCTTCACGAAGGCGCGGCGGCCCGAGGCGAGGCGCACGCGGTCCGCCGATCCGGGCGAATAGCCGCCGGGCTGGGAGACCGCCTCCACCACGGGCTCCCCCAGCTGCTGCTCAACACCGGCGCGAACCTCCGGCGGCAGCTGCGCCCAGGTGATGCGGTGGCTGGTTGGGGGCATGGCGCTCACCGGACGTGCGGGGCGAGCGTGAGGATGGTGGCGTCGTCGGCCACCTCGCCGATGCGGGCCTGGTGCAGGCGGAGTTCGTGCAGCAGGGCCAGCGCGTCCAGGGTGGTGGAAGTACGTGCCAGGAATTCCTCCGGCCCGCTGACAATGCTGAGGTCGACGGCGCGCCAGGCCCCGTCGGTGGCCATCACCATGACTTCTGGCCGGCCAAGCTGCACCACGCGGGCGTGGTCGGCGGCCTCCGGTTCCCTGCGGGCGACCCAGAGGCGGCCGGGGGTATTGCGTAGTTCGCGGTCGCGGATGAGCAGCTCGCGGCGGGTCGGGGCCGAAGTCCCGGCCGGCGATGACGGCCCAGGAGCCGGGGTACCTGCGGGTCCGGCCGGCGATGGCGGCCCTGCAGGCGAAGGCACCCCGGCATCGGCGTCGCCCGCGCGCACGAGGCGGGTGGCGCCGTCGGCCGTCCGGACCACAACGGTGCAGTCGGCGAGGCTGGCGACCTCCACGCCGTCGGCGTTCAGCTGCGCCACGGAAATGGCCGCGCTGGGGAAGCGGACACGCTCGGCACCGGCCAGCGGGGTCCCGAGCGCGTCGATGGCGGCCAGCGCGCCGGCCAGGACTGAGCGGACTCCGGTTCGGGCGGGATCTGCCGGGGCCGACCCCAGGATGACGGACAGCTGCTGCGCCAACCACTGCGGATCCGATGCCGCGGGCAGGCCGAGCGGCTCCAGCAGCGTGGTGGCGCCGTCGATGATCCAGGCGTTGGGGCCGTTGAAGCCGCAGCTGTCCTCGACGACGTGGGCGTCGCCTTCAAATTGCACGCGTGCGCGGATGTCCCAGCCATAAGTCATGGTTTCATCCTGCCATGGGATGCAAGCGATCCTCAGCCACAGCTGATCCTGCACTCATACGCACCACCCGCCGCGAGTGGTGCGCATGAGTCCGCGTTTCAGGCTCGGTGGGCCCTAATTACGCGGCGCGGGCGGCAATGAAGGCCTGGACGCAGGCCTCGACGTCGGCTGCGCTGTGTGCTGCCGAGAGCTGGACGCGGATGCGCGCCTCGCCGCGCGGCACCACGGGGAAGCTGAAGGCCGTGACGTAGACGCCGTGATCCAGCATGGAGTCGGCCACGCGGGCCGCCTCGACGGCGTCGCCGAACATGACGGGCACGATGGCGTGCTCGCCGGGCAGCAGCGTGAAGCCCTCCTCCTCCATGCGGCTGCGGAACAGTGCCGCGTTCTCGAACAGCCTGCCACGCAGCTCCGCGGACCCGGCCACGAGTTCCAGCGCCTTCAGCGTTGCCGCAACGATTGCGGGGGCGAGCGAGTTGGAGAACAGGTAGGGGCGCGCCTTCTGGCGCAGCATGGCGACAATTTCGCCGCGGCCGGAGACGTAGCCGCCGGAGGCGCCGCCGAGTGCCTTGCCGAAGGTGCCGGTGTAGATGTCGATGCGGTCGGAGACGCCTGCGTGCTCGGGGGTGCCGGCGCCGGTGGCGCCCATGAAGCCCACGGCGTGGGAGTCGTCCACCATGACCAGGGCGTCGTACTTCTCGGCAAGGTCGCAGATGGCCTCGAGCGGGGCGAGGAAGCCGTCCATGGAGAACACGCCGTCGGTGACGATGATGGTGCGGCGGGCGCCGGCGCCGTCGTTGAGTGCCGCGGCGGCCTGCAGCTGGGCCTCAAGGTCGGCCATGTCCTGGTTGGCGTAGCGGAAGCGTGCTGCCTTGGAGAGGCGGATGCCGTCAATGATGGAGGCGTGGTTCAGGGAGTCGGAGATGATGGCATCCTCGGCGCCAAACAGCGACTCGAAGACGCCGCCGTTCGCGTCGAAGCACGAGGAAAAGAGAATGGTGTCCTCGGTGCCCAGGAATTTGGAGACGGCCGCCTCCAGTTCCAGGTGGAGGTCCTGGGTGCCGCAGATGAAGCGGACGCTGGCCATGCCGAAGCCGTGGCTGTCCAGGGCCGACTTGGCGGCGCCGATGATGTCCGGGTGGTTGGCCAGGCCCAGGTAGTTGTTGGCGCAGAAGTTCAGCACGGGGGCGGTGGCGCCGTCGAGCGGGCCTGCCTGGATGTGGCTGGACTGCGCCGTGGTGATCTGGCGCTCGGTCTTAAAAAGCCCGGCTGTGTTAATTTCGGCCAGTTCGGCCGCAAGCTGGTCCTTCATGGATGAAAACATGTGCGGTTCCTTTGGTTGGTGGGGAGGCTGGGAGGAGGTCGACGGCGGAAGGTGCCTCCCGCCGTCGACCATAAGACAAAGTGGGCGGCCGGGCAGGCGCCGGCAGCCGGCAGTGCGCTAGGAGAAGACGGACCAGTCGAGGACGATCTTGCCGCCGGTGCCGGCGCGGGCGGTCGCAAAGGCCTGCTCCCATTCGGTGGCGGGCAGGACGTCGGTGACCACGGAGGAGACGGCCTTGCGCAGGACCGGGTTGGAGGAGAGCATGGCACTCATGGCGTACCAGGTTTCATACATTTCCCGTCCGTAAATGCCCTTCAGCGTGAGCATGTGGGTGACGACCTTGCCCCAGTTGATGTCGATCGATTCGCTGGGCAGGCCCAACATGGCGATGCGGCCGCCGTGGTTCATGTTGTCGATCATTTCAGGCAGGGCGGTGGGATGGCCAGACATTTCCATGCCGACGTCGAATCCCTCGCGCATGCCGAGCTGCTGCTGGGCTTCCTTCAGGCGCGTGGTGGCGACGTTGACGGCGAGGTCCACGCCCATGGCCTCGGCCATTGCCAGGCGCGGTTCGGAGACGTCGGTGATGGCGATCTTGCGGGCTCCGGCGTGGCGGGCCACGGCGATCGCCATGAGGCCGATGGGGCCGGCGCCCGTGATGAGGACGTCCTCGCCGATGAGGTCGAAGCTCAGTGCAGTGTGGACGGCGTTGCCCAGCGGGTCGAAGATGGCGCCCAGTTCGGGGGTGATGGAGGGGTCGGTGTGGACCCAGACGTTGGATTCGGGGATGACCACATACTCGGCGAAGGCGCCATCGCGCTGGACGCCCACGGAGACGGTGTTGATGCACATGTGGCGCCGTCCTGCGCGGCAGTTGCGGCAGAGTCCGCAGACCACGTGGCCTTCGCCGGAGACCTTGTCGCCCACCTTGACGCTCTGGACGTCGGAGCCGATTTCCACGATTTCGCCGTAGAACTCGTGGCCGGCAATCAGCGGCGTCTGGATCATGGAGGCGGCCCAGGCATCCCATTCCTGGATGTGCAGGTCGGTGCCGCAGAGCCCTGTGGTGTGGACCTTGATCTTGACATCTCGCGGGCCGGCCACCGGCTCGGGACGGTCAACGAGTTCGAAACCTGCGTGCGGGCCGGACTTGTACAGGGCTTTCATGGGCGTCGATTCCTCTTCATTGTGGGTCGCTGGCCCTTGGCAGGCCTTGAATTCCATTAGAGCCGCTGAAACCGTTTAGCACAATCGACAATTTCTCCATCGTCGGTTAAGCAATTGCTTAGCTATGCTGGGTGGATGGAACTCCACCAACTGCACATGCTGCGTGAACTGGGCGAGCTCGGCAGCATCAAGGCCGTGGCCGACACCCTCTCCGTCACCCCCTCCGCCGTCTCCCAGCACATCTCCGCGCTGCAGCGCCAGGTGGGCGCGCCGCTGACCCGCAAGGACGGCCGGAACCTGGTGCTGACGGAGGCCGGGCAGGTGCTCGCGGCCGCCGGCGCGCAGGTCATCGACGCCATGGCCGCGGCACAGGCGGCGATCGGCGCCTACCAGCACGACGCCGGCGGCACTGTCACGCTCAGCGGTTTCCACAGCGCCGGGCAGGCCCTGTTTGCCCCGCTGGTCCGGCGGCTGGCCGCGCCGGGGCCGGCCGCCGTTTCCGCGGACGACGCCGGAGGGCCGGGTTCTGCCGCCCCGGCGGCTGTGCCGAGGGTCAAGTTTTCGGACGAGGACGTGGCGCAGCACGACTTCCCGGCGCTGACCGCCCGCTACGACCTGGTGCTCGCCCACCGCATGGACCACAGCCCCGCCTGGCCGGAGGAGCGGGTGCGCGTCATTCCCCTCGCCCACGAGCCGCTGGACGTGGCCATGGCGGTGGACCACCCACTGGCGGGCCGGCACTCCCTGCAGGCGTCCGACGTCGTCAGCTTTCCCTGGGTCAGCAGCCGCAGCGGCTACTCCCCCGCCGACGTCCTGGTGGCGGTGGGTGCCATGGCGAGCCGGCCGGTTGACGTGGTCCACCGGATCAACGACTACTCGACCGTTGCGGCGCTCGTGTCCACGGGCGACGTGATCGGGCTGCTGCCGCGCTACACCTCAAGCCCGGCGCTGAACGACGGCGTGGTGCTGCGCCCGCTCGCCGGAATCAACACCGAGCGCCGGATCGATTTGCTGGTGCGTCCGGAAAACCTGAAGCGGGCGTCGGTGCAGGTCGTGGCGCAGGCGCTGCAGGAGGTCATGGCCGTGCTGGCGGGAGGCTAGCTGGCGCCGGATGCGGCCCGCGGACTTCTTCCGGTGCGTGCCCGGACAAGCCGCGCTGTGGTTCCACTCAAATTCGATGGTGCGCCCGGCAGGAACATCCTGCCGGGGAACGGAGTCGGGCCCATGGGCGTAGCGCACGGCGGACTGGTCAATCGCAAGCGGCTGGTATGGCAGTTCGGTGGGCACAGTCGAAAAGTCTGGCGTGTGGACGCCGGCGCCCTGCCACGGGGACAAGGCCGGGATGCCGCACACCGGAGACGGTCATGCCCCGGTGTGGATGAGCACCAGCCCCGGCTTCCAGTTCGGCGCATCCGGGCCGTGGCCCAGTTCCTCGTACCCGTGGCGCAGGTACAGGCGCCGGGCGGGAGAATCGATGTCCGTGGTTTGCAGCCAGTGGGTGCGGGACCCCGAGCCCACCATGAGCGCCTCAAGCAGTCCGGCGCCGACACCGCGCCGCCCTGCGTCAGGATGGACGGCAAGCAGCACCACTGAAAAAGAATTCTCAATGAGCGCCGCAGCGTCGTCCCCGAGGCGGTCGCGCAGCAGCTGCGACCAGGGGTCGTCTTCCCGGCCCCAGTGCCAGGGGTGGCCGTACGCGAAACCCACCAGTTCGCCGTCGAGATGGGCTGCCGCCGCCACAACATCCGGCCGGTCCCTGTTGGAGCCGTAGAGTCCTGCGAAAATCGCGGCGACCCCGGCCGGTTCGGACAGCGGCGGGGGTCCGGACGCTGCGGCGTACAGTGCCTCGACCTGGTCAGCGGTTGGCATGTCCCCTGCGGTGCACAGCCGGACCGGGGGCCCGGCGCTCTTGTTTGAATGCATCCAGCCATCCAACCACATGCAGCGGCGGCCCGAACCGCCTGTTTCCCGGTCCGGGCCACGCGACGCGCTAAGGCCCGATGCGCAGGGGCTCGTCGGCATGGTGCCGCTGCGTCATGGTCGGGAAAAGTTCGGCAAGGTTGCGGGGCCCAAACACTTCAGTGGGCTTGGCGTTCTCAATTTCAGCGAGCGTCCACCAAGCGAATCCGTCCAGCCCCTCTTCGAGCAGCACCTCATGTGGCCAGAGCCCGCGGGCCACAAAATGCTCCGTTTCAACGAGGAAATAATCGTTGACCACCCCGTCAAAGCCGGCCGTGATCGAGCCGTCCACGATCTCCTGGTGCCAAAGGTGCCGAGGCCGTGCCGAATCACCAAGGAGCAGTCCGGTTTCTTCCCGAAGTTCACGCCGCAACGCCTCGTGCCGGGTCTCGCCAGCTTCGATTCCGCCACCCGGCGCAGCCCAAATGAAGCCGGTGGCAATTCGGTGCCGCCCCAACAGCAGCTGCCCCTCGGGAGTCAGGACAAGTGCACGCACCGAATGGCGCCAACGGAATCCAGTCATTGGTCAAATGTACGGCCACAGGCTGCGGGAAACCCCGTGGACTCGCGCCCGGCGCGCCTACACCCGTGCGAGCCGCCACAGCTGGGAACCGAGCCCGGCGGCAAGCACGTGGGCCTGTTCCACCGGCAGCCACCAGCACTCCCAAGCCTCCCGGGAACCTCCTTGTGATGGGTCAGGCTCCCCCGCAATCCAGCGGTGCGACACGTCCTGCGGCGGGACCGCCAGTTCCACGAAGTGCCGCCTGGCGATCTCATCCCGCATGGGCCGCACATCGTAATCCGCCGTGCCCAGCTCGCGGACCACGGTGCCGTGAAGCCCGGTCTCCTCAAACAGCTCACGCACCGCCGCCTCCGACGCCGACTCGTCCGGGCCAACCGTGCCGGCCGGGACCTGGACGCCAGTGATGTGCATGGGGTGCTCCAGGTGGGTAAAGACCAGCAGGTGGCCTTCCTGGACCACGTAGCAGACTGCTTTCTGTGTCAACTTGGGCATCGTTCGAGAATAGCAACCCTTTTCCTGCTGATGGACGACGGCGGACGGCCGGGTCCCGGCGCAGCGGCGCCTGTGTGGTCAGATCGCGCGCTGGCCGGCCCCGTCGGCTGTTTGTTAGCGTTGCTGGCCGTTGTTGAAGTACTCGATCAGCTCATCCGGCAACGCCGGGACCTCAACCGTGCCACCACCACTACGCAGCGACTGCGCCGCCAGGACACCGGCAGCAACCGCCTCACGCGCCGCAACCGGGGACGTGTCCGTCGCCCCGCCCTCCCGCGCAAAACGCAGGAACTCGGCAATCAACAACGGATCGGCACCACCATGGCCACCCTCCCCATCACGGATCTCCACCTTCACATCCGGCTCCACAAAACCACCCTGCGAACGCGTGTTCCACACATGAATGAAATCACCCGGGCCGTCACCAAAGTTCTCAATCCGCCCCCTCGTGCCAATGACCGTATAGTTCCGCCAGTAATCCGGCGTGAAGTGGCACTGCTGGTACGACGCCAACGCACCATTGTCCAAAACCATCTGCATCATCGAAATGTCCTCCACATCAATGACCGGATTCAAATCCACCTGCTCGGTCGGCGGCCAGTTCTCCAACGAGAACCAATCCCACATCCGCCGATCCGAATTGTCCCGCCGGCTCGCGACATCCCCGTACACGGCCAAATCACCAATCGCCGACACCCGGCGCGAATACCCGCCCGAAAGCCAATGGATCACATCAATGTCATGCGCACCCTTCTGCAACAACAACGACGTCGTATTCGCACGCTCCGCATGCCAATCCTTGAAGTAGTAATCGCCACCATTGCCCACAAAGTGCCGGCACCACACAGCCTTCACCTCACCAATCGCACCGGACTGGATCAACTCACGCATCTGCACCACCACCGGCATGTGCCGCATGTTGTGGCCAACATACAGGCGGGTCCCGGTCTCAAACGCCGTCGTGAGGATCGCATCCGCCGCCTCAAGGGTGACATCCAAAGGCTTCTCACAAAAGGTCGGGATCCCCGCCTTCAACGTCCGCACAGCCACCTCGGCATGGCGGTTGTCAGGGGTCAACACCAACACCGCATCCAGCCCCGCACCCAACAGCTCATCCAGGCTCGAGGTGATCGCCGCCGACGGAATCCGCTCCGCAGCATCAGCACGCCCACGCTCCGAGAGGTCACACACCACCACCACCTCCGAACCCTCACCCGGACGGTGCACCTGCTTCCACAACGACGCACGCAAACCAAAACCAACAATGCCAACACGCATGTCCCGCACCGGAGCGCCAGTGCCTGCCGCGGACTCCAACAATTCAGTCACTTCTTCACTTCTCTCTTAGGGTCTTGCAAATCTTGGGAAAATTCGGGGGATGAATCACGCAGCAGCACCTGCCACGGGAAATCCACTGCACGGTGGGGGGCGTGGGGGTTCAGGGCCCGCTCCACCAGGACGTCCGCCAGGCGGGTGAAGAAGCCGACGGGTCCCACGCTGCTCAGGGACGGGGTCATGACCTCGCCCTGGGTGGTGTTGCCGACACCGATCACTTCAAGGTCGTCCGGCACGGACAGCCGCAACCGCTGCGCCGCGTGGATGGCGGCAATGGCGGCGTAATCGGAGATGGCAAAAATGGCTGTTGGCGGATCGGGGCGGCTGAGCAGTTCGACGGCTGCCGCGTAGGCGTTGAGTTCGTCGCCGTCAAAGGCTGCCACAAGTTCCGGTAGCCCCGCCCGTTTCATGCCGTCGCGGTAGGCTTCCAGGCGGGCCGGGCTCTTCGCGCCCAGGCTGGACTTGGTGGTCAGCACGGCGATCCGCCGGTGGCGGGCCGTGAGATGGTCCATAGCCAGGTCCAGGGACGGTCCCGCCATGGACCGGATCACGTCAAAACCGTTGGGTTCCAGGGTTTCGCTGAACACCACCAGGGAGTTGCTGCGCGAGAGTTCTGCCAGCAGCTCGGCGTCGCCCGCCTGTGCGGCGTCGTCAATGAAGATGACGTCGGCACCCTGGCGCGGAATGGCCTTGCGCCAGTCGGTGTCCGCCAGGATCATCGGGGTGATGCCTTCCGCCGAGACGGCGGCGCCCACTGCCTTCGACACCGAGAGCGACCAGGGGTCTGAGAGCATGGTCAGGGACAGCATCATGAGGTTGGAGCGGCCGGTCCGGATGGTCCGGGCGGCCTGGTTGGGGCGGTAGCCAAGCTTGTGGGCTGCTTCGTGGACGCGGCGGCTGGTCTCGATGGAGATGCCAGAGCCTTTGCCCTTGGTCCGCCCGGCCAGCACGTAGGAAACGGTGGCCGTGGACACTCCGGCTTCAGCCGCCACGTTTTTGATGGTTGGTCGCATCATGTCCGGCAGTGTCCTTTCGGTGGAGTGTTTATCTTACGGTGGGGTTGTCCGGGGCCGGGCTGGCACGGCTCTGTGTGCCGGCCCGGCCCCGATTGTTACGCCGGTGCTAGGACTTCGACACGGGCTGGAGCGTGAACACGGGTGCATCCGGGTTCAGGTCCGCTTCGTACTCGGCACGGATCTTGTCGCCGCCCTCGGACTTCCAACGCTTGACGACGTCGGCCAGCTCGGTGATCTTGGCCCGCCCGGTGATGATGTCAATGGTCTTGTCACGGACGATCTTGGTGATCTTCGGGCCCACCTTGGCGTTGGTGTCCGAGTAGCTGCCGTTGGTGGGGTTGCGCCAGGCGTTTTCCAGCAGCTTCTTTTCCGTCTCGTGGATGTACTTGGTGACTTCCGGGAAGCCGGGGCTGAAGACCACGGATTCGGGGCTGGACATGATGTTCAGGGCACTGACCACGCCGGGGAGGTTCTTCTGGCCTGCCTCGGTCAGGATCGGGTTCCCGTCGCCGTCGAACGTGAAGTCGTCGCCTTCCCAGCCGAAGTTCTTCTGCAGGTATTCCACAGTGCCGAACGGTGCTGAGAGCCAGTTGATGAGTTCCAGCTGTTCCTTGATGCGCTTCTCGTCCGTCTTCTTGAACGCGGTGTACCCAACCGTGCCGTAGCCCATGTCGTAGGTGGGGGTGATCTTGCCGTCGAAGCTGAAGGGCACCAGGATTTCCATCTTCGCGTCCTTGTCGATGGCGCTGTAGCCGCGAATGTCGCGCGGTCCGGCAGTCACCACGGCGCCCAGGGTGCCGTTGAGGATCAGGGACTTGGTGTTGGTGACGTTCACATCGGGGTAGAAGGCGCCGGCGGCGAACAGCTTTGCGGCGTATTCCACACCGGCCGTGTACTGGTCCGTTTCGTACAGGTGTGTAAGGGAGCGGTCCTTGTTCACGGCCCAGGCGTTGGGGGCGCCGAGCCATTCGGTGATCATGTGCAGGACGTTGATGTAGGCCGGCTCCAGCGCGTACTGCTTCTTGGACGGGTTGGTCAGCTCCTTGGCCTTTTCGAAGAACTCGTCGGCGTCCTTGGCGTTCAGTCCGCCCACCTTCTCCCAGGTGCCTGCGGTGCCAATCATCACCTGGCCGAAGGGGGTGCTGGGGATGGGGGCGCCCCAAATCTTGCCATTGACGACGGCGGTGCGCCAGGAGTCCGGCTTCAGCGCGGCCAGGTTGGGGTAGTCAAGGACGGCATCGCCCGAAAGGTACGGGGTCAGGTCCTGGAACTTTGCCTCCAGCATGGGGCCCACGTTCGGGATGCCCTGGTTCGGCGGAATCCACATCAGGTCCGGCAGGTCCCCGCCGGCCAGGATGGTGGCGAACTTGGCCGGGTAGCCGTCTCCAATGTCTTCCACGATCTGCATGTTGAATTCCCCGCCCAGGGCCGTGTTCAGGCGCTGCCAGAAGGGGTTGTCCGGCATGGCCGGCGCCATGACCTCGAAGGTTTCCGACAGCACGCTGATCGGGCCGGTGAGCGGCTTGGCCTTGGTGGAGGCCACGGGGGTGGGCATGTTCAGGAAGCCGGGCTCCAGGCCCTCAGCGTTTCCGGGCAAGTCTGCGGTGACGCCGGTGAATTCCTTGTAGGTGGGCAGAACAACGGCCTTGGAGGCTGCTGCACCGCCGCCACCCTTGGAGTCCGATCCGCCGCTGCAGGCGGACAGCGTCCCTGTCAGGGCGATGGCTGCGACTGATGCGCCGGCCAGTCCCAGGAAGTTGCGGCGTGAAACCCCGGCTCCGTTGACAGCTCGTTTCATGTCTTTCCTCTTTCGTGTTTTTTGATTGGTTTTTGATGTGCAACAAGTGGTGGGCTCAGCCCTTGACGGCACCGGTGATGACACCCTTGTTGAAGTGTTTTTGCAGGAAGGGGTAGACCACCAGGATGGGCACCAGCGCGACGACCACAATGGCCATCTGCATGGACTGCGGCGGCGGATTTGTGGCCACGCCGATTGCCTCGGCCATGGAACCGCCCTGGACCACGTAGTTGCGCAGCACCAGCTGCACCGGGTACAGCGTCTGGTCGTTGATGTACAGCATGGCGTTGAAGAAGGCGTTCCAGAATCCCACCGCGTAGAACAGGCCCACCACGGCGATCACGGCCTTGGACAGCGGCAGCACCACCTTGCGCAGGATCATGAAGTCGCTGGCGCCGTCGATCCGGGCCGCTTCAATCAACTCGGTGGGGATGTTCATGAAGAAGGAGCGCATCACCACAAAGTTGAACGCCGCAAAGACGCTGGGCAGGATCAGCGACCACAACGTGTTCAGCAGGCCCAGCTGCTTGACCATGAGGAACATGGGGATCAGGCCGGGGGCGAAGAGCAGGGTGAACAGGACCAGCAGCAGGACAGGGCGGCCGAACAGCACAGGGCGGCTCGTGGCGTAGGCCATGGTGATGGTGGTGAACAGGGCCAGGAAGGTGCCCACCGCGGTGATGACGGCGCTGACGCCCAGGGCCCGGAACATGAATTCGCCGCTGAAGATCGCCTCGTAGGCGGCAAAGGTGGGGTTGGTGGGCCACAGGACGTAGCCGCCCGCGGCGATCAGCTGCTTGTCATCGGCCAGGGAGGTGGACACCACCAGCAGGATCGGGATGACGATGGTCAGCGTGATCGCACCGATGATGATCGCCTTGATGGTGCTGTACAGCGGGGAGGCGGGTTCTTTCCATGCAGGGCGCCCGGAGTCGAAGGTCAGCCCCGCTGCGCGGCGGGCTGCCTTTCGCGAGGAAGTAAGTGTTGTTGCCATGTTTCTCTCCTTGTTTCAGCCAGTATCCGGCGGGCCGGACTAGCTGACCTTCTTCTGGAAGATGCCGGGTTCACCCATTCGGTGCGCCAACGAGTTGGCACCCCAGATCAGCAGTGCGGCAACCACGCCCTTGGCCAGGCCGGCGGCCGCACCAATGCTCCAGCCACCGCCGACGACGCCGGCAAAGTAGGTGAAGGTGTCGATGACTTCCGCTGCCCCGGCGCCAACGGCGTCGTGCTGGAGCAGGAACTGTTCGAAGCCGACGGAGAGGATGTCGCCGATGCGCAGGATGAGCAGCAGCACGATGATGGACCGCAGGCCCGGGAGGGTGATGTGCCACATGCGGCGCCAGCGCCCGGCACCGTCGGCCGCAGCCGCCTCGTACAGCGAGCCGTCAATGGCTGCCAGCGAGGCGAGGAAGATGATCATGGCCCAGCCGCATTCCTTCCAGATCAACTGGATTGTGGCCAGCAGCGGGAAGGTGTCGGGGTTGGTCATGAACGGAATGGTGTCCAGGCCGAAGTCACGCAGCATGTTGTTGACCAGGCCGGCACCGCCGAGCACCTGCTGGAACAGGGCAATGACCAGGACCCAGGAAAGGAAGTGCGGCAGGTAGACCAGTGACTGGAACCAGCGCCGGATCTTGGTGCTGATGAGCGAGTCGACCACGAGGGCCAGGGCAAGCGGGACCGGGAAGAAGAAGAGCAGCTGCCACACCGCCAGGACGATCGTGTTGCGGAAGGCCACCCAGAAGTCCGGGTTGAAGTACAGGTCCACGAAGTTCTGCATGCCCACCCAGTCGCTTCCGCTGATGCCGAGGAAGGGCTGGTAGTCCTGGAAGGCAATGACGTTGCCCAGAATCGGGATGTAGAAGAACAGTGCCAGGAACAGCACACCCGGAATCATCATGATGAGCATTTGCTTGTCCTTGCGCATGCGCGCCTGCCAGCTCACTTGGCGGACAGGGATGCCGTCGTGCATCAAGGGCAACGCTCCCTTCTTGGCCCGTGCCCGGGCCTTGCGGCCCTTTGGCTTCTCCGGGGCGGCTGCAGTGACAGCGAGTTCTTCTTCCAACTCCTGTTGCATCTGACTCATGGACTCTCCTCTTTTTTCACGGGCCGCCAACCACACTGCACCCTTGCAGGCCATCATGTGACTGACGGCACGTTAACCGTTTAACAAAGATAAGCGACCTGAGCCACATATGCAAGAATCTGATCGGTTCTGTTTTTTATGTATCTACTTTCGTCACTACACACCCCCTTCAATCACGCATGGCACGTGCGGTTACACTGAAAATCGATCAAACCTGATTGTTTCGACCACTTATCCCGCATAAGCTGTCAGGCAACTCGAACCACCTGTTTGGAGACATGCATGGGCACCACCACGAACGCCACGTCCGCCACAACCCCCTGGTCCGGCCACGCGCCCCTGTCGGCAGCGCAGTTGGGTCCCGACACCGTGGGCTTTTATTCCGGCGTGCCCTCCCGCCAGGACCCGGCGGCGCTCCCCGTCCACGCGGCGGAGCGAACCGTGGTGGATGTGACCAGTTTCGGCGCCGACCCCACCGGGGCCCGGGACTCCGCAGCGGCAGTCCATGCCGCCGTCGTGCATGCCCGCGGGCTGGGCGGCCCCGCCACCATCGTGTTCCCACGAGGCCGCTACACCCTTTACCCGGAGTCCATGCCCAAGCGCGAGCTTTATGTGTCCAACACGGTGGGCCGGTTCCCGGAATTCAAGGTCAAAAACATCGCTGTCCTGCTCGAGGACATGCACGACGTCATCGTGGATGGCATGGGCTCGACCCTGATTTTCCACGGCCGCGCCACCCAATGGGCCGTCATCCGTTCCACCGATGTCACCATCCAGAACCTGTCCACCGACTGGCATGCCCCGCTGGTGCTGGACCTGACCGTCCTTGCCACGGGAGTGGCGGACGTCCGCGGCTACCGCGACCTCAAGCTGCCTGCCGGCACCACCGCCACCATCCACGGTGCCACGGCAACTTTCCACGGCGAGAGCAGCCCGGCCACGGGCGAACCCTACTGGTCGCACGGTCCGGAGGTGGCCGACGAATGGCAGAACCAGGTCCGGGACCTCGCCAGCGGCCTGACCCTGCGCTCGCCGCTGCCCCTCTGGGAGGGATCCAGCGCCGTTGCAGACCTGGGCAACAACGTGATTCGCATCAGCTACGGCTCCCCCCAAGACCCGGGCGGCGCCGGGTCCGTCTACGAACTGCGCCAGCGCCCGCGCGACACCCCGGGCGGCTTCATCTGGGAATCCGAACGCGTGGAGCTGAAGAACCTGGCCCTGCACTACCTGCACGGCTTCGGCATCGTCGGCCAGCTCAGCAAGGACATCTCACTGGACCGGATCACGCTGCGCGCCAAGGCCGGTTCATGGCGCCAGACGGCCGGCCTGGCCGACTTCGTCCAACTCTCCGGTGTCGGCGGCAAGGCGCAGATCACCAACTGCCTCTTCGACAACCCGCACGACGACCCCATCAACATCCACGGCACCTACGTCCAGGTGGAGCACATCGACCGCGCTTCCCGCACTGTGACCCTGAAGTACATGGAACAGGACACCGCCGGCTTCCCGCAGTTCTACCCCGGCGACCAGCTGCGCTTCGTCAGGCGCGCCACCATGCTCTCCGACGGCGCCGAAGACTACCGCGTGACCGCCGTCGAGGGCCCCAACGGCCGGGACGGGAGCCGCGACCTTGAGCGCATGCGGGTCACGGTGGACCGGGAGCTGCCGGAGGGCCTCGCGGCGGACGCCTTCGTGGCCGAAAACCTGACGTACACGCCGGAGGTGTACATCGCCGGCAACACCTTCAAGTCCACGCCCACCCGGGGAATCCTGGTCACCACGCCCCGCCCCGTGTTGATCGAGCGCAACCATTTTGACCAGATGGGCATGGCCAGCATCTACATTTCCGCGGACGCCGACTACTGGTATGAATCCAGCGGCGTCACGAACGCGACCATCCGCAACAACGTTTTTGACCGGCCTGCACGGGGTTGGGCGGCCATCTGGTTCGACCCCACCAACACCGAATCCGAGCCCGTCCGCACGGTGCACAGCAACATCAGCATCGATGCCAACCGCTTCAGGCTGGTGCCGGGCGGCTCGGTGCTGCGCGGCGCATCCGTGGCGGAGCTGTCCTTCACCAACAACGAGGTGGGCCGCTGGGCACCCTTCGCCGGGGAGGCTCCAGCGGAGCCCCAGGAACTGTTCGAGTTCTCCGCCAGCCACGGCATTACACTCTCGGGCAACAGCTACGCGCCGGGTTTCAATGTGTGCGCCACGGTGGACGGGATGCCGGCCGCGGAGGTCAACGGCTCGGACGACGGCGTCACCACCCGGGTGCTGGCGGAGGCTCCCAGCCGGGGCGGGCGCCCGGCGGAGGCTGCCGGGCGCCCTGACTGCGTTTCCGCCGCGGGTTCCGGGGTGGGCGCCGGCGGGGGTTTCGCCACTTGGGCAGGCGGTGCCGACGCGGCCGGCCGGCCGGCTGCGCTGCTCGAACCCCGGTGGACGGGCGTGGAATTCGGTGCGCCCGGCTCAACGCAGGCGTGGCTGGCACATGTCCCGGCAGGAACCGGGCAGGTCACCGCCACGCTGCAGGCCGCAGCGCCGGACACGGCGTTGTTCGTGAACTACAACGACGCCGGGCTCGTCCCTGAAGCGGACGGCACCTGCACACTTATTCTGGCCGACGGGCCCAACATCCTGGAGGTACGCACCCTGGACCGCAGCACCGGCACAGGAACTGCAGGACAAACGTACCGCTGGGCCATCATCCGCCACTGACCCCGCCGCACCTGCACCACATCCCGGCACCGCCGTGGAACCGCCATGCCCGCCCCTTCTGACGCTGTTCAAGGGGCGGGCATTGCCCGTTCACGGCCGGGAGCAGGGACCGGGTGGTGCTACGGGGCGCCAACCACCAGAACCACGCCCTTCCGCGGCTCCACCGTGACGGCGGCACCGGGCGCAAAGTCCGCGGCACCCTGGAAGCCGTCGATGGCGGGTGCAGACACGGCTGCCGCGGCCAGGTGCGCGTACTCCGGTGCGAATTCCAGCGTCACGTCAACCGGTTCGGGCGCCCAGCTGGCCAGCGCAGTCACCAGCCCGCCGGGCGTCAGCCACGAGGTCGCCAGCACGTCCGGGTCGCTGGTGCGCACAGGCACGGCAGCGCCGGCCCAGTGCCCCACCATGGGCGCATCCGCCAGGCCGTGCCCGGCCCAGAATGCCCACAGCGGCCGGTTGTCCACGCGCGGGGCACGCCCGGTCATGCCAAACACCAGCCCGCGCCACGGATTGCCGCCGCCTTCCAGCATCTCCCCCATCAGCCCGAACGGGATCCCGGAGACCTCCACGAGCCAGTACGCCGGATCGGTGTTGTCGTAGTCAAAGTACTCGCCCAGCCACAGCCTGTCCGTGTACGGCAGCTGCTCCATGTACAGGTTCGCGGAGGGGTTGAAGCCGTCGCGCTCGTTGAACTGGTTGGCCGAGTGGATGTCGATCTCCGGCTCGGCGCAGCGGTTCTGAAGCACCTTCCGCACCCGCTTCATGGCCTGGCGGTCGTAGGCGATGTCGTCGAGGTAGAGCCCGTCCAGCCCGGTGCGGCGCACCAGCTCGTCCAGGCCGCGGATGTACCAGTTCTGCAGCCGCGACTCCCCCGCCGTGACGATGGAAATGTCGTCAACAGTGGGTGCGTACCAGGCCGAGACATAGTTCGCGCCCACGTGTTCCTGCGGCCAGATATGCCCCTTGCCCGGCCCGTCGCTGAAGATCTCACCGTTAAGCGAGGCCATGGGCAGCAGGTCGGGGCTGTGCGCCGTCAGCTCGCGCACGGTGTCATAGACCTTGACCTTGAGCCCGGCCGCATGCGCCGCCGCCGTGTACTCGGCCAGCGTGTCGGCGTGCAGCAGGGGGTCGTTGATGAACGGTGCCAGCGCCGTTGCGTGGTGGATGTTGATGACGCTCGCCCCGGTCGCCGCAATGTCCGACACCGTCCCCTGGTCGTGAAAGTAGCGGTTGCGCAGCTGCCGTGCCGGGTCAATGGGCTTGAACGGCGTCAGCAGCAGGCGGAAGCCGTAGTTGAGCGATTCCCCGCCTGCCAGGGTGCGCGGGCCGCTGAAGGCTTCAAGAAGCACGACGCCGGACCCTCCTTCCCCGACTGTCTCCCGGAGGGTGATGCCCGCCTCCGATGAGCCGTGGTTGCCCCAGGAGACCGGTTCGATGAGCGGCTTCTCGTGGTAGAAGTTCGTGTTGAGCGGGCGCTCGTAGTTGTCGTCGCGGAACGCAATCTGGGCGCCGATGTTGGCGTCGCCCAGCCACAGGGATTCCTGGTTGCGGTCCGCGACGTCCCAACTCCAGTCAAGGCTCTCCATGCGCCGCCCGCCCGTGGTGCCCAGGCCCATGGACAGGGGCACGGATTCGGCCAGGCAAGGCACGCTGAGGCGGACGTCCCCCAACTCCACTCCGCCTCCCCCGGGGTTGGCGAGACGGACCGCGAAGGTGGCGGCGCCGTCGGCCTCCAGCTCGCCGTGGACCGTGGCGGACAGTCCGCGGGCGGCGTTGTGCCACTGGCATCTCCAGCTGGTGCGGGCGGGGCCGTGGACGGTGAAGTCGATCTCGCCGAAAGTCCACGCGCCCGCGCCGCGTGTTTCGAGGCTGAAGGCGCCGGCCAGCAGCGTGCGCAGTGGGCCGTCCACGCCCGTGACCTCGGGGGTGAACGTTGATCCGATCTGTGCCGGGAGCCCGTTGGCGGCAAGGGTCAGCGTGCGGCCCAGGATGCCCAGCGTTCGGGCGGGCGCATCCAGCTCGATGGCCGTGAAGGGGCGCACCAGTTCGTCGTCGATGGCGAGCGTGGAGTCCAGCCAGGCGAGGCGGCGCAGCTGGCGGGGGTCGCCGAAACCGCCGGCGGGAATGTCGGCATCCGCCTCGGGGGCAATGTTGAGGGTGACGGGGATCGTGGCGCTCGTGCCCGCTGCACCAATGCGGACCGTGAGGTCAAGGGTCCCGCCGCCGGCTTCCGAGGGGACGGGGACAATGATGAACAGGGCCTGGACGCGGCCCTGCCCCACGGCGAGGTCCTTGCTGAACGGCACGCCGAGGCGGTCGACGCCTGCGGTATTGATGCAGCGGGCCGCCACCTCAATTTCCGCGTTGCCTGCCGTGGCGCAGGCGGCCACGGTGACCTGGACGTCGTCGAGCGCGTCCACGGCGTACAGCCCCAGCTGCAGGACGTGGTCCTCGCCCGGCTGTGCGCTGCCGGTGAGACGCGGGGCGCCGTCCTCCCCGGCCACCGCGGCGGGGCCGCCGATGGCCCAGCGGGCGGGCAGCCGGCCAGTCATGGAAATGGCGTGGCTGCGGTCCTCGGCAAACACCATGAAGGGGGCGCCGGAATGGGCGGCGTGGAGCGTTTCCAGCTCTCCGGCCGTGGCCGTGAAGTTCATGGGCGCGAACGAGTCCCACTCGCTGGCGGCCTCGTAGCGGAGCGCCTGCGCCGCGGGCAGCCGGCTGTCGCTGAAGGCGCTTTCAAAGGACCAGACGCTCGTCACCACGGACTTTACCCAGCCGGGATTCGCGGTGGGGCGGGCCGGCAAGTAGCTGGCCTGCGGGTAGTACGAACGGCCGCCCATGACGTAGGGCAGGTAGTAGAAGTGGTATTCGCCGGGGCCGTCGACGGGTTCAAAGGTGAACTCGCCGCGCTCGGAGGTGGCCGCCGTGCGCACCACGTTGAGAACGCGGGTGCCGGTGGCGGCGGAGACGACGATGGTGTCCACCTCTGCGGGGTTCTCATCCTGGCGGCGCCAGGGCAGGACCACACTGTTGCCGGGGCGCCCGGCCGGAACCTCACTGACGTTGACCACGATCCGGTGGTTTCCGTAGAGGAGCTTGTCCCACTCCCCCACGCCGCATTCCAGTTCAGGGTGCAGGGGTTGGGTGGCGGCCAGGGTGGAAGGTGTGGACGTGGCAGTTGCCGGCGTGCGCATGTGGGACAGCTCCAGGGTTATCGACAGTGATACTCCATCCTTACCTGAACGTTCATGAATGCAAAGTCCTATTACGATTCATAATCACTCATAGTTGACCTTGGCGTGGCCCGTGGCAAGGCCCGCCAACGAAAAATGCGCCCGATCCCGCTTAATGACACCGGGATATCGGTGTCATTAAGCGGGATCGGGCGCAGAATCCGGTGCTAGCCTTCCACACCCAGGGTCTTCAGGATCAGCTCGCGGACACGGGCCGCGTCGGCCTGTCCGCGGGTGACCTTCATGACGCCGCCAACAATGGCGCCGACGGCCTGGACCTTGCCGCCGCGGATCTTGTCCGCAACGTCGGGCTGGGCGGCCAGGGCCTCGTCGATCGCGGTCTGCAGCGCACCGTCGTCGGAGACCACGGCGAGTCCGCGCTTGGCCACAACCTCAGCCGGCGTGCCCTCTCCCTCAAGGACGCCGTCGAGCACCTTGCGGGCCAGCTTGTCATTGATGGCGCCGCTTGCGATGAGCTTCTCGATCTCCACCACGACGGCGGGCGTGACGCCCAGTTCGGCGGGGTCGACGTCGGCCAGCTTGGCACGGCGGGCGATCTCGCCCATCCACCACTTGCGGGCGGCGGCGGCCGTGGCACCGGCGGCCACGGTTTCCTCGATCTGGTCCATGAGGCCGGCATTGACGACGTCGCGGAATTCCAGGTCGGAGTATCCCCAGTCGGCCTGCAGGCGCTTGCGGCGCTCGGCCGGCGGCTCGGGCAGGGTTGCGCGCAGTTCCTCAACCCAGGCGGCAGAGGTGACGATCGGCACCAGGTCCGGCTCCGGGAAGTAGCGGTAGTCGTCGGCGTCGGACTTGGGGCGGCCGGACGTGGTGGACTTGGTGTCCTCGTGCCAGTGGCGGGTTTCCTGCGTGATGAGCACGCCGGAATCCAGGACGGCGGCATGGCGCTGGATCTCAAACTTCACGGCGTTTTCGACGGCGCGCAGGGAGTTCACGTTCTTTGTCTCGGTGCGCGTGCCGAACTTTTCCTGGCCGTAGGGGCGCAGGGAGACGTTGGCGTCGCAGCGGACGTTGCCGCGCTCCATCTTGGCGTCGGAAACACCCAGGTTCTTCACGATCTCGCGGATCGCCGCAACGTAGGCCTTGGCCAGTTCGGGTGCGCGTGCACCGGCGCCCTCGATGGGCTTGGTGACGATCTCCACGAGCGGCACGCCGGAGCGGTTGTAGTCGACGAGGGAGAAGTCGGCGCCCTGGATGCGGCCGGTGGCGCCGCCCATGTGGGTCAGCTTTCCGGCGTCCTCCTCCATGTGCGCGCGCTCAATTTCCACGCGGAACACGGTGCCGTCCTCGAGCTCAATGTCGATCCAGCCGTCGTAGCAGATGGGGTCTTCGTACTGGGACGTCTGGAAGTTCTTGGGGGTGTCCGGGTAGAAGTACTGCTTGCGGGCAAAGGTGCAGTGCTCGGCGATCTTGCAGTTCAGCGCCAGGCCGATCAGGATCGAGGACTCCACGGCCTTCTTGTTGACCACGGGCAGCACGCCGGGCAGGCCCAGGCAGACCTCGTTGACGTTGGAGTTGGGCTCGTCGCCGAACACGTTGGGCGCCGAGGAGAACATCTTGGTCTTGGTGTTCAGCTCAACGTGGACCTCGAAGCCCAATACGGGATCGTACTTTTCCAGGGCTTCTTCGTAGCTCAGGATGGTGTCAACGCTCATTAGTTTGCCTCCTTGGCTGCGGTCGATGCTAGGGCCGGGGCCTTGTCCAGGATGGGTCCGCCCCACTGCTCTTCGAGCAGGGATTCCAGTACGGCGCCCACGCGGTACAGGCGGGCGTCTTCCCGGGCGGGTGCCAGGAACTGGATGCCGACTGGCAGGCCGTCTTCGTCGGCCAGGCCGCCGGGCAGGGTCAGGCCGGGGACGCCGGCCATGTTGGCGGGGATGGTGGCGATGTCGTTCAGGTACATGGCCAGCGGGTCATCCAGCTTCTCGCCCAGCTTGAACGCCGTGACCGGGGAGGTCGGGGAGATCAGCACGTCCACCTGCGCGAACGCGGCGTCGAAGTCGCGCTGGATCAGGGTGCGCACCTTCTGGGCCGAGCCGTAGTAGGCGTCGTAGTAGCCGGCGGACAGGGCGTAGGTGCCCAGGATGATGCGGCGCTTGACCTCATCGCCGAAGCCGGCGGCGCGGGTGGCGCCCATGACGCGCTCAATGGTGAGCGGGCCGTCGGCGGGCAGGGTGCGCGAACCGAAGCGGACGCCGTCGAACTTGGCAAGGTTGGAGGAGGCCTCGCTGGGCATGATCAGGTAGTAGGCACCCAGGGCGTAGCCGAAGTTGGGGCAGGAGACCTCAATGATCTCGGCGCCGGCGTTGCGCAGCAGCTCCAGGGATTCGTTGAAACGGTTCTCCACGCCGGGCTGGAAGCCTTCACCGTGGAGTTCCTTGATGACACCGATCTTCATGCCCTTGACGTTGCCGATGCGGGCGGCGTCGGCCAGGCCCGTGGACGGGTCGGTCAGGGAGGTGGAGTCGAAGGGGTCGTGGCCGCCAATAACTTCCTGCAGCAGTGCCGAGTCCAGGACGGTGCGCGAGACGGGCCCGATCTGGTCCAGGGAGGACGCCATGGCGATGGCGCCGTAGCGCGAAACCGCACCGTAGGTGGGCTTGACGCCGACGGTTCCGGTGACGGCGCCGGGCTGGCGGATGGACCCGCCGGTGTCGGTGCCCAGGGCCAGGGGTGCCTCGAAGGCCGCAACGGCCGCTGCGGAACCGCCGCCGGAACCGCCGGGGATCCGGTCCAGGTCCCACGGGTTGCGGGTGGGGCCGTAGGCCGAGTGCTCGGTGGAGGAGCCCATGGCGAATTCGTCAAGGTTGGTCTTGCCCAGCATGGGCATGCGCGCGTCCCGGATCTTCTTGATCACGGTGGCGTCGTAGGGGCTCATCCAGCCCTCGAGGATCTTCGAGCCGGCCGTGGTGGGCTGGCCCTTTGTCACGATGAGGTCCTTGATGGCGATGGGCACGCCGGCCAGTTCGTGGAGTTCTTCGCCGGCTGCGCGACGGGCATCGACGTCGGCTGCGACGGCGAGGGCCTCCTCGGCGTTGACGTGGAGGAACGCGTGGACGCCGCGCGCCCCGCCGTCGACCTCGGCGATGCGGTCCAGGTGGGCCTGCACCAGTTCAACGGAGGTGATCTCACCGGCAGCCAGCTTGGCGGCCATGGCGGCCGCGCTGGAACGGATCAGTTCAGAAGCACTCATGGATTAGCTTTCCTCCAAAATAGCGGGGACCTTGAAGCGGCCGTCGGCAGCGTCCGGGGCGCCGGACAGCGCCTCCTCCACGGTGAGCACGTGGCCCACCACGTCCTCGCGCATGACGTTGGTCAGCGGAATCGGGTGCGAGGTTGCGGGCACATCCGCACCTGCGGCCTCGCTGACGCTCTTGACCGAATCAACAAT
Organism: Arthrobacter stackebrandtii; assembly: GCF_017876675.1. NCBI lineage: Bacteria > Bacillati > Actinomycetota > Actinomycetes > Micrococcales > Micrococcaceae > Arthrobacter > Arthrobacter stackebrandtii. Next base: position 254,288 of record NZ_JAGIOI010000001.1, read on the forward strand.
CACCGCCAGCTCTGTGGCCATGCGGTCCAGTTCTTCGTCGTTCATCTCGATGTGAGCCAGTTGCGCCAGATGCGCCACGTCGTCACGGTTGATCGCAGCCATGGATCTCCCCTGCAAAAAAGAAAAAGTTGTCCCCACTAGCTTAGTCGCCCCGGAGCGACAACATTTTCAGGCGTTCCACGTCACAAAAGCCCCAATAGCGAGCCTCACGTCACAATTCGGCAACGACGTCCAAAATTTGGACTGAAACGTTGTGTTTTATTTGTTAGTACAGTTTACTAACATTCATGACATCATCACGATCCCGCTTGCGGACAGGCGCCGACGGCACTGCCAGCCTGCCATCCGACGGACGGGCACACAACCTGGCCCTCGTGCTGCGCACACTCCACGCAGCCGGTGCCATGAGCAGGGCGAACCTCTCCCGCGCCCTGGGCCTGACCCGGGTCACGATCTCAGACCTTGTCACCGAGCTTATCGCCCGCGGCCACGCCGTTGAGCTGGGCCCCTCCGATGAAGTGCGCCCCGGCAAGCCCTCAATCCTAGTTGACATCAACCGCCGCGGCCGCCAAATCGTGGGACTTGACCTCACCGAGAACAACATCCTGCACGCCGCCGTCATGGACCTGGACGGGCGCATCCTTGCCCGGAGCGAACGTGCCATCACCACCGAGAACGGCGAAGAACTGACGGCGCTGGTCGCCGAGCTCGCCGTGACCGCCGTCGGAATGGCCACCGCACCCCTGCTGGGGGTTGGCGTGGGCACCCCCGGCGTGGTCAACAACGACGGTGTCGTCATCACCGCCCCCAACCTTGGCTGGACCGATGTGCCGCTGGGCGCCATCATCGCCGAAGCCACGGGCCTGCAGACGGTGGTCAACAACGACGCCGACGCAGCCCTTCACGGTGAATACACCTTTGGCCACGGCAGCGACGACATGATCCTTGTCCGCGTCGGCCGCGGCGTTGGCTCCTCACTCATGGTGGGCGGAGTCCGGGCCCGCGGCGTCCACCACGCAGCCGGCGAAATCGGCCACGTCACAGTGGGCACTGACGGCGGCGCCATGTGCCGCTGCGGGCGCACCGGATGCCTCGAAACGTGGCTCTCCGTCCCCGCCCTGGAATCCTCCCTCGCCGCTGCAGCCCTCGCCGCCGATTCCGGCGAAGCAGCCCGGGACGTCATGCGCGTCGCCGGAGAACGACTTGCCATTTCCCTCGCCCCGATTGTGGCTGCCATCGACGTGGAGGAAATTGTCCTCTGCGGCCCCGCCGCCCTTCTGGATGGGACGCTGATCGACAGCGTCCGCGAAACACTCGCCTTGCGGGTGCTTCCCGTCATACCTCCCCCAACAAGTGTTCGCCTGGCGCATGAGCCGGAAAACACGGTTCTGCGCGGCACGGCCGTCATGGTTATGTCCAGCCAGTTGGGGGTGGAGTAAAGCATTACCCGTTCATCGGATTCCCGTTCAATAAGCACCAAACGATTCACTAATGGCCAATGCGGTCCATTGACGAAAGAGGCACCTGCATGAAGAAGAAGTTCATGGGAATTGCAGCCATCACGGCTGCAGCCCTGACCCTGTCCGCCTGTGGAGGCGGCACGGACAACTCCTCCGGCAAACCGGAAGACAACGCCAATCGCTCCATCACCCTGTGGCTCGCCGGCGGCGACACCTCGGATGAACTGCGCACCTACTTGACGGACACCTTCAAGACCAAGACGGGCGCAACCTTGAAGATCGAGGAGCAGGCCTGGCCTGACCTGGTCACCAAGATGTCTACCGCTCTCCCCGATGAGAACAACACCCCGGACGTCGTGGAAATGGGCAACACCCAGTCCCCCACGTTCACCAACGTCGGCGCATTCACCGACCTCTCCGACATGTACGACGAACTGGGCGGCGACAAGCTCCTGCCGTCCTTCGTCGAAGCAGGTTCCGTTGACGGCAAGAAGTACACGCTCCCGTACTACTTCGGTTCACGCTACCTGTTCACCCGCAAGGACGTCTGGAAGGAAGCCGGCGTCGAGACCCCCAAGACGCTGGACGAGTTCAACAAGGCAGTCAGCACCATTGCCGAGAAGAACCCGCGCGACATCAAGAACTTCTCGGGCCTCTTCCTGGGTGGCCAGGACTGGCGCAATGGCGTTTCCTGGGTCTTCGCCAACGGTGGTGACCTCGCCAAGAACGTTGACGGCAAGTGGGTTTCCACCCTGTCCGACCCCAACACACTCAAGGGCCTGACCCAGCTGCAGGAGCTGTACAAGACCGCTTCCAAGGCGCCTTCGGATGCCAAGGATGCCTCCCCGTGGCTGTACCTGAACGACTCCGACCAGATCATCGAAGAAGAGAAGGCCGTTGGCAACACCAGCCTGTCCTCCGCCACGATCATGGCTCCGGGCTGGGCCCACTGGTCCATCGGCGACCTGACGAAGGATGAGGGCGGCAAGGACGTCCGCACCTGGAACGACGACACCTTCGGCACCCTGGTGCTCCCCGGCAACGACGGCAAGCCCGCCCCCGTGCTTGCAGGCGGTTCCAACATCGGCATCTCGGCCAAGTCCAAGAACCAGGACCTGGCCAAGGACCTGATGCGCATCATCTTCTCCGAGGAATACCAGAACATGCTTGGCGCTGCAGGCATGGGCCCCGGCAACCTGGACTACGTGAACTCACTCGGCGACGACCAGTTCGCCAAGGCCGGCATTGCATCTGCTTCCAACTCCAAGCTGACGCCCGCCGCTCCCGGCTGGGCAGCAGTTGAGACCTCACTGGTCCTGGAAGAGTTCTTCGGCAAGATCAAGGACTCCACCGACCTGGCCGCACTGGCCAAGCAGTACGATGACCGCATCACCCCGCAGTTGAACCTCAAGTAACAACAGACTGCCATTCGTGGTGACCGGGGCCGCAAGGCCCCGGTCACCATATCTTTGCCACCGGCGGGCCCACACCCGCCGCCGTCACCACGGCACCTTCACCACCGGCACCAATGAGTTGCCACAGCAGCATGAACCACGGCCACAGCCGTCACGAAAGGCCCCCTATGTCCACGGACGCCAAAGCGCCCACTGCCGCACCCGTCCGCGGCAGGCGCATCCCCGAGCCAAGCCCCGTCATTCGACGCAGCAAGAAAAGCAAGGCTCCCCTATTCCTGATCCTGCCCACCATCGTCGTTCTGGTGGCCGCCCTGGGCTACCCCGTCGGCTGGCAGCTTGTCACGAGCTTCAAGAAGTTCGGGCTCAAGCAGCAGTTCGGCGTTCCCGCCGAGTTCGTGGGCTTTGAGAACTACATCACGCTGCTGACCAGCTCGGAACTGTGGATTGTTGTTGGCCGTTCGCTGCTCTTCTGCCTCGTCGCCGCCTCCCTGACTGTGGCCATCGGAGGCCTGCTCGCCCTGCTCATGCAGCGCGTTGGCACTGCCGGCCGGCTCATCCTGCAGGTGTCCATGCTGCTGGCCTGGGCCATGCCCGTTGTGGCAGCCATGACCGTCTGGGTCTGGCTGATCGACTGGCGCCGCGGCGTCCTGAACTGGATTCTTGTCCGCTTTGGCGTCGACGCCGAGGGCCACAACTGGCTGGCCGACCCCATCAGCTTCTTCATGATCGCCATCATCATCGTGGTCTGGATGAGTGTGCCCTTCGTGGCCCTGAGCATCTATGCCGGCCTGACGCAGATCTCCGGCGAAGTCCTGGAAGCCGCCGCCATGGACGGCGCCACCGGCTGGCAGCGCACCCGCCACATCATCATCCCGCTGATCACCCCCGTCCTGTCGATCGTGCTGCTGCTGCAGCTGATCTGGGACCTGCGCGTGTTCACCCAAATCAAGCTCCTGCAGGATGCAGGCGGTTTTGCCAACGAAACAAACTTGTTGGGCACGTACATTTACCAGCTCGGTGTCGGATCCGGCGACTACGGCATGGCCAGCGCCGTGTCCGTGTTCATGCTGATCCTGACCATTGCGATCAGCTGGTACTACGTCCGTTCCCTCATGAAGGAAGAAAACTAAGATGCGGCGCAAGTCAATCGTCACCGGACTCCTCACTGCACTGACTGTGGTCATCGCCCTCATCTGGGTGTTCCCGGTCTACTGGATGTTCAACTCGTCCCTGCTGCCCAACTCGGTCCTGCAGTCCACCACCCCCACGTTCCTGCCCATCGGCGGCTCGCTGGACAACTTCACGGCCGCCCTGGCCGACGGCACCTTCTTCACCGCCCTCGGCGTCTCCCTGACCGTCACGCTCAGCACCGTGGCAGCCGTGCTGATCATCGCCTTCCTCGGCGCCCTGGCCATCAGCCGCTTCAAGTTCAAGGGACGCAAGTCCTTCATCCTGGCCCTGCTGCTCATCCAGATGCTGCCCGCCGAAGGCATGTTCATCGCCCAGTACAAGATGATGAGCTCCGTGGGCCTGCTCAACAACCTCATCGGCATGACCCTGCTGTACACGGCCGCCGTCGTTCCGTTCACCGTCTGGATGCTGCGCGGCTTCGTCGCCGGCGTCCCGGCCGAGCTCGAGGAAGCCGCCATGGTGGACGGCCTCTCCCGCACCCAGGCATTCCTGAAGATCACGTTCCCGCTGCTGGCACCCGGCCTGGTTGCCTCCGGCGTCTACGCCTTCCTGCAGGCCTGGAACGAATTCACGGTGGCCCTGGTCATCATGACTGAAAACCAGATGAAGACGCTGCCGCTGTGGCTGCGCGGCTTCGTCCAGGCCTCAGCCACCCGTGAAACCGACTGGGGCATGGTCATGGCCGCCTCGATGCTGGTTGCCGTCCCCGTCATCATCTTCTTCCTCATCGTCCAGGGCAAGATGAGCTCCGGCCTCGTCAGCGGCGCGGTGAAGGGATGACCGCCGTCGACGTCCGGCGCCTCGCCGCAGGAACGCTCATGCCCGGCTTTGTGGGCACCTCCGCCCCCGCCTGGCTCCTTGACGCGTTCGACGACGGGCTGGCTGCGGTCTGCCTGTTTGGCACCAACCTGGTCTCGTGGGAACAGCTCGGGGAACTGTGCGCGCAACTGCGTGAGCGCGCCCCCCAGGCGCTGCTGTCGGTGGACGAGGAGGGTGGCGATGTCACCCGCCTGCACTACCTGGCCGGCTCCAACCAGCCGGGCAACGCGGTCCTGGGCCGGATCGACGATGCCCATGCGACGTCGTCGGCCGCCGCAGCCATCGGCTCGGAACTGGCAGCCTTTGGCATCAACTTGAACCTGGCGCCGGACGCCGACGTCAACTCAGCCGATGAAAACCCCGTGATCGGCGTCCGCAGCTTCGGCGCGGACCCGCAGCACGTGGCCCGGCACACCGTGGCCTGGGTGGAGGGCCTGCAGCAGGCCGGCGTTGCCGCCTGCGCCAAGCACTTCCCCGGCCACGGCGACACGACCTCCGATTCACACCTGGCCCTCCCCCGGGTGTCCGCCTCCGCGCAGACGCTCGCCGGGCGTGAATTGCTGCCCTTCCGCGCGGCAGCCGCCGCCGGTGTTGCCTCCATCATGACCAGCCACATCGTGGTCGACGCCCTGGACCCGGACAACCCCGCCACGTTCTCCAAGATCGTGCTGCAGGATGTCCTGCGCGGCCAGCTCGGCTTCGACGGCGCCGTGGTCACGGACGCGCTCGACATGGTGGGCGCCTCCGGTGAGATCGGCATCCCGGCGGCCGCCGTGCGTGCCCTCGCCGCCGGTGCCGACCTGCTGTGCATCGGCTCGGAGACCACGGCTGAGGAATACCAGGCCGTGCTCGACGGCGTGGTGGCGGCTGTCGCCAGCGGCGCCCTGCCGCTGGCGCGCCTCTGGGACGCCGCGAACCGGGTGGCCAGGCTTGCCGCGGACTTCCCCGCCCGCGGCGGCGCCTACGCCGGCGCCCTGTCGGGGGCGGCCATCCCGGACCCCGCTGCAATCCGCAGCACCTTCCAGTTCTCCCGCGACGCCCAAGGCTGGCTGGAAGACGTGTCTCCCGCCGCCGTCGTGCAGCTTGAGACGGAAACCAACTACGCCGTCGGAACCGTCCCGTGGGGCCCGGCCGCGACAGGGCGCACCGTGCCGGTTGAAGGAGTGGTCCCTGGCCAGAAGGTGGCCATTGCCGGCCGCGGCCTGGACGCCGGGCACCCCGCGTGGGTGCTGGCGGACGATCTCCGCTCGGCCGGGCACAACACCATCGTGGTGGAGTGCGGCTGGCCGCGCGGCGGCGCAGATATTGTCACCTACGGCGCTTCACTGGCCGTATCGGTGGCACTGGTGGACCTGCTGATGTAGCACAGCTCCGCCCAGAACAGGCTTTTCACGGACCCCGCCCTTCCCCTGGCGGCCAACGGTCCGTGGAAAGCCTGCCTTGTTTAACCACCCTCCCCGGCTCTCCCCAGACGCCGCATCAGATAATCGCCCTCTTTCACCGACGCCAGCGCAGCAATGGCTGGTTTTTCCGCGACGCCGGCGCAGCAGTTACAGTTCCATGCGGTAGACGCGCAGCATCTTGCCGTTCTCCGGGACCGGCCAGTCCCGTTCGGGCACGCGCGAGAACCCCATCTTTTGGTACAGGGCGTGGGCGTTGTGCCAGTCGTCCCCGGTGGTCAGGCTGACAGCATGCACCCCTTCCGTGGCGCGGGCGCGCTCGAGGATGGCTTCCACCATGGCCAGGCCGGCGCCGCTGCGCTGCACTGCCGGATCCACGACCAGCAACCGGAATTCAAGCTCACCGGGCAACGCAATGTCCGCCCATTCATCACCGTGCACGGCCAGCGTTGCCGAACCGACAACGGCGCCATCACGTTCGGCCACGATCATTTCGGCCACCACGGCCCGCTCCCCCACGCGCAGGATCTTCTGCATGTACGGATAATCGATGCTCTCGAAATACCCCGCCCCCATGTAGGCGTCGGCCGTGATGCGGGCAACTTCTGCATAGTCTGATTCTCGGATGGGGCGGACTGTGGTGCTCATGCGTTGGCGGCTTCCTGGTTGCTACGGGTTGTTGTCGGGGCGCTGGGGCTTGGTGGTCTGCCAGCCAGGCTGTCCACTGCCAAGCACGACGGCGTCCCTCGCCTCCCAGTCTTCCGCACCGGGGCGCGGGGAGTGAAATTCCTGCCGGGCGGGATCGCCCTGCAGCAAGTTCTCCCGGGCGGGCCCTGGAGCGGTGATGCCGCCGGCCAGATTCATCGCAGGTGCTGCAGTTTCAATCCAACAAGCCTCCTGAACACTGCATCACCCGCTGGTTCAACCCAGCGGGGCGATGCATGCACGCCTCAGTCCCACGCAGCCGGCGCGGACCCAAAGCCCAGCGCCGGCACATCGAAGCGGGGAACCACCCCGGGAATCGCAACAGGCCACGGCAGCCGCCGCCCGGAGCCCCAAGCCGTTGACTCCGACACCAGCGCGGCGGGGTCGAGAGCAGGCAGCGGCGCGGCTGGATCGGACGGACCGCTCCCCATCAACTCCACGGCCGTCCGCGCCAGCGACAGCCGCGCATTGCGCACGGTCCCGTCCAGCCGCCCGCGCCACGCATCGAGCGCCGCAGCAGCACACAGATACCCGGTCGCGTGGTCGAGCGCCTGCACCGGCAACGGGTGCGGCACGGCAGAACCGAAATGCGCCATCCCCGCACCGGCAATCCCGCAGCTCATTTGCACGAGCGAATCAAAGCCGCGCCGCTGCGCCCACGGCCCGCTCCACCCGTATGCATCCAGCGCAACGTTGACCAGGGAAGGATGCCGCTCCGCAAGCACCTCGTCCGACAGCCCCAGCCGGTCCAGCGCATCCGGGCGGTAGCCGTGGATGAACACATCCGCCCCGGCCAGCAGTTCGTGCAGCCTGGCCAGTCCCCCGGGCATCTTCAAGTCCAGCCGCGCGCAGTGCTTGCCCACGGTCAGCTCGGCCTCGACCGCAGTCTCCTCCCAGTCCGGAGGGTCGATCCGCAGCACCTGAGCCCCGTATGCCGCCAAGAACCGCGTCGCCACGGGCCCGGCAATGACCCGGGTCAAATCCAACACCCGCACCCCTTCCAGAGGGCGGCGCGCATTGCCGGGCGGCGCACCGGCGGGCCGGGAATGTCGGCGCCGTCCGCCGTCGTCCGGGGAACGCGCCACACCCCACGCGACCAGAGGCTCCCCGGCCACCGCCCGCCCCTGCGGATGCGCCAGCCACTGCGCCCGTGAGCGCATGACGGCCGCGCAGCCGCCGGCTGCAACCACGGCAGCCTCCAACTCCTCCCCGTTCCAGGGTGCGACGGCGGAGGCAACGGTTTCGCGGTTGGCGCCGGCTCCCAGCCCGAGCACCTTGAGGGCCGCGGCGCGGTGGTGGGGTGCGTTGGTGTGGAGGCGGATCCAGCCGTCTGTGCAGGCGTAGTCGCCGGCGATCGCGTCCCACGGCGAGGGCAGCTCCCATCCGTCCGGGGTGAACGACATGCCAAACCACAGGGAGGCCAGGTCCCGGTCGACGGTGACGGTGGAGGGTGCGGCGCCATGGAACCGGGCAAGGCGGTCGATCGCGGAGGCGGCCCCGGCGATGGCCGCGACAGCCAGGCCGCTCACGTCAAAGGCGGAGGGCAGGGTGCCGGACCCGGTGGTGTGCACGCCGCGTGGTGGATCGAACTTTCCATGGTTCACGTCCATGGCACAACAGTACGCCGCAGGCCGTCGCGATGGAGCCGGGTCAGCTGCGCTGGAGCAGGTCCAGGGCGTGCCGTTCCACATAGTCCAGGGCCAGGCGCACGGCACCGAGGGTGACGATGGCGTCGCCCAGGGTGGAGACGGCGACGCGCGGCGGGTTGGGCATGAACCGGGCCAGTTCCGTTTCGAGGGGGTCAAGCAGCACGGCCGCCGACTGTGCCACGGCGCCGCCGATGACCACGAGCTCCGGGTCCATGAGCGTGGACACGACGGCAATGACGCGGGCCATCCGGCGGGCGATGTCCTCCAGGATCCGGCGGGCCACGGCGTCCCCTGCCGCGGCTGCGGCGAAGACGTCCTCGGCGCTGGGGCCGGCGGCGGAAGCTCCCGCAGATCCTGCCCCCTGTGCCACCGGGGCGCCCGGGGCGGACAGCAGGGTCTTGGGCGCGCCGGGCCGGCATGCCTCCGCGGCCATCTCCCGCGCCAGCGCGGCGATGCCCGCCGGGGTGCCGACGCCGTCGACAAGTTCCAGCAGGCCCACCTCGCCGCTGCGCCCAAAGGCCCCGTGGAGCAGCCGCCCGGATTCCAGCAGGCCAAAGCCGATGCGTTCACCGGCCAGCATGACGGCCAGGTCCGGCACGTGGGCCCCCACGCCCATCCAGTGCTCGGCCATGGCGGCGAGGTTGGCGTCGTTGCCCAGCAGCACGGGCCAGCCGTAGTTCTTCCGCAGGTGTTCGGGGACCCCAATGTCCAGGTGTTCCCAGAAGTCCTGCCCCCGGGGGATGGCCCCCGAGCGGTCGATGGGTGCGGCGATGCCGATCCCGGCCACAAGCACGGATTCCGGGGCTGCGCCGGCATCGGCCAGGGCCCGGCGGACGGCGGAGTCGATGCTGGCCAGGCGTTCGCTGTCGGGCGCCGTGAACGCTGGCAGGATCTGGGTGGTCTTGGCGAGGATGGTGCCGCGGAGGTCGGCCACGACAGCGGTGGTCTTGGCGACGCCAAAGTCCAGGCCCACCACCACGCCGGCCCGGGCGTCAAACTCAAAGACGCGGGCCGGGCGGCCCTTTTGCACGGCAACCCTGGCCGCCGGGAGTTCGCGGACCCACCCGGCGGCGATGAGGTCGTCGCAGACGGCAATCACGGTGGCGCGGGCCAGGCCCGTCGCGGCGATGAGGTCGGTGCCGTTGACAGCACCCGAGCGGCGCATGACGCCCAGGATGGCGTTCATGTTGGTGTGCCGCAGCTGCTGGGGCGTGTTCGCGGTCAGTTCCAAAAGTGCCCCTTGACGTATGGCCGTGTGATGCACATAATACTAACAGTACATAAATTTAGAGTCTAAATATATGGCTCGAATTATCATCGGCCGGTGAACCGGCTTCCTGCAGCCCCGCCCGCCCCAGCCGTGCACGCCACGGCCGCACCCAAGGAACATCCATGACCGCTTCACCGCTCGCCGCCCCCGCCCCCGACACGCTGTCAGCAGATGCCAACTGGTGGCGCCAGGCCGCCGTTTACCAGATCTATCCGCGCAGCTTTTATGACGCCAACGCCGACGGCCTGGGCGACATCAAGGGCATCACCGCCAAGGTGGCGTACCTGCAGGAACTGGGCCTGGACGCCGTCTGGCTCAGCCCCTTCTACCCCTCCGAGCTGGCCGACGGCGGCTACGACGTCGCCGACTACCGCAACGTGGACCCCCGCCTGGGGACCCTCGAGGACTTTGACGAGATGGCCGCGGCCCTGCACGCGGCCGGCATGAAGCTGATCGTGGACATCGTCCCCAACCACTCCTCCGACCAGCACGAATGGTTCCAGGAGGCACTCGCCGCAGAGAAGGGTTCCGCCGCCCGCGCACGCTACATCTTCCGCGACGGCCTCGGCGAGAATGGCGAGCTGCCGCCGTCGGACTGGACCTCCATCTTTGGCGGACCGGCCTGGACCCAGGTCCCGGACGGCCAGTGGTACCTGCACCTGTTCGCCTCCGAGCAGCCCGACTTCAACTGGGACAACCGGGAAATCCGCGACGACTTCCTGAAGACCCTGCGCTTCTGGTCCGACCGCGGCGTGGACGGCTTCCGCATCGACGTGGCCCACGCCCTGTCCAAGGACCTCTCCGAGCCCCTGCCCAACAAGGCGGAGCTGGAGCGCCTCGAGAAGCTGCACAACGGCTCCAACCCGCTGTGGGACCGCGACGCCGTCCACGAGATCTACGCCGAGTGGCGCGCCCTGTTCAACGAGTACACCCCGCCGCGCACCGCCGTCGCCGAGGCCTGGGTGGACCAGTCCCGCCGGGCCCGCTACGCCTCCCTGGACAGCCTGGGCCAGGCCTTCAACTTCGACCTCCTCATGGCCGACTTTGACGCTGCCGCCTTCGCCGGGATCGTCACCAAGAACCTCGCCGAATCGGCCGCCACCGGCGCCTCCTCCACCTGGGTCTTCTCCAACCACGACGTCGTCCGGCACGCCACCCGCTACGGCCTGCCCGCGCTGGGCGACGGCAGCAACCAGGACGGCAAGGCCTGGCTGCTGGCCGGCGGCAGCCAGGCCGAGCTGGACCGGGACCTCGGCCTGCGCCGGGCACGCGCCGCCACCTTGTTCATGCTGGGCCTGCCCGGCTCCGCCTACCTGTACCAGGGCGAGGAGCTGGGCCTGCACGAGGTCGCGGAGATCTCCGACGCCGACCGGCAGGACCCCACCTTCTTCCGCAACACCGGCGTGGAGATCGGCCGCGACGGCTGCCGCGTGCCGCTGCCGTGGACCGCGGAGGGAACCTCATTTGGCTTCGGTGACGCCCCCGCGCACCTGCCCCAGCCGGCCTGGTTTGGCGCCAGCGCCGCCGACGTCCAAGACGGCGAGGACGGCTCCACGCTGAACTTCTACCGCCGTGCCCTGGCCCTGCGCCGCGAGCTGCAGACAGCCGAGGGACTGGACTGGATCAGCACCGGCAACCCCGACGTCCTCCACTTCAGCCGGCCCAACGGCTGGGCGGTCGTGGCCAACTTTGGCGGGACCGCCGTCGACCTTCCCCAGGGGATGCCGGTGATCAGCAGCGCTCCGCTGGAAGACGGCAAGCTGCCTGCCAACGCCGCCGCCTGGCTGCTCCCCGCCAACTGAGCCCACCCACTGAAGGAATCGGAACACACATGAGCCAAAACACCACCCTGCGCCTGGGCATCGACATCGGCGGCACCGCCATCAAGTACGGCGTCGTGAACACATCCACGGGCGAATGCGCCAGCCCCCTGGCACAGGTGCCCACCCCCGACACCCCTGCCGACGTGGCCGAGGCGCTGCGCACCATCGCCGCCGCCGTCCAGGCCCTGGAGCAGGCGCCGCCGGCGGATTCGCCCGTGGGCGTGGCGTTCCCGGCCATCATCCGCCGCGGCCGTGCCTGCTCTGCGGCCAACATCAGCCAGGAGTGGCTGGACATGGACGTCAACGGCTACTTCGGGGATGCGCTGGGCCGGCCCGTCCATGCCTTGAACGACGCCGATGCGGCGGGCCTGGCGGAAGCGTCGCTGGGTGCCGGGCAGGGCCGGGACGGGGCGGTGCTGGTGCTCACCCTCGGCACCGGGATCGGTTCGGCCATGGTGGTGGACGGGCGGCTCGTGCCCAACTACGAGCTGGGACACCTGGAGATTGGCGGGGCGAAGGCCGAATCCCGCGCCTCCGCCGTGGCCCGGGAACGGGATGGGCTGGGCTGGGAGGATTACGCCGTGCGGCTGCAGGAATACCTGCGCCACGTGGAGATGCTGTTTTCGCCGGAGCTGATCATCCTGGGCGGCGGCATCTCCGTGCGCCACGCCGACTTCCTGCCCCACGTGCAACTGGCCACCCCCGTGGTGCCGGCCGTGCTGAACAACTCCGCGGGCGTTGTGGGCGCGGCGCTTGCCGTGGCCTGACCCGCGCCGCACAGTCCCGCGCTGCACCGGCCCGCTGAACCGCGCTACAGCCAGCCGCGCTCCCGTGCCAGTGTAAGCGCCTCGGTCCGGTTGCGCGTTCCGGTCTTGCCGATCGCGCTGGAAAGGTAGTTCCGCACGGTGCTCGTGGAGAGCTGCAGGGTGCGGGCGATGTCCACAATGGTGGCGCCGCCCGCACCCGCCGCCAGGGTGTCGCGTTCCCGCCCGGTCAACGGGTTGGGCCCGTCACGCAGCGACTGCGCGGCCAGCCCGGGGTTGACCACCGTCTCCCCCGCGAGCACCGCCCGGATGGCCGCGGCCAATTCCTCGACGGGGTCATCCTTGACCAGGAAGCCGCGGGCGCCGGCATCGAGTGCCCGGCGCAGGTAGCCCGGACGGCCAAACGTGGTCACCACCAGGACCGCAATGCCCGGCACCGCCAGGAACACCGTGCCGATGATCCGCCACGCCCGAACGCCCTTGGCGCCGCGCCGTTCCAGCAGCGCCAGCAGGCCCCACGCCGCCAGCCCGGCCAGCAGCGGGACCGCCACCGTCGACGCCAGATTCACCTCCTGCACCTGCCCCGCAGAACCCACTTCGGGGTCCAGTCCGAGCAGCCCAAATCCCACCAGCCACAGCACGACGGCGGATCCCACCGCCCCTGCCACGGCGAGGCTGCGGCGCGTGGCCGGCCTGGGTGACGCCGTCACGGCGCCCGGCTGCGCGGCGGCAGGTGCAGGCCTATCCCCTGCAGCGTGCCCCCGAGCCGATGGGCCCTGTGCCGTCTGACGTCGCGGCGTTTGGTCCTGCGCGGTTGTCTTTTCCCTTGACATGGCTGCTTTCCTTTTCCCGTTGGCGATGGTCTTTCCATCTCCTTCGAGCCGAGAAACCAGCCCGGTTCAGCGGCAGATCCGTCCGTCCTGACTTCGATGGGACAAATGTCCCGGTCCGGCCCGCTCCCGTGCCTGCTGTTCAGCCGGACCTGTCGGTGCCGCCGGCGCTACAGCCCGGCGATGGCGGCCGCGGGCGGGCCGGGGCCCTCGATCCGGGAGGTGGCGCCGATGTTGCAGACAAGCTGCCAGAGATAGCCGTCGGGGTCGGTGACGGAGCCGATGTACTGGCGGTGCCCGCTGGAATGTTCAATGGTGCGGGTTCCGGTTTCCGCGCTGCCGGCCCGTTGTGCGGACTGCACCAGCCGGTCCACGGCGGCGGTCGTCTTAATGGCGCAGCTGATGACGCCGTCACTGCGGCTGGTGCCGGGGCCGGGTTTCACTTTCCCCTGGCCGGTGTTGGCGGCAAACACCTCCGCCTCTGCCAGAAACAGAATCAGGCCCGGCAGCTTGATGTGGACAATGCCGTCCGTGATGGAAGCATCGGACAGGCCCAGCCCGTCCCGGTAAAACGCCAGCGACGCCTTGGCGTCGGCCACAACTCGTGAAAGGACGACTCCCTCGGTTTCCATGTGATCCAGCTTACCCAAGAGCCCGCGGCAACGGGCGGAGCCGGGGCCCGCCGGGCCGGGCCGCTATCCCTCCGGCGCGAACTTCCCTTCCAGCCCCGGCACGCAGGCACCGGTCCAGACGGACAGCACCTCGTCGCGGGTGGGCAGCCCGTTGACGGCCGGGCTCAGGACCGGCCGGTGCACCCAGGCCCCGGCTTCCTCGGCGATCAGGCCGCCAGCGGCGAAGTCGTGCTCAAAGAGGCCGTATTCCAGGTAGGCGTCCACCGAGCCCTCGGCCACGGCGCACAACTCCAGCGCAGCGGATCCGAGGCGCCGGAAATCGCCGAAGTTGTCCATGCGTCGATCCAGCTCCGAGACGAGCCTGCGCCGGACGTCGGCGTCATAGGTCAGGGCCGTGGAAATCAACGTGCCCCCTCGCTCCTCCACCGGTCCTCGAAGTTCCCGCACACCCTGGGCGCCGTCGGCCCGGGTCTCGTCCAGCCATGCGCCGCCGCCGAGGGAGGCAAAGTACACGCGGCGCAGGGCCGGTGCGTCGACAACACCGGCGAGCCATGCGCCGTCGGGCCCCATGACCGCAACCGAGGTGCCGTAGTAGGCGATGTTGCGGATGAAGTTCATGGTGCCGTCGAGCGGGTCGATGCTCCAGCGGTAGCCGGAAGGCTCGGCCGGGAGCGCGGGGGCGAGCTCCTCCCCGGTGATGATGTCGTGCGGGCGGGCCTCCGTGATGACGGCGCGGACGGCGTTCTCCGCGGCGACGTCGAAGGCGGTGACCCAGTCGGCGTCGGACGATTTCTCGGTGGCGCCAAACCCGGCGGGGTCGCGGGAGGCGAGGACGGCGGCCCCGGCAGCGGCGGCCCGCAGGGCGACTTCGAGGAGTTCATCAACGGTTGCGGCAGTCATGTGTTTCCCTTTGTTAGTTTTGCTCGCCGGTCCCGGCGGTCTCGTCAGAGTCTTCGGTTTCCGCCGTGGCGGGCCCGTTGGCCAGCAGTTCCAGGAAGCCCTCTTCGTCCAGCACGGGGATGCCGAGCGATTCGGCCTTGTCGAGCTTGGAACCGGCAGCCTCCCCCGCCACCACGTAGGAAGTGTTCTTGGAGACCGAGCCGGCCGCCTTGCCGCCGCGCGTGATGATGGCCTCCTTGGCCTCGTCGCGGCTGAGCGTGGGCAGGGTCCCGGTGACCACAATGGTCAACCCCTCGAGCGTGCGCGGCGTGGATTCATCCACGGCGTCAGCCATGAGCACACCGGCCTCAGCCCAGGCGGCGATGATTTCCTGGTGCCAGTCCACCTCAAACCACTCGATCAGGGCCTCGGCGATGATCGCGCCCACCCCGTCCACATTGGCCAGCTGCTCGCGGGCGTCCGGAGCCTGCAGCGCCTCCTGGATGGCGTTGATGGAACCGTAGCGGGTGGCCAGCGCGCGCGACGCCGTGGGCCCAACATGCCTGATCGACAGTGCCACGAGCACCCGCCACAGCGGCTGCGACTTGGCCTTGTCAAGCTCCTTGAACAACTTCTCGGTGGTCTTTGAAGGCACCGAGGGTTTCTTCGCCGTGGCCTTTGTGTAGAAGTACGGGTTCAGCTCAAACTTGCCGGTCCCCTGACCCTTGGACCGCTTTTCCCGCCACACCATGACCGTGGCCAGTTCCTCGCGCAGGCTGGCGTCCGGGTAGCTTTCGGACAGGCCAAAGACCTGTGCCTCGCTGGTGATGACGCCCGCACCTGCCGGGGCGATGACCCCGCCGTTCTCCGCCGGGTCCGGGCCGGGTCCGGTGGTCAGCGCCATGGCCGCCTCATAGCCCAGTGCCTCGATGTCGAAGCCGCCGCGGCCGGCCAGGTGCGCCACGCGCTCCGTCAGCTGGATGGGGCATGACTTCGTGTTGGGGCAGCGGATGTCAATGTCGCCTTCCTTGGCCGGCGCCAGTTCGGTGCCGCAGGACGGGCAGTGCGTGGGCATGATGAATTCGCGCAGCTCGTCCTCGCGCCCCTCGCGCAGTGCCATGACGGGGCCGACGATTTCCGGGATGACGTCCCCTGCCTTGCGCAGCACCACGATGTCGCCAATCAAGACGCCCTTGGCCTTGACCACGTCCTGGTTGTGCAAGGTTGCCCGCGCAACCTCAGACCCGGCCACCTTGACCGGTTCCATGATCCCGAACGGGGTCACGCGCCCGGTGCGTCCCACCTGCACCTGGATGTCCAGCAGCTTCGTGTGGACCTCTTCCGGCGGATACTTGTACGCAACGGACCAGCGCGGCACGCGGGACGTGTGGCCCAGCGCCCGCTGCGTTTCGAGGTCGTCGACCTTCACCACGATGCCGTCGATTTCGTGGATGAGGTCGTGGCGGTGCTCGCCGTAGTGGGCGATGAAGTCCATGACCTCCGGCAGCGTGTCCACCACCTTGTAGTAGGGGCTGATGGGCATGCCCCACGACTTCAGCAGCTCATACGTTTCCGACTGCGTGGCGGTGGAGAGTCCTTCACGGGCGCCGATGCCGTGGACGAACATGCTCAGCGGGCGCTTGGCAGTCTCCGCTGCATCCTTCTGCCGCAGCGAGCCGGCGGCGGTATTCCGCGGGTTGGCATACGGCGCCTTCCCGGCCGCCACCATGGCCTCGTTCAGGGCAACAAAGTCCTTGGCGCCGATGAATACCTCGCCACGGATTTCGACCTCGGACGGGAAGTTCTCCCCATGCAGCCGCTGTGGGATGTCCTTGATGGTGGCCACATTGTGGGTGACGTCCTCACCCGTGGTGCCGTCGCCGCGCGTCGCCGCCCGCACCAGCACGCCGTCGCGGTAGAGCAGGTTCACGGCCAGCCCGTCAATCTTCAGCTCGGTCAGCCACTGCGGCGCCTTGCCGCCCTGCTTCTCCACGGATCCGGCGGCACGCACCAGCCAGGCCTCGAGCTCCTCAAGGGAGAAGACGTCCTCCAGGGAGTACATCCGGGCCAGATGGTCGACGGCGGCGAACGCCACCGAGACGTCCCCGCCCACCTGCTGGGTGGGAGAATCCCCCGTCACCAGTTCAGGGTGGAGGGCTTCGAGCTTCTCCAGCTCACTGTAGAGCAGGTCAAACTCGGCATCGCTGGCCAGCGGGGCGTCGTCGTTGTAGTAGGCGGCGCGGTACTTCTGGACCTGGTCCACCAGTTCGCCGTAGCGTTCCCGGACAGCACCGGCCGGCACCGTGTCTGCACTGACGACGGGGGCAGTGCCTCCGGGGTCGATGCCGGGTGTTTTCCCGGCGGGGTTGCTGGCGGTTTCTTCAAAATCATGGCTGTCGCGGTTCACCACTCCATCTTGCCCCAACGCTCCCACAAAATGCACCACCGCAACCTTAAACGACAAACCCGCAGGGTGGCTGTTCGATCAATGCGAATCCATTGATCCAACAGCCACCCCTGCGGGCCGGCCGGCGTTGCGAAGATTACTGGGCCGAAGCGTCGATCTGCTGCTGGCGCTGCGTGGTGACCTTGGAACGGACGTCGGTCAGGTCGGTGATGACGTTGTTCAGCTGGCCCTTCGAGTTCGGCCAGGTCGAACCCTTGAAGGTGTCGGCGTCCGGGCCCTGCCACTGGACACTGTTTGCCTTGTTGTCAACAAGGGTCATTGCGCTCTGGATCTGGTCGATTGCCTGCGTCAGCGTGTTGACCAGCTGCTGCATATCTTCCGGGTTGCTACCAAGAAAACCATTTGCCATGATATTTATCCTTTTCCCTAATGTTTACCCTGTGGTGTTTTCCACCGGGCGACTGAAATAAATCTAACAAGACCCTGGGCAAGTCGTCGATGGGTAGTACTCCCCACCGGCTCCCGCAGCTCGCAGGCTCGCTGTGGGTCCCTCGCCGGCGTGGGCCCACCCACCGGCTCCCGCAGCTCGCAGGCTCGCTGTGGGTCCCTCGCCGGCGTGGGCCCACCCACCGGCTCCCGCAGCTCGCAGGCTCGCTGTGGGTCCCTCGCCGGCGTGGGCCCACCCACCGGCTCCCGCGGCTCGCTGTGGGTCCCTCGCCGGCGTGGGCCCACCCACCGGCTCCCGCGGCTCGCAACGGCGCTAGCGTTCGTGGTCCATGGTGGTTGCCACCTGGAGCTTGAACGCCTTGCCCCGGCCCACAACGTAGCCCCGTCCGGGGACAAACTTGTTGTTGCGCGTGCGGCCCAGCGGGGTGCTCATGAGCGTGTCGCCCTCGATGTCCCCCGGGTTGAGCAGCAGGCCGCGGCGCCCGGCCTTGAACAGGCCGGAAATGTTCCAGGCCGCAGACCAGGTGGAAGTCTCCGCCTCGCCCACAACAAACAGGTTGGCCTTTACGGCGGCTTTGACTAGCGCCACCAGTTCCATTTCCGCCGGGGAATCACTGAATTCGGTGACCCCCTCAATGAAGAATGCCACAGGTTCCCCCTCGGCCTCCACCTGGTCGATGAAGCGGCGCAGTTCCGGCGCCACCCCGCCCGGCGTGGCAAAGGCCTCGTCCCAGACCGGCAGCGACGCAACCGCCGAGCGACGCGAGCCGAAGTACACGCGGCGGGTGCCCGGCGTCGAGCGCTTCAGGGCCTCGGCGAGGGTGACCAGGGCCGTGGTGCGCCCGGATCCGGGCGGGCCCGTCAGCATGAGCGCCCCGCTTGCGGCCAGGCCCGCGGGCTCGAGGTTGTAGTCGTCCGCGCCGATGGTGACATGTCCGGGACCGGCCGTGGGCAGCACGTCCAGGTCCAGGATCTCCGGCAGCGACTCGATCCGCGGCGCGGCCTTGACGCCCTGGCGGCGCATTGATTCGCCCAGCGACGCCACCTGCCGCGCCTGCAGTGCAAGGTTCGCGGTGCCGCCAAAAATGGCCAGCTGGATTTCGCCGCCGTCGATCATGCCGCGCCCGGGAGGTGAGGAGGCGTCAAGCACGTCCTTGGGCAGGCCCATGGTCACGTAGTCGTCCGTCGTGGCCATGCGCAGCACCAGCTTGCGCTGGATGGATGACGCCAACGACGTCGGAAGGGACCTTGTGCTGTCACCGGCAACGACGATGTGCACGCCCATGGGACGGCCGTCGGTGGCGATCTGCTGCAGCGTCTCGAACTGGGGCATGCCGGGGCGGAACTCGTACAGTTCGCGGAAGGCGCCGAGGCCGTCCAGCAGGATGATGATGCGCGGCTCGTCGGGCCTGTTGGCCAGGCGCCGGTATTCGGAAATGCTGCCGGCCTTGGCCTGGGCAAAGCTCTCCGCGCGCTCGTCGATGATGCCGCGGACGTAGCGGAGCAGGCGCCCCACGCGTTCGCCGTCCTCGGCGTTGATGATGCCGCCCACGTGGGGCAGCACCTCCAGCATCTGCAGGCCATTGGAGGCTGCATCGATGCCGTAAACCTGGACGGGGCCGCCGCGCGGGGTGATGGCCGCGGCGACAGCAATGGTGCGCAGCGCCGCAGACTTGCCGGAACCGCTGGCGCCCAGGATGGCCATGTTGCCGTCCCTGTCCGGTTCGTAGAACACGGTGGGCTGGGCCTGGTGGGCGGGGTCGTCCATGACGCCCAGCAGCAGCTTCTGGTCGTTGCGGGGGGTGGGCAGCTTGGAGAAGTCGTAGATGCTGGACAGCTCGCCCAGCCACGGCTTGCGCGGCGGCTTCACACCCAGTTCCACGGCGGCCAGTGAAATGTTGGCAACCACGCGGGCGATGTCATTGGGCCCGGCAGACTCGGCCACGGGCGCGGCCTCGATCTCCTGTTCCCACGGCGCCCCGGCACCAAAGTCCATCTCCACAATGTCGATCCGCGGGCGTTCCGGGGTCCTGCTGGTCCAGCCTCCGGCATAGCCGGTTTGGAAGCCCTCGATGCGGCCCGGGCCGGTCTTCGCCGCCCCGCGCCCCGGGATGGAGGGGCTGAAGTAGGCGGCCGTGTCCTCGCCGAGGATGTCGTTGGAATCGTCCACGTCGGCCATGCGCAGGGCAATGCGCATGTTGGTGTTGGCGCGCAGGCTGTCCTTGATGACGCCGGAGGGGCGCTGCGTGGCCAGGATCAGGTGCAGGCCCAGGGAGCGGCCGCGGGCGGCAACGTCCACCACGCCGTCCACAAACTCGGGGACTTCCTTGGCCAGGGCGGCAAACTCGTCCACCACGATCACCAGCGACGGCGGCGCCTCGGGGTCCGCCTCCCGTTCCAGGGCCAGAAGGTCCTTGGCCTTCTTCCGGTTCAGCAGGTGCTCGCGGTAGTGCAGTTCGGCCCGCAGCGAGGTCAGGGCGCGGCGCACGAGGTGCGGCGAGAGGTCGGTGACCAGCCCCACGGTGTGCGGCAGCTGGACGCAGTCTGCGAAGGCGGCGCCACCTTTGTAGTCCACGAACAGGAAGGAGAGCCGGTCGGGGCTGTAGGCCGCGGCCATGCCCAGCACCCAGGACTGGAGGAACTCGGACTTGCCGGCGCCGGTGGTGCCGCCCACCAGGGCGTGGGGACCTTCCGTCTTCAGGTCCAGGTACATGGGCTCGATGCCCTTGGAACCCACCAGTGCCCGGAGGGAGCCTTGGTGCTTGCGGTTCTTGACGGCCCGGGCGGCAACGGAGTTGTTCTCCAGCCAACGGTCGGCGATGCCGGTGGTGCCCTCCACGAGGTCGTGCCCGGCAAGCGCCACGTAGGAGACGGCACGCGGGAGGTCGGAGTCGTCGTCGACCGGCTTTCCGGCGTCGACAACCGGGGCCAGCATGCGCGCCAGCTGCCCGGCCAGCTCGGCATCAACGCTTTCGCAGCTGACGGGGTAGCTGAGCTGGCCCAGGCGGACCTGGCCGGTGGTGGCGGTCTCGGCGACCTGCAGGAAGTCGCGGCAGGCGGCCGGCAGGGCCTCAACGGAGTTGGCCACCCACAGGATGTGCACGCCGACGTCGGCACCGTATTCGGTCAGGCGGGTCAGCCGCGCCCGGTCCACGTTGACGTCGTCCTCAATGATGACCAGCAGGGCCGGGACAGCCGGCGGCGGGGCGTCGGCCTTCTTGGGGTCCAGGGGGCCGCGGTGGGCGGCGCCGCGGGAGGACATGGTGACCCCCCGCGCCACGAGGAGGTCCTCAAGCGAGGCCAGCAGGGCGCCGGCGGCACCACGGCCCGCGGCGAGGTGGTCCCCGCCCAGGGGGGAATGCACGGAGCCGACATGGGGCAGCCACTGCAGCCACTGCCACCTCTCCTTGGACTCGGTGCCGGTCATGGCGGCCACGGCCAGTTCAGCGGGTGAATGCAGGCCCACGGCCTGCAGCACCAGGGCACGGGCCACGTCGTCGACCACGCCGCGCGGCCCGGCGATGCCAAGGGCGCCGCTGGTGCGCAGCTGCGCCACGACGGGCACGGCGTCAATGTCGGTGAACTCGGTCTTGAGCTCGGCAATCTCCTCCATGTATTCGGGCATGGTGTTGTTCCCGCTGTCCTTGGCCAGCGGCGTCCGGGACGGCTGGCGGCCCACGCCCAGGCGCAGTGACAGGAAGGCGGGGTGTTCGGGCCGGTGGGTCCACAGCAGCGGCCCCAGCTTGTAGATGGCCTCCACGGTTTCCGCGGCCGAGGGGCTTTCGGCGAGCCGCACGGCGCGCTCCACCTGCTGGCGGGCCGTCATCTGGCGGCGGAACTCGGTCACGGCGCCGCGGAACTGTTCGACGGCGTCGCGCGTGTCCCGCTTGGCGTTCGCCCTTTGGTCAACCCAGGAACCAATCATCATCAGCGGCATCATGGCGATGAACACGAGGCTGTACAGGTTTTGCGTTACGGAGTACATGATGGCACCCATGAGAATGGGGGCCATCAGCATCAGCATCGGGAACCTGGTGCGCCGGGGCCGCTGCGGGCCCGCGGGCACGGCCTGTTCCTCCACCTTGAAGTGGGGCACCACGCGCGGGGAGCGGTTGAATTCCACGAGCGGGCCCGTGGGGCCGCCGGTGGCGGCGTTTCCCAGGCTGACAATGGAGATGGTGGAATCCCCCAGCGTCACCTCGTCATAGGAGCCCAGCACGGCACGGGAAACCTGGGCGCCCTCCATGAGCAGGCCGTTGGCGGAGCCGGTGTCGACGATCTCAATGGTTTCACCCACGTTGATCCGGGCATGCCGCTTGGACGTCATCGGGTCGCTGAGTCGCACGTCCACGTTGAAGTCGCGGCCGATGTAGCTGGTGCCCGACGGCAGGGCGAACTCCCGGCCCTGGTCGGGCCCGGAGACGACGCGCAGCGTGGCGACGGCCGGGCCGCGGTCGTGGCCTGGCATGGAGAAGGTGTCGCTGACCTGGGTCAGGGCCACCGTGGCGCCGGGGCGCAGCCCGGACTCGAGCAGGTTGGACTCCGGGGGCAGGGTGCGCCCGCGCAGCCCGCCCACCAGGGATTCCTCCACCAGAAGGGACAGCTTGGCCGGGGCGCCGGCGCCCTTGCGGGAGGGGTCGGCCAGGTACAGTTCGGTGGCAATGTCGCCCACCGTGGCCAGGCCGTCCACCGTCACGGCCAGGTTCTTGTCTTCCTGCGGTTCACGCCGGAGCGTCAGCCTGATCCTCATTCATCGTCCGTTCCGCGTTGGGTGTCCAGCAGGGGCAGGTCATCCGGGATGACCAGGTGGGAGGTGACGGCGTGCTCCACGAGCCGGGCGCGCCGGTTGGTGGCCAGTTTCCCGCCGCCGCCGCGCAGTCCCACCACGCCCACCCGGTCGAGCTTGTCGCACACGTTGTCCAGTTTGCGGTTGAAGGTGGTCAGCGGCCAGCCCAGCCGCTTGGCGGCCTGCGCCGAGGACGGGATGGCGCTGAAGCCGGTCCCGCCGCGCCGCAGCATGGGCTCGGCCAGTGCCACGATCAGGGCCTTCTGCGACTCGGTGAACACCACCGGGCCGATCGTTGTGGAGCCGGCGGAGTCCTCTTCGCGGCTCAGCGACTGGAACGACGGCGCTGCCAGGTGCACGGAGAATTCGTAGGTGGTGGGCCCGGCCGTGAAGATCACGTTGGTCTGGCTGAACACGAGCGGGATGCGGGCGCCCGGGGCCATCCAGGCCTGCATGCCGCCGGCGGCGTCGGCGATCGTGGCCGAGAGCATGGTGCCGGCATTGCTCAGCCACCAGATCCCGTCGTATTTGCTCACCTCAAGGAACTTGCGGTGCAGGTACGGGTTGTCGTCCACCTCAAGGTCGCCCTCGCGGCCGATGCTAAAGACGCCGTCCGGGGACGGTTCGTACCACTCGCCACAGAAATCAATGGTCAACTCGGCCATGCAGGCATCCCCCTTGTGTCCAGGCCCGTCAAGAGCACTTCTTCGTCTCAGGCGACGTCTCGCCCGATTTCCTCAGCAGTTTCACCGAAATGCACGACTTGTCATCGGCGCCGTTGGCCACGAACACCTTCGCCTCGGCCACCCGCTTGTACTCGCCCGTCGACACCGCGCTGATGGGCGCCCACAGGTAGGCGTCGCCGTCCTGCGGGTCCGGGTTGGTCCAGGTCCATTCCGAGCCGCCGTCGCCCGGCGCCGCGGCCAGGTCCGCCACGGCCGGCACGGGCGCACCAACAACCAGGGCGGACGACGGCTTGCCGCTGGCCACCGGCGTTTCCGGCGCCGTGGGCGCCCCCTGGTTGGTGAAGACCACCACGCCAATCACGACGGCGGCCGCCAGGACCAGCCCCGAGGCCAGTCCCAGCCACAAGCGTTTCCTGCCTCCTACCCCCGGGGCCGGCTGCCCGTGGGGGTCCGCCAGGTCTTCGGCGAGGGCGGGTGCGCCGCGCTGCACCGTGGAATCGAGCACGTGCTCGGCGCCCTGGGCAGGGCCTCCGTGCCAGGCGGCCGGCTCTGCGGGCCGGGCCACGGTGTCCTCGACGGCGCCGGGCGGCCCGGCGGGAGCACCCGGCCCGGGGATGCCGGGCGCGGGGGCCGCCGGGGCGTGCGGGAACGTCCCAGGGACTGTCTGGCCGTTGCGGATGAGCCCGGTGGTGTTGCCCGTGGTGTTGTCCCGCGGGTTTGCCGTGGCCCCGGATGCTGGGCCCTGCCGCGGCACCGCACCCCGGCTGCCGCCCCCGGTGGTGCGGCTCCCGCCGTCGCGCGTGGGAAAAGTGGGGTTGGCGGTGGGCGCCTCGGGGTCAATCGAGACGACGCTGCGCACCCGGGTGGCCTCGTGGTGGTCGTCGGGGCGGACCTCGTGGGAGACCACGTCGTCACGGACCTCGAACGGGGTGACGGAGAGGTTCAGTTCCGTCTGCACCCGCATGAGCGCGCGGGCAAAGTCCTTGGCGGAGGCGTAGCGGGAGGCCGGCGACTTGGCCATGGCCGTGGCCAGCACCCGTTCGAGTGCCTCGGGAACGTCGGCGCGGCCCAGGCCCGGCAGCGGGGCCGAGGCGATGCGGTCCATGAGCATGCGCTGGGAGTTGTCGGCGCCAGGGATGACGAACGGCGAGTGGCCGGCCAGCAGTGTGTAGATGGTGGCGCCGAGCGCCCAGATGTCCACCTTCACGCCGTCGGTGGCGCCCGCGCCGAAGGACTCCGGCGGTGACCACGGAATGGACATGCCCCCGCCCTCGGACTGTTCGCCGTCCATGGTGCCGGAGATGCCAAAGTCCGTCAGTGCGGGCCGGTTGTAGTCGGTGACCAGCACGTTGGCCGGCTTGATGTCGCGGTGCGCGATGCCGGCGCGGTGGGCGGTTTCGACGGCGGACGCCACCTGGATGCCGACCTCCAGGGCCCGGTCCACGCTGCTGCGGCCCTGGCGGTACTGCACGTCGAGGCTGGGCCGCGAACAGTACTCCATGGCCAGGTAGGAGTGGCCGGAGTCGGTGATCTCGGCTTCAAAGATGGTCACGATGTACGGGTGTGCCGACAGCTGCGCCATCAGGTTTGCCTCGGACTCGAAGCTGCTGCGGGCACCGGCCGTCTTCAGGTCGGCTGTGAGGACCTTGACGGCGACCTTGCGCCGGGGACGGTCCTGCTCATACAGGTAGACGTCGGAGAAGCCGCCCGAGCCCAGCACCGAGATGAAGCGGTAGCCGGGCAGGGTGGGCGGCGGCGCCGGTGCGCGGCGGGAACTCACAACAGCCCGTCAAAGAGCAGCGAGACGCCGTCACCCAATTCGGCGATGTCGCCGTCGAGCAGGATGGCTTCCTCCCCTTCGCCCAGGCGCCGCGGGGCCTGGCCCTCGCGCACCAGGACGGTGCCGTTGGTGGCCTTCAGGTCAACCAGCAGCACGTCCCAGCCGTCCAGGCGGACCTCCACGTGGGAGCGGGAGATGTCGCCGTTGGGGCTCTGGACGTGGACCAGGCGCGGCATGGCCTCCACCATGACGCGGGAGACCGACGGCTGGCGGCCGACGATCAGGGAGTGGTCCAGCTCCACGACCTCGCCGCTGGAGATGTGCATGGTGCCCAGGCGGGGGCGGCCCACCTCGCGGGGTTCGGAGGTGATGGCCGCGCCGCAGTTGAAGCAGGCGGACAGGCGCGGCGGGTTGGCGTGGCCGTTGGGGCACAGGCGTGCCAAAACCATGGGTCCGGTGGGCGGGCGCGAATCCAGCACGGCCGCCACCTCGGGTGCCACTTCCAGGCCGAGGTCGCTGCGCATCACGGTATGCCCGTCATGGTCGGGGTCGTAGGCGTCGTGCTCGAAGGCGGCCCCGCCGGCTCCGTCATGTCCGGTGCCGAGGAAGCCGGCCAGCACGTCGCCGTCGCCGTCCTCAAGGGGGACGGGCAGTTCCGGCGGCTGGGGCAGGTTCGCGGGGGCGGCGGGGGCGGCGGCCGCGGCGGCGCGGCTGGCGAGCCCCCACGGCACGGATTCAATCAGCAGGCTGGCGGGAATCTCAATGTCCGGTTCAGCGTCCGGTTCCACGTCCGGTTCTGCCCGGAGGGAGACGTTTCCGGCCGCGGGCGGCTGGGCCGGTAGCGGCGGCAGCTGCTGCTCCGCCAGCGGGGCCGGCGCATCGTCCCCTTCGCCTTCGGTGCGCACGGCTGCGTCCTCCACGTTCTGGGCCACGGTGGCGCCGAACAGGAAGTCGTAGTTGGTGGTGAACCCGTCCTCGGCGAGGTCCGCCGCGGCGTCCGCCGGTTCGGATCCGGCCGGCTCGTCGTCGGGGCGCCCGTGCAGGGTGGCCGCGCCCGGGGCGTCGTCGGAGTCCCCGTCCAGTCCTGAAACGCCGGCATCGGGGGAACCGGCTTCTGCGGCAAATTCACCGTCGGCGGGAACGTCGGCGCCCAGGTCGCCGCCGTCATGGCCGACGTCCTCAAAACCGGTGCCTTCCAGGTCCGTGGCGTCATGCGACGCCTCATCCAGGCGGCCGGCGTCGTCGAATCCGTGGCCTTCCCCGCCGTCCTCGCCGTCGGGGCGGATGGTGAGGTTCAGGTCGCCGTCCAGCGGTGCGCCGGGGACGTCCATGGGTGCCAGCTGTGCATCCCATTCGGCGTTGGCGGCTGCCGCGGCAAGGGCAAAGTGCTCCTCCAGCGGGTGGACGGCGTCCTCGTAGCCGCCGTCGAAATCTTCCAGGCCCGTGGCGGAAGGTTGTGCATCCGGTTCACTGTCCGCCACACCCTCCGGCCTGGCGAGCTCGTGGAGACCGGCAAGCCCGGCCGCCCCGGCCACCGCACCGAGGGGTGCCGGAGGCAGCTGGGCGGGCAATCCGCCGTCGTGCTCCAGGGGATCAGGCGCGGGGGAATCCGCCAAAGCCGGCGCTTCCTTCTCCAGCAGCAGGCCGCGGCGTGCGCGGCGCTCCCCTGCGGCCCCGGCCTGGCCCGGCGCCATGTGCAGGGCAGCCAGCCTGACGACGGCCCCGTCGAGGGGCAGCCCGGCGGTGGCGGCGGGCGCGCCGTCGAAGGTCAGGTCCAGGGACTCGGGCAGCGCCATCGAGCGCTCGCTCCAGGTGGTGACGTCGCGGCCGGAGACCAGTTCGGTGCCGTCGGCGGTGTGGGCGGCGAGGGTGATGTCCCCGCGCAGGATGGTGTGCAGGCGTTCGCCGTGCAGGAGGATGGCGAAGCTGGGCAGGTTGGCCAGGCCGGTGCCGAATTGCTCCGTCACCTCGTGCAGGATGCCGTGAATGGTGGGCTCCGCGCCGAGGAGGTCCCAAAGCCGGGCAACGATGGCGGGGTCGGTGCCGTCCTCCAGGACAACGGCGGCCCCGTGGCGCACAATGCCCAGCCAGGTGCCGGTGGTGTAGCTGTTGTTATCCATGGTTCTCCTCGTGCAAGGGTGTGCCTGCAGTCTCTTGCACGGCTGTGGTTTCTGGTGCGGCGTCGGTGTCCGCTGCGGTTCCCGGTTCGCGGGCGGCATCGGCGCCGGGGGTGTCGGCCTGGCGCCCCTGCGGCTCCGGCCGGGGCGGGCGGGGCAGGGTGTCGCCGTCGGCGTGGTCGCGCTGCGGGGGCTTGTCCATCGTTTCATCGCCGGCCGGCCCGCCAACATTGCTGGCATCGAGCACAATGGCCGTGATGTTGTCCCGGCCGCCGGCGCGCAGGGCGGCCTGGATGAGCGCGTCAACCGCGTCCTGAGGCTTGGGCAGGGTGCTCATGATCCCGTGGATCTGGCTGTCGCTGAGCTCGCCGGTCAGCCCGTCGGAGCAGACCAGGATGCGGTCGCCCTCCTTGACGGGCACCAGCCAGTAGTCGGCCTCCGTGTCCGAGCCGGCGCCCAGCGCCCGCGTCACCACATGCCGGCGCGGATGCACCAAGGCCTGCCCTCGCGTGATGTAGCCGCCGTCAACAAGCTCCTGTACCTCGGAATGGTCCACGCTGATCTGCTCCAGGGCGCCCTGGCTCAGCCGGTATGTGCGCGAATCGCCCACGTTGAACACCAGCCAGTACGGGACGTCGCGCTCCTCCACGAGCACCACGCCGGTGACGGTGGTGCCGGCCTGGGCGTCCGTCAGCTCCCTGATCCGCGCATCCGCCTGGCGCAGTGCCGCCTGGAGGTCCGACGCCGTTGCCTCCCGGGAGCCCTGCGTCAGGACCTGCTGCTGGCCCAGTGTGCGGATGCATTCCCCGCTGGCCACTTCCCCGGCCTCGTGCCCGCCCATGCCGTCGGCAACGGCAAACAGGGGGTCGGCGGCAAGGTAGGAGTCCTCATTCAGTTCCCGGCGCAGGCCGCGGTCTGTTCCGGCGCCAACTGCCAGCCGGACGCCGGTGGACTCGCCCAGCGGTGCGGCGCCCTCCTTGTCCGGCCCCTGCTCAAGTGCGCCGGCGCCGGTTGGTCCCGCCGCGCTCACGCGCGACCCACCACAAAAGAGCGTTCGCCGAAGTGCACGCGGGCACCGATTTCGGCCAGGACAGGGGTGTTGGGGGCCAGGGGCGTCTTGGCGCCGGACGTGCCGGTGATGGCGCTGCCGTTGGTGGAATTGCGGTCGGTGACCCACAGCCCCTCGTTGCTGGCCCGGACGTGCAGATGCGTTTTCGACACGGACATGCTGGTGTCGCGGATCGTGATGAGGCGGGAAATCATCTCACCATCGTAACCGGCGGGGTTGCGCCCGATGAGTGCCACGGTGTCCACATCCTGCAGGGCACCGTCGTCAAAGGCCAGGCGCAGCGGCGTTTTTGCGGCGGCCGGGCGGATCCGGGTTTCACCTGCGGCTTCGTCGGCGTCGCCGGCCGGCAGCGGTTCGGTGGTCTTCCACGTGGGCTGGCCCGTATCTGACGGGGCTGCCTGGGGCGGCGCCGCGGCAGGCGGTGCGAAGCTGACGGGTTCTGTGTAGCCGGCTGCCGTGGGCTGCTGTCCGGACGGTGCGACCTGCCCTGCTCCCGGAGCAGGCGCGGAAAAGCCGGGAACCGTGGTGATGGTCCCCTGCGTGAAACCGAACTGCTGCGGCTGCTGCGCAACGGGCTGCGGGAGGGGCGAGTTCACCGTGGCTATGGTCGGCACGGGGGCAGGTTCATAGGACTCGCGGCCTGCCACTCCCCCGGTTTCCATGGGATTGCGCCCGGCCTTGATGTCAAAGACAAGGGTCTTGGCCACCTTGTCGTGCCAGCCCTGCCACTTGCCGTTGGGGTCCCAGGTGTTGGAGATGATGACAAGGATCGGCCCCACCGTGGGAACGATCCCGGCCAAACCAATGATCAGCCCGCGAAGGAAGATGGCCAGGAATCCGGCCCGCTCCCCTGCCATGTTGGTGGTGCGCAGCCCCAGCATGGCGTTGCCGGGGGTCTTGCCCGTGCGGGCTTCCCAAATCCACAGCCAGAGGCCGTAGGCGAGGCACAGCAGGAGAAAGGCCGAGTAGGTCAGCAGCATGTTGCGCTGGAATGCCGCAAGGTCCGCCTCGGTGGAGACGCCGCCCATCTGGACAATGACGAGCACGCCCACCACAACAGCCAGGATGGCAGGCGGCACGCCGTCGATCAGCTTGGCGGCCAGCCGGCGCCCGGCACCGCCGGGGACAAGTGTTGCTGCGGCGGCAAATCGGGCGTCTCCGCCCACCTGCTGGGGCGCCACGAGCGGCGCCGTGGTGCCGATGCCCACGGGGACGACACCGGGAAGCGACGGGGCGGCGCCGGGCGCCTGGCCCGCAACCGGGGGCTGGACCGGGGCGGGGGCCTGGCCGGTGAAGGGCTGGCCCACGAGCGGCACTGTTGAGGGCACCGGTGCGGCGGAACGGTTGGGAACCGCCGTGCCGCACAACGTGCAAAATGATGCGCCGGGAGCGATTTCCGCCCCGCAATTGCGGCATGTGTCCACCACTTTTTGCCCCATGTGCTTCTCAACCCTTCAATCGTTGTGCGTCTTTCAACAGTCCTGCATCGTGCGGAACTGTACTGGCCAGGGCGCCCCTTGCGGGGCGCCCTGGTCATTTCGCTGTGCGGCCGGAGCGCTTCCGCGACTCCACCAGCAGCGACCGCGGCGAGAACCGCGCACGCATCCGCTTCCAGAATCCTACCGAGCCGTTCATGCTTTTGAGCGATTGCTCCACATTGTCCCAGTAACCGGTCACCTCTGACTCGGTGGGCTGGCCCGGTCCGAAGATCGCGGCGTCGGCCCGCTGCGCAAGCAGCGCCGTGGTTCCCTGCGTTCCCGGGAAGCTGGTTTCCAGCGAGGCCGCGGTTTCGCGCCGGGTGCCGGAGAGGTCCACCACGGCGCCGAGGTCGGTGGCCTGGCTGAGCACCTCGGACCAGCCCCCTCCCACCCGGTCGGTGGGCAGGCCCTGGGTCAGGCGCTTCTTCCGGCGGCGCGACTTCAGCCCCACGATCAGCACCAGCGGCAGGATCAGGATCACAACGGGAACGGCCGCGACGGCAACGATCAACAGGATCCGGGAGACGATTTCCGCCACCGGGTTGTCCTTGCTGTTGGTGTTGATGGCGTCCGCGTTGTTGTCGTCGGGCAAGTCGGCAGGCTCCTGCGGCGGGGGCGGGGGCTGGAGCACCTGCGGCTTCGGCTTGGAGGCCTTCTGCGGTTCCGGCGGGTTGGGCACATTGTCCTTGTCCGGCGTCGGGTTGAACGGTACCCAGCCAACACCGGCGAAATTCACCTCAACCCATGCGTGGACGTCGGAGCCGGTGACCTTCAGGCTCTTGGCGCCGTTGCTCTTGCCCTGCGGATCCGGGTAGAAGCCCATGACCACGCGTGCCGGAATGCCCAGGTGTCGGGCCATGAGAACCATGGCCGTGGCGTACTGCTCGTCGTCGCCAATCATCTGCTCGTCGGACAGCATCTTAGTGATGCGGGCCGCGTTGTGGCCGGAGCTCGACTGCACCTGCCCCTCCAGCCCGTTGCTGAACTTGCCCTGCTGCTTCAGCGCATTCTCCAGCGCCTGCACCTGCTCCAACGGATTGCTGATGTCACCGACAATGTTGCTTGCCTTGACACCGACCACCTGCGGCACATTCTCCGGCTTCGGCAGGCGCACCGTACTGAAGTGCGCCTTGGCCAGCCTGCCTTGGTCCACCACGGGAACATCCACGTTCATGGCGTATGAGTCGCCCTGTGTGATTCCGGCAAAGTTCAGCGCGGTGCCGGATTCCTTGTTCAGGTAGAGCGTGGGTGTGTTTCCGCCTGAGCTCTGGTACGCCAGGCTTTGTGCAACGGCGACATTGGGAATC
The DNA here is from genome assembly GCF_017876675.1 of Arthrobacter stackebrandtii. Taxonomy (NCBI): domain Bacteria; kingdom Bacillati; phylum Actinomycetota; class Actinomycetes; order Micrococcales; family Micrococcaceae; genus Arthrobacter; species Arthrobacter stackebrandtii. Next base: position 285,202 of record NZ_JAGIOI010000001.1, read on the forward strand.
CACACGCCGTTGTAGCCTGCAATCTTGATTCCGACGGCGGCCGCACCGTCCCCCATACTCTGGTTCAGCGACTTGGGGTCGCCGATCGGGGTGAAGGAGGCTGAACTGTTGGGGTCCACGTTGAACACCACGCCGTCATAGCTGTCCATGGCGGCGATCCGAATGCGCCCGTCCTTCGGGAGACCGTCCACAGTAAACAGGACCGTTTCCTTCTCGTTCTTGAGGTAGTCGCGGAACTTGGTCAGCGGTGAGGGCAGCTCGTGCAGCTCCGGCGGCGGGATGACGTTCTCGCGCAGCACCTCGCGGGCGCCGGGCGCTGTCAGTGCCGGGGTGGCCACCATGGTGAGGGTGCCGGCCACTGCAATGACGCCGGCTGCCATCCCCATCCGATGCCAGAACGCCGTGCGTGCTGCGCCCGTATCGGCAACCTCATGGTTGGTGGAGACAGAGGCTGCCGTCTCCCGGCGGGCGAGTTCGTAGCGGTAGGCTAGCCAGGCGACGCCGCCCACCGTGAGAATGACACCCCGGAATCCGGGCAGGAACACCTGGGCGGTGCCGAAAAGGATGCCGGTAATGAACAGCGCCACCACCGGGATCAGGGACCAGGCAGCGTTGCGCAGCCGCCAGGCCAGCGTTCCGGCCGCAATGGCGGCTATGAACGTTGCGAGGTAAGGCACAACCATGACCTGCACGCTGGTGCCGACGGGCGCGGCAAGCGTCAGCATGTGCTTCCACGAAAGCATGATGCCCAGCAGCAGCCCGCGAAGGGATTCCCCGGTTGGGATGAACCCGGCAATGGACTCTTCTTGGGCCGCGAGGGCGCTTCCAAACAGCATGTACGCGGCGAACGACACCGCCATCATTGTGATCAGCCCCAACCGCCAGTGCGCGCCGAGCGCGGCAATGCCCAAACCCAGGACAATGGCGCCGAAGCCGGCAATGAGGTACTTCGGGTCGTGGCCGAACGCCGGGCCGAAGCCCAGCACACCCACGCCCAGCAGCACGGCCAGGACTCCGGCATCAATCAGGAAATGCCACCAGGGGCGGCCTGTCCGGAACACGGAGACGGGTTTGGGTGCGGCACGGCGGGGGCCTGCGTTGGCCGGGTTCGCCAGCCGCCTGCCCGCGGGGCCCTGCGGCACTGCGGTGCGCTGTTGCGCAGCACTTCGGCGCCCCATTATGCGACCGCCTTTCGCAGCACCATTGGGAGGTCGTTCAGCTCGCCGAGGGTCAGGACCGTCAGTTCCGCAATGTTGGCGCGGGACGGCTGCGCCCCGCCGATGCAGCGGATGGCGAAAGCCCGCACGCCGGCAGGCACGGAGGCCGCGGCGGTGCGCAGTTGGGTGGCCGTCACCTTGGAACCAACCACCATGAATACCACGGATGCGTTGGGGACGGCGTCGGACAGGGTCCGGGCGAGGTCCACGGTGGTGCCGCGGCGGTTGTTGGCCCGCAACCGGGTCATGTCGTCGAGCATGTTCTTGCCTGTCTCGCAATGCAGGGGGCCGCGCTGGGTGAGCATGCTCAGCTCCCGGTTTTCCTTGATGGCCTGGCGCCCCAGCGAGGCCGCAGCCGAAATTGCCAGCTCGAGGTCGTCGTCGTGCTGGTACTCATCCATGTTCACCGAGAGGGCCACGGCCATGTGCGAGCGGCGGGTTTCCTCAAACTGGCGCACCATGAGCTTGCCCGTGCGGGCCGTGGTCTTCCAATGGATGTGGCGGCGGTCATCGCCGGGCACGTAGTCGCGCAGGGCATGGAAGGCGATGTCGGAGCTGGAGAGGTCCTTCGTGGTCAGGCCCTCGAGGTCCTTCAGGAATCCGGCGGCGGGGCCGTCCAGTGCCGTGGTGCGGGGGTGAACGTACAGGTCCACGGGGTTCGTCCACTCCATGCGGCGGCGCAGCAGCGTCAGTGGATCTGCCCGGACTGAGCTGACCGGGCCCACCGTGATGACGGCGCGGCGCGTGGTGGGGATGGTGAAGAGGTCCTCGTGCACCTGCTGCGGCGCCATGCGCGGCAGGTGGAAGATGGCAGTGGCATGGCCCACGGGCAGTTCCATCGCGGCCGGCGGAACCACGCGGCCGGCCTTGTTCTCGACGGCGATGCTGCCCACGGCGTGGTCTCCCACAGCCACGCGGGTGCGAGCCAGGTCCAGCCCCACGGCGTAATTGGAGCGGCCCAGGACGAAGGCGATCGCGATGAGCGCGAGCAGCATCCCCAGCAGCGCGGCAACCTTGGCTTCCTGCCAGCCGTACACCGCACCGAGGATCCACAAAAGCAAGGATGCGCCGATGATGACGAAGCCCAGTGTGCTGATGGTCTTGAAGGCGGGAACCACGTAGCGCCGGGTCCAGCCGGCGAGCACTTTCCAGACGGGTGCTACGTAGCTGCCGGCGACACGGTCCGCCTCACGCCAGATGGACGTGGGATGCAGCCGGGTGGGTGTGCCTTCGCGGTGGAAAGGCCGCCCAAGGAATTCACCCACCTTGGCAGCACTGGATTTTACGTTCATGCTCTTCTTTCCTAGACTGCGGCGCGCTGCTGCGGCGCCGCCACGGCGGCCAGCACGCGGGCCAGGACCACCTCGGCGGTGGCGCCGGCAAACTCGGCTTCGGGGTCGATCACCAGGCGGTGCGTCCACACGTACGGTGCCAGCTCCTTGACGTCGTCGGGCAGCACGTAGTTGCGGCCCTTCGCGGCGGCCCAGACCTTGGCGATGCGGACCATGGCGATGGCACCGCGGACCGAAACCCCGAGGCGGGTTTCCGGCGCGTTGCGCGTCTCCTCGCACAGGCGGGAGATGTATTCCAGCACGGCAGCGTCCGTGTGGGTGGTGGCTGCCAGGTCAGCCATGTCGGCGACAGCCTGCGGGGTGATGATGGCCTGCATGGTGGAGGTGCGGTCACGCTGGCTGGCGCCCTGAAGCAGCTGGACCGTGGACGTGTGGTCCGGGTAGCCGATCGAAGTCTTGACCAGAAAACGGTCTAGTTGGGCTTCGGGCAGGCGGTAGGTACCCGCCTGCTCGATGGGGTTCTGGGTGGCCAGCACCATGAAGGGCCGGCCCGTCTCGTAGGTGGTGCCGTCCATGGTCACGCGGGACTCTTCCATGACTTCCAGCAGTGCCGACTGGGTCTTGGGTGAGGCACGGTTGATTTCATCGGCCAGCACGATCGTGGCGAAGATTGGGCCCTTGTGGAACTCAAACTCCTGGATCTTCTGGTCGTAGATCATGACGCCGGTGACGTCCGAGGGCAGCAGGTCGGGGGTGAACTGGATGCGCGAGTTCGTGCCCTTCACCGTGGCCGACAGGGCCCGCGCCAGCATGGTCTTGCCCGTGCCGGGAGCGTCCTCAAACAGGACGTGGCCTTCGGCCAGCATGGCCGAGATGGTCAGTGTGACCACCTGCGACTTGCCCAGGATGGCCTGGCCAACGTTGGCCACCAGCTTTTCAAAGGTGCCTGCAAACCACGTGGCCTGCTCCGGTGTCATCGACATGCGTTGTCTTCTTTCATTGTTGCGTTGGTCGTTTCTTGCATTGCAGTAAGAGATTGCATCGGACTAGCAATGCGGAATGGGCTGGCCGCGGTCGGCACCACTGAAGGCATCCCAGCGCGCATACAGGCCATTGTTGGCGGAGTTGGGACCGGAAACTTGCCGATACCACTTCCCGGGATTCGAGCCATAAGGGCGGTCGATATAGCAGTTGGTAATCATGGTTTCGCCCCTGTTGAGCCAGTGCCCGCCCCGACACGAGCTGCCGGTCCAGTTGGTGCCGCTGGCTGGATCCATGCAGGTGTCGTCAGAGGAGTTGTACATGCTCCACTGAGTTACAGGTGGCGGCGGCGGCTTGGGTGGGCCGCTTGTCGGGCTCACGGAGACCACGGGACTGACATGGCCTACCGAGTTCACCGTACGTGCCTCGATCGTCACCGACTTATTGTAGGCGCCTGTGTCGTACCTGCCGCTGGCATTGCCAGGACGGTCCACCCACCCCTCGCCCGGGGCCTTCGTCTGGAGCATCTTTGTGTCCACGCCTACCGGATAAGTCCAGCTGTAGGTAACTGTGGTGTCGCCTTCTCCACCGGTGGGTCCCGGGGTCAGGCCGGGCGTCCCTGGGCTGCCGTATGGAACAACCGAGTTGGAAGATGCAGAGGCATCACTGTTGCCGGAAACGCCGCCGGCCGTGGCCCTGGCTTGAACATTCGCAAACACAGCAGTTCCGTTGGGTGAAGACAGCGTCATGCCTGATCCGCCACAGGCGGCGACACCTGTGGAAAGCGACACGCAATAGCTGATCTCACTGGCGCCGAAGCCGTTCATCTGGGAGCCGTCATAAGGGGTGAAGGTCACCTGGACTTGGCCACCCGCGCCCCCCGTTCCGACGAGCGAGAGGGTAGGGGCCGACATCATAGGCAACTTGCTGACTGCCCGATACGGGTCGGAGCCCACACTGGCAGGCCCTACTCCGGCCTTGTTCGTGGCCACGACGCTGTAGCTGTACGGTTCCGTGGACGTTCCCACTGTGAAGGCTTGGCTGGTTGCACTGGTGGCCACAGCGGTGGGAGCCGCGCCGCCACCGGACTGGGTCACTGTGTAGGAGGTGATGGCGGCGCCGTTCTCAAACGGAATGTTCCAGCTGACGGCGACCTGGTTCTGGTTGCCCACCCGCGACTGAGGTGTCACCACAGGCTTCTCCGGCGCTGCCGGCAAGCCCGCAGGCACCACGATGGGTGAGTAGGGACTCCAGTCCGAGGGCGTAGGCGCATCGTTGAGCGCCTGGACCCTGAACTGGTATTCAGTGCCGTTGGCGAGCCCCTGCCAGGTCAGGGCGTTTCCGGTGACACCGACTTTTTGCGCGTTCTGACCGGCGGGGGCCGGAGAGATCTCCACATTGAAACTCTTGACGGCCGAGTACGCGCCCACGGGCGTCACCCAAGTGAAGGTAGCGGTTGTGTCACCAAATTCGGAGGTCGGGGTGGCGGGTGCATCGGGAATGCGGTCCGGGATAGCCACGAGGGACAGTGGCGAGGCATCGGAATCTCCCACCGCGTTGGTGGCCACCACGGCAAACTGGTACTCCATGGCGTTGGTCAGGCCCGTGATAGTGCAGGTGTTGGTGTCGCACACCTGGGACCCGCCGGTCCAGTTCACCGTGTATCCGGTCAGCGGCGAGCCATTGTCGGCAGGCGGTTCCCAAGTGAGCAGAACTTCCTGGTCGCGCTCTTCAAGCACCTGGGGCTTCGTGGCCGTATCGGGCCGCCCCTTGACCGTTACCTTGATCTTGCCGTTGACATGGCGCTCTTCATCCTGCGTCTTGTCTTCAACGGTGTAGCTGACCAGGACTGTGCCCTTGTAGTTGGCATCCGTTTTGACAGAGACTGAGTCGTCCGTGTGGCTGACCGTGATGCCTTGGCTGTCAGTTTCAATCGTGGTTCCGACAACCTTCAGCGGGGTTTCCGGGAAGGGATTTACATCATTTTCCAGGACGTTGACGATCGTCTCTCGGCCCGCATGGGCATCTTCGACAACGTCGAGGTTGGCAACGGGCACGGGCTCGGAAGTAGAAGTTGCCTTCAGCTGGACGTCGGAGGTAACTGGATCGTTACTGCCGTCCGAGACGCTGATCTGCACCGTGGCCTTGGTTCCGACTTTGGTGCCTTTGGCCTGCTTGACGGTGAGCACTGTGCCCTTAAAGGTCACGTCAAAGTTGGCCGGTTCCTTGCTGACCATCTCAAACGTGAGCTTGTCCTTGTCGCCAGGATCCTTGTCCACCGCCATGGGGGCAACATCCAGCGTGACCGTCTCCTGCTGTGGAACTTCCAAGAAGGAACCGGTGAAGGTGGGAGAAGCGTTCTTCTTCTCTACTTCCTTCTTCTCTTCCTTCTTCTCCTCCGACTTTTCCTCCTTCTTTTCCTCTTCCTTCTTTTTCTCTTCGGGTGCCAGGCTCTCCTCGGGTGCTACTGGTTCGTCCTTGGCCTTTTCCTTAACGGGAGCCGGATGGACCAGGGTCATGACCGTCAGTGTGGACTTGAGACCCTCGGGATCGTCCGGGCCGGTGCCGTCGGTGACTTCGAAGGTGATGGAACCCTTGCCGTAAAACTTGATGTCCGGGGTGTAACGCAGCTCGTTGCCGTCACCTTCAATGGTGTCCTTGCTGGGGGCACCGATCATCGAGACCTTGGCAGCCTCGGTAATCCTGGGCTTGCGCCCTTCACGGACTTGGACGTAGTCATTGAGTTTGAGCATGGAGCTTTCACCGGCTGTCAGCTCAATGACGTCCGTCTTCTTGAGAGTGGGGTACTGCTTATCCAAACCAGGCACCCAAACAACCGCTGTGGACGTCAATCCGTCTTGGTCGGTCAGCGTGTAAGGCACCAACTGCTCAGCTGGTGCCAGCTGAACGCGGACGATTTGGGTCTTCTCGCCCGATTTCTCGTCCGGTACGGAGGCAACCGTTGCGGTGGTGCTCTCTGAGCCTGGTGCAGGCGCAACGGATACCTTGAGTTCGTCGGTGACACCGTCAGGGTCCGAATCGTTCTCCAAGACGGGGACGTCCACTGTATTCTTGCCCATCATCTGCTTGACAGTGACGCGATCGTCGCGGGCAATGGGCGCCTTCAACGGTGCCTCCGGGTCAACTGTCATGCGCACATTGCCGGTGGCGGTGGCCCCGAAGTTGTCGGTGGCCGTGTACATCATGGTGGCGATACCCGGTACAGCCGGGCTCGTCATGACGGCTTTGCCGTCGTCGTCGACCTCGGCGGTCATGCCCTCCGGCCCCTTAAAGCCGTCCTTGAGAAGGCCCAGGGAACCGCCGTCGGGATCGGTATCATTGAGCAGCACGTCAACGGCTACTTTTCGCTCCGGCCGCATGGTGATGTAGTCATCTTCTGTGACAGGCGGGTGGTTCATGTTCAGCGGCTGCACCACGCCGACTTCGACGCGTCCGATGGACTCGGCACCAAGCCGGTCCCGGACTCGGTAGGTGAAGGCGTCTGTACCGGCTGAGCTCTCGCTGGCCGTGTACATGATGAAGCCATTGCCGATTTCGGTGGTACCCAGTGACGCACCCGTGTCGATACCCACGAGCTCGACAGAGTCGCCGTCGGGGTCAATGCCGTTCAACGGCACGGGAATGCGCACCTTGTCGCCGGCAATGACGCGGCCAGTGAGGTTCTTGGCAACCGGCGGCTGGTTGTGTTCGGGGTCGGCAGGCACGATCGTGATGGTCACCTGCGCGGAGTTGTATTGCCCCGTGCTGTTGGTGACCCGGTAAACACCGTTGACGGTCTTGGGAGTGGGGCCGGCGATGAAACGCAGCTCGTTCCTGTCTGTGAAAAGCTTGCCCAATTCGGGTTCGGGCATCTCCGTCACCTCAGGGGATTTGAGGGTTTCGCCGTTGGGGTCGATGTCATTGTCCAGGACGGGAATGTTGACCACATCGCCCACCCGGACTTTGGCTTCGTCGGGTTCCACACGGGGGGCCTTCAACTTGTCGGGGGCCGGAATGCGGACCACTGACACTTCGCCGACGGCGCTGCCGGCACCGTTGGCGATGGTGTATTTGAAGTTGATGGTGTCTTTGAGCCCACGCACATCCGTGATTTTCAGGATGTTGCGTTCAATGATGGTCACAGAAATCGGCGCACCTCCAGGCAGTTCTGCCGACTGGACCACCAAGACACCGCCAGAGGGATCACTGTCATTGCCCAAGACATCCACCAGAACCGAACCGCCCGAAGGCAGCATGGCCAGGTCCTTCACGGCAACTGGCAGAGCCTGGTCGTCCGGTTCCTCGACGTCCACACGAATGAGTCCAGTGGCACTCATGGGTCCGTTGGTCACCTGGTACTCCAGGTAGACAGGCCCTGCCACCTTTGAGGTGAAGGTGACGGTGCCCTGGTCGGTGATCTTGGAGATCTGTGTATTCGCGAGTGGCTGAACGCTGGCAAGCCGCAGGGCGCGCCCGGATGGATCCATGTCGTTGAGCAGCGGGGAGAGCACCACGGGCTCTCCCACGATTGCCCGGGCGAAGTCTGCGTTGGCCACCGGAGGCACCGTGCCGGCCGCCTTCACATTGACCTTGACCTTAGTTTCCGTGACGGCGACGCCGTCGGACACCGTGACAGTCATGGTCTTGGGGCCGATTTCCTCACCGTCATCGGTGTAGTGCAGCTGCCCGTCGGGAGTCGTCTTAATGACTGCTGAATCATCGTCTGACACGGCACCGCGCAGGTAAATGTCGTCGCCATCGGGGTCGATCCATTCCAGCAACACATTCTGCTTCATGGTCTTGCCCTGCTCCACCACCAGGATCTGGTCACGCATGGCGTAAGGGGCGGAATTTTCAGATTCCGGGATGATCTTGACGTTAACCGGGGCACCGGCCGTACCCCCACGCCCATCATTGGCCAGATACTCAAATTGGCCGGATCCGGCCTGATCGGCGGGCACATCAATCTGAAGCCCCGTGCCATTGTAAATGGATGTCACCGCACCAATGCTGGGGTTTGCCGCCGGCTGCGCAACAGTCAGCACGTCACCGTCGGGGTCGGAGTCATTGAACAGCACAGGCAAGATGGTCGTCTTGCCCGCACGCACGCCAAAGGAATCCGGCGTGGCCAGCGGCGGCCGGTTGGGCTTGGTGCGGTCAGGCAGGGAGTTGACCACGTTCGGATCGGCCGATTCCTCCTCAGCATCATCGGACTTGGTGGTCTTGGACTTCAGGTCATCCCAGTTGTTGACCAGCTGCATGTTCTGGTTGACAAGCCACACGTTGCCGGTGTTGATGTCGTTCAGGACCACGACGTCGCGGTTCTTTCGGAAAACAAACGTGGCCTTTGCACCGGCGTCGGGGATGTCAATGAAGTCTGCGCCGCCATTGCAGGAAAGCACGTACTTGTTAGCTCCAGACCAGGCACCGTGCACACAACCGTTCTGAATCACCGGAGCTGCCGGGACCCCGCCAGTCGGGAGCGCAAGCACCGTGGCAGGCTTGCCATCCAGCGGCTGGATAACCATCCCGGCCGAGGTTCCAAGTGCAACAAAGTCTCCCTCGCTGCTCGCTTGGGCGAGCTGACCGCCGTCGGGCTTCTCAACCTCAACCACCTTGTTCCCAGGCAAAAAGAGCTTGCCCTCCTCAGCGGAGAACGCGACGGGCTTGCCACCGGCAACCGTGATCTGCAGGTCCACCACGCCGGCCATGCCATCCACCGCGGCGCGCTCCTGGGACGTGACAACGCCATTGGAGTCGACCTTCGTAGTGACGATCTCACCGGCCTTGGCATCAGCGGAAAAAATAGTGTCATCGGGGGCCGTGACCGAGACAGGCGTGCCGGCACCGGTGATGATCGGCTCGGCTTCGTCCGTGAAGGCCTGCACGCCGGCATTGCTCACTGCCCAGACCTTGCCCTGATTGGGATCGGTCAGCGCAACAATGTTGGTGCCCTGGGAGGCGTACTTGCCACCGCCGAGGTTGGTTTCCGATTCCATGGCCATCAGCGGAACACTGACCGTGTTCAGGAGCGAGCCTGAATCGGAGCTCATAAAGACGTTCTCGGCGTTCTGGATGACATCAAAGTTGGTGGTGGTGGCCGTGAATCCGCCGTCGAGTTCCTTGGCCTGGTTATTCAAGTGACCCACAAGGCCATCGGCACGGTTGGTCACCCAGACACTGCCGTCATTGAGATCGACGTCCGCAGTGGCGAAACCCGGATACACCACAGCGCCCGTGACCACTGCGGCAGAAAGCGCAATGGCGACAGAAGCCGTCAGAACCTGCTTTTTACTCGTGGACTTGGAGAACAGAGCGTTCAATGCCATCTGAAACCTTATGAATTGTGCGAACCAGGACAACCGGAGTTATCCACCCCATGGCGATGCGCCCCACGACATCACCTAGGCAATCTTAGCGGGTTGCTCCATAGGATGGCCTAATGCTAAGTGCCCAATTTACGCAAATGGGGAGTTCTCCCCATGCAACGGTATGTTCGCGGAGGCTGACGACTGCCTCGATCACCTGGTCCGACCCATTTTCGTCGAGCCTTGCTGTGGCCGGCGCGGGGATCAGCAGAGACAGGAACAACGCGGCCGCGGCTGAGCCAGCCCACCGGGATGCTCTGCGTGGTTCACCTGTTGTCTTGCGTTCCACTCATGGGTGGGGTGATATGTCCATGTTCCTCCTCTGAAAAAAAGCCGGGCATCGGGAACAGTCCTTGAAAAACTGCAGAGCACCCTCATTTCATTCGGCGACCACAGCCCTCGACAGTGCAAAAACGTAGGGGTGGGAATCAGGCTTAGCAGGCGGTGACAGGGCCGGAAGATCAGTGGAATTGGTTTAGCTTGGCTCATTTATGGCCATGTCCGCCGCGAGCATGGTCGGGGAAACTCTTCATCTCCGGAGATCCCAGCCTCGGAATGACAGCCCTGGCGAAGGAGGCCTGCATCTCCCCGCCTTCGCCGGTTTGGCCTTTGCCGGCACGTGACTGCCCGCTCGATCAGGCTCCGGGTAGCCAACACCTCGAACGGGCGGCCCGTCTCATAAGTGGCGTCATACATGGTCACGGGGACTCTTCCAGGACCTCCGGCAGCGCCGACTGAATCTTGGGCGAAGCCCCGCTATTCTCATCAGCCGCCATGATCGTGGCGAAGATGGACCCTGGTGGAGCTCACTCCCGTGTCTTCTGGTCATAAACCATGACATCAGTGTCGTCAGAAGGAGCCAGTAAACAAGCATCTTTTACCGGTGTCATCGATCTACGTTGACTTCGTTCATTGTTGCGTCGTTCGTGACAGGATCGCGGAGGCATCCGCAGATATCCGGGGCGCGTGTCTGGCCGCAGCGAATCTTGTCCCGGTCGGGGCCAGGAGGACGTCCTCCATGGCCCCGACGCTAACTACAGAATGGCATCCCGCTTGGCGGGGCCTTCACATTTGTGGTGTCTGCCTTCACATAGGGATAGCTGCTGTAGCCACCGGTGGTGATGCGGTACCACTTATTGCCGCTGCTGCCACTGCCCCAATACTTCCAGCAGCTGACCTCGACCGGCGTATTGGCGTTCAGCCACTGCGACGAGCAGGAGGGACCGGCGCTTGAATAGTGGTCACCTCCAGCGGCTGTTTCCAGGCAAGTCCGGTATGGAGTGGCACTGACGGTCCAGCTGGTGGGAGCCGGCGGCGGCGGTTTCGCACCGGCGTAGGCATTGACGGCGGGCGAAGCGGCACCGCAGCCTCCGGCGTTGCAGGCTCTGACCTTGAGGTTTGCACCGTCGCCATAGCCAGATGTCCCCGTGGAGTACTCCAGGGCCATGCCGCGACTTTCCCACCCGGCCCCGTTCAGGCTGCTCTCGTAGCGCGTGACGGCGCGACCATTATTTGGAGTGGCGGTCCACGTCCAGCGCACGGTCTTGATGCCTTCTGAAGCCGTATGGCCCGATACCGACGTCTGCGCAGGAACACCATAGGGATTGACGGCATTTGAGGGAGCGGATGCATCCCCTGCAGAATCGATACCGTCCGCCGAGGCCACAGCCCAGACGTTGCCTGTGACGTCAGCACCGTTGGGCGAGGACAGCACGGCGCCTGGCTGAACACCGCATTGATTTGCCCCCGTTGAAAGGCTGGCACAGTAGGTCACCTCATTGGCTGCATAGCCGCTGAGCTGCGTGGCATCCAGCGGCGTGTAGCTGAGCTGTACCTGGCCGCCAGCCGCGTCCGTGCCCACGAGTGCAAGGCTCGGCGGATTCATCATGGCCACCTTGCCTACCGCGCGTTGCGGCGTTGACGCTGGGCTGGACTCACCGGTGCCGGCCTTGTTGATGGCCACAACGCTGAACGTGTAGGGCTCGGTGGAGTTGCTGACGGCGACGGTCTGGCTGTTTACCGTCGGCTGGTAGGTGGTGGGTGCCACGCCGCCGCCGGACTGCGTCAGGATGTAGGAGCTGATCGGCGCGCCGTTGTTGAACGGCACATCCCAGCTGACGCCGATCTGGTTCTGATTTCCAACGCGTTCCAGCACCTGCACCACGGGAGCCTGCGGGGCTGCAGGCAGCCCCGCAGGTGTGACGATGGCGGAATACTGGCTCCAGTCGGACGGCTGCGGCGCGTCATTCACGGCCTGCACGCGGAATTGGTAGTCCGTGCCGTTGGCCAGGCCCGGCCAAGTGAGCGTGTTGCCGGTGACGCCGGTGCGCTGCGCGTTCTGGCCTGCCGGTGCAGGTGAAATTTCAATGTTGAAGCTCGTGACAGCGGAGAACTCACCCACTGGCGTGACCCAGTTCAGGGTGATGGCCTGGTCACCGAATTCGGTGGTGGGCGCCGCAGGCGCATCGGGCATGCGGTCGGGAATTGCCACGACAGACAGAGGTGAAGCGTCCGATTCCCCCACCGCGTTGGTGGCGACGGCGCTGAACCTGTATTCCGTTGCATTGGTCAGGCCGGTGATGGTGCAGGTGTTGGTTTCACAGGCCTGCGAACCACCGGTCCAGTTCACCGTGTAACCGGTCAGTGGAGAGCCGTTGTCGGCTGGCGGATCCCACTTGAGGAGCACCGCCTTGTCCCGTTCCTCTAGGATCTGCGGCTTGCTCGGCGCATCGGGTCGCCCCTTGACCGTGATTTTGACCTTGCCGTTGACGTAGCGGTCCGAGTCGGCGGTCTTGTCCTCCACCGTATAGCTGACCACGACGGTGCCCTTGTAATCGGGATCCGTTTGCACCGTGACTTCATCCTCCGAGTGGGTCACGACGATGCCCTTTGAGTCCGTCTCGATGGAGGTGTCGACCACCTTCAGCGGGGTGTCCGGGAACGGGTTAACATCATTCTTCAACACCTTCACGACCTCGGCGCGGCCAGCGTGGGCGTCCTTGACGAGATCTTGGTTGGCCACAGCCAGCGGCTCGGACGAGGATGTGGCTGTCAGGGCTACATCAGCCACGACGGGGTCGTTGGAACCGTCGCTGACGCTAACCTGGACGGTGGCCTTGGTGCCTACCTTAGTGCCCGTGCCGGCCTTGGCGGTCAAGACTGTGCCCTTGAAGGAGACGTCAAAGTTAGCAGGGACCTCGCTGACCATCTCAAACTTGAACTTGTCCTTGTCGCCGGGGTCCACGTCGAAGGCCAGGGGACCCACGTCGAGGGTGACGGTCTCCTGTTGCGGCACCTCCAGCATGGAACCGGTGAACGTGGGAGGAGTGTTCTTTTTCTCCTCTTCCTTCTTTACTTCTTCTTTCTTCTCCTCCTCCTCGGGAGCCTTGCTCTCTTCGGGGGCAACGGGTTCGTCCTTGGCCTTTTCCTTCACCGGCGCCGGATGAACCAGCGTCATGACGGTCAACGTCGACTTCAGGCCCTCCGGATCGTCCGGGCCGGTGCCGTCGGTTACCTCGAAGGTGATGGAGCCCTTGCCGTAGAACTTGATATTCGGGGAATAACGCAATGCGGCGCCGTCGCCTTCGATGACATTGTCGGTGGGAGCCCCGACCATGGAGATCTTCGAGGCTTCCGTGAGCCGCGGCGAGCGTCCGTCACGGACCTGCACATAGTCGGAGAGTTTCAGCACGGCGCTTTCGCCGGCCGTCAGCTCGATGACATCGTTCTTCTTCAGGATCGGGTACTGCTTGTCCAGTCCCGGGACCCAGATGACTGCCGTGGACGACAGTCCGTCCTGGTCCGTGATGGTGTAGGGAATCAGCTGCTCGGCCGGGGCCAGCACCACGCGGACCACCCCCGCAGAGGTCACCGTCGCGGTGGTGTCGTTGGCACCTGGTGCCGGCTCAACGGAAACCTTGAGCTCGTCTGTGACACCGTCCGGGTCTGCGTCATTGTCCAGAACGGGGACATCCACAGTGTTCTTCCCCATCATCTGCTTGACCGTGACGCGGTCGTCGCGGGCGATCGGTGCCTTCAACGGCGCTTCCGGGTCTACCGTCATGCGCACATTGCCGGTGGCGGTGGCGCCGAACTTGTCGGCGGCCGTGTACATCATGGTGGCGATGCCGGGTTCAACGGGGCTGGTCATGACAGCCTTGCCCTTGTCGTCGACCTTGGGATTCATGCCTTCGGGACCCTTGAAGCCGTCGGCCACCAAGCCGAGGGATCCGCCATCGGGGTCTGAATCATTGAGCAGGACGTCCAGGGCAACATTGCGGCCCGGACGGATGGTGATGTAGTCGTCCTCCGTGACCGGCGGGTGGTTCATGGTTAGCGGCTGGGCCACGCCCACGTCTACGCGCGCGATGGATTCGGCGCCGAGCCTGTCCCGGACACGGTAGGTGAAGGAATCAGTGCCTGCAGAGCTTTCGCTGGCTGTGTAGAAGATGAATCCGTTGCCGATCTCGGCAGTGCCCAGGGCGGGTCCCTTGTCAATGCCCACGAGCTCGACGGAGTCGCCGTCAGGGTCGATGCCGCTCAGGGGCACGGGGATGCGCACCTTTTCGCCTGCCACGACGCGCCCGGTCAGGTTCTTCGCCACGGGCGCCTGATTGTGCTCCGGGTCTGCGGGCACGATCGTGATGGTGACGGGCGCGGAGTCGTACTGTTCGGTGCTGTTGGTGACGCGGTACACGCCTTTGACCGTCTTGGCCGTGGGGCCGGCGATGAAGCGCAGCTCGTTGCGGTCCGTGAAGAGCTTGCCGAGTTCGGCGTCGGGCGTCTCCACCACCTCGGGGCTCTTGAGCTGCTCACCATTGGGGTCGATGTCGTTGGCAAGCACCGGGATGTTGACGACGTCGCCAACCCTCACCTTCGCTTCATCGGGCTCGACGCGCGGCGGCTGCAGCTTGTCGGCCGCCGGAATTCTGACGACGGAAATTTCACCATCAACACTGCCCACGCCGTTGGAGATTGTGTATTTGAGGCTGATCGTATCCTTGAGCCCGCGCAGATCCGTCAATTTAATAATGTTGCGGTCAATGATCGTCGCAGAAATGGGGGAACCCCCCGGCAATTCGACCGACTGAACCACGAGGACACCGCCGGCGGGGTCGGAGTCATTGCCGAGGACATCGACGAGGACCGAGCCACCGGAGGGCAGCATGGCCAGGTCCTTCACGGCAACGGGCAGGCCCTGCTTGTCTGATTCCTGCACATCGACACGGATGAGGCCCGTGGCACTCATGGGTCCGTTGGTCACCTGGTATTC
Source organism: Arthrobacter stackebrandtii (assembly GCF_017876675.1). Classification (NCBI taxonomy): domain Bacteria; kingdom Bacillati; phylum Actinomycetota; class Actinomycetes; order Micrococcales; family Micrococcaceae; genus Arthrobacter; species Arthrobacter stackebrandtii. Next base: position 300,332 of record NZ_JAGIOI010000001.1, read on the forward strand.
CAGGTACGCGGGACCTGCCACCTTTGAGGTGAAGGTGACGGTTCCCTGGTCGGTGATCTTGGAGATCTGGGCGTTGGCCACGGACTCTACGCTGGCCAGGCGAAGTGACCGCCCGGACGGGTCCTGGTCGTTGCGCAGCGGGGCCAGCACAACAGGCTCTCCGACGATGGCACGGAAGAAGTCTGCGTTGGCGACGGGGGGAACCGTACCGGCGGCCTTGACGTTGACCTTGATCTTGGTTTCCGTGACGGCCATGCTGTCGGACACTGTGACCGTCATGGTCTTGGGGCCGATTTCCTCGCCATCATCGGTATAGCTCAACTGCCCATCAGGTGTTGTCTTGATGACAGCGGAGCCGTCATCGGACACGGCGCCGCGGAGGAAGATGTCATCGCCGTCGGGGTCGATCCATTCCAACAGCATGTTCTGCTTCATGGTCTTGCCCTGCTCCACCACCAGGATCTGGTCCCGCATGGGATAGGGAGCGTTGTTCTCGGCCGGCGGCACGATGCGGACGCTCACAGTGGCGCGCGCGGAACCACCGCGGCCGTCATTGGCAATGTAATCGAACTGTGCCGCACCGGCTTGGTCGTCCGGCACGTTGATCTGCAGCCCCGTGCCGTCATAAATGGATGAGACGGCACCAACGGACGGATCGACGGCGGGAGCCTCCACCGTCAGCACGTCGCCGTCGGGGTCGGAGTCGTTGAACAGCACAGGCAAGATGGTCGTCTTGCCCGCACGCACGCCAAAGGAATCCGGGTTGGCCAGCGGCGGCCGGTTGGGCTTGGTGCGGTCAGGCAGCGTACTGACGACGTTGGGGTCGGCCGATTCCTCCTCAGCTTCATCGGACTTGGTGGTCTTGGACTTCAGGTCATCCCAGTTGTTGACCAACTGCATGTTCTGGTTGACAAGCCACACGTTGCCGGTGTTGATGTCGTTCAGGACCACGACGTCGCGGTTTTTGCGGAACACGAACTTGGCCTTGGCGCCGGCGTCGGGGATGTCGACGAAGTTGCCGCTGCCGCCACAGGACAGCACGTACTTATTGATGCCTGCCCAGGCCGCGTGGACGCAGTTGTTCTGCACCACGGGTGCAGCGGGGGTGCCGGCATCGGGCAGCCCCAGCACCGTGGCGGCCGAGCCGTCCAGCGGCTGGGTGAGCAGCGCCGTCGCCGTCCCCAGTGCCACAAAGTCTCCCTCGCTGCTCGCTTGGGCGAGCTGTCCGCCGTCGGACTCCGGCACCTCAACCACCTTGTTGCCGGGCAGGAACAACTTGCCGGCCTCGGCGGAAAAGGCGACAGGCTTGCCGCCGGCGACCGTGATCTGCAGGTCCTCCAGGCCGGAAATGCCGTCGGCCTTGGCCCTGTCCTGCGACTTGACGGTGCCGTTGGCGTCCATGGTGGTGGTTATGATTTCGCCGGTTTTGAGGTCGGCCGTGTAGATGGTGTCGTCGGGCGCCGTGACGGAGACGGGCGTGCCCAGACCGGTGAGGATGGGGGCGGTGGATTCATCGCTGAAGCCCTGGACCGCCGCGTTGTTCATGGCCCAGACCTTGCCCTGATTGGGATCGGTCAGCGCAACAATGTTGGTGCCCTGGGAGGCGTACTTGCCACCGCCGAGGTTGGTTTCCGATTCCATGGCCATCAGCGGAACACTGACCGTGTTCAGGAGCGAGCCTGAATCGGAGCTCATAAAGACGTTCTCGGCGTTCTGGATGACATCAAAGTTGGTGGTGGTGGCCGTGAATCCGCCGTCGAGTTCCTTGGCCTGGTTATTCAAGTGACCCACAAGGCCATCGGCACGGTTGGTCACCCAGACACTGCCGTCATTGAGATCGACGTCCGCAGTGGCGAAACCCGGATACACCACAGCGCCCGTGACCACTGCGGCAGAAAGCGCAATGGCGACAGAAGCCGTCAGAACCTGCTTTTTACTCGTGGACTTGGAGAACAGAGCGTTCAATGCCATCTGAAACCTTATGAATTGTGCGAACCAGGACAACCGGAGTTATCCACCCCATGGCGATGCGCCCCACGACATCACCTAGGCAATCTTAGCGGGTTGCTCCATAGGATGGCCTAATGAGAAATATGTAGATCGCACAAATGGGGAGTTCTCCCCATGCAACAGCCTCTCCACGGTCCGCACTGGTTTGCGGCGTCACACCCTGACGGCACCGGGGTCACGGCGCCGTCATCGTCCGTGGCCAGGCCCGGGATCCGGCCGGGCCTACCACTCGGGCACCCATGCCGGGGCGTCCGCGCCGGTGCCGGTCAGCGTGTCACAGCGGACCAGTTGGTCCCCGATCCTCTCCATCGGACAATGGCTGGACGGCGGGTATTGAAGGGCTCCGCCGGAGCCGTTTTCATCCAGCCTCGCGGAGGCCGGTGACGGGATGAGCAGGACCAGGAGCAATGCGGCGGCGGCGGGGCCGGCCAACCGGGAGGTGGTGCGTGGTGCAAACATTGTCTTGCCTTTCAGCGATAGTTGGCTTGATAGCTCCACGCTCCTCCGCCGGAGGCGGCCGGTCATCGGGGACAACTCCTGAGAATGCCGCAATAAACCCTCATTTTTTAGGTGCCCGCCGGCCGCACCGGTGCGAAACTTGAATGGTGGGTGGGGAAGAAGGCGTTGACGGCGCAGATATTGTGGGCAGGTCAAGGGAGCTGGGCTTCCTGGGCTCGTTTCTCGCCGGTGCCGCAGCGGGCACGGCCGGGACCCTCGTCGTCTCCGGCGACCCCGGCGTAGGGAAGACCGCCCTTGTACAGCGCGCGTGCGACTCCCCCGCCTTCACCGGCTGGGTCTTCACCGGTGCGTGCCTGCCGCTGTCTTCGACAACAGTCCCATTTCTTGCGCTGCGGCAGGCGTTCCGCACCGCGCCCAGCTTCGACGGCGACGCCCGCCCCACCCTGCCCAAGGCCGGCGAACCGCCGAACGACGCCCCGGTTGCCATCGACACGTGGATGGATGAGCTGTGCAGCCGCCGTCCCGTGGCGCTGGTGGTGGACGACCTGCAGTGGGCCGATGAAAGCACCCTGGACGTGCTGATGTACCTCATTGCCGGCCCCGCAGAACGGCCGTTGGCCATCATCGCCACCTTGCGCGACGGCGGGGTGTCCGACATCCACCCGCTCCAGCGCTGGCTGGCCGACATCCGCCGCATGCCCCGGATCGGCTGGCTGCACCTGGGCCCGCTGGACCGCCTGGACACCGGCACCCAGCTGGGCCACCTGCTCGGCACCGCCCCGCACCAGTCACTGGTGCAGGAAGTATTTGAGCACACGGCCGGAAACGCCTACCTCAACAGGCTGGTGGTTGCGGGGCTGGACTCCGGCGCGCGGCACCTGCCCACCGAGCTGCCCGCCGACCTCAAGGGTGCGGTGCTGCGTTCCTGGCGAACCTTGTCCGACGACGCCCGGCAGCTCACGCAGCTGCTGTCCGTGGGTGGGCGGCCGCTGCCCTCGGCGGACATCAGTGCAGTGGCGGCGCTGGACGGCAGCCATGGCGCGGTGCTGGCGCTGCTGTACGAGGCCGCCGACGCAGGGATCATCGAATCCAGCACGGAGGGCACCCACTGGTGGTTCCGGCATCCGCTGATTGCCGAGGTCCTGCAGCAGGGACTCGACGAGGGCGAGCGGACGCGCTGGCATGCCCTTTTTGCCTCACTCGGGGAATCAACGCTGGACCACCAGGCGAACCCCGACTTTGAATCGCTGGTGGCCCTGGCCGACCACCATTTTGCGGCCGGCCACACGGACGCCGCCTACAACAGGGCGCTGCAGGCCTCCGCCGCAGCGGGCCATGCGGGAGGAACGGCGGAGATGCTGCGCCTGCTGCGGCGTGCTGTGGCCCTGCGGGACCAGCTGCCCGGGGCTGCGGAAAGTCCGGAAGCCCTGTGGGACAGGCTCCGGGCAGCCGCGGAGGACACCGGAGCGCAGGAAGAGGAACTGGAGGCCGTCGAGGCGCTGCTGGAGGAAACGGACAGCGTGCAGCGGCCCCTGGATGTTGCCGAGCTGTTGGTCCGGCGCGCCCTCCTGCGCTTCTCCACCGGGCGGGAGTTCCTCGCCCGCGGCGAGATGCAGCGTGCCGTCCGCCTGGCCGGCACAGATCCCGGGAGCTGGCAGTACGCCTATGCCCTGGCCGAGCTTGCCCACGCCGGGCTGTGGAAGGATGACCCGCTGGCACCGGAAAATGCGCTGCTGGCGCTGGCTGCCGCCACGGACTCGGGGAACCCACGGGCCCTGTCCTATGCCCTGACCGCCAACTCCATGGCGGCGCTGCTGGCGGGGCGGCCGGAGGAGGCCCGGGCACTGGCTGAGCGGGCAGCGGGCCCCGCCGCGGAGGCCAGGGACTTCTGGGCACTGCTGCACGCCACCATCTGGCGGGCCAACGCAACGGAGGCGTGGTCCAGCCAGGCCTTCGCCGACCTCATGCGGGACGGGCGCTGGCTGCTCGCCTCGCTCGGCTCCCCCCACGCCTACCTCGCCAAGATGGCCGCTGACGAAGCCAGCAGCTACCTGGCCATCGGCCGCTGGAAGGAGTGCGGACTGGCACTGCGCGTGGCACTGGGCTCGGATCCGGGCGCGATGGGCGACGTCGCGGCCCGATTGGCCGCCGCCCGGCTGGCGGCCTGGCAGGGACGGCAGGGCGAGGCGGAAGCCCACCTGGCCCGGGCCGAGGAACTGTTCTCGCAGAAGTCTGAATTCAACAATCTCAGCTTCGCGGCAGTCCGAGCCGAGGTCCTCCTCGCTGCGGACCGACCCGGCCCGGCCTATGCCGCGGCCATGGCCGGCATTGAGACGGAGGGCCAGCCGCCCACCATGTGTGAATGGCTCCTGCCCCTTGCCGCCCGCGCGCTGGCGGACCTCGCCCAATCGGCCAGGGACGACGGCGAGTCCCCCGCCGAGCTGCTGGCCCTCCTCCACCGGCTGCTGGGAAATTTCCCGGCCGCGTTCCAGGAATCGGGCACCGCAACGGAACTGTACACCGCACAGACCGCGGCCTTCGACATGCTCTACCGTGCCGAGGCAGGGAGGGCCCGCGGCAGTGCGGGCAACGCCCGGGAGTGGATCCAGACGGCCGACGCCTGCCAGGCGGCGACGCTTCGCTGGGAGGAGGCGTACTCCTGTTGGCGGGCAGCCGATTCACTGTTGCTGCACGGCCATTCGCTGCGCCCGCTCGCTGCCACCGTGCTCCGGCGCGGGCTGGCCCTGGCCGAGGAACTGCAGGCGCTGCCCATTGTGGCGCATCTTCACACCCTTGCGGCCGGTGCCCGGATCGCCGCCCCCAGCCGGTTGGACGCCCCCACCGCTGTGCCGGCACAGCTGCCGGGCCTGACCCGGCGCGAGCGTGAGATCCTCGGCTTCGTTGTGGCCGGACACACTTACGCCGAAATTGCCCGGCACCTCGTGATCAGCGAAAAAACCGTCAGCTCGCACATCTCCAGCCTGCTGCGCAAGACCGGTGCCTCCAACCGGATCGACCTCTCCCGGCTCGCCACCCGGTCCGCCGCCGGTCCCGGGCCGGGGGCAGCGCCAGAGGACGGGCCCGCCGGCTGAGGCGGCGCAACCGGCACCTTCCAGCGGAAGGCGCCCCCGCCGTCGTGCTTCAGGCGATCAGCTCGCATCCTCGGCGGCGACCGCCCGCTTGATGGCGTCAAGGCATGCCGCCACATCGCTGGCGTCCGTGGACCAGTTGCTGACCGAGATGCGCAGGACGTCGCGTCCGGCCCACCGCGAGCCTGACATCCAGGTGGTGCCGTCGGCCAGGATGCGGGCGGTGATGCTGCGGGTGCGCTCGTCACTTCCAAAGCCCACGCACACTTGGGTGAAGACCACTTCGTTGAGGACCTCGACGCCGTCCATGCGGGACAGGGCCGCCCCAAAGGCCTGGGCGTGGGCGACCAGTCCGTCGACGAGGGCCGCAATGCCGGAGGTGCCCAGGGACCGCAATGCCGCCCACACCGGGACGCCGCGGGCCCGGCGCGAAAACTCCGGCACCTTTTCGAAGGGGTCCCCGATTCCATCCCGGTCGGTGACCAGGTAGCTGGTCTGGGCGCCGAACACGGAGCGGAGTGCCTGCGGCCGGGAGACGATGGCCACCCCGCAGTCGTAGGGCACGTTGAGCGTCTTGTGGGCGTCGGTTGCCCACGAATCGCAGTCCGCCAGCCCTTCCAACTGGGACTTGTGGGTGGGGCTCGCCGCGGCCCACAGCCCGAAGGCCCCGTCGACATGCACCCAGGCGCCGTGCCGGTGCGCGATTCCGGCGGCCTCGCCCATGGGATCGAAGGCGCCGGAGTGCAGGTTGCCGGCCTGCAGGCACACGATGGCGGGGCCGGTGCCGGCGTCGAGTGCCTGTGCCAGTGCCGCCGGCTGGATGCGGCCCTGTGCATCGACAGCCACCTCGGCGGGCCTGCCGAGTCCCAGGTATTTCAGCGCCATGTCGATGGAGGCGTGGCGTTCGGCGCCCACCAGGACCCGCACCCTGGGTGAGCCAGACATTCCGTCGGCGGCCACGTCCCAGCCGGCCTGGTCCAGAACATGGGCCCTCGCCGCGGCCAGGGCCGCAAAGTTGGCGCCGGTTGCCCCGGTGGTGAATCCGACGTCGGCCCCTGCCGGCAGCCCCAGCAGTTCGAGCAGCCATGCCCCGGCCACCTGCTCCGCCGCTGCTGTGGCCGGCGTGGCATATCGCATGGCCGCATTCTGGTCCCAGGCGCCGACCAGCCAGTCGGCGGCCATGGCCGCCGGGAGCGTGCCGCCAATGACCCACCCGAAGAACCGGCCCGACGGCATCGCCATCAGCCCGGGTTCGGCCAGTCGTGCCAGCTCATCGACGACGGCGGCCGGGTCCAGGGACTGCTCCTGCAGGGGCATGGAGAACCGGGCCAGGAGCTCGTCGGCGCCGAGCCGGGGACCCACGGGGCGTGTTGGCAGTGAGGCCAGCCAGTCGCTTGCGTGCGCGTGGGCCGCATCCAGTGCCGCCCGGTACTCTGCTGCCTGATCTTTGCTGCCCATGCCGTCAACGCCTCCCGGCCGCACTGTGGAAGGTGGCGTTTCCACCACCGGATTCCTACGGTACGCCCGCGGCGGCGCCCCGGAAAGGGGAAGCAGCCCACGTCCCCGGAGCACCTTGGCTGCCCAAGGCACCCCGGCGAAAGGCGGCGCAGGGCTGGGGGCCGGGAAGCGCCGTCGTGCTTAAGGGGCGGTGCAACCGGCAATGCGCAGGTCAGTCGACGACGAGGCCCTGGCCTTCGCCGCGTTCGAGCAACACGGGGGCGATCTCGCCAAAGCCACGCACATTTTCCACGGGCAGCTGGGTCAGGATGAAGCGGTCGTCGCCCCGGAGCGCGGAGGCCGTGACGGAATCAACCAGGACCGTGCCGGGCTCAGCCAGCGAGGTCAGGCGCGCCGCCAGGTTGACCGTGGGGCCGTAGATGTCGCCGAGGCGGGAAAGCACGCGGCCCCAGACCATGGCGACACGGGCTTCGGGCAGGAAGTCGTCGGCGGCCATGGCTTCGGCCAGCGCGAGGGAGATCTGCGCACCGGCCACCGGCGTTTCACAGTTGAACAGGACTTCATCGCCGATGGTCTTGACCAGCCTGCCGCCGCCGACGCTGATGATCTCGGCGCAAATGTTTTCAAAGCGCTGCACCAGGCGGGCGAGCGTCTTTTCATTCATGCGCCGCGAGAGCGAGGTGTAGCTGACCAGGTCTGCGAAGCCGACGGCGCGGGCCAGCGGCAGCGGTGCGTCGTCTTCATCCCCGGCACGCCCCAGGGCGCTGGCGGCAAGGCCTTCCTCGGCCCGCACTGCCAGGCGCTGGATGCCGGCGTTGAGCTGGCGGCGGTACGAATAAATGAGCAGCTCTTCCAGCGGCTCGATCAGGTTGGGCAGCTCGGAGACCACGGCGCGGCGGGCCTCGGCGTCGCTCACGCCGTGCTCCACCACCAGGTCCTCCACGAGCGCCTCGATCTGCCAGACGGCCATGCGGTCCGTCATCTGGCCGATGGAGCGCGTGACGGAGATGGCGGTTTCCTCGGTGAGCAGCCCCTGGCGGACCATGGTGACCACGGTCTTCAGGGCGTCCTTGTCGCGCTCCGTGAACGCGACGTCGTCGTCCCCCAGGTTGGGAAAGCCCATGGCGCGCCAAATCTTGCGGGCGGACAGCAGGGACACTCCGGCACCGGCGGCAACCTCGCGACGCCGCAGCGTACGCTCGCCGCCAAGAAGCTGTGCTTCCAGGTCACGGGTCTGGTTTCGTGAGGCGGGAGGCAACAGAGGCTCGGTTGGATCAGTGGTCTCTTCCAAGCTTGCGCAGCTCCTTTTCATTCATGCCAACTCCACCAGCGTAGTCCCCCGGCTGGGGAGTTTGCTGAACGAACGTCGTCGAAGCCCGGAAAACCTTGGTCCAGGCTTGTTGCGTCTCCCCATTAAAGCGTGTCAGGGCCGGAACTTCGTCCAAGGTCCTCATCGGGCCCCGGTACATGAACAGTTTCAAGTCTCCCGAGCCCACCATTTTCTGCCGCCAGTTCTGTGTTGGCCGGACTTCGTGGATCATTTCCAGGGGGTAGGTGGCCGTGAACTTGCCAAACATCCCGCGCCGCACCCGCAGCCTCTGGCTGGTCAGGAAATACTTGGTCCAGGTCCAGCGCCACACCCGCCGAAGTGGGTACAGCAGCAGGAACAGCGCCTCCGCAGACAGCAGCACCACCACGAAGGTCTCGCGCCAGGCGGAGAATCCCGGCGCCCACTGGGCGAACTGCTCAGGCTGCAGCCTCGCCAGCCCCGCCGAACCCGCGAGGACGATCAACAGCCCCACCGCGATGGGCCAGATCAGGACGCGCGAATGGGGCCTGCAGCGAATCTCCACCTTCTCCCCCGGCAAAAGCCACTTATGCATACTTCACCGAGCCATCGGCAGACGTGCGACGCAGGTGGATCACATCCCCGGCACTGACATGGTGGATCCGGCCGGCCGCATCCCGGATGTCCAGCCCGCCGTCCGCACCGAGGCCCACGGCGGTGCCGTGCAGCATGGTTCCGCCAGGCAGCTCCGCCCGCACTTCCTGACCGAGGGTGCTCATGTGCGCCGCCGCGAGTTCCAGCACGCTTCTTTCGCCGTCCAGCGGAGCCTCGGCGTCGCCGCCGGCGCGCCCGAAGGCCTTGAAGTGCGCCGCAAAATTGTTCAGGTAGGCCGGCAGGAGCCGGTTGCGGTCCAGCGTGGCGGCACCTTCCAGCAGCAGCGAGGTGGCGCGTTCGGTGGGCAGCTGCTCCGCCGTCAGGCTCACGTTCACGCCTGCCCCAATGACGACGCCGAACACGGCTTGGGCCGTGTGGCCCGGGTTTCCCCGGGGCTGGGTTGCGCCGGCTGTTGCCGGCTGTGCGGGCCGGGCCGGAACCACCTGGGCGAGGATCCCGGCCAGCTTCCGCCCGCCTACCACGACGTCGTTGGGCCACTTGAGCTCTGCCTGGACGCCGGTGAGTGCGTGCAGCGTTTCACACAGGGCAACGCCGGCCAGAATGGACAGCCAGCCGTAGCCGGACGGGGCAAACTGCCTTGCGGAACCGCCGCTTTCGGGCGCCGCACCCGCTGCAGCTTGTCCGCCGTCGGAATTCTGCCCACCCGGCCACACAAGGATGCTGGAAATCATGGCGGCGCCGGCCGGGACTTCCCAGGGACGCCCGAGCCGGCCCTTGCCGGCTGGCTGGGCGTCGGCGATGAGGACGCTGAGGTCGGGCCAGAACTGCTGGGGGTCGGCAGCTGCGGCTGCGAGGTCCGTGTTGGTGGATCCGGCGGAGTCCACAACCTCGACGCGGCCGAAGCGGCCCACGGGGTGCAGGAGTGCGGATTTGAGGCCGGCAGCGTCAAGTGCAATGTCCTGGACCGGTGCCGGATTTTGGGGTTGGGTCAGACCGCTCGGGTCAGGTGAAGGTGCAGCGCCGGTCATGCCTCCAATCTTATCGGGCCGCACTGACATCGAATCCGACCACGGGTTGAGATCCGGCACTCATCCGCCGGTGCCACTCGCGCTCCCAAGACGTTGCCGCCCCACGCCCTGATTCTTGGTGCTCTGATAACCGGCACCCCCTACTTCACACACCCACCAACACCACCGCCCCCAACAACCACGACCAACGGCAAACACCCGCCCCGACTGGGCCACAACGCGAGACACTTCCCATCCGACTTTGTAGGGTTCCTACACATGCAAGGGCAGATATCGTTATTAGACTGTCAGTAGCGATTGCCCTTTTGTGCGGTTCCGATGAAGGGCTGCAAAATTTTCACACTATCGAGCCGGAGTATCAATGAGCCACGATCTATCGACAACAGCAGGCAAAATTGCCGATTTCCGTGACCGGATGGCTCAGGCCGAGAAGCCCTCTGGCGAGGCTGCCATTGAAAAGCAGCATGCGAAGGGCCGCAACACCGCACGGGAACGCATCGACCTCCTTTTGGATCCCGACTCCTTCGTGGAGTTTGACGCCCTGGCCGTGCACCGCTCGCACGCCTTCGGCATGGAAAAGAAGAAGCCACTCGGCGACGGTGTCGTCTCCGGCTACGGCACCGTGGACGGGCGCCTGGTCGCCATCTACAGCCAGGACTTCAGCGTCTACGGCGGCTCGCTGAGCCAGGTCAACGGCGAGAAGATCGTCAAGGTTCAGGAATTCGCACTGCGCAACGGCTGCCCCGTGGTGGGCATCAACGACGGCGGCGGCGCCCGCATCCAGGAAGGCGTGGCCTCCCTGGCCATGTTTGCGGACATCTTCCGCAACAATGTCCACGCTTCCGGTGTGGTCCCGCAGATCTCCCTCATCATGGGCCCGTGCGCCGGTGGTGCCGCGTACTCGCCCGCCCTGACCGATTACATCGTCATGGTGGACAAGTCCAGCCACATGTTCATCACCGGCCCGGACGTCATCAAGACTGTCACCGGCGAAGACGTCGACATGGAAACCCTCGGCGGCGCGCGCCAGCACAACAGCACCACTGGCACCTCCACCTACCTGGCCAGCGATGAGAGCGACGCCATCGAGTTTGTCCGCGAACTCCTGGACTTCCTCCCCTCCAACAACCTGGCCGAGGCCCCCATCACCGAGCACGAGCAGGAGCTGGAACTCGAAGACGGCGACCTGGCCCTCGACGCCCTGATCCCCGACTCGGCCAACCACCCGTACAACATGCGCACCGTGATCGAGCAGATCGTCGATGACGGGCACTTCTTGGAGATGCAGGCGCTGTACGCCCCCAACGTCATGATCGGCTACGGACGCATCGAGGGCCACACCGTGGGCATCGTGGCCAACCAGCCCATGCAGTTCGCCGGCACCTTGGACATCAACGCCTCCGAGAAGGCCGCCCGCTTTGTCCGCAACTGCGACGCCTTCAACATCCCCATCATCACCCTGGTGGACGTCCCCGGCTTCCTGCCCGGCAAGGACCAGGAATTTCAGGGCATCATCCGCCGCGGCGCCAAGCTGCTCTACGCCTACGCCGAGGCCACCGTGCCGAAGCTGACCGTCATCACCCGCAAGGCCTACGGCGGAGCGTACATTGTGATGGGCTCGAAGAAGCTCGGTGCGGACCTGAACCTGGCCTGGCCCACGGCCCAGATCGGCGTCATGGGCGCCCAGGGTGCAGTCAACATCCTCTACCGCCGCGACCTTGCAGCCGTTGAGGCCGAGGGCGGGGACGTCGAGGCCCGCCGCGCGGAAATCGTGCGCAACTACGAGGACGAACTGCTTAACCCGTACCAGGCAGCGGAGCTCGGCTATGTGGACGCAGTCATCGCCCCGTCGGACACCCGCATCCAACTGATCAAGGGCCTGCGCGCCCTGCGTGACAAGCGTGCGACCCTGCCGGCCAAGAAGCACGGAAACATCCCGCTGTGACGGACAAACAGCTACAGGAAGCGGCCGCGGAGCCGTTGCTCAACATAACCCGCGGCAACCCCACCGCCGAGGAGCTCGCGGCGGTCACCGCCGTCGTGCTTGCGCTTCAGGGCGGCGGCGACGGCGAAGGAACCCGGCAGCCCACCCGCCAGTGGGCCCGGCGGGCGCAGCTTCACCTGCCGCCCAAACCCGGCGCAGGATCCTGGCGGCGGTCGGCGCGGTAGCCGAGTAGGCTCGGTGGCATGACTTTGCCAACGCAGCCAACTCAGCCCCGCGCCACCACCGCCATCGACCGGATCGCCAACGAGTACACCGAGCGCCTGCTCGAACTGGACCCGGGCTTCGCCACCGAATTGGGGCGTGCCGGGCATGAAAGCGAGTACCGGGACCACTCCCCTGCCGGGCTGGCCGCGCTGGCCGATGCCGCCCGCAGCACCCTTGCCGCGCTGGCCGCGGCCGAACCGGTTGATGAGGTGGATGCAGTCACCGTCCATGCCATGGCGGAGCGGCTGGGCCTTGAGGTGGAGTTGCACGAGACCGGCTGGCCGCTGGCAGAGCTGAACAACATCGCCTCCCCCGCCCAGGGCATCCGCGCCATCTTTGACCTCATGCCCACCGCGACCGCGGCCGACTGGCAGCACATCGCCGAGCGAATGGCCAACGTCCCGGCGGCGGTGGGCGGCTACATCGCTTCGCTGCGGGCCGGTGCAGAGCGGGGCCTGGTCGCCTCGGCGCGCCAGGTCAAAATCGTGATCGGGCAGTGTGAGCGGCACGCTGCAGCGGACGGTTTCTTCACCACCATGACGCAGCAGGCCGCGCTGGACGCGGACCCCGGCACGTCCGGCACTGATGCGGCCGGCACAGACGCTTCCGACGCCGGACGGCAGCTCCCGGCGGACCTCGCCGAGGTGCTGGCCGCCAATGCGGAAATAGCGCGCGGCGGCTACGGCACACTAGTTGCGTTCCTGCGGGACGAACTGCTCCCGCAGGCGCCGGAGGAGGACGCTGTGGGGCACGAACGCTACCAGCTTGCCTCCCGCGAGTTTCTGGGTGCGAGGATCGACCTTGAGGAAAGCTACGCCTGGGGTGTGGCCGAGCTTGACCGGATCGTTGCCGAGCAGGAGGTTGTGGCCGAGGCCATCAAGCCCGGGGCTTCCATTGAGGAAGCCAAGGCGCTGCTCAACGCCGATCCCGCCCGGCAATTGCAGGGCACGGCTGCGCTGACTGCGTGGATGCAGCAGCTCTCAGACACGGCCCTGGCTGAGCTGGCCGGTTCCCAGTTCGACATCCCGGAGGTCATGCGCACCCTGGAATGCCGGATTGCCCCCACCCAGGACGGCGGCATCTACTACACCGGCCCGTCCGAGGACTTCTCCCGGCCGGGCCGCATGTGGTGGTCCGTGCCCGAGGGCGAGGACTCCTTCACCACGTGGGCCGAGACCACCACCGTCTACCACGAGGGCGTTCCGGGACACCACCTGCAGGTGGCCACGGCAACATACCAGTCGGCGCTGCTGAACGACTGGCGCCGCAATGTCAGCTGGGTGTCCGGCCACGGCGAGGGCTGGGCGCTGTATGCCGAGCGGCTCATGGACGACCTCGGCTACCTGGCCGACCCGGGCGACAAGATGGGAATGCTGGACGGGCAGCGGATGCGCGCCGCGCGCGTCGTCTTCGACATTGGCGTGCACTTGAAACTGCCGGTCCCTGCCCGCTGGGGCACCGGAAACTGGACGGCAGAGAAGGGATTCGAGTTCCTCAAGGCCAACCTCGACATCTCCGCAGGCCAGCTGGACTTCGAGTTCAACCGCTACCTGGGCTGGCCCGGGCAGGCACCGTCCTACAAGCTGGGACAGCGTTTATGGGAGGACATCCGCGATGCGCGGGCGGCCCGCGACGGCAGCGGCTTCTCGCTCAGGGACTTCCACACGCAGGCACTCAACCTCGGATCGGTGGGCCTGGACACGCTGAAGATGGCGCTGCTGGGCTGAGCGCCCGGCACTGCCGGAAGCACGACGCCGGGCTTCCGGGCTTCCGCCGCAGCCGGTGTGCACGGTTCCGGCATCCCTAGCCAGGGGTTCGGCGATGGACCATACTGAGTTTCATGCGAAGGGTCTCATTCGTTGCTGGGGGTGTTTGCCTTGCCCTTGTTGCGCTCATTTTGACGGCCGTGTACGTGGCCCGGATGCCGCCCGGAATCCCCCAAGTTGAGTCGTTTTTCCCGTCCAGCGGCGCGAACCAAGTGCCACCCCGGACCCAGATCATGGCAACCTTCGACAAGACGGCGGCGCCCTATGCCGACGCCATCGACTTTAGGGTCCGGAACGAACAGGACACCTCCGTCATGGGGGCCGTCAGCTTCAACGAGTCGGTGCAGACGGCGGTGTTCTCACCGCGGCAGGCCCTGGTGCCGGGCACCTACTCCGCCGAGGTGAAACTCACGGCCGGCCCAAACGGCGTAGAGGCCCTGGCATCGTGGTCCTTCACCGTCCCTGTCAAGACACCCCTCGAGCAGGGGCCGGGCGGCGCCATACTGCTGATCACCAACGCGGGAACGTTTGATTCCTATTACGCGGAAATCTTGCGGGCCGAGGGCCTGAACAACTTCACCACCGTGGACGTGGCCGAACTTTCACAGCAGGACCTGGCCGGCCACCATGTGGCAATCATCGGCCCCGGCGCTGTCACGGCGCAGCAGTCGCAGCTGTTGGAGACCTGGGTGGGCCACGGCGGCAACCTGCTGGCCATGCGCCCGTCCGGGCCGTTGGCCGAGCTTGCCGGGGTCAGGCCGGCCGGGATGGAACTGCCGGACGGGTACCTGCAGATAGACACGGCCAAGCCACCTGGCCAGGGGCTGGTTGGCGAGACGATGCAGTTCCATGGGCCGGCAGACCAGCTTGGGGTGACCGCGGACGCTGAAGTGGTGGCCACCCTGTTTTCCGATGCCGCCACGAGCCTTGACAAGCCCGCGGTGACTTTGCGAACGGTCGGCACCAGCGGCGGCCAGGTTGCTGCTTTCAGCTACGACGTGGCCACTTCCGTGGTCCTGGCGCGGCAGGGGAACCCAGAGTGGGCGGGGCAGGACCGCGACGGGAAGGCGCCGATCCGCCCGAACGACCTTTTCTTCGGGCAGGCCGACGGCGATGCTGCCGCCGACTTCGTCGACCTGGACAAGGCCGTCATCCCGCAAGCCGACGAACAAATGCGCCTCGTGAGCCGGCTCATCAGCGACATGCACGCGGACAAGGGACCGCTGCCGCGGTTCTGGTACTTCCCCAACGGAATCAAGGCGGTGCTGGTGATGGCCTCAGACGACCACGGAACCAACGACGGCACCCGGAAGTTCTTTGACCGGATGCTTGCCCTGGGGCCCGAGAACTGCAGGGTGGACCGCTGGGAGTGCGCACGGGCCACGTCATGGATGTACCCTTCGACGCACATGAGTGACGGCCAGGCCTCGGACTACGCGGCGGCAGGCTTCGACCTGGGCGCCCATTCGACCACGCATTGCCAAAACTGGTCTGAGCAATCCCTGCAGCAGGCCTTTTCCCGGGACTTGCGCGCCTTCCGCCTGGCATTCCCCAGCCTGCCGAACCAGCGGGGCAGCCGGATCCACTGCATTGCGTGGAGCGACTGGACCACGCAGGTGGAGGTGGAGCGCGCCTGGGGGATCCGCATGGACATGAACTACTACTACTGGCCCGGCAGTTGGGTGCAGGGGCGGGCCGGCTTCATGACCGGCTCCGGCCTGCCCATGAGGTTCAGCGACAGCGACGGCGCCCTGCTCAACGTCTACCAGCAGGCCACCCACCTGGTTGACACAACATTCGTCGCCTCGCCGCAAGCAGTTGAGGGGCTGCTGCAACGCGCACTCGGCCCCGAAGGCTACTACGGGGCGTTCGGAACCCACTACGACTTCAGCAATGACTTTGACATCCAACTAACTGAGATCGCCACAAGGCTGGAGGTCCCGATGGTCTCGGCAGAGCAATTGCTGGAGTGGACGGACGGACGCAACTCCTCCACCCTGGACCATGAAAACTGGGACGGCTCCACCCTGCTCTTTGAAGTTCATGCGGACGATCGGACCAACTCAATGCTGCGCACCATGCTGCCGCTGGAATCCACTGCCGGCACGCTGCAGCAGCTGC
The DNA here is from genome assembly GCF_017876675.1 of Arthrobacter stackebrandtii. Taxonomy (NCBI): domain Bacteria; kingdom Bacillati; phylum Actinomycetota; class Actinomycetes; order Micrococcales; family Micrococcaceae; genus Arthrobacter; species Arthrobacter stackebrandtii. Next base: position 316,375 of record NZ_JAGIOI010000001.1, read on the forward strand.
GGGGCCTTGACGGCCCCGTGAACTACACGGTCGAGTCCGTCAAGGGCGTCGACTACGCCATGTTTGCCGGCACCACTGGCAGCTACGCAGCCACCTACGGCTGAGTCCAGTCGTCATTTTGGATGAACTTGGGCAAATGGATGCGTAACATTCAAATTTGAGATCCGTAACATGGGGCAACATTAATTTCAGGGTGCTAATGTTCCGCACCTACCGTTGAGCCATGACTTCCACAGCAAGCACCCCCAAAGTGTCGAAGCTGCCCAAATGGGCAAGCTCCTTCGGCGTCCAAATCATTGCCGGCCTCATCGCCGGCCTGGTCCTGGGCCTGATCGCCCGCCAGATCGCCATCGACCCCGAGACCGAGAGCAACGGCCTGATCACCACGCTCTCCCTCATCGGTTCCAGCTACGTCTCCATCCTGAAGGCGGCCGTTGTGCCGCTGATCTTCACGGCTGTTGTCTCCTCCATCGCCAACCTGCGCCAGGTCACCAACGCCGCACGCCTGGCCTGGAACACGCTGCTCTGGTTCGCCATCACCGCGCTGATCGCAGTGACCATCGGCATTGTCCTGGGCACCATCTTCCAGCCCGGTGCAGGCACCGGAACAGCCACGCCGAAGGAATACACGGGCAAGACCGGTGACTGGTGGGCGTTCCTCATCGGACTGTTCCCCTCCAACTTCCTGGGCCTGGGCGCCACCACCAAGGCGGCCGAATCCGGCGCCCTGACCACCAGCGTCAACTTCAACGTCCTGCAGATCTTGGTCATCGCCATCGTCATCGGCATTGCCGCACTCAAGGTGGGCAAGGCTGCCGATCCGTTCCTGAAGCTCAACGGTTCGGCATTGGCCGTCATCCAGAAGGTACTGTGGTGGATCATCCGCCTGGCCCCGATCGGCACCGTGGGCCTCATCGGCAACGCCGTGGCCAGCTACGGCTGGACCACCATCGGCTCACTGGGCAAGTTCACGGTGGCCATCTACGTGGGACTGGCACTGGTCCTGTTCGTTGTGTACCCGGTCCTGATCAAGTTCCACGGCCTCTCCATCAAGCAGTACTTCTCCGGCGTTTGGCCGGCGGTCCAGATGGGCTTTGTTTCCCGCTCCTCGATCGGCACGCTGCCGCTGACCCAGCGCGTGACCGAACGCAACCTGGGCGTGCCCCGCGCGTACGCCTCCTTCGCGGTCCCGCTGGGCGCCACCACCAAGATGGACGGCTGCGCAGCGATCTACCCGGCCATTGCCGCCATCTTCGTGGCACAGTTCTTCGGCATCCAGCTTGACCTGGGCCAGTACCTGCTGATCGTGCTCGTCTCCGTGCTCGGCTCGGCAGCAACGGCGGGCACCACCGGCGCCGTCGTCATGCTGACGCTGACGCTCTCCACTCTGGGCCTGCCGCTGGCCGGCGTCGGACTGCTGCTGGCCGTGGACCCGATCCTCGACATGGGCCGCACGGCCGTCAACGTGGCGGGCCAGGCCCTGGTCCCCACGATCGTCTCCAAGCGCCAGGGCATCCTGGACGAGGAGTTGTACAACGCCCCCCGAAACGGCAACCCCTTCGCCGACGACTCCGATGACGCACTGGCCGAACTGAACAACGCCGGCGCTGGGGACGTTGACCCGAAGCGCGAACCCGTCAACGCCTAGCACCGCAACGCTGCTGTGGAAGCGGCCGCGCGCCGCAAGTCACGACTCCCGCCGGGGCCTCGAGCAATCGAAGCCCCGGCGGGAGTTTTTTGTTCCCCCGCCACCGGTCCACGTGAGACGCACCACACCCAATTGCACTAAGTGCAACATTGCACTTAGTGTATTTATATGAGCAGTTTCACCCTCCCCGCAGAAAATGAAACGGCCGCACGCGCGCCGTCGCGCCGCGAACTCAACAAGGCGGCCACACGGGACGCCATTGCCGCAGCCGCCCTGGACTTCCTGCGCAACAAGGACCTCGCAGCCTTCACGGTCGACGACGTCGCTGCCGCCGCCGGAGTCTCCCGGCGCACCTTCTTCAACTACTTCTCCTCCGTGGAGGCGGCCGTTGCCAGTTACACGGCGGCCTTCCTTGACCAGGTCATTGTGGAGCTGGAGGCCCGGCCCCTGAACGAGCCCCTGCTGCAGTCCGCACGGATCGCCCTGTCCAACGGCGGACGCCCGGAGACGCTGGCCATCCTCGCGGAAACCGTCTCGCTCACCCAGGATCCACAATTTGACCGCTTCCAGCTCCAGGCGTGGGAGGACTGCAGCCTCAAGATCGCCGATGTTGCCCGGCACCGCCTGCCGCCGGATGCGGACGAGCTCTACCTCAATGCCCTGGTCGGCGCCGTAGTGGGCAGCTGCCGGGCCGCCTTCATGGTCTGGTTCCAGCGCCACGGAACCAACATCACCCCGGAGTCGTTGGCTGATTTGCGCAGCCTTTTGGACCAAACCATCGAACACCTCCGCCACGGATTCAAAAACTAGCCACACGAGGCCGCACCCCGGCCGCCAAACCTTGCCGGCTGCACTGCCGCAAACACAGAATGGATCAACAATGGCCCTTTGGCTATATCGTCTGGGGCGGTTCTCCGCCCGCCGCGCCTGGCTGGTGATCGCTGCCTGGGCCATCATCATGGGCCTGGTGGGCGGCGCCGCCGCGCTCTTCATGGGACCCATGTCCAATGACTTCAAGCTGCCGGGAACAGAAACCCAGCAGATGGCCGACAAGCTCCAGGCCGGCATTCCCGAAGCCTCCGGCGGGTCCGGCACCGTGGTGTTCTCCACGACGGACGGCACCAAGTTCACACCCGCACAGGAGACGGCCATTTCCGCCGCGCTCAAGGACGTGACAAGCGTTCCGGGCGTGACAGGCGTCGTTGATCCCTTCGCCACCACCAAGACCATCACGGATGCCAACGCCGCCGTGACGGCCGGCCAGGCCGAGCTGGATGCCAACAAGGCCAAGCTCGACGCAGCCAAGACCACCCTGGACGCGTCCGCGCAGCAGATCGAGGCCGGACAGGCCCAGATCGACGCGGGCAAGGCCGAGCTGGAGAAGCAGAAGGCGCAGGCCGCGCAGATACCGGCAGGCACCCCGATGGCCGACGCCGCAGCCGCCCAGCTGGCCGCCGCGCAGGCCCAGATCGATGCCTCCCAGGCGCAGCTGGACCAGGGCAAGGCACAGCTTGCCGCCGGCCAGAAGCAGTATGACGACGGCCAGGCCCAGCTCACGGCGGGCCAGGAAAAGCTCACGAACAGCAAGCGCATGCTGGAGGCCACTTCCGGCATCAAGTTCGTCTCGAACAACGGTGAAGCGGCCATTGCCCAGGTGCAGTTCAAGGACGCCATGAACGCCGTCACCCCGGAGACCCGCCAGGAGGTCCAGGACGTCCTGAACAAGGCCTCCGACTCCGGCCTAAAGGTCTCCTTCAGCAAGGAAATCACCGAGGACGTCTCCCAGATCTTCGGCGCCGCTGAAGTGGTGGGCGTTGCCGTCGCCGCCGCCGTGCTGCTGATCATGCTCGGCACCTTCGTGGCCGCCGGCCTGCCCCTGCTCATGGCCGTTGTGGGCGTGGGCATCGGCGTGGGCGGCACCATGGCGCTGACCTCCGTCATCGAAATGTCGTCCATCTCCCCCATGCTGGCGCTCATGCTCGGCCTGGCCGTGGGCATCGACTACTCGCTGTTCATCGTCAACCGCCACCGCCAGCAGATGCTCGACGGCATGGACGTGCGCGAATCCATCGCCCGCGCCTCCGGCACCTCCGGCAACGCCGTGACCTTCGCCGGCCTCACCGTGGTGATCGCCCTCGCCGCGCTCTCCGTCACGGGGCTGCCGTTCCTGGCCGTCCTGGGCCTGGCCGCGGCCGCCACTGTCGCCGTGTCCGTCCTCGTGGCCCTCACGCTGACCCCCGCACTGCTGTCGCTGATCGGCACCCGCCTGGTCTCCAAGAAGGCCTGGGCCAGGAACGCCGAGGCGCAGAAGAAGCACGACGCCGAGACTGCCGGCATGTCTGTCACGGAACGTGCCGCTGCGGATGAGGAGAAGGACGTTGCCAAGAGCCGCAAGGGTTGGGGAGGTTTTGTCACCAAGCACTCGGTCGTGACGCTCATCGTCTCGGTTGTGGCCCTGGTGGTCATCGCCATTCCGGCCGCAAGCCTTCGCCTGGCACTGCCCGACGGCGGCTCCGAGCCCGTTGATTCCAGCGCCTACCAGGCATACACGCTGACGTCGGAGAACTTTGGCGCCGGCATGACCGGGCCCATCATGGTGGTTGCCTCCCTGCCGGCAGGCCTCAGCGAGGAACAGGCCAACACCCTCAACCTCGACGTCCTGGACACCCTGCGCGAGGTCCCCAACGTGGTGGCCGCGGCACCCGTGGCCATGAGCCCGGACCGCCAGACGGCCCTGTACCAGATCATCCCCAGCGAGGGCCCGGCCAGTGAAAGCACCGTCCAGGTGGTCCACGACCTCCGTGACGAAGGCCCCAAGGTCAAGAGCGAATACGACGTCACGATCGGGCTCACGGGCCAGACCGCCGCGAACGTTGATGTCTCGGAAAAGCTGGGAGCGGCGCTTCCCCCCTACCTGGCCATCGTCGTCGGACTTTCCCTCATCCTCCTGATCCTGGTGTTCCGCTCCATCCTGGTGCCGGTGCTCGCGACTGCAGGGTTCCTGCTCTCGCTCGTTGCAGCGTTCGGCGGCGTGGTGGCCGTGTACCAGTGGGGCTGGCTGGGCGGCATCTTCGATGTGGCGAACCCGGGCGCGGTCCTGAGCTTCCTGCCGATCATCCTGATCGGCGTGCTGTTTGGGCTGGCCATGGACTACCAGGTGTTCATTGCCTCCGGCATGCGCGAGGCGTACGCCCACGGGCAGAGCGCCAAGCAAGCCGTGCGCACCGGGTTCAAGCATGCAGCGCCGGTTGTCACGGCCGCGGCCATCATCATGATCAGCGTGTTCTCCGGCTTCATCTTCAGCCACCTGACCATGGTGCGCCCGCTCGGCTTTGCACTGGCGTTCGGCGTGCTGATCGACGCGTTCGTGGTCCGTATGACCATCGTTCCGGCGGCCATGCACCTACTGGGCAAGTCGGCCTGGTGGCTGCCGAAGTGGCTGGACAAGATCCTGCCCGATGTGGATGTTGAGGGTGCCAAGCTGGCAAACCTCACAGTGCCGGACGATGCCTCGGAATTGGACGAGAAGGCGAAATCCGCACTGTAGGTCTCGGCACCGTCGGAATGAGCACCGTCGGATTCCGCGCTGTAGGTATCCGCAGTGGCGGAACATTCCTGCAGTAGCTGCACCGCGCAACACCCGGGCGCCGTGTTCGGAACGTGTTTGGCCGCCATCCCCCATGGCGAACACCAATCACGCTCCGGACGCGGCGCCCTTTGCGTACACTAAGATGGTGAGCCACGGCACACGTGGACGTTGCGGTTCATCCCAACATAGTGATTCGTCCCCCTTGATTCTTGGAGTATTCATGTCCCCGCAGCACCAACTCCTGGAGGGCCTGCCGGCCATGCGTCCCTTGGTGCGTGAATCCTGGCAGCGTTCCCTGAAGGCGCTGGCCACAGCAGACGGCCGGGCGTCCTCGGACCGGCTGGCTCCGCCGGTCGTGTGGGAGAGCCGGGAGCTGGTGGAATTCCGCCGCGACCACCCACTGGCCGCGATCATGCCCGTCATCACCAAACTTCTCGTGGAGCCCAGCCACGACACCGGCCTGCTCGTTGCCGTGGGCGATGAGCACGGGCGGCTTTTGTGGGTTGAGGGCGATTCCGCGGCCCGGCGCCATGGGGAAGGCATCAATTTCGCCAGAGGGGCCGACTGGTCCGAGACCGCTGTTGGAACCAGCGCCCCCGGCACCGCACTGGTCCTGGGCAAAAGCGTGCAGATCATGGGTGAGGAACATTTCAACCCGGCCGTCCACTCATGGAGCTGCACAGCAGTGCCTCTGCATGACCCCGATTCCGGCTCCATTTTGGGCATTGTGGACATTACGGGCGGGCCGGAGGCCGTGGGCGCCAACACGCTCTCACTGGTGCAGGCATCGGTGGCCGCGGCCGAGGCCCAACTGCGCATCGAGCGCCTGGAACTCCGTGTCCAGAGAAGCCTGGCCGGGGGTGGCAACCGCACCCGGCGCTCCTCGGTGCCCGCTGGAACTGCCACGCCCAACAAGCCGCTGTACCGGGACAGCCTGCAGATTTTGGGCCGGGACCAGGGGCTGCTGCATGTGGCCGGCGAGGCCGTGACACTGAGCGAACGCCACACCGAAATCATGGCGATGCTGGCGCTGCACCCCGACGGGCTCACCGCCGAGGAGCTGACGGACAAGGTTTACCCCGAGGGCACGTCGCTGACAAGCATCAGGGCGGAAATGGTGCGCCTGCGCAAGCTGCTGCAGTCCGCTGCCCCGACCCTGGTGCCACAGTCGCGGCCGTACAGGCTCCCCCGCACCCTGGTGGTCGACGCCGAGCAGGTCCGGAACTACCTGGACCGCGGCGCCCACCGGCTGGCCCTGAACATTTACCGCGGCGAGGTAATGCCCCGCTCGCTGGCCCCCGCCATCGAAACCATCCGCAACCGGGTGGCCGTCCAGCTGCGCGAGGCAATCCTCAACGACGCCAGCCCGGATGTCCTGCTGAGCTACCTGCGCCTTCCCGAGGCCGCGGACGACGTCGAAGCCTGGCGCACAGCACTGCGTCTCCTCCCGCCGCGCTCACCCAGGCGATCCGCCGTCGTGGCTCATGTGGAGGCGTTAGAGGCCTGATCCTTGGGCACTTCGCCCACCCTCCAACGCTCCTGCAGCAGATGTGGTCTTTTCCCAACGCTCCCGCACCTTCCGGGGCAGTAATTCCGGCCCCGGGTCAGCTGGGACGATTGGCGGCCTGTCGACTGGAGGAAACTGCCACGAAACTGCAATTTTTGCCCTCAACCTGGGGTTTGAGGGCTGTTTGAGGGCGTTAATTGCCAGTTCGCGGGGTGGCCCTGCCCTGGCGAGATCAGGCCTGCTCGTCCTTATGTCCGCGCGAGACGGAAGCGCATTCCACGGCTGCCCGGCTCCGTTCCCTCAGCTCGCGGACACGGCGGACCTGTCGGGCGCGGACCACAATGAGCACGATCACGATTGCCAGCGGAACTACAACGAGCCACACAAAGTACATGCTCACAGTCTGAACCGTCCCGGGTTTGATGCCGCTGTCTTTTTTGAGAAAGATAGCAATCATGCCCAAGAAATACCCCGCCGAAGTTCGTGACCGTGCCGTCCGCATGGTCGTTGACCGGCTCTCTGAGTATCCTTCCGTGTTTGCAGCCTGCAAGGCCCTGGCTCCGAAGCTTGATGTCGGTCACGAGTCGTTGCGTCGTTGGGTGCTCCAGGCCCAAACAGATGCTGGTGAGAAGGACGGTCCAACGACGACTGACATTGATGAACTCAAGCGCCTGCGTGCTGAGAATCGGGACTTGAAGGAAGCTAACGAGATCCTGAAGGCGGCATCGATTTTCTTCGCGAGGGAGCTGTGCGCCACGAGGCGCTGTGTGTCGAGGGGCGGTGAGAGACCGTCCCGGTTGGGTCGTCGCAGCGGCCCGATCAAGCTGGGGGCAGCCTGATCCGGGGAACGCCGGTGAGGGTGGCAAGCGGCCCCGACAAAGGCGGGACGTGCCGGTACTACCAGACGGTGCGGGTCCGTCGAGCAAAGTCAGAAGGTACAACGTGAGTGAATTGGTGTTTGACGCCCTGTAACCGCGAAGCCGTGCTCAAATCTGGTGGATATGGGCCGGTGTGCAGCGCACTGGATGCCAGTTATGGCGTCTGGACTCCGAAGCCGTTTAGTTCTGTCGGTGGGGAGGCCATGGTGAAGGTCTGCGGCGTAGCCGTGGCGATGCTGCCGGGGTAGAGCCAGGTGCCTCCCTGACTAATCGATATGCAGTGAACGTGGGAACCGTCTTGTGGTTCCCCGACCGGTGGGCAGCCAGTCCACCGGTGGGGGTAGGTCCGTTGCCGACCGAAGGCCACGAGGCGGGGCGGAGGCCTCGTAGTAGTCGCGGGAGTAACGACCCGCCGTGGGGACCGGGAAAGCCGGTCGCAGGGCGAAGGTGGCCAGCAAGTTAGCAGGTTGAGTGAATGGAATGTCAGGAGGAATAGTCGCCGGTGAATATCGACGAACTGGAGCACGCCGTGATTGCGGCGGAGCTGCGGGTACTGAAGATCCAGACCAAGCTGCACAGTTGGGCCCGTGATGATGTTCATCGCCGGTTCGATGACCTGTTCAACCTCGTGGCCGACCCAGGCTTCCTGTTGGTGGCTTGGGACCGGGTGCGAGGAAATAAGGGTGCCCGTACTGCGGGTGTGGATGGCCGCACGGCGGTATCCATTCAGGAGGGTGAGGGCGTCGGGGTTTTCCTTGACGGGCTGCGTTTGTCTTTGCGTGAGCGCAGTTTCATCCCGGTGCCGGTGAGGGAAAGGATGATTCCGAAAACTGGCGGGAAGTTGCGCCGTCTGGGCATCCCCACCGTTGCTGACCGGGTAGTCCAAGCCAGCTTGAAATTGGTGTTGGAGCCGATCTTTGAAGCGGATTTCCACCCGTGTTCCTACGGGTTCCGCCCGAAGCGTCGGGCCCATGATGCCGTTGCCGAGGTGCGTTATCTTGCGACGCGACCACGTTGTTATGACTGGGTCGTGGAGGGAGATATTAAGGCGTGCTTCGATGAGATCGACCATACTGCCCTGATGGGCAGGGTTCGCTCTCGTATTGGTGACAAGCGCATTCTGGTCTTGGTGAAGGCCTTTCTGAAGGCTGGGATCCTCTCTGAGGCTCAGCAACTGATAGAAACCACTGCCGGTACCCCGCAGGGCGGGATTCTTTCTCCGCTGTTGGCCAATGTGGCGTTGTCGGTGCTTGACGATTTCATCGCTCAAGCTCCCGGCGGCTCGTTGACCGATAAACGCGAACGGGCATGGCGGCTACGCCATGATCGGCCGAATTTTCGTCTGGTGCGTTATGCAGATGACTGGTGTCTGATGATCAGGGGCACCAAGGCCGATGCTGAAGAGCTCCAGGAGAGAATCGCCAAGGTCTTGGCCACGATGGGTTTGCGCCTGTCGGAGGAGAAGACCTTGATCACCCATATTGATGAGGGCCTCGATTTCCTAGGATGGCACATCCATCGCCATCGCAAGCGAGGCACGAACGAGCACTACGTTTACGTCTATCCGTCAAAGAAGGCTGTACAAGCAGCCAAGCGGAAGATCAAGACGTTGTGCCGACAGGTCACTGAGAACCAGTCGTTGGATGAACTGCTGCATCGGCTGAATCCGATGTTGCGGGGCTGGTGCGCCTATTTCCGTCCCGGTGTTTCCTCCGCAGTTTTCTCCTACCTCAGCCACTACACATGGCAGACGGTATGGCGATGGCTGCGGCGAAAACATCGCCGGTCAACGGTCAAAGAACTCCGTCGGCAGTACTGCGGCGGTGGATGGTGGCCAGCAAGCCACGCTCGGGAAATGTTTCGTCCCGAGAAAGTGGGCACGAGCCGATACCGCTACCGCGGGTCGGTTATCCCCACTCCGTGGCCCACGACCGATGAATCAATTACCACGGTCCCCGACCGACTTGTGGAGAGCCCGGTGCATTGAAAGGTGCCCGCCGGGTTCGGGAAGCGGTCCGGGGAAACGGGCCAGCCGCAAGGCTGGCACCGCGCCCCGGGCCGACTTTCACCGACCCTCGCCGCCGCTAATCTGCCGGTTTATCGACGAACAGCGGGCCGAAGGTCATGCGGTCGAGTCGATCTGCACCGTCCTGCGTGGGCAGGGCGTGCAGGTTGCCGCACGTACCTACCGTGCCTGGAAAACCAGGTTGCCAGCCCTGCGTGCCATGGAGGATGCGAAGATCATAGACACCTTACGCAGCCTCAAGGTTGTAGACGGCAAGGGAAGACCCCGGCCAGAAATCCTTTACGGTCGCCGGAAGATGACTGCGTGGCTGCGCCGCAAGGGCTTCCCCGAGGTCTCCAAACACACCGTGGACCGGCTGATGCGCGATGAGGGCATGAACGGCCTGGTTCGCGGTCGCAGAACCCGCACCACCATCCCCGGCAAGGACGGCAAACGCGCCGGTGACCTGCTGAACCGCAACTTCACTGCCAGTGCACCCAACCGTGTCTGGGTCACCGATTTCACCTATGTTCCGGTGTATTCCGGGTTTGTTTACGTGGCGTTGGTGATCGATCTGTATTCACGGGCAATCGTAGGGTGGGAAACCTCCACCGTGATAGACACCGCCTTCGTGGAGCAATGCCTGAAAATGGCGCTGTGGCGGCGAGAACACAGCAATAGGCCGGTAAGCAAGGGGCTTCTGCACCACAGCGACGCTGGCTCGCAGTACACCTCGATCCGATACACAGACACCCTAGAAATTGAGGGGCTGGTTCCCTCTATTGGCAGTGTCGGGGATGCGTACGATAATGCCGCCGCCGAAACCGTCATGGGCCTGTTCAAGAACGAAGCTGTCACCAAAGGCTCACCCTTCAGATCCGGTGCGCTGAAGACCGAATCCGACGTCATTGAGGTCGTCTTCGGATGGGTCCACTGGTACAACTACGATCGCCTGCATTCCTCACTGGACCACCAGACCCCAGAGGAATTCGAGCGAACCTACTATGATGAAAATTCCGGCTCGTTACCCGACGACGCCGCCCACAAAACGGCGGCATGATTCCCGGGACGGTTCAGTCTGGGTATGTCAGTAGTCGGAGGCGGTGATTTGGGTAACTATGAATCGACGGGAATTAACCGGGATTCCGTGCCGTACTAGGAGAATTGGGGTATGGAAACTTCTCCTTCCTAGCCGGGCGATGGTCTATTTGATGCTGGGCTGATCGAGCGGGTCGAGGCCACGGCTGGTGACCGGCTGGATGTCAATGGCGGGGTGAAGAAGCGGTTCAAGGATTTTGAGCCGGCTGCCGTATGTTGGTGCCGCCGTCCCTGCAGGAGTGGTTGCCAGAGGGGCACTTAGCCCGGTTCATTGTCGGCTTGGTGGAGAACGAGCTGGATCTGACGTTGTTCTGCAAGTCGTACGCGAAGGCGAAGGGGCAGCCTCCGAATGATCCGCGGTTGATGTTGCGCATCCTGCTCCACGGGTACTGCACCGGGGTTCATTCCTCCCGTGCGATTAAACGGGCCTGCACCGACGTGGTGTCGTTTAGGTGGTTGTCGGCGCAGCAGGGACCGGACTTGCGATCCATGCCCCTTTCCATGAACGCCACCCGCTGCTTGCGCGAACGTGTTTCTGCAGGCCCTGGTACTGTGCCAGACCGCGGGCATGGTGGAGCTGGGCAAGGTCGCCCTGGACGGGAAGAAGGTACGAGCGAACGCTTCCAAGCACAAGACGATGTTCTACGCCCGGATAACGGAGAAGCAGAAGGTCTTGGCCCAGCAAATCAGTGAGCTGTTGGCCGCAGCTAAGACCGTCGATGCAGATGAGGACGCGAAGTTCTCCTCCTGCATGCGCGGGACGAGCTTGCCACCACGGAACGCCGGGCTGCGGCGATGGCCGCCACCTGGGCTTCAGCGGAACACGAGATCAAAAGCGAAGCATCACGAGCTCCATCAGCAGGAGGGACCTGGCCCTAGGCCAGCCCCGGCCCTTGAGCATATTGTCTAACCGTCGTCCAACAATATTTTCCCTGCAATGAGTGTTGGAACATCAAGAGCAGGTTGCCAGTCCAGGTCGTGGTCCGCTACGCGACCAGGCGGGACGCCGTTTCTGTCAGTAATCAATTCGCCGATAGGGACAATGTGCGGATAGATTACATTCCCGTGACCGTTCTATCATCCTCGCGCTGGCCCCGTTCCACCTCACGTTCTGCCGGAGCGCCCTCACCGCGCCGTCTAATGCTGTCCCTTCTGGCGTCCTACATAATGCTGTATGCCACCTACTCGGCACTTATAGCAGTGTTCCTGCCGCTGCAAGTTGAGGCGATTGATCCCGGCCGCAAGGTGGCCAATCTGGCGTTGGTTACTTCGCTATCAGCGGCGGCCACCGTCTTAGTGCAGCCGGTGATCGGTCTGTTCTCGGATCGTACAGTGAGCAGACTGGGCCGACGAGCTCCGTGGATGCTTGCCGGTACTTTGGCTGCTGTGCTGTGCATGGCTGGCTTGGCTTCTGTAACGACGCTTGCCTGGATCTGCATTTTCTGGATTCTGGTACAGGTTTTTCTGAATGTTGCCAATGGGCCCATGTCGGCCATAGTTGTCGACAGGATCTCTGCTGCCCGGCGGGGAACAGCATCCGGCTTCGTCGGGGCAGGCTTCCTGCTTGGCACTGCAGGTGGGGCTGTGCTGGCCGGTGCTCTTGCAAGTACCCCAAAATACGGCTACTTCATTATCGGGACACTTCTGCTCGCTGTCGTCGCGGGTTTTGTCCGGCTGAATCCAGACAAAACGGTTCCCCTGCTGCAACAGAAGAAGATTAGCCGGCGAATATCGATCAGGAGCTGGATCAGTCCCTTCCAAAGCCCGGATTTTGTTTGGGTTTTCGCCGCGCGCTTTCTGATGATCCTGGCCTTCCACAGCGTCACTGGATACATGCTCTACATTCTCCAAGAACACATCCAGGTTCCGAGCGGTCAGGCACCGAGGCTGGTGGGTTCCCTGCTGGCAGCGCAGCTGGGCGCTGCACTGCTGACGATTCTTGCTGGTGGCTGGCTTTCAGACCGGTTAAAGAAACGAAAGGTCCTGGTCGCGGTGGCTTCAGCCATAATGGCGGGAGCGATGACAATACCGCTAGCTTTCCCCACCGTTCCGGGAATGTTTCTCTTCGCTACTGTCTTTGGGTTCGGTTACGGCGTATATACGTCAGTTGACAAGGCCTTAATGACGCTGGTGATCCCCGATAGCGCTGGGGCGGCCGCCAAGGACCTTGGGATACTGAACATCGCAACCAATATTCCGCAGATGATGGCCCCGGGACTGGCCTGGTTCCTAATCAGTTATATGGGTGGCTACTCCTCCCTGTTCGTTGTTGGCGGGGCACTTTCCCTGCTGGCCGCTATGGCGATCTTACGGGTGAAAAGTGTTGATTAGTCCGATGTTGTCAGCGGAATGCAGGCGTGGGTGAAATTGCGGGGTGAAGCCACCGGTCAGTCCACGATCAATGACACTATGATCCAAGGGATGCCTTTTACTCGGAAAGATGGGTGGCGGACTGCTTGTGCGCCTCTGAGGCCCACCGGTCCTCTCACGAACGCTCGCGTGGCAGCCTCAGAGGCCGGCCTTCCGCCGCGCATGCCGCGAGGAAGAGACGTCATTGTTCAACCCGCATCTGCCAGAATTGGACCAGTAGATCGTGGTCCACGCTGGCTAGAGTTGGAATCTCTTGGTGGAACAAACGCAACAGAAAACATGCGCCAAGGAGCGAATTGAATATCGAAAGAATGGTTGGCGTCCCGCGCATTCCAGGCGGGGTCGCGCGAAGACCTCGACTTTTTCAAACGCTGGCAAGCCACGACGATGCAGCTTTAATCGTCCTTCGTGCTTCTGCCGGGGCGGGTAAGACCGTGCTTGCTGCGGATTACATTCGCAGCGAGAATCGATCCTGCGTCTGGGTGACTGTGGATTCGAGCTACGCTACACGCTCGGCCTTTTGGACAGTGGTTTTGCAGCGTCTTGCCTCCTTCCTGGGAGATGATCCAAAAGCTTCTTTACCTCAGGATTTCGACGTCCGCGACGTGACAGTCCGCACCCGGTTGAGGGAAGCCTTCGAATTGAATCCAGCGCAGCTGACACTTGTGATTGATGACTATCAGCTTTTGGAGAATACTGAAGTCGAGGAGGACATTGCTTGGCTGGCCACGACTTTCCGTCAGATACGTTTCATGGTGTTGACCCGTTCGCGGACTGGCTTAGAGTCTCCTGATTTGATGGCACGACTTGATACCGCTGTCATCTGTATGGATGAACTTCTCTTGACACCGAAGGAAGCTGAACAGGTTATCAAGTCAATCGGTGCGGAGGCACTGGGAAATACGGCGGAAGTCATGGCCGTGACAGCTGGATTCCCGGCGTCGGTTCGTGCGCTGGCCAACGGTGTCGCTCTGCTGGAAAGTCGTGGCCGCCAGCCATCCCATGAAGACATAGTTTTCCTGGCTGCCCAACCGATGCGTACGGTTCTTAAAGCCTATCTGCAGGATAAGAATTTCGGTGAGTTCCTGTGTAAGACTTCGATTCCAGAGTCCATGAGCGTAGATCTTGCCCGTGATTTAACAGGAAGCAACTGCGCCGAAGTTTTTCTGCAGCACGCTGAAGACCTAGGCCTTGCCCTGTCTTCCGGTCAAGGGACGGACCTGTCATACACCTACTCCGCGCCGCTCCGAGAAGCATTGCTACTCGAATTGCACGAAAGATTGCCTGCAATCGTCCCAAGCCTGCAGCGCAGATGCGCTCAGTGGTATCTTGCGAACGGCAGTTCTTTGGCAGCCCTGCAGTCTGCGCTCTTGGCGGGAGACTTGGGGCTGGCCAATGCAGTCATTCGGGGCAGATGGAGTGACCTGTTCCAGTTCCATGGAAAAAGTGCGTTGGCTCTCCTGCGTGATCAGCCACTGCGGAAGCTCCAGCGTTACCCCATCATGCTCTTCTTTATTGCCATTTGCTACAATGCATCGAAAATTCATAAACTCCGCGCAGCCGAATATTTTGCATTTGCCATTACTTCGGCACAACTTCACTCATCCCGACTCAGAGTCACTGATCGGGTCGTCATCCAGATGATTCTGGCCATAAGCTTTCGATTGTCCGGGTTGGGGGAACAAGCACGAAAGGCAGCGACCTTATGCTTGGATTTGGCAGCCTCCCTCAGCGCTGAACAGCGGGATGAGGTGGCGGGTTTACTGCCAGCGATTTACGTGCACTGCGGTCTTTCGCTTTACGAAGCTGGGGAATTGGACCGGGCCCTGGACAGCTTTGGTTTAGCTTATATCTGCGTCGTTAGCGAACACACGGCCACAACGAGATTCCAAGCCGGCGGTTTGGTTGCCATGGCCCACGCAATTAATGGTGAGATTGAGGAATCTCGGCTCTGGCTACGAGAAATCGAGAGCAAAAGTTGGCCGCTTGAGTGGTATAGCAAATACATCGGCGCAGGGTATCGGATCGCAACGGCTTTGGTCAGGATCGAGGAGCACAATTTTGTAGCCGCGGAAGCGGCTTTGGCTGAACTGGCACCTCACCGCACAACAATTGAGCATTGGTCTCAAATGGTCTATGCAGAAACTCTGCTCGCCCTGCTGCAGAGCAATGCTGGACATCAAGCAAACTTTCTTGAGAATTCACTGAAGGACAAACATGCGAGGCCACGTTTGGCTCCAGTTTCCCAGAGCAACGTCGGCGCATACTTGGCGATGCTCCACATCGCCTCCGGCAACCACCACAAAGCCCGAGTGACTATTCGCAAGTGCCCCCTTCGAACGGCTGAGGTACACATTGTCAGTGCTCACTTGGCCCGGGCCACAGGAAACTTACAGAAGGTGTTTACTGATGGACCGAAAGCCATGAAAAATGCCTCGCCGCGGCACCGGGCTTCATTTCTTCTGCTGAAGAGCATAACTGTCTTGAAGGGCGGGAATAATGACGCTGCACTGGAGTTACTGGATGCGGCCTGCGAGTTGATGTCGACCAACGACCTACGCTCTCCCCTCGCCTTTTTATCTCAGGCTGACGCTGGTGCTCTCCAGCAATTGGCATCAACGAGTACCTCGTCGACCACCCGAGCAGCGGTGGAAGAGACCCCCTTTGCGCCTGTTCTACCGCCCCCGGAACTGTCAGCAGCACTCACGGTGCGTGAAGTAGAGGTAATTCAGGTGCTGGCCACCGCTGTCGATACGAAGGAGGTTGCGGAGCGGCTGTTCGTTTCTATCAACACAGTCAAAAGTCAGCTGCGTAGCGCTTATCGAAAGCTCGGAGTATCTTCGCGCGAAGAAGCGTTGCTGGAAGCGGTCCGTCAAGGCATCCTTGACCACGACTATCCGGAGACGTGAAAGCCTGTTGATGGTCGGCCTCCTGGGAGCCGCATCGCAGTAGTGGGATTCGCAAATCCCCCCAGCTCCAGCCCTGCTGAAAAACGCAACCGGTGGCAAGGCCTTCATCAACGGGCAGTTGGCCTATGTGTGGGGTCCTGACCAGGACGGGCTCCGCCGATTGGCGGCCTCCCAGCTGGTCGATACCGGTGCCGCCCAGGTCAACGAGGTCGCCGCCGGGTTTGATGTTAATACGGAGTCGTTGCGGCGCTGGCGCAAGTCCCTTGAAGGGGTAGCCCTGCTGGGGTTGTCGCCGGTGAAGAAGGGCCCCAAACGTCCTGCTGGCAGAATCAAAAGCATCAGAAATCCGTGCTGTTCGAGCCGGCGGGGCGAGCCTGCGGGCCACCGCCGAAGCGACGGGAGTTTCCACCGACACGGTCCGGCGAGCCCTGGGCATGACCACCACAACGGAATCGGCACGGGCCTGGCTCCGTGACTGTGCAGCCCCGGTGTTTGCTCCGGCTTCCCACATTCACCATGCCGGGCTGTTTCTGGCGTTGCCGGCCCTGGAAAACACCGGCCTGCTCGTTGCAGTGGGCGATGAGCACGGCCGGCTTTTGTGGGTTGAGGGCGATTCCGCGGCCCGGCGCCATGGGGAAGGCATCAATTTCGCCAGAGGGGCCGACTGGTCCGAGACCGCCGTTGGTACCAGCGCCCCCGGCACCGCACTGGTCCTGGGCAAGAGCGTGCAGATCATGGGTGAGGAGCACTTCAACCCGGCAATCCACTCATGGAGCTGCACGGCAGTGCCTCTGCATGACCCCGATTCCGGCTCCATTTTGGGCATTGTGGACATAACGGGCGGGCCGGAGGCCGTGGGCGCCAACACGCTCTCACTGGTGCAGGCCTCGGTGGCCGCGGCCCAGGCCCAGCTGCGCATCCAGCGCCTGGAGCTCCGCTCCGAACAAGCCTCTGTACCGTGACAGCCTGCAGATTTTGGGCCGGGACCAGGGGCTGCTGCATGTGGCCGGCGAGGTCATGCCCCGCTCGCTGGCCCCCGCCATCGAAACCATCCGCAACCGTGTAGCCTTCCAACCGCGCGAGGCAATCCTCAACGACGCCAGCCCGGATGTCCTGCTGAGCTACCTGCGCCTTCCCGAGGCCGCGGACGACGTCGAAGCCTGGCGCACAGCACTGCGTCTCCTCCCGCCGCGCTCACCCAGGCGATCCGCCGTCGTGGCTCATGTGGAGGCGTTAGAGGCCTGATCCTTGGGCACTTCGCCCACCCTCCAACGCTCCTGCAGCAGATGTGGTCTTTTCCCAACGCTCCCGCACCTTCCGGGGCAGTAATTCCGGCCCCGGGTCAGCTGGGACGATTGGCGGCCCGTCGACTGGAGACAAAACGCATTCCTCGCCCCCTACATCGAGGGAACCACCGTGAACTGTCAATTTTGGCCCTCAAATACAAGATTGAGGGCCAAAATTGACAGTTGGCGGTGGTGGCACGGCCCGAGGTGTCCTCGCAGCGCGATATCGGGCCGAGGGGCTGAAGCGGCGCGGCTCACGTGGAGGCGCGGCCCACGTGGAGGCGCGGCCCACGTGGAGACGCTGAAAGCTGATCCAGTGCTGATCGAGCTCGTCGGGTCCAGTGCACGGGCTCAGATCAAATCGTCCCTATTCGTCCTTAGAGCCAGGCCGGGCGGCAGCGCGTTCCTCGGCTGCCCGGCTCCGTTCCCTCAGCTCGCGGACACGGCGGACCTGTCGGGCGCGGACAACAATGAGGATGATCACGATTGCCAGCGGGACTACAACGAGCCAAAAGAAATACATGCCCACAGTCTATGGGCGCAGGCTATGGGCGTCGCCTTCACGCGGCGGACCCGGGCACCGCTGTCTCAGGTCCCGTCAGCTACATCAGGTCCCGTCGGCGCGGCGCTGCGGGTGCTCATATGTGCCGGCTGCGGTTTCATGCGTGGCATTGCCTGCGTCCTTGACCTTCAAGAGTTCGACAAGACCGCGGGCCATTCGCGCCGCAGCCTCACTGCCTTCGGCTTCGGGTGAGCCAGGCACCGGGGCGGCATCCGCCGTCGGGTCTGGGATTCTCGAGCCCGGGCCCGGAAATGTTGCGCCCCGGCCTGGGACCGCAGCAGGTTTCCCAAACGTAGGTTGAAAGGTGCGGGCATGCCCGTACAACTCCGCGGTGCGTGCGGCCTGCCGTGCCCTCCCTACCTTCGCCAATATGAGGGCCACTAAAGCAAACACGAGCAACAAGACAACAACAAGAACCAGTACATCCATCTAGACACCCTATCGGCAGCGCCACCAAAGCGATGTGATCCAGCTCATGCAACCTGGTTGCAACGTTGCTCCCCGTACGCTTCCAACCAAGGACGCAGATGTCCCCCACCACTGGCCCCAACCGCAATGGAGTTTGAACAATGGCTGTTTACGCACAACCCGGCACCGATGGATCCAAGGTCACCTTCAAGGCCCGCTATGAGAACTGGATCGGCGGCGAGTGGGTTGCCCCGGTCAAGGGCGAATACTTTGAGAACATCACCCCCGTCACCGGCAAGGTTTTCTGCGAAGTTGCCCGCGGCACGGCAGAGGACATCGAGCTCGCACTGGACGCAGCGCACAAGGTGGCACCGAGCTGGGGCCAAACCTCAGCCACCGAACGCGCCGCCATCTTGAACAAGGTGGCCGACAGGATTGACGAAAACGTCGAGCTGCTCGCCGTCGCCGAAACGTGGGACAACGGCAAGGCCGTCCGAGAAACCCTGAACGCCGACATCCCGCTCGCGGCAGACCACTTCCGCTATTTCGCCTCCGTGGTCCGCGCCCAGGAAGGCAGCCTGACCCAGATCGACGAGAACACCACCGCCTACCACTACCACGAGCCGCTCGGTGTGGTCGGGCAGATCATCCCCTGGAACTTCCCCATCCTGATGGCTGTTTGGAAACTGGCACCGGCACTCGCTGCGGGAAACGCCGTCGTGCTTAAACCAGCGGAACAGACACCCGCCTCCATCCTGGTCCTCATGGAACTGCTCGCCGATATCCTGCCGCCGGGCGTGATCAATGTGGTGAACGGCTTCGGCGTCGAGGCCGGCAAGCCGCTCGCCTCCTCCAAGCGCATCCGCAAGATCGCGTTCACCGGCGAGACCACCACGGGCCGACTCATCAGCCAGTACGCGTCCCAGAACCTGATTCCGGTCACGCTGGAGCTCGGCGGCAAGAGCCCCAACATCTTCTTTGACGACGTCATGGACAAGAATGACGCCTTCTACGACAAGGCGCTGGAGGGCTTCACGCTCTACGCCTTCAACCAGGGCGAGGTCTGCACCTGCCCGTCGCGCGCACTCGTCCAGGAATCCATGTACGAGAAGTTCATGGCCGATGCCGTGGCCCGCACGGAGGCCATCATCCAGGGCAACCCGCTGGACACCGACACCCAGATCGGCGCACAGGCCTCCAACGACCAGATGGAAAAGATCCTCTCCTACATGGACATCGGCAAGCAGGAGGGTGCCAAGGTCCTCACCGGCGGCGAGCGCAACATCCTCGAAGGCGACCTGGCCGGCGGCTACTACGTCAAGCCCACCATCTTCGAGGGCACCAATGACATGCGCATCTTCCAGGAGGAGATCTTCGGCCCCGTCCTGGCGGTGACGAAGTTCGACGACTATGCCGACGCGCTCCACATCGCCAACGACACCCTCTACGGCCTCGGCGCCGGCGTCTGGTCCCGCAACGGCAACGTCGCCTACCGCGCCGGCCGCGAGATCCAGGCCGGCCGCGTCTGGGTCAACAACTACCACGCCTACCCCGCGGGAGCGGCGTTCGGCGGCTACAAGTCCTCGGGCATCGGGCGTGAGAACCACGCCATGATGCTGGACCACTACCAGCAGACCAAGAACCTGCTGGTCAGCTACAGCGAAGACAAGCTCGGCTTCTTCTAACCCCTTCCCTCGAACCCCTCGAACCTCTCGAACGCTGTCGCAGCAATGGCGAGTTTTTCAGGCACGCTGTCGCAGCAATGGCGAGTTTTTCAGGCACGCTGTCGCAGCAATGGCTGGAATTTCAGCATCCCCATCGCATCTCCCACGCACGACGCCGGGCACCCGCCCCGGGTGCCCGGCACCCCAACCCCCATGTTCAAAGGAGAACCCCATGACAACCATGCAGGCAGCAGTAGTAAAGGAATTCGGCACGCCCCTCTCGGTGGAGGAGTACCCGCTTCCCACTCCCGGACCCGGCCAGGCACTGGTCAAGCTGATCTCCAGCGGCGTCTGCCACACCGACCTCCACGCGGCAGAGGGCGACTGGCCGGTGCAGCCCAGCCCGCCCTTCGTGCCCGGACATGAAGGCGTGGGCGAGGTGGTTGCCCTCGGCGAAGGCGTCACCTCACTCGCCGTGGGCGACCGCGTGGGCAACGCCTGGCTCTGGACCGCCTGCGGCGACTGCGAATACTGCCGCACCGGCTGGGAGACCCTGTGTGAGTCGCAGGAAAACGGCGGATACAGCGTGGACGGCTCCTTTGGCGAGTACATGCTGGTGGACGCCGACTTTGCCCCGCGCATTCCCGACGGCGCCGACCCTGTGGAGATCGCCCCGGTCCTGTGCGCCGGCGTCACCGTGTACAAGGGCTTGAAGATGACCGAGGCCCGGCCCGGCCAGTGGGTCGTAATCTCCGGCATCGGCGGGCTCGGCCACATCGCCGTGCAGTACGCGGTGGCCATGGGCCTGCGCGTTGCCGCCGTGGACATCGCTGAAGACAAGCTGGCGCTGGCCCGCAAGCACGGCGCCGAAGTCACCGTCAACGCCCTCAGCGAGGACCCGGTCGAGGCCATCCAGCGCGAGACCGGCGGCGTCCACGGCGTCCTCGTCACGGCAGTGCACCCGGCCGCTTTCGGCCAGGCGATCGGCATGACGCGCCGCGGCGGCACCATCGTTTTCAACGGCCTGCCCCCGGGCGACTTCCCCGCCCCCATCTTCGAGGTGGTGCTCAAGGGCCTGACCATCCGCGGTTCGATCGTGGGCACCCGCCAGGACATGGAGGAGGCCATCGACTTCTACGCCCGCGGCCTCATCCACCCCACGGTGGCCACGCGCGGCCTCGGCGAAATCAACGAAGTGCTCGATGAGATGCGCGCCGGCAAGATCGACGGCCGCGTGGTCATCAAGTACTGACACACCCTCTCCCGACCCCGGCGCAGCAATGACGGGTTTTTTAGGAACCCCGGCGCAGCAATGGCCGGTATTTCAGGAACCCCAGCGCAGCAACGCCAAGGTTCCACGGCGCGAGGCCACCTCACAGCGCAAGGTGGCCTCGCGCCGTCGAACCCTGACATCATCACCCACCACATTCCACCCCCAATGCATAGGAGCAGTTTCATGGATGCCCTTCCGGAATCCCTGGATGCAGCCGTCACCATCCCTGGCGAAACACAATCCAGGGTGGCGCTGAGTGCCGCGGCTGTGGAACTGCTCCAAAAATTGTGGCGGCGGCACGGGCCGCTGATGTTCCACCAGTCGGGCGGCTGCTGCGACGGTTCCTCCCCCATGTGCTATCCGGCGGGCGAATTCCTCACGGCTGAGGCCGACATCCTGCTGGGCCTCTTTGAGCTGCCGGGGTGCGGTCCGTTGGAGTTTTGGATGTCGCGGGAGCAGTTCAACTACTGGTCGCACACGCACCTGACGGTTGACGTGGTGGATGGGCGCGGCAGCGGATTCTCCGTGGAGGCACCGGAGGGCAGGCGCTTTCTGATCCGTTCGCGCCTGGTGGACGGCTTTGCGCCCGGCTGCTGAACTGCGCGCGGCTACTTCCTGCGGTTCCGCGCCTGCTGCCGCTTCTGCACGATGACCGCAACCACGGCCACCACGATTGCTCCCGCCATGGCGATTTCCATAAGAATTCCTTCTCCCTTGTCCGCACGGATCCGGCCCGCAGGCCAACCTCCAGCATAGGCGAGGGAGCCCGGCGTCGCGCCTCCCGGGACAAGGCCTGCGCGGTGCCGTCTTGGGCGGATCCGCTACGGCTTGCGCGCTTCAATCAGGAAGCGGGTGGTAGTGGCGGAGAATTTTTCCTCGCGCTCGATGACGGCGTGGAGCTCGCGCAGCTTGTGGTCCCAGGCCGCCACGGTGAATCCCGGCACCATCCAGACGACCTTGCGGAGAAAGTACACGACCGCGCCGATGTCGTAGAACTCGGTGCGCAGGGATGCGGTTTGCAGGTCCGCCACCTCGAGTCCGGCAGCGGTTGCGGCGGTGGCGGCGTCATCCCAGTGCCGCCCGCGCCGCACGCTGTCGGGCTGCGGGCCCAGAAAAAACTCCACCAGCTCGAACACGCTCGCGGGCCCCACCTGTTGGGACAGGTAGGTGCCACCCGGGGCCAGCACGCGGTGGATCTCCGACCACCAGGCCTTCACGGGGTGCCGGCTCGTGACCAGGTCAAAGGCGTTGCCGGCAAAGGGCAGCGGCGGCTCGTCGTCGTCGAAAACCACGGCAATGCCGCGCGGGTGCAGGCGCTGCGTGGCCGTGGGCAGGTTCGGCGGCCAGCCTTCCGTGGCAACGGCCAGCGGCGGAACCACCCCCGCCCCGGCCAACACCTCGCCGCCGCCGGTCTGCAGGTCCAGCGATGCCCGCGCCACGGCCATCCGCTCCGACATCAGCCGCTGGTAACCCCACGGCGGCCGCTCCTCCAGGGCCCGCCCGTCCAGCCAGGAGAAATCCCAGCCCGCCACGGACACGGCATCCGCCTCGGCCACGAGGTCTTCGTATGTTCTGCGCATCCTCCCACCCTATGTGCCGCTTAGGCTTGAGTCATGACCCTCCCGCTCATCCTCGCCTCCGCGTCCCCCGCCCGCACCAAGCTCCTCACGGATGCCGGCATTGCCCACACCGTCATGGTTTCCGACGCCGACGAAGACGCCCTCACCGCCGCCGCCGGCCCCGTCACGCCCGCCGAAACCGCACTCCTGCTGGCCCGCGCCAAGGCCGAATCCGTCGCCGCCACCACCCCCGGTGCGCTGGTGATTGGCTGCGATTCGGTGTTCGAGCTCGACGGCACCCCTTACGGCAAGCCCTGGGAGCCCGCCGTTGCACGGGAACGCTGGCAGCTGATGCGCGGGCGCTCCGGCGTGCTGCACACCGGCCACTGGCTCATCGCCACGGAAGCCGCCGGCACGCACGACGGCGGAGCCGGGGTTGGGCACGGTGAGGTCACCAGTGCGGTGGTCACCTTTGAGGACGTCTCGGACGCCGAGATTGACGCGTACGTTGCCACGGGAGAACCCCTGCAGGTGGCCGGCGCGTTTACGATCGACGGACTGGCCGGTGCCTTCATCACAGGCGTGCAAGGAGATCCGCACACCGTGGTGGGGCTGTCCATTTCCACGTTGCGGCGCCTGATGGCAGAGCACGGGGCTGCCGTCACGGATTACTGGGACTGAGGCCCCCGGCCGGGCCGCGTCAGACTGTCCAAACACTGCTTCTGCCCTCAACTCTTGCTCCAAAGCATGCCCCTGCGCACGATTCAGGCCTTGGGCCCGGTATTACTCATGCCCCTGCGCATGGTTATTCCGCAACCACGCGCAACTCCAAGAGCTGCGCACCGTTGGGAAATATCCACGTGCAGGCGCAAAGTAGGCGCAGGGGATGCGATCCGAGCAACTACTTGACGCAATGGAAAGTAGTTTCATATAGTTGAGCCATCGCAGCAACCGTTCAATCGAAAGGCACGCCATGAGCCAGTCCGACAGCAGCCCCTCCGCCGAGGAAGCCCGCGCCCTTCTCGTCCAGGCCGAAGGCATCGGCAACTCGGCCACCAGCGCTTCCGGCTGGCCGACCGCCATGATCTTCATGTCGCTGGCCATCATCGGCTCCATGATGATGACCGGTTTCCAGATTGTGGCGCACACCGGATACGGTGCCCCGCTCCTCGCCGTCACGGTGGGCATCTGGGCGGCCATCACGGCCTTCACCTGGACGTTCATGCACCGGACCACCAAGATTGGCTTCTCCAGGCGCTTCGCATGGTCGCTCATCACGTACTTTGCGGTCTACATCCTGGGCATCGTCATCGGCGTGGTCCAGTTCCCCAACGGCAACATGGCCTACTACATCACCGCCGCCGTGGTCTTGGGCGCCACGGGCATTGCCGCAGCCTTCAGGGAGCTGCGCGCATGAGCCCGAACCCAGCACCGAAGAAGCAACAACATGAACCGTACCAGCCGGAAAATGCAGCCGCGGCGCCAGCGGAAGCGCCCCAGCATCCCCGCCACGAACTCAGCGAGGTCCTCCACCAGCCCGTGCGGTTCTCCATCGCCGCGGCACTGGCCCGGACCGAGACCATGGACTTCAAGGACCTGCGCAACACCATCCAGGTCAGCGACTCCGTGCTGAGCAAGCAGCTCTCCACCCTGGAAAAAGCAGGGTTTGTGGAGATCAAAAAAGCCTTCGTGGGCAAGTTCCCGCGCACCTCGGTGAGGCTCACTGCAGCTGGGCATGAGGCATGGGGCCACCACATGGAAACCCTGCGCCGCATCGCCGGAGGATAACGGGCGCAAAAGTTGTAGGAACCCCACAAAAGAATCGCCATCCACACGCATATACAGCATCATGCATGCGGAAAATCCACATATTCACGCTAGGCTCTTTTGAGAATAGAAGGAGTCTGCCAGTGAGCATTTCACCATCCGCCCCGGCCCACAAGCTGAGCAAAGTACTGATCGCCAACCGCGGCGAAATTGCCGTCCGCATCATCAGGGCAGCCCGCGACGAGGGCATCGCCTCCGTGGCTGTCTACGCCGAGCCGGACCGGGAAGCGCTGCACGTGCGCATGGCCGACGAAGCCTTCGCACTGGGCGGCGCCACTGCGGCAGACTCCTACCTGGTGGTGGACAAGATCATCGACGCAGCGCACCAGTCAGGCGCCGACGCCGTGCACCCCGGCTACGGCTTCCTGGCCGAAAACGCTGCGTTTGCCCAGCGCGTGATTGATGAGGGCCTGACCTGGATCGGTCCCTCCCCCGCAGCCATTGCCGCGCTGGGCGACAAGGTCCAGGCCCGCCACATCGCCGAAAAGGTGGGCGCACCCCTGGTCCCCGGCACCAAGAACCCGGTGGAATCCACGCAGGAAGTCCTTGACTTTGCCGACGCCCACGGCCTGCCCCTGGCCATCAAGGCTGCCTACGGCGGCGGCGGGCGCGGCATCAAGGTGGTCCGCACCCGCGAGGAAATCCCCGAGCTGTACGAATCCGCCGTGCGCGAGGCCGTCGCAGCCTTCGGCCGCGGCGAATGCTTCGTGGAGCGCTTCCTCGACTCCCCGCGCCACGTGGAAACCCAGTGCCTCTCGGACGCCGCCGGCAACACCGTGGTGGTCTCCACCCGCGACTGCTCACTCCAGCGCCGCAACCAGAAGCTCGTCGAGGAAGCCCCGGCACCGTTCCTCTCCGAGGAGCAGAACAAGCGCCTGTATGAGGCCTCCAAGGCCATCATGAAGGAAGCCAAGTACGTGGGCGCCGGCACCTGCGAATTCCTCGTGGGCACCGACGGCACCATCTCCTTCCTCGAGGTCAACACCCGCCTGCAGGTGGAGCACACCATCTCCGAAGAGGTCACCGGGATCGATCTGGTCCGCGAGCAGTTCCGCATCGCCCGCGGCGAGGAACTGGGCTACGGCGACCCCGAAGTCCGCGGCCACTCCTTCGAGTTCCGCATCAACGGCGAGGATCCGGGCCGCGGCTTCATGCCGGCCCCGGGCACCGTCACCACGCTGACCCTGCCCACCGGCCCCGGCGTCCGCGTCGACTCTGGCATCACCGCGGGCGAGGTCATCGGCGGCAACTTCGACTCCATGCTGGCCAAGCTGATCGTCACCGGCGCCACCCGCGAACAGGCCCTGCAGCGCTCCAGCCGCGCGCTCGAGGAAATGCAGATCGGCGGCCTGCCCACCGTCCTGCCCTTCCACCGCGCAGTGGTCGTGGACCCCGCCTTCGCTCCGGCCAACGGCGAAGCGTTCACCACGCACACCCGCTGGATCGAGACTGAATTCAACAACACCATCCCCGCCTTTGACCTCACCTCGGTGGATGGTTCCACGGACGACGCCGGCACCCGCCAGAGCGTCACCGTCGAGGTGGGCGGCAAGCGGCTTGAGGTGACGCTGCCGTCGTCGTTCTCTGTGGGCAGCGGCTCGGGCAACGGGGCGAAGAAGGCCAAGAAGGCCGGGCGCAACCGCAGCGCCGGCCCCGCAGCCGCCAACGGCAACGCACTGGCCTCGCCCATGCAGGGCACCATTGTGAAGGTGGCCGTGGCCGACGGCGACGTGGTGGCCGAGGGCGACCTCATCGTGGTCCTGGAGGCCATGAAGATGGAGCAGCCGCTGACCGCGCACCGCGCCGGCATCGTGACGGGGCTCAGCGCAGCCGCCGGCGACACCGTCTCCGCAGGCGCCGTGCTGGCCACGATCGAGGACTGACCTCCCCAAACAACACCCCCAAACAACTGTGACGCAGTTACTGCACGAAAATCGCCTCGGAAGGCGGTTTCCAGTGCAGTAACTGCGTCACAGTCGCTTAATGACTAGTTGCCTAGTGGGTCAGCTGACGTTGGAGTTGTAGTCCAGGTCGCGGGTTTCCTTCATGATGAGCAGCGAAATGAGCGTCAGCACGGCCATGGAGGAGAGGTAGATGCCCACCAGGACGGGGCTGCCGTCGGCGGCCTCCCACAGTGCCACGGCGATGAACGGGGCCACGGCCGCGCCCAGGATGCTGGACATGTTGTAGCTGATGGCCGAGCCGGTGTACCGCACGTTCGTGGGGAACAGCTCCGGCAGCAGCGCACCCATGGGCCCGAACGTCAGGCCCATCAGAGTGAAGCCCAGGACCAGCAGCGTCATGACGCCGGCGGTGCCGGCACCGAACAGCGGCACAAAGGCGAAACCGAACAAGATGATGCCGGAGGTGACCCAGATGAGGGTCTTGCGGCGGCCGTATTTCTCCGCCAGCGGGCCGGACACCAGCGTGAAGATGCCGAAGAAGACCACGCCGATGATCAGCATGATGAGGAACTCGTTGCGGGTGTAGCCCAGGCCCGGGACCCACGCGGCGATGGCGTCGGCGGTCATGGGCTTGCCTGCGGCTTCTGCCTTGGCCTTGGCCGCCTCGAGCGTTGCGGGGGCCGTGCCGTAGGACAGCGTGAACGTGGTCATGAGGTAGAACAGCACGTACGTGGCCAGCATGACGAAGGTGCCCAGGATCAGCGGGCGCCAGCTTGTCTTGAACACGCGGCCCACGGGCAGCTTGGAAACTTCGCCCTGGTCGATGACCTTCTGGAACGCGGGGGTTTCCACCAGCTTCAGGCGGACGTACAGGCCGATGATCACCATGACGGCGCTGAGCAGGAACGGAATGCGCCAGCCCCATGACTGGAACTGGTCGGTGGAGAGCCCAAAGCTGAGCCACAGGAAGATGCCGTTGGCGAGGATGAAGCCGATCGGCGCACCCAGCTGCGGGAACGTGCCCCAGATGGCGCGCTTGCCTTCCGGCGCGTTCTCGGTGGCCAGCAGGGCCGCACCGCTCCACTCGCCGCCCAGGGCAAGGCCCTGCATGAACCGCATGACCACCAGGAGCGCCGGTGCCCAGAACGTCCAGCCGGGGACGAGCGCCGTCGGAAGGCAGCCGATCAGGAAGGTGGCGATGCCCATGGTCAGCAGCGAGGCCACGAGGGTGCCCTTGCGG
The DNA here is from genome assembly GCF_017876675.1 of Arthrobacter stackebrandtii. Classification (NCBI taxonomy): domain Bacteria; kingdom Bacillati; phylum Actinomycetota; class Actinomycetes; order Micrococcales; family Micrococcaceae; genus Arthrobacter; species Arthrobacter stackebrandtii. Next base: position 344,102 of record NZ_JAGIOI010000001.1, read on the forward strand.
CCCACCTTGTCGCCAAAGTGGCCAAACACGATGGACCCGAGCGGGCGGGCAACGAAGGCCACACCGAAGATGGCGAAGGAGCTCAGCAGCGCCGTGGTGGCGTCGGCCGTGGGGAAAAACAGTGCGGGGAAGACCAGCACGGCGGCCGTGGCGTAGACGTAGAAATCGTAAAACTCGATGGTGGTGCCGATGAGGCTGGCGATGATGACGCGGCCCCGGCTGTTCACCTGCTTCGGGTCGGCCTGGTCGGCCTTGGCGGAAGAGCTCATGGTTCAGCTTTCTCTGGGTGCTGCGCGCGGTGGTGCCGGCGCGGCTGGATCTGACAATTCAATCCCCCCACATTATCCACATTGTCCATCTGGTGGACAACCGGAACCATCATGTGGACGGATGCGTTCGCCGCCCTGCCACGGACGACGGCGGAGCCCGCCTCCGCGCCGGCGGTGCATCCCGCTGTGGCAAGGTCCCGGCCGGGACGCACGGGGCACCTCCGCGGGGTCCGGGGCAGCACCAGCTGGTCCTCACGGCACCGCCGCATCCATGGATAGGGAAACGTCACAACAAGTTCACACCCCGTGACCGCCGCCGAAATCCCCGCTTCATAGTGTGAATCCATCACACGAAGCGACTGGGAGGAACTTTCATGACTGTGGAGAAGATGGACGGCACCGCAACTGCGGCCGGGCACACAGGCGCTGGACTGCACGGCACCCGCGGGCGGTGGCTGCACGGCTGGGACCCCGAGGACCTGGGGCAGTGGACGGGCGGGGGCCGGGCCATCGCCCGGCGCAACCTGGCCTGGTCCATCGCGTGCGAGTTCCTGGGCTTTGTGGTGTGGCAGCTGTGGTCGATCGTGGTGGTGTTCCTGCCCGCGGCCGGCTTCACGTTCAGCTCCCCGGAACTGTTCTGGCTGATCTCCATCCCCTCCCTCGTGGGCGCCACGCTGCGCATCCCCTACACCTTCATGGTGGCAAGGTTCGGCGGGCGCAACTGGACCATCGTTTCCGCCCTGCTCCTGCTGCTGCCAACACTCGGCATGGCCTGGTGCCTGGGCAACCCAGGGACGCCGTTCCCCGCCATGCTCGCCGTGGCGGCACTGGCCGGGCTGGGCGGCGGCAACTTCGCCTCCTCGATGGCCAACATCACCTTCTTCTACCCCGCCCGCGAAAAGGGCTGGGCGCTGGGACTGAACGCCGCCGGCGGAAACCTGGGCGCCGCCGTCGCACAGTTCATGGTGCCGCTGGCCGTGGCCCTGCTGGCCTCCGGCACCCTGGGCCTGCCGGTTGGCGGCCTCATGTGGGTCCCGCTGATCCTCGTGGCCGCATGGGGCGCCTGGCGGTTCATGGACAACCTGGCCAGTGCCAAGTCGGATGTGGCCGGCTCCCTCGCCGCACTCCGCGAGCCGCACCTGTGGATCCTGGCGCTGCTGTACATCGGCACCTTCGGCTCGTTCATCGGCTTCGCCGCCGTGTTCCCCAAGCTGATCATGGACTCCTTCGGCCCCGGCGTGGGCCTGTCCGTGGGCCCGGCGGTCATCTCGCTGGCGTTCCTGGGCGCACTGGTCGGCTCGCTGGCCAGGCCCTGGGGCGGGCGCCTGGCGGACCGCTGGGGCGGCGCCCGCGTCACGGTCGGCTGCTTCGGCGTGCTTGCGGTGGCGGCCATGGCGCAGCTGCTCACCCTCCCGCTCGGCAGCTTCCCGCTGTTCCTGCTGCTGTTCCTGGTGCTCTTCACCGCGGCGGGTGCCGGCAACGGCTCCACCTACCGCATGATCCCCATGGTGTTCGCGCTGCGGGCCGCCGACGGCCGCACTGGCGCCGCCCGCAAGGCCTCGGCAGCACTCGGCATCATCTCCGCCATCGGCGCCTACGGCGGATTCCTCGTCCCGCAGCTGCTCAACGCCTCCCGGCAGGCCACCGGCGGCTACGGTGCGGCGTTCGCCGGATTCGTCGCCTGCTACCTGGTCCTGATGGCCGTGACCTGGGCCGTGTACCTGCGCCCCTCCTCCGCCGCGTCGCTGGGCCGCATCTGATGCCCCGCGAATTCTTGCCGGGCACGACGCCGGACCCCCGCCTCCCAGCCGGACCGTCCGCTGCCGCCGTGCGTGCGGCCGGGACGGGCTCCGGGCCCGGTTCCGCACCGGCCGCCCCCGCAGGAACCGACACACACTGCCCCTACTGCGCCCTGCAGTGCGCCATGACGCTGACCCCTGCACCCGGTTCCGCCGAACCCGCCGTCACGGGCCGCGACTTCCCCACCAACCGGGGCGGGCTGTGCCGGAAGGGCTGGACGTCGGCGGCTCTGCTGGGGCACCCGGAACGGCTCACCGCTCCCCTGCTGCGCGGCCCGGACGGCGTCCACCGCCCCATCGGATGGACGCACGCCCTGGACCTGGCCGCCATGAAGCTCGCAGCAACCCGCCGCCTCCACGGCGCGGATGCCGTGGGCGTGTTTGGCGGGGGCGCCCTGACCAATGAGAAGGCCTACCAGCTCGGCAAGTTTGCCCGGCTGGCCCTGGGCACCTCGCGGATCGACTACAACGGCCGCTTCTGCATGTCGTCCGCGGCGGCTGCCGGCAACCGCGCCTTCGGTGTGGACCGGGGCCTGCCGTTCCCCGTCGAGGACCTGGACCGGGCCCGCACCATCCTGCTGCTGGGCTCCAACGTGGCCGAGACCATGCCCCCGTTTGTCCAGCACCTGCAGGGCGCCCGGGCGGCGGGCGGGCTCATCGTGGTGGACCCGCGCCGCACGGCCACGGCGGACTTTACGGCCGACGGCGCCGGGCTCCACCTGCAGCCGGTCCCCGCCACCGACCTCGTGCTGCTGCTGGGCCTGTGCCACATCGTCATCCACGAGGGGCTTGCGGACCAGGAGTTCCTGGACAGCCGCACCACGGGCCGCCATGAGGTGGTCCGCAGCGTGGCGCAGTGGTGGCCTGAGCGGGTGCAGTCGGTGACGGGCGTGCCCGTGCACCTGCTGAGGGAGACCGCCCGCCTGCTGTCTGACGGTGCCCGCAGCGGCGGCGCCTACATCCTGACGGGCCGCGGCGTGGAACAGCACGCGGACGGCACCGACACCGCCACGGCGGCCATCAACCTGGCCCTGCTGCTGGGCCTGCCCGGCTCCGCCAACAGCGGCTACGGCACCCTGACGGGACAGGGCAACGGCCAGGGAGGGCGGGAGCACGGACAGAAGGCAGACCAGCTGCCGGGATACCGCAAGATCACCGATCCCGCCGCCCGCGCGCACGTTGCCAAGGTGTGGGGCGTGGAACCGGACGACATCCCGGGACCGGGGCTGCCCGCCGTCGAACTTCTTGGCGAACTGGGCCGCAGCGTGCGCAGCTTCCTGATCTTTGGGGCCAACGTTGCGGTCTCGGCGCCCAACGCCTCGAAGGTCGTGGCGGGGCTGCGGCGGCTGGACTTCCTGGTGGTGTGCGATTTCTTCATGTCGGAGACGGCGCGCGAGGCGGACCTGGTGCTGCCGGTGCGCCAGTGGGCCGAGGAGGAGGGGACCATGACGAATCTCGAGGGGCGGGTGCTGCGCCGCCGGGCCGCCGTGGCCGCGCCGGCCAGGACGAGGCCGGAGCTGTGGATCATGGCCGAGCTCGCGCGCCGCCTGCAGGCCCCGTCCACTTTCAGCGACGATCCGGAGGCCGTGTTCACGGAGCTGCGCGCCGCGTCCGCCGGAGGGCTGGCCGACTACTCCGGCATCGACTACGCGCTGCTGGATTCCGGCGCCGGCGCCTACTGGCCCTACCCGGCCGGCAGCACGGGCACGCCGCGGTTGTTCACGGACGCGTTCGCGCATCCTGGCGGGCGGGCCGTCCTGGTGCCGGTCTCCCCCGCCGCCGCGGAGCCGGTCCGGGACGCGCTGTTCGCCGGCAGCACCCTGGCCTTGGTCACGGGCCGGCTGCTGGAGCACTACCAGTCGGGCGCCCAGACCCGGCGCGTCCCGGAGCTGGCCGGCGCCGTCCCCCGTGCCCTGCTGCTCATCCACCCGCTGGCCGCCGCCGCCCGCGGCATTGTCGACGGCGGACCGGTCACCATTGCGAACGCGCGCGGCACGGTGCGCTGCACGGCTCTTCACAGCACCACCGTCCGGACCGACACCGTGTTCCTGCCGTTCCACTTCCCCGGGGAGGAGAGCGCGAACCTGCTCACGGGCGACGCCGCCGACCCCGTCTCCGGCATGCCCGAATTCAAGGCCAGCTCGGTCGCCGTCACGGCAGGGTGGGCGGAGGCGGACCTTGCCGGGGCACACCTGGCCGGGGCCGGGGTGCCGTCATGACCGCCCAACATGTGGTGGTCGTCGGATACGGCCCGGTCTCGGCCCGGCTGGCCGACGGGCTCCTGCCCGCCGTCCGCCGCGGTGAACTGGCGCTGACAATCATCGGGGAGGAGACGGCAGCCGCCTACAACCGCGTCCTCGTCGCCGACCTCGGGGTCGGCCGGACCACCGAGGAGGCCATTTCCGTCTCGGACCCCGCCGAACTCGCGGCCGCCGGTGTCTCCGTCCGGATGGGCGTGCGGGTGCGCCGGGTGGACCGCGCCCGGCAGTCCGTGCTCTTGGCCGACGGCACGGCGGTCCACTACAACCGGCTCGTCTTCGCCACCGGCGCCCGCCCCGTGGTCCCGCCGCTGCACGGGCTCAATCCGGATCCGGCAGCGCGTGCCGCCCTGCCCCGTGGCGTCACCGCGCTGCGCAACCTTGCCGATGCCGCGGTGCTGCGCCACGCCGTCGACCGCCGCCATCGGGTGGTGGTGCTGGGTGGCGGCATCCTCGGCCTCGAGGCCGCCCTGGCTGCGCATGACGAGGGCGCCCAGGTCACGGTGGTCCACCACGGCCCGCACACGCTGGGGCGCAGCATCGACGCCGGCGCCGGGCACACCGTGGGCGCGGCGCTGCGCGCGCGGGGCATCACCGTGGTGGCCGATGCTCGCGCCGTGGGTGTGGAGCTGGGCCGGCCGGACGACGGCGAACCCGCCTTTTCGGGGCTGCTCCTGGACGGCGGGGCGTGCGTTGCGGGGGAACTGCTGCTGCTTTCCTGCGGCGTCAGGGCGCGGGCCGGGCTGGCCGAGGGGGCGGGGCTGGCGGTGGACCGCGGCATCCTCGTGGACCACGGGCTGGCCGCCCTGCATGATCCGAACGTCTTCGCCATCGGCGACTGCGCCCAGGTGCGCTGCCTCGATGTCTCGTGTGCGGGCTGCGCCCCGGGCAACGGGCCGCCGGGCCTGATCGGTCCCGGCTGGCGGCAGGCCGACTGGCTGGCGGGCATGCTCGCCGGGGCTGCCGGAGCGTTCGCGGCGGAGGCGCCCGTTCCGCTGCCGGCCGAGCGGGCGCCGGTCATGATGCTCAAGGCCCGCGGCGTGGAGGTCGTGGCGGCGGGAGATGTTGCGGCCGGGCCGTTTGACGGCGTGCCCGGGCTGGCCGTGAGCGTGTGGGCGGATCCGGAACATGGCAAGTACGTGAAGATGTGCACCCGGGACGGAGTGCTGGCCGGCTTTGTCAGCGTCGGCATGCCCCGCACGGCGGCCGAGTTGTCGCTGCTGTTCGAGCGGGGGTCCGAACTGCCAGCGGACCGCTCGGCGCTGCTGCGGCTCGACGGCCCGGACAGCCTGCCGGCGGGAGCCGCGGCCGATCCCGCCCGGACGGTGTGCCGCTGCGCCGGGGTGCCCGCGGAAACCATCACAGCCGCGGTGGCCGGCGGCTGCGACACCGTGGCGGACGTTTCGGCTGCCACCCGGGCCGGCACGGGCTGCGGCGGCTGCCACGGCGACATCAGGGAGCTGATCGAGGCGCACTTTGCCCCCGCCGTCAGTTGAACCGGACCTGCACGCGTTCGGGCCCGCCGGGCCGTCTATTCACAGGTCCTGCCGGCGGTCCGTTCAGGCTTGGCCGGCACCGTTGGCACCGGGAACACCCGCGCCTGCAAGATAGGTGGTCATGATGCCGGTGAACAAATCGTCAGCATTGTGGGGCCCGGGCTGCTCGCCGAGCGCTCCCGCCAACAGCGGGTACTTGCCGGTCTGCACCGCCTCGGACAGGTACTCCGCACGATCTTTTGCGTTCATGGTGGCAGTCCCGTGGCCGGGGCCGTCGGCTGATGCCAGCTCATTTTGCACGAAGGCCGAGGCAATGGCCGTCAGCATGGCCACTGCCTGCAGCTTTGCCGGGCCCGAAAGTTCCGCCGGCTCCAAGGCGGACAGTGCACGTTCCAGATAGCCCAGCGCGTTGGGTCCCATGGAGGGGCGGGCCAGGAGCAGCGGAGCAAGCCACGGGTGGCGGTGCATGATGCACCTCCCCTGCCGCGCCAGGTCCAGCAGCTGGCTTCGTGCAGGTTCAGAGGACGGGGACAGGTCGTATTCGCCGCTGACCCGATCGATCATCAATTCAACAAGCTCGTCATGGGATTTCACATACCTGTACAGCGACGCCGCACCGGCACCAATGCCGGCTGCCACCCGGCGGATGGACACCGCGGCCAGGCCTTCGTCGTCGGCGATGGCGATCGCTGCGGCAACGATCCCGGCGCGCGAGTGTTCCGGTTTCGGTCCGACAGCGGAGCGCTCCGGGCGCCGCCAGACATTAATGGGGTCACGGGGTGGCATGGCTGCCCACCTTTCCTTTGCTCGCTGGGATTTGGTGCTCCACCCATTTCACTATATCTTTAATTGCGAACAGTGATCGCAATCAAGCGGAATGAGGAATGGCATGCGAGTTCTCATGATCAATCCCGGGACCCGGGGAGACGTGGCACCGATGGCGGGGCTTGGCAGCAGGCTTCAAACACTGGGATTCACCGTGGCCATCGCAGCCAATGCCGGCCATGCCCGGCTGGTCACCTCTGCCGGGTGTGAGTACCGGGAACTCCCCGGCGACATGAGCCACCTGGTCAGCCCTGCACCGCCAGGGAAAAGGGCGACGGGCCCGGACCTCCGAAGGTACATGGGTGAACTGGGCGACTACATGGAGCTGGCCGCCACCGGCACGCTCTCCGCAGCAGAGCTTGGCGCCGACGTGATTCTGGCCAATTCGATAGCGCCGTACGCCTACGACGTGGCCGAGGCCCTCGGCATCCCCGCCATCGGCGCCCACCTGCAACCAACCGAAGCGAGCACCGCCTACCCGCCCGTGCTTTTGGGCACTGCCCGCAGCCTGGGCCCGGTCGGCAACAAGCTGCTCGGCTCGCTGATAGCTGCCGGCAAGGCACCCTACGACGCCCCGAGCGCGCGCATCCGCCACACCCTCGGGCTGGACAGGAAGTCCCGCCCAACTGCCGAACGGCAGCGCCGAAAGGCCAACCGACAGGTCCTCCACGGCTTCAGCTCCAGCGTCTTCCCACGCCCGTCGGACTGGCGGTCCGGACTTGCCATGACCGGCTACTGGTGGCCGAAGGCCGATCCGGGCTGGCAGCCGTCCGCCGAGATGCTTGCATTCCTTGCGGACGGACCACCCCCGGTCTTCATCGGTTTCGGCAGCAGCGAAGCAATGGACGCCGAATTCATGCTTGAGACAGTTCGTCGCGCGGGCGTCCGTGCAGTGCTGCAGGGCGTGGCAGGGGTCTCCGAACCGGACGTCCTCAGCATCGGGGATGTTCCCCACGAATGGCTGTTCCCACAGATGGCTGCCGTGGTCCACCACGCCGGGGCGGGGACGGCCGCGGCAGGGCTGCGCGCCGGGGTTCCGACGGTCAGCGTGCCGATATACACGGACCAACCGTTCTGGGCCGCCCGGATCTCGTCCCTCGGCGCCGGCCCGCAGCCGGTTCCCTACAAGGAACTGGGCACCGAACGCCTGGGTGACGTCATCAGGCAGGCCATCACGAGGCCCGAATACGCAGCGAACGCACGCGCGATTGCCATGGCGCTTGCAACGGAAGACGGAACCGCGCCCGTTGCCGCAGCGTTGCGCGCCTCCGGCCGATAACTGCAGGTGCCGGGACCACCTCCGCCCGGGAACAAGACGACGGCGCGCACACCCGGAAGGTGCACACGCCGTTGTCCCACTCCTCGAAAGAAGGGTCCTTCAGTGAGAAGCCCCGCAGCTACAGCTCGTGGGGCATCTCATCGGGGCCCGGGAGCTCGTCTTCGTCCTCGGGGTGGCGGGCCAGGTTCCACATGGCCAGGGCGAGTCCGCCCCAGACGGTGAGCATGGCGATGATCATCATGGTGATTGCTACCGGTGTCATGGCTGCAGCTCCTTGGCGTTGCCGGTGTCCACGGCGTTGTTGTCCACGTCGCCGTCGAGTTTCTCGAGGGCGTTGAATTCTTCGTACTCGGGGTCCTCAAGCTTGGACTTGTCGCTCCAGGGAATCAGGGAAAGCAGCAGGGCGCCCACGATGAGCGCGCCCGCCATGCCCCAGCCAAACACGCCGTTGAACCAGGCCGGGTAGCCCGAGTACTGCTCGGTGGACTTGGTCTGGATTTCGTTGATGAGCATGTAGCCCAGCGCCACGGGAACCACGCCGCCCACCAGGATGCGCCAGATGGTGCCCATCTTGATGGAGGAGGTCAGGTTCAGGTGCTTCTGCAGGCGCGGCAGGCTGCTGAGCCCGGCCGAGACCACAATGACCGTCACCAGGGCACAGGCCAGGATGCCGAACTGGTTCACGAACGCGTCGGAGGTGTCGAGCAGGTGGATGCCGGTCGTCGTCGGGAAGAGGACCAGCGAAATCAGGGCGATGGGAATGGTGACCACCAGGGTGGCGGCCTTGCGGCTCCAGCCCAGCTTGTCCTGGAACGCCGCCACAATGACCTCCAGGATGGAGATCAGCGACGTCAAGCCGGCAAACACCAGGGAGCCGAAGAACAGCACGCCGAGGATGGCGCCGAACGGTGCCTCGGAGACGATGGTCGGGAAGGCCACGAAGGCCAGGCCGATGCCGCCGGAGGCCACCTCGTCCACGGGCTTGCCCGCGGTCACGGACATGAAGCCCAGGGCCGCGAACACGCCGATGCCGGCCAGGATCTCAAAGCCGGAGTTGGCGAAGGCCACCACCATGCCGGAGCCGGTGAGGTCGGTCTTGCGCTTGAGGTAGGAGGAGTAGGTGACCATGATGCCGAAAGCCACGGACAGCGAGAAGAAGATGTGGCCAAACGCGGCCGCCCACACGCCGGGGTTCTGCAGGGATGCCCAGTTCGGGGTGAAGAAGGCGTTCAGGCCCTCCGTGGCGCCGTCCAGGAAGAGCGACTGCACCACGAGGATCACAAACATGACCACCAGCAGCGGCAGGAACACGGCGTTGGCGCGGGAGATGCCCTTGTTCACGCCGGCCACCATGATCACAATGGTCACGATCCACACGGCAAGCATCGGGAAGAACACGCTGGAGACGAAGTCGAAGGAGAGGCCGGCGCCGTCGGCCGCGTGCAGGTATTCGCCGAAGAAGAAGCCCTCGGCGTCGTCGCCCCAGGCCTTGGTCAGGGAGAACCATGCGTACATGGCCGCCCAGGCGATGATCGCGGCATAGTAGACGGCGATCACGAAGCAGATCAGCACCTGCCACCAGCCGAGCGGTTCGGCCGCGCGGTGCAGGCGGCGGTAAGAGAGGGGGGCCGAGCCGCGGAAGCGGTGGCCGATCGAGTAGTCAAGGAACAGCAGCGGGATGCCGGCGCACAGCAGCGCCACCAAGTACGGGATCAGGAAGGCGCCGCCGCCGTTTTCGTAGGCGACGTAGGGGAATCGCCAAATGTTACCCAGGCCGACGGCGGAACCGATGGCCGAGAGTATGAACAGTTTTCGCGAGGAGAAAGTCTCTCGACGGGCCGGGGCGGCTGTTCCGCCACGGCCTGCGGGTGATGATGTCATGCAGGCAACGCTAGCCCATTTGTGATACGCATCTCTTCATTTGGGCCCCAAGGCACGCTGGCGAGGGGCCGCCGTGCGCTGAACGGCCGCCTCCTGCCCCACTGGACGCCATCGCAGCAATGGCTGGATTTTCGCCGACGCCATCGCACCCTGTGCCGGCACCGCACTGCCGCCACAGGAGGGCCAAGGCCGGTGGAAGGTGATCCGGCGGTTGAAACAGCAGTTGATGCGATGCCTGGAATTGAAACAACAGCACATGCGACAAAACCCGCGGATTCATCGCTTGTGCTGCTGTTTCAACCCGAGCAAGCAGGCTCCGGGCCGGAATCCAGCCCTCCAGGACGCTACATGTGGACGTGCAGGCGGCGCGCGGCCTCGGAGATCGAGCCGGACAGCGACGGGTACACGGTGAAGGTGCTGGCGACGTCGTCCACGTGCAGCTTCTGGGTCACTGCCATCGCAATCGGGAAGATCAGCTCGCACGCACCGGCGCCCACCACGACGCCGCCAATGACGGTGCCAGAGCCCTTCCGCGCAATGATCTTGATGAAGCCGTCGTTGACGTTGCGCATCTTGGCCCGGGCGTTGGTCTGCAGCGAGAGCTTGATGACGTCGCCCTGGTACTTGCCGGAGGCCAGGTCCGCCTCGGAGACGCCCACGGAGGCAATTTCCGGGGACGTGAAGATGTTGGAGGAGACCTGGTTGAGCTTGAGCGGGCGCACGCCGTCGCCGCCCAGGTGGGCCACGGCGATCCGGCCCTGCATGGCGGCCACGGAGGCGAGCGCAAACACGCCCGTGCAGTCGCCTGCGGCGTAGACGTTGGGCGCGCTGGTGCGGGAGACGCCGTCGACCTTGATGTGGCCGCTGGGGGTGACCTCAACGCCGGCGGCTTCAAGGCCAATGTCCGTGGTGTTCGGGATGGATCCCACGCAGACCAGGCAGTGCGAGCCGGTGACCTTGGAGCCGTCGCCCAGGGTGACGATCACGCCGTCGTCGGTGCGCTCAACGGCCTCGGCGCGGGACTTGGAGAGCACGCGCAGGCCGCGGCGGGCAAAGACGTCCTCGAGCACGGCGGCGGCGTCGGAGTCCTCGCCGGGGAGCACCTGGTCGCGGCTGGAGATCAGGGTGACCTTGGAGCCCAGGCCGTTGAAGGCGGAGGCGAACTCGGCGCCGGTCACGCCGGAGCCCACCACAATGAGTTCCTCGGGCAGTTCGTCGAGGTCGTAGATCTGGGTCCAGTTGAAGATGCGTTCGCCGTCGGGGCGGGCCGTGGCCAGCTCGCGCGGGTGGGCGCCAACGGAGACCAGGATGGCGTCGGCCTTGATGATCTCGGTGGTTTCGCCTCGGTCCACCTCAATGGTGCGGTTGTCCAGCATCCGCCCGGTGCCGATGATGATCTTCACTCCGACGGCCTCGAGCCCGCGCCGGATGTCGGCCGACTGCTCGCGCGCCAGCCGCAGCACACGCTCGTTGATGAGCTTCAGGTCGGCCTTGATGGCCTGCTTCGGGTTGCCGTCGGCGGCGTTGAAGCTCACGCCCAGCTCGGTGGAGTCAATGCTGCGGTTCATGGCCTCGGCCACGGCAATGAGCGCCTTCGACGGCACCACATCGGTCAGCACGGCCGAGCCGCCCAGCCCCGCACGTTCAACAATGGTCACCTTGGCGCCCATCGACGCGGCCACCATGGCGGCTTCGTAGCCTCCGGGTCCGCCGCCGAGGATCGCAAGGCTGGGAAGGGCAAAGGGCTTGAATACATCTTGATCGCTGGTCACAGTTGTTCATTCTCGCCTATTTGGGCTAGCTCAACCAAGTTGTCCCGCTTTCCCCACCCGCAGGGCACTTGCCGCTATGTTTGTTCCATGAGCCAAACAAACACGTACGACGGCGCCACGCCCGCCGCGCTGGCAGCGGAGGCTGCCGCTTTCCTCGCCACGGCAACGGGCGTGCCCAGCCATGACATCGCCCTGGTCCTCGGTTCCGGCTGGGGCGGTGCGGCGGACCTCATCGGCGAGGTCACCGCCACCGTCAACGCCGCCGACGTCCCCGGCTTCAGCGCGCCCTCCGTGCCCGGGCACGTGGCCACGCTGAGCTCCATCCGCACGCCCGGCGGCAAGAACGTGCTGGTGCTCGGCGCCCGCACCCACTTTTACGAGGGCAAGGGCGTGCGCGCCGTGGCCCACGGCGTCCGCACAGCGGCGGCGGCCGGCGCCAAGACCATGGTGCTGACCAACGGCTGCGGCGGCCTGAACCCGGACTGGACGCCCGGCACCCCGGTGCTGATCAGCGACCACATCAACCTCACGGCCACCTCCCCGCTCGAGGGCGCAACCTTCGTGGACCTGACGGACCTCTACTCCTCGCGCCTGCGCACCCTGGCCCGCGAGGTGGACCCCACCCTTGACGAGGGCGTGTATGCCCAGTTCACCGGCCCGCACTACGAAACCCCCGCCGAGGTGCAGTACGCCAAGCGCATCGGCGCCGACCTGGTGGGCATGTCCACGGCACTGGAGGCCATCGCGGCGCGCGCGGCCGGCATGGAGGTGTTTGGCATCTCCCTGGTCACCAACCTGGCCGCCGGCATCAGCCCCGAGCCGCTCTCGCACGAGGAAGTCCTGGCCGCCGGGGCCGCCGCGGGCCCGCGAATTTCGGCGCTTCTGGCACAGATCATCGCCAGGCTCTAGGGCCAGACGCCGCACTGCGGTTACATTTGGGGTGTGAGACACGCACACGAGAACCCCAACGAGTCCGCCGCAGCACTCGAAATGGAAGCGCTGGCGGACGCCGCCCGCGAGTGGGCCGGGCATGACCCCGACCCCGCCACCGCCGCCGCGCTGCAGGCCCTGGCCGCAGATCCCGGCGCCGCCGACGAGCTTGCCGACGCCTTTGCCGGCAACCTCCAGTTCGGCACTGCCGGGCTGCGGGCGGCCATGGGCCCGGGCCCCAACCGGATGAACCGCGTGGTGGTCCGCCGTGCCGCCGCCGGGGTCGCCGCGCACCTGCTCGCCCTGGCGGCGGGGCAGCCTGCCTCCGCCCAGATCCACGACGCCGGACCCCCCTCCCAGCCGGAGCCCGCCTACCGGCCGCGCGCCGTGGTGGGGTTTGACGCGCGACACAACTCGGCCGACTTTGCCCGCGAGACCGCGGCCATCTTTACGGCCGCCGGGATCGAGACCTTCCTGCTGCCGGCGCCGCTGCCCACCCCCGTCCTCGCCTACGCCGTGCGCGCCCTGGAGTGCGAGGCCGGCATCATGGTGACGGCCAGCCACAACCCCGCACAGGACAACGGCTACAAGGTCTACCTCGGCGGCCGCGCCGTGGCGCTGGAGGCCCGGGGCGTGCAGATCGTGGCACCCCACGACGCCCAAATCGCCGCACAGATCGAGACCGCCGCCAACACGCCGGGCTTCGGGGACACCTCCGGCATTGCCATGGCCCAGGACGGCTGGACCGTCCCCGGCCCGGAGCTGCTGGAGGGCTACAAGCAGGCCGTGGCCTCGCTCGCCGACGCCACCGCGTTCCCGGCCAGGGAACTGCGGATCGTCCACACGTCCATGCACGGCGTGGGCAATGACACCGCCCTGGACGTGCTGCGCTCCGCCGGCTTCACGGACATCCACGCCGTGGACCAGCAGGCGCAGCCGGACCCTGAATTTCCCACGGTCGCCTTCCCCAACCCCGAGGAGCACGGCGCCATGGACATGGCCTTCGCCCTCGCGCAGGAGGTGGGCGCGGACATCGTGCTGGCCAACGACCCCGACGCCGACCGGGTCGCCGTCGGCGTCCTGGACCCCGTCGACGGGCAGTGGCACCAGCTCCACGGCGACCAGGTGGGGGCGCTGCTCGGCGCCCACCTCGTGGCCCGCGGCGGCCGGGCGCAGCTTGCCGCACCGCAGGCCGGAGCCGGCCCTGACGCCGTCCCTGTTTTTGCCAACTCCATCGTGTCCTCGCGCCTGCTGGCCAAGATTGCAGAGGCTGCCGGATACCCGCACGTGCGCACATTGACCGGATTCAAGTGGATCTCACGGGTGCCGGGCCTGGCCTACGGCTACGAGGAGGCGCTGGGCTACTGCGTCGCGCCGGACCTGGTCCGCGACAAGGACGGCATCTCGGCCGCCCTGCTCGTGGCCGAGATGGCGGCGGCACTGAAGACTGTGGACCGGACCCTGCTGGACGTCCTGGACGACCTCGCCCTGGCCCACGGCCTGCACGCCAGCACGCAGGTCAGCATCCGGGTCGAGGACCCGGCCGGCATCAGGGACATGATGGCCGGTCTGCGCGGGCAGCCGCCGGCGGCACTCAACGGCTCCGCCGTCACCAAGTTCACCGACCTCAGCGAGGGTTCGCCCGATCTGCCGGCAACGGACGGGCTGGCATACCTGAGCGAGGACGGCACCCGGGTGATTGTGCGCCCCAGCGGCACAGAGCCCAAGCTCAAGTGCTACCTGGAGGTGGTGGTCCCCGTATCCGGGCCGGAGCACCTCGCCGGGGCACAGGAAGAAGCGCAAGCTGCCTTGGCCGCCGTCGTGCATGACATGAAGGCCGCGCTGGGGCTGGAAGACCACTGAAGGGGTGGGTGTGATGGGCAGGGGCAAGCCGGAGCGGGCGTTCCACGACCAGGCGCTGGAGGCGGCCCGGTACCGTGATGCCAAGGAGGCATCGCACACCCCGGTCCCGGCGGACGACTATGCGCAGGCCACGGGCCGGACGTTTGGCGGCGGCTCCGCGCAGGATGCCGAGCCGCGGCGCTTCCATGAGGACGATGAGGTGTGGGAGGTCGCCAACAGCGCGATTGATGCCGCGATGGCCCGCGGGGACTTCGACAACCTGGCGTATGCGGGCAAGCCGATTCCGGGGCTGGGCGGCACCGACGATCCCGACTGGTGGGTCAAGGGGCTGCTGCAGCGGGAGCAGGTCAGCGGGCTCGGACCCCCGGCGCTGCTGCTGCGCAAGGAGGACGCCGAGATGGACGCCACCCTGGACGCCGCCGGCTCCGAGGCGCGCGTGCGGGAGCTGCTGGCCGATTTCAACGCCAGGATCATCGAGGCCCGCCGGCAACTGCTGGGCGGGCCGCCGGTCGTGACCGCGCTGCGGGACATCGACGCCGAGGTGGCGGCCTGGCGCGGCCGGGCTGCCGAGCGCCGGGAAGCGGCCCAGGCTGCAGAGGCCGCTGCCGCGGCAGCGCAAAAGTCTGCGGATTCCGGCAGTGCCAAACACCGGGGTTTCCTGGGCCGGCTGCTCCGGGGCCGCTAGCGCGGACGGGCGGCCAGGACTACAGGGCCACCTCAACGGCGCCGTCCACGACCCGGACCGGGTAGGTGCCCAGGCGCAGCCCGGCATCGCCGAAGCACTCCCCCGTTGCCAGGCTGTACACCTCCTTGTGCAGCGGCGAGGCGATGGTGTGCGTGCTCCCGCGGGAGCCGACCAGGCCCCGCGCCATGACGTGGGCGCTCGTGGCGGGATCGGCGTGGGAGACGGCAAAGACGTTCTCCGGCCCCACACGGAACATGGCCAGCTGCTGCCCATTGACCAGGGCCGCCTCTCCCCAGGAATCCTCGAGGTCGCTGAGCCGGCAGACCGGGAACCACTGTGCTGCGGCGCGTGAGGGGCCGGTGGCGGCCGGCAATTCCATAACGATGCTCATGATGATCCTTCTCCTTGTGGTGCGGACGTGGGACGGAGCCGGACAGCTGAAGGCCCGGCAACGTAGAAACCACACTAGGGTCGCCATGTTTCACCCGGCCTGCCTCCATGTGACAGCCACGTAAATGCCGTGTCACCGCATCCCCGCCGCCCCCGGATAGGCGGACGTTAAATGCCTGTTACACGGGCGACACCCCGGCGCAATGCCGCCTTCCTAGCATGGAATGGACACGCCGGTGCAGGCACCAGGCCACCCGGGGAAAGGCCACACCCATGAAACAGCAGGGCACGCAGGAACCCGCAGCAGGGACCGCACGGGAAACAGCAACGGCAGCCGGGGACGGCGTCCGCAGGGTCGTCGTTGTGGGCGGCGGCCCCGCCGCCCACCGCTTCACCGAGGCCATGCACTCCCGCGGCATGTCCGGCTGGCACATCACGGTGCTCACCGAGGAAGCCCACACGCCGTACGACCGCGTGGCGCTGAGCCGGGCACTGACCGACGTCGACACGGACCTCACCCTGGGCGATCCCGCACTCTGGGAGCACGGCTCCGTGCACCTGGTCCGCGGCGCCAAGGTTGTGGCGATCGACCCGGACCGCAGAACAGTCCACACCTCGGCCGGCGGCGAAGCGGCACACCACCCCTATGACGAACTCGTGCTCGCCACCGGCTCCGACGCCGTCCGGCTGGGCATTCCCGGCGCCGAGCACCTCCACGTCTACCGCACCCTTGAGGACGTGCGGGCCCTGAACGCCGAGGTGGCGCGCCTGGGCGAAAAGCTCGGCCGCACCGTCAACACGGCCGTCATCGGCGGCGGACTCCTCGGCCTCGAAGCCGCCGCCGGCCTCATCACGCTCGGCGCCGCGTCGGTCGTCATCAACGGCGGCCCGTGGCTCATGAACACCCAGCTCGACGAGGGCGCCGGCCAGGCACTGGGCCGGCTGGTCGCGGCGAAGGGCATGAGCGCCACCGCGGGCGTGTTCCCGGAAGCAGTCCAGGCGGACGACGCCGGACAGGTCACCGGCGTCCTGATGGCCGACGGGGCGGTGGTGCCCGCCGACCTGGTGGTGGCCGCCGTGGGCGTGCGGCCCCGCGACGAACTGGCCCGGGCCGGCGACGGCACCGCCCGCCACGGCTTTGAGCTGGGCCCGCGCGGCGGCGTCGTCATCACCGAGCACTGCGCCACCTCCGTCCCCGGCGTCTGGGCCATCGGCGAGGTGGCCAGCTTCGGCGGCATGTGCCTGGGCCTTGTCGCCCCGGCCAACACCATGGCGGAGATCGTGGCGGACCGGCTGCACGGCGGCGCGGCCGCGTTCACGGGCTTTGACACGGCCACCAAGCTCAAGCTCTCCGGCGTGGACGTGGCCAGCTTCGGCGACGCCTTTGCCCGCACGGAGGACAGCCTGGAGGTGGTCTACGCCGACCCCGCCCGCGGCGTGTACCAAAAGATCGTCACGAGCCCGGACGCCAAGACCCTGCTCGGCGGGATCTTTGTCGGCGACGCCGCCCCCTACACGAGCCTGCGCCCGCTGCTGGGCCGGGAGCTGCCGGCCGAACCCGGGGCGTTTCTCTCGGCGGCCGGCGGGGGCGAGGCACCCGCCGTCGAGCTTCCCGACGACGCCATCCTCTGCTCCTGCAACAACGTCACGGCCGGGACCATCCGCGACGCCGTCAACGGCTGCGGCAGCTGCCAGGGCCAGGACCCGGTGCAGGACCTGCCGGGGCTGAAGGCGTGCACGCGGGCCGGCACCCAATGCGGTTCCTGCGTGCCGCTGTTGAAGAAACTCATGGAGGGCGAGCTGGCCAAGTCCGGGATCGCGGTCTCCAAGGCCCTGTGCGAGCACTTCGAGATGTCCCGCCCCGAACTGTTTGAGGCGGTCCGGGCCCTGGAACTGGGCAGCTTCGGCGAGATCCTGGCCCGTTTCGGCACCGACGAGACCGCCCGGGCCGGCCGCGGCTGTGACATCTGCAAGCCCACCATCGCCAACATCCTGGCCAGCCAGAACAGCGCCTACGTGCTCGACGCCGGCCGCGGCACACTCCAGGACACAAATGACCGCGCCCTGGCCAACATGCAAAAGGACGGCACCTACTCGGTGGTCCCGCGCATCCCGGGCGGCGAAATCACCCCTGAAAAACTGGCCGTGATCGCCAAGGTGGCGCAGGACTTTGGCCTGTACACGAAAATCACCGGCGGGCAGCGGATCGATTTGTTCGGCGCCCGGCTCGAGCAGCTGCCGGAGATCTGGAAGATCCTCATCGACGCCGGCATGGAGTCGGGGCAGGCGTACGGCAAGTCGCTGCGCACCGTGAAGTCGTGCGTGGGCTCGGCCTGGTGCCGCTTCGGGGTGCAGGACTCGGTGGCCATGGCCGTGGGCCTGGAGCTGCGGTACCGGGGGCTGCGCAGCCCGCACAAGATCAAGCTCGGCGTCTCCGGCTGCGCACGCGAATGCGCCGAGGCGCGCGGCAAGGACGTGGGCGTCATCGCCACCGCGGACGGCTGGAACCTGTACGTCGGCGGCAACGGAGGTGCCACCCCGGCCCACGCCCAGCTGCTCGCGAAGGACCTCGACGACGCCACGCTCATCAGCTACATCGACCGCTACCTGATGTACTACATCCGCACCGCCGACCGGCTCCAGCGCACGGCCCGCTGGCAGGAGGAGCTCGACGGCGGGCTGGCCCACCTCGTGGATGTGGTGGTCAACGACTCACTCGGCATCGCCGCGGAGCTCGAGGCGGCCATGGCCCAGCACGTGGACAACTACGAGGACGAATGGGCCGCCACCCTCGCGGACCCTGAACGGCTGCGCCGCTTCCGGCCCTTCGTCAACGCCCCGGTGCCGGGGTCCGCCGAGCCAGGTGCGGCGGAATCCGCCGGCCCGGTCCTCATCGCCACCGAGATCCCCGTCCGCAGCGCCGCCGCGGACAACAACTGAGAGGCAGGCACCCATGGCACGCACACGGCGCACGGGCCGCATCACCCTCGTAGGCGGCGGCCCCGGCCCTGCAGACCTCCTCACCGTCCGGGCCTCGAACGCGCTGGCGGCGGCCGACGTCGTCTACTTCGACCGGCTGGGGCCCACGGAAGACCTGGCGCGGCTGGCCCCCCTGGCCACGTTTGTGGACGTCGGCAAGACGCCGGGGCACCACAAGATGGCGCAGGAGGAGATCACCGCACGCATGATCGACGGCGCCAAAACAGGCCTGCACGTGGTGCGGCTCAAGGGCGGGGATCCGTTTGTCTTTGGCCGCGGCGGGGAGGAAATGTCCGCCGCGGTGGCAGCCGGCATCCCCGTCACCGTGGTGCCGGGGGTCTCCAGCGCCACGGCGGTGCCGGGCGCCGCGGGCATCCCCGTCACGCACCGCGGCACCAGCCACCTGTTCACCGTGGTCTCCGGGCATGCCCCGCTCACGGAGCGTGAATACCGGCACCTTGCAGGGCTCGGCGGCACGATCGTGGTGCTCATGGGCGTGGGCACCCTGCCGTCGCTGGTGGCGGGGCTGCGCCGGGCCGGATTGCCAAATGTTACGCCGGTGGCGGTCGTGGAGCGCGGTTTCAGCCATGCGCAGCGCACGGTCACCGCCACCCTCGGTAGCATTGTCAACGCCGCCACTTCCTGCCGGAACCCGGCGGTCATCGTGATCGGGGACGTCGTGGCCCTGGCCCCCGCGCTGGCGGCCGCCAACCTCCCCACGAACGCCAGTTTGCAAACAGCTTGAAGGAGCCCATGAGCGAGACCGCAGAAAACCTCCCCGCCGCGCCGCTGCGCGGATTCCGGATCGGCGTGACCGCGCACCGCCGGGCGGGCGACCTCATCGAGGCGCTGGAACGGCGCGGCGCCCAGGTGCTGCACGCGCCGGCCTTGAAGATCGCCCCCATGGAGGATGAGCAGGTCCTGCACGCAGAGACGGCGGACGTGGTTGCCGCGGCACCGGACATTGTCATGGTCACCACCGCGTATGGGATGCGCCGCTGGTGTGAAAGCGCCGACGCGGCCGGGCAGGGCGAGCAGCTGCTAGCCGCCCTGGCGAACGCCGCCATCTACGTCCGCGGCCCCAAGGCGCGCGGCGCCGTCCGGGCGGCCGGCCTGGACGACGTCGGCATCAGCGCCGACGAGACCACCGCAACACTCACCAGCTTGGTCATTGCCGACGGCGTCCGGGGCAAGACCGTGGCCGTGCAGGTCCACGGCTTCACGGACGTCGCCGCGCTGGACAGGCTTCGCGCCGCGGGAGCCACCGTGCTGACGGTGACCCCCTACCGCTGGGTCAGCGCCGAGGAGGGGAACAGGCTGGGCCAGCTCATCGACGGCGTCATCAACCGCGAGCTGGACGTCGTCACCTTCACCAGCGCCCCCGCCGTGGACGCCGTCCTCAGCACGGCAGCACAGCTGGGCCGGTCTGAGGACTTCCTGGCGGCACTGCGCGGGACCGGCCCGGGCACGGTGGTCAGTGCCGCCGTCGGGCCTGTCACGGCGGCTCCTCTCCTTCAGGCCGGCATCACGCCCCTGGTACCTGAGCGGTTCCGCATGGGGGCGCTCATCCGGCTCGTCTGCGAGCACTTGGAGCAGACCGGCGTGCTTCGGGCTGAAAGCCGGGGGTCCACGCTGGAGGTGCGCGGACAGTCGCTGAGCGTCGACGGCCAACCCGTCCAGCTGGCCCCCGCTCCCCTGCAGCTGCTGAAGCTGCTCATGGCTGCCGGCGGCGGGGTGCTTTCCCACGCCGAGTTGGCGTCCGGGCCCGACGCCCCGGACGCCGACCACGCCCTGCACATGGCGGTCAGCCGGCTGAGGGCAGCCCTGCCGGACCCCTCCATTGTGGAAACCGTCGTCAAGCGGGGCTATCGCCTGCGGTGAGCGTTCCTGTGACACCATGGAGGCAACACATCCTCACGTGGAAAGGTTCACACCATGAGCAGCAACAGCCCCTTCGCGGCAGATCCCGCCAACGGTCTGGCCGGCTACATCGACCACACCCTGCTGGCACCCGAGGCCAGCCACGCCGACATCCTGCGCCTGTGCGCCGAGGCGGCCGAGCACCACTTCAAGTCCGTCTGCGTGAACCCCGTCTGGGTGGAGACCGCCAAGAAGGCGCTGCTGGGCACCGGCGTGCTGACCTGCACCGTTGTCGGCTTCCCGCTGGGCACCCACAACACCGACGTCAAGGTCTTCGAGGCCCGCGGCGCCACCATGGACGGCGCCGACGAGGTCGACATGGTCATCAACATCGCCTCCGCCCGCGCCCTGGACCGCGAAGCCCTGGTCAACGACATCTCCGCCGTGGCCGAGGTTGTCCACGCCGAGGAGTCCATCCTGAAGGTCATCATCGAAACGTCCCTGCTCAGCGACGACGAGAAGGTCCTCGCCTGCCAGGCCGCGGTCGAGGCCGGCGCGGACTTCGTCAAGACCTCCACCGGCTTCAACGGCGGCGGCGCAACGGCCCAGGATGTGGCCCTCATGCGCCAGACGGTCGGTCCGGACATCGGAGTGAAGGCCTCCGGCGGGGTGCGCACGCGTGAAAAGGCGGAGGAAATGATCGCAGCCGGTGCCACCCGCATCGGCACCAGTTCCGGCATTGCCATCGTCACCGGCGGCGCGGGCACGTCTTCGTACTAATCCATACTAAGATCGAGGGAAAGATCATCGCTCCGGCCTGCCCGGTGCAACCACTTATGCTCCCCCACATGGGGTCAGGAGGAACCGTGTCCAACAACGCTTACCGCGGCGAAAACAGCCTGGTGCAGTCCATCGTCTTGTTTGTCATTTTCTTTGGCTTGTTCCTTGGCGGCATCTTCGCCTTCTCGTACTGGAGCCTGGAAAGCTTCGCCCACGCCTTCGTGCCGGCCGCACTGGGCATTGGCCTGTGCTCCTTGGCCATCTTCGTCCCGGTGACGATCATGGGCCGCTCGGACTCCGCAGGCGAGTAGCACCCCGTTTATTGCAACTGGCCCGCAGTAAACGGCGAAAATATACGTTTTGGACGTGTTTTTCGCCGGCTGCTGCGGGTCAGTTTTTTAAGTTCGACGGCGTCGGGCACCTCCCGCTGCTGGCGCACCCCGCCCCGGTGCTACCTTGCAAAAATGATCCCGATCCCGCTTTCTGATCCTGGGATTCCGGGTTCAGAAAGCGGGATCGGGATCATTTCCTGATGCACGACGGCGGGACCTTCCTTGCGCTGCCAGCCACCTCCCTGCCTGCAGCGCTGATGCTCAAAGCACCTGGCCGTACCGGCCCGCCGTCATGGCTCCTCCGGAGACAGCCGGCCGGCCCCCAACCCAGACGTCCTGTACACCAAAGGCCAGTTGACGCGGCTGTGCGTAGCTCGCACGGTCGCTGATCCGCCCCTGGTCAAAGCGCACAAGATCGGCAACCTTCCCAACCACGATGGTTCCCCGCTCCTCGAGCCCAATTCGAGAGGCCGGCAGGGACGTCATTTTTCGGACTGCTTCCTCCAACGTGAGTACCCCGCGCTCACGCACATATTCGCCCAGCACCCGTGCGAAAGTCCCAAAGGACCGGGGATGCGGCACACCGTCGCCCGCAACGGACAGCGTCCACCCGTCGCTGGCGACAGAGACCAGCGGATGCGCCAGCACCGCCTCCACGTCTGCCTCCGACATTGCATGATTGACAATGGCAACCGCGCCGTTGTGGCCCTCAAGCACCCGCAGCGCGGCTTCCTCCGGGCTGCAGTCCAGCCGCTCACCGAGCTCGGTGAGCGAAAGGCCTGCACCCCAGCTGAAGTCCTCGCCTGACGATGGCCCCACCCCTGCGATGCGCACTCCGGTTGGGTCCAGGTCACGTCCAAAGCGCTCGGCAATCCCTGCTGCCACTCGCGGCCTTTCATGCCGGTCACGCAGACGTTTCAACATCGCGGCTGGGCCACCGTCGAGTGCAAACGCAGGCAACCGCGACGTCAGCGTCGTGCTCGATGCCGCATATGGGTACACATCGGCTGCAACGTCAAGACCCCGCGCATGAGCGGATTCAATGCGTTCCAGCGCAATGAGCGGAAGCCCATGGTTGGCCGGTCCCATCGCCTTCAGATGAGAAATCTCAAGGCGTGCCCCCGCGGCCTCGGACGTGGCAATCGCTTCATCGAGGGAATCGAGCAAGCGGTCTGATTCGTTGCGCATATGGGTGGAGTAGAGCAGCCCCGCTTCAGCGGCGGCTCGCGCCAGGACCTGCATTTCGCGTTCGCCAGCGAAAGAGCCGGGCGCATACACGAGCCCCGAGGTGAACCCGCGGACGCCCTGTTCAGCTGCGAGATGGATCTCGCCGGCCATCAAAGCGAGCTCTTCATCTGTCGCCGGCCGGTTGGCCAGGCCGAGAACGTGTGCGCGCAGTGTCGTATGGCCAAGTTGCATGACCAGATTGACTCCCGGCCGGTGCTCCGCAGTGGCGGCAGCATAGCCGCGGGCATCGTCCCAGGCACCGTTGAAGACCGCGTCAAACTGGGCCCCGGCCCGGCGGATTTGGCCAAGATCGTGAGTTGGGAAGGGAGAGGCACCGCAGTTTCCCGTGACCACGGTCGTCACTCCCTGCATGAGTTGGGATTCGGCTGCGGGGGCGCCTTGGATGGAGAAGTCTGCGTGGGAGTGCAGGTCAATGAAACCGGGAGCCACCACGTCGCCAGCCGCATCCACTACAACAGTGGCAGGGGCGGCAGCGAGGGGTTGCCCGGCCCCAACTGACGCGATCTTCCCGTCGCGTACGGCAATCGAACCCAGCTGGGCGGGTGCGCCCGTACCGTCGACAATCAGTGCATTCGTAATAAGGAGATCAAACATGGTTACCTCGTTCCGAGAAAAAGAATCAAAAAGTACATCAACGCCGCCGGAACCAGAAGAATCCACCCGGTGAGCAGCATCATCCGCAGATTTTTTGAATGGGCAAGGCCCATGGCGCCTACCATGTTCGGGTTGGGGAAGGGACCATAGGTGTCCGCCTTCGAAGAAAACAACAGGACAACCACCCAGGACCCGGCGCCAACTCCCATTTCACCGGCCAGTGGCCCGAATACTTTGTCGATCAGCACCACTTGGGCCGCAGTTGCCCCAGGGACGCCAACCCAACCGATGAGGGCCACGATCAGCGAGAAGATGAAGGGTGAACTTGTTTCAAGGTGCGGCCGCAGCAACGCCAGGACGGTGCCGAAGGGTTGGAGCCTGTCGATGATCAGGAACAGCACGGCCAGCAGCCAGAACAGCGCGAACACGCCGACCATGCTCCACATGCCCCGACCCAGCGCCGCAAACCATGCCCGCACAGGCAGCTTGGCGCCGAGGCCGGTGGCAATGGCCAGAATTGGCAGCGCAATAAGCGGAAAGATGATCCCGATTCCCGTCACAATGGCCACGCTGACCAGGGCGGCCAGCAGCCCTGCAAAAATGGCCGCGGCCTTCCGCGCCACGGCAGTGATGGGGGTGTTGATTTCGGCGGCTTCGGCTGCTGAGTAAAAGTCTCCTTGTTTGGCGCTGCGCCGCTGCACCAGTGGCACCCAAAGCATTCCCACAACGAGCGTGAGCAGTGCGAGCGGACCGGCACCGACGAGCAGGTAGGTTCCGTAGCCCACCTCGGCTGCCTGCATGATCGCCACGTTGCTTCCCGCGAACGGAGCGAGCGCGAGCCCGGCACAGCCGCCTATAAACATGAGCGTTGCAGTGGAGATGCGCGTGTACCCCAGTCTGGCCGCCACAGGGATGAGCAGCGGGGCTGCGATCGCCAGCGCGCCGGCAAGGGTTCCCAGTGAGGCAACGAGCACCAGGCAGGCCAGCATGATGCCGAGTGCCACGGTGCGCGGGCCGCGCTGTCCAACAAGGCGCAGGACGCCGGCAACGATCACCTGAGCGACGCCGGTCTCGCGCAGGACGCCGCCTACACCGGCTCCCAGGGCAATGATCAGCCCGATGATGGTGACCTGATTGGTCAGCGAGCCCACCAGCAAATCACCTGCTTGGGGCAACGTTGGCACATCAAGTACAAGAGCAGAGGCCAGCGCAACCAGTGTCGATGCGAGAATGCTCATGCCGGAGAAGGCCAGGACGGCATAGAGCCCAATGGGCAGCAGCCCCCACAGGGCTGCCGGGTTTCCGCCGGGCAGGCCCTGCGTCGCCTGCACGAGCGGGGAAACCAGCAGGGCCAGTACGATGCCGCTGACGGCGAGGCCAGCACGGACCAGGTTTGCTGGACTGTTCCAGGGTTTAGGCTTCGGGGCAGTGCCGACGGGCACAGTGGAGGTCTGCATTGACCAACTTTCTACTAGTTGAATGATGGTGCTCACGTGAGTTTGCGCAGCATTTCCTCGCCGGATTCGGCAACAATCCCGACAAGTTGCTGGGCACGGCGGACAGGCATGAGCGAGCGGCCGCCGCCCGTGCGGCGGGTGGCGTAAATCGCCGGGCTCGCAAGGGAGTTGTAGCCAAAATGGTTCGAGGCATAATATCCGCCGGTGTCTAGAGCTGCAAGCAGCCTCCCTGCTGCAGTTCAGCTATTCAAGATGTACGACGGCGGGACTCACCGTCCGCCCGCCGGCGCACCATTCAGGGGGTGGCTGGTATTGCCCAGCAGGTTTAACGCCGCAGCAGTGGTCAAGGCTTCCGTGCGCGAGGCTGCGCCCAGCTTGCGGTAAATGCGTCTGGTGTGCGTTTTGACAGTGTTTGCTGAGATATACAGTGCTTCGGCGGTCGCTTTGATGCTGCCTCCGTGCCCGAGCGCCTCAAGTACCTTTAGTTCGGCCGGGGTCAACGCCTCGTGGACTACCTCTTGGACAATGAAGCGTGGCACGTGTTCCAGCAGGTCGCTGAATTCTGTGCCGAATCGTTGGTCCGTAGCCTCGAACATCAACTGCAAGGTTTCAAAGGAGACGCACAGCAATGGTAGGCGCAGCCCGGTTCGCTGCAACTCAGCCCCAACCAGCGCAACAGCGTCCGTAGCAGTTTCCACGCGGGCATCACGCCAGGCGGCAGTGGCCGCCAGCAGTGCTGCTTCAGACCGCCAGCGCAGTGAAACCTGGCTGGAACCCTGCAGCGATTCCAAACAGGAAAGCGCCGTCAGTTCTGCTCCCAAGAAGTCACCCCGCGACAACCTCAGCCGGGCCAGGGACAGCTTTATGCCGACATTATTGGCGTCCGCACTTTCCAGAATGCGCTCGGCAACAGCGAAGTTGCCCGTCCACATGGCCAAGTCCGCCTCCGTCTTCTTCAAAGCCAAGTCCTGGGCCTTCACGATCGGTGGTCGCGCACTGTGTAGGGCCATGTGTTGGCGCAACGTGCCCAAGGCTGCCTGTGGACCGATCCTGACCAAGGTGGCCAGGGCAACAGTAGTGGCAACCATCGCCCAGGTTTCGCGCGCGGTCATATCTGTTGCCAGCAGCTCCAATTCCGCCTCCGCTGCTGTGTAATCGAAGTCTTCGAGCGCCGTAATTGCCTTCGCGAGCCCCAAATTTGCTGCACCGAAGTGCTCCCGCCAGTCTCCGGCGTGGTGTGCCTTTGATGCCAAGGCAATACGCTTCCGAGATGTGGAAATTTCACCATCCATGGCTGCAACAAGTGCTTGGCCGCTCATGCCGCGGGCTTCTTCGGAAGATTGCTCCAACAGACTGGCCAAAAAATGAACCTTCTCGTAATGCATTTCGGCCAGTCGGTAACTCCCATTAAGCAGGTGTGCCAGGGCCACGACCGCATGGGCCATCGTGGCCGAGGGGCCAAATATGGGATCCAAATGGACGGTCGATGCAAACAACTTTTGGGAAGTTACCCCGGCAAAGAAGGCGGCCTGCTCCCCATTTCCCATCATGCGATGAATGGCGGTGAGGTTCCCCGCTTCAGGGAAATCAAAACCGATTCCGATGGCGTGGCGCCGTTCCAGTTCGGTTATCAATGCATTGGAGGCAACTTCCAGTTGAATCCTGGGTGTGCTTGAGCGTTCAAAGTCAATGACGAATCGTGCGGAAATGAGCAGTGGATACCGATTCACGGTGCTCAGTGGCAGCTGCGCGAGGGCACGGCGGGTGCTCTCATGAAGAACGCTGACGAGCATCGAGAAATGTCGGGCCAAGGTCGTGGCTGCTTCGTCGAGCCTCCTGAGCCTGCACTGGATAGCCAGGGCGAGTTCGGGACGCTCGGCTTCGATCCATGCGGCGTAGATTATCTCTTGCTCCTCAACCACCTCGGGCAGGAGCAACGTTCTGGCAATGCTGGCGAGCGCCTCCCCCAGTGCAGGGTGGAACGAGAATCGTGATCCCGTTCTGAAATCCTGCTGGATCAGCACGCCCTTGGCTTCCAATCGGTGAATCGCATCGTCTGCTTCACCGCTATTGAGGCCTGACGTTTTACTTGCGAGCTCTACGGAAAACTGGTTGCACACTGCCGTGCCCAGCAGAAGCTGCCGTTCAGTTGAATTGGCGGTGCGAAGAAGAGTCTTTACGTAGCTGACAGCGAAGTCCTGGACCAGAAATCCAGAACCGGCATCCGGCAACGAGTCTTCGATGACCATGGCCCTGGCCGCCAACGGCCACCCCTGGCTGAGCTCGTAAATCTTCCCTGCGCGTGAATGTGGAGGAGCCTGCCCGGCTGGAACACCGGCGTCATCGTGCCGCTGCAGTAGTTCCCCAACGTTGTGCCGCTGCAGTAGTTCCTCAACTTCGTGCAGCGAAAACGCAAACGACGCCGAGTTCCTGTAGCACCGTTCTACCCGTAGGGCCACGGATGCCTGGTTGAGCGTGCTGTGTGTCCGGGAGGAGACAACTATCCGGAGCCCCCTAATGGCTTCCAAAAGCGAAACAACGTCCTCACCGATGCAGGGGTCGCTCACATGGTGAAAGTCATCAAGAACAATGGTCAGGGCAACCCCGACACTCATAAGGGAACGGTGGACCGCCCCTTGAATCAGGGAATCCGTCAGTGTCGACAAATCCAGGCGGGCAAGGAAACTGTCGCTCGCTGCCAGCTCCGCATCCTGCAATGCCGCCAGGACACGAATCCAGAACGCGCCTCGGCTGGCGTTGTCACCGTACAGCGTCACCCAAACCAATGTTTCTGGCTGATGCGCGGTGGAGTCCGCCCACTGGGCCAGCGCGGTCGTCTTGCCGGTGCCAGCTGGACCTTCAACCAGCATGAGCTGTGCGGTGCCGCAAAGTTCCGAGAGCTCATTAAGCAAATGGGGTCGGGGAACAGTTGAACTTCGAATAACGGGAACAAAATATGAGCGAGGACCAGCCGGGAACTCCTCCGAAATTAATCCCACCGGTGGTGCCAAACTAACATTCAACAGCAAAACGGTGCCCCAATTCGTCGTTTCCTTCGGAGCCTGCAAAACTGCGCATATTCCGATCAACTTGGATGATACATCAGTGCCGTTGCCCCCAATTCATATGACGTCAGGGACCCGGACACACCGTGAAGGCACCGCCCGGACCAGAAACGGCTCGGACAGTGCCTTCAACCAAAGATTCCCACAGACCAGCTGCAATCTTCCGGGCAACATCAGTTCGGGGCGAAAAGTCCGCCACCTGTGAAGTTGGTGCACGAATAGGCAAAGGTTGCATTGTTCCGCTTGGTGGCGCCGGAGCCAAGGAGCACAATTCCTGCAAACCACGCTGAAACTGGTGTACCCGCTGTTGTAACGGTCATCCCTGGATGGCTGAACGTGACTACTTTCAATCCGTCTTCCTCGGTCTCAACCCATGTCCACGAGTAGAGCTCCGCAACTGCTGTCCATTCCGTGTAGCCGTCCGGGAAGGTAGCTACGAGCGTGATCTCACCTGTCGTGGTCCCAGCCGGGCCCTCAAGCGTAAAGTTCCCGCCGGTCAGCGTGACTTCCTGGATAACGCCTTCAACCGTATTGGTATTGGTACCGCCGGAAAAGATGTACCTTTCCTGAAAAACCGGATCGCTGGCTGACGCGGCGGGCGCGGCAACCGCTACGGCAATAACCGGCAGGGACCATGCGGCACCTTTGACAACTCGGCGGCGAGTGTGGCTGCTCAGAACTGAATCTTCAATGACTTTGTTTTCCATGATGGTGGATACCTTCCGGGAGGACTTGCTGGATCTTGTGACTCATCCATCCAAACTCCCGGCGTCTGCCGCAGTGGTCAAAAGCACCCAGGTACTCGCCTACATCACCCTTTAAATCACCCGTCGCCCTCATGGTGAGAGATGGCCCCGGGCCACGAGCCTCGTGCGCTGTTCAAGCGGTGGCTTCCGCGGGTTCTCATGTTCGACGGCGGAACTCGCCTTAATCTGTTGGCGCACAAGTGCGCGGCGGCCCACCGTTACGACGAAAGAATGCCTCCGGAGATGGTCCCATTCAGCTGTGAGAATCACACCAACAAGCAAGGCGTCCGCAAGGAGCAGGTCGTAGGTGACCACCTGGCCATGGGAAACCGGAACCACGGTCAGCTCAACTCAATCGTTCTCAGGCAACTGGCCGACGCCCCACGTGGGTGAGGGCGGTCCCCATTGTTGGCATGTGCCCTCTCACGACATCACTTGGAGGGTGAAAACCGACTCCCACCCGGCGACGGCAGCCCACGATACCGCGCCGACCACCAGTACGGCCCGGCAGGGAATCCAATCCCCGCCAGGCCGGCAACCTGATATTCCTGCAAGATCCAAGCTCTCAAGCGCTACTTCGCCAAAGGCACCACCCTTGTTCTGCTGCCTGATTTCGGCAAAAGGAACAAGAATGAGCAGAGACTTCACCGTCGAGTGTTAACCGCGCGATCCGGGGGAACGCCCGTCGACAAAGTCCCCAAAAACGTCCGAATAGACGTTTAACGTCGCGTAGTTGATTCCGTTCGCACCAGTGCCAGTGAAGACCGCCCCGGGAAAGTTCAGGGTTTCTGTTGCAGCCGAGGTGAGGGTCAGCCCGGGATGGAAAAATTCGATACTGAGAGGGGACGTGCCGACGAATGTAATCGTCCATTCACCGAGAGTTCCCCCATCGACCAGGTCTGTGGTGTAGCCCGTAGGCGCAGTCGCCGTGATGTAGACACCACCAGAAGTTGTGCCGGGTTCGCCGCTGAGCGTGAGAGAGCCGAGGGTATAGAAAATGTCTCCGCGGGTTCCGGGTACACCTTGGGCGGCCACGGTGATGGTGTTGTCGAATTTCGAAGGTATCAGCGAAGCCGACGCTGCCGGCGCAGCAACCGCCGCGGCAATGACGGGCACGGACCATGCCGCACCCTTGATGATCGTGCGCCTGTTGGAGCTGCGCTCCGCGGCTGAGTTTTGGACGGCTGAATTTGCATTGACTGCCATGAAATTGAGTTTCCTTTAGTGAAAATGGATCCACCGGCTCGAAGACGTCATTGCTTCGGCCGTTGAGGCCCGCATTACGTCAAGGCCCGCATTCGACCATAGGAAGTTCCACGAAAGGAAGAAAAGCAATTGCCGCACTTGGCGCATCAAGTGGGCAAAATGTCGCATTTTACGTTTTTGCGGCTTGGATTAATCCGCAGAGTGGAGTGCGTCACTTTCCGCCGTGGCCACCGGATTCTTCCTGATCGTGGACGGGGATTCGCCGTAAAAACGCCAAAAAGCACGCCGCATCACCTCCACGGAGCTGAATCCACTCAAGGACGCAATCTCACTAAGGGGCAGGTGCGGTCGTTCGGGCAGCAGGTGGCGCGCATGACTGGTTCGACGCGCACGCAACTCGTCGGCCAGGCTGATGTCCTGATCGGCGCAGGCACGCTCCAGCGAACGCCGAGAGAGGCCAATTTCGTCGGCAACGTCCCCGGGAGTAAAGGCAATGGCGCGGTACCGCCGCTCGATGACTTGCCGTGCGTGGGCCACGGTGTCCATCACCGGCGCAACCGACGAGGCTTCCAAGGCGAGCGCCCGGGCAACTTCCCGCGTGAGTTCACGCAGAACCTGGGAACTGCCAACATCCTGGTCATCAGGGGAATCGACGACGCCGCAGATGTAGGCATATGCGGCCCGGAAGATCGGAGAATCCGTGCGGATGTTTCCCACTTCGGCAGAGGAGAACGCCAGCGGCCTGATCTCGTTCTGATCGAAGGAAAAGAAGGCCATCTCAGTGTCGCTTGTTATCTCAATCACGGCCGAGCTGGACCCCGAAAAGACAACGCCGACTCCCCCCTCTGGCGCAATGGCCGTTGTGGCATCCCCTCGGAGCTGGACAGTCCCTTTGTTGACCAGGACAAACATATGGCGCCGCTGTGAAGACAACCGCTTCCGGTTCCACACCACTGTCATGGGACTGACACGAATATGGGCCACTGCGAACGCGTTAAAGCGAAGCCCCTTGACGTACGTGTTGGCGGGCACTTGTTGGTCGATGATCTCCAGAGCGGAGAATTTGAGAATCTTCTCCTCAACTTTCCGGTTTTCCCCACTGAGGTGAAATTTGAACGTTTTGTACCCGCTCAGGGAGGCCCACCCGTGCACCTCATTAAAATCTGTCATGTTTTCAGTCCCCCAAGACCGGTTTTTCAAGTCCGTGTGCCATGTGGGAACTCCCCTAATGGCACATCGAGCCGGCAGACCACTTTAAACGGTCGCCCATGCAATGCTTCAACAAATAAGACTAACGGACAGTTTCAGATAGCCCGTCGGAGCCCGTCCAAGTCGGGTTTACCACGCCCTATGTGAAGGTTTGCGACACTCCGACAGCACCAGGGCCATGAAAGCGGCGACGGTGTCATTTTTTGCGCGCACGACGGCGGGGCCGAACCTCCCAGCGCCCCGCCGCCTCCCAGCGCGCTACTTCACTGGGACGGGTGCCGCCACGGTTTCCGGGGTGACCTCGAAGATCGCCTCGAGCACGCCCTGCGCCCACTTGAGCACCTCAGCGTCGGCCAGGTCCCGGCCACCAATGCGGGCCGTCTTCGGCTTGGGAATCAGCACCGCGTTCAGGGCAGGCTTCACCATGGACCCCGGGTACATGCGGGTCAGGCGCATCTCCTTGGATTCGGGCAGTTCGGCCGGGGCGAACTTGATGAAGTTCCCCTGCATAGCCACATCCGTTAGGCCTGCGGCACGGGCCAGGACCTTGAAGTTGGCCACAGCGAGCAGGTTCACGGCCGCCTGCGGCAGCTCGCCATATCTGTCGATGAGCTCGTCCTCAACCTCGGCGATGGCCTCAACCGTGACGGCGGCGGCCAGCTTGCGGTAGGCCTCTAGGCGCAGCCGCTCCCCCGGCACATAGTCGTGGGGCAGGTGGGCGTTGACGGGCAGCTCAATCTTCATCTCGGCCACCCGCTCTTCGCCTTCACCCCTGAACTCAGCCACGGCCTCGCCCACCAGACGGATGTACAAATCGAAGCCCACGCCCTGGATGTGGCCCGACTGCTCCCCGCCCAGCAGGTTTCCGGCGCCACGGATCTCCAGGTCCTTCATGGCCAGCGCCATGCCGGCCCCGAGCTCGTTGTGCGCCGCCACGGCCTTGAGCCGTTCCAGCGCCACTTCGCCGAGGGGCTTGTCCGCGGGGTAAAGGAAGTACGCGTAGGCACGCTCGCGCCCGCGCCCCACCCGCCCGCGCAGCTGGTGCAGCTGCGAGAGCCCGTAGTTGTTGGCCTGCTCCACAATCAGGGTGTTGGCATTGGATATGTCCAGGCCCGTCTCGATGATGGTGGTGCACACCAGCACGTCGAAGCGTTTCTCCCAGAAGTCCACGATGATCTGTTCCAGCCGGGCCTCGGACATTTGCCCGTGGGCCACGGCCACGCGCGCATCGGGGACCAGCTGCTGGATGTGCGCGGCCGTCCGGTCAATTGATTTGACCCGGTTGTGCACATAAAAGACCTGGCCTTCGCGCATCAGCTCGCGCCGGATGGCGGCGCCCACCTGCTTGTCGCTGTGCGCGCCCACGTACGTCAGCACGGGGTGGCGCTCCTCCGGAGGGGTGGCCAGGGTGGACGTCTCCCGGATCCCCGTCATGGACATCTCGAGGGTTCGCGGAATCGGTGTGGCGCTCATGGCCAGAACGTCCACGTTGGTGCGCATCTTCTTCAGCGCCTCCTTGTGCTCCACACCAAAGCGCTGCTCTTCATCCACAATCACCAGGCCCAGGTCCTTGAACGCGAAGTCCTTGGACAGGAGCCGGTGCGTGCCAATGACCACATCAACGGAGCCGTTCTTCACGCCCTCCACGATTTCCTTGGATTCCTTGGCAGTCTGGAATCGCGACAGCGGCGCCACCCGCACAGGGAAGCCGGAGAAACGTTCGTTGAACGTCTCGTAGTGCTGCTGCGCCAGCAGCGTGGTGGGCACCAGCACCGCCACCTGCTTGCCGTCCTGGACCGCCTTGAACGCTGCCCGGACCGCGATCTCGGTCTTGCCGTACCCCACGTCGCCGGAGATCAGCCGGTCCATGGGGACTTCCTTCTCCATGTCGGCCTTGACCTCGTTGATGGCCACCAGCTGGTCGGGCGTCTCCACATACGGGAATGCCTCCTCCAGCTCGGCCTGCCAGGGCGTGTCCGGCCCAAACGCATGCCCGCGGCTGGCCATGCGCGCCGAGTACAGCCGGATCAGCTCCCCGGCAATCTCCTTGACGGCCTTGCGCGCCTTCGACTTCGTGGCCGCCCAGTCCGAGCCGCCCATCTTCGACAGCGCCGGCGCGTCGCCGCCAACATACGCCGTCACCTGGTCCAGCTGGTCGGTCGGCACGAACAGCCTGTCGCCCGGCGCCCCTCGCTTGGCAGGGGCATATTCCAGCACCAAGTATTCACGCAGCCCGGCCGCCCCGCCCACGCCGGCGCCCGGCACCTTGCGCTGGATCAGCTCCACAAACTTGCCCACACCGTGCTGTTCGTGTACCACATAGTCCCCCGCCTCAAGCTGGAGAGGGTCGACGGCGTTCCGGCGTTTGGAGGGCATCTTGCGCATGTCCCGGGTCGAGACCGCGGAGGCCCGCCCCAGCAGGTCGGCCTCGGTCAGCAGTCCCAGTTTCAGTGAGTCGAGCACAAAGCCGCGCCCGGTGTCGGCAGTGGTCACCTCGATGATGCCCGGCTGCGGTTCCTTGTCCAGGGTTTCCACGCGCGACGCCGGGATGTTGGCTTCGTGGAACAGTTCGGCCAGGCGCTGGGCCGGGCCGGGCCCCTGGGTGGCAACCACCACGCGCCACTGGTCCTTGACGCGGGCGCCGATGAATTCCATCATCTCCGCCACATCGCCGCGGTAGCCTCGCGGTTCGCGGGCGTTCAGGTTCAACACGTCGGTGCTCGGGTCCAGTTCCTCATCCTGCACCAGCGAGCCCAGCGTCCACCAGGCCACCTGGTGTTCCAGCGCCGTGGCCCGGGTTTCTGCCAGCGACTTAAATCCCGCCGAGGCAAGGTCCACGCCGGCGCCCCCCTGCCCGGCCTGCGCCAGGTCCAGCGGGGCACTGCCGCCGTCGGACGCTGTGGACCAGGCCGCCTCGAGGAATTCGGCGTTGGTCGATTCCAGGTCGTGCGCGCGGGCGCTGACCTTCTCCGGATCAAGCACAACACTGATGGATCCGGCAGGCAGCAGGGAGGACAGCGGCACCATGCCGTCCACCAGTGCCGGGGCCAGGGACTCCATGCCTTCCACGGCAATGCCGCCGGCGATTTTTTCTAGCATGCCGGCGGCACCCGGCATCGCGTCCTTGAGCTTGGCAGCCCTGCCCATGACCGTGGGGGTGATCAGGATTTCGCGGCACGGCGGTGCATACAGCTCCGCCGGGTGCTCCACGGACCCCTTCACGGAGGTCAGGGTTCGCTGGTCGGCAATGCTGAACCAGCGCATTGAGTCCACCTCGTCGCCGAAGAACTCGACGCGAACCGGGTGGTTGTCGGTGGGGGCAAAGACGTCAATGATGCCACCGCGGACGGCAAATTCGCCGCGCCGGGTCACCATGTCCACGCGCGCATAGGCAGCATCGGAGAGCCGCTTGATCAGCTCGCCAAACTCCAACTCCTCCCCCACTTTCACGCGCACCGGCACCAGCTCGCCCAGCCCGGCCACCAGCGGCTGCACCACGGCGCGGATCGGCGCCACCACCACGCGGAGGTGCTCACCCGGATCCAGTTCCGGGTGCGCCAGGCGGCGCAGCACAGAGAGCCGGCGGCCCACGGTGTCCGATCGCGGAGACAGCCGCTCATGCGGCAGCGTCTCCCAGCTCGGGAATTCGGCAATGGCGGCATCAGGGAGGTAGGAGCGCAGCGCGTCCACGGTGTCCTCGGCCTCGCGGCCGGTCGCCGTCACGGCCAGCACCACGCCCGGGGTGCCGGCACCCCGCTCGGCAAGCCCGTCGGCCATCTCCGCCAGCAGCACGGCGCGCATGCCCGCAGGGGCACTGAAAGACACATCCGTGCTGCGGGTGGCCGGGTCGGCAGCGGCGTATCCGCGGACTCGGGCAAACAGGGGGTCTTCGTTCAGTGCGCTCCGCAAACCTGCAAGGTTCATGGGTGTTTTCTCCTTGGTGCACCTTTATATACAGTGCATGGTGCTGGTGCATGATGGGCACCTGTCGGCGGGCGCCACGAAATTCGGTTCGTGCTTGCCCAAAGACAGCACGAAAGCCCGAACCTTTGTTACAAGGTCCGGGACATGTTCAGCTTACTATCCGCCAGCCTTGCTATCCTAGGACCTGCCCAAAAATCCACACCATGGAGGAACCAATGGCGCTTGCCGCCTCAACCACGCTCGCCGCATCCGCACAGAGCGTGACCGATGTCTTTACCAACGAAGAATTCATCAAGCACGTCAGCGAAACCGTGGGGGGCGAGCTGAAGTCATTCACCATTAGCGGACCCACCTCAGGTGCGTTCACCACCACCACGGTGCGCACGCTGCCCACCACCCGCATGCCCGACATCGCCAAGAAGGTCCTCGGCGACTCCCTGACGGTCACGCAGGAAGAGTCCTGGAGTGCCCCGGCCGCCGACGGCTCACGCACCAACACCATCAAGCTCACCGTGGCGAAGGCGCCCGTTGACGTCACTGCCGAGCAGAAGCTCGTCGTCAACGGCGACTCAACGGTCGTGGAGCTCTCCGGCGACGTCAAGTCCAGCGTCCCGTTCCTGGGCGGCAAGATCGCTTCCGCGGCCGAGCCCGTCATCGGCCGCGCCCTGAACCTGCAGGCCACGCTGGCGCAGGAATGGCTGGCTTCGCACAGCTAGTTCGAGCACGACGGCGCCCGGCCTGCCCAGGTGCCCTGACGAAAGGCGCACAACCACTGGTTGTGCGCCTTTCGTCGTTTCCACAGCATTCAGGCCCTAAGTTAATTCCCCCTATTGGCCAGATGGCCTACCCTCCGCCTCGGCCAAGTTCGGGGAACAGTTGTCCTACGACCAAAGCACCCGCCCCACCATGCGGCAACCTCCGGGATAGCCAGCGTGAAAATGTGTCAAGAGAACCGCAAAATGGCCTCAAAGGGCCAAACTTGACTTTGTGGCTCTGATTGGGACTTTCGAAGATCGCTCGGTATTATCCAGATTAGCCACGTGGCCAATTCTTGATCATCCGCCTTTCGACCCTCGATGGAGATTGCCGTAATAATGAACAACGAAGAACGCTCACCGAAGCGCCGGTCCGTCCTCAAGGGTGCTGCCTGGAGCACACCGGTCATCGCTGCCGCAATCGCCGCCCCGGCCGCATCCGCCAGTACACCGGCCCCGAACGATGAAGCGAACTACTTCTGGGATTCCTCTGCCGGCGCGGAGCCGACAACGCTGTCTTCAATACCAGGCGCTCCCGACATGCAGTACAGCGGCCAGATCATTTACCGCGCAGAGCCCTGGTTCACTGCATCCGGAACAATGAACCTAACGATTACGTTCAATACGCCTGTTTCCCTTGTCCCGGGGTCGCTCATTCCAGGATGGACAGTGTCATCCCCGGCCGACCCATCGGTTCCTGCGACTTCCTTTGTAATCTCTTCGTCGAACTTTTCTTTTGGAGGTAACTTGACCTTCAAGCTAGTCCCAGATACCGCCGGGACAATCACAGCCACTTCAAGTATGGAGTTCGTCAACTCCGGTACACCGGAAGCTTCGTGGTCTAACGAAACGCCAGTAGCGACTGGAGAGTGGACCCCTTAATTGGCAGGCTAACACTTAGATAGGTGGGGCCCTGGATCTTTGCCAGGGCCCCACCTATGTGACAGTTTTAGCTTGCGATACGCCCCAAACACCTGCGATTGCAGATCGATGGCTTGCACCATCTAAGTCACACAGGCTTTGCAGGACCCCAACTCTCCCAGGGCACTTGCAAAGTCGGTTGGTTGATATTTGGGCCAGCGAGTTTGAGTGCGAGGTGCGGGTAGTTGTGTGCGGCTCGGGTGGCTTTGGCGTGATGGGGTTCGCCTTCCAGATACATGATCGCGATGGCGATATTCCTGAGAAATTCCATCACGTGGGGTGAGTTGTCTTCGCGGATCTGGATGGAGTCTTCCCGCCAGGTCACGTCCGGCCATTGGAGGCCGCTTTCTATTTTCCAGTGGCCACGGATCAGGCTGCCGATAAGCGCTGGCTTCCTGCGGGCGCCGACCATGAAATATCGCTGTTCTGGTTACCTGTTCCGGAAGCTGCACACGTCAAATCCGTCGGAGCCTTCATCACTCCCATAGCTACGGACGACTTCGCGTCGGTAGTTGCAATCATGGCCGCGTTGGTTGGCTCCCCGTTCAACACCAATCCTGCGCCCGGATCAGCTGGACTCTGGTATTTGGGTATCCCCTTTCCTGTGAAACAAGTACCTGGAATCAGATGTGGACCCAGCTCCCGGCTATTTACACTTGACGACCATCGGCGCCAAAAGTGGCTTGGAGATCGCGGCGATTTTATCGTTGGCCAGCACTGGCGATTCCCACCCGCCCGGGTAAATGGCAGCGACGGTGACGCTGACATCCTGGGGGCCGCCCAGCAGCAACTGCAGCAGCCCGCCAACAAGGCTGTCCAACAACCTGACGACCCCGCCCAGCAGGCCGCCGGATTCCTTGTCAAGCCCCATTGTTTGATGTGTCCCTGTGACGTCAGCCGTCGTGTATTTTCCACTGACGCCAACGGTCAGCCGGTACGCTACTGGCGTTGGATGGCTGTCCACGGGCGCCGACCATGAAATGTCAATGTTCTGGTCGCCAGTCCCAGATGAAGCACACTTCAAAGTTGTCGGAGGCTGCATCACGCCTAAGGTGATGGATGACTTCGCGTCTGCAGTGACAGCCATGGCCGCCCTTGTGGACTCCACCTTCACAGCCGCCCCGAGCGGCATGGCAACAGCCAGGGTGATAATGACGGCAACGGCACCCAGCCATTTCCGTCGTCCCGCTCCGGTGCCGGTTCCACGCGGCGGATCACCGAATTCACGGCCTCCGCCCGGACACCGTCGTACAAACGCCACATACAACAGGTAGGCGCACAGGCCGCCACCCAGCAGAAGGAGCCACGGTGACGCCAACCAGCTGACCAGATACCCCACGAAAGGAAAGCTGACAAATACCCGGTCAACACTGTCTCCGACGAATGGTTGAAGGTCGGCAATTGAGTTGGCGTCGCCCTTGAGCACCAGCCCAATACCGGGTTCGGCGGACACGACCCTGTGAGTCACCCGTGACCCGGTGGATGACACCACGGAAACCACTTCACCGGGCGCAATGCCGGAGGATGGCGCCGGCACCGCCAACGCCAGGGAGCCTGTAGGGATGGCCGGAGCCATTGACCCGGAGGCGAAGATCAGAGGTTTGACGCCAAAGATGAACGCCGCAGCGGCCACCACCAGGCAGATCAGTCCCAGCGCAGCACCAATGTTGAGCAGCCAGCGATCAAGCAGCCGCGGGCCCGCAACCAGTGTGGGCTCCACAGGCGTCCCGGGCGAAGAATCTACGCTCATCTCAAGAGACCCCCACCGTGGCGGTAAACATCAGCTTTACATCTACAACGTTTCCCTGCACAGTCCCGGGTGTCTCCAACGGCAGGACATACTGCACGCAAACGGTCTGCTCCCCTGCCAGGGCCAGCTCCCGTGGCGCGGATGCACCGGGGAACTGTCCCGATGAGTTCTCCAGCAGGGTTTCACCGCCACAGCTGGTGCCCTCAGAAGTCGTGCCGGAGGTCACCGTCACCCGCAGCCAAGTGAACGGCTGTCCGGTGTGGCGGTTAACAACTGAACCGCTGATCGTATACGGCACGGGCGTGGAACCAGAGTTCTTCACGGTCACCAACGCCGCCTGGCTCAGGCCGGGATACCAATTCGCCCCGTCAATGGGCAGGACATATTCCTTGCCCACTGAAGCCCCCGACTCTCCCACCCCAAGTGAGATGGTTGCCGCGGACAGGTGGATCGTCGCCGTGGCTTCTCCCGTCCACGACGCAAGCGTCGAAACAGCCCCGAAGCCCGCCAGCAGGCCCAGCGACAGCAGGGCCTTCCGTTGCATCCAGCGGCGTCCTCCCCTGGCATCCGCGGCAACATTGGCAGCCCTCACGGTGATTCCCTCCTCTTACTTGTTCTCATGTACGCCCCGGCGCCACCCAACAAGACCGCCAAGCCCACCGTCCAGAGCCAGTTCTGGGCACCTGTCACCGGCAGCTGGCCTGGCCCTGCCGGCGTTGCCTCTCCCACCTTCACCTGCAGCCGCACCGGCCACCCGCCATCTTGAGAGGTGTTGCCCGCTTCTTCCGGGAGTAGCACTGCCACGCTGATCGCGGCCTCGGCGCCCGGTTGCAAACTGGTGACGTCCGGCTGCGTATTTCCCACCAACTCCGTCCCGCCGGCCTCAACAGGTGTCGTTGCCTGCACGCCAACTGTCACTGTCATGGGGTAGCCGTTGCGGACCCACAAAGTCCTTTCGATGCCCTCCCCGGGAGCCAATTTCTGGGAGCCGGAAAAGAGGTTGGGAACCTCTCCGCCATAGTGCACGCCGTCCGTGCTGTATGAAATATTGGCCGGCGCGGCAGCCTCGGCACCGGGGACGACCACCAGGGGAACCGCACCCGCAACCAGCGCCACGGCAACGGCCGTCGTGCGGACCCTCTGCCTTGGCATCATTCGGGGAATCATGTCCATCTCCTCTTCGCCGCCCGGGCATCCCGGTATGCGCCAACAAACATGAATGCCGAGTATGCCAGCAGTCCCGTGACGGCAATGATTGTCACGGCCTGCCGCTCCCGGCCACTGAACATGCTGTTGACATATCCCAGCCACGGCATCTGGTACCAGAGCCGGCCCCGGATCTGCTCCGCGCGGATGGGATCGTCATCGCTCCCGTTTGCGTCACCCCGGGTGGTCAGTCGCAACTCGCCGTCCAGTGTTGACCCCACACCCACCACCCTGTGCGTGACAACCGCGGGCTCACCCGACTTCAACTGGAACGTGATGACGTCGCCAGTTCTAACCTCGGCCGGGTCCACGGGGCGCACCACTGCAAGGCTCCCCGGAGGGAGGCCAGGTTCCATGGAACTGGTCAGCACTGTATATGCGGTGGCACCGGCAGCCTTGGGAACAACAATCATGACGGCCGCCACGGCCAGCACCGCTATCAAAACGAACCAGGAGAGGACCTGGCCAATCAAGTTCCACACGCGGGAATGACGGCGCTTGCGCCGTTTTCCCTGGCCTCTGTTCAGCTGGCGCCGGGTCACCGGCTCGGTGGCAGGCGTCGTCATTGCTCCGCCCCGGCAAAGTTCAGCACCAGCTGGATTTGGCCCCCGGAAGCACTGACGCTCATGTTCGCGTTGACCATGACCCGGACACAGAACATTTCGGCTTCACCGGCAGTCCCTGCAGCGCTCAATGTGCGGGGGCCGTTGATGAACGTGGCACCGCTGTCAATGCCGCCTTGGTACTCCAGGTTGCCGCCAATGGTCTCTTGGGCCAGGCACGCGGTGGGATCGGCAATCTTCGTCAGCCGCACCGAAATCGAGTGGGCGAATTCCGAGTCGGGCCCTTGTCCGGCGCCGATCGCGGGGCCAAGCCCCGCCAGGTCGTATGTCACGGGCTTGGCGTTGGCGTTGCTGAGGGTCAGCGGGGCCTGGACAAACTGTCCGGGCACCATGTTGCTGGTGTCCAGGCTCGCGAACTCAAAGTTAGGCACGGGCTTGTCCCCGCCACTACTGGCAAGCAGGCCCCATACGCCAGTGGTGACGACGCCGGCGTTGATGGTCCCCTCGGCGCGCCAAAGTGCGGCCGTGCCTTGGGCGCTGGCGAACAGCACCACGAGCACGGCCGCCACGAGGGCAGTCGCGAGGACTTTGCGCATCGGCGGCCTACGGTACAGTCGGCCGGACCTGGTTGAGGGTCAGCGTGAGCGCCGTCAAGTCAATGGGCTGGTCCATGGTGTCAACGGGAGTGCTCCCCTCGGTGCCTTCCAGGAAATCTACGGTGATCGCAACCGAAAGGTTGTAGCTGCCGGGCGCGGCAAAGGAGACCTTGCTGCCCGCAATCGTCAGCCCCGAGTCCGTGGACGACGGTACAACATCCACGGTGACTTGGCCGGCCAGCTCCGCCGGAATCGCCGCAGCAAAGGATCCGACGGTGAGTTCCCCCTGGAGGTTCTTGCCGTCTGCACTAATCGTCACGTTCTGGTTGTAAACAACAGTGTCTCCCGGAACGATGTGGTCCGTCGTGGGATCGAAATCCGTGGTGGCGGCGCCGCTGCTGGTGTCGGTCCAGGCTCCCGCGGCTGCCGTATCCATTGTCAGGTGGCCCGATGTCACGGTTCCCGCTGAGATGTCCTCGCTGTCTTGCCAAAGAGCAAGCGTACCGGCTCCCCCAAGCATTAACGCTGTTGCTGCACCGGCCGCGATCGCGGCCTTCGTTACCTTTTTCATGAACCCAGTCCTTTGGTTAAGTTTCATGCCCCCAGTAGGCAGGTATAACCACCTAATCCCAAAAACATAGGAAAGTCACCTTCATTGGGGCCATTTTCAAAGCCACAAAAAGAAATTGTGATTTTCAGATATTGATTGAAACGGTGAAAAAGTGTCAACACTAATTCTTCGGATTGCAGAGATTCGAGCACAAAACGTCACCCGCCCCATCGCCGGCCGTCTGCCAAAAATGCCAGGCGTGCAGCCCGCTGAACTCCGGGGCGGCGGCAACCATGACTCTGGCAGACGGCAACTAGATTCATGGTCACAGCATTCCTGCCGCCCGGCGGGATGTAAACTTGAACGCAGGTGCGCCGGGAAGTCTGGTCGGCAACAGTCTTGCCAACCCCAAAGGCCGCACGGATCACGTCGGCGCTTTGCACCAACGAAAGGGCGTGCCCGCCCATGAACGCAATATCCAAGCCCCGCGTCTTCAGCCGCGGAAGCTATTCAGAGTTCGTCCGCATCAACAACATTCTCCGCTCGGAAACCGTCGGCGGCGCCCTGCTTCTCGCCGCAACTGTTGTTGCGCTGGTCTGGGCCAACTCCCCCATTGCAGAGAGCTACTTCAATCTGCGCGACTTCAAGATTGGCCCCGAGTCGCTGCACCTGAACTTGAGCCTGGGCAGTTGGGCCTCAGACGGCCTGCTCGCCATCTTCTTCTTCGTGGCAGGCCTGGAACTAAAGCGCGAGTTTGTTGCTGGCGACCTTCGCAACCCGGCACGAGCCATCGTCCCCATAACCGCCGCTGTTGGAGGCGTCATCCTGCCAGCACTGTTTTTCGTGGCAGTGAACTGGACGGCAGGTCCTGAGGTTTTGAGGGGCTGGGCAATCCCCACCGCCACCGACATCGCCTTCGCGCTTGCGGTGCTGGCCGTCATCAGCACCCATTTGCCCACGGCACTGCGGACATTCCTGCTGACCCTTGCCGTGGTCGATGACCTCATCGCCATCGCCATCATCGCCGTCTTCTACCCCGGTGAGATGAACTTCGGCTTCCTTGCCCTCGCTATCCTGCCGCTGGTTGCGTTTACCTGGCTGGTGCAAAAACGCATCAGCTCTTGGTACCTGCTCATTCCCCTGGCCGTTGCCACCTGGGCGCTCGTCCACGCGTCCGGCGTCCACGCAACCGTTGCCGGGGTACTGCTTGGCTTCGCAGTGCCCGTCATTCGCTCCGCCAAACGTGGCGGACCTGACGCCGGTCCTGGCCTCGCCGAGCACTTCGAGCACGTGTTCCGCCCTGTCTCGGCCGGATTCGCGGTGCCACTTTTCGCCTTCTTCTCCGCCGGGGTGGCCCTTGGCGGCGTTGCCGGTTTGAAGTCGGCGTTCACGGATTCAGTCGCCATCGGCATCGTCGGTGCCTTGATCGTTGGCAAATTCCTTGGTGTTTTAGGTGCCACGTGGATTGTCACCAAAACCACCAAGGCCACCCTCGACGACGGCCTCGCCTGGATTGATGTTGTCGGGCTCGCACTATTAGCGGGCGTGGGCTTCACCGTCTCCCTGCTGATTAGCGAACTGAGTTTCGGGGATGATTCGCCGCACTACAGCCACGCAAAGGTCGCCATTCTCGCCGGGTCCTTGGTTGCGGCGCTACTGGCAACGGTTGTCCTGCGGATCCGAAATCGCCACTACAGAAAGCTCGCCGAGATCGAATCACGCGACGACGACGGAGACGGCATCCCCGATGTTTACCAGCAGGGGTAGTTCCATCTCCTGCCCATGAATTGCAG
Organism: Arthrobacter stackebrandtii; assembly: GCF_017876675.1. Taxonomy (NCBI): domain Bacteria; kingdom Bacillati; phylum Actinomycetota; class Actinomycetes; order Micrococcales; family Micrococcaceae; genus Arthrobacter; species Arthrobacter stackebrandtii. Next base: position 387,083 of record NZ_JAGIOI010000001.1, read on the forward strand.
AGTTGCACGGGAAATGCGTGAGGTTTCTCACTCCGTCACATATGCTGGGTTTCCTGGGTGTGTCATTCGGACAGGGGAATCAGACATGAGCTTGGAATACCGGGATAAGCACGAGAAGCGCGTGCGCCGCTTGAAAGCGACTGGCGTCGGCGGCCTATTTGTCATCGTATGCATTGTCGTTTACTTCGCATTGCTGAACTGAGATACGTCGTCCTGCAGTCTGACAGGTCCCCCGTTGTCGTAAACTGAACGGGCTGCCGGCCCTCCTTCGGTTCGGCAGTGTCACCAGCAGAGGCCATCCACAAGACTGGGGTATGTCATCAAGGCGCACCATCGCACGGCCCTTATTTTGGCTGCAATATACGGGGTTGCCGTAATTGCCATTGTCTTCTGGCCAACTCCCGTGGACCGGCCGGCAGCCGGGGGCCTCAAAGCAACACTGGAGTGGCTCCATCAGCACGGCTTGCCGCAAGCTATCGGCTACAACCAAGTGGAATTCTCCGCCAATGTGGCCATGTTCATTCCCATGGGCATCATCGCCGCCGCATATTTCAAAAACGTGCTTTTAGGTGCACTCGCCGGCGCGTTTGCATCCAGCCTCATTGAACTGAGCCAGGCGCTATTCCTCCCTGCACGCTACGCCTCAGGGTTGGACGTCGTAGCCAACACCCTGGGTGCGGCCATCGGCGCCGCTGCTTACTGTCTCTTCGTTGCGGCATACACGGGCCGCATGACTGCAGGTACGCCTCCGTTGAATGCAGAGCTGTCCGCGCCATCCGATTTACAGCTCGACCGCTCTGGCGTCCGGTGACTGCCCGGCCTCCCCAGGGCGACTGCAAAGTCTTTTCTGAGTGGCCGGCGTCTTAATATGTGAGACAAACACGGCCGGGATGTCAAAAAGTGAGAACCCCTGTTAATCCAGTAGGTGTCTAATCCGCTGTATTGCCAGGAGTTCTCGCATGCCATCGTCTCACCTTGCCTCGTTCATTGACGAATTCGCCACGGTCGGGCCGGTGGAGATTGACCCGGGCAAGGTGCTGATTGCTCTGTCCGAACTCAAGGACCCCCGCAGAAAGCGCGGGGTGCGACACCGGTTCGCGCACCTGTTGGTCATCATGGTCTGCTCCGTATTGGCTGGTGCAACCTCGCTGGTGGAGCTGGCCGAGTGGGCGGCCGACACGGCCCGGGACCAGCTCGCCGCCTTGGGCATCGGCGCCCCGCACGCGACCACGCTGGCCCGGGTCCTCCAACGCCTGGACGCCGACGCCCTGGACCGGCTGGCAGGGACATGGGCCCAGGAAATGACAGGCGTGGCGGCGATCGCCATCGATGGGAAGGAAGTCCGCGGAGCGAAGAACGGCGGCGGTGCACGGGTCCACCTGCTCGCCGGCATCGATCAGGCCACAGGGGCCGTGCTGGTGCAGGAGAACGTGTCTGAGAAGCACAACGAGATCACCTACTTCAAGCCACTGCTGGAAGGGATCAAAGACCTGAAGGGCGTTGTCATATCCGCAGACGCCTTGCATACGCAGCGCGAGCATGCCGACTACCTGCACTCCCGGGAAGCCCACTTCGTCTTTACCGTCAAGGCCAACCAGCCCAAACTTCATGACCAGCTGCGCAGCCTGCCATGGAACCGTGTCCGTGCCGGAAACAAGACCCACGAAAGCGCCAATGGCCGCGAGATCGAACGCACCATCAAGTGCGTCAGTCTCGCCGATGGCATCAACTTCCCCCACGCCACCCAGGCCGCACAGATCACCCGTAAGTCCAGGCCGCTCGGGACCCGAGAATGGTCGACTGAGACCGTCTACATCGTCACGTCACTGACACCGGCACAAGGGAAACCGGAACTCATCGGGTCCCTGATCCGCGGCCACTGGGGAATTGAGAACGGTCTGCACTGGCGCCGCGACGTGACCTGGCGGGAGGACGAGAGCCAGGTGAGGCGGGGAAACGCACCACGGGTGATGGCCTCCCTGAGGAACATCGCCATCACCATCCTGCGCCTGGAAGGAGAAACGAACATCGCCAAAGCCACCCGCGGCGCACGCAACTACCCTCACCGCGCCCTCAAACTCGCCGGACTCACTACCACCTAAACGACTTTGCAGTCACCCTGCCGGCCTCCCCCACAATCCATTTTATTCGGGAAATTCTGGAAAATTTGCTGAAAACGACTTTATTGGATATTCTCCTCGAGGAGCTATCTAGGGTCGCTCAACCAATGACAGGAATGGCCCACGGTTTGTCGCGCCCAAAAATGGGCTATCGGACAACCTGGATTTCCTTAATTGGTTCATCGTAATTTGGGGGTACGAATTGGAAGTGCAGGCGGAGCCAGCTGGCTCATACAGCCACGGTCGGCTGGGCATCGGCAAGCCATTGGCAGCTGGCCGGTCAAACTGGCGCCACCGATACATCACCCAACTGCGTTGGGCCGATGCGCTGATCATTGTTGTTGCCCTTGCAGCAGCGCAACTGGTGCGCTTCGGTTTTGAAAAGTCTGACCTCACCATCGGTTCGCTCACCATCTCTTATTGGCTTTGTGGCGTCCTGCTGGGCTTTGCCTGGTACATCATGTTGGGCGCCTGGGACAGCCGGAAGATCAAGGTCATCGGCACCGGAACGGATGAGTTCAAGCTCGTTCTCACAGCGACAACGTGGCTGTTCGGCACGCTCGCCATCATCTCCTACGCCTTCGGCTTGGACATGGCCCGGGGCTACGTTCTATTGGCGCTGCCACTCGGAAGTTTAGGCATCCTCCTCACCCGCTGGATCCTTCGCCAGGTATTGCACCGGCAGCGCCTCGCAGGCCTCTCGAATGCTCGCGTGCTGGTTTTGGCGGGCACTTCTGCCGCCGCTCACCTGGTCCAATCCCTCAACCGTCAGCCACACGCCGGTTTCCTTCCTGTTGCGGCCCATCTCCCAGGGATCTCAGGTCAGCACGGTACTTTGTCGCACGAGGTTGGTGTGCCATTGGCTGGTACAGGCAACAAAGTCGATGACATTCTTGGGTCCATATCCCGCTACAACGCAGATACAGTTGCCTTGTCCTCTGGCGTCACGATGTCCCCCCATGAGATCCGGGATCTCAGCTGGGCTTTAGCTGATCGCCGTATCAGACTCATAATGACGCCGGCGTTGACTGACGTTGCCGGTCCGCGTTTGCACGTGCAGCCTGTTTCTGGACTTCCAATGGTGCATGTTTCCACTCCGCAGTTCAGTTCAGGCGCCATCTTTGCCAAGCGAGTATTCGACATTGTTGCTTCGGCTTGTTTACTCATTGCTTTGTCCCCACTGCTAGTGATTCTCGCTTCTTTCGTCAAGCAAGACGGTGGGCCAATCTTTTTCAAGCAGCAGCGAATCGGGCTCCAAGGCGAACGGTTCGGCATGTATAAATTCCGGTCCATGGTCGTCAATGCGGAGAGTATGGTGTCCGAGTTGACAGATCAGACCGACGGCAACGGCGTAATGTTCAAAATGAAGGACGACCCCCGCGTCACCCGCGCCGGCAAGTGGATGCGCCGCTACAGCCTCGACGAACTTCCCCAGTTATTCAATGTCCTACTCGGAAACATGAGCTTGGTGGGTCCCCGCCCTCCACTTGAAACCGAGGCTGCGGAGTATGAACGGCACGTGCACCGCCGATTCCTCGTCAAACCCGGCATCACCGGGCTCTGGCAAGTCAGCGGACGTTCAAACTTGTCATGGAAAGACACGGTCCGTCTGGACCTTTACTACGTCGAAAACTGGTCCTTCGCTGGCGACATTGTCATCCTTTTGAAGACTCTGCGAGCCGTCATAAAGGTAGACGGTGCCTACTAGCACCCGATGTGCAGGCTAAGTTTGAAGAACGATTGAATACCGAAACCATGACGAAAATAATTGGACTGACACAGGCAACCTGGTCAATCTCCGAGAAAACCAACAACTGTTGTCAACATTAAGGGTGAAAGCCAACATGAACTCCGAGGAAGATGCGGCAGTTAGCCTTATATGGCAACGAAGCAAGAACGTCGCTCAGGTTCAATCGAGTACTCCCCTTCGCTACGCTGTGCTCAAGATGGACGAAAGTCAACCGATAGTTCTCCAAGAAAGCGCTGCACTTATTTGGCAGAAGTTGAACAATGGAATGACCCCTGTGTCATTGGCGGAATTCGTGACAACCGCATACGATATCGATTTTGGCAACGCTTATACCCAGATTATTGAATTCACCCAAAGCCTTACACTTCGTCAAATGCTGACACCCGCCGCACCAATTATTCGATTCGATGATGATCCTGCAACAGTCGTAGATCCACAGGCTGTCCCGCCAAGTAATCATAGACATGAATCGACTAACCTCTCTCTTCAAGAGGCAGTACTACTCATACACGCACAGTTGGCATATTTATCAGAGGTGACCGGTACCCGAGCTCTCTTGATAAAAGGGCCTGGGGCTAGTCTGCAAGGACTGCGGGCTACCCATCAATCCACTGACGCCGACATTTGGGTTGATCCGACCGATGAAGACACGTTTATGAGCCGACTGCAAGACCTTGGATGGCAACGACGGCCGACGGATCCCAGTGGATCGCCTTTCCCACCTCATGCGACAACTCTCTATCACAAGGAATGGCCTTGTGATATTGATGTTCATCACCACATACCCGGGATGGAAAAGTCATCGGAAACCTGCTTCGAGAAATTTTGGGCCGAAAGATCAAGTATTTTGATCGCAGGCCAATCTATACCCGTACCATCAATAAGTGGATCAGTAGTAATATTGGCCCTCAACGCGCTTCGAAACCTTCATATGGCTCGGTCGAGTACCGAGTATCAAAGTCTAACGGAGCGCAGGACACATAATATCGATGAAATAATGAATCTGGCCGTAGAAACGAATTGCATTGCCGCACTAAAACCGTTCCTTATTGCAATAATGGGCGAAGCCGAAACACGTCATTGGCCTTCCACGTCAGCCAACTGGGATTTGTTATCCAGCGACGCTAGTGACGCCGAGAAACGAATTAATCACTTTCTAACGGCACCTTGGCGAAATAAACCAAGGCTACTCTATAACGCACTTTTCCCATCTGATAGCGTCTTGCAACTTAGAAATCTGTATCAAGACACCAGCGTACACGGTAAAACCAAGTCTTACATCCGTCGATATAGGCGTGGACTTTCAACTGGTCTGAAAATGCTTAATAGAATCTTTCGGCAAAAGTTCAAGAATCTTCTCAGAAGTGGAGAGACTACGGATATACAATGACGGATAATGATTATCCGCTCCATCTGAAAAGCAATCCGGTCAATAATCATCATTCATAAACTTAGTGGTGCCCTGTAGCCAGTCGAAAAGACTGCCCACCTATTTATTAATCAGTGGCTAATTTCATGTGTGACGCCAGTCCAGTGATTTTCCTCAAAATATCGGTATTTCTGCCCCACAAGAAGGAGTCCTCACTTGTCAGTAGGGTTAAACAATCCGCTTCCAGAAGCGCTGAGACACTATCAAACAGAACTGATAGAAACTCTTGACCGCGTAAGCGTGGTCACAAAAATTTCTGCTAATCACCCGGTGGAGAATATTACGGGTCGTTTAGGTGCGGCTCACAAGTTATACAATGTGGTTCGTAATTCGAGAGCCAGACGGGCGCTAAACATTCCAACAATTCAGCTGTGGCCTAGTATGGGTCTATTAGAACCATTGTTGTGGAAGACAAGCTCCAACAACCGGCATTCAATAATCTATCATGATCCAGTTCCAATAAGGAAACAGATAGGATTTGATTGCGTAAGTGAAATGATTGCGCATCGGATCAATTCCAGTAAGTCACCACGGCTCCTGGTTCATTCACCGGACGCGGAATCAGAACTGGCAAAATTGTTTCCTCGTATGAAAATTGAAATGGCATTACATCCAGTATTGTCAGAAATGAAAACTTCTTCGGTTGGCGCTCAGGACATCATCGTGGCAGGACAATTCAAACCAGAGCGAGATCTCAATCTATTGTCAGCGATCGGTCCTCAATTGAAAAACCTTGGCTTACGTCCACGAATCTTCGGTCGTGGTTGGCCCGACACAATTACCGGTTGGGAGATCGATAGTCGTTACCTGTCTGAGAACGAACTAGACCAAAGGATTGATGCAGCAGCTATTGTACTCATACCATATAAGAACTACTTCCAAAGTGGAATTGCCATTAGAGCTCTAGAGCGGGGTCGCCCAGTGGTTTCTCCGGAAAACTCTTTTACGAAACTAATCTTTGGCCATGTTGATGGTGCTGTCTACCCAGCCGATTCACCTCCAGAGCAAGTCGTCGCCCATATTAAGTTAGTCATGAGTAGTCAGTATCAGGCACTAGCCACATTTTCTAGATATCGAGATCAGGTCGACCGTTCATGGCATGACTTGATGTATGAAGGATGATTGGGAAAGCACTAGATCATGCTTCATCAAAAGAATATAGTGAAACAACACGTTCCGGGTTTCAAAAACGATAATCTGCAAATCTGGTCGAGTTTCTCAATTCTATTCTCAGGTTTCCTTAACTGAAACAAATATTCGGCCACCGCAAATACAGGTACCGTGTTGTTCGATTTGCATTCAGCACTATTGATGTAATATTTATCGAGATCACTCAGGGAAGAGAACCATCATGCCAAGACTAAAATTCATCTATTAATTCAGTGAGAATAACTGAGCACACAAGGTGCCCTTCACGTTGTCAGAAAGTGATGCAGCCAGATGCACTCGAGTGATATTATCAATCTACCTCATGAGGATCCTAGTTCTCCACCCGACTATTCCGCTTGCATTCTGTATTTTCGAAGAGGCACTGAGTTTATCTCGACGATACAGGATCTGTTGAATCAGTCACATCCGCCAGTTGAAATAATTATCCTGGATAATGACTCCAACGATGACGTGATTTCAAATATGAGTATCTCGGACGCAAGAATCCGCTTTGTCCATTCGGATAGCAATCTGGGATACGCAGCCGGAATGAACTATGCTTTCAAGAAATTACGCGAGAAGACCGAATGGACTCTTTTCCTGACTCACGAAGTGAGAATGAGCAGCGACACCATCAACAAACTTTTCTCGATCGACCTGGGACCGCCGGAGAGTCCTGTACTACAGATAGGTCCCACACTTGCCCTCCTTGAGGAGGACAAGATCTGGTCACATGGCGGTCGGATCACAACAACCGGCGGTGCACGACATAATGATCATGTGGATAGTGATAGCAGAATAGGCTGGTTGGATGGGGCATGCCACTTGGTAAGAACAGGGGCACTCGTCAAACCCATTTTTAATGATTCTTTCTTTCTCTACTGGGAAGATGTCGAACTATCTCTCCGGCTATCCGAACAAGGGCAAATTGTCTGCGTTGACGACGCGATTGCGTACCAGTCCACCAACACAACGCCAAATTATTTCATGTCAAGAAATCGCGTCAGAACTTGGATAATTAGAAGAGACGCTCCAAAGTTCATCTCATCTTTGGTATATGTCTGTGCCCAAATTGTGCGTGATCTGCTAAGAGGCCACTTCGAAACAGCCGGCACAAGGCTGGTCGGAACAATTGACGGAATAACTGGGAATTTTCATCCCGAACACTATTTTCGAGGGCGCTAGATTTTGAAATGAAGTGTCTGCAGCTCAGCAGCTCCCATCCTATATCGAAAGAAGACTATATTGATTTCTTCATCTGTAGTATCATTAGGCGCGTACGATAGGTTCAACTATGGAGACCTTCTATTCCCGGTTGTACTTGACCACGTCGGCAACAGTCTGGGGACTCCGAGGATGGTGCATGCCTCAACACAGTCAGCGGATTTGAGGAGCGCCGGTGGGCACAACGTTGTCTCACTTGGTGAAGTAGAACCCGAGAATATTTCCGCGCTGGTTTTGGGCGGTGGCGAAATCCTTGGAGCTAACTGGAGCCAGGCTCTGGCTTCGACTCTGCCTAGACCATTTGACAGAATCGTCTCTATTGGACGTAGGATTCTGCCCCCGGAGACCTTAGATTTTCTGAGTCGAAGGGCCAAGCGTGGAACTACCAAGCTTCCGTATCTGCCATCTGGCAATGAATTCCAAAGTTCACCACTACTTGCCAATGCGATCGGCGCATCCTCCATTAGCGAACTTTCCCCTGAACGACGAGGGATTGCGATTCAAGCTCTCGCAAGGTCGACACATCTATCTGTGCGAGATAGCATTGGCGCTTCACTGCTTAGCGAGTATGGGCTCGATCCAAAACTGGTTCCGGATAGTGTTGCAATACTGAATCGAATACACCCGGTGGAATCAGTTCGCGAAAGTGGGGTTATGACGTTTCAGTGTTCTGACCCGTGGTATCGAAGCAATGAACGGTACCTCATTAGTCAATTGGTTAGTTTATCGTCAGAATTTTCGAAAATTAGATTAGTGCCAATTGGCCTCGCCGGCGATCATTCTGATGACAGGGCCCTGCGAAAGATAGCGGACACAATGAGGGATCATCAAGTCAATGTAGAGCTTGTTAGCGTTGAACACATTTGGGATGTCGCCGATGCGATTGGTACTTCTGATATCTTTGTCGGATCGAGTCTACATGGCAATATAACTGCGATGGCTTATGGTATTCCTTCCGTTGGCCTGTGTCAGACTCCAAAACTAACGAACTATCTCCAAACGTGGGGGGATGGTTTACGTCCGTCGGATGTTCAATCGAATGATATTGCTAACACAGTGCGAGCTGCTCGTCTCGCTGACCCTAATTTGTTGCGACTCCAAGCAGAGCACTTAGATAAACTCTCTTGGAGTAACACAGTGGAGTTAATTGAAAGATCGGTAAAATAAGAATGTACAGCATTAATTCTGCGCGTTGTTATCGGCTATTAATTCGGTGAGTATTCGATTACCATCTATATTGACTAAACTGTGGAAGTCCCCATCGCTAATGACCTTTAGTAGGTTATGCGCTATGGGACTATCGTTGGCAAGCGCTCCCATTATTGCACGAAGTCTTGGTCCGTCTGGTCGCGGTCTAACCGCGGCGGCACTTGCAGCGCTAATCATAGTACCGCTTATTATTAGTTTCGGATATCCGATGGCTGTTAGACGACATGTGGCCCGCCATGGAGTCAGTGGTATCCTGAACAGGTCACGTCTCCTTCTGTTAGTGCTCATTTTGCCGTCCTGGGCTATAGGCCTTGTGCTGTCGAAGAGCGTACTCGCCGACTTGAATACACAGGCAGCATTCGCGTTCGTCATAGCAATGACTTGCAGCCCGTTGGCCGTTTCTTGGATATTGGATTCTAATGTATTGATCGCACAGCAGCGATTTGGTGGCTACTCGACACTCAATATTGTGCAACCACTTGTTAGCATTATTCTTATCATTCTTGCTTGGATCACCAGCAATGTTACCGTTGAAATTGTGATATGGGCTCAATTGGGTTCCTCGCTGGCAGCATTTATCGTTGGCCTATTGATTGTTCCATTCGAATATTCCGGAGAGAATCGTGTTTCCATCCTTCCTCTGATCCGAGAGGGGTTTTCTTATTCGGGTAGTCAGATTGCCGAGGCTGCTTCCCAAAGAGTCGATTCTATTCTACTGCTTGGTATCATTGGCCCTTATGGGACGGGGATCTACTCGGTGGCATTTACTGTTGCGTCTCTACCCTTGGCGCTCACTCAGGCTGTGAGCGGAGCCATCTTCAAATCAGCCGCATCTAATCCTGATCTATCAACAGGCGGCTTGGCTCCCGCTGCACTACGTGCGAGCGTAGTGATCGGGTTTGCGTCGGCACTAACCATTGGGATAGCAAGCCCACTATTTATACCCTTCCTGTTTGGTCCGGAATTCCTCCCTGCTGTTCCGATCGCTTTGTTATGTCTTGGGGCGACCCTTGCACTGTCAGTTGGCGGCGTTGCGTCTAATCTATTGGCGGCATTCGGAAAGGGCTGGGTAATGACGGCTGCCCAAGTTGGTGGATTAGCTATAAATATTTTGTTGATTTTCCTACTTGCACCACTCCTCGATGAAACTGGAGCTGCTATTGCGAAAGTAGTGGGGTGCTGGGTCTGTTTGGCAGTTTGCCTCACCGGACTTCGGATTACTCCTCGTCTCCTCGTTCCGGGCACAAAGGATCTTAGTTACTCCGTACGTCTTTTGTTGGATGGCGACTCGAAGGGACGATTCTCGTAGTTGGGGCAGCCACGGAGCGCTCCTTGTGAACCGTCCCGGATTTGATGCCGCTTGCTTTCTTGAGAAGGATGAAAACTATGCCCAAGAAGTATCCTGTCGAAGTTCGTGATCGTGCCGTGCGTATGGTCATTGATCGGCTCTCTAGGGATCAGGCCTCCGGTCATGGCGATTTATTGCTTTTAGGATCAGGCCTTGTTTTTGATGGCGTATTTGAGGGTCAGGTTGGTTCCGGGGTAGCGGGTTTTGGTGTTGGTGAGGTGGTTGCAGAGTTCGGCGGCGGCCGCGGTTTTGGCCTTGGTGGGTAGCGGGTCCAGGGTGATGGTGAGGAGGCCGGGCTTGGTGGTGTCGATGTCGCCACTCTGGTTGAAGATCTGGCGCATGAGGGCGTGGGCTTCCTGGTTCGCGCGCCGGTAGCCGGTGTTGGTGCGGATCTCTCTGGCGATGGTCATCGCGGTGTTGTAGGCGGCCATCCGGATGGCGGTGTGGATCAGTTTCACCTCGATATCCAGGACTTGCTGGCCCGGGTTCAAGTCCCCGAGGCGCAGCTTGGCCGGGATCTTTTTGTGGGTCTTCTCCGCCGCGATCAGCGCCGTTTCTGCTTCCCAGAGCGGTGCCATGGCCTGGTTGTGCATGGCGCTGGTGACCGTGACAGCCAGTTCCGTGGAGCCTTCTGCCGGGGTTTTCAGCGCCATCAGGTTCGTCTCGGCGATCGCAGCGGCCTCGGCATGAGCATTCCGGGCGGCAACGACTTTTTGGTACGCCTTGGCCTTGGCAGGGTTCGGCACCATCCGCTCCTCATCGTCACCGGTGCTGGTGTAGGAATCGTGGGAGTCAAGCTCGAAGTGCATCCGGGCGTAGCGGAACTGGTTCTCCTGCCTCCACCTATTGCCCATGCGATACACAACCTCCCCGGCACTCATGGTCCGGTCGGTGGTGAGGATGTGGATTTGCCTCGTCCCGTCACCGGTGGTGCCCACGATCCGGCTGATCTGCCGGATCGTGAAGACTTCACCGCTGGTTTTGGTGGTGGCCAGGGGCAGATCAACGAGCGTGTCCGCCACCGACCATTTGCGTCTCTGCCCGTGGTCGTCGGTGTGCGTGACCTCTGTGAAGAGATCTTCGGTGATGTCCTCCGTAACGCCTTTGCGCCAGGTCAACACATCAAAACCAGCCACATCCATGTGCTTGAACAATGCCGGTGACCAGCCGCCTCTGTCGAAGCCGACCAACACGCGCCGGTCATCCCCAACGGCTGTGCGCAGCTCCGGCAGCAGCTCGCGCAATTCGGCGGCCAGGGACGCACCGGGCTGTGCCATGACGACGAAGATCGGTGAACCATGGGCGTCGGTGACCCAGGTTTCTTCGGTCGCCGGGACTGGGAACTTGAGCCTCGTGGAGTAGATCTTCCCAATCTTTTTCGTGCCCTGGTAGGCGCGCACGTGCCCGTCAACATAAAGCACCGCAGCCAGGTCCTCACCGCCAGGCCCGGTGCCTGTCAGATGGTGTTTGGCCAGGGCGGCAATCAGTTCCCCGGCCTTGCCGGTTTCGGCGAGTTGGCTGATCCGGCGGCGTATGGTTTTTACTTCCGGGGCCCGATCCAACCCCAACACCCGGCCGAGCTCACCCGGGTGAAAGCGGGTGGCGCCCTCAGCCCTAGATTCCCCGGCCAGTGCTCGCAGCACGCTATCGATCAGGATCGTTTCCAGGCCATAGAAACCATTCGGCAACGCCCCGTACACCTCTTTCGCACAGCTGATCAGACCGGTGGATTCCAGTGCGCGGAAGGCCAGGAACAAGCCGGCGTGGCGAACATGGGCGGCCGGGGCAAACAAAGGCGCTGCAGCCTCGAGCAGGCCGGCAGCGGCCCGCTCGGCATCGCGGGCCACCGGGGCTGGTAAGAGCGGCAGTGCACGCTGCCCCGCTGCTTCAAGGGGTACCAGAGAATCGTGGGCAGCATCAGTGGTCGGTGTTTCTGCCGTGGTGGTCATGGCCATGGCGCGCCGGACCGTGTCGGTGGAAACCCCCGTCGCTTCAGCGGTGGCCCGCAGGCTCAAACCGCCGGCACGAATAGCACGAATTTCTGCTGCTTTGGCTTCCGTGAGTAGGGAAGGGCGTTTGGGTCCCTTCTTTACCGGTGCCAGGCCCATCAGGCCAGTGCCTTCAAGGGACTTGCGCCAGCGCCGCAACGACTCCGTGTTGACGCCGAAAGCTGCGGCGACCTCGTTGACCTGGGCGGCACCGGTATCGACCAGTTGAGAGGCCGCCAACCGGCGCAGACCGTCCTGGCCCGCACCCCACACATAGGCCAGCTGCCCGTTAATGAAGACCTTGCCACCAGAGGCGTTTTCCAGCAGGGCCGCACGCTCGCCCATGAGCACAGCGCCAAGGTCCGGAAGTACGGGAAGGGCGGTTTGGGTAGTCATTGAAACCATTGTTTCACCCACCCACACAAGAAATCATCACGCCTTTATTATCTCACAACAGGCGTGAAATTAACAGCCTCAGCCGCAGTAAGAACCGCGGCAATTCAACAAACTACAAAAACCGCGCACTGACCATGTCCGGAGGCCTGGGGCCTTTGACGATCTATTACGAGGAGACAATCCAAGAGAGTTTCCCAGGCGGTGTGGTGCCCTCTGTGGCCACCATAGCAAGGCTACTCTCCAGCGTCGGACACGTCGATGCGGCACCGAGGAAGCGGCCGAAGTCCTCCTACATCCCCTTTGCCCGGTCCTCGGCGATGGCGATGTGGCAGCTGGACGCGTTCGAGTACCGCCTCGCCAACGCAAAAAGTCGCCACCATCTACCAGGTCACTGACGATGCGACACGCTTCCGGCACGAGAACAGCGCCGATGCGAAGGTGGTGCTCGAGCGCGCGGTCAAAGACTACGGGGCACCGTTGGAGGTCCTTAGCGACAACTCGTTGGCCTTTAACCAGCTGCGCCAGGGAGGTGTCGGATCGGTGGAGATCTTCCTGGCCTCCCGCGGCACGATGCCGATCAGCGGCCTGCCAGGCAAACCAACGCCCCAGGGAAAGAATGAGCGCTCGCACCAAACCCTGATCCGGTTCCTTGACGCGAACCAGCCATCCACGCTCGAGCAGCTGCGCACGCACATCACCCGCTTCCGGGAGCACTACAACAACCACCGGCCCCACCAGGCCCTGAAGCAGGCGACCCCGAGGGAGGCGTGGGAGCTGTTGGAGCACACGCCGGCAACGGAGCCGATTCCACTGGCCTTCCTCGAAACAAAGGCCGCCCAATACCGCCAGGTGCGCAGGCTGCGCCAGTCCGACCTGGGCCGTTCGCAGCTGACGACGGGCAAGGACGGGCAGTTGCCCGAACCAGCCACCACCACTGCTGGAGGGCAGCACGGTGCCGACCAGGCACTGGTGGAAGTGACCGCCGCGAACACGCAGGTCTACTATGAGGGGTATCACGTGTCCCTGCCGACGACGTTTGCCCGGCGCCAGTTCTACCGGACCATCACCGATGACGAATTCCTCCTGTTGGCCCCTGAATCCTGCGAGGATGTCTTCTCGTTCCCGCTGCCCATGATCGCCCTGCAGGTCCAGGGAAGGTACGTGGCCTCCTACGGCATCCAGGGCGCCAAGATATCGAACCCGTCCAAACACTGGGAACGGGAACTCGCAGAATTCCAGGACTATTGTGTACAGCGGCAGGAGCAACTCCCCGAAGTATTCGACGGACGATAGGGATTCCATCAGCGACGCCGGGACTCGAAGGTAGATGTGTACATACTGATGAGTCCCGGCGTCACCGATGCCATGAGATTCAGTGTCTACGAAGTGCCGACGTTACACACCCGATACACCCACACCCGCTACCGCATCAACCCACACGTGCTACCGAAAGCCTCTGCTAAACACAATGCTTGAAAACGGCGCTCTGGCGGCGCCAACACAGCAATAGACCGGTCAGCAAGGGGCTTTTGCACCACTCGGACGCCGACCGTCAGTACACCTCGATCCGCTACACCGACACCCTGGAAATTGAGGGGCTCATTCCTTCCATTGGCAGTGTCGAGGACGCGTACGATAATGCGGCCGCCGAAACCGTCATGGGGTTGTTCAAGAACGAAGCCGTCGCCAAGGGTTCACCGTTCCGTGCCGGTGCATTGAAGGCCGAAACCGACGTCATTGAGCTCGTCGTCGGCTGGGTCCACTGGTACAACTGTGAGACTTGTTTTAGCTGGTCTGGGACTGGCTGGCAGGATAGTTACCGGCCGCTCCACACTGCAGGCGTGACCCTTGGTACAACTGACCCTCATGGTGTCCTTTTGTGGACTTGTCCGTCTACCAGGATGGTTCGGCCGGTACCCGTCCGGCCCACCACGGTAGCTTGATTAGAAGATTGTCCACCCTCACGGGCGTGACCCCTCACAGTTCTGTTCCGTAGTGATTCCTACCCGGACTTGTACCGGCCGTCAACGGCCACCAACCAAGTCCATCACAAAAGGAAAAGCACGGTGACCGCTCTGTCTATCGTCTCTCATTGCCACCCATTTGTCGTGGGTGTCGACACTCACGCACGCAACCACGTCTACGCCATCCTTGACGCCACCAATGGCGCACTGCTGGATACGCAGTCTTTCCCGACTACCGCGGCCGGTATCAACCGCGCCATCAAATGGGTCGCACGCCGCACCAACGCCGACGCCGATACCCTCTGGGTTATCGAGGGAGCCGCGTCCTACGGAGCGATCCTCGCCGGTACCGTAGCCGCCCATGGATTCCCCGTTACCGAGGCTCCTCGTATGGATGCCAAGAAGAACCGCGGTGTCGGTAAAACCGATGCCTTGGACGCCCACCGGATGGGCATGGCCGTGCTGTCGTTGCCGGTCGAGAAACTGCGCTGCCCCCGCTTGAATGAAGGGATCCGCCAAGGCTTGCGGATCCTGGTCACCGCCCGCGAGTCCATGACCAAGGGCCGTACCCGTTCGATCAACGCATTGAACGCTTTGGTACGAAGTAACAATCTCGGCATTGATGCCCGCAGGAAGCTCACCCCAGTCCAGATCGAGGAGATCTCACGCTGGCGTGAACGCGTGGAAGAACTGGCTTTGAGTATCGCCCGCTCCGAGGCGGTCCGCCTCGCCAAACACATCCTGGACCTCGGTGAGCAGTTGGAGTCCAACGAGCAAAAGCTGGACGAGCTGGTCAAGGTCAGCGAAGCCGCGCCCCTGCTTGAGGAGAAGGGATTCCAGGCGGTCGCCGCGGCGAAATGTCTGGTGGCGTGGTCGCACGAGGGACGGGTCCGTAGCGAGGCTGCCTTCTCCTGTCTGGCCGGCGTGAATCCCATCCCCGCATCGTCCGGGAACACCGTTCGGCATCGGCTGAACCGTGGAGGCGATAGAAGGCTCAACAGTGCTCTTCACATGGCCGCGATCACCAGGATGACCTACGACTCTGAAACCTGCGACTACGTCGAGAAACGACGTGCCGAAGGTAAGACCGACAAAGAAATCCGACGTTGCATCAAGCGCTATCTGGCCCGTCGGGTGTTCAGGATTCTGACTGCCGCGGCTCAGGCGACAAAGGTGCAGGAAGCGGCTTGACAGATATAGAAGAGTCCATGATCGCCTGCATTCCTCACTAGATCACCAGACCCCGGAGGAATGCGAGCGAACCTACTAGGATGAAAATTCCGGCTCGTTACCCGACGCCGCCACAAAACGGCGGCATGACTCCTGGGACGGTTCAACTATCACCTCGTCCAAGGTTAGGTTAACGTCAAGAAAAGCTGAGCCGTTTGCCTAGCATATGAGGTAGGGACACTATGCTGGATTTGGCTCGCTCCGCTTATATCTGCTCACTTGAGGTTTATCGCGCAGCTTCGCGTTGACGGACATTGTCATAGCTAGAACGGAGCCACTAATCAGCCAAAGGATTGGAGTCGAAGCCATCGACGAAGCAGACTCCGACGATGCGACAGTCAGAAGGAATGCGATCGCAGTCCATATCTGCAAGCTATTCACCCGAGGAGTCTTCCGTAAGAGATGAAGCAGCTGGATCACAAAGACCACAAGTGCGATAATCATAGGCCAACCCAGCCAAGCCAGATAAAGGCCAAGCAGACTCTCACTGCCTACGCCAGTGGAGGTGCCCTCAAGTGCAGCTTGATATCCGGTGGTACCGAAGCCTTGACCGAACGGTGACCGGGCCCCAGCTATGAATCCCGTGACAAGCCCGTCTGAATGACTTGCAGTGGCGCCCTGTTCCAAGAACGTGGCTATCATGTATCCACCAAGTAGGAGTCCGACGAGAATTCCGGCCGACTTTCCAACCTTAACCCAGATAAAATAGATGATAGTGACGACAGCGAAGATCAAAATTCCAGCCCGAGCGTAGGAAAAATATAACGCCATGCCTGCCAGAACCAGAAATACCACCTTAGTTACCCCTCGCAGCTGGGCAACTGCCGCATATGCGCCCAACCCGACCATGAATCCCATCACCGGTGGATTCATGTACGGACCTCCGGGGCGAAATACAGTTTCTCCGCCAACTCCATCAGCAAAATATGCCGGTGGGAGCCCCTGTCGCAACCCCCTAGAGTCCCCGCCGATTGCCTCGACGTAATACCAGGTTGGATCAATTAGCGGCTTCTGCAGGAATTCTTCTAGAAGAACCCAAGCCACTGTCAAACCTGTAAATAATACAAGATAATTTCTCACCTTACGCCAAGGTATTTCTGCACGGAAGACATAGCCAGCGAAAATCAAACCGAACGGAAGAAGCACTTGTCTAGCCTGCGCCATGCCTACACCTACGTCAGGGGAACGAAGCACCCCGACGGCAACCAGGGCCAACAACAAGGCAAACAAGACGAATGCCCTGCTATCGCATTTTCTATTGCTGGTTAGGCTCTTGGGTACAGCAGCTGCGATCAGAACCGCGACCGGAACATCATCAATAAGCTGAAAGGCCGATGATTCCGTGATGCTGAGCAGTGATGCTTGCGCCCAACCAGAAGCGATGATGAGCAGGAGAAGAAGGTGATACGAACGCCGGAGGAGAAGGAAGATGCTGAAGAGGGCGACAGCGCCTCCTATGAAAATTGAAATCATCGGCTAATTATCCTTCTGGGTCGCCTTCGAGAATTCGAACGATAACACAACGCTCGAGTTTATCCGCATCGAAGTCAATCCTGGGCCGGTTGTCTCCGTTTGTGCCAGCGGGGGTCTGATCAAGAGCGGCACTCCGCAAGCACTGAAGGACCTCTGCGTCAAACGCTGTATATGCTCCATAAGGACAATTATACGGAGACAGAGACCCCTAAGTTTCCACTCTAAAAATCTCGAGATTTCATAGTCGTGAGGCTTTGCCGCGTCATTAATGCCTGTAGGGTGCCTCTGGCATGGGAGTGCGTAGTTACCACTCAACATTCCCTACCTAGTTGTTTCAGCCAAGGCTCGCCCGATTGCCCATTGCTGGCCTGGGTTTCGCCGTGGCTGACCCAACTAGTTTCGGGGGCACTTGGCGGTAGTGCGAGAGGAGACCACATCTGTTAAGCCGCTCGTTGTGAGGAGACGGGCGATGTTGTCAGTGCAACCGGCACAGACTGGACTTTATCTGACTCCGAATAGGTATCTCAATATCTACGGTCGTGGCCCAGCCGAAAACTGGGACCGACTATTTGTTGTCTACCAGTCCGAGGAGGTATGAGCCGTAGCCGCTCTTGACGAGGGGCTCTGCACGGCGTCGTAGTTCATCGTCGCTGAGAAACCCTTGGCGCCATGACACCTCTTCCGGGGATCCGACTTTCAGTCCCTGGCGGCTTTCGATAGTCCTGACGAAGTTCGATGCGTCATTCAGGTCGGCAAAGGTTCCCGTGTCGAGCCATGCCGTACCGCGCGGCAATATTTCAACCTGTAATTTTCCCCTGTTAAGGTAGACCCGGTTTACGTCTGTAATTTCGAGCTCACCCCGGGGGGAAGGCTGCAGTTCGCTTGCGATGTCGACTACTTCGTTGTCATAGAAATATAGCCCCGGCACTGCGTAGTGGCTGCGTGGTCGCTCCGGCTTTTCTTCAAGTGAGACAGCCAGCCCATTTTCATTGAGTTCGACGACGCCGTAGGCTTGTGGGCGCTGGACCCAATAGCCAAAGATGGCGCCACCGTCTATGTTGCTGTGACGCTGCAGCTGGGCGCCCATGCCTGCGCCGTAGAAAATATTGTCGCCGAGCACAAGTGCGACGGAGTCTTGGCCAATGTGGTCAGCACCTAGTGTGAACGCTTGTGCGAGACCATCGGGGGAGGGTTGTGTTTTGTAGGTCAGGTTTACGCCGAACTGGCTGCCATCGCCAAGGAGCCGCTGAAACTGCTCCACGTCGTGTGGCGTCGTGATGATCAGGATGTCGCGGATGCCGGCCAAGATAAGCGTCGAGAGCGGGTAGTAGATCATCGGCTTGTCATAGACCGGCACCAGTTGCTTGCTGATGCCGTGAGTAATGGGATGCAACCGAGACCCGGTTCCGCCGGCAAGTATTATTCCGCGCATCTTTCCATTTTGGTCGATAGAGCTGAAAAGTCCAAATTGTCGTACCTGTATCTCGCGTAGAGACTTGAATTACGACCATTCAGGCCCTGCAATGTCTCAGAAAGCACCGCAACCCAGTAGATTTGTGTGAATGAAGACTCTTTTGGTTACCGGTGGGGCCGGGTTCATTGGTTCTAATTTTGTCCATTATGTGCTTGAGCACACGGAGATGTCCGTGACGGTGTTGGACAAGCTGACGTATGCCGGGAATTTGGCGTCGTTGGAGGGTTTGCCGGCGGAGCGGTTCACGTTTGTGCGTGGTGATATTTGTGATGCGGGGCTGGTGGATTCGCTGGTGGCTGGGGTGGATGCGGTGGTGCATTACGCGGCGGAGTCGCACAATGACAATTCGTTGCAGGATCCGCGCCCGTTCCTGGAGACGAACATCATTGGCACGTACACGCTGATTGAGGCGGCCCGCAAGCACGGCAAGCGGTTCCACCACATCTCCACCGACGAGGTTTACGGGGATTTGGAGTTGGATGACCCGCAGAGGTTCACGGAGGAGACGGCGTACGCCCCCTCGAGCCCGTATTCGTCCACGAAGGCCGGTTCGGACATGCTGGTCCGTGCCTGGGTGCGCTCCTTTGGCCTGGCGGCGACGTTGAGCAACTGCTCGAACAACTACGGCCCGTACCAGCATGTGGAGAAGTTCATTCCGCGCCAGATCACGAACGTGATCGACGGGATCCGTCCCAAGCTTTATGGTGCGGGGGAGAACGTGCGGGACTGGATCCATGCCGATGACCATTCCTCGGCCGTGCTGGCGATCCTGGAGCGGGGCCGCATTGGGGAGACGTACCTGATCGGTGCCGACGGGGAGAAGAACAACAAGGACGTGGTGGAGTTGATCCTGTCGATGATGGGCCAGGCCCCGGACGCGTACGACCATGTCATTGACCGTCCCGGCCATGACCTGCGCTACGCGATCGAGTCCTCGAAGCTGCGCACGGAGCTGGGCTGGGAGCCGGAGTTCGCGAACTTTGATGCCGGCCTGGCCGAGACCATCAAGTGGTACCGGGAGCATGAGGGATGGTGGCGCCCGCAGAAGGCCGCGACCGAGGCGAAGTACAAGGAACAGGGCCAGTAACCGTCATGGGCATCGAATTTTCCAAGCCGCTCACGGCCACGCAGACCCCGATCCCCGGCGTCATCCTCTACGAACTGCCGGTCCATGGTGACAACCGGGGCTGGTTCAAGGAAAACTGGCAGCGGGAGAAGATGCTGGCCCTGGGCCTGCCGGACTTCGTCCCGGTGCAAAACAACATCTCCTTCAACGAAAAGGCCGGCACGACCCGCGGGATCCATGCCGAGCCGTGGGACAAGTTCATCTCCGTCGCGACCGGGAAGATCTTCGGCGCCTGGGTCGATTTGCGCCAGGGCCCCTCGTTCGGGGCCGTGTTCACCACCGTCATGGACCCCTCCCAGGCGATCTTCATCCCGCGCGGGGTCGGCAACGCCTTCCAAACCCTGGAAGACAACACCGCGTACACCTACCTCGTCAACGACCACTGGTCAGCCGACGCGCAGGGCCAGTACACCTTCTTGAACCTTGCCGATGAGCAGACGGCCATTAACTGGCCCATCCCGCTGGGGCAGGCCGAACTCTCCGAGAAGGACAAAAACCATCCCCGCCTGGCCCAGGTCACCCCCATGGCGGGCAGGAAGACCCTGGTGCTGGGCGCCGACGGGCAACTCGGCCGCGCCCTGCGCACCCTCTACGCCGGGGATGCCAGTGTCGAGTTCGCGGCCCGGGACGGCTTTGACCTGAGCAACCCGGACTCCTACACGGGCCGGAACTGGAGGAACTACGCCACGATCATCAACGCCGCCGCGTACACCGGCGTCGACACGGCAGAAACCCCCGCAGGCCGCACCCAGGCATGGGCCATCAACGCCACCGCCGTCGCGGACCTGGCCAAGGTCGCGACCGCGCACGGGATCACCCTGGTCCACATCTCCAGCGACTACGTCTTCGACGGCACCACCAACCTCCACACCGAGGACGAGGCCCTGTCCCCGCTGGGTGTCTACGGCCAGTCCAAGGCCGCCGGCGACCTCGCCGCGGCCACCGTGCCAAGGCACTACATCATCCGCACCAGCTGGGTCATCGGGGACGGGAACAACTTCGTCGCCACCATGGCATCCCTCGCCAACCGGGGCATCAAACCCGCCGTCGTCAACGACCAAACCGGCAGGCTCTCCTTCACCACCGACATCGCAGCAGCCATCAAACACCTCATCGACACCGGTGCGGCCCACGGCACCTACAACCTCAGCAACGACGGCGAGCCCCAAACCTGGGCAGACATCGCCGCCGACGTCTACGAACTCACCGGCCACCACCGCGCCGACGTCACCGGCACCAGCACCGCCGACTACTTCAAGGACAAAAACGCCGCCCCCAGGCCCCACCACAGCACCCTGGACCTGGCCAAAATCAAGGCCACCGGATACACCCCCGCCCCCGCAGCACAACGCCTGCGCGAATACCTCGCATTTATGTCGCCGATCACATAACGAAATGCGGTAGTTGACCGCATGAATCTGAGATACTGGAGTAGAAACCCCGCACAGTAATGCGAGCCGGTATAACAGCAGAAACCCCCCAGGGCGGTTCTCTTTAGGCGACGCCCAGACCAAGATCCAACTGTAAAGCAATTGCGTCGTTATTGAGCATCATTGGCGGCAACTCTTCAAACAAAGGACTGATCCCGCCAATGACAAAAGCAGTAGCCATCCTAGGGACACGCGGATACCCGAGTTATTACGGAGGATTTGAGACAGCAGTTCGTCGTTTGGCGCCGTATCTCGTTGACAACGGGTGGGAAGTTACAGTTTATGGCCGTCCTGGTGCTGTCAAAGTCGACGACCCAGAGCTCGACCGTCGAGTTGTAGCGATCAATACCCAAGGCATCGATTCCAAGAAGCTGAGCACGCTGACATTCGGTTTCACGTCCGCGTTGTCGACAATCGTAGCCAAACCTGACGTGGCGCTCATCATGAATGTTGCCAACGGTTTCTGGCTGCCGTTACTTAAGATGCGAGGCATCCCCACGGTTGTAAATGTCGACGGCATCGAGTGGGAACGTGCAAAATGGGGTAAGGCCGCGCGAAAGATGTTCCGTGCCGGTGCACGCTTCACCGCTACCTTTGCCAACCACTTGATTGCAGATGCAGAGGAAATTCAGCATCGATGGGAAACAAAGACGCATCGTCGTCTGGACTTCATACCCTATGGCGGTGACGTACCCGGGAGCTTGCCGGTGCCACGGGGAGTTACACCAGGAAACTATGCTCTCCTCGTCGCACGATTTGTCCCCGAAAATACCATCAATGAGTTCTTGGAGGCTGCGCGAACGATCGCAAAAACTCACGATGTCGTACTCGTCGGCACTGCGGGATATCAAGATCCAATAGAAGACAAAGTGAGAGAGCTCGTTGAGTCTGAAGCTAGAGTTACATGGCTGGGACACGTCAGCAATGACGAAGTCCTACACGGCTTGTGGCAGCATGCCGGCGTCTATTTCCATGGTCACAGTGTCGGTGGAACAAATCCAGCACTTGTTCAGGCCATGGCTTGCACAACACCCGTAGTTGCACGTGATACACCCTATAATCGTGAAGTCCTAGATGGTGCCGCGCTTTTTGTGGAACCGACACCAGACGAGATCGCCTCCGTCTGCCTCAAGGTGCTAACCGACTCTGATCTTCGACGAGAACTCGGTGAACGAGCATATGCTCGCTCTCGGTCCCACTACAGCTGGGAATCAGTCTGCGGCGCCTACGAGACGCTTCTAGAGAAGGCCATCGAATCTGGAAGTCGACATATTCGGATCTAAGACGAGCCGCTTTGTTGAAACTGTCAAATTTCTGGAGATTGGTGACAGTTTTATGCGTCAGGACTTAGGCGACGGTTGCCGTGGTTTATTTTCCAAAGGGTGTGCGGAAATTGGTGATGCCAACGTAGCTGATGCCTTTCGGTGGCCATGCGTAGCCTGCGATGATCTCACCTTGGGTGTTGGCGAAAGTGATGCCTTGAGCAAACCAGATCGCGGTGACAATTCATCCGCGCATCACCGCGGTCAAGGTGAATATGGTCCGTCCGATGTAGACGCCTCCATTGGAGTAGACCTTCAACTACTGGCTTCCGTGTCCCCAAGGATGGGTGATGCTCCTAGTGATTGTCCGCGGGATGCCCGTCTCCAAGGCGGTTTCTTCCCCCGCCTCGGCAACGGCAACCGTGGGTTCTGCTTGGTTCATGGAATCGAAACCGGGTTGGGCAACACTACTGGAATCTGAGCAAGGAACGCTAGCCTGCGCAAGGTTCGAGAAGGGTGCGGGCCTGGGGAGCTTCGGTGATCTCTGTGGCCTCCCAGGCTTGTTGTAGGGTACCCGTCCGGGTAAACCTTGGAGCGGGCGTTCGGTGTAGTAGATCAGGTCGAACCCATCAACCAACTCTCGCAGTTCTTGAAGAGTGTCTGCCAGTGGGTGCTTTTCTAACCAACGGAACTATGTCTGTTGAAACCTTTCGTTCATTCCCTGCGTGGTGGGATTGTCGGTGATCCCCTCGACCCCGAGGGAAGCCACATAGGTAAAAAGTTGTCCTACGTATGTCGCGCCGTGGGGAACTCGAGGCCGCACCGTTGTCCGTCAGCAAACTTTGCGGCACCCCGCGGGCTGCGGTGTCTTCGTTCACTACCGTCAGGCTCGCTTCGCTGCTTTCGGGCCAGGCCACGTAGGTGGCGACCACGAGACGGGAATGGTCATCCTGGAGCTGGAAGATCACGCATTTGGGCCCTACGGTGAGGACATACTCGATGGCGTCCAATTGCCAGCTGGCATGCAGCGCAAGATAGACAAATCTGCGGTGCGCAGCACGCGCTCGCTTCTCCGGCTCCGCCCAGGCAACACCCCCGCTCCCGAAAGACCCGAGCCAGCGACGCCTCGGACGGGGCATCCACCCGTCAGTGCCACCATCTTGTCGTGCACGCTGATCGGGCCGTGGCCCAGCCCCCGAGGAATCCAGGGCGGCATGCACCTTCACCGCTTCGTACTTGCGGTGCTCAGAGACTTTCGTGGGCGAGGTCTTCGTCCGGCGTGAGCGTCCGCAGACTCCAAGGCAGCAACCTGGCCCTCATCACGGGCCCTACCCCGGGTCACATAGAAGCTCTTGCGCCTCATCTCATGCTCAGTGCAGAAAACGTGGTCACGGCGCCCCGTGAGGCGTCTTCGGGCCATTGGGCGATAGCGAGGCGGCCACGAAGATCTACAGGCTCATTCATATGCGCCCACATTCTTTGCCACCGGCACCGGACGCCCGACGAAGTTCAATTCCGGCGGGAAGTGTCACCACCAAGAGGGCCGTTGTGTCACCGATGGGCTGAGGCAGAACTGTCACCGGTGCCCTGCGAGATAACATCATTACTCAACTACTGAGAGGCTTGATTGTCCTGTTGATGAGGTTGCGCGATCACCAGCGGGAAGAACGTCCTGTACGTGTCGCACCAAAATCAACAGTCCCTTGCTACCTTTTTCGACTCCGGTTCCGTCAAGTTCAACCGTCCACAGCGGCAACGACTGAATCCAGCAACCCGATTACAGCATCTTGGCCAACAGCAGGCCCAGCCCCGACTTCGCCATTGGTGCCCAATAGAATGGCACTCGGCACACCAGGGATACCGAGAATCGTGGCCGCCATGGAAGAGCCGTCATGTAAGGCAGACTCTGCCTCGCCAGCATAGGCCTTCGTCAAGCTTTCCAGGCTCCGACTGGTTACGACCTTGATCTGGACCGCTGCGTGCATCTTGGCGCGCCACTCCGGCAGCGCTTCGATGATCGGTGCGCAGGCGTCGCATCCGGGACGACCAAAAATCAGCAGCTGGGCTTGTTTACTTGATAAGTCACGCAAGGTTACGGCTTGGCCGGTGGAGTTTGTCAATTGGGCTTCCGGAATTGGTTGGCCTGACCAATCAGCCCCAACCAATTCATCAGAGGCACCGGATGCGCTGCTCGCGGATTTCATCCGAGGAATCACTGTCCACCCTACGAGCAGTGCCACAATACCCATCCAAAAAAAGTCACTGACATCGAAGTTGGCAACGGCGCCTACGACTCCGACTGATCCGTCCAGCCCAAATGCAAGGATCAATGATCCAATGGTCAGCGCGATGTTGCGGAGGAGGGTAGGCGGCCCCACGTGACCGGAGAACATTGCTCCAAAGCAGTTGCACTCGACAACATCCCGACGAAGGATGGTCCGGGCCACCAGAAATGTGAATACTCCGAAGAGTACAGCAGCGAAAGCCCCAAAGATTCTTAAGCCCAGACCGGATGCAAGGACCAATCCCCCACCGATGCAAATCTCAGCAATCGGCAAGGCTACTGCCACCAAGCGTGATTGCAAGAACTTCGGCAAGACAAACGATGCGGCAGCGGCCTGCGTCGCAGAAGGTGTTCGAAGTTTCAGCATTCCGCTGGCAATGAGCATCATTCCTAGCGTTAGTGGCAAGAGAAGTTGAATGGACGAGACCATCATGATCTTTCAGTTGGGAGCATCCGTTTGAGGTGCCACGCTCTGCCAGCAACATCCACGGAATCAATCCTCGGCATACTGCAATTCACAGGCGCAGGCTTAGCACGAGAGTACCTATATGACTCTATCGGTTCTGCTGCGCCTTCGACGCCGCTTTGCTTGCAGACAGAGAGTTCCGATCAACGTCATGTGAATTGCTTGGGGCGCATCTCCGAAGAATTCGGAAATGCGCCCCTTGCAGTTCAACGAACCGCGGTTCTCAGTGAGCGGCAGGGTTAGTTGGCGCTGCAAAGAATGAGAGTTGATGAAACATTGGCGGACGTCTTGGCGCCCGTCGCGGTATCACCGGCAGGAACGGTGGCCACTGCATTCAGTGTAAACGCAACGCTGATGGACAATGTGGTGCGCATTTCAAGTGTGGCGCCAGGAGCCAAATCCGCGTCCAAGGTAATCAAGCGATCAGTACCGCTGAGTACGGAAACACTAGCCAGTCCGCCAGTGATGCTGAAAACGCCAATATTGGCGATGCCCGAGCCCGAAACGGCAATAGTGGTGCCTGCAGGAATCGGCGCAGTGGCCGAAGCTGTCAGGGTGAATCCGGGGCCAAGGACTGCCAAAACGCCACAGGTCCCATTCAGGGCAAACGCGCCCGCATCAAGTCCGGATGCGCTGGCCGCCGGTGCGGCAATGGCTGCTGCGATGACTGGTACGGACCAGGCGGCGCCCTTGACTACGGCGCGGCGGTTGCGAGGCTTGTTGGCAAGACCCTGCTGTTCAATGTCAGACATGATTTCCCCCTAAGGAATGTTGACTTGCTATGTCCGCCCACCATCGGGCGACAGCATCCAGTCAAGCCCGGTGCTGCCTGTATTTCATCGAATCGATGCCCAGGTGTCGCAAAATGCGTTCTGGGCTGTCGCGGAATGAGCGCTTACCCACGTTGGGCACTTGACTATGCGGGCTGTTTGGCGCGGCGCTGCTCGCGGGCCCTGTCGCGTATTTCCGTGGGAGTGCCGGCGCAGGCGTCGCGCAGCGCCCGGCGCATCTGGACAACGGAGGAGAATCCTGACTGCACGGCAACCTGGTCGATGGTGAGGACGTCCAGCAGGGGGTCCTTGAGCTGGAGGATGGAAAGGTCGACGCGGTGTTGCAGGATGACGACGGCGATGCTGGCGTTGTGCGACTTGAACTCCCGCTGCAGCTGCCGGAGCGAGACGGACAATTCCCTGGCCAGCAACTCCGGCGTCAGGGCCCCGTCCCCCGCTCGTGCGGCGATGTAGTCCATGGCCTGGTCGAATATTCCCTTGCGGCGGGTGGCGACGAAGCGTGCGCCGCGGTTCTCCAACATGATGCCGCCGACCATTTCATGGACCAGCTTTTCCATGAAGTAGGAGGCCACCGAGGTGGTGTCCACGTCGGTCAGCGCCACCTCGCGCAGGAAGCCGAGCACGGGTGAGAGCATGGCCGATTCGGGGTCGAGTCCGCGCATGCCGTGGATCACGCCGACCCCGAAGTCCCGGAGCACTTGGGCGGGGAGGGAGACCGCTACAAGCTGGGCGTCGGCTGCCACTGCGACATCAAAGTTGGAGGTCCTGCTGAAGGCCCAGACGTCGCCGCGGCCGGCTTTGACGGGTGGCTCACCGGGCGGGCTGAGGAGTGCCAATTCGCCATCAACGACAAAGACCAGTGAAAAAGTGTCATCAGGCCGGTCGTCGGCAGCGATGGTGCACTCGCCCGCCTGAAGGTGCAGTGCCGTGACGGCGGTGGCGCCGAAGTCGATCCCCACCACGGTGCAGTGCTGCCCGCTGCCGAGGCGGAGGTTGAGGTCATAGTTGGGCGTGAGCCTGGGCAGGTGCATGGTGCCTGACTGCCCTGTGCGCGATGTGACCTTAAAACGAATTGCAGACACTGCCGTCCCCCGAGGCTCCCGTGCGGGGCAGGTCCCCGCATGGTGCCAATGTACGACAGCGGGCAGCACTATTAGCGACACCGAATGGCTAGTTTCGTTGGCCGTTCGGATAAGCCGTACGGCTATTGACGGGGCCCGCACCCGCCCAGGTTACCGGGTCTGATTGAGTGCGTCCTCGGCGGCGACCCAGGCAAGCATGGCGCACTTGACGCGGGCCGGGAATTTGGAGACGCCGGAGAGTGCCGCGGCGTCGCCGAGGATGTCCTCGTCGGCCTGGATCTTGCCGCGCGAGCGCATAACCTCGCGGAAGTTGTCCACCAGCACCTGCATTTCCCCGCGGTCCAGCCCCACGACCATGTCGCTGAGGATGGAGGCCGAGGCCATCGAGATCGAGCACCCGTCCCCGGCCCAGTGGATGCCGGACACCTTGCCGGCGTCGGTCTCAATCCGCAGCGTGATCTCATCGCCGCACACCGGGTTGAGCTGGTGGCACTGGCCCACGTTGGCGGGCAGCCCCTCCCCCGACATCTGCTCGGGTGCCAGGTCGCCGCCGCGCCGGGTCTTGGATTCTTCCAGGATGATCTGCTGGTACAGCGAATCAAGCTCACTCATGGCCTATGCCCCTTCCACGCCGAAGTAGCTGCGAACCCCGGCCACGGCGGCCAGGAAAGCGTCGACGTCGGCGGTTGTGTTGTACAGGTAGGCGCTGGCCCGGGTGGAGGAATTCAGGCCGAGGCGGCGGTGCAGCGGCTGGGCGCAGTGGTGGCCCACGCGGACGGCGATGCCGGCAGCGTCAAGGTACTGCCCGACGTCGTGCGCGTGCACGCCGGCCACCTCAAAGGCGGCAAGGCCTGCCCGGGGGACGCCCGATTCCGGGCCGAGGACCCGGATGCCGGGGATCTGCTCCAGGCCCTTGACCATGCGTTCGCCAAGTTCGGCCTCCCAGGCGTGGATGCGGTCCATGCCGGTTTCCTTCAGGTAGTTGCAGGCGGCGGCCAGGGCGACGGCCTGGGAGATGGGCTGGGTGCCGGCCTCGAAGCGCTGCGGGGCGGGCAGGTAGCCTGCCTCCTCCATGGTGACCGTGGTGATCATGGAGCCGCCGGTGAGGAACGGGGGCATGGCGTCGAGGAGCTCGGCGCGGCCGTACAGCCCGCCGATGCCCGTGGGGGCCAGCATCTTGTGGCCGGAGAACACGGCAAAGTCGACGTCGAGCGCCTTGACGTCCAGGGGCAGGTGCGGGGCGGACTGGCAGGCGTCCAGGACCACCAGCGCGCCCGTCCTGCGGGCGAGGGCCACGAGTTCGGCGACCGGGTTGATGACGCCGGTGACGTTGGAGACGTGGGTGAAGGAGAGGACGCGGGTCTTGGCGTTGATGAGCCCGGCGGCGGCGGCCATGTCCAGGGTGCCGTTGTCGTGGACGGGGATGAAGCGCAGGGTGGCGCCGGTGCGGCGGCACAGCTCCTGCCAGGGGATCAGGTTGGCGTGGTGCTCCATCTCGGTGACGAGGACCTCGTCGCCGGCAGAGAGCGCGAACCGGCCGGCCGCGGCGGAGACCGGCCCGACGCTGGCGTTGCCGAAGGAGTAGGCAATGAGGTTCAGCCCGGCCGTGGCATTTTCAATCCACACGAGCTCGTTGCTGTCCGCACCGATGAAGGCGGCGACAGTTTCGCGGGCATCCTCGAAGGCGTCCGTGGCGTGCACGGCGAGGGTGTGGGCGCCGCGGTGCACGGCGGCGTTGCGCTGCTCGTAGTACTCCTGCTCCGCCTCCATGACGCTCTGCGGATTCTGCGAGGTGGCGCCGGAGTCCAGGTAGACCAGCGGCCTGCCGTTGACGTCCTGGTCCAGAATGGGGAAGTCGTTGCGGATGCGCAGCACCTCGGCGTCATTCAGCGGCCCGTGGACATCGTGCAAAGTGGATACTGTCACCAAAATAGCGCTCCTGGGGCAATCGTGGAACCGCCCGGCTCCCGGACGGCTTCCGACGTACGGCAATACGTCAGAACAATCTCACCTAATTGTCGCATTGATTGGCGGGTCCGGCACCACAGGCATGGCTAAGCTGACCTCCTTGTGACTACGCTGTGCACATGGCAAAGGTGCAGGCCGCGGTGGTTGGCGGGGGAATTGTGGGCGTGGCGGTGGCACGGGAGCTGCTGGCGTCCGGCACGGCCGCGGCCGTCACGTTGTTTGAGAAGGAGCCGCAGCTGGCCGCCCACCAGACGGGGCACAACAGTGGCGTGGTCCACGCGGGACTGTACTACGAGCCCGGCGGACTGAAGGCGGCGCTGTGCCGGCGCGGGGTGGGCCTGCTGCAGGAACTGGCCGCCCGCCGCAACGTCCCATATGAGGAATGCGGCAAGGTGGTGGTGGCCCGGAACGGGGCCGAGCTGGCGCGGCTGAAGGTCATTCATGCCAGGGCGCTGGCCAACGGTGTGCCGGACGTGCGCATGGTGGACGCCGCGGAGCTGGCCCGGATCGAGCCGCACGCCCGCGGCATCGCGGCGCTGCACTCCCCCACCACCGCCATCACCGACTACGCAGCCGCCACCCGGGCCCTTGCCGAGGACTTCATCGATGCGGGCGGGGAGCTGGTGCTGGGGCAGGAGGTCGCCGGGATGCAGGAGCGGGGCACGCAGGTCCTGGTGGAGGCCGGGCCGCGCTCCGCCGCCTTTGACCTGGTGGTCAACTGTGCGGGGCTGCAGTCGGACCGGCTGGCAAAGGCCTCCGGCGACGCCGACACCCCGCGCATCGTGCCGTTCTTTGGCGCCTACCTCCTGCTCAGGCCGGACCGGAGGCGGCTGGTCAACGGCCTCATCTACCCGGTGCCGGACCCGCGCTACCCGTTTCTGGGCGTGCACCTGACCAAGCGGATCGACGGCGAGGTCATGGTGGGCCCGAACGCGTTCCTGGCCGGCGGGCGCGAGGCGTACGGCGCGCTGCAGCTGGTTCCCCGCGACCTGGCCGAGGTGGCCGGCTTTGCCGGATTCTGGCGCTTTGCCGCAGGCAACATCCCCGCAGCGGTCCGGGAAGGGCGGACCGTGCTGAGCCGGCGGGCGTTCGTCCACGCGGCACGGGCGTACGTGCCCGAGCTGGCCGTGGCGGACGTGGTGCCGGGCCGGCGCGGCATTCGGGCCCAGGCCATGAACGCCGACGGATCGCTCGTGGACGACTTTGCCATCACCGGCAGCCGGCGCATCCTGCAGGTGCGCAATGCGCCGTCGCCCGGGGCCACGTCCTCCATGGCCATCGCCGAGCACATTGTGGCACTGGCGGGCGGCCGGGCATGACGGCCGAAGGGAAGGCTGCTGCCCCGGAGCGGGGAAGGCTGCGGCGGGAATGGGCGCTGACGGCCCTAGCCTGCACGGCGTCCGCCACCCTGCTGGCCGCGGTGGTGGCCGGCATCCCGCAAAGCCAGCCGTCCGCCGTCGGACAGGCCGGCGTGGCCACCGTGACCGTGACCGACACCGCCTGCGGCGCCCAGCTGCCGCAGCAGCCCACGGGCCTGCGCAGCTTCGTGGTGGAAAACAGCGGCTCCGCACCCCAGGAGGTGTACCTGGTGGCGATGCCCGCGGTGGGCTCCGTGGTGCGCACGATCGTTCTGGGGCCGGGGACGTCCGTGCCGCTGTCGGCCGTCCTGGGGCCGGGGCAGTACGCGTTCCAGTGCCTGCTGGGCGGGCAGGAGCAGGGGCGCTCGCCGGAGTTCACCGTGGCGGGGCCGGTGCCGGAGGGCGCCAACCCGGGCATCGCCGAGACCTTTACGGGGGAACTGCAGAAGGCCGACAACCTCTACCTGAAGTACGTGGACCATGTGCTGGAGCAGCTGGACGCGGACCTGGGCACGCTGTCGGCCTCGCTGGCCTCAGGCGACCGGGGGCGGGCGCAGTCGGACTGGCTCACGGCCCGCCGGGAATGGTCGCTGCTGGGTGCGGCCTACGGCAGCTTCGGCGACCTGGGCGAGAGCATCGCCGGAAGCCCGGACGCCTCCCTCGGGGCGGCCGACCCCAACTTCAAGGGCCTGCTGCGGATTGAGCACGGGCTGTGGCACGGCGAAAGCCCGGAATCGCTGGTGCCGCTGGCGGACGCGGCCAGGGCGGACGTGGCCGCGCTGTCGGCGCAGGCGCCGACGCTGGTGGTGCAGAAGGGCTCGCTGCCGCTGCGCGCCCACGAGATCCTTGAGGACACGCTGCGCGACCAGCTCTCCGGCCAGGCCGACCAGGGCGCGGGCATGGCGCTGGCCATCACGGCCTCCGACGTGTCGGTCACCCGGACAGTGGTCACCGACCTCGCCGCCAGCCTGGATTCGAGGCGCCCCGGGTTCACCGACGAGGTGGCGGCCGGCTTGGACGCCATTGACGCCGCCCTGGCACCCCTGCACGACGGCGACTCCTGGACCCGGCTGCAGGACGCCTCCCCGGCGCAGCGGCGGCAGGTCAACGCCGCCGTGTCCGCCGCCCTGGAGGTCCTGGCCGACATCCCCCAGCTGCTGATCCTGCCGCAGGGCAGCGAATAAACCTCAAGGACGTGACATGAACAAGGACGGCAACGACACCGGCACTGGCACCGAAGGCGCGGGCGGCAGCTGCCCCTTCCCGGGGGCAGGCGGGGTGGGGCGGCGGCAGTTCCTGCGCCGTTCGCTGCTGCGCGGTGCCGTGGCGTCCGGAGCGGCCGTGGCCGCCGGGGCTGCGCTTTCAGGGGCCTCTGCGGCCCAGTCCGGGGAGGCGCCCGCGGCTGTGGCCGGCCCGGCGGAATCCTATCCCTTTGAAGGGCCGAACCAGGCGGGCATCTACCGCCCGGCCGCCCCGCAGGCGGCCTCCTGCTTTGCCGTGTTCGCCCTGACGGCGCAGGACGCCGGGGAGCTGAAGCAGCTGATGCGCACGCTCACCGCACGCATCCGCTTCCTGACCACCGGAGGGGTGCCGGCGCCCGCGGGTTCCGGCAGGCCGCCGTCGGACTCCGAGGTGCTGGGGCCGGTGGTGCCCCCGGACGGGCTCACCGTGACCGTGGGACTGGCGGCAGGGGCGTTTGACGGCCGCTTTGGGCTGGCCGGGAAGAAGCCGGAGGGGCTGACGGAGATGCGGGTCTTTCCCGCCGACGTGCCCGAGGCGAAGTGGATGGGCGGCGAGCTTCTCCTGCAGGTGTGTGCCAATTCCCAGGACACCGTCCACCACGCGCTGCGGGACCTGACGCGGCACACGCGGGCCTGGATCCAGCCGCAGTGGCAGGTCAACGGCTTTGTTTCGCCGCCGCGGCCATCCGGCACGCCGCGGAACCTGTTCGGCTACAAGGACGGCACGGCCAATCCGGCGGAGCAGGACGGGCTGGTGTGGATCGGGCCGGGGTCCGGGCAGCCGGACTGGGCCGTGGGCGGGACCTTTGTGGTGGTGCGCATCATCAAGATGCTCGTGGAGTTCTGGGACCGGGTGTCGCTGGCGGAACAGGACACCATGATCGGGCGGCGCCGGGACAGCGGGGCGCCGCTGGACGGCACGGTTGAGGCGGACGTGCCGCGCTACTCGGACGACACCATGGGTGCCGTGACACCGTTGAGCGCCCACATCCGCCTGGCAAACCCGCGCACGGACGAGACCGACGGTTCCCGCTTCCTGCGACGCGGCTACAACTATGTGCTGGGTGCCGACGCCAACGGCAACCAGGATGTGGGGCTGGTTTTCGCCTGCTACCAGGCCAACATCCAGAAACAGTTTGAGACCGTCCAGGAGCGCCTGGCGGATGAGCCCATGACCGACTACATCCAGGCGGTGGGCGGTCAATACTTCATTGCCCTGCCGGGTGTGGCCGGTGCCGGCGGGTACTTGGGCCAGACCCTCATCGAGGGCGCGTAGCCCGGGGCGCAAAGGCCCCTGATCCCAAGTAGTTTCGCGTGTCCCGGCCAAGTACTGGGGGCGGAAATCAAGTACAGGCCACGCTAGTGAGCGCTGTGCACCCAAGCCTAAAGTCAGCTACGGCTGCTCTTCTTTTTGCCTGCGGCAAGGCGCCCCGAGAACGTTTCGGAGCCCTGTCCTGGAAGCCGGAAGAGCGGGGTCGTCAGGGTCTCGACGGGCAGGTTGTTGTGTCGATTCCTTGATCCGTTGCAGGACTGACGCAGGGGCAATCGATGTTCAAGAATATTCAGTTCCGCGGGCCGGCACTGGTCCGCTTGGCAACCCTGCCCGTCGCCGCGGCGATGGTGTTTTCCTTCCTGACGGCGAGCATGGCCCCCGGACCAGCGGTGGAGACCGCCCAGGGCGCGGCCGCCGACCCGTGCGCCGTGCCCGTCACCAATGCCGTGGCGTGTGAAAACTCCAAGCCCGGCTCCAGCCCGCTGGACTGGTACGTGCCCGGGACGGGCGACCCCGACATCCAGGGCTTCGGCACCTCCATGAGCATCAACGCCGGGGAATCCATCTCCTTCAAGGTCAAGACGGCGGCCACCAAGTACCACGTGAACATCTTCCGGCTCGGCTACTACCAGGGCCTTGGCGCCCGGCAGATGCAGGGCGACATCCTTCCCTCCGCCACCCTCCCGCAGTCCCAGCCGGCCTGCGCGCAGTTCCCCGCAACCGGGCTCATCGACTGTGGCAACTGGGCGGTCTCGGCCAGCTGGGCCGCACCCGCGGACGCCGTGTCAGGGCTGTACATTGCGGTGCTGACCCGGGACGACATCGCACCGACCTCCGCCCACAGCGGCGTCAGCCAGATCCCATTTGTGCTCCGCAACGACGGCAGCACTACCGACATGGTTGTCCAGACCTCCGACCCGACCTGGCAGGCGTACAACTCCTACGGCGGCAACAGCCTGTACGGCTGCACCGTGGCCTGCCCGCCGGGCAACCCGCTGGCATACAAGGCAGCCTTCAAGGTCTCCTACAACCGCCCGTTCTTCTACACCAACATCAACGACCCCAACTGGTACCAGAGCTCCGAGTACCCCATGATCTTCTTCCTGGAGCAGAACGGCTACGACGTCAGCTACATCAGCGGCCTGGACACGGCCACCCGGCCGGCGCAACTGCTGAACCACAACGTGTTCATGTCCTCCGGCCATGACGAATACTGGTCCGGGGCGCAGCGCAGCAACGTGGAGGCCGCCCGCGACGCCGGCGTGAACCTGGCCTTCTTCACCGGCAACGAGATCTTCTGGCGGACCCGGTGGGAGCCCAGCCAGGCCGGCCCCGCCACCGCCAACCGCACCCTGGTGTCCTACAAGGACACCCACTTCAACGCACCCACCGACCCCGTGGAATGGACGGGGACCTGGCGCGACCCGCGCTACGGCACGGCCACCGGCGGCGGGAACCCGGAGAACGCCCTGACGGGCCAGATCTTCCTGGTCAACTCCGGCTCCACGGATATCACCGTCCCGGCCGCCTACGCCAAGATGCGGCTATGGCGGAACACGGCCGCGGCCAGCCTCACCGGCTCCCAGGTGCTGACGCTGGGCGCCGGGCTGGACACGCTGGGCTATGAGTGGGACGTTGACGCCGACGACGGCTTCCGCCCCGCCGGGCTCATCCGCATGTCCTCCACCACGTACAACGCCCCCGAGGTGTTCACCGACTACGGCTCCACCGTGGCACCTGCCACCGCCACCCACAACCTCACCCTGTACAAGGCGCCCAGCGGGGCCCTCGTGTTCGGCTCCGGCACCGTCCAGTGGTCCTGGGGGCTGTCCGTGGCAGGCACCGTCCAGTGGGCGTGGGGCCTGTCCGACGGCCGGCCCAACACCGATCCGAACATGCAGCAGGCCACCATGAACCTTCTGGCCGACATGAACGCCCAGCCGGCCACACCCATGGCCGGGCTGGTGCCTGCGAGCGCCTCGGCCGACACGACGGCCCCCGCCAGCACCATCACTGCACCGGCGGCCGGCACCACGGTGGCCGACGGCACCACAATGACCATCACCGGAACCGCAAGCGACACGGGCGGGGTGGTGGCCGGCGTCGAGGTTTCCACAGACAACGGCGCAACATGGCATCCTGCCGTGGGGACCGCCTCGTGGAGCTACACGTGGGTGGCGCACGGCACGCCCGCACAAACCATCCGCTCGCGCGCCACGGACGACAGCGGGAACATTGAGGCCAGCGGCCCGGCCAGGGTGGTGGGCACCACGTGCCCGTGCTCCGTCTTCGGCACCGCAGCCCCGGCCGTTGCCGATTCCGGCGACACGAACGCGGGAGAGTTTGGCGTAAAGTTCACCGCCGACACCACCGGGACCATCAAGGGGCTGCGCTTCTACAAGGCCGCAGCCAACAAGGGCACCCATGTGGGCAGCCTGTGGGGCCTTGACGGCACGCTGCTGGCCCGCGGCACGTTCACGAACGAGACGGCCAGCGGCTGGCAGACCATGACGTTTGCCACGCCGGTGCCGGTCACGGCGAACACCGTGTACGTGGCCTCCTACTATGCGCCGCAGGGCCACTACTCGGAAACCACCGGGTACATGTACAACAACCCCTCGCCCATGCCGCTGGGATCCAGCACCGTGGACGCCGGCCACCTGCACCTGCTGCGCAGCGTGCCCGGGACCGCCAACGGCATCTACACCTATGCCGGCGCACCCACGTTCCCGGACAAGTCCTTCAGCGGGGAGAACTACTGGGTTGACGTGAACTTCCTGCCCGACGCCGCCGGCGCCCCGGCCGTGATGGTCAAGACGCCGGCCAACGGGGCCACCGGGCAGGCCCGGGCCGTTGCACCGTCCGCAACGTTCAACCAGGCCGCGGTCCCGGCCAGCATCAGCTTCACGCTGGCAGGCCCCGGCGGGACGTCCGTGGCCGGTGCCACGAGCTATGCCGCCGGCACCAACACCGCCACGTTCACGCCGTCGGCCCCGCTGGCGTACGGCACCACGTACACGGCCACAGTCTCCGGTGCGGCCAATGCGGCCGGGCAGGCCATGGCCGCACCCGTGACGTGGAGCTTCACCACCCTGCCCGCGCCCGTGCCGCCCACGGTCACCTCCACCAGCCCCACCGCCGGGGCCACCGGTGTGGGGATTGCCGTGAAGCCCACGGCGACCTTTGACCAGGACGTGACGGCGGCGTCGATCACGTTCACCTTGAAGGACTCCGCCGGCACGGCCGTGCCCGCCACCGCCGCCTATGCCTCCGCCAACCGCACCGTGACCCTGACCCCGGGCCAGCCGCTGGCCTACGGCAAGCAGTACACGGCCACGGTCTCCGGCGCCACCACTGCGGCCGGGCTGCCGCTTGCGGCACCGAGCACCTGGTCGTTCACCACCACGCCGCCGCCACCGCCGCCAACCGTGGCCTCGGCCACCCCGGCGGACGGCACCGCAAACGCCGCCCTCAGCACGGCCCCCAAGGCCGTGTTCAGCACCGACGTGGCGCCCGCCTCGATCGTGATGACGGTCAAGGACGCCTCCGGGGCCGCCGTTGCCGGGGCCGTGGCCTACGACGCCGCCGCCAAGGCCGCGACGTTCACCCCGACCGCCCTTCTGGCGTTTGGCACCAGCTTCACCGCCACTGTCAGCGCCGCCACGAGCACTGCCGGGCAGGGCCTTGCGGCACCGTTCTCCTGGACGTTCACCACCGTGGCGGCACCCATCTGCCCGTGCACCGTGTTCTCCGGCTCCGACGCGCCCGCGACCGGGTCCGAACCGGACACGGACAAGGTGCAGCTGGGCATGAAGTTCCGGTCCGACCTGCCCGGCTACATCACCGGCATCCGCTTCTACAAGGGCTCTGCCAACACGGGCACGCACACCGGCTACCTGTGGAGCCGCACCGGCACCCTGCTCTCCTCCGTGACGTTCGCCAATGAGACTGCGAGCGGCTGGCAGCAGGCCGACCTGGCATCACCGGTGGCCATCACCCCCAACACCACCTACGTGGTGTCGTACCTGGCACCCAACGGCGGGTACTCCGCCACCAGCGGCGGCCTGGCAGCCGCCAAGGTCAACGCGCCCCTGACCGGTCTCGCCAGCGGCCTTGACGGGCTCAACGGCGTGTTCCGCTACGGCGACTCGAACTTCCCCACGGACAGCTTCCAGAACACCAACTACTGGGTGGACGCCGTGTTCAGCCCCACCGCCACCCCGGCTCCCAAGGTCTCGGCCACGACGCCGGCGGCCAACGCCTCCGGGGTGGTGCCCTCCGTGGCGCCGCGCGCCACATTCAACTGGGCCGTTGACCCGGCCACCGTGTCCTTCACCCTCAAGGACCCGGCCGGCACGGCGGTGCCCGGCACCCTGTCCTACGACTCCGTAGCCAACGCCTCCACCTTCACCCCCGGCCAGCAGCTGGCCTATGCGACGGCGTACACCGCCACCGTGTCCGGGGCGAAGAACCAGGCGGGAGGGACGATGGCTGCCCCCTACAGCTGGACCTTCACCACGATGGCCGCACCGGCCTGCCCGTGCAGCGTCTTCCCCGTCGCGGCAACACCTGGCACCACCAGCGCGAACGACCCGGACGCCGTCCAGCTCGGCATGAGGTTCCGCTCCGATGTGGGCGGCACCGTGACCGGCGTGAAGTTCTACAAGGGGGCGGGAAACACCGGCACGCACACCGGCTACCTGTGGTCCGGCACCGGGTCCCTGCTGGGCACGGTGACGTTCACCAATGAGACTGCCAGCGGCTGGCAGAGCGCCCAGTTCACCACGCCCATCCCGATCGCCGCCAACACGGCCTACATCGTGTCCTACTTCGCCCCGAACGGGCACTACGCCGCCGATTCCGGCGGGTTCACCGGCGCTGTGGACAAGGCGCCGCTGCACGCACCGGCATCGACGTCCACGGCCGGCAACGGCGTCTACCGCTACGGCGACTCCACGTTCCCCACGGCCAGCTTCCAGTCCTCCAACTACTGGGTCGACGTCATCTTCACGACCCCCTAGGCCCCCATGCACGCAATCCACGACTCGAAGGAGACCATCACCGTGAGCATCCATGTTGATCCCGCTGCAGATTCTCGGCTTGCCGCCCCAGTGGCACGGCCCGATTCCCGCCCGGACCATCCGGCGGTTCCCTGCAAGGTGGTTCTGGGCGGCACCGAGGTGGACCTGAGCACCTTCGAAGGCGCGGTGGATCGCATCATTGCCGCCGCAGGTGAACCGCGGGAGCGTCCCCTGGCCGTGGCCTCCGCCAACCTGGACCACGTGTTCCACTTCGGCACCAGCGGCCGCTGGCACGGCCTGCTGGAGAACAGCGGCAACCTCGACTGGCTTACGCTCCTGGACGGGGCGCCGCTGCGGGCCAAGGCCACGGCCCTGACCGGGCACGACTGGCCCCGGCTGGCCGGCAGCGACCTGATCGACCCGCTCCTGGACCGGGCCCGGGAGGAGGGCCTGTCCGTGGGGTTCCTGGGCGGCTCCGAAGCCACCCACGCCCTGTTGAAGGAACAGTTCGCCCGGCACCGCCCGGACCTGCAGGTCTCCGGATGGTGGGCGCCGGAACGCCCCATCCTGGCCGACAGGGACTCCTCGGAGGAACTGGCCGCCGAGATTGCCGCCTCCGGCACGGACATGCTGGTGGTGGGCCTGGGCAAGCCGCGGCAGGAGCTGTGGATGTCCGAATACGGGGCCCTGACCGGCGCCCCGGTGCTGCTGGCCTTCGGGGCCGTGGTGGACTTCCTGGCCGGGCGGATCCAGCGGGCGCCGCAGGCCGTGGCCGACGCCGGCATGGAGTGGGCCTGGCGGCTGGCCATGGAGCCCCAGCGCCTGGCCCGCCGCTACCTGGTGCAGGGCCCCGAAGCCTACCTGCGCATGAACCGCCACAGCAGCGTCGACGGCGCCCCCCGCACCGCACCGTTGCCCGTGCAGCCGCCCGCCAGGGCCGCCGAGACACCGGAAGGCGCCTTCACGCCGTCGGACTTCCTGGCGGATGTGACAGTGGTGCTGGTGACGTACAACAACGAAGCGGACATTGACCCGCTCCTGGAGGGCCTGCGCGGGGAGACGGGGTCGCAGTCGCTGAAGGTGGTGGTGGCCGACAACGGCTCCAGCGACGGGACCTGCGAGAAGCTGGCCGCGCACCCGGACGTCATCCTCGCGGAGACCGGCGGGAACGTGGGCTACGCCGGCGGCATCAATGCGGCGCTGCGGCAGGCCGGCCCACACCACGACGTGCTGGTGCTGAACCCCGACCTGCGCATCCTGCCCGGCGCCGTCAGGACGCTGCGGCGGCGCATGCGCGTCTCCGGCGCGGGCATTGTGGTGCCGAGGCTGCTCGACGCCGACGGCACCACCTACACGTCGCTGCGGCGCGAGCCGACCCTGGGCAAGGCCGTGGGCGACGCCCTGTTCGGCGGGAAGCTGGCCGGGCGGCCGGAATGGCTGAGCGAGATCGACTACAACGCTGAAAGCTACCAGTTCCCGCACCCGATCGAATGGGCAACCGGTGCCGCCGTGCTGATTTCCGGGACGGTGGCAGGGCACGTGGGTGACTGGGATGAACAGTTCTTCCTGTACTCGGAGGAGACCGACTACTTCCGGCGGGCGCGCGAGCACGGGCACACGGCCTGGTTTGAGCCGTCGGCGTCGATGGTGCACAGCCGGGGCGGTTCCGGGGCCTCGGCTGACCTGGCGGCGCTGATGGCCGTCAACCGGGTCCGCTACGCCGCCACCCACCACTCACGCGGCTACGCCGCCCTGGTGCGGTCCGTGGGCGCCACCGCCGAGCTGGCCCGCTCCTACAAGGCCGGGAACCGCCGCGCCTTCATGGCCCTGGCGGGCATGCGGGACTGGAAGTCGCTCCCCCACGCCAGCTCCGCACCCGCCCCGGCCGCCGCGGTCGGGGAGTTCCCCTCCGGTGCCGTCATCATCCCGGCACACAACGAGGCCGCCGTCATTGCCCGCACGCTGCGGCCGCTGGCTGCCCTGGCAGCCTCCGGCGCCGTGGAGGTGATCGTGGCCTGCAACGGGTGCACGGACAACACCGCAGCGATCGCCGCCTCCTTCCCCGGCGTGATCGTGCTCGACTTCAAGACGCCGTCCAAGACGGCCGCCCTGAACGCCGCCGACGTGGCCTGCACCCGCTGGCCCCGCCTGTACCTGGACGCCGACATCGAAGTGGCCCCGGATGCCGTGGCCGATGTGTTCCGCCACCTGGGCAAGCCCGGCGCCCTCGCGGCCCGCCCCTCCTTCCGCTACGAAACCAGCGGGGCCGACAGGCTGGTCAAGGCCTACTACCGGGCCCGCCTGCGGATCCCCGCCATGAGCGAACACCTCTGGGGTGCCGGCGCCTATGCCGTCAGCCTGGCCGGGCACGCCCGCTTCGGCCACTTCCCCGCAGCCACCGCGGACGACGCCTTCGTGGACTCCCTGTTCAAGCCGTCGGAGAAGGCCGTGCTGCCAACCCGCCCGGTGGTGGTCCGGGTGCCGCTGCACACCCGCGAACTGTACCGCACGCTGCGGCGCATCTACCGCGGCAACCAGCAGCTGGCGCTCAACACGGCATCCGGCGATGCGATGCCGGCCGTCCCTGCCGCGGCCCAACCGGCCGGCGGCACGGGCCTGGGCAAGCTGCTGCGCAGCGTCACCGGCCCGGCAGCCCTCGTGGACGCCGGCATCTACGCATCGCTGGCGCTCGCAGGCAAGGCCACGCGCAGCAGGTCGCTGACGCTGGGCGGGGGCTGGGACCGGGACGAAAGCAGCCGCACGGCCTGAGACCTCCGGCAGCCCGCCTGCTTGCCTTCCGGCAGCAGGCGGGCTGCGCGACGGGTGTGGCGGCACGGCCGTCCCCCACAAGAAGACCAGCCCGGGCCGTGAGGCACGCGGGCTGGCCTTGGTGGATTGGGAATACGGCTGGTTCACGGGACGCGGTGCCCGTCACCTCTTCCCGGCCGCAATCTCCGGGCGGCCCGGCGCCCCTCCGGGCTTCGCAGCAACGGCTCCCACAGCAGCAAGCGGGGTTCCGGCAAGGTCGGCCGGGCCGGGTGCCCCCGACTGTCCGTCAGGCGCGCCGGCCGACCCCGCCGTGCCGTCAGCGTCTGCAGCCGCACGCTGCCGTGCCTGGTGGCGGCGCCGCCGGCGGATGGCCCGGATGGCGCGGTCGCCGAGCTGCGGGACGCCCGTCACCAGGCCCAGCGTCAGCAGGCCCAGGATCAGGAGGGCCTTCTTGTTGCGCACCCCGATGTACATGATGTTGGGGATGGCCGGTGCCAGCTCAGTGGTGATGTAGGCGACCGGCTTGACCCCCATGTCCACCTGCGGTGCCAGCGCCAGGGTGTCGAGCCGGTCAACAATGGCGTTGAACTGGCCGGCGACCGCTTCAGGGGACGGGCCCACGACCTCCACCGTGATGAGCGGCCGGTTGAAGTTGGTCTGCCACTGTCCGCCCGCGTTGGGCACATACACCTTGTAGCCCTGCCGCACGCCGGTGGAATACAGCGGTGCGTCGGTGGTGCTCACCTGGATCCCCCTGCCGTCGGCGTTGAAGCGGCGCTCCACCATGGCGGCGTAGTAGACGGTCCGGCCGGGGTCGGCGCTGAGGGAGTTTCCGCCCACGGCTGCCGGCGGCGGCAGGAACAACAGGTTCGCCGTCGAGTAGTAGACCCCGCCGGCGTGGTCGGCGGCAAGAAGCAGCGGAAGCATCAGGGCCAGCACCGCTGCCGTCAGGTACCAGCGGCGGACCATGATGATGCCTTGGCGGCGCAGCCGCCGGCGGATGGCCTTGAACAGTTTCATGGTGCAGCCACCGGCTTGGCCGGCACGGAGTTCCGGGTCAGGTTCCAGTACGACCCGCACAACCCCAGCACCAGGAACAGCATGCCGCAGGCCTGGGGAAAGGCAAAGCAGTCAAAAAAGGCCGTCAGCAGCGCCCCGCCAATTGTGGAGGCGAGCAGCGCAG
The DNA here is from genome assembly GCF_017876675.1 of Arthrobacter stackebrandtii. Classification (NCBI taxonomy): domain Bacteria; kingdom Bacillati; phylum Actinomycetota; class Actinomycetes; order Micrococcales; family Micrococcaceae; genus Arthrobacter; species Arthrobacter stackebrandtii. The sequence goes on from NZ_JAGIOI010000001.1 coordinate 429,091, forward strand.
TCCCCAGGTGTTTGAGCAGCGGGTCCGGTTCCCGCCGGCTGCCGGCAAGGGCCACCGCCCCGGCGCAGACGATGACCAGCAGCAGCGCGATGATCCCCACGAGCCCCGTCTCTATTGCAGCGCTGAGGTACTGGTTGTCTAGGATCCGGTAGGAGGGCAGAAAGGTGCCAAAGCCCCGGCCAAAGAACGGGCTGAGCTCAACGAAGCCAACGACGGTGTCATAGCTGCTGGTCCGCGAGCTGACGCTGGAGGAGCCGCCCGAGAACATGCCCACGATGGTGCCCATCATGCCGGGCACGGCAACATAGACACCGACCAGGACCACGGCAAAGGCCGCGATCATGCCGCGCCGGGCGGCACGGGGCCATGTGGGCAGCAGGACCAGGACCACCGCCACCAGCCCCAGCAGTGCGGAGCGGGTGACGGACAGGACGGAGGAGAGGGCTATGGCTGCCACGGGAAACCACCGCAGGAAGGCCGAACGCTTCTTGTCATACAGTGCCAGGGTCAGGCAGAACGGCAGCGCCATGACCAGCACCATGGCATATTCCAGGGGGTGCATGGCCGTGGCATCTGCCCTGATGAAGCCGGCGCGGGCCTCCGTGCCGCCCACGGCCGACGACGTCAGGCCCGGGATCTGGATGGAGTCGACGATGCTGATCCCCGTGAAGAACTGCACCAGCCCCAGCCCCGCATAGAGGCCGGCGAGCAGGCACAGGCGCCGGATCAGCACGAGGAACCGTTCCCCGCTGGGCACCCCGTCGTTGGCCACGAGCAGGATCCCGGCAAAGGCGGCAACCCGCAGCAGGCCCATGTCTGCAACGCTGATGTCGGTGGGAGGCAGGGCGCTCAGCGACGCCATGGCATAGCTGGCTGCCACCGCAGCACAGTAGACAAACATGGCGGTGCGCACGGGCTGGAACCGCCGGGTCCAGGCCGCGTGCGGGTGCTGGATGTGGTGCCAGCACCACCACAGCAGCGAGGCCAGGGCAAACAGTCCTGCCGGGGCGCCTGCCCCGCCCAGCGCAGCCACGCGCCGGTCGGAGGGCACCACCAGCAGGACCAGCAGGTAAAAGGTCAGGACCGTGACGGCGTCCGACGCCTTCGGCCGGGCAGAATGCACGGGGTGCCCCGGTGTCCCGGCGTTCTTGGTAATTTTCAACATGTCGGCGCACTACCCCCTGCGGGCCAGCGCTGTTCCGGCATCGGCGGCCAGGGGGGCGGGCGCCGGCGTGGCAGGGGCATCCGCCCCGGGAGCCTGCTTCGCCGGGGAGGCCGCCTTCCCTGCCTTCCCCGCCGAATTGGCCGCGGCCTTCGTGGCGGCCTTGCTGGGCGGGGCTGCCGTGACTTCCCCCTGCTGCAGGTTCACAGGATTTTGGCCATCCATCGGCGGCTTCCTGCCGGCCTTCTGCTTCTTGATGCGCGGGGGGCGGCGGCGGCGCCGGGCCATCAGCATCCTGTCGACCAGCCCGGTCAGCAGTACCGTTGCGGCTCCACCGGCCGCCACGGTCATGAGGGTCATGCGGATCCGGTCCTTGTTCTGCGGCTTGGCCTCATGGTCTGAGGCGATGTTCATCGACGAGATGCGGGCGTTGTCCGGGATCTTCAGCTGGTCCTGCAGGGTCTTGAGGTTGTCCGGGATCACCTTGATGACGTTGTTGAGCAGCCGCAGGGTGCTGGCCTCGGACGTGGATTCGGTGGTCAGCAGCATGATGGGGCCGGTGGTGCTGATGTCCCTGTCCAGGGAGTAGGTGGTGCCCGGCTGCTTGTGGGTCAGCGGGGTGCTGATGGCTTCCGAGTTCATCTTCACCACCAAAACGCTCATGGCCTGGTCGAGCCCGCCCATGTACAGGTACGGGTTCTCCCCCTCCACGACGGCCGTTGCCGGGGGCACCAGCACGATGCTGGCCGTGGCCTTGTAGGTCAGCGGGACCACCCCGTAGACCATGTAGGCGCCGTACAGTGTCAGGCCGAGGCCCAGCACCACCATGTACCAGCGGCGCAAGAGGCCCTTTCCCAAGTCTTGGAGAAACATCAGCCGTTCACCTCCCCTGCCCATGTGCCAGCTGTGCGCGCGAATTCGCGGCGCCTGTACTGCTTTCCCTGTGTATTCATTGTCAAGACCTTCTCCCCCAGTGGATTTCCTTGATTACTTTCTGGCAGCCAGCCCGGCCTTGAACCGGTCCAGCCCTTCCTTCCCTGCCACGGTCATGACAGATTTCTTGACCGCGGCCCGAAGCGTTTCCCTGGCAGCGCGCCTGGGTGCGTTCCAGACGGCATCCATGACGACATCCCTGCGGCTGGTGCCTGCGGCGTCCTCAAGCAGTGCACCGAAGGCCGGCAGGTACGGGTCCGGGGCCACCCTGCGCCCGTGGATCCTGTTGCTGACGTTGAGGTCGTGGATGACCTGCAGCCAGGCCGGCTGCCCGGAAATTTCGACGACGGGCATGTGCAGTCCCAGCCTGTTGTGCCAGTCGGCCCAGCAGCCCAGTGGTGCTTCCCAGTTTTCGCGGACGGAGCAGAAGGCGTTGTCCCTGTCTGTCCTCAGGTACACCGCGCTGCCGTGCTTGATCAGGCCCCGGCTGAAGTACAGGGCGCTGCGCGGGCCGGCGGCCGGCATGCGCTGCAGGCGGGAGACAAAGTCGCCGGCCAGCCCGTCGTCGTTGTCCAGGTTGGTGGTCAGCAGCTGCTGCCGCCGCCCGCCGGTCAGGTGGTGGAGGTCATCCATGAGTTCGCCGTGGCTGACTGACTCGCGGAAGACCGGTGTCAGGGCCGAGGCCGACTCCCACTCCGCAATCCGGTGCCGGAGCCACGACGGCGACTCCGGGTCAAAATAGCTGATCCAGTGGAAGTCCTGGGTGTCCTGGGCCATGACGGAGGGCAGGCAGTAGCGTTCAAACAACGCGACGCGCTGGCGCAGCCAGCCTTCATGGGCCCGCACGGTGCTTTCCACCCCGACGGAGGGCAGGTTGAACCGGGTCAGGAGGACGTGGTCCACGGTGGCATTCATATCTTCACCTTGTAGATGTGGTAGGAATATTCGGCTTTGAAGGTGTCCTTGAAGGTGTTGTTCGCGGCGACGTCGATGGTGCGGTCTTCGTACAGGACCTCCACCTTCTTGCCGCTGATGCCGGCGGGCAGGGTGAACGTCCTGGCACCCGGGTTGAGTGCGTCGTCGACCATGGAGAAGATGTAGGCGTAGCCGTCCTTCGCTTTGAGCATGGTGTCCAGCCCGGGCCCAAAGCTGTACTTGTAGCTTTGGCTGTTCAGCACGGGTGCCAGGTCGTGGATGCGGTTGTTGATCTCCCCCGCCGCGGCAACTTGCGGGGCGGCGCAGAACTTCGGGTCCACCTGTGTCTGGCGGACGATGCTGCCGCCCGTGCACGTGCCGTTGAGGCTCTGGTTGAAGTACACCAGCCCCCGGGCCTCGTGGATGAGCGAGTTCATGACGGCGCCCTGCAGCTGGCCGGCCGTGACGTTGGCGACGAACGGCTGGTCGTCGCCCGGGCCGCCGTTGAGGATCTCCACAAACTGCCACAGGGACTGCAGCTTGCCGTCTGTCACGTCCCGCTGGCGCAGCGATTCCATGGTCTTTCCGTAGCTGGAGGCGGTGCGGCAGTTGGTCTGGGTCACCGGGACCAGGTAGCGCACAGGCATGGGGTCCCAGCTGCAGAACGGCACCGTGTACCAATACATGTCAACGCTGGCCACGTCGGTGTAGGCGTTGACGTACTTTTCCGAGTCCTTGGCCGGCATGTCCTGGCCGATCACGATCTGGGAGAAGTTGACGTAGTTGAACCGGCCGTCACCGGCGTACTTGGCCTTTTGTTCTTCCAGGTACTTCTGGCCTTCTGCCGCCGTGGCAAAGCGCCCGTCGGTTTCATCGTCCAGGAAGTCGCCCACCCAATACTTGCTGCTGTCGGTGAATCCGTCGTTGAGCTTTCCGCCGATCCAGAACATGTTGTTGTCGGCGAACAGGGAATACGGGGTGGTGTCGGCCATGCCGATGTAGGAGTTGAAGCCAAGGGACTTGTCATACTGGGCCTCGGCGTCGGAGCTGATGCCGTTGTACCAGATGACAATGGGGAAGAATCCGGGGTCGCTCCAGCCGGCCGCCTGCGGCTTGGCAAACTGCTTCCAGTACGCACTGCCGCCCTCCCAGGGGATGCGGGGCAGGTCAAGCTCGGCGGGGCCGGTCTCTGCCGCGCCGGGGGCGGCGACGGCCTCCTCCAGCGGCGGGCTGGTGCAGCCTGCCGCCACGAGGGACAGGAGCACCACCGCCGCCACCGGGGCCGCCTTGGCTGATGCGGCCCTGAACGGTGCGGACAGAATCCGAACCAGGCTGTTTCGCGTGCTCACAGTACCTCCCCATAAAAAGTCTCCAAGTCGGCGCGGAGACCGTCCGCCGTGTAGTGGTTCAAGATTGCGGCCGAGGCCTTGAGCCCCCGTTCCTCGCGCTCTGCATCGGGCATGTCCATGGCATCGAGGAGCCCGCGCAGCAGCGTGGTGGTGTCCACGGCGGGGGTGCAGTAAGACGGGTCGAAGAATTCCCGCCCCCCGCCTCCCGCGTAGCCGACGACGTAGGCGCCCGAGGCCATTGCCTCGGCCGGCGGCAGGCCGAAGCCGTCGCGCTCGCTGAGGCTGAGGAAGATGGCGCTGGACCGCATGGCGGCCGCCACCTGGGACTCGTCCATGTTGGCAATCTCCAGCAGCTCCCAGCCTCCGGGCATGCCGACCCCCACGGCACGCAGCAGGTGCCTGAGCTGGTGGAGCTCTTCGGGGCGGCGCGAGGGCATGTAGGCGATGCGACGCGGGGCCGGTCCCGTCCGCGTGGTGAAAACACGCCCGTCCACCACGTTGCGGACCACACCCACGGGCAGCGGGTCAAAGGCGTATTTCAGCAGTTCCGCCCCGTCGCGGGAGACGGTCAGCAGCGCCGCCAAGTTGCCGGCCGTGCGGTAGGGGTGCCCGGCCGCGGTGTCCGTGAACGGAATCCTGTCGAAGGTGTGGTGCGGGCCCTGGTTGAAGACGACCTTGCGGACCTCCGGCGGAAACAGGTGCAGTGTGGGGCCGTAACATTCCGGGACGGCAAGGATGTCGTTGGCCTTCAGTTTCACCGTGGCGGCCGAGACCACCGGGGTCTGGTTTTCAAACCAGTCGCAGCGGAAGCCCTCCTTGGCGTGCAGCACGGCGGCCCGGATGCCCAGGTCCCGGAGGGCGTCGACGTGCTGGTAGATCACCTTGACGCCGCCGCTGGGCTTCGTCTCCATGGGGGCCAGGTAGTAAACGGCCGGGTCGCCGGCGGCTGCGCCCACGTGCAGGCGCGGCGGCTTGCGCCAGCGCAGGTCGGACCAGTTTTGGTAGGCGGCCACGGATTTCCGCACGGCTTCACGCGCCTTCATGGCTGCCACCCCCAACGCCCCGCGCACTGTCCGCTGCCTGGTTGCCGCCGTGCGCCGGTGCACCCTGGCGGGGCAGGGCCAGGGCGGCGTCGAGGATGCGGGCTCCAACGTGCTGCCATGAGCAGTTCGCCGCAGCCTGCCGTGCCGCGGCTCCCATGGACCGTGCACGTGCGGGGTCGGCGAGTGTGCGCATCGCCGCTGCAATGGCGCCGGTGTCCAGGGGATCCACCACGAGGCTTCCGCCAGGCAGCAGCTCCGCGGCGCCGCCCACGGTGGTGGCGATGACGGGCAGCCCGGCCGATCCGGCTTCCAGGCAGGAGATCGGGGAGGGGTCGAAGCGGCTGGGGAGGACGAAGCAGGTGGCCGCAGCGTACAGCCCGTCAAGCGTGCGCTGGCCCGGCGCATCGTCCCGTGAAATCATGCCGTGTCCGGTGACTCCCGGGGCGTCCAGGGCGGGGTGCCCTCCGACGACGTCGAGGGTGGCTGCGGGAAAGTCCTGCCGGACCCTGGCAAAGGCCTCCAGCACGGCGGCACCGTTCTTGCGCTGCCAGTCCACGCCGACAAACAGGTAGCGCGGGGTGTCCCAGCTGCGGTTACCGGCTGCCGCGGTGCGCGGACGGTGGCCCATGCCCACCACGGCGATGCGTTCCGGGTCGATGAGGTAGTCGGCGGCGAAGGAGGCGGCTGCCCACCGGGTGCTGACGGCGCACAATTGCGCGGCGCCGCTGGACGCGGCCTGCCGGCCGATCCAGGCCCGGACGTGGCGGTCTGCAAATCCGGCCTGGCTGATGTCGGATTCGGGGTTGGCCCACATCTGGGCGAGGGTTCCGTCGTCGTAGCTGATGCACGGGGCGGCCCCGGCAACGGCGGCGCGGAGATCGTACATTTCCGTGCCCATGGCCACGATGGCGTCCAGGGGGCCTGCCGCCTGGACGCTCCGGTGCAGCGCGCGCGTGCGGGCCCATTGGCGCACCGGCATCCTGTCCGCGACGGCGCCGCGGTGCCCGCCCAGGCGGGACGCCAGCGCGACGCCCTGGTGGAGGCCGGGCGGAACCGCGGCGGCCAGCGGCACCAGGTCCACGCCGTTGGCGGCGAGGCCCCCCGCCAGGCCGGCCGGAGTTCCCGACCAGTTCCGCGGGTCCAGCGGCTGGGCCGCAGGATACAGAAGTCCAATGCGCATCAGTTTCCTCCCCCCATGGTGGCCACGCGGCGCCCGTGCCCTGTGGTGCGGCTGCGCATCCGGACCAGCCGGTCGCGCGCGCCGCGGACAACGTTGGCGGCTTCCAGTGGCAGTTCCCGGCTCCAGGCGCGCGGGCCGTAGTGCCGGAGCAGCCGCTCGTACACGGCGGCCTGCCTGTCTGCCATGGCCTGCAGGCCGAAGCTGGCTGTGGCGAAGTCCCGGCTGAATGCACCGAGCGATTCCCGCAGCCCGGCGTCGGCCAGCAGGGGCCGCAGGCATTCAATGAGCTGTTCGACGGCGTCGGTCCGGGCTTCGTCAGACCAGAAGCTGTTGCGGAACAGCCCGTCGGACGTGGCCGGGGTGAACGTCTTGAACCAGCCAAATTCCCCCGTCACCACGAGCGGCTTTGCAAAGGCGAGCCCGCGGGCGGCCGAGCCGCCCATGCCCACGACGACGTCGGCTGCATCATAGGCGCCGCGGGGATCCGACATCGGCCCTGTCAGGACAACCAGTGGCCGGCCGTGCCGGGCATTGACCTGCGCCGCACGGGCCCTGATGCCTGCTTCTGCATCACCCGTGCCCACGATGACCAGGTCCGCCCCCACATCCCCCATGCGGTCCATGGCGTCGATGGCCAGATTCACGCTGAGTGACTTCATGGACTCATCCAGCCGGGTGACGGTGACAATCTTCAGCCGCCCCTGCTCCAGTCCGTGGTGTTGGGCAAAGGCCCGACCGGCCGTGCCGGACGGGGCGTCGCGGTCCAGGTCCACGGGCGGGCTGATCAGCTCCACGCCCTCAGCCCGGCCGGCCAGGTCTTCGGCGAGGTACCGGGTGCCGACGACCAGGGCGGGACTGCGCGGGGTGCCGGGGTCCACCGCCATTTCGTAGATGGTCAGGGCCAGCGGGCGCCGGCCTAGCAGGCACGGGCCCCACAGGGCTGCCCGCGCGGTCCAGGAACCGTAGATGTGCACGATGTCCGCGCCGTGGCGCTCGGCCAGCCGCGACATGGCTGCTGCCCCGGCCCGCGTGCTGCGGGGCCGCTCAAAGGTTTCCAGCGGCACGCCGCGTTCGGCGGCGATGTCGAACAGGCTGGGCCCGTTCCGCGGCAGCGTGTCCACCGGTCCGGCCAGGACGGAGTCGTATCCGCGGGCCGTCAGCGCCCATGCCATGTCCACGGCGTTGATCTGTGTTCCGCCGAGCGCCAGGTTGTTCAGCTGCACCAGGACCTTGGTCATGGCGTCCCTCCCGCCTGGAGCGCGGGCTCCCGGCCTGCACGCCGCGGCAGCAGCGCCATGATGTGGCTGCGGGTGCCCAGGAAGTACACGGCAGCGCCGATGCAGCCGCCAACCGCGACCTTGAGGATGTCCGTGCCGATCGGGGCGGTCAGCAGCAGGGCCAGGAGCGCCGCGGCGGTCGCGGCGAGCACGGGCCGGACCATGGCACGGGCCAGCTGGCCCAGGCGGACGCCGGTGGAGCGGTGCAGCGCGGTGAGGTAGACGGGCAGGGTGACCAGGCTGATGACGGCCAGGTGGGCCACGCCGATCCCCACGAGCCCGCCCAAGTGGATGCCGGCGGCCAGGGCGGGAACGAGGAAGGCCAGGGCGATGGCCTGGACGAGGAACAGCACACCTGTGCGGCCGGTGGCGATGATGATGTTGGCGAACAGGACGCCGATGACGGAGACCACCCCGTAGAAGGACAGCACGGCAAGGACGGGCCCGGCCGCCGCCCACTGGCCTCCGTAGATGGTGGTGATGAGGGGCGTGGCAAAGGCGCAGGTGAAGGCGGCGAGGGGGCAGGCCACGAGCGCCACCGTGCGCAGTCCGGCGGCGATGGCGGCGGAGGTGTCCCCGCCGTCGCGAAGCACCGTGGAAAAGGCGGGCAGCACGATGCCGTTGAGCATGGCGCCAATGACAGCCCCGGACCACATGCAGACGTTGAAGGCCAGCATGTACAGGCCGACGTCGGCCTCGCCCATCATCCGCCCGACGAACACGTAGTCCACGTTCAGCAGCACCTGGCTCAGGATGTTGGCGGCGGCCAGGGGCAGCCCGAACCGAAGGAGCGGGCGCAGGAAGGCCGGCTCAAATCCGGGGAGGTAGTTCCGCTTGATCGACAGGACCATGATGACGCCCGCCACCAGCTGGCCGGCCACGCGCGACCAGGCAAAGGCCGAGGCGCCGTCGCCGCCGAGGGCCAGCAGCACCAGCACTGCGGCGGAGGGCAGGAAGGCGAGGATGTTGGCCCGGAACAACAGGTCCTGGCGGAAGTCGCGCTGCAGCTGGGCGCCGGGGACGGCAAACGGGCCGATCATGGCCACGCAGAGGGCCATGATCCTGATGGGCCCGGCGGCGTCGGGCGAGCCAAGAAAGACGGCGAGCGGCTCGGCGCCGAGCGCCATGAGCGAGCCGAGCACCAGGCTGGTGGTGACGGAGATGGTCACCACGGTGGGTGCAATCTTGTCGATGTCGATCTCGGTCCGGGCGATGACGGAGGCAACCCCGAGCTCAGCCATGCTGACCAGGACGGCCTGCACCGTGACGGCCAGGGCAAAGACACCCAGCTCGTCAGGCGCCACGATCCGGGCCACCACCGCCATCAGGGCGATGTTGCTGATGCGCAGCAGCATGGTGCTGGCACCAGTCCAGAGCGCCCCGCGGCGCACGTCCGTGACGAGGGCGCCTGATCCTTCGGCGGACCCGCCAGTCGTGGACGCGGCCATCACGGGCAGCCCCGGAGTGTGGGTGGTCATTGCAGCCGCACCTGCCTCACGGCCCGGGCCACGGCGTCCGCGACCCGTTCCTGCTGCGCCTGTGTGATGTGCGGGAACAGCGGCAGGGACAGGATCCGCCCGGCGGCGGCCTCGGCCACGGGGAAGTCGCCGGCACCCTTGCCCAAATAGGAAAACGCCTTGGTCAGGTGGATCGGGGTCGGGTAGTGGATGCCGGCGCCGATGCCGGCCCCGTTGAGCCGCGCCAGCACGCCGTCGCGGTTCTCCAGCTGCACCACATAAAGGTGCCAGGCATCCGTGTAGCCGTCCCTGCCCTGAGGCGCCGAGACGCCGGGAACATCGGCCAGCAGGGCGCCGTAGCGTGCCGCCGCCTCCCGGCGCAGGCCGTTCCAGCGGGGCAGGTGCGCCAGCTTGGCGTCCAGTACCACCGCCTGGACGGTGTCCAGCCGGGAGTTCATGCCGACGACGTCGTGAACGTACTTTTCGCTGCTGCCGTGCGCTCCCAGCATGCGCACCGTGGCGGCGAGGTCGGGGTCGCCGGTGGTGACGGCACCGGCGTCGCCGGCGGCACCGAGGTTCTTGCCCGGGTAGAAGCTGGTGGCCGCGGCCGTGCCGAAGGATCCGGACACCTGCCCGTGCCATTCGGCGCCCTGCGACTGGGCGGCGTCCTCCACCACCGGGATGCCGGCTGCGAGCGCGATGTCCAGGATCTGCGGCATGGGTGCCAGCTGGCCGAACAGGTGCACGGGCACGATGGCCTGCGTCCTGCCCGTCACGGCTGCGGCGGCTGCGTCAGGGTCGATCAGCAGGTGCCCCGGGTCCACGTCGACGAGGACGGGAAGGGCGCCGATGCGGGCCACGGCCTCGGCGGTGGCCACGAAGGTGTTGGCGGGCAGGATGACCTCCCCGCCGGGGCGCACGCCGGCAGCGCGCAGTGCCAGTTCCAGGGCGTCGGTGCCGTTGGCCGTGCCGATGCAGTGTGCGGTTCCGGTGAAGCGTGCGTAGGCGTCCTCGAAGCGGGACACGGCGGGCCCGCCGATGAAGGCGGCCGTGCGCAGGACCTCGCCAAGCTCCTGTGCAATGTCCCCGGCGATCTCCGCCATCTGGGCCGGCAGGTCAACGAGCGGGATGTGCCCCATGTCCACGTGTGCGGTGTCGGTGAGTGACATCTCAGTGCCTCCCGTCCGTCGAGTTGTTGCCGGGCAGCCCGGGCCGCCCGCTGAGGGGGTGGGCCGGAACGCCCGCCCAGGTTTCGCCGTCGGGCACGTCACTGAGGACGGCGGCCCCCATGCCGACGACGGCGCCCGCCCCCACTGACACCTTTTGCCGCACACTGGAGTTCATGCCCAGGTAGGCGCCGCGGCCGATGTGGACGCCCCCGCCCAGGGCGGCACCGGCGGCGAGGGTGGCGTAGTCATCCACCTCGTCGTCATGCGTGAACACGACGCCGGGCATGGCCACCACGTGGCTGCCGAGCCGGACGCCCGCGGTCAAAACCACATTGGCCAGCAGGATGCAGCCGGCCCCGAGGGTGGAGCCTTCTGACACGACGGCCGAGCCGTCCACGACGGAGGCGTACCGGACGCTGCCGATGCCGAGCCCGGCGAGCAGCAGCGCGATCCGCTCGCGTGCGGCCCCCTGCCCGGCGCAGAGCACGAACGACTCCGTGGGGTAGGCGGTGGCGTCGCTGATGCGGCCCAGCACGGGGATGCCGTCGATGGTTTCGCCGGCGCGGGCGGGGTCGTCGTCGAGGAAGCCCACCACGTGGGCCGAGTCCGACGCGCGGGTGGCGGCGAGGACCTCGCGGGCCAGGCCGCTGGCGGCCACCAGGATCAGTCCTGCCATGGCGGCTGCCCTCCCCCGGTGCGCACGGCGTCAATGACCCGTTGCTGCTCTTCGGCACTCATGTGGTGGAAGAGCGGCAGGATCAAGGTGTTGTCGGTGAGCCGCTCCGTCACCGGCAGCGCCGCCGTGCCCGTGTCCCGGCCCGCATAGGCGGGCTGGCGGTGGGCGGCCATGATGCCGCGGCGGGCGGAGATGCCCAGCCCGGCCAGGTGTTCCAGCAGGCCCTCCCGGGTGGTGCCGTAGCCGGGGAGCACCTCGAGCCAGAACGACTGGAAGTTGCTGGTGCCGTGTGCGGGGTCCCCGGGGATGCGCAGCCCTGGAACGCCTGCGAGCGCCTGCGTGTAGGCGGCGGCGAGTTCGCGGCGGCGCTGCACGGCTGCGGGCAGGCGCCCCAGCTGGACCAGCCCGACGGCGGCCTGCATGTCCGTCATGCGGAAGTTGAAGCCGATCTCCGTGTACTCTTCCGGCGGTGCCAGCACCGAGCCGTGCCGGCTGGCGGCCGAGGCGCTCATGGCGTGCTCGCGCAGCGTGGCCGCGCGGCGGGCCCAGTCCTCCCGGGACGTGGTGAGCATGCCGCCCTCCCCCGTGGTGAGGATCTTGCGCGGGTGGAATGACCACGCGGCAATCTCGGCCCCCGCCCCCACCGGCCGGCCGCGGTACGTGGAGCCGGCCCCGCAGGCGGCATCCTCGATGACGGTGATGCCGCGCGGGCCGCACAGTTCCCGGATCGGGTCCAGGTCCACCGGCATGCCGCCCTGGTCGACGACGATGACGGCGCGTGTGGCCGGTGTCAGCGCGGCGGCAATGGTTGCGGCCGTGACGTTCCCCGTTGCGGGCTCGACGTCGGCAAACACCGGACGTGCGCCCACGTACGTTGGGGCGTTGGCCGTGGCGATGAAGGAGAAGGACGGCACGACGACGTCGTCCCCGGCCGTGATTCCGGCGACGGCCAGGGCCAGGTGCAGGGCGGTGGTGCAGTTGGAGGTGGCCACGGCGTGTGCCGCCCCCTGCGCCGCGGCAAACTCGCCCTCAAACCGCGCCACCCGCGGGCCCTGCGCCACCCAGCCCGAGGCGATGACCTCGGCGACGGCGTCGGCCTCCTCCTGCCCAAGCCACGGCTTCATGACGTTGATGCGCGGCGGCGCGGCGGCCGGGGCGGCTGCGGAGTCCGCCTTCGCTGCGGCGGCAGCTGCCTGCTGCGGGCCGGCGGGTGCCGGGGACGGCACCCGGGTGCCGTCCACTGCGAGGGCGGGTGCGCCGTCGTACCTCACTTGGCACTCCCGCTTCCTGCACCGACCAGCCGGCCGGCGGCGATCTCCTCCCGCAGCGGCGCCCACCAGTCGACAAGCTTTGACAGCCCCTCGTCCAGGCCGGTGGTGGCGGTGAAGCCGAGGTCGCGCTGTGCAGCGGAGACGTCGGCGAGGCGGCGGGCGACGCCGTTGACGGCGCGCTCGGGGCCGTGCTCCACGGGCAGTTGGGAGCCCATGACCTCCAGCAGCGCCTCGGCCAGGCCCAGCAGCGACGTCTCCGTGCCGCTGGCGACGTTGTAGACGCCCTCGGTGATGTTGCTGGCGGCGGCCAGGATGTTGGCGCGGGCGATGTCCTCGGTGAACACAAAGTCCATGGTCTGCTGCCCGTCGCCGAAGATCAGCGGGGGCCGGCCGTCGGCGATGCGTTCCATCCACCGCACCAGCACCTCCGTGTAGAGGCCGTGCACATCCATGCGCGGGCCGTACACGTTGAAGTAGCGCAGCAGCACGTAGTCCAGGTTGTGCATGGCCTTGAAGCTGCGGGCCATGCCCTCGTTGAATGACTTGGCCGCACCGTAGAAGGTGTCGTTGTTGTGGTGGTGGTGGCGCTCCGTGGTGGGGAACTTCTCCGCCATGCCGTACACGGAGGCGCTCGAGGCGGCGATGACCTTGTCCACCTTGTGGGCGGCGGCGGCCTCCAGGACGGTGAATGTGCCGTCCACCAGCACCTCCAGTGCCAGCCGCGGCTCCTCCGCACACTGGGTGATGCGGATGGCGGCCTGGTGGAACACGAGGTCCTTGCCGGCGGTCACGTCGTGGACCAGGTCGCGGTCGCGCAGGTCCCCCTCAACGAGGCTCACCCTGCCTCCGGCCAGGGCGTCCGCCAGGTTGGCCCGGCGCCCCCGCACGAGGTTGTCCAGGACGTCGATGTGCGCCGCCCCCGCCTCCAGCAGCTGGTCGACGACGGTGGATCCGATGGTGCCGGCGCCTCCCGTGACCAGGACTGTTGCACCTTGTAGATTGCTCATCGCGTTCCCTCCAGTTCAGGTTCATATGCGGCAACCCGGCTGTGTTCGCCGTCTGCCGCAAGGCTCTTGCTTGCCGCTTCCAGCACCGAGAGCACCCGCAGGCCCGAGAGCCCGCCGGTGCGGGAGGGGCGCACGCCCCGGATGCTGTCCGCAAACTCCTTCACCATGGAACCGAGCGCCTCCTGTTCCGGCAGCGCCGGGGACCAGGTGTCGCCGAGCCGGTACGACACGGCCTGCGCCTTGCGTTCGGCAGCCGTGGTGGAAGCCTTTTCAATGTTCACGCCGCGGTCGTAGACGCTGATGCGCTGCTGCGGGTTCAGGTCGTCCCAGACCAGTGTCCTTTTTGAACCGCCGATGACCATTTGGCGGATCTTGGTGGGGCTGAGCCAGTTCACGTTGATGTGGGCCATGGCGTTGTTCGGCAGCGAGAAGGTCAGGTGCCCCACGCAGGCCTTGCCGCTGCCCAGCGGGTCAGCGCCCTGGGCGGCCACCGTCTGCGGCCGCAGCCCTCCGGGGAGGATGAAGTCGATGACCGAGAGGTCGTGCGGGGCAAGGTCCCAGAAGACGTCCACATCCGGCTGGATGAGGCCGAGGTTGATGCGCACCGAGTCGATGAACAGCACCTCTCCCAGGGCGTCCTCGGCGATCAGTTCGCGGATCTTCAGGGCTGCCGGCGTGTAGCAGTAGGTGTGGTCGGCCATCAGGGTCAGGCCGGCCGCGGCGGCAAACTCCACCATTTCCACGCCCTGCTCCCAGTGGTCGGCGAGCGGCTTCTCCACCACCACGTGCTTCCCGGCCCGCATCGCAGCCATCGCCACCGCGTGGTGCGTGCGGGCCGGGGTCGCAATGGCGACCGCATCGACGTCGTCCCCGGCAAACAATTCCTCCAGGGAGGCAAAGACAGGGACATCCCCCAACGGCCGGGCGATCTTCAAGGCCCGCTGAATGTCCATGTCCACGATGGCGCGCAGGTCCCACTCCGGGCTGGCCTTGAAGTTTCGGGCCAGGTTGGGGCCCCAATAGCCGGCTCCAACGACGGCGACCTTCAAGACTTCATCTTCGGGCAGCAGGTTCAGCTGCTGCAGCGGGTGGGGAATCGAGACCATGACACTAATTCCATTTCTTCTTCAGTTGTGAGGGCTGCACTGTTGCAACACCCTTAGTAGGCACCTGTGGGTGCAACGACTGCCTTGAACGTCCGCCACAAGATGACCAGGTCACCTGTCAGCGACCAGTTCTCCACGTAGTAGAGGTCCAGGCGCACCGCCTCGTCCCAGGCGAGGTCGGAGCGGCCGCTGATCTGCCACAGCCCCGTGATGCCGGGCTTGATGAGCAGCCGCCGCTGGACGGGCTGCTGGTATTCGGCCACTTCCGTGGCAAGCGGCGGGCGGGGGCCCACCAGGCTCATGTGCCCCTTGACGACGTTCCAAAACTGGGGCAGCTCGTCCATGGAGAAGCGGCGCATCCACCGGCCGGACCGGGTGACTCGGGGGTCGTTGGCCATCTTGAACAGGACCCCGGCACCTTCGTTGCCGTCCTGCAGCGCCGCCAGCTTCGCCTCGGCACCGACCACCATGGAGCGGAACTTCACCATCTTGAACGTCTCCCCGTTGCGGCCGATCCGTTCCTGGAGGAACAGGACCGGGCCCGGGCTGTCGAGCTTGACCACAAGGGCCAGGACCAGGAACAACGGGGTCAGGACCAGCAATGCAGCCGTGGCCAGCAGCATGTCCATGACGCGCTTGAAGACGTGCTTGCCGCCGGAGTACTGGGGCAGCTCCACCCGCATGAGGGGCAGGCCCTCCAGGGGGCGGAAGTGGACGCGCGGCCCGGCAACATTCGTCAGGCTCGAGGCCAGCACGAGTTCGGTGTTCATGTCCTCCAGGCGCCAGCCCAGTTCCTGGATGGCCTTGGGGCCTCCCGGCAGGGCGCCGGCCACGATGACCGCCTCGGCGCCGGTCTTGGCCACGACCTCGGCAATGTCTGCGGCGGTGGAGAGGACGGGCACGTGGTACCAGGGCGGCAGCAGCGACATGCCCGGGGCCAGGGTGGTCAGCGCGGCCCCGGCCACCCGGTAGCCGGTGGAGAGGTTGCCGCCCAGCTGGCCGATCACGTATTCAACATCCTGCGGGTTGCCGATCACCACCACGTTGGACAGCGACTTGCCGGTGTCGCGCTGGCGGGCCAGCCAGCCGCGCCACAGCCAGCGTTCAGCCACCAGAAGCACAATCCCCAGCGGCAGCGCGACGGCGAAGAACCCGCGTGAGACCTCAATCTGGAACACCAGCAGGGCCATGGCCATGAGGCCGAAGCTGCGCAATGTTGCCTGGGTCACGCGCCGGTACTCGGTGACACCGGCACCAAAAACGCTCTTCTCCCGCGAACGGCAGTACGCCAGGTCGGTCAGCCACAGCACCACGATGGCCATGCACACCCACATGTAGCCGGTCTCCTTCAGGTCTGCCGGCTCGTGGATCCCCACCACGCCGAAGCGGCTGAGGTAGGCCACGGCCACCACGACGGCGACGACCAGGGTGTCGCTGATCCGGAGCTTGGTTGCGTACCGGGCGGACCATGGGGAAGCTTCCCTGCCGCCCGCCGCGTCCAATTTGGCGCTGCGGGCATCCCACACGCTGTGCTTGGGCTTCACGCCGGCGCCCTTGCGGCCTGCGCTGCCCGTCGCGGGGCGGCGCAGGTGCGGGATGATGCGCAATTCAGTCATGGCGGACACCAAAGACCGAATCGGGGAACGCCATCGTGCAAAGAAAGGGAGCCGACGACGGCTGGGGGAAAGCCTTGGTCTCAGAAGGCTTATCCGCCGCCGGCTCCGAATGTGGAGTCCGGCCGTTGCGGCCGGACAGTGTTCCTGGCAGGGCAGCGCGGAAGGAATTCCTGCGTGCGGGCTCCAGGGAGGGGAACAGGCTCAAACCTGCGGGGAAGATGCTGGACACACCACGGACGGGCACACCGCCATGGCTGATGGCGGCAGGGGCGGACGTGAACATTGTGAGACCTTCCATGACGAGACCGGTGTGAGCTGAACAACACCTCTAGTCAACGGCAGCCGCCACGGCAAAACACGAGTGATCAATACTGGATCTGGTGGGAACCTGAGTACTTTGTTTTGCTTCCGAGTACTTGGTTGGGGCCGCCCACTACTGGGCGGGCGGGCAAGTACTCGTGCCCCGCCTGGTTTTAAAGCACAGCTGCGCCACTTGTTTCCACTTGCTTGAGCCGGCAGAGCGGGGCACGTGTCCACCGTGCCCGGCGTTTCCCACACCGGGCATGCCGCAACGCCAGGTGCTGCCCGCGCCGGCCCGCGCGCACCCGGGGCAACCCCCATGGTGGGCCCGGTGAAAAGGGACGCTGGTCTCCACAGGGGGCGGGATCAGAGGGAGTCGGCGAGGTCCTCGCGGGCGGAGATGCCCAACTTGGCGTAGGCACGGTAGAGGTGGCCCTCCACGGTGCGCACCGCCAGGGTGAGTTCGGCGGCGATGTCCTTGTCGCTCAGGCCCTGCGCTGCGAGCCCTGCGATCTGGCGTTCCCGCTTGGTCAGTTCACCGGCGGCGTCCACCCTGGCGGGTATGGCCGGTACCGTGGACGAAAGCTTGCGCAGGTCCGCCCGGACCTTCTTGGCCTGCTCCCGCCTGCCGGTGCCGTTGAGGACAGCGACCGACCGGGTCAGGGCGGCGTGCGCAAGGCCCAGGACGCCTGCCTCGGCCAGGAGATCCCCGGCCTCCTTCAGCCCGGCACCGTCGCCGGCGTGCAGCGCCGCGGCGAAGCGGCCGATCCCGCGGGCCCATGGCCCTTCCACTTCCGCGGCCACGGCCGCCAGCCGTCCCGCAACGCCTTCATCCCCCAACTCCAGTGCCAGTGCCAGTGCGTTCAGTTCCAGCATCTTCGACTCGGAGTCCCGCGCAGCGTCAGCCTGCACCATCAGCTGCGCCAGCCATCCGCCGTCGGGCTCCAGGGTGTGGCGGGCGGCCGCAAGGAAGGCCTGTTCATGGGCCAGCACCACGTGCATTCCGGTGCTGTCCACGTGGGCGTCGATCAGGGCTGCGGCCTCCTCGCGCCGTCCCAGCCGTGCCGAGCAGAAGGCCGCCAGCGCGGTGCAGTACCCCAGGAGCTGCTGGGGGTCGCTGAGCCGCAGGGCGTCCAGCCCGGCCGTGAGCACCGTCAGCGCATCCTCGTAGGAGCCCGCCCGGACCATGGCCATGCCCCGGACCACGCTGGCGCCGCCCCCGAAGGAGAACATGATGGGCCCGTCCTCCATGCCGAACTGGTCCATGACGCCGGTGGCCGCCTGCCAGTAGCCGGCGCACAGCAGTGCGGTGAGGTGGCGGAGCATGATGTTCTCGGGCAGGAAGAAGACGTCGTTTTCCTCGGAATGCTCGAGTGCAAAAGCCTCCGCCGCGCGTGAGGACCCCTGCTCGGGCAGGCCCTGCGCGATCAGCCGTTCAGCGTCCATGGTCAGCGCCATCGTCCGGTTGAGGCGGTCGGCCGCGGTGGGCAGTCCGTGCAGCGACTCCAGCAGCTGTGTCAGCTCCGTCATTTCCGCGTACCGCCCGGCCCGCGACAGCCCCATCAGCTCCACCATGAGCGCACTGCTTTGCGAGTAGGCGCCGATCATGTCCGCCTGCTCCGGCTCGGCCGCTGCCAGCCTCCGCCCCGCCTCCCGCAGGTCCTGCGCGTCCGACAGCAGCGTGGACACCGGCATGCCCAGGGCGGAGCGGGTGGAGGCGCGCAGCAGGGCCCCGAACGTGAGGTCCTGCACGCTTGCGGCGTCCGCCGGCAGCGACTCCATGAGGGTGAAGGCACCCTTGTAGTCGCCCAGGTTGTACTTGGCCCGGGCCCTGACCATGACGGCGCGGAATTGGAAGTCCCGGCCCTTGATCTGCTTGGCCAGCTCCAGCGCCGTGATCGACTGGAACAGCTTCGTGGCGAGCACCGCGGCGCGCAGCAGGGTGTCGTCACCAACGTCGACGCCCACCTCAAGCGCCCACAAAACCCGCCGCAACAGCGATTCCTTGGTGCCGCCGTCGTGCGTCAAGTCCCCTATCAGCCGCTCGTGGAGCACCCTGCTCTGAGCCACCGGCACCATGTCCCGGATCACCTGGCCGTAGATGGGGTTGGCGAGGACCAAAAAGTCGGACGACGGCGGCTGCCGGGCGATGAGGGGCCAGTCCAGCAGTTCGCGGATCGCCCGGGGCGCGACCAGGCCCTTGAGCGCCGATTCCGCCAGCGGCTCGGCCAGGGCCACCAGGTTCAGCGCCTGCTGGCCCTCCGGCGTAAGGCCGCGCAGCACAGCCTTCACCGCATCCTCCAGCCCGCGGCCATGCGGCACCAGTTGGTATTCATCAAGCCAGGTGCCTCCCTGGTGGATCAGGCTGCCGCGCTCCAGGCCTTCGGTCACCAACAGGTGCAGGAACAGCGGGTTGCCTCCGGATGTGAACCAGTACTGCCAGCTGGTGGCAGGAAAGACGGGCCCGCCGAGCATCGCCTCGCAGTAGTCGTGGCCCTGCTGCTGCGTCAGCGGGTTCAGCACGATGTTCTCCGCCAGGCCGGTGGCCCACAGCCTGGGCAGCGGCTCGGGCAGCCCGTGCCGGACCGAATGCGAGGCCACCACGTTGACCGTTCCGGCCATGGCCAGGGAGACAATCAGCTCCGCCGTGCCGGGGTCGATGGCGTGGGCGTCGTCGAGCAGCAGGAGGGGCAGGTCGCCGCTGCCGAGCACGACCGACGGGTCCGGGTGGGGTGCCCCGGGTCCGTCCGGCGGCCCGTCCAGGACTGCCTGCTGCGCGTCCAGGACGGCCAGCACCTGGCGCAGCACTTCCAGCCGGTAGGATTCCGTGGCGGTGTCGGCAAGGTTCAGGTACGGTGCCAGGACGCCGAAGGGGATTCGGGCCAGCGACTGGGAACCGTGGATGGACAGGACCGGGACGTAGTCCCTGGCACTGCGGCCCAGCCGCTGCAGGATGGTGGAGGCGCCCAGGCCGCTGTCGGAGGTCACGAACACGGCGCGGCAGTCCTCGGCGCGAATGGCGGAGATGATGTCCGCCAGCTCGTCTTCACGGCAAAAGGGCTCATTGCCGGCACCTGCGCCGCTGTGCAGCAACCCCGTCACAGGTGGACCCATTTCTCAAGGTCGGTGCGCGAGGTGATGCCCAGCTTGGCGAAAACCTGGTAGAGGTGGCCTTCGACGGTGCGCACCGAGACGCCGATCTTGGCGGCGATGTCCCTGTTGCCCATTCCGCGGATGGCCAGCCTGGCCACCTGCAGTTCGCGCGGGGTCAGCGGCACTACGCCCGGCGCCAGGTCCTGCTGCTCTTCCGGGACCACGCCGCGCAGGCGGTTCTTCGCCTCCCGCTGCAGCCTGCTGTCCCCGTGCGCCTTGGCCAGCCGCAGTGCCAGCTCGTTGGCATGGCGCTCGAGATGGGTGAATTCCATCTCGCGGGCGCGGTCTCCCGCTTCCAGGGCCGCCTGGGCACTGCCCTCGACGGCGGCCCGGGCCAGCAGCCGCCCGGCCGTCGCCAGTGGGCCCTGGCAGTTTTGCACCATCTGGTCCAGGAGTTCGTACTGGCCCGGGGCGCCGGCGGTGACGGCACTCAACAGGATGGCGGTGGCCGGGGTGGCGTTGCCGTCCGCAAAGGCGGCCCCGGCCAGCTCGGCGAGCCGGTCCACGGCACCTTCGTCGCCGAGCGCCAGGGCGGCCAGCGCCTGGAAGTGGTCGGACAGGGTCCGGTTGACCCACGTGACGTGCGGGCCGGCCGCCTTGGCCATGGCCAGGTACCGCCAGCCGTGGTCGGGGTCCCCGAGCCGTGCGTAGACACAGGCCAGCACCGAGTACACCAGTTCCAGCCCGGTGTAGGTGTCCCTGACCTCGAGCTGGGCTGCGGCGCACAGCAGGATCTCCGCAGCCTCCATGTCCCGGCCGGCGGAGGCGTAGGCAATGCCGAGCGACAGCTCCAGCGCCCCGCCCCGGTAGTGCAGGGAACTGTTGGAAAATTCGATGGCCTGCTGCAGTTCACGTTCGGCACGGCGCCACTGCCCGCTCCAGGTCAGGGCCACAATGCGCCCGTACAAGTGCCAGTCGTGCAGGCGCACCACCACGTTGTGGCGGGCCGCCTCGGCGTCGACCGCCTCCGAGAGCTCCACGGCATCGCGCTCGTGCCCGGTGGCGGCCAGGGCCATGGTCAGCAGCGAGGAACTGTTCAGCCGGTAGCTGCGGTCAGAGGGATCCTTGCTGGCAATCTTCAGGTCATGGATGACCTTGCCAAACTCACCCCGATTGACGGCGACCTCAAAGCGCGCCAAGTTGTAGAACTTTTCCGCCTCGGCCCGCTCCGTGCCCTCGGCCTGCTGGACTTTCTCCCACGTCCGGTCCAGGATCTGCCGGATGCGCGGCATGGCGTTTGGCTGCCACACGAGGGAGACAGCCAGGTCCTGTGCCCACGAGGCATATTCCGGGGCCGTCAGCGCATCCAGGACCTCGGGCGGAAAGTTCTCCAGGACGGTCGCGGCCTTGCTGTAGCCTGCCATGGCGTGGTGGGCCCGGCTGCGCTTTTGGGCTGCGGCAACGGCCAGCGGATGGCCGGGCGGCACATGGTTGGCGCAGGCCAGTGCCAGCTGGGGGTCGAACAGCTGAAGCGCGGCTTGTGCTGCGGCCAGCGCCACCTCAGGTTCCATGGCCATGCCGGCTTCGTTGAGCCAGCTGGCCAACATCAGCAGCTCCTGCGGGCTCAAGTCCTCCGCATCCAGGGAGAGCACGGAGGAGAGCTCCTGGAAATACGCGCCCTTCTGCTGTGCGCTCATCTGGTTGCGGATGGTCTCCCCCACATAGGGTTCGGCAAAGCCCACGGTCTTGCGCCGGTCCGCGGCAATCACCACGAAGCCGCGCTCCTCCAAAGAGGTGACGGCGTCGGCGCCCAACACCTGGATGGCCATGGCAAGGGGCACTTCCTTGAGCAGCGAGAACTTCTCAATGTACGTGCGCAGCTGCGGGCTTTCACGTGCAAGCCGCGATTCCACCAGCTCCAGCAGGACATCATCGGAGAAGCGGCCAAACCGCCCCGCCGGCACCCAGACGCCGTCGTTCGATTTCAAGGCCCCGCTGCCGAGGTATTCATGGACCAGGGCCTGCAGGACCAGGGGGTTTCCGGCGCTGAATGCAAACAGCTGGGCCACCACCGCTTCCGCCACTGGCCCGTCCAGCGCCTTGGACAGAAGCTCACGCACTTCGGCACGCGAGAACGGCGCCAGCCGCTGCTGGGCGAGCAGGCCATCCTTGAGCATCCAGGCAAGGTCCTCGGGCAGGTCCGCAATGGTGCGCGCCACCACCAACAGCTTGGCCCGGCCGCTGAGCACGAGGTGCATCAGCACGCCCATGCTGAGGGTGTCGATGCCGGGCAGGTCATCCAGGTTCAGCACTATGGGGCGGCCATTGGCCTCCTGCAGGACCTGGTCCACCATGGCGCCAAGAATCGCCGCGGGGCTTTCGCTCTGTCGGGCGTTGAGGCGGGCCAGCTGCACGGGGAAAATGGAGTAGGGGACATCACTTGGCACTCCTGTGCCAAAAAGATTGACGACGTGGGTGGTGGAGCCGATGCGGCGGGCCACATTGCGGGACAGCGCGGTCTTTCCCACGCCGCGGGGACCCAAAATGACGGCACCATGAAGGAGCGGGTCGGCCAGGTGTGCCTGGACAACTTCAATGTCCCCTTGGCGCACCAGTGAAGACCATTGACGCCGTTCACCTGCACCCAGTGCCCGCCGTTGAGACTGCGACTCCCCCAGTAATAGTCGTTGCGCTGCGGCCAATCCCCACACATTCGTCATACGTAGTCACCCTCTGAGCCACGTCATACCCGTGGATCAACACAAACGGGTGTGGCCTAGGGTGATTCTAACAGCGATTGTGACGTTAAACTCTTAAATGTGCCCGACGTAAAGGCTAGCGGAACTTGTCCTGGGCCGCCGTTAGCCCGTCGCTGACCAGCAGTTCGACGGCGTCGGCCGCATTGTCGATCAGGAACGGCAGCGCCTTGTTCTCGGCAGTGGAGAAATCGCGCAGCACATGGCTGGCAGCATCGGCACGTCCGGGCGGGCGCCCCACACCGGCACGCACCCGGTAATAGTCCTTGGTCCCCAGCGTCCGGGAGATGTCGCGCAGCCCGTTGTGGCCGCCTTCTCCCCCGCCCAGCTTGACCTTGACAGTGTCAAAGGGGATGTCGATTTCGTCATGGACGGCGATGACATTCGCGGCCGGGAGGTTGTAGAACTTGGCGAGTGCCGCCGTCGGGCCTCCGTTGAGGTTCATGAAGACGGTGGGCTTGGCCAGGATCAGCTTGTGCCCGCCGGAGGACAGGCGGCCGGTGGCGACCAGGGCCTTGGCTTTGTGGGTCTTGAAACCGGCTCCCAGGCGGGAGGCAAGTTCCTCAACCACCATGTAGCCAATATTGTGCCTGTTGCGGCTGTAGCCGGGCCCGGGATTCCCGAGCCCGACTACAAGCCAAGTGTCACTCATGCGTGAGATTACTCTGCAGCTGCTTCGTCAGCTTCAACCTCGGCGACAACAACCGGCTCGGCGAAGTGAACGATGAGCAGGTCTGCTTCGGTGACGAGCTCGACGCCTGCAGGCAGGACGAGGTCGCCGGCGAGGACGTGCTGGCCGGCGGCGAGTCCGTCGATGGTGACCTCGATGTGTGCCGGGACGTTGGTGGCGTCGGCGGAGACGCTGACAACAACTTCTTCCTGGTTGACAACTGTGGCCGGGGCGGGCTCGCCAACGAGGACCACGGGAACGTCAACGATGACCTTTTCGCCCTTGCGGACGGTCAGCAGGTCGATGTGCTCGACGATCTGCAGTACGGGGTCGCGCTGGACGTCCTTCACCAGGGCGAGGTGCTCTTCGCCGTCGAGGGTGATGGTCAGCAGTGCGTTGGCGCCGCGGATCGCGCGAACGGTCTCGCGCTCCGGCAGGACCAGGTGGAGGGGGGCTGCGCCGTGGCCGTAGATGACAGCAGGGATCTGCTTGGCACGGCGGATGCGGCGTGCCGCGCCCTTGCCGAACTCGTTGCGGGCTTCGCCGGTGAGGTTCAATTCAGACATAAAAATAGCTCCTTCTTGTGTGGTGGGCGTGGACTAAACAGGTCAACACAATCCATCACAAAAGTTACGGAGCTGTGGGACCCAGTCGATCACGGACCCGATGGTGCCAGGTCCCTCGCCAAGGTTTACTGGTCAAGTTTAGCAGAACGACGGCGGGCTCCCGACCGGCTGCACAGACGCCGGCGGCCGCCTCCCGGTGAAGGGAAGCGGCCGCCAGCGGTAGAGACTTAAGGTCAGGCGTCGCCGTCGAACAGGCTGGTGACTGAGCCGTCCTCGAAGACTTCCTTGATGGCACGTGCCAGCAGGGGCGCGATGGAGAGCACCGTGAGGGTCTCGAAGCGCTTCTCGGCAGGGATCGGCAGGGTGTCGGTGACGACGACTTCACGGGCACCGCAGTTGGCGAGGCGCTCGGCGGCGGGGTCGGAGAACACGGCGTGCGTTGCGGCGATGATGACATCCTTGGCGCCGGCGTCCTTGAGGACCTTCACGGCGCCGGCGATGGTTCCGCCGGTGTCGATCATGTCATCGATCAGGACACAGGTGCGGCCTTCAACCTGGCCCACCACGGTCTTGGACACGGCCTGGTTCGGCACGGTCAAGTCGCGGGACTTGTGCACGAAAGCCAGGGGGGCCCCGCCCAGGCGCTCGGCCCACTGCTCAGCCACGCGCACGCGGCCGGTGTCGGGCGAAACTACGGTGACGGCGTCGTCCCCGATGACCTTGCGGATGTGCTCGGCCAGCAGCGGGATCGCGAACAGGTGGTCCACGGGGCCGTCGAAGAAGCCCTGGATCTGGGCCGTGTGCAGGTCAACGCTCATGATGCGGTCGGCGCCGGCCGTCTTGTACAGGTCCGCGACGAGGCGGGCGGAGATGGGCTCACGGCCGCGGCCCTTCTTGTCCTGGCGCGAGTACGGGTAGAACGGTGCCACCACGGTGATGCGGCGGGCGGAGGCGCGCTTCATGGAGTCAACCATGATGAGCTGCTCCATGAGCCAGTTGTTCAGCGGGGCCGGGTGGGCCTGGATGATGAAGACTTCCTTGCCGCGCACGCTCTCGCCGGAGCGGACGTAGATCTCACCATTGGCGAAGTCGTAGGCCGACATGGGCAGGAGCTCCGTGCCCAGGCAGCGTGCAACTTCCTCGGCCAGCTCGGGGTGCGCCCGGCCGGTTGCCAGCACCAGCTTCTTGTCGACGTTATGGCTAAGTTCGCTCATGATTTTCTTTCTCGCATGTGGTGGGGGTGGTGAGAAGTTTTAGTTGCCGGTGGCTGCAGCGGTGGCTGCCTGGCCCGCGGCCTGGGCGGAGACGCTGCCGGGGCGGTGTGCCTCGGTCCAGCCCTCGGCGTTGCGCTGCGGGGCGACGCTCATGGTCAGTGCGCCGGCCGGGACGTCCTTGCGGACAATGGCGCCGGCGCCGGTGAAGGCCCCGTCCCCCACTGTTACGGGCGCCACGAACACGGTGTTGGATCCGGTGCGCACGCCCGAGCCGATGACGGTGCGGTGCTTGTTGACGCCGTCGAAGTTGGCGGTGATGTTGCCACAGCCGATGTTGGTGTCCTCGCCAATCTCGGCGTCGCCCGCATAGCCCAGGTGGCTGAGCTTGGAGCCTCGGCCGATGGTGACGTTCTTCGTCTCGTAGAACGCGCCGATCTTGCCGTCGGCGCCCAGCACGGTGCCGGGGCGCAGGTAGGTGAAGGGGCCAACGTGGGCGCCCTCGCCGATCACGGCGCCGGAGCCGTGGGTGCGGGTGACTTCCGCGCCTTCGGCAATCTGCACGTCGGTGAGCGTTGAGTCGGGACCCACGACGGCGTCGCGCGCCACGGTGGTGGTGCCGTGCAGCTGGGTGCCGGGCAGGATGGTGACGTCCTCGGCGAGCTCCACCGTGGAGTCGATCCAGGTGGTGGCGGGGTCGATGATTGACACGCCGGCGCGCATCCAGCCCTCAACGATGCGGCGGTTGTGCTCGGTGCCGAGCGCGGCCAGCTGAACGCGGTCGTTGGCGCCCTCCACCTGCCAGCGGTCGGTGGTCGAGACCGCGGCGACCCGGCCGCCGTCGAACCTGGCCAGGGACAGGACATCGGTGAGGTACATCTCGCCCTGGTTGTTGTCAGTGGTGACGGACTTGAGCGCCTTGCGCAGGACGGCGGCGTCGAAGGCGTAGATGCCGGAGTTGATCTCACGGATTTCGCGTTCCTCGTCGGTGGCGTCCTTGTGCTCGCGGATGCCCAGGACGGTGCCGTCGGCGGGGTTGCGGAGGATGCGGCCGTAACCGGTTGCGTCGTCGAGGACTGCGGTCAGCACCGTGACGGCATTGCCGTCCGCGTTGTGCGTAGCGACGAGTTCGGTGAGCAGTGCGGCGGTGAGCAGCGGGACGTCGCCGTAGGTGACAACCACGGTGCCCTCAACCGGCGCCTGGGCGTCGAGCGCCTCAAGGGCCTGCTGGACGGCGCGGCCGGTGCCGGGGATCTCGTCCTGGTCCACGATGATGGCGGTTTCATCCAGCGCCGCGATGTGGGCGGCGACGAGGTCACGCTCGTGGCGGACCACCACGGCCAGCTTCTCCGGTGCCAGGCCCTGGGCTGCAGCCATCGCGTGGCCCACCATGGAGATGCCGCCAATGGGGTGCAGAATTTTGGGTGTCCGGGACTTCATCCGGGTTCCGGCGCCGGCGGCCAAAACAATGACGGCTGCCGGGTTGTTCGTGGGGTTGTCTTGGGGGCTCACTAAGTGGCACTCCTGCCCGGACACAAGTCCGTTTTCAAACGTACGCAATGGGAAACTATTCCATGGTACCTGCTCGGCACAGGTGCCTGAGCTTTTGCCAAGTGGTTCCGCCCATAGGATTCGAACCTATACTCCACAGCTCCAAAGGCTGGGGTGCTGCCATTACACCAGGGCGGACCATGCACCACCAGCCGTTGCTGGAAGCTCACGAGAATATAGTGTGCCACGGCCACGGCGACTTTCGCGAGTTGGGCGCGGGCCCGCCGCGGAATTTGGCGGCGCGGGGTGGCCAAGCTCACAGCGGCGCCCGCGGCTGCCCGCAGTCACCGCATCTCGTGCCGCTGTCCGGAACGGATGCGGGCAAGGGCCTGCTCCACCCACGCCAGCAACACCTCCGGATGGTACAAGGCGACATCGGCGGGGATCCTCAGCCGCCACATGCCCTCGAGCACGTACATGGTGTCCCTTTGGAGGTCCTCTTTCCAGGCCCTGGGATCGTTGTGGTATTTTTCCCCGTCAATTTCCAGGCCAAGTATGCCGTCGATCAACAGGTCCAGGTGGCCCGCATTCCGAACATAGGCCTGGCCCTGAACGTTGTATCCCGCCCTCCGCAGGTGGTACCTGCTGCATGTTTCCGCGATGGACATGGACTGGGGGTCGATCATCTCCACGATGGCCCGCGCGGCGGCACCCGCACGGCCTTGGAAGGAGTTCCGCAGATAGTTGATGGAGCATTGCTTT
The DNA here is from genome assembly GCF_017876675.1 of Arthrobacter stackebrandtii. Taxonomy (NCBI): domain Bacteria; kingdom Bacillati; phylum Actinomycetota; class Actinomycetes; order Micrococcales; family Micrococcaceae; genus Arthrobacter; species Arthrobacter stackebrandtii. The sequence goes on from NZ_JAGIOI010000001.1 coordinate 456,101, forward strand.
TTGACGACGGCGGATTCAAGGACGGCCAGGGCTTCGACTTCAGTACCGCACCGGACGCACTGCTGCAGGACATCTGCCAGGGTCTGTTTGCCCGAGACACGGTGGACGACGCAGCCGGGAACCGGCCTGCCGTGGGCCGCGGCAACATGCAGCTGTTTGGGCTGCTCCAGAACCCACAGCCCGAGCCCCGCCACCCTGCTCAGGCAGGTACGGCGGGCCTGGTGGGCCGCAAGAAACGCATCCTCGGGCGTGGCTTGGAAAGTTGCATACACGCCCCTGGCCCGCTGAAAAATCAGCCCGCCTTCGACGGCGGCCCGAATCTGGCGGGTGGACACGCCGTGGCCCAACAGGTCTTTCTGCCGTGCAACCCCGCCAAGTGAAGCAACCAAGGCGTCAAGTGGCACCCAGTCGGGGCTTCTGCTGTCGCTCATGGCACCATGTTTCGCTACAAGCACCGTCGGCGGCAGCCCGTCGTCGAAAATGTGGGCGAAACGTGCCCCAGCCAGGCCTGTGGAGGAATGAATGCCGTTCTGGGCTCTCAGGAGCGTGCTGTTCTACGCAAGGCTAGGAGCTGGCCTGACGCACAACACTGTTCTGAGTCACGGCAGAGCCTAACTCTGCGCCGAACAGCACGGTGGCACCCACCCAGCACCCGGCGGCGTGCAAGACAGAAAAGCGTCCGCATTTCTGGAGTTTTCAGCTGTCTCCAGCCATTTCAGCATCAGAGCGTGCTGTTCTGCGCAAGGCTAGGTGCTGGCCTGACGCACAACACTGTTGTGCGTCACGGCAGAGCCTAACTCTGCGCAGAACAGCGCGCTGGCACCCACCGAGCACCCAGAGGCGCGCAGGCCCAGGGAATTACTCGAGCACCTCGGAGGCCTCGAGCCACTCGAGCTCCATGCCCTCGCGCTCGGCGGCGAGCTTGGCCAGCTTGTCCTGCAGCTCGCCCAGGCGATCGTAGTTGCCCACATTCTCGGCCATCTGCGCGTGGATCTTGGCGTCGGCAGCAGAGTTCTTGGACAGCTGGCGCTCCAGGCGGTTCAGCACCTTGCGGGCATCGCGCTTCTCCGCCTCGGACGGACCGGAAGGTGCGGCGCTGCCGCCGGCAGCAGCAGGGCTCCCGGAGGACGGCCCAACACCGGCACCCGCGCGCAGTTCCAGGTACTCGTCGACGCCGCGGACCAGGCCGCGCAGCTTGCCGTCTCCCAGCAGGGCCATCTGGTGGTCGGTGACGCGCTCCAGCAGGTAGCGGTCGTGCGAAACAACCACCAGGGTGCCCGGCCAGCCGTCCAGCACGTCCTCCACGGCGGCCAGGGTATCCGTGTCCAAGTCATTCGTGGGCTCATCGAGCATGAGCACATTGGGCTCCCCCACCAGCAGGCGCAGCAGCTGCAGGCGGCGGCGCTCACCGCCGGAGAGGTCCTTGACCATGGTCCACTGCTTGTCCTTCGTGAAGCCCAGCTGCTCCACGAGCTGCCCGGCCGTCATGTCCTTGCCGCCCACGTCGAAGGAGCGCTTCTCCCGCTCGATGACCTCGATGACGCGCATGTCCAGGACGTCGTCCAGCTCGCGGACCTCCTGCGTCAGCACGGCGGTCTTGACGGTTTTGCCGGTCTTGACCTTGCCGGACGACGGCGTGACCTCGCCGTTGAGCAGTCGCAGCAGGGTGGTCTTTCCCGCACCGTTGACGCCCACCAGGCCCAGTCGCTCGCCGGGTGCCAGGCGCAGGGTGATGTTCTTGAACAGTTCCTTGGCGTTCTCCCCCTCGCCGTACGTCAGCGACACGTTTTCCAGGTCCAGCACGTCCTTGCCCAGGCGGGCCGTGGCCATCTTGGACAGGGCCACGGTGTCGCGGGGCTCGGGGACGTCGGCGATGATCGCGTTGGCGGCCTCGATGCGGAACTTGGGCTTGGCCGTGCGGGCCGGGGCGCCGCGGCGCAGCCAGGCCAGTTCCTTCTTGACCAGCTGCACGCGCTTGCTCTCCATCACGGAGGCGGTCCGGTCACGCTCCGCGCGGGCCAGGACGTAGGCGGCGTAACCGCCGTCGAACGGGTCAATGACACCGTCATGGACTTCCCAGGTCCGGTTGCAGACCTCGTCCAGGAACCAGCGGTCGTGGGTGACCACCAGGAAGGCGCCCTCGTTGGCGCGCCAGCGCGCGTTGAGGTGCTTGGCCAGCCAGGCCACGCCCTCCACGTCGAGGTGGTTGGTGGGCTCATCGAGCATGATGACGTCGTCATCGCCGATCAGCAGCTTGGCCAGCGCAACGCGGCGCTTCTGCCCGCCGGAGAGCGAGTGGATGTTGGCGTGCCAGTCCACCTCGCCCACCAAAGCGCCCATGATCTCGCGGATCTTGGGGTTGGAGGCCCACTCGTGGTCGGCCGCCTCCCCCACAATCGCGAAGCCCACGGTGTCGTCGCCGTCGAGCACGTCCGACTGGTCCAGGTACCCGACCTGGACGCCGCCGCGCACGGTGACGCGGCCCGAATCGGCCGTTTGCCGCCCGGCCAGCAGTCGCATCAGCGTGGACTTGCCGTCACCGTTCCGGCCCACAATGCCAATCCGGTCGCCCTCCTCCAAACCGACACTGACGCCGTCGAGCACGGTCCGGGTTGCGAAGGCGATGCTTAGATTTTCTCCGCCCAGCAGATGAGCCACGTGTACCACTTTCCTAAAAGGTGTTGCGAATGAATTATTGAATGATTGCTGCCCCGTGAACGGGGCCTTCCACGGCCCAGGCCTGGTGCCCGGCGTCCTCCAGTGCCGCGGCAAGCGCCCGCGCATGCCCGGCGTCCGCGGCCAGGAAGGCCAGTGTGGGCCCGGATCCTGAGACCAGCGACGCCAGCGCCCCCAGTCCCTCCCCTTCGGCCAGCACTGCCGCCAGCTCCGGGGCCAGTTCCAGGGCCGCCGGCTGCAGGTCGTTGTGGAGCCACGGCGCCAGCGACTGCGGATCGGCCGCGCGCAGCGCCGTCAGCACCCCGGCCGCCACCTGTTCCGGTTCCGGCGCCTCGTATCCGGCCGCTGCACGCAACCGGTCCAGCGTGCCGTACACCTGGGGCGTGGACAGGCCGAAGTTGGCCGGCACCAGGACCCAGTGCAGCGGGACGGGCGCCAGCGCCGCGGTGAGTTCGTCGCCAATGCCAAGTCCGACGGCGGCGCCCCCCAAAAGTGCGAACGGCACGTCCGCGCCGAGTTCCGCGCCGAGGTGGGAGAGCTCCTCCCGCGACAGGCCGGTGTGCCAGAGCGAGTCGGCGGCCACGAGCGCTGCCGCGGCATCGGCCGAGCCGCCGCCCATGCCACCGGCGATGGGGACGTGCTTGGTGATCTCGATGTGGACGCCGCACGGCTTCTCCGCCAGGTCCGCCACGAGCAGTGCCGCCTTGACGGCGAGGTTGCCGTCGTCGAGCGGGATGCCGGCGAGGGCCTCCGGCGGGAGCGTGCTGGCGGGGCTGATGGAGACTGTGATGTCCGTGGCCGGTGTGCCGGGCCGCGAGGTGACGGCGACCTCCTCATAGCGGGAAACCGCCAGGTAGGTACTGGCCACGGCGTGGTAGCCGTCCGGGCGCAGCGGCCCGGCCTGGAAGTAGGCGTTGATCTTGCCGGGGGCGCGCACCTTCACGGTGCGCGGCGAGGGCGCCCAGAGGGCATCGCTGTCCGGATTGTCCACGGCTGTCCTTTTGGTGTGGTCCATCTCAGGCCGTCATGGGAATCTTGGCTTCGGCGATCCTGGCAAAGGCGGCCACGTCGATGACCTCGCCGCGGGCGCTCGGGTCCACGCCGGCCTGTCGCAGGTACGTCTCGGCCTGGGCGGCGCCGCCGGCCCACCCGGCCAGGGCGGCGCGCAGGGTCTTGCGGCGCTGGGCGAACGCACCGTCGATGACGGCGAAAACCTCTTCCCGCGAGGCCCTCGTCGCCGGCGGTTCGTGGCGGGTGAAGCCCACCAGGCCCGAGTTGATCTTGGGCGCCGGCCAGAAGACGTTCATGCCGATCACGCCTGCCTTGCGCATGTGCGAATACCAGGCCCCCTTGACCGACGGCACGCCGTACGTCTTGGATCCGGGGCCGGCCACCATGCGGTCCGCCACCTCGTCCTGGACCATGACGAGCCCGTGCTGCAGGGACGGGAAGTGCTCCAGCAGGTGCAGGACCACCGGGACGGCCACGTTGTACGGCAGGTTTGCCACGAGCGCTGTGGGCTGTGCGGGCAGTTCCGTCACGCGCATCGCATCCGAGAGCACGACGTCGATGCTTCCCACCTTTTCGGGGCGGAAGGCCGCTATCGTCTCGGGGAGCTTGGCTGCCAGGACGGGGTCGATCTCCACTGCCACCACGTGCTTGGCTGCGTCCAGCAGGCCCAGCGTCAGTGAGCCCAATCCGGGGCCAACCTCCAGCACCGTTTCTTCGGGGTCAATGTTGGCGGCGGTGACAATGCGGCGGATGGTGTTGCCGTCGATGACAAAGTTCTGCCCCAGCGTCTTTGTGGGGCGGACACCGATTTCCTCCGCAAGCCGGCGGATTTCGGTGGCGCCCAGCAGGGGCTGGGTCGCGGGGCTCTGTTCGGGGCTAGTCACGGATCAATCGTATCTGCTGAACGGAAATCCATCGCCCACACCGCGGCCGGATCCCTGCGCGGCAGCAGGCAACACCGGCTTTTCCCGACGCCGCGGCACGTGATGTTGGCTATATCCAGATGCCCCGCACTTTCGCGGCCCTGCATTGAGTTGACGCCCGGGCGCTGCGCAGGCGTTGCGGGAAAGGCCGTCATCGCTGCGCTGGCGTTGGGGGAAAAGCCGCCATTGCTGCGCTGGCGTTGGTGGGAGGGCGGGAACGCAGAACGCCCCTGCTCCGTATGCATAACATACGGTGCAGGGGCGTTCATGCCGGAGGCGGGTGCTGCTAGCCGGCGGCGCCTGCGCAGCCCCACGGGCTCAGGCCGCGCTGGGCGTAGACGCGGTTCGCGATGTCGATCTGCTGTGCCTTCGTGGCGAGGCTGGCGTTGGGGGCGTAGTCGCCGCCGCCGGCACCGAGCCAGGTCTGCACATCAAACTGCAGGCCGCCGTAGTAGCCGTTGCCGGTGTTGATGGACCAGTTGCCGGTGGACTCGCACTGGGCGATGGCATCCCACATGGCTTCATTGCCCATGGCCGGGGCAGCTGCGCCGGTGTTCGCTGCAGCAGCGGCCGGGGCCGGCTCGGGTGCCGGGCGGTCCTTGCCGCCGACGGAAACCTTGGCGGCAACGGGGGCCTTGACGACGGCCGTGCCGGTTTCGGTGCGGCTCTCTTCCACGCCGTCGACCACCACGGTGCTGAAGGTGGTTTCAAGGGTGCCTGCCACACCTTCGCTGATGACCTTCTTTTCATCCTTGAAAAGGTTGGCATCGACGCTCTGCTCGGTCTCAAACGGGACAGCTGAGGTTTCGGTAGCGGTGCCGTTGACGACGCGGTTCACGGTGACAACCAGGTCGTCCTTGACCGCAGTGGTGACGGGGACGGAGACGCGGTCGGCAGCGGACAGCTTCACGCCGGCCTGGGCCAGGAGGTCCTTGACGGTCTCGGCGGTGGTGGTTTCCTGGTTCTTCTTGCCGTCGGCCACCACGGTCACCTTCTTGGGCGTGATGATGGTGATCTCGCTGGCGCTGCTCAGCAGGGAGCTGGCGGGAGCTGAAAGCTTGGCGTTCGCGGCGACACCCAGCTGGTTGACCAGGTCGCGGAGGTTGCTGGAGGTGGTGGTGACCGTGCGCTGTGCGCCATCCAGGCTGACTGTGATTTTCTTGGACTTGTTGACGGTGATGGTTTCGCCGTCCTTCACCGGGGTGTCCAGGGCCGGGCTGACGTGGTCTGCCGCGTTGACGGTGACTTCCTCATGCTTGAGGATGCTGGCCACATTCCCGCCGTACGTGGTGACGGTGCTGCTTTGGCCATCGACCACGAGGGTCAGGGATTTGCTTGAGGTGGCAAAGGCCATCAAGCCGGCAACGAGTGCCATGAGGACTGCAACCTGGCAGGCAAGCTTCAAATAGCTGAATTTGCCATTAATTGAGAGGAATGAAAACACGGGTTCCCGTAACTACTAGAGCACCCGGGCACGGAGAAGCAGGGAACGCCGCGCAGCCGATTTCGGCCACAGGAATACTGCGTCGAAATCAACCCACATTGTTCTTGCGAACGGTTGTGCCGGTGCAAAAGTGAACGGTGCATCCAGCAGCATTAAGTCCGTTGGCCTTCCCCGACCACGGCTAATAGTCACCCAGCGTAACCTAACCGTAACCTTGGGGACAAGGCATTATTTGTCCAAAGTGACGAGCCCAACACATTTAATCGTGCCAGGAACCGTAAACGGCGCGCGTGTTTTTCGACAATTGCAGGCACATTTCCGACAGTTCAATTTCCTTCATTTGTGCCATGTATTGCACCGTATACGGCAGCATATAGCTGGCATTCACGCGTCCCCGGAAGGGATGTGGCGTGAGGAACGGGGCGTCGGTCTCGGCGAGCACCAGGGCCGGGTCCGCGACGGCGAGCGCGTCGCGGAGATTCTGCGCATTTTTGAACGTCGTGGTGCCCGCAAAGGACATGTACCAGCCGTTTTCGTTACAGATTTGTGCCAATTCGGCGTCCCCGGAGAAGCAGTGGAACACGAGCCTCGACGGCGCCCCCACCTCTGCGAGAACCGCCAGCACGTCTTCGTGGGCGTCGCGGCAGTGGATCTGCAGCGCCAGGTCCCGGGCCTTGGCCATCTCAAGGTGGCTGCGGAAGGAATGGTGCTGGGCGGCGCGCCCTTCCTCCCCCGTCCGGAAGTAATCCAGCCCGGTCTCGCCAATGGCCCGGATCCGGGGGTGGGCGGCCATGGAATCAATCTCGGCCAGGGCGTCCTCGAGCGCACCGGCGGCGGCCAGTTCCGGGGCGTCGTTGGGGTGGATGGCGACGGCGCCCAGCACGCGCGGGTCGGCGTCGACGGCGGCCACCGTGAAGCGGGAGGACGGCAGGTCGCACCCCACCTGGACGGCCCCGGCCACGCCCACGGCCTCCGCCGCATCCAGCGCCGCCGCCAGGTCCACCGGGGAATCGCCAAAGTCAAAGTGCGTGTGGTTGTCGTACACCGGCACCGGCAGCGGCTCCGGTGCGGGGGCGAAGGCAACCGGGCGGCCGCCGCCGTCGTGCTTCAACGCCAGCGAATCGGGACGGTACGGGAACGGGACCTCGGGAGTGCTCATGGTTTTTTACCTTACCGTTTCCGCATTTTCCCCGCCCCGATGGCACAAAAAGGACGCAGGGATAGTAGCGTGGATCACAGGAGTCCGCGCCTGTCCGGGCCGGCGGTGAGTGGTGAAAGGTGGGGCATGCACCCCCGAGAGACATTGTTGGCCGGCAGCGCTGCACAACCGCAGGCTCCGAGCCACCGGCCCCGTTCGGCTCCGGAGGCACCTGCCGCCCCGGAGGGGTCCATGGCGCCGGAGGCATTTACCGCCCTGACCCAGCGGATCATGGCCGTCATGAACACCGTCATTGACGGCAAGGAGGAGTCGGTCCGGCTGGCGCTGACCGTGCTGCTGGCCGGTGGGCACCTGCTGCTGGAAGACGTGCCGGGCGTGGGCAAGACGCTGCTGGCCAAGACCCTCGCCCGCACCCTGGACTGCTCGGTCAACAGGATCCAGTTCACCCCGGACCTGCTGCCCAGCGACATCACGGGCGTGTCCATCTTCAACCAGTCCTCGCAGTCCTTCGAGTTCCGCCCGGGCGCCATTTTCGCCAACATCGTCATCGGCGACGAGATCAACCGCGCCTCTGCCAAGACCCAGTCGGCGCTGCTGGAGTCCATGGCCGAGCACCAGGTCAGCGTGGACGGCACCACCTACACGCTGCACGAGCCGTTCATGGTGGTGGCCACCCAGAACCCCATCGAGATGGCCGGCACCTACCCTCTCCCCGAGGCCCAGCGCGACCGCTTCATGGCCCGGATTTCCATGGGCTACCCGGACCCGGAGGCGGAGCTGGCCATGCTGGAGTCGCACCAGTCCGCCAGCCCGCTCGACGCCGTTTCCCCCGTTGCCTCTGTCGACCAGGTCAAGGCGATGGTCGCCACGGTCTCCGGCATTCACGTGGCCCCGGCCGTGCGTTCCTACATTGTGGCGCTGGGGCAGGCCACCCGGACCAGCCCCGAGCTGCGCCTGGGTGCCAGCCCCCGCGCCCTCCTGCAGCTCATGCGCGCCGCCAAGGCCGCTGCCGCCCTGGCGGGTCGCGGCTTTGTGCTGCCGGACGACATCCGCACCCTCGCCGAGCCGGTCCTCGCCCACCGGCTGCTGGTGGAGCGCAGCGCGGCCAGCCGCGGGGCGACACCTGCCTCCGTGGTGGAGGACATCCTGGCCGAGGTGGCCGTCCCCGGCCAGCCCGACCGCCGCGCGGGAGCCTTCGGCCTCGGAGGCCGCGGCGCCGGCGGCACAGGCAGCAACGCCGGAGCAGGCGCTGCGGGAATGGGCGCCAGCAGCAGCAACGGCGTCCCCGCCGGCACCCCAGGCAGCAACGGATCCCGCCGCCTGGGGCGGGACGGGCAGCCCGGGAAGGAAGCCCGGAGCGTCTAGCATGGCCACCCCACGACCCTTCCGGCCCCGGGGCTGGCTGCTGCTGGGCTGCGGGCTCGCGGCCTTCCTCCTCGCCTGGCTGCTGGGCCGGCGCGACCTCCTCACCGTCGCCATGTTCTGCTTCGCCCTGCTCGCCGCAGCCTACGGGGCCCTGCACCTGTTCAAGACCGGCTTCACGCTCAAGCGCACGGTCTCCCCGATGCTGGGCCAGGTGGGCCAACCGCTCGAGGTCACCCTCGAGGTCCACGGCCGCAACCCCGGCGGCACGCAGAGCCGGCTCGTGGAGACGCTGCCGTTCAGCTTCCGGGACATGCCGGCCTTCACCCATCCCAACCCGGTGGCGCCGCGGAGCCTGCGCAGCGACTACCACTACACCCTCCACCCGTCCCACCGCGGCGTCTTCACGATCGGACCGCTGCGGGGAAACTTCACCGATCCCTTCGACGTCGCCTTCCTCCACCGCCGCATTGACGACGGCGACCGGCTCACCATTGCCCCTGCCGCCGTTCCCCTGCCCGCCATCTCCCTGACCGAGGGCCGCGGCCCGGACGGCACCCACAGCACGCGCGAGCTGGCCCACGCCCGCCAGGACGACGTCATGACACGCGACTACCGGCACGGCGACCCCATGCGCCGCGTCCACTGGCCCGTTACCGCCCGCCAGGGCAAGCTCATGGTGCGCGCCGAGGAATCCGTCACCACCCCCGAGGCGCAGCTGCTCCTTGACCGCCGCCACCTGGCCTACGGTGAACCAGGCCGGTCCACCGAACGGTTCCAGGCGGCGGGACGCACCAACGCGGCCCTGCCGGACCTGGCCACCACGGCAGCCTTTGAAGCCGCCATCGTCGCCGCCGTCTCCATCGCCACCCACCTGATGGAACAGGGATACACGCTCGGCGTCGTGGACCACCGCGGCGAGCCGGCCTTTCTCACCTCCGCCTCCGCCCCGGACCCCTCCCGCGAGGAATTCTCCGGCCACCACGGCATCTTCGACGTCGCCGCCGGGCTCGCCGCCCTGGAACTCTCCGGCCCCGGCGAGACCGCCCTGCCCGCCGCACTGGCCCAAAAACTGCACGGCGGCACCAGCCTGGGCCCGCTCGTGGCCGTGACCGGGTTGCTCAGCGAACCAGAGGCCCAGCTGCTCGCCGGCAACTCCGAAACCATCCACAGCTCCTACGCGCTCCTGCTGTGCGAGGACCCGGCCCAGGCCGAACCCGCCGTGCGCATCCTGCACCGCGCCGGCTGGCATGCCGTCGCACTGACGCCGCGCACCCCGCTCCTGGCGGCCTGGCACGCCCTCGACGGGAGCACCCCATGACCGGCACACTGCACGCCCCTCCCGCGCACGACGGCGGCGCCCCGGCCCCGCACAAACCGGTCCGCAGGCTTTTGGGCACCCCGGCAACGGGCCCCGCCCGGTGGGTCATGGCCATGGCCATCTTTGCCGCGGTCATGGCCGCCTCGTTCGGGCTGGGCGGGGTGGTGCGCAACATGACCTGGCTGCCGCAGGCCGCCGTGGTGGTGGGCGGCACGCTGCTGGTACCGGCGCTGCTGCGGCGCTGGCCGGCACTTTCGCCGTTCGCCCCGGTGGGCGCCCTGGCCGGCTGGTTCATGTCGCTGACCCTGGTGTTCTTCCCCGGCACCGCCATCCTGGGCGTGATCCCCACCCCGGGCACGGTGTCGGCGGCCATGGACCTGGCCGCCAAGGCCTCCAGCGTGGTCATGTCCAATGTGGCGCCGGTGCCCGCCGATGTGTCCATGCACTTCATGTTCAGTGCCGGGCTGGGCTTTGCCGCCCTGCTGATCGACACCCTGGCCATCACCGTCTCCATGCCCGCGGCCAGTGCGCTGGGGCTGGTCCTGATCCTGCTGCCCGCCGCACTGACCACCAGCACGGGGGTTGGCACGGCCGCGTTTGTGGGCACTGCCGCCGGCTACCTGCTTATCCTCGGGTGCGCCCGCTGGTACGCGCCCAACGGCAAGCTGCGCACGGACACGCCCAAAGTGGCCAGCGGCATACTGGCCAAGGGCGCGGCGCTGGGGGCCGCCGTCGTGCTTCTCATGGCGCTGGCCACCCAGGCCGTGCCCGGCTTCACGGAGGGCCTCTACCCGCAAGGCTCGCAGCTGTCCGGCACGGGCGAGGGCGGGACGCTGGACCCGATGTTGTCGCTGGGCGATGACCTGCGGTCGCAGTCGAGCCGGGTGACCATGCGGTACCAGAGCACTGCCCGGGAGACCCCGTACATGCGCATGACCACGCTGGAAGACTTCACGGGGAAGGTGTGGGAGCCGTCGGAGCTGCCGAAGGGGCTCTCGCAGGACCTGACCTCGCTGTCGCCCGCCGCGGGGCCGGCGCCGGGCGTGCCGCTGGAGACGGTGCAGACCAAGGTCACGGTGCCCGGCGTGGGCGACCCATGGCTGGCGGCGCCGCTGTCCGCGACGTCGGTGGACCAGCTGCCGGGGCAGTGGTGGTGGAATCCGGTAACGCAGACCATCAAGAGCACCAACGCCACCTCGGCAGGGAAGAGCTACCTCGTCACGAGCGCGATGCCTGTGCTGACGCAGGAGGCGCTGAACGCGGCCACCGCACCGCCGCGCAGCGGGCTGGACCCCGTGTTCTCTGAACTGCCCAAGGATGTGCCGGCGGTGGTGGGCAAGACTGCCGGCACAGTCACGGCCGGCGCCGCCACACCGTACGAAAAGGCCATGGCCATCCAGGACTACCTGCGCTCGGACGAGTTCAGTTACAGCCTCAGCACGCCCGTGGTGGAAGGCTACGACGGCTCCGGGATGGCCGTGCTGGCCGACTTCCTGAAGCAGAAGAGCGGCTACTGCGTGCACTTCTCCGCCGCCATGGCCGTCATGGCGCGGGAGGTGGGGATCCCGTCGCGCATTGCCGTGGGGTACACGCAGGGCGTGCGGGAAGCCGGGGAGGATGTCCAGGGGGCCGACGGCGAACTGTGGCGCGGCTACGAGGTCACCGGCCGCGACGCGCACGCCTGGCCTGAACTGTACTTTGAGGGGCTTGGCTGGGTGCCGTTCGAGCCCACGCCGTCCCGCGGCGCCGTCCCCGACTATGCACTGGATGCCGGAGCCTCCGCCCCGATCCCGGAGCCGAACCCCACGGGAAACTCCGCAGCACCCACGGATTCGGCCACGAGCGCCGCTGCCACCACGGCGGCCGCCGCCGCAGCCGGGGAGGAACTGGGCATCGACATCGTGCTTGGGCTGCAGCGGGCCGGTCTGGTGCTGCTGGCCCTGTGCGTGCTGTTGATTCCGGCCCTTGTGCGGTGGATGGCCCGGCGGATGCGGCTGGCGGCCATCCGTGGCGTGTGGCGCCCCCTGGGCCGGCGGCAGCCCTCCACCACCCCCGCCTGGCAGGAGTTGACGGACACGGCCATCGACTACGGCGTGCCGTACAGCCCGGCCCTGACGCCTTCCATGCAGGCCGACGCGGTGGCCGCCCACCTGGGCAGCACCCGGCCTCCGGGGCTGGACGTGATCCTGCAGGCCACCGAGCGGACTCTGTACGGCGGGGAGCTGCTGGATCCGGGCGGCCGCGAGGACCTGGCCGAGGCCGTGGAGCAAATGGTGGCCCGTTTCCGCTCCTCCGCCACGCCCTGGCGCCGGTTCTGCGCGCGGTACGTTCCGGCGTCGCTGTTCACGTTCCTGCGCCGCTGAGGCCGCTGGAACGCAGGCCAAGTTCCACCCCCCTTGTGGTTCTGCCGTGGGTCCGGGCCGCCGACCCGGGGTCCAACCCGACGCACCTCCCCGCCGTGAACGCCGGACCACGAAACCTGCGCCACCGCTCCCGGAGAAAGGCCCCAGGAGCCTGAGATGCAGGACCAGCACGGCGGGACCCAAAGACAGGTCCGGCCCCGCACCTGAAGTGTGGGGCCGGGCTTGTTGCGGCGGGTGGGTGCCGTTACGGGGCGGGCATGCCGATGTACTGGGTGTACTGGTATTCCTCAATGCCCTCGACGCTGCCCTCGCGGCCCAGGCCGGACTGCTTGACCCCGCCGAAGGGTGCCGCGGCGTTGGAGATGACGCCGGCGTTCAGGCCCATCATGCCGGTTTCGATGCGGTTGGCCATGCGGATGCCGCGGTTGTGGTCCTTGGTGAAGACGTAGGCGACCAGGCCGTACTCGGTGTCGTTGGCCAGGGCGACGGCCTCGTCCTCGTTCTTGAACGTGACGATCGGGGCGACCGGGCCGAAGATTTCCTCGCTCAGGATGCGGGCACCGGGCTCAACGCCCTGCAGGACGGTGGGCTGGTAGAAGTAGCCGGCACCCTCGGCGGGTGCGCCGCCGGTGATGGCGGTGGCGCCGTCGGCCACGGCGTCGGAGACGAGTGAGTGGACCTTGTCGCGGCTCTTGGCGTCGATCAGCGGGCCCACCTTGGTGTCAGGGTCGGTGCCGCGGCCCAAGGTCATGGGGGCCATCTTCGCGGCGAACTTTTGGGCGAACTCTGCGGCGACGGATTCGTGCACCAGGAAGCGGTTGGCGGCCGTGCAGGCCTCGCCCATGTTGCGCAGCTTGGCGGCCATGGCGCCCTCGACGGCGGCGTCCAGGTCGGCATCCTCAAAGACCAGGAACGGGGCGTTGCCGCCGAGCTCCATGGAGGTGCGCAGGACATTGGTGGAGGCGTCGGCCAGCAGGCGCTTGCCCACCGGGGTGGATCCGGTGAAGGAGAGCTTGCGCAGGCGCGAGTCCTGGATCAGCGGGCCGGTGACGCCGCCGGCGTCGGTGGTGGCGACGACGTTCAGCACGCCTGCGGGCAGGCCGGCCTCGATGAGGACCTGGGCGAAGAGCTGGCTGGTGAGCGGGGTCAGGTTGGCGGGCTTGAGCACCATGGTGCAGCCGGCGGCGATGGCGGGCGCGATCTTGCGGGTGGCCATGGCGAGCGGGAAGTTCCAGGGGGTGATCAGCAGGCACGGGCCAACCGGCTTCTTCTGCACCAGGATCTGCTGGGTGCCCTCGGGGTTGGAGGAGTAGCGGCCGAAGGAGCGTGAGGCTTCCTCAGAGAACCAGCGCAGGAATTCGGCGCCGTACTTGACCTCGCCCATGGCCTCCGCGAGGGGCTTGCCCATTTCCAGGGTCATGAGGAGGGCAAAGTCGTCGGCGCGGGCCATGACCATGTCAAAGGCGCGGCGAAGGATCTCGGCGCGGAAGCGGGGCGCGGTTGCCCCCCATGATTCCTGGGCGGCAACGGCGGCGTCGAGGGCGTCGGCACCGTCCTTGGCTCCGGCATCGGCAATGGTGACAAGGACGGCTCCCGTGGCGGGATCCTCGACGGCGAACGTCTTGCCTGAGGCGGCGGGGCGCCATGCGCCGTTGATGAGCAGGCCCGTGGGCACACTGGCCAGCAGGGCGGTTTCGCGCTCGGTCAGTTCGGTGGGGAGTGCGGCGGCTGGGCTCGCTGTCATGATGACTCCTTTGTCTTGCGCCCCTGCCCGGGCGTGGGCGGCGGCAGCGTGGGCGGTGCATTGTGCGTCTAGTTCACGGTAGTTCCCGTGCTTCCGGGGTGTCTACACATGGGCGCACTGCTGTGGGCTGTTTCACTGTGCATTTGTCCAATGGCGTTGTGCCGGGTGGCTACGGGTGCCGGTGCCGCCGTGCCGGTGGCAGGATGGGGGCATGGACAGCGAAACAGACAGGCACCTCGACGCCGTGCTGATCGGCGGCCGGGAGCAGCGCCCCATCGTGATAGTGGATTACGACCCGGCCTGGCCCGGCATCTATGGTGCGCTGGCGCAGGCCGTCTCGGCGGCGTTGGGGCCGGCCGCCGTCTCGGTGGACCACATCGGCTCGACGTCGGTGCCCGGGCTGGCCGCCAAGGCCATCATCGACGTGCTGGTGACCGTCGCCGATGTTGGGGAGGAGGCCGCATACCTGAAGCAGCTGGAGTCGGCCGGATTTGTGCTGCGCGTCAGGGAGCCGGGGCACCGCATGTTCCGGACGCCGGCGCGGGACGTGCACATCCATGTGTTTTCCGCCGGCGACGCGGCCGTGCCCAACTACCTTGACCTGCGCGACTGGCTGCGTCTCGATGCCGGGGACCGGGCACTCTACGCCCGGACCAAGAGGGAGCTGGCGCGCCGCCAGTGGACCGACATGAACTACTACGCGGACGCCAAGTCGGACGTCATCGCCGCGGTCCTCTCCCGGGCCCGCGCCTGGCGTGCCGGGCAGCAGGTTGACCGGGACTGAGCCGGGCCCGGACCAGGCTGCACTCCGGGCCCTACCCCCGGGCGGCGGGCATGACTGGCCCTACCCCCGGGCGGCGAGGACGGCGCTGTAGAGTTCGCGCTTGCTGACGTGGACGTCGTGGGCAATGACGGCCACGGCCTCCTTCATGCGCATGCCCTGGGACATCAGCTCGTTGACGGCGGCCACATGGTCCTCGGGGGTGCCGGGGTCGGCCTCCGGGGCGCCGCCCACCACGATGGCGATCTCGCCGCGGATCTGCGCGGCCTCGGCCCATTCCAGCAGGCCGGACAACGGCTTGCGAATGACCTCTTCATACGTCTTGGTCAGCTCGCGGCAGACGGCGGCCGGCCGGGTGGGGCCAAATTCGTGGTGCAGTGCGCGCAGCATGGCTTCGAGCCGGTGCGGCGCCTCAAAAAACACCATGGTGCGCTTCTCCAGCGCCAGCTCGTGCAGCCGCGCCGCCCGCTCCCCCGACTTGCGCGGCAGGAACCCCTCAAAGCAGAAGCGGTCGGTGGGCAGACCGGACAGTGCCAGTGCGGTCAGCACGGCGGACGGGCCGGGGGCCGCCGTCACCACCACGCCGGCCTCGACGGCGGCGGTCACCAGCCGGAAGCCGGGGTCGGAGACGGACGGCATGCCGGCGTCGGTGACCATGACCAGCGTCTTGCCGGCCTGGACCTGTGCCAGCAGCTCGGCGGTCTTCACAGCCTCGTTGTGTTCGTGGTAGCTGATGACCTGCCCGCCCACCTTGATGCCCAGGCCCGTCACGAGCCGGTGCAGCCGGCGGGTGTCCTCGGCGGCCACGATGTCCGCAGCCTCCAGCCAGGCGATGAGCCGCGTGGTGGCGTCGCCCCTGTTGCCGATGGGCGTTGCGGCCAGCACAATCAGCCCCTCACCCGGCCGGGCAGCCGGCGCAAGGCTTGCATCCAGCGGTTCGCGGCCCTCGCCGTCGTCCATCAAAGCAGTGTCCGGTGCGGCGCCAAAGTCATCTTCCATGACACCAGCGTAGTGGGCCGCGGCCCGGGCGCCCCACTTGGGTAGCATGGACTCCGTGCAACCCACCGCAACGGATACCGTCCCGGCAGAGCCCGGCCCCTCCCCCGAGCCCCCCGCCGGCTTCAGCCTGAAACCACGCCGCACGCGGTGGGTGGCGGAACCTGCGAGGGTGTTTACGCGCAGCGCCCTGGAAGCGCGGCTGATCGGGGGCCCCGCACCGGCGAGCCTGCGCCTGTGGTTCTGGCTGGCGCCGTCCCTGACCGCGCTCATTGGCGGGCTGTTGCGGTTCGTGCGCCTCGGCCAGCCGCCGTCGCTGATATTCGACGAAACCTACTACGTCAAGGACGCCTACAGCTACCTGCAGAGCGGCTACGAGCGCAACTGGGCCGACAAGGCCAACGACCTCTTCAACCAGGGCGTCTTCACGAGCCTTGAAAACACGCCCGAATACGTGGTCCACCCGCCCATGGGCAAGTGGCTGATCGCGTTCGGCATGTGCCTCTTCGGCCCCGACAGCACGTTCGGCTGGCGCTTCTCCTCGGCCCTGCTGGGCACCATCGCAATCTTCGTGCTGGCCCTGGTCGCGCAAAAGTTGTTCCGCTCCACGATCCTAGGCGCCGCGGCCGGCCTGCTTTTCGCCGTGGACGGGCACGCCATTGTGCAGTCGCGGACCTCGCTGCTGGACAACTTTGTCATGTTCTTTGCGCTGCTGGCCTTTGGTGCGCTGCTCATGGACCGTGATGACGGCCGACGGCGGCTGGCGGCGAGGCTGTCATCGCTCGCCGGGGCGGATGGCCGGGTCCGCGCCAAGGACCTGCTGTACGGGCCGTGGCTGGGCATCCGGTGGTGGCGGCTGGCCGCGGGCGTGGCCCTGGGACTGTGCATCGGCACCAAGTGGTCGGGCCTGTTCTTCCTCGCCGCCTTCGGCGTGCTGAGCGTGCTGTGGGACATGAACGCCCGGCGCACCGCCGGCATCCGCTATTGGATGGCCGGCGCCGTCTGGAAGGACGGCCTGCTGGCATTTGCCAGCATGGTGCCGGTGGCCGCGGCCACCTACCTGGCCACCTGGACCGGCTGGTTCGCCGCCAAGGACTCCTACGACAGGCACTGGGCCGAATCGAACCCCTCCACTGCCTGGGGCTGGATCCCGGATTCCCTGCGCTCCCTCTGGCACTACCACTCCACGGCCTACAGCTTCCACACCGGGCTGGGCTCCGACCACCCGTACAAGGCCAACGCCTGGTCCTGGTTTGTCATGGGCCGGCCCACCTCCTTCTACGTGAAGAACTTTGAAAACGGCGACGCCGGATGCACCGCAGACAAGTGCATCTCCGCCATCACCAGCGTGGGCAACCCGCTCATCTGGTGGGGCGGCTCCCTGGCCGTGCTGTTCCTGGTCGGCGTGTGGATCGCCAAGCGCGACTGGCGGGCCGGCGCCATCCTGGCCGGCTGGGCCGCCGGTTTCGTGCCCTGGCTGTTCTACCCCGAGCGCACCATCTTCTTCTTCTACGCCATCGCCTACGAGCCCTTCATGATCCTGGCCATTGTCATGGTGCTGGGCATGGTCATGGGCAAGGTTGGCGACCCGCCGTGGCGGCGCCAGCAGGGTGCCGTGATCATTGGCCTCTTCCTCACCCTTGCCGTGGCACTGAGCGCCTACTTCTACCCGGTCTGGGCCGCCGAAATGATCTCCTACGACTATTGGCGCCTCCACATGTGGCTGCCGAGCTGGATCTAGCCCAACTTTTTACACCGATGAGGACTGTTCATGCCTGAGACTGCCCCCGCGCCCGCCGCACTGCCCGAACCCGCCCCTGCCGCCGGGGCCGCCGGCGTGCCCGTCACGGTGACCGCCCTGGGCGTGCCCATTGCGGTGGACGGCCTGAGCGCCGCCGAGGCCGGGCAGTTCCGCACCGCATGGAGCCGCTGCCTGCCCGCACAGCCGGGACCCGCCGTCGCGCGCGTCCAGCGCATCCCCGGCAGCTTCGACCGGGCCAGCGAGGCGCTGACCTCCCACATCACGCTCGCCGCGATCGACGAACTGGCCGGCCGGCTCATGATGTTCCACGCCTGTGGGCTGGCGGCCCCGGACGGCTCCGTGACGGCGTTCATTGCGCCGTCGGGCACGGGCAAGACCACCGTGGCGCGCACGCTGGGGCCTGCACTGGGCTACGTCAGCGACGAGACCATCGCCGTCGACGCGCAGCTGCGCATCACCCCCTACCCGAAGCCGCTGTCCGTCAAGCAGGCGGAGCCGGGCATGCCCAAGCAGCAGGAGGGGCCGGAACAGCACGGCCTCGGCCCCACCCCGGCCGCCCCGGTGCTGCGCAGCATCGCCCTGCTGAGCCGCTCCGATTCCGGGCCCGGCACCGCAGCCGCCTCCGTGGAGCCCGTTCCGCTGGGTGCGGCCCTGCTGGAACTGACCCCGCAGCTGTCGGCCCTGGCCCGGCTGGACCGCGGCCTGGTGCAGCTGTGCACCATGATCGATGCCTGTGGCGGCGTCAAGCGGATCCGCTACTCGGAGGCCCGGGACATCGCGGCCCTCCTGCCGCAGCTTGCCGCGCCCGACGCCGGGTCCCCGTCCGGGTGGGCACCGCTCGCCACCGGTCCTGCCGCGGACGGGGGCGGCGGCGGTGACGCCGCGGCTCCGTCGGGCGGCAGGCCCGCAGCCGGGAGCATCCGGCGCGCCACGGTGCAGGACGCCGTGGAGGTCGAAGGCACTGTATATGTGCTGGCGGATTCCCAGGTCCTGGAGCTGGGGCCGCTGGGCGGGATCGTCTGGGAGCTGGCGGGCGGCTGGACCGGCCGGGAGAAACTGCTGGCCGGGGTGGTTGCCGCGGTCGGGCCCCATCCCTCGGCCGGCGAGCTCCTCGAGGACGCGCTGGCGGAGCTCCTGGGGCGCGGGGTGCTGGAAGCGGCCTGAGTCCGCGGGGGCCTTACCTTACGGTGCCGATCCGGTTGAGCGGAAGCACCGTGGCAAAGGTGTGCCCAATGACGTTCTCCAGCGGCACGAACTTCAGGCAGGCAGCGTCGGCCTCCCCCGTGCCGCCACGGCACGCGTAGACGGAGTCGTTGGAGTTGCCCCGGTTGTCGCCCAGCACCAGCAGCTGGCCGTCGGGGACCGTGACCGGGCCAAAGCAGCGGCTGCTGCGCGGGGTGGCCGCACAGTCGGCCGCGCCTGCGCTGAAGGGCGGGTTGTTCTTGATGTAGGGCTCGTCCAGGGCCTCGCCGTTGACGGCCAGGGCGCCCCCGGCCGTGCAGCACTCCACCAGGTCCCCGGGGACGCCGATGACGCGCTTCACCAGGAACTTCTCGTGGGAGGGGCCGATTCCTGTGGCGTCGCCAAAGTAGCGGGCCAGCTCCTTGACCGGGCCGCCCTTGGCCTGCCCGCCCTCATTCCACGCCTCATTGGCCGAGAAGACCACCACGTCGCCGCGCGGCGGGACGCCGCCGGCGTAGGCGGTGCGGTTGACCAGGATCCTGTCCCCCACCGCCAGCGTGTCCTGCATGGACCCGGAGGGCACAACGTACATCTTGACCAGGAAGGCCTGGACCAGGGCAATGACCACCACGGCCGCCACGAGGTTGATCAGCAGGGTGCCTGCGGTGCTGCGGCGGAAGGCCTGCCACCGCCCCCCGGCTCCGGTGCGGGGGCGTGCCTGGGATTGTCCAGCCATGGGTGGGCGTTCCTTTGTGCAGAGGGGCCGGCCGCGGGCATGCAGGCCGCGGCGGAATTGCCATTCATTTGATCCACGTCACAATTACTTTCCATGACGAATTCACAACTCAATGATTATAGCCGTGGCGGCTATGATCAATTCATGATTCATTTGTTGACAGTTTGCACGGGAAATATCTGCCGCTCGCCGTTCGCCGAGCGGATGCTGCAGGGTGAGATGGAGGCCGTGCACCCGGGCCAGTTCGCGGTGTCCAGCGCCGGAACGGCCGCCCTGGCCGGCGACGGCATGGAAGAGGAATCGGCGGAGCTCCTGGCCTCCTTTGGCGGCAGCAGCTCGCAGTTCGTCTCCCGGCAGCTGAGCCCTGCGATGCTGGCCGAGACCAACCTGGTCCTGGCCATGACCGTTGAGCACCGCGACTCCGTCATCCGCATGAGCCCGCGCATGTTGAAGCGCGCCTTCACACTCGTCGAGTTTGCCCGGATCCTGCGCACCATCCGCAAGGACAACAGCCCGGAAGTCATCCGCGGCTCCGCCCCCGCCGCCGTGCAGGCGCGCTGGGAGGCCCTGCCGGCCCTGGCGGCCAGCTACCGTTCCGCCAGCCAGCCGTCGGAGGCGGGAGACGACGTCGTGGATCCCTACCGCCGCAGCCCTGAAACCCACCGCCGCATGGTGGAGGAAATCCTGCCGGCCGTGGAAGAGATCATGGCGTTCGAGACCTGGGGCGCCCGCCAGCCGTAGCGCGGCCCAAGCAGAAGGACCCGCCAGCCCCTGGGGCTGGCGGGTCCTTCTGGTTCAAGCATTGATGCGGTGCTGCAGGAGCCCCTACCGGCTGCGCGTTACGCGCCGGGTGGGTGCCTCGCCGGTGTTCGGGTTCAGCAGTTCGTCGAAGGCGGCCTCACGGTCCAGGCCCTCGTCGGTGTAGCTCTCCACGCGTTCCGCCGCCGCCCTGGCCGGACGCGCCGGCTTGGGCCGGGCAGCCTTCTTGCCCTTGGCGGCGTCCTGGTGGTAGTAGTAGCCCTTGCCGTAGTAGCCGTAGCCTGCGGCCTGGCTGCCGGTGGTGGGCACCCGGTTCAGCACGGCGCCCAGGAGGGGTGCGCTGACCTTTTCCAGTGACGCAACGGCCTTGACGAGTTCATCGATGGAGGTCTTGCCGGCACCTGCCACCACCAGTGCGCCGTCGGTGGAGCGGGCCAGGATGGCGGCATCCGTGACGGGCAGCAGCGGTGGGGCGTCAATCAGCACCACGGCATCCTCGGACAAACGCTCCAGCAGCCGCTTCATGGCCATGGAGCCAAGCAGTTCGCTGGGGTTCGGCGGGATGCGCCCGGCACCGAGCACGGCCAGCGTGGGCACGGGACGGTACACCTGCAGGACGTCGTTCAGGGTGGCCTGGCCGCTGAGGATGTCGGTGAGCCCGCCTCCCCCGGCCAGGCCGAAGAATTCCGCCACAACGGGGCGGCGCAGGTCGCCGTCGATCAGGATGACGCGCTGGCCGGTGGCCGCGATGGTGACGGCGAGGTTGGCTGCAATGGTGGACTTGCCCTCACCCGGCACCGAACTGGTGATGACGATGACGCGCGGGGGGTTGTCCACATTCATGTAGTGCAGGTTGGTGCGCAGTTCACGCAGGGCCTCGCTCATGGCGTAGCCCTCCGTGGAGGAGTGGTCAATGACACCGCTTTCCACCACGTGGCGGCTGCCGCGGAGGCGCTCATCCACTGGGATGGTGCCCACCACGGAGGCTCCGGTGGCCTTTTCAACCATCTCAACCGAGCGGATCCGCCGGTCCAGGTGGTTGCGGATCAGGGCGTAGGCGACGCCGGCAATCAGGCCGGCAAGTGCACCAATGACCAGCGTCATCTTCTTGTTCGGCGAGGACGGCGCGGACGGCAGCGGGGCGTCGCCCAGCGGCACCACCTTGATGATGGAATCCAGGGGAACCGCGTTGGGGTCCGCCGGGTTCGGCGCCGATTCAAGGATCTTGACCTGTTCGGCGAGCGAGACCACCCAGGCGTTGGCCAGTGCCTGCGCCTGCTGGGCCGTGTCTGCGGAGGCCTCAATCTTGATTTGTGCGGTGTCCTTGGCCGCGGTGACCGTGACCTGGGTCAGCAGTTCGTCCGGGGCAATGTCCAGTTTCAGGGCGCCGATCACGGATTCCGCCACGGGCCTGGAGCTGGCGAAGCTGGCGTAGCTCGTGGCCTTCGACTTTGCCAGGTTGTCACCTGCCAGGGCCGAACCCATGTTGTCGCCGCCGGGGACGGAAACGTACCCCACGGACGTCGCGGAGTAGACAGGTTGCTGGAACAGCAGCCACCCCGCACTGCACAATATGCCGATGAGCGTTAGCGCAACAACCCCCAACCAATGCTGCCGGAAAACCCGTACATAGTCCCTCATGTCGAGGGACTTTTCCGGGCCACCTAGTTGCTCGTCTTCCAAGTCAATCCAAACTTTCGGCAATAGAATACTAAAAAAGTCTAACAGAAACAGCCATTCACGCTGCCGTCAAATTTTAATGAAGTGTGCGTCACATTACTTTTATTCCCGGAACTACGCGGCGCGGCGGCCGCTCGGTGCGCCGATTCCGGCCGATTTCCCGGTTTTTCCGGCGGCGTGGCGGCGCTCCTTTGTGGGCCAGGTAAAGGCCAGTGTCAGTGAGGAAACCACCAGCACAAACACCCCGATAAAGATCCCCGCGTCCATCCAGAACTGGCTCGGAAACAGCCGGATCAAGGTGTCGTCAGTGTAGAAAGTCCAGGTGCCGTCGGCAAAAAAGATCTTGTGGAATTCAGTGAAGAACGCCTCCCACCCGGTCACGGCAAAGACGCCCAGCCCGACAATCACGGCCAGGGTGGCGATGGATCCGGCGAACAGTCCGCGGCGGATGCCGCCGCGGGTCCGGCGGGCCAGGTAGACCATGGCCACCACCATGACCGCGGCCAGCACCAGGCCCACAATGAACGCCATGACAATGACCGATTTCACGTCCGCCATGTGCC
Source organism: Arthrobacter stackebrandtii (assembly GCF_017876675.1). Classification (NCBI taxonomy): domain Bacteria; kingdom Bacillati; phylum Actinomycetota; class Actinomycetes; order Micrococcales; family Micrococcaceae; genus Arthrobacter; species Arthrobacter stackebrandtii. The sequence goes on from NZ_JAGIOI010000001.1 coordinate 478,563, forward strand.
CCACCTCGCGGTCCAGGAACAGCGGGTTGCCGATCTTGTCCACCAGGCCGCCCAGGAAGCGCGGAGGGGCGAAGTTCAGCAGGTAGTCCACGGTGTAGGAGCCGTAGGTGACCCGGTCCTCGGTGCTGAAGCCGAAGGAGTCGGCAGGGAAGCCGGGGCGGTGGTATTCCACCCACAGGAACACGTTGGAGGTGACGACCCTGATGGCCAGCACCAGCAGCACCACGGGGTAGAACACGGCGAGCAGCACCTGGAACACCCGCGTCAGCACGGGCTTGGTGTTGGCGGCCTTCTCCATCGCCGCCTGGCGCCTGGCGACCTCCTCGGCGGGCGGGCGCATGGAGAGCATCGACGTGTCGGCCGGCTTCTCCGGGGCCGTTGCGGGGGCCGGCTGCTGCTGCGGGGCCACGCCGGCAAGCGGCTGCGTCCACTTGTCGCCCGGCCCGGCCGGTGCGGGGATGGCAGTGGTGGGCGCCTCGTCATCCCCGGGCAGCTTCGGCAGCCTGGCTGCGGGGCGCATCGGCTGGGAGGCGGAGGCGCCGTCGAGCTTGATCTTTGGCGCTGCAGGCGCCGGGGCCGCATCCTTTCCGGGCACGACGGCGGCACCGGCCACCGTGGGCGTCTCGCTGTCGGCGTTCCGGGCTGGGTCCTGGGGCATTGAATTCTCGCTCACAAGTCGAAACGATACCGCCAGCGCGCCGTGCGCGGACACTGCCACCCCGTGGGGATGCCAAACTGTCACCACATGACGGGTCCTGTCTGTCCCGTCAACCGCCTGTTGCCTCCCCCGGCGCGCCACTGTCCGGTGCCGGTGCCTGGCCGTCGCTTGCCGGTGCCTGGCCGCTGGCGGGCAGCGGGACGGGCGAGGCGACGGGGCGTTTGGGGCCGAAGCCGCCGGTGGGAGATTCCCGGCGGATTCCACGCAGCACCCAGGGCATGAAGTAGTCGCGGGCCCAGACGAGGTCGCCCACCCGTGCCTGCCGCCAGCTGCGCCCGGGCAGTTCTTTCGGGGCCAGCGGCAGCAGCGAGTGCGGCACGTTGAGCGTCTCCAGGAACATGGCGGCGATGGCGTGGTGGCCCAGCGGGGAGGGGTGGAGGCGGTCGGGGCCCCACATGCGCCGGTCGTGCAGCTCCGTCATGGCCCAGAGGTCCGCGACAACGGCGTCGTGGTGCTCGGCGATGCTGCGCATGTTCTCGTTGAACACGGCAATCTTGCTGCGGAACTGTCCCATGATGGTTGACCGCCCGGCATCTGGGCCCACAAACACCACCACCGTGATGTCCTGCAGGCGCAGGCGCACGACGGCCTCCTCCAGGATCCCGGCCAGCTTGTCGGGGTCCGCACCGGGATGCAGGAGGTCGTTGCCGCCGGCCTGGACGGACACCAGGTCCGGTTTCAGCGCCAGGGCAGGGCCCATCTGGGTTTCCACCACCTCGTGCAGCAGCAGGCCCCGGACGGCGAGATTCGCATAGGAGAACTCGGGCACGCCCACACTCAGTTCCTCCGCCGCGCGGTCGGCCCAGCCGCGGTATCCGCCGGGGTTGCGCGGCTCGGGGTCGTCCAGGCCTTCGGTGAAGGAATCGCCCAGCGCCACAAAGCGCCGCCACGGATGGGGCGGGCGGGGCAACTGCCCGCTGTCCGCTCCCGTGCCCGCGTCGAATCCCATAACCCCATGGTGCACCCAATCCGGGGCTTTGTCAGGGCTTGGGCGGTCCGGGACCGGCTTCGCCAGTTGAAACAGCAGCACCCGCGATCCCCGGCGCTGCTGTCTCACTCCCGGGCGGATCATGAAATTGGCATCTGCTGCTGTTTCGAAGCACCCAGACGGCACGATGGCCTGATGAGAAACAACCGGTACGGCATCCCACGCCCCTGGCGGCCGGGGCGAAGCCCCAGGGAAGAATCACGGCAGCGGGCTCTCCTCGACGGGCTGCCATGGCGACAGCCTGACCTCGCTGCCGTCAATGATGTTCGTCGTGATGAACAGCTCCGAAGCCGCCGTGAACCCCGTGCCGGACACCGCCTCCACCGCCATCGAGGACGGCAGCCGCGAATAGCCGTCCACCTGGTTGGTCCGCCACTGGACAGGTGCCAGCGCCTGCCCGCCGGGACCGATCACAACCGGCGACGGCACAACGTTCCCCCCTGCCTCAAGAAAGCCGTGGGCCAGGTCCACGGGAATGGCATCACCGTCGGCATCGGCAAACGCCAGCGCCGGGTATCCATTCACCGAGCAGGGGTGCGTTCCGACATTGGAGAGAAACAGGGACATTCCCATGAATCCCATGCTGGGTGCCGGCATCTGCTGGGCCGTCCACTCAAGCTGGCCCGGCCCACACAGGGGGTCATCCACCGCTGCGGCCGGTTTCCGTTCCGGGGCCGGGGGCACGTCGTCCGTCGCAGGAAGCGGCGTTGCGTAGCGCAGTTCTCCGGAGAGGGAGTCCCTGCGCGGTTCGCCATACTCGCTGTCCACCGGTTCACCATAGGGAATTCGGTAGTGGCGCACTGCCGCATCCCCCGCCGCGTATTCCAGGTCCGCGGCCAGGATTGCCCGCTCCAGGTCCTGCGCCTCCTCCATGGTGCCGGCGGAGACTTCAAGAAGAAAGTTCGACGGCGCACGGCCGCCACCGGATTCCGGGCCCGAATTCCCGACGGGCAGCACGGCCATGGATTCCAGGGGGAGGTTGGTGCCCAGCCGTTCCATGAGCCCCAGCACTCCGGCACCTGCACTGTAGCTGCCGGTCTTGAGTTCGACCGTCTGGAATTTCGCGCTGCCGTCCGGCAGCTTCAACACAGGATTGGCGAAGCCGCCCTCATGCAACGCCGTGGCCACGGACGGCACATGTGCATAGCCGTCGACCCCCGCCGCCACCTGTCCGGCGGTGCCCACGGAGACGCCGGCCACCCCGTCAACTGCGGCCAGCAACCGCGCATCCGCGAAGGTCCGGACCGTTCCTGCCCGGAGAATCCCGGCTTCCTCGGATGGCCGGGACTCGTACACTCTCGCAGAGACGGCCTTCGTGCAGCATTCCTGCAGTTCGACGGCCCAGCCGAATCCTGTTTCCCACTGGGAGACGTGATTGGCCACCCGGCGCGCCGCGACCATGGCCGTTGCCGTATCGGTCCCCGGCTTCACGGTCAGGCGCAGGGTGGCGGCCCAGCGCGGGGTCCCGTATGGCATGGCGTCAACTGGACGTTGGCCGCCGGCCGGTGCGGCGTACAGGACGTCAATAGCGGCGACGCCGTCAACGGTGAGGGCAAATGCGGAGGCCGAGCGGCCGGCCTCGGAGAGCGTGGGCGGCACCTTGCCTTCCGCCCCCGGCTGCGCGGCGGTGCACGCGGACAGCACAACTGCCAGCAGCAGGGCCAGGCACGCCGCCGTGCATGTCCGCCAGCGCGCCACAGCGCCAGTCTCAGGCAGAGCGGACGGAGGAACCGGCGTCGTCCTCGCCGAGGTCACCGCCCTCGCCGGCAAGAACGGCACGGCGGCCCAGGACCAGCGTGTACGTCCAGTAGCCGGCCAGGACCAGGGCACCAATGGTGATCTTGGCCCACACGGGCAGCGCGCTGGGCGTGACGTAGGCCTCGACCAGGCCGGAGACGAACAGGACCAGGACCAGCCCGGCGGCGACCGTGATGAGCGAGCGGCCCTCGCGCGCCAGGGAGTCGAGGCGGGTGCGCGGGCCCGGGCTCACCCACGACCAGAAGATGCGCAGGCCGGCCGCGGCGGCGATGAAGATGGCCGTCAGTTCCATGAGCCCGTGCGGGAGGATGTAGCTGAAGAAGACGTCGCCACGGTCGTGGGCGAACATGACGCCGGCGGTCATGCCGATGCCCTGGGCGTTGGAGAACACCGCGTACGGGACGAAGACGCCGGTGATGCCGAATGCCACGCACTGGGCGGCGATCCAGGCGTTGTTGGTCCAGACCGCGCCGGCGAAGGAGGCGGCAGGGTTCTCGGAGTAATAGTTGACGAAGTCGTGCTCCACGAGCTGCTGCAGCTCGGCGTCACTGCCCATGGCCGCCAGCACTTGCGGGTTCCCTGCGGTCCACACGGCAAACAGGGTGCCAAGGACCACGAAAACGGCGCCCACGATGACTGTCAGCCAGCGGATCCGGTAGAACGCGGCCGGGAGCGAAATCGTAAAGAAGCGTGCCACGTCCACAAAGAAGTTGGACCTTGCGCCTGTGAACCGGGTCCGGGCATTGGCCAGCGTGGCCGACAGCGACGCCGAAAGCGTGCTCTCGCCCTCGACCGAACGGATCAGGGACAGCTGCGCCGAGACGCGCTGGTACAGGTCCAGAAGTTCGTCGGATTCCCTGCCGGTCAGGCGGCGACGGCGGGCCAGGACGGCCAGCCGCGACCACTCGGGGGCGTGCACTGAGGTAAAGGCGTCCATGTCCATCGCCACTTAGCATAGCCGTCCGCGCACGCCGGCGTGGATAGACTGAAACAATGTCCGCGATCATTACCGGCGAAGCCGTCGTCCTGGAGCTCCGCCCCGCCTCTTTTGCCGCCCGCTCGCTCGGCACGGCCATCGACGTGTTCGCCACCGTGGCCGTGGCCATTGGCCTGCTGTTCCTGCTGGGCGCCGCACCCCTGGCGCTGGATTCGGCCGCCATGGGTGCCATCATGATCGCCGCACTGGTGGTGCTGCTGGTGGTGGTGCCCATCACGGTGGAGACGCTCAGCCGAGGCAAGTCCCTGGGCAAGCTGGTCATGGGCCTGCGGGTTGTGAGGGACGACGGCGGTTCCATCCGCTTCCGGCACGCAACAGTCCGCGCGCTGCTGGGTGTGCTGGAGATTTACATGACGCTGGGTTCGCTGGCCTGCCTGGTGTCGCTGTTCAATGAGAAGTCCAAGCGGCTTGGCGACATGATGGCCGGCACCTATGCCATCCGCGAGCGGGCGCCGAAGATCGCACCGCTGCAGGTGGCGGTCGCACCGCAGCTGGCGGCGTGGGCTGCCCTGGCCGACATCGGCCGGCTGCCCGACGGCCTGGCCCGCCGCATTTCCATGCTGCTGCGCCAAGGCCACGCGATGGCTCCGGCGTCCCGGCATGCGCTCGGGGTGGAGCTGGCGAACGAGGCCAGCCGTTACGTTGCTCCCCTGCCGCCGGCCGGCACCGATCCGGCCGTGTTCCTGTCCTCGCTGATTGCCGGGCGCAGGCAGCGCGAGTTCAACCGGATGCACCGTTCGCAGGAACAGGCCGCACGTCTCCGTGACCGGCTCGAAAGCCACGGCGTCACGGGCATGTAGCACGCCCCGCCCAGCCCAAAGAACCGCTGCCCGCCGGGCCCACCGCAGCGGCAGGCATGGAGCGCAAGGAGGCTCCGCCGTCGTGCATCAGAAAAGCGGGGGTCTGCGGCCGGAATGCAGCCGGCTGCGGCCCGCAGGTCCCGGGCAGGGCGGCATGCGCCGGCGGCTGCCCCGGCATGGAGGAGCCGCCCGCGGCAGTGGTGCGGCAGGTTACCGCGAGGCGTATTCCTCGAAGGTGAAGTTCCAGTCGCCGAAGCCGTCCGTGGGGGCGATGGTCTCGTTGGGCGTGCCAACCGTGTGGACGATGTCGCCCGGGCCCATGTTGGAGAACACCCAGGAGGCGGCGTCGGGGCCAAGGCCGATGCAGCCGTGGGACAGGTTGGCGACGCCGAGGTACGGCTGGGCCGACTCGGTGGCCTGGTGGATGAAGATGCCGCTGTTGGAGAGGCGGATGGCGTACTCGACGTCGACGGAGCCGTAGTCGCCGGGATCGCCCGGGTTCAGGCCAATGCTGGAGGCCTTGAACGTGGCGTGGCGCTGGAAGTCGCTGGTGAGCACCATGTAGCCGGAGGCCGACGGGAAGTTCTCGTCGCCCAGGGTGGCCGGGTAGCTCTGCACCACCTGGTCGTTGACCAGGATGTTGACGGTGTGGGCGGCGGCGTCGGCTTCCATGACCACCTTGTTGCCGATGTTTACGTTGTAGTTCTTGTTGAAGTTGCCGATCATGCCGTTGCCGAAGTCGAGGCCGAACAGCTGCATGTCCACGTTGACCTGCGTGTTGGCGGGCCAGTAGTCGGCGGCGCGGTAGCGCAGGAGGGTGTCCGAGTACCAGCGGAAGGCGCCGACCTGGCCGGTGGCGGTGGTGACCTTTATGGCGTTCTCCACAGCTTCCTTATTAAGGACCGGTTCGCTGAACGACCACTGCAGCGGCTGCGCCACGCCGACCTGGGCGTCGGCGTTGGGGTACAGCACGGCGTTGGCCTCGTGCGAGGGCGGCACCGTGGTGAAGGTGGTGACCTTGCTGCTCTCGGTTCCGCCGGCATCGACGGCCGTGACCTTGAAGGTGTACTTCATGTCGAACTTCAGCGGCGAGCCGGCAACCCACTTGGTGTCGCTGACGGACAGTTCGCCGTCGGTGACGACTCCGCTGTCGGTTTCGGACAGGATCGCGGAGACGACGGTGCCGTCGGTGACCTCGGCTGAAATCTCGCTGACGGGGTTGACGAAGTCGGCACCGTCTTCCGGGCTGACACTGACGGAGGCCGGCTTGGCGGCGGGCTTGGTGGTGGCGGGGGCCTGGGAGGGCGCGTCCGCCGAGGCTGCAGGATCACCGGGGCCGGCGGGTGCCTGGCCGACGACGGAACACGCGGCGATCGTGGCCGCCATGCCGATGGTGAGCAACGACATCAAGGTGTTCCGCCAGCCCTTGCGGGCCCCGCCGGTCACATTACCCACAGCCATGCAATCTCCCCATTCGGTGGATTTTCTCCACAAAGCTCAACAGTGGCGAATGTTACGCCAACTAGACATTTTACGCCATGATTGTTGTGCCATGTCCCGGTGTGAGTTATTGCAGCGTCACGTTTCCGTAACCAAAATGCGCCTCGCCGGGCCGCGCGGTGGGCGCCGCCCAGGGCCCTAACGCTGTGCGTACTGCTCGAAGGGAATGTTCCAGTCGCCGAAGCCGTCCGTGGGTGCGATGGTCTCGTTGGGGCTGCCCACCACGCGGACGAGGTCGCCGGTGTTCATGTTGGCGAACACCCAGCTTGCCCCTTCGGCCGACATGCCGATGCAGCCGTGCGACAGGTTGACCTGGCCCAGGTACGGGGCGGCGCTGTCTGTGGCCTGGTGGATGAACTCGCCGCTGGGTGTGAGCCGGGTGGCGTATTCGACGTCGACCTCGCCGTAGTTGGCCGGGTCGCCGGGCTTGAGGCCGATGGTGGAGGCAACGAAGTGGGCGTATCGCTGCTTGTCCGACAGCACCACGAGGTAGCCGGAGGCGGAGGGGAAGCGCTCATCACCCATGGTCACCGGGTACTGCTTCACGAGCGCGCCGTTGATGTAGATGCTGGCCTGCAGGTTGGCGGCGTCGGCCACCATCTCCACACGGTTTCCAATCTGGACGACGTTCGTCTTGTTGAAGTTGCCGATCATGCCGTTGCCGAAGTCGACGCCGAAGAGCTTCATGTCCACGGTCAGCTTGGTGTTTGCCGCCCAGAAATCCTCCGCCCGGTAGCGCAGCAGCGTGTCCGAGTACCAGCGGAAGGCGCCCTTCTGCCCGGAGGAGGCCGTGATGGAGATGGCCTTCTCCACGGCTTCCTTGTTGGCCACCGGCTCGCTGAACGTGAACTGCAGCGGCTGCGCCACCCCAACTGTGGAGTCGGCGGCCGGGAACATGGCCAGGTCGGCCTCATTCGACGCCGGCACCGTGCTGAAGGTGCTGACAGTGGTGTCGAGTTTTCCGGCCTCGTCCTGGGTGGTGACGGAGAAGGTGTAGTCGGTGGCGAACTTGAGGGGCCCGCCGCTGACCCATTTGCGTCCGCTGACGAACAGCTCGCCGTCGGTGGACTCCCCCGAGGCAGTCTCCTTCAGCACGGCGCTGTAGACGGTGGCGTTTTCAGCGAGGGCAGTCACCTCGGCCGCCGGATTGACGAAGGTGGCCCCGGTTTCCGGGACCATGGCCAGCGTCACCGGCTTCGCCGCAGGGGTGGTTGGCGGGGCCGACGCGGGTTGTGCAGCCGTGGATGAAGCCGGAGGCAGCCAGGAGTGTGCAGTTGCCGCGCCGACGCCGCCGGTGGCAATTGCCACGGCAACGACCGCGAACAACGCGATCTTCAGGCCCCGGCGGGGCTTCCTGTTCTGGTCGGGCTGGGTCATCAATTACTCCCGTAAGGTGCACTGGTCTACAAGATCGGCACGTGCGCCAAGCTGCGTTAACGTACAAATCCTACGCCCGTGACAGCCTCCGCCAGCGCATTTTTTCAGCCTCGCAGATATTGCAACTGTGCTGTTACCGAGGGTTGCGCCGCGGCCTGCTGCTTCGCAGGGACATCGCCCACGGTGCTGGAACCCAGCCTGGTCCTGCTCCTGACCGGAGACGTACTGGCCGGCGTTGTGGAACGGCGCCGAAACTGTGCACGGCAAACCGCACCCGGCAACGACCGCCGTAATCCAGCAAGAATGCCCACCATCCCCGGGGCTCACAGCCGAGCTGCTTCAGACTGCCACCATCAACCAGACTGCAAGCCCGGTTCTCCGGACTGGGGATGCGCCCCAAACTCTCGTGCCAACGGGTTCCACGCGTTCTTCTGTCCGTGGGTGACCTTCCGCATCCCAAGTCCCGAATCCCGGCTGGGCGCATCAGTGCGAAAGCATTGCCAGCGAAGGTTCAAAGAAATGTCAGTCTGACTGGATGCGGCAGGTCACTGGGTAGTCTGCAATGCGGTGCCGGCCGCCGCCCACGTGCGCCTGGTTCTGGCCAGGTGCCTGGCCACGAGCCCGTGTCGCGGACTGAGCAGATACACCACAGCGAAGGCACTGCCCTGGGCAAGCACCACCATGCCGCCCGACGCTGCATCAAGGTAGTAGCTGGCGTAGAGCCCGGCGACGGCGCACGCAGCGGAAATCGCCGGAGCAAGCAGGAGCATCATGCCAAAGCGGTCCGTGAGCAGATACGCCGTCGCCCCGGGAATGATGAGCATCGCAACCACAAGAACCACACCCACGGCCTGCAGCGCCACCACCGAAGTCAGCGCCAGCAGGCCCAGCAGGACCGCGCCAAGCAGGCGTGGGTTCAGGCCGATTGCATGGGCGTGGGTGGGGTCGAAGGCAACCAGGGTGAAGTCACGGCGCTTGAGAAGCAGGATTCCCAGCGTGAAGGCGCCAAGCACCAGGACCTGGACAAGATCTGGATCGCTGAGCCCCAGCAGGTTCCCGAAGATGATGTGGGACAGGTCTGTCTGACTGGGTGTGACCGAGATCAGGACCAGGCCCAGCGCAAAAAGGGTTGTGAACACAATGCCGATTGCTGCGTCCTCCTTGACTCGGCTTGTGTCCCGCACTGCCCCTATCAAGCCCACCGCAAGGAAGCCGAACAGCACAGCGCCGACGGCGAAGGGGATGCCCACGATGTAGGCCAGGACCACGCCCGGCAGCACGGCGTGCGAGACGGCGTCGCCCATGAGCGACCAGCCGATCAGGACGAGCCAGCAGGACAGCACCGCGCATACAACGGAGGCGACCACAGTGACGGCAAGGGCTCGCTGCATGAACACAAAGCCGAAGGGCTCCAGCAGGAATTCGAAGATGCTCACAACTGGGATCCTTTTCGGTTCATGACGTCGAGGCCGAAGGCCAGGGCAAGGTTTTCCGGCTGCAATACCTCGGCCGGCACTCCATGCATGAGGACCCGGCGCATGAGCAGCACTGCTTCGTCGGCCAGATCAGGCAGGGCATGCAGGTCGTGCGTGGAGACGAGTATGGTCGCCCCGTCCCCCGCCAATTCACTCAGTAAAGTACAAATGGTGGCTTCGGACCGTTTGTCGACGCCGGCAAATGGCTCATCCAGCAGCAGTGTGGTTGCATTCTGGGCGATGCCGCGAGCCACGAAGGCCCGCTTTCGCTGGCCTCCTGAGAGCTGGCCGATCTGCCGCTGGGCGAAGTTCGCCAGCCCCACTCGTTCCAGGGCATCGGCTACTGCTGCCCGGTCAACCCGGCGGGGACGGCGGGTAAGTCCCATATGGCCGTAGCGGCCCATCATGACAACGTCGTGGACGGAGACCGGGAACTGCCAATCCACGTCTTCACTTTGCGGGACATAGCTCACGACGCCGGACTTCCGGGCCTTGGCTGGCGACCCGCCCGCTATGGTGACCGTGCCAGTGTCCGGCTTCACCAAGCCCATGATCACCTTGAACAGTGTGGACTTCCCCGAGCCGTTCATGCCCACCAGGCCACAGATCCTGCCCTTTTCAAGCCGCAGCGTGGCTTGGTCAAGGGCCAAGACGTCTCCGTAGTGGACGCTGACGGAGTCAACCTCGATGGCTGCGGTCATGGTTTCACTTCCTTGCTCGTGCCGGTCAGGCCCTCGGCAATGACCTTGGCGTCGTGACGGATCAAATCCAGGTAGGTGGGTACGGGACCGCCGGGTTCCGACAGGGAGTCCACGTAGAGAGTCCCTCCGAATACGGCATCGGTGGCCTCGACGACGCGCTCCATGGGCGCGGCAGAGACGGTGGACTCACAGAAAACGGCCGGAACATCATTGGCGCGGACAAAGTCAATAGCCCCGGCGATCTGCTGCGGAGTGGCCTGCTGCTCAGCATTGACGGCCCAAATGTACTTCTCGGTCAGCCCGGCGTCCCGGGCCAGGTAGGAGAACGCACCCTCACAGCTCACCAAGGCACGCTGGTTGGAGGGAAGCACGGACAAGTCATTCACGAGCTCATCCTGCACAGCCTGCAGCTTTCCCTTGTAGGCGGCACCGTTGGCCTCGAAATGGGCAGCATTGGCGGGGTCTAGCTCCTTGAAGGCGTCCACCATGTTGTCAACGTAGATGTGAACGTTGGACGGTGACATCCATGCGTGCGGATTGGGCAGGTCCTTGTACTTGTCCTCTGCAATGTCAACCACCTCGATGCCGTCGGATACCACTACGTGTGGTGCGTCGAGGTCCTGCACGAATTTCTCAAACCAGGCCTCCAGCCCCAGGCCGTTGTCAAGGATCAAGTCAGCCTTGCCGGCCCGCCGGATATCCCCCGGTGTGGGCTCATAGCCGTGGATCTCAGCCCCCGCCTTGGTGACGGATTCGACCACCAACCTGTCCCCGGCCACATTTTGGGCGATATCAGCCAACACCGTGAAGGTTGTCAGCACCACCGGACGGTCTTCACCCACGGCCTTCATGGTGTCGCTGGCAGGGCTGCACGCCGGTATAACCAAAGCGATCGCGGCAATCCCGGCTGCCAGGGATGACCGAAGGAGAAACGCAGGACGGAGACGGTGAATGAACATGCCCCCCAGCGTAATTGAGGCATACCGAAATATCAAAATACGGCGGCCCTAAACCGCATATGGTGGGGGTATGGCTTTGTGAGGCTTGGGGCTGGATGAAGAACTTGAGGCCCCCTTGCCCCGTAGAGCTGTGGGTGCCGGGCCTTGAACGGGCCAAGGATGGGTGGGTTTGGATTCTGACTCGCAGAAAGATGGCGGCTTCATCAAGGATTGCTTTTCATCCTTCGAACAAGCCGGTCGGTTTCCCTTGCCGCGGTGACGGGCACCGGTTGCATGAGCGGATATCTCAGGACGTCGCGCACTCTGCCGCTTACGTCCAGCAGTGCGATTGATATTGGCCTGGTGGGCTCGGGCTGTGCGTGGGCGACCGTAGTATTTCGATACTTGCGGATCGTGTCATGAATCGACTGCAATTCGGCTGGGTTGCCTTGAAACTCGGGCGTCTTGTCCTGCCCCTGCCACGCGATTGCCAGTGCAGTGCGAACAGCGGATCCTTCGACCAATTGCCCGCCAGACGTGGCAGAATCCAGGGACGTCAGCATTCGATTCAAGTGGCTAATCTCGGAATCGCGTCTTCCTTTGGACGCCGCACCAGCCCAACCTCCACGTTGGTGCGTCGAAGGCCAACTTTTGGGCTGTGTCAGCCCCGCAGGTAGTCCAGCTGTGCCTGGACGGAAAGCCGCGCCGCGCCCTGCAAGTTTGCTGGCACGTCGCCGTAAACAACGGCGGTGACCGCCTCCACCGTGGGGAACTCCGTGGCATCCCCCTGGAGTTGTTCGACGGCGGCCTTCACCTGGGCGATCCGCTCGGCCCTGTGGGCCTGGTAGCCTTCCGCCGCCGCGGCCAGGTCTGCGAGCACGGGGCCGTGACCGGGCAGTGCCGAGGTCGGGGCCGCGCTCCCCCGCCGGCGCAACAGTTCAAGGGAATCCAGATAATCGCCAAGGGTTCCGTCCGGGTAGTCGAGCACAGTGCTGCCTGCGCCAAGTATGGTGTCGCCGGTAAGGACGATCTGTTTCGCGCCGGGGCCCGCCACCGCAAAGCACAGGGAGTCGGACGTGTGTCCCGGTGTGGCGAGCACCTCGACGGCGAGCCCGCCCGCATGGATGAGTTCGCCGTCGTGCAGGGAATTTCCGGCGTGGCAGAACTCCGGCAGCGCGGCACGCACGGGGGCGCCGGTGAGCTCGTGCAGGCGGGCGCTGCCGTCGGTGTGGTCGCCGTGCCGGTGGGTGACGAGGATGAGCTCCACTGTTCCGGCTGCGGCCAGTTCGGCGAGGTGGTCCTCCAGGAGCGGGCCGGGGTCAACCACCACCACGCCGGCGGCGCCCGGGGCGGAGAGGACGTAGCTGTTGGTGCCGTCGAGCGTCATGGGGCCGGGGTTGTCCGCCCGCCGCCGACGCACCAGGGTGCCGATGTTTTCCCATGCCGTGTTCACTGTGTTCCCCTTTGCGGACGTCTAGTAGCGGTAGTGGCCGGGCTTGTAGGGCCCGGCAGTGTCGAGTCCGAGGTATGCGGCCTGCTGTGCGCTCAGCTCGGTGAGTTCGACGCCGAGGGCGGGCAGGTGGAGCCGCGCCACCTTCTCGTCGAGGATCTTGGGCAGCACGTGCACACCGGTGCCGTACTCCCCCGTGCCTGCCTTGGCGAAGAGCTCCATCTGGGCGATGACCTGGTTGGTGAAGGAGTTGGACATGACAAATGAAGGGTGGCCGGTGGCGTTGCCCAGGTTCAGCAGGCGGCCCTCCGACAGGACGATGACGGAGCGCTCCTGGGCGGTGCCGCGGTCAAACACCCATTCGTGGACCTGCGGCTTGATCTCCACCTGGGTGGCGTTGCCCAGACGGGAGAGCCCGGCCATGTCGATCTCGTTGTCGAAGTGGCCGATGTTGCCCACGATCGCCTTGTCCTTCATCGCCAGCATGTTGGCGGCGGTGATGATGCCCGTGCCGCCGGTGGCGGTGATGAAGATGTCGCCCTGGCCGATGATCGATTCCAGCCGCGCCACCTGGTGGCCGTCCATGGCGGCCTGCAGCGCGCAGATGGGGTCGATTTCGGTGACGATGACGCGGGCGCCCTGGCCGCGCAGCGCCTCGGCCGCACCCTTGCCGACGTCGCCGTAGCCGCAGACGACGGCGACCTTCCCGCCGATGAGCACGTCCGTGGCCCGCATGATGCCGTCCGGGAGGGAGTGGCGGATGCCGTACCTGTTGTCGAACTTGGACTTCGTGACGGAGTCGTTGACGTTGATGGCCGGGAACAGCAGCCTGCCCCCGGCGGCCAGCTGGTACAGGCGGTGGACGCCGGTGGTGGTTTCCTCCGTGACGCCGCGTATCTGGGCGGCGGTGCGCGTCCACTTCCGGGGGTCCTGGTTGAGGGAGTCGCGCAGGGCTGCGAGGAACACGGCGCCCTCCGCGGAGTCCTGCTCCGTGGTGTCGGGAACGCGTCCGGCAGCCTCAAACTCGGCGCCCCTGTGGACCAGCATGGTGGCGTCGCCGCCGTCGTCCAGGATCATGTTGGCCCCCTTGGCCGGGTCCCTTGCCGAGCCGGGCCAGGAGAAGATCTGTTGCGCCGTCCACCAGTATTCCTCCAGGGTCTCGCCCTTCCACGCGAACACCGGGACGCCGGAGGGGTGTTCGGGGGTGCCGTCGCCGACCACGACGGCGGCCGCGGCTTCGTCCTGTGTGGAGAAGATGTTGCAGGAGGCCCAGCGGACCTCGGCGCCCAGCGCGGTGAGCGTTTCAATAAGCACTGCCGTCTGGACCGTCATGTGGAGCGAGCCGGCAATGCGGGCGCCCTTCAGCGGCAGGCTGTCCCCGAATTCGGCGCGCAGGCTCATGAGCCCGGGCATTTCAAACTCTGCCAGGCGGATCTGGTGCCGGCCCGCCTCAGCCAGGCCGATGTCGGCCACCTTGTATCCTGCCGGGACCTGGGGTGCTGCTGCGTGGCTCATGAAACGTCCTTCGAATGCGAATAAGAGGAGGTTGCGTATTGAGTTGTGCGGCGGGGCCCGGCGGGTGGGGCCGGGTTCGGCCGGGTGCAGCCGGCTCAGGCCGTGATTTGCTCCGGGCGCAGCAAAAGGGCGATGCCCTCATCAATGGTGTAGCGCAATGGCGTGCCTTCAGGCCCGTTGGCGGTGCTCAGCAGGCTTTGTCCGTCCTGGACCAGTGTGGATCCGGTGACGGGGCACCGCAGGATTGCCAGCAATTCTTCGCTGATGTTCGCCATGGTCTTCTTCCTTCAGGGATGTCCCGCCGCAGTCCGGTGGCGCGGGGCTTTTCAGTCTAGTCGCGCAGGACCCTTTTGTTCAGGACCGCACGTTGTGGTGGATGCCGGGCCGCACGGCGGCCGGCCATTCCTAGTCACGCAAAATGCGAAGGTGGCCACGCCGCCCGGGTTCGCCCGCCGCAGCGCCTTCGGGCGGCTCCAGGGTGGTGCGGGGCTGGCGCATGGCGGCGGGAGCACCGGCGTCGCCCGGGGAGGCATTGGCGGCTTCGCGCACCGCGTCCGCCAGTGCCAAAAGGTCGTCGGGGCCGGGTGCCGGGGGCTTGTCCGACCGCGCCAGGTGGATGACTTCCCAGCCCAGCGGGGCGGTCAGCCGGGCCGAATGCTTGGCACAAAGGTCGTAACAATGCGGCTCGGCAAAGGTGGCCAGGGGGCCAAGCACCGCCGTAGAATCCGCATACACGTACGTCAAAGTTGCCACGGCCGGTTCACGGCAGGCGGATCTGGTGCATTGACGAAGGGTTCCCACGGTTCCCCACACTACCCTTACCGCGCCAATATTTCCCCCTTGTGCCGCCATTTCCCCTTAGCTGGCGAGGGGGCCTAGAGTGAATTGATGGAGTCCACGGAGATTTGATGCAGTTCAACACCAGCCGCGGCGATGATTCGCTGCGCATATCGCTTGTTCCGGACGCTCCCGACGGCGGGCCGGCCGCCTCTGCTGCGCCCCGGCCGTTCGCCAGGCGCCGCCGCGACCGCCACGGCCGTGGGCTGCGCGGACCGCTGCTGCCGCAGGACCTGCCGGGCGCGCGCACCCGGGCCGAAAAGTTTGAGGACCTGGTGGTGGACTCCGCCGAGAGGCTGCGTGAGCTGTGGCCTGCGGCCCTGGGGAACGTGGGCTGGCTCGTGGAAGAGATTCCAAGCGACCTGGAGTCGCTCGTGGCATCCGGGGAATCGGCGCCGCTGGGCAAGTACACCCGGGAGATGCCTGCCGCGGCAGGCCAGCCCGAGCAGCTGGCGGTCATTGCCATCTACCGCCACCCGGTGGAGGCCCTCTGCGACACCCCCGGACAGGTCCGGGAGCTGATCCACGAGGTCATGATTGAGCAGGTGGCCGGGCTGCTCAACATTGATCCGGACACCGTGGACCCGTTGTTCCGCCGATACCGGGGGCACTGACCCGCCGGGCCCTTGGACCATGATCCGCGCGCCAGCACCCCAGGCAGGCGCATGCGCCAGTCCGGGAGGGCTACCAGCCGGTGATGATCTTGATGGCTCCGCCGCCGGAGGTGGCGCCCGGAATGGGAAGCACGGCGATGTCGGCCGAATCCTCCGTGGACAGCAACTGCGAACCAAACGTTGGTGCACCCGCCACGGACACCAGCACGGCCGCTGTCTGCCCGCCCAGGGTTTCCCGCGGATCCACGGACAGTGTGGTGCCGGCCTTCAGGTCAAGGTCCTTGGCCTTGCCCAGCGTCCCGTCTTCGGCAATGGGCACCAGCCGCAGTGTCGCGGCGCCGGAGGGCGCAGTGAACACCAGCGACGACGCAACATCCGCCGGCACGGCCATCAGCTGGGAGCTTCCCAGCCGGTCGGTCGAGGGCGCGAAGGCCACGTCCACGGCATCGCCGGGCTTCGTGGAGTTGACCATGCGCACCGTGGCCGCCACGGACTCGTCCGAGGAGATGCTGACTGAGTAGTCGCCCTCGGGAAGGCCCTTCAGCTCCAGCGGGGTGACGGAACCGGCAAGGGCAGTGAACACGCCGCCGTCCGGCAGCGCAACCTGGCCCTTGGGGCCGTACGCCTTGACCTCCACGACGGCGTCGCGGGCGCCGGGGACGGTGACCAGCAGGGCCGTGGACGCGTCGGCGTAGCCGTCCTGCTCGTAAATCTTGGTTGCCGCGGCCGGGTCCTGCACCCGCACGCCGGCAATGCCCAGCTCAGTGGCAGGCGCCTGCACGGGGGCGATGTAGTCCACGCCGCCGGGCGTGAGCCCGCGCAGGACCGACTGCTGGATGGCGGCACCCACGGCGCCGCCGGTGCTCTTGACCTGCACGCTCAGCAGGTCCTGGTCGGGCGCCAGCCCGGCAAGGACCACCTGCCGCACAGTGCCCGGCGCCACGACAAGCCCCTTGCCGCCCGCCGTCTGCACCGGGCCCTGGCTGGAGAACAGCTCCAGGGAAACCGTGGCGGGGCTCGGGGAGGAGTTGGACAGCGACAGCACGGCCGTGCGGCCGATCGCCGTGCTGGCGCCCGTGAGCCACAACTCGTTGGACGGGGTCTGGCAGGTGGCGGCGGCAAGCCCGGTAAGGTCGCCGTCGCCGGCCTGGACCACCACGGCGCCGGCGCCCTGCGGCACCTCGCCGCCCAGCGGTGTGATGCGCAGCGCGGACGGCGCCCCGGCGTCCTGCCCGCGCAGCACCTTGGCGCGCATCTTCGGCTCGCCCGTCACCGTCTTCGCACCGGCATCGGCCACAGCCTCCTCCGACAGCGTGAACAGCGGTGAGAATGCCCCGTCGAGCGACTGCACGCTCGCTGCGGGGAGCCCGCCGTCGGCCTTGCTCAGGACCACTGTGCTCAGTTTCGTGGTGGTGGTGGAGGAGCCGGCGGCAAATTCCGGGTCAGCGCCTTCGGCCGCACCGGCCAGCAGCTGCGTGGGACCCAGGCAGTTGGAGGTGGCGTCACCCACCGGCAGCTGGTGGGGCAGGATTTCCGTCTGCGCCGTGGCGTTGACGCCCGGATACAGCGTCCCGGCCGCCACCGCCGCGGCCACCACGGCGAGGGTTGTGGTTCCAGCCACTACTGCAGGCCACCGACGGCGAATCTTGGTTTTGCTCCCGTCCCGCCTTTTCCCCTGCCCGGCCAGGGCAGGCTCGGGCGCCGCCGGGCGGGCCCTGCGCCGCCGGGACTGGGGCTGCACGGGTTCTCCTGCCGTGGCCGCAGCGTCCGGTGTGGCATCCGGCTTGGTGCCCGATTTGGTGCCAGGTGTGGCCTTGTCGGCGCCAGGCTTGGCGTTCTCGGCGGCAGCCTTCGGTGTGGCGTTGTCAGGCACGGTGTCGGGTGCGTGCTTTCCGGCCGGGGATTGACCTGCCGTGGCGCCCAGCATGGCGTACGCGGCGTCGGCGGTGGTGGCGCCGCCGGATGCGGTGGGCGGCACCACGGTGGCGGGCGCGGCATCACCGGGTGCAGGCGCGGCGGCGGGTGTGGCGCTGCCGGTTGCAGGGTCGGCTGCGGGAGCCTCCTTCGCGGCGGGCCGTTCAGGGAGCCTTTGCACTTCGCCGGGAACGCTCGGCTTGCGGATGTTGTCCATGTCAGGCACCTCGACCAACCCTTTGCAATGATGCTTCATCCCGGTACGCACCGGTGCGGCCGCGGCGTGCCCGGACGGGCAGCGCCAACAGCAGTGTCAGGCCAAACAGCACCAGCTGCACGGCGCGGATCGCCAGGTTCATGGGCTCGACGTAGCGGATCTCCAGCTGCCCGGCGCCGGCCGGCAGTTCAAAGGCCTGCGCCCAGCCGGCCGCGACCGCCTTCAGGGGTGCACCGTCCAGCGTGGCTTCCCAGCCGGCGTCGAAACGCTCAGCCATGACCACCCGGCGTGCGCCGTCGGCGGCCGGGATTGCAGCGACCACCGACTGGCCGAGGGATGCCACGGGTGCCACCACTGCCCCGTCGGCATCGACCAGCCGGACCCGGTTGATGACATCGCTGCTGCCGGGGTCCTTGTAGTTGGGCTTGACCCGCCAGAGCCAGCCGGATTCCGTGGGGCCCACGGTGTCCAGGCCGGGCACGGCCTCCAACTCGCCGGCCAGCAGTTCGGCAGCGGTGTCGCCGGGGCGGAGCACCACAAAGCCCACGCCGAGTTCAATGAGGCCGGGCCGCGGGTCGATCCCGGACTTGGAGAGAATCGTGGCAACGCTGCCCTCAAGGACGGCGGTGGCCGCATCAACGGGGGCCAGCTGTTCCTCGCCGGGCGGTCCGGAAATCCTGGCTGCACCCGCCACCACATTGGTGGCGTCAAGCGTGGTGCCTTCGCCCTGCATGAGTGAGGCGTGCACGCCGCCGCCGGACAGCACGGTCAGCACAAGGGTGCGGCTGGCTTCGGGGCCGGTGCCACGATCCGCGGCCGTGGCGGGGATGATGCCCACTGTGGCGGCCTGCGGCAGGAACGGCCCCGTCAAGGAGGCTGCGGACAGCTGCCCCGTGAACTGCTGGGTGCTCCAGAGCCCCAGGCTGGCCACGGGCGCTGCCACCAGCAGCACGGAGAGCACGGCGGCCATGGTCCTGGCCATTCGGTGCCGGCCGGTGTCTGCACCGGCGTCCCAGGCGCGGCGGGCCAGCGCGTCAAAACCAAGGAGGGCCGCACCCAGCAGCGCAAACAAGGCGAGAGAGATGGCGGGCCCGTTGAACGGCGTCACCAGATTGACGCCGTCGAACGCGACGGCGATGAACTTGCCGGCATAGGCGGCAGCCAGGCCCAGCATCGCCACGAGCCAGAGCACGCGGACCAGTCGGGTGCGGCGCAGGGGCAGCACCAGCGCCACTGCCGCCGCGAGCACCAGCGGTGCCCCAATGACGGCGACGGCCACCCAGCCGAGCCATGGTGCCGTGGCGAAATCGCCCAGGCCGGGGAGCCCCAGGCCCGGGTCCACCTGGTCGGGGAAGCCGAGCAGCTGCTGCCAGGCCGGTCCGGGGAAGGACACCAGCGGCATGCCGGGGTCGGCGAGCAGCGCCCGGGGGTTCTCCCATGCGGACCAGCCCAGCGGCAGGAACAGTGCGGCCGGCGGGATGAGCGCCCACCAAATGGTCTTGCCGCGGCGGCCCGTGAACACGGCGGCCAGCACAATGCCCACCACGGCCACGGGGAACAGGCTCGGGGCGGCGGCGGTGGCCGCGGCGAGGGCCAGGCCGGCAGCGGCGGCGGCGGTCCACGAGGGGTTCCCGCCCACGCCGGGACGGCCCAGCTTGGTGATGACCACGGTGTCGGAACCGGCTAGAGCGCCGGGAATGAGCACCGTCCTGGGTTCCGGCGCGGCGGCGGCACCCACGGCACGGATGAGCCCCAGCATGACGAGGGGGATGAGAATGTGCGCCACGACGGCGCCAAGCCGTCCCTGCCCAACGCCCACCAGCAGCACTGGCACGCCGGCCCAGAGCAGTCCGGCAACCACGCGTGGCCAGCGCCGCAGGGTCAGGGCTCCGGCGCCCAGCCAGGCGGTAAAGGCGGACAGCGGCAGCGCCAACACCACCAGCCAGACCACGGCAGAGGAGCCGTCGCCGCCCAGGGCGGACAACACCAGGAGCACAAAGTTGAAGGGGTTGGCGGCGCCGGGCAGGCCGGAACCGAGCGATGCCCACCAGCTGGTGGCATGCGCCCAGACCTGGCCAATCTGTGCGGAGACGGGCAGCAGCGCCCCTCCGGTGAGGGCGGGCGCCCCCAGGAAGCGGGACAGCGCCAGAACGGAAAGGATGGCCAGCAGCACGGTGAGCGCGAGGGCGCTGACGATCGGCGAGGTCTTGACGGGGGCCAGCGGTGCCACGGCCTGATGGTGCGTCTCGCCGGTTGGTTCAAGGATGGTGGGGCCGGTGCCCGGATCCTGCGAGGGGTCCTCGTCGGGATCCAGGGTCTCGCGCAGCATCTTCAGGTGGGCCCTGGCAACGCGGCCGTTCACCATCAGTCCGCGGAGGCTGGACCGCGGCTTGGTCCGTTGGGCGGCCAGCGCCCGCCGGCTGCGTAACAGTGTGACGGGGCGCAGCAGCCCGGAGCAGGTGGCGGCAAACATGCGCACGGCATGGCCGGGTGCCTTCAGGACGAAACCGGCCACCAGCCAGTACAGCGCGGCAAGAAAGGTGCCGGCGGCCAGGAACGGCACCGCCGCGGCGGGAGCGTGCTTGAGCCGCAGGAAAATACCGGCCTTCCGGGCGGCGACGGCCGACCCCGCCCCCTCCGGCCGGTGGGCCACGTGGTACATGTGGGCGTCCGGGACCACAAGGACACGGTCCCCCTGCAGCCGGACGCGGGCGCAAAAGTCCAGGTCATCCCCGGTCCCGGGAAGGGCTGGGTCGAAGCCGCCCAATTTTTCAAAGACGTCGCGGCGCACCAGCATGCCGGCGGTGTTGACGGCGAACATGTCTGCGTGGTCGTCGTACTGGCCCTGGTCCTGCTCGTCGATGCCCACCAGCGTGAACCGGTCAAACCACTTGTCGGCCCACAGTCCCACGTCAACGAGCCGCCGGTGGTTGTCCCAGTCCAGCTGCTTGCAGCCAACAACAGTGGCGGTGGTGGCGCGTTCGGTTGCCTCGAGCAGCAGCCGGAGCGCGTCCGGGGCCGGCTCGGCATCGTCCTGCAGCAGCCAGATCCATTCATTGCTGCCCGCTGCGGCCGGTTCCAGCACGGCAACGCCGCCGTTGCCGCTGCGGGCAGGGGCAACGGCCCCCGCGCGCAGGCGCACCTGGTGTGCCAGGACGGCGTCGACGGCGCTTCCGTAACCTTTGCGCCCGTCAAGCGATATCACCTGGCGTTCGCCAAGCTCCTTGCGCAGCAACTCCCCCGAGTTGTCTGTGGACGCCGTGTCGGCGGCCAGCACCTGGTCCGCAGGACGGGTTTGGGCAGCAAGCGCGGCCAAAACTTTCGGGAGGTAAGCACCGCCGTTGTGGGCAACCACCACGGCGGTGACTTTTACTGCATCAAGAATTAGACCGCTCGTTTCCGCAGCCGCCGGCGCTCACGCTCCGACAGGCCACCCCAGATTCCAAACCGCTCGTCATTGGCCAGAGCGTATTCAAGGCACTGTGCCTTAACGTTGCACGCGCCGCAAACCTTCTTGGCATCCCGGGTGGAACCGCCCTTTTCAGGGAAGAACGCCTCCGGGTCGGTCTGTGCGCACAAGGCATCAGTCTGCCAGCCTAGTTCACCTTCATCCCCGAAGTCGTCAAGGCCTGGCGCCAGTCCCAGCCACATGGCGTCGTCATCGACGCCCGGTGCCGCCACGGGATGGGCCACGGCTGGTTCGCCGGCCTCATGCGTGGAAAGGAACAGCGAGGCCGCATCTTCCAGCGCGGCACGGTTTGCTTGCTCATGGAATGCCGCCGCACCTGGGTCGGCCGGATCGACATACCAGTCGCTCGGCACTCCCCGTGTGCCGTAGTTGACGGCAGCCTGCGCCGCCGTTGCATCATTATGAAAATTTGTCACACTCAGCTGAGCTTGCCCCACAGTCGTCCTCCTGAATGTTGCTGCCGAAACCACTATCCGGATTACCGGATCCCACAGTGTGCGGGTTTAGTGCCACTTACAGCGGATCGTGCGTCTAATTACATCCGTGTAAGTCCCATTCGTCAAGCGGCAGTGATGATAACCACCAATGCGTAAGAAGTTCCTCCACGCCACGCCCATGCCCACATATCACCACAGGCGCATGTAATCACCTGAACCGGGTGAACATCGGATGAATTACCGAGCATCCCGTGGTTTTTGTGATCTCTTCCTCAAGTATGCCCGTGCTGCTATGTGACTCAGATCATGAAGCGGCCTTTAATTCATCCAATCGATGGTCTCCATCCGCCGGTCCGCGCGGCAAACGCCTTCCGCATGAAAAGATTGCAAGCATGAGCCCTCTTCCGCACACGCCAGCTGCCCTCCTCGACGCCTTTCGTACCCTGAACGCCACATCCCCGCGCCTGTCCTGGTACGGCGCAGAGGGCGAGCGGGTGGAATTTTCCGGCCGGGTGCTGGACAACTGGGTGGCGAAGACCGCCAACTACCTGGTTGATGAGCTCGACGCCGAACCCGGCCAGGTCGTTGCGCTGGACCTCCCGCTGCACTGGCGTTCCATGGTGTGGCTGCTGGCAGGCTGGGCAGTTGGCGCCACGGTTGCCACGGGCGAGGTGGCGGGCGGGGCGGAGATCGTGGCCACCACGGACCCGGCTGCGGCCCACGTGCGCCTGGCCGGCGCCTCACCGGCCCCGTTGGTCGTGGCGGTTGCGCTGCCCGCCCTGGCCATGCGCTGGATGGGCGAGCTCCCTCCGCGCACCCTGGACTACTGCGGAGATGTGCGCTCCCACGGGGATCAGTTTTTCCCCGACGCCGAGCCTGGCGGCAGTGACGCCGCCTGGCGAAACGGCGACGGCGGCGCTGTGGCGGAAACCAACTATGCGCAGCTGCTGCCGGCTGCGGAGCCCGCCGAAGCACCCCGGCGGGTGCTGCTGCAGGCTCGGGACGGTTGGGGCGCCGTCGTTCCCCAGGCACTGAAGGCCTGGGCCGCGGGCGGATCGGTGGTGCTGCTGGGCGACGGCGTGGAGGCCACGGACGCGCTGCGAAGCAGCGAGAACGTCACCGAAGGCTGAGCCCTGCGGGAACCGCGCGCCAGGTGTCAGTGCCGGGCGGGCGGTGCCTCAGGTTCGATGAGCGCGCGGTCCCCGGCAAAGGCCGGGTCCGTGTCGAGCTCGTCGGTGAAGACCCAAAAGCGGTAGGCGAAGAAGCGGAAGATCGTGCCCAGGACCAGGCCCACCACGGAGCCGGCAACGAAGTCGGCCGTGGCCGATTCAAAGCCGAGCACCCAGTGCGAGATGTACACGCATGCGGCAGCGATGCCCAGACCGATCGCGTTCATGATGATGAACATGGTCACTTCGCGCAGCATGTTGGCCTGGCGGCGGTTGCGGAAGGTCCAGTAGCGGTTGGCCAGCCAGGAAAACACCGTGGCCACGGCTGCTGCAATGATCTTGGCGCGCGTGGGGTGGGCGCCCATGGGCCCGTTGAGCAGCCAGATGAAAATGCCGGAGTCAATGACAAAGGCCACCCCGCCCACAACACCGAATTTGGCGACCTCGCGCCAAAACAGGCCCACCAGCCCCTTGAAGCGGGTCACGAGCGATTGAAACAATGGTCCTCCGTTTGGCTTTGGGGCTGAACGGTGAATCACGCTGGCGCCTCCTGTCAAAAATTCTAGTCCCCAAACAGTGTCAGCCTTCATTGTTGCGTCCGCCGGGGGCTGGGAACTTCCCAACACTTCACTGACAATCGGCTCCGAATTTGCCCGTTGTGGGCCTGCCTGCCGCCGAAAAGCCAAGAAGCGGGCCGTCATTCGGTACGCTGGGGACTGTGACTTTTCCTGTAATCGGTGTGGTGGGCGGCGGGCAGCTGGCCCGCATGATGGCCCCCGCAGCCGTAGCCCTTGGTTTTGAATTGCGTGTCCTGGCTGAATCGCCCGACGTGTGTGCCGTGCCCGTTGTGCGGCACGCCCCCGTGGGCGACTACCTGGACCTTGACACTTTGCGTGCCTTTGCCCGCGGCGTGGACGTGCTCACCTTCGACCACGAACACGTCCCGAATGGGCACCTGCAGGCCCTGATCGCCGAAGGCGTCAACGTCCAGCCGCGCCCCGACGCCCTGGTCAACGCCCAGGACAAGCTCGTGATGCGCGCCGCGATCGAGCGCCTCGGCCTGCCCAACCCGGCCTGGGCCGCCGTCGCCTCCGTGGCGGACATCACCGCGTTCGGTGCCGCCAACGGCTGGCCCGTGGTGCTGAAGATGCCCCGCGGCGGCTACGACGGCAAGGGCGTGAAGGTGCTGCGCTCCGCCGCCGATGCCGCGGACGCCGCCGACTGGTTCGAGGCCATGAGCCCGCTGCTGGTGGAGGAGATGGTGGACTTCTCCCGCGAGCTCTCCGCCCTGGTGGCCCGCACGCCGTCGGGCGAATCCCGCGCCTGGCCCGTGGCCGAGTCCATCCAGGTGGACGGCGTCTGCGACGAGGTCATCGCCCCCGCCCCGGGCATCCCGCCCGAGGTTGAGGCCGCCGCCGAAGCCGCCGCCCTGCGGATCGCCGACGAGCTCGGCGTCACCGGCGTCATGGCCGCGGAACTGTTCGAGACCCCCGGCCGCGCCCCCGGCTTCCTTGTCAACGAGCTGGCGATGCGCCCGCACAACACCGGGCATTGGACCATGGACGGTGCCGTGACCGGCCAGTTCGAGCAGCACCTGCGTGCCGTGCTGGACCTGCCGCTCGGCGCCACCGACGCCCTCGGCGACATCGTGGTCATGAAGAACTTCCTTGGCGGCGCCAACCAGGACCCGTTCAGTGCCTACCCCGCCGCCCTGGCAGCCGAGCCCGCCGTGAAGGTGCACAGCTACGGCAAGTCGGTGCGCCCCGGCCGCAAGATCGGCCACGTCAACCTGGTCGCTTCCCAGGCCGACGGAGTTGCCTCCGCCCGCTCCCGCGCCACCACCGTGGCCAACATCATCCGTGACGGAAAGTAGGAACCAGCTGTGAGCACCAACACCACCCCCCTGGTGGGCATTGTCATGGGGTCCGACTCCGACTGGCCTGTCATGGAAGCCGCCGCTGCGGCCCTGTCCGAGTTTGGCATCCCGTTTGAGACCGACGTGGTCTCCGCGCACCGCATGCCCACAGAGATGATCGCCTACGGCACCGAAGCCGCCGCGCGCGGCATCCGCGTCATCATCGCCGGGGCCGGCGGCGCCGCGCACCTGCCGGGCATGCTGGCCTCCGTCACCACCCTGCCCGTGGTGGGCGTCCCCGTGCCGCTGAAAACCCTGGACGGCATGGACTCGCTGCTCTCCATCGTGCAGATGCCCGCGGGCGTGCCCGTGGCCACCGTCTCCATTGGCGGGGCCCGCAATGCCGGCCTGCTGGCCGTGCGCATGCTCGCCTCCGGCACGGACGAGCTCGCAGCCTCGCTGGCCGTGCAGCTGGCGGACTTTGCCCAGTCCCTGAACGACCAGGCCTCCGCCAAGGGCGCCGCACTGCGCGCAGCCGCGGGCGCCAACTACCCCCTGGCCGTGCCGCGGCCCGCCCCGGCCGGAGCGTGATCGCAGCAGCATGAGTTTCAGCAGCCCCAAGGTGAGCCGGGCGTCCAACCGCCCGCCCGTGTTGACGAACCCGGTCCGGTACCCGGAATCGGCGTCGGCACCCGTGCGTTCCAAGCGCGCCTGGTTCCTGCTGCTGTTGACCCTCGTGCTGCCGGGCTCGGCGCAGGTCGTGGCGGGCAACAAGCGCGTTGGCCGGCTGGCCCTGCGCTTTACCTTCGCGGCCTGGGCCTTGGTGATTGGCGCCGTCGTGCTTGCCGTGGTGAACCGGGAGGCGCTGCTGAACCTGTTCACCAACCCCTGGACGTCCCTGCCCATCATCGTGGCCATGGCCGCGGCTGCGGTGGGCTGGGCCGCGATGTTCCTGAACACGCTGAAGATCATCCGCCCCGCGCTGCTGGCACCGGGGATGCGCGCGCTGGTGGGCGGGGCGCTCGTGGTGCTCATGGTCATCACCAGCGGCACCCTGGGCTACGGCGCGTTCATGATCAATTCGGGCCGCAACGCCATCAACTCCATCTTCGCGTCCGGTCCCGACATGGAGCCGGTGGACGGGCGCTACAACTTTCTGGTCATGGGCGGCGACGCCGGGGCGGACCGCACGGGGCGGCGGCCGGACTCGATCATCGTGGTCAGCGTGGATGCCAAGACCGGCCAGGCGGCCACCATCAGCATCCCCCGCAACTTGCAGAATGCCCAGTTCTCCCCCAATTCTCCCCTGTGGGGCGTGTACCCCGAGGGATTCAACTGCGGCGACAGCTGCATCATCAACGCCCTGTACACGGACGTGACCAACAACCACCCCGCGCTCTACCCCAACGACGCCGACCCGGGCGCGGCAGCCATGATGGATGCCGCGGGAGGCGTGCTCGGACTGACCATCCAGGGCTACGTGCTCGTCGACATGGCAGGCTTCTCCTCCCTGATTGACGCCCTCGGCGGGGTCAAGGTCAACGTGGGCGGCTGGGTGCCCATCAGCGGCGACGACGTCTACGGCAACGGCCAGCACCTGCCGCCGACGGGGTGGATTTCCCCCGGCGAACAGACCCTGAACGGATACCATGCCCTCTGGTACGCCCGCTCGCGACAGTGGGTCAACGACTACGCCCGCAGCCAGCGCCAGCAATGCATCCAGGCCGCCATCATGGCCCAGATGGACCCTGCCACCGTGCTGACGAAGTTCAACGGGATCGTGGCCGCCGGCTCCCAGGTCATGGAATCGGACCTGCCCGCGGGGCAGCTGGGCAGCTTCGCCTCCCTGGCATTGAAGGCCAAGTCCCACGACCTGGCCCGGTTGACCATTGGGCCGCCTGACTTCCCGCAGGACATGCCCACCTACCCCGACTTTGCCGTGATCCACCAGCGCGTGCAGGAACTGCTGAACCCTGCCCCGCCGGCCGATCCCGCGCCGGCCCCCGAGCCGGGGTCCGGATCTGCGGAAGCTCCGGCCGACACCCCGGCACCCGAGGCACCGGCGCCGGAAGCGCCAGCCGCGCCAGCCGCGCCGTCGGCCGACATCACGGCGGAATACCTGCAACAATTGGCCATCAACGGTGACGACGCGACGCTGTCCGCACTGCTTGCCAACAACGGCACCTGCTCACCCGGCTAGAAGCATCCGGCCGGGGCCACGGCTGAGGGATGCCGGAGCAGAATTGTCCGGCTGGTGCGCTCCGGCGTCCGCCGCCTGCCCGCTCCAGCCGTTTCACGTGAACCAGTAAGGAACTTTTTCAATGTTTGCACTGAGCAATGTCACCCGCGACTACGCGTGGGGGTCCGCCACGGCCATAGCGGACCTGCTGGGCACCACCCCCAGCGGCGGGCCCGAGGCCGAGCTGTGGATGGGCGGGCACCCGGACTCACCGTCCGTCGCAGCCACCCCGGACGGCCCCGTCCCCCTGGACCGGCTGATTGCCGAGCACCCGGACGCGACGCTCGGCACCGAGGTGCACACCGCCTTCGGGCCGCGGCTGCCCTTCCTGGCGAAGCTGCTGGCCGCCGAGACCGCATTGTCGCTCCAGGTCCACCCCACGCAGGAACGCGCCCGGGAACGCTTCGCCGACGAAGAGGCAGCCGGGGTCCCGCGCACGGCGGCGGACCGCAACTACAAGGACGAGAACCACAAGCCGGAAATGATCCTGGCCCTGACCCCGTTCGAGGCGTTGTGCGGTTTCCGCCCCTGCGCCGAGGCCGCGGAACTGTTCCGCGCCGTGGGGTCCGCCATTGCTGAGTCGGGGGCCGGGGTTCCGCAGCTGCTGGGCACGGTGGAGATGGCCCTGAACTCCCGCATGGCCGCACCCATGGTGGTCCGCCGGGCCTTTGAAACCCTGCTGGGCGGCGGGGCGGAAACCACCGCACTGGTGGAGCTGGCCGCGCCCGCCCTTGAGGCGCAGGCCGCCGCCGGCACGGAGCTGCCGCCCGCCCTGCTCACCGTCATTGAACTGGCCAGGCAGTATCCCGGCGACCCCGGCGTGCTGGTTTCCCTGCTGCTGAACCGGGTGTCGCTGTCCCCCGGCGACGCCATCTACCTGCCCGCCGGCAACATCCACGCCTACCTGCACGGGCTGGGCCTTGAGGTCATGGCGTCCTCGGACAACGTGATGCGCGGCGGGCTCACGGGCAAGCACGTGGACATCCCGGAGCTGCTGGAGACCGTCGACTTTGCGCCGACCGAGGTGCCGGTCGTTCCCACCCGCGTCACCGAACTGGGCCAGAAGGTGTGGGAGCCGCCGTTTGCCGAGTTCGCCCTGCAGCGTATCGAGCTCCCCGCCGACGGCGAACCTGTCCCGCTGGTGCAGAACGGCCCCCTGGTGGTGCTGGCCGTCTCCGGTTCCGTGCTGCTCGACTCGCCCCGCGGCGACCTGCAGCTGGGCCGCGGCGGATCGGCGTTTGTCCCGGCCGCCGAAAACCCCGTCATGGTCCACCCGCACGCCGATGCCGCCGGTGAAACCTCCGTGGTGTTCGCCATCACCTGTGGAGCCTTTGAGCAGTGAGCACCATTTTGCAGACACCCGTCTGGGCCCGCTTCCAGCGGCGGCTGGGCAAGATCGTCCACGAGCAGTCCGGCCCCGGCTGGAATTTTGTGGCCATCGAGGAAAAGACGCCCCTGGGCCGGTACCTGTACACGCCGTATGGTCCTGTTGCCGCCAGTGAATCTGCGCTGGTCGAGGCCCTTGCCGCACTGACCGCGCTGGCCCGGGCAAAGAAGGCCGCCTACGTGCGCGTGGAACCAGTCTCCGCGGGGCTCGGCGCCGACGCGGCACGCGTGCTCTCCGCCCGGGGCCTGGTCAGGGCGCCCAAGGACATCCAGCCGCATCTGAGCTGGAAGGTCGACCTGACACAGGACGAGGCGTCGCTGTTGAAGGGCATGCGCAGCACCAGCCGGAACCTGTTCCGGAACATCCATAAAAAGGGTGTCACCTTTGACATCTCCACCGACCCGGCGGACCTGCCCGTCCTGCTGGGCTTCCTGGAAAAGGTGGCCGGGCGTGCCGAGTTCACGGCCCAGTCCAACAACTACCTGACCCGGGCCGCCGAGGTCCTCATGCCCGAGGGAGCCGCCAAGCTGTTCATCGCCCGCCTGGACGGGGAACCCATTGCCGCCGCCCTGTCGTACGACACTGCGGACACCCGCGTCTACGCCCATGCCGCCGCCGACGACGCCCACCGCAAGCTAAGCGCCGGCATCCCGCTGCTGGTGACCATGATGCTGGATGCCAAGGCCGCAGGAATCGCCGAGTTCGACATGTGGGGCGTCAGCCCCGAGGACGAGCCCGAGCATCCCTGGGCCGGCTTCTCCCGCTTCAAACGCTCCTTCGGGGGCTTTGAGGTGGAGTACCCGGGCACCTGGGACCTGCCGGTCAACACGCTCATGTACAACGCCTACGGTGCCAGCAGGAAGGCCCGGACCCTGCTCCGCGGCACACTGAAAACGGCCCGCACCGCTGCCGCCGGTGTCCGCGGGAAGCTGGCCAGGCCGTAGCTTCCGGCACCGCGCTTCTGCGTGGCACCTTCCTCTCCGCTTCAACCCCAAACGCCATCGCAGCAATGGCGGCTTTTCGGCCAACGCCATCGCACCGAGTGCGATGGCGTTGCGAATAAACCAGCCATTGCTGCGATGGCGTCGGGTGGGGCGGGAGGCTGCGGGCCGGGGTCAGGAGCGCCGGGCGTAGGTCTCCCACTTGTGGGCCTGGTGCTCGCCCTCGACGAAGCGGATGGTGCCGGACTTGGAGCGCATGACGATGGACTGCGTCAGGACGCGGCCCTTGTCGTAGCGCACGCCCTTGAGGAGGTCGCCGTCGGTGATGCCGGTGGCGGCGAAGTAGCAGTTGTCGCTCGTGACGAGGTCGTTGGTGGAGAGCACCCGGCTGAGGTCGTGCCCGGCATCGATGGCCTTCTGCTTTTCGTCGTCGTCCGTGGGCCAGAGTCGGCCCTGGATGACGCCGCCGAGGGTCTTGATGGCGCAGGCCGCCACGATTCCCTCCGGCGTGCCGCCCACGCCCATGAGCGCGTCGACGCCGGTGCCGGGGCGGACGGCCGCAATGGCTCCGGCCACGTCGCCGTCGAGGATGATCTTGGTGCGGGCGCCGGCGTCGCGGATTTCCTGGATCAGCGGCTGGTGGCGGTCGCGGTCCAGGACCATGACGGTGAGCTGGTTGATCTTTACGCCCTTGGCCTTGGCGATCAGGTGCAGGTTCTGCTTCACGGGCAGGCGCAGGTCCACCATGTCGGCGGCTTCGGGACCTGTGACCAGCTTCTCCATGTAGAACACGGCGGAGGGGTCGAACATGGTGCCGCGTTCGGCCACGGCCAGCACGGCCAGGGCGTTGTTGATGCCCATCGCGGTCAGGCGGGTGCCGTCAATCGGGTCCACGGCCACATCGCATTCAGGGCCGGAGCCGTCGCCCACCACCTCGCCGTTGAACAGCATCGGGGCTTCATCCTTCTCCCCTTCGCCAATGACCACGACACCGTTGAAGTGGACCGTGGAAAGGAGGGAGCGCATGGCATCCACGGCGGCGCCGTCGGCCAGGTTCTTCTCGCCAAAGCCCACCCAGTGCCCGCCGGCAATGGCGGCAGCCTCGGTGACCCGCACCAGTTCAAGGGCCAGGTTGCGGTCCGGCTCGTCGTCTCCAACGGCCAGCGACCGGGACAATTGCGAGTAGTCAAGTTGTGCTTTTTCAGCCACGTGTAAACCCCATTGTTCAGGTAGGCGCAGTTTTACGGCACGCTCCGGTGCGCACCACTGACGTATTTTTGCCTACCTCCCAATGATAGGCGACAGCCGCCCAACCTTCGGGGTGAGCTGCGCCACCATCGCCGCCAGGCGGAAAGACGGGGCCGGCAAATCTGGGAAGATGGAGGGGTGAGTGACTCTAACCCCACCCCTGCTGTCAAGCCCGTCATTGCCGCCGGCGCGGCCAAGCGAGCCAATGCGTCGGTCATCGGCATGCTGCTGGCCATGTTCTCCACCGTGGCCATTGTGCTGACCATTGTGTGGCTTAACCCGGAGCCCAAGGCCGGCGCCTACCGCACCGAGGTGGACGTGGCGACGGTTGCCGGGCACGCCGCCGACACGGCCGGCTTCCTCCCGGTGGCCCCCGTGCTGCCCGAAGGCTGGAGCGCCAACTATGCGCGTTGGAACCCGCCCGGCACCGACGGCGTGGCGTACTGGGATGTGGGTTATGTGACGGCAGATGACACGTTCATTGCGCTGCGCGAATCCGTCACGGCGAACCCCACCTGGATTGCGGCACAAGCCCAGCAGGCGCCCGTGACGGGCACGCGCACCATCGACGGACACGACTGGGAGCTGCGCGACAACCCCAAGGGCGAACGGTCGCTGGTGTTCACCAGCGCCGAGACGACTATTGTTTTGACTGGTGCGGCCGACTTCAAGGACTTTGACATCCTGGCCGCCGGAGCAACCGCGCTGCTCGATGAATACGCGGCAACAGCCAACCCGACAAGCAAGGAGAGCAAATAATGAGCGGTGGAGGAGAAGACGGCAACATCAATGCCGTCACGGAGCACCCGCAGACGCCTGCGGAAGCTTGGGCCACGTTGATGGCCGGCAACGCCAGGTTTGTGGCAGGCACGTCCAACCACCCGAACCAGGACGCCGCCCGCCGCGCCTCCCTGCTGTCCACCCAGCACCCGTTCGTGCAGATCTTCGGCTGCTCCGACTCACGGCTGGCCGCGGAAATCATCTTCGACCTGGGCCTGGGCGACGCCTTCGTGGTCCGCACCGCCGGACACGTCGTGGACAACACGGCCCTCGGCTCCCTCGAATACGGCGTGGAGTACCTGGACGTGCCGCTCATCGTGGTCCTGGGCCACGACTCCTGCGGCGCCGTCACGGCCACCAAGGGCGCCGTCGACACCGGCAAAATGCCCGCCGGCTTCGTCCGCGACCTCGTCGAACGCATCACCCCTTCGGTCCTCGCCTCCCTCCGCAAGGACAAGAAGAGCACCGTCAACGAAATGGTGGAGGAGCACGTCAAGCAGACGGCCGCCCGCCTCGTGGAAAACTCCCCCATCATCGCCAGCGCCGTGGCCCGCCAGCGCACCGCCGTGGTGGGCCTGACCTACCGCCTCACGGACGGCACCGCCGACCTCGTCTACAGCAACGGCCACATCGGCGCCTGAACCACCCCGCGTGCCCTGCCCAAGGCGGGCAGCAGCGTTTCCGGGCACGACGGCGGAACCCAGGTTCCGCCGTCGTGCCCGGCTTTTTAAGGTGGCCGGCCGCGCAAAAGCGCTCCGCATGGTTTTCGGCTCGGGGCGCGGCGGCGATATGGTGGAAGCATGACTGATACTGCCGCGGGCACCGCACAAGAATTCCGTATTGAACATGACACGATGGGCGAGGTCCGGGTTCCGGCCAACGCCCTGTACAGCGCACAGACCCAGCGCGCCGTGGAGAACTTCCCGATTTCCGGCATGACCCTGGAGACGGCCCACATCGCAGCACTGGCGCGCATCAAGAAGGCCGCCGCCACCACGAACGCCGAACTGGGTGTGCTCGACGCTGAGCTGGCCCGCGCGATCGAGGGCGCCGCCGACCAGGTCGCCGCAGGCAACTTTGACGGCGACTTCCCGATCGACGTGTTCCAGACCGGTTCCGGCACGTCGTCGAACATGAACATGAACGAGGTCCTGGCGACGCTGGCGAACCGCGCGCTCGTTGCCGCCGGCTCCGACAAGGTGGTCCACCCGAACGACCACGTCAACGCCTCGCAGTCCTCCAACGACGTCTTCCCCACGTCCGTCCACGTGGCCGCCACCTCCGCCCTGATCAACGACCTGATCCCGGCACTGGCGCACCTGGCCGAGTCGCTGGAGCGCAAGGAAGCCGAATTCGCCACCGTCGTGAAGTCCGGCCGCACCCACCTGATGGATGCCACCCCGGTCACGCTCGGCCAGGAATTCGGCGGCTACGCAGCCCAGATCCGCTACGGCATCGAGCGCGTCGAATCCTCCATTGCCCGCGTGGCAGAGGTCCCCCTGGGCGGCACCGCCGTCGGCACCGGCATCAACACTCCGGCCGGCTTCCCGCAGCGCGTCATCGCCCTGCTCGCCGAGGACACCGGCCTGCCCCTGACCGAGGCCCGCAACCACTTCGAGGCCCAGGCCAACCGCGACGGCCTCATCGAAGCCTCCGGCCAGCTGCGCACCATCGCGTACTCGATCATGAAGATCAACAACGACCTGCGCTGGCTCGGCTCCGGCCCCAACACCGGCCTGGGCGAGATCAACATCCCCGACCTGCAGCCCGGCTCCTCGATCATGCCCGGCAAGGTCAACCCGGTCATCTCCGAGGCCGCCATCATGGTTGCCGCACAGGTCATCGGCAACGACACCACGATCGCACTGTCCTCCACCAACGGCGCATTTGAGCTGAACGTGGGCATCCCGGTCATGGCCTCGAACCTGCTGCAGTCCATCCGCCTGCTGACCAACACCTCGCGTGTCATGGCCGACAAGATGATCGACGGCCTCACCGCCAACGTGGAGCGCGCCCGCTTCCTGGCCGAGGCATCGCCGTCCATTGTGACGCCGCTGAACAAGTACATCGGCTACGAGAACGGCTCCAAGATCGCCAAGCACGCCATCGCCGAGGGCTTGACCATCCGTGAAGCCGTCCTCGCGCTGGGCTTCGTGGACCGCGGCGAAATCACGCTGGAGCAGCTGGACAAGGGCTTGGACGTGCTGGCCATGACGGTCGCACCCAAGTAGGGACCAACTCCTCCGCCGAGGACGTGGCAAGCGTGCGAGGGCGTAGTAAATTTACTATGCTCTCGCACGCTTGCCACGTCGTCAGCGGGTAGCTCCAAGCTGCCCTCAGCGGGCTGCCAAGCGACCCTCTGTGGGGAACTGGCAGTGGAAGGCAGCGAACTGGCGGGAAGCCACCTTTTTCACGAGAGGCGGACTCCCGCCATCGTGCTTTAACGGGCTCCGGCCATCGTGCTTCAGGGCCGAGGGGTCGTCGTACTTTAACGGGCTCCGGCCATCGTGCTTCATGGGGCCGAGGGGTCGTCGTACTTTAACGGGCTCCCGCGCTCCTGCATATGGGGCCGGGCCGCCGTCCGCCCAGGCTCGCCAAGCTGCACGTCCGCCCGGTCGCGCCAAGCTGCATGTCCGCCCGGGCCCGCCGGGCACCTGGTTTGCGCCTTTCGCCGAGAGCCAGCAGCCCGGAGAGCGTCCGGAGGTGGTTGTCGGGAATCGCCGCCGGTGGACCGGCATCCGATCCTAACCACTACCTCGGCGGCACCCAAGGACTGGCGTGGGCAACGTCACCAATCGTGGATTTTGCACTTTTTGATTAATAGTGCAAACTTTTACTTTGTGACTGAAAGTGCAAAATCCTGCCAGGCCCCCAGCCTGCGCGCCCGCAAGCGTGAGGCCACCCGCTCCGCCATCACGGCTGCCGCGAGGGCCTTCACCGCCCAACACGGCCTGAGCGGGTTCACGGTCGAGCAGCTTTGTGAACACGTCGGCATCTCCCGCCGGACGTTCTTCAACTACTTCCCATCCAAGGAAGACGCCATCATCGGCCACCTTCTGGATGAGTTCCCGGCTGAGGCAACCGCGGCGTTCCTCGACGGCGGCCCGCAGAAACCCGGCGTCGAACGCGGACCCCACGGCCTGAGCACCACGCTGCTGCAGGATCTGTTCCGCCTCACCTGCGCCATGCTGGATGAGCTCAACCTCACCCGCGCCCACATCAACCAGCTCATGGCCGCCATGAAAAAAGAACCGCAGCTCATGATGAAGGTGATCGGCAGCGCCCATGTCCGCGAGCTGGAGTTCACGGAGCTGATCGCCCAGCGCGAGCAGCTCCCGCCGGACGATCCCCTGGCGATCATGGCCGCCGCCGCGTTCGGCATGTGCTCCCACCGCGCCAGCCAGGTGTTCTTCTCCGACGGGAACACCAAGCCCTACGAAGAACTGCTGGCAGCCAACCTGCTCAACACCCAAAAACTTTTCAACTTTTCCCACTTGACCTTTGAAGGGACTCCATGAGTACTGCACTCAAGGCAGGCGAACCGCTCCTGCTGACCCAAAAGAGGATCTGGATCATCTTCTCCGCGCTGATCGCCGGAATGATGCTCTCGAGCCTCGACCAGACCATTGTCTCCACCGCCATGCCCACCATCGTGGGCAAGCTCGGCGGCGTGGAGCACCAGACCTGGATCACCACCGCCTACCTGCTGGCCGTGACCATCGTGATGCCCGTCTACGGCAAGTTTGGTGACATCCTGGGCCGCCGGAACCTGTTCCTGGCCGCCATTGCCATCTTCACGCTCGCCTCCATCGGCTGCGCCTTTGCCACCGACTTCTGGGGCTTCGTGATCTTCCGCGCCATCCAGGGCCTGGGTGGCGGCGGCTTGATGATCCTTTCGCAGGCCATCATCGCCGACATCGTCCCCGCCAACGAGCGCGGCAAGTACATGGGCCCGCTGGGCGCCATCTTTGGCCTCTCCGCCGTTGCCGGCCCGCTGCTGGGCGGCTACTTCGTGGACCACCTGACGTGGGAATGGGCCTTCTACATCAACATCCCGATCGGCATCATTGCGTTCGTGATCGCGTTCTTCACCCTGACCCTGCCGACCAAGAAAGTCGAACAGAAGATCGACATCATGGGTGTGGTGTTCCTGTCCATCGCCACCACCTGCCTGATCTTCTTCACCGACTTCGGCGGCAAGACCGACGGTTGGACCTCCCTGACCACCTGGGCCTGGGGCGCGGGCATGATCGCCGCCATCGCGCTGTTCATCTTCACCGAGGCACGCGCCGAGGACCCGATCATCCCGCTGTCCCTGTTCAAGAACCCGATCTTCCTGAACTCCACCGCCATTGGCTTCGTCCTGGGCATGGGCATGTTCGCCGCCCTGGCGTTCGTCCCCACGTTCCTGCAGATGTCCTCCGGCACCTCCGCCGCCGAGTCCGGCCTGCTCATGCTGCCCATGATGGTGGGCCTGATGGGCACCTCCATCTGGTCAGGCATCCGCATGACCAAGACCGGCAAGTACAAGGCGTTCCCGATCGCCGGTTCCGTGCTGACCATCATCGCCATGTTGTGGATGACCACCCTGTCCGCCGAAACCCCCATCTGGGTCATCTGCGCCCAGCTGTTCGTGTTCGGCGCCGGCCTGGGCCTGATCATGCAGATCGTGGTCATCGTGGTGCAGAACTCCGTCCCCGCGAACCAGCTCGGCACCGCGACCAGCACGAACAACTACTTCCGCGAGGTCGGTTCAGCCCTGGGCGTGGCCGTGTTCGGCGCCATGTTCACCACCCGCCTGGCCGAGTCGCTGACCAAGGTCTTCACGGAGGCCGGAGCCAGCCCCGAGCAGGCCGGCAGCTCCATGGCCACGCTCGACCCGCAGGCCATGGCCCAGCTGCCCCCGGCCATCAAGGACGGCATCATCAACGCCTACGCCGACTCCCTGGCCCCCGTGTTCTGGTACCTGATCCCGTTCATGGCCATCGCCTTGGTGCTGGCCATCTTCATGAAGGTCATCCCGCTCTCGGACACCGCCGGCATGGTCGCCCGTGGCGAGGCCATCGGCGGAGAGGAGGCCCTGCGCCTCGAAGCGGAGCGCACGGCCGCCAAGTCGGGTGCGTCCGGCGATGCAAAGGCCGAGTCCGCCACCGGCAATGACAGCGAAGGCACGGACACGCTCCTGCTGACCAAGGATGAGCCCGGGGACACCCTGGACAAACCGTAAGGTCCGCTGAAAAGGCGCGTGCCGCCGCCGTACTTCTCCAAGTACGACGGCGGCACGCGCCTTTTGTGCATGTCCCGCCTCGTGCCGGGGTGCTGCAAACCGGTCCCGCGTGAGCATCCGGCCGATGGGTGCGGTAGCGTCGGGGAACATGGATTATGACACAACCGAAATACTGGTGGGCTCGGTGCTGGTGCTGCTGCCCATTGCGGGGGTGTCGGTGGCTGGAGGGTGGTGCCTGCGGAGACCGGAACGACGGATGCCGTGGTTCTTCTTTCTCGGACCGGTGGCAGCGGTTGCCTTGGGCTGGGCGGCCGGCGCCGCGGCGATGACGCTGTTTCCGCCGCCTTATGACGCGTATTTCGCCGGCGGCAGCGGCCTGGACCTGCGGGGACTGATCATTGTTGGCGGCGCCATGCTGGGCAGTTTCGCCGGAACCCTCACGTCGGTGGTGATTTGCGCCGGCAACCTTGTGCTCAGCCGGGTGCAGCAGCGCAGGCAGGCACGGCCACTGGTGCAGGGCCCGGTCCAGCCAAGCGCACGCCTCGGCTAGCCCGGCCCGTCAGCCCTGCTTCAGGCCCGCGGCTCCACCGGGCGCAGTCGGCGCAGGGCCGTGACGGAGATCCAGCCCATGCCGGCCGTGATGGCCGCACGCTGCAGCAGCCCACCGCGGGCCTTGGGATTGTCCTGCCTGCCAATCGCGGCGCCGGCAGCCACCACCGAGGCAACCGTGCCGAGTGCTGAGGCCACATCGTAAAGCGCCCAGCCCCGTCGCCCGCTGCGGACGTCCGTGACCGCGTGGATGAGCGCGGAGACGGGAACCAGCAGGAACGCGGACGAGGCACCCACGTTGTGGACCATGCCGGTGCCGGTCATTTCTTCGGGCAGATCGGGCGTGCCGGCCGGGAATCCGCCCCCTGGCTGGCCGTTGCAGATCCCTGCGGCAATGAGCCCGGCAGCCGTGCCGCCCATGAGCCAGGTATGGGCCCGCGGGATATCCTTGCTGCGTGCCAGGCCCGCCGCGTACGCAGCGAACAGGGCACCGGCGGCCAGAAAGTTGGTCTTTTGCACCCAGCCGCCGGGGCCCAGGGACAGCGAGCTGACGGGATGTTTTTGCCAGTCATAACCTTTTCGGAAGGCTCCCTGCAGCGTGAACGATCCGATGAACGCGGGCCCGGCAGCGGCACCAGCACCCAAGCCAATGCGTTGTTTGTTGTCCAAGGGTGGTCTCCGGCTGGTCTCAGGAACGCTGGAAGTGGGGTTCGCCGGTGAAGGCCAGGGCCCGTTGGATGCAGTCGAGGTGCCCGGGGCGCAGGGGCGGGAGCGCGTCGATGGCGAACCAGCCGACGGCGAGGGATTCGTCGTCGTTCACGCGGGCGGTGCCGCTTTCGTAATGGCAAATGAATTCAATGTTCAGGAAGTCGCAGACGTCGCCGTTGGGAAATGTCACCGGGCCAACGGCCGCCACGCCAAGCAGGTGCTCGATCCGGGCCACGACGGCCGTTTCCTCGAAGATCTCGCGCAGCATGCCCGGGCCGGGTTCCTCCCCCGGCTCCAGGATGCCGGTGATCAGCGCCCACCCGCCGGTGTCGGAGCGTTCGCCCAGGAGCACCCGGCCGTCGCCGTCAAACACCACTGCACGCACGCCCGGGAGCCACAGCGGGTCGTGTCCGATTTTTTCGCGGAGCGCAACAATGAAGTCAGGTGATGCCATGCTGCCAGCCTATCGCCAGAAGGCCGCACGGCGGCTGCACCATGCGCGGTGACCGCCGGCCGGGGCACCGCTGCAGCCCATCCCCTGCCCGGACAATGCTGCGACAGCATCGGGTTTGGCCATGCAGAAGGGCCCGGCCCGGACGCCTTGCGGCGGTCCGGACCGGGCCCGGCGTCTGGCGCCTGCCCCAGCGGGGATGGCAGCTAGCCGAAGGGGATGACCCCGATGCCGACGGCCACGACGAGCATCACAAGTGAGACCACGAGGGCACGCCAGAGCACCTTCTTGTGGTGGTCGCCCAGTTCCACCTTGGCCAGTGAGACCAGCAGCAGGATGGCAGGCACCAGGGGGCTCTGCATGTGGACCGGCTGGCCGGTGATTGAGGCCCGGGCCATGGCGGCAGGGTCGATCCCGAAGTGGGCGGCAGTTTCGCTCAGGACCGGCAGCACACCGAAGTAGAAGGCGTCGTTGCTCATGAAAAACGTCATGGGGATGCTCAACAGGCCGGTGATGACTGCCATGTACGGGCCCATGGAGGTGGGGATGACACTGACCAGCCAGGCGGCCATGGCGTCGACCATGCCGGTGCCGCTGAGCACGCCGGTCAGCACGGCCGCGGCCATGACCATGGAGACGACGGCGACGATGCTGCCGGCATGGGACACCAGCGCCTTGGCCTGGTCCTTCACGTTGGGGAAGTTCACAATGAGGGCGATGGCCGAACCCACCATGAACACGTAGGCCAGGGGCAGCACGTCAAGAACCAAGGTCACCATGATGGCCACCGTCAGGACCAGGTTGAACCAGAACAGCTTGGGCCGCAGGGTGGCGCGATTGGGGTCCAGCTGCGAATCGGCCAGGCCAGTGTTCACGGAGTCCGCGTCCTGCTCGGCCACGGCGAGCACCTGGGCATCAAAGCGGGCCTGGGCTGCAGAGCGGGGTTTGTCCACAACCAGCAGGGTGCCGGAAGCTGCGCCGCGGGGCAAGCCGCTGCGGCCGTTGCCGCCCCGGGGTGCACCCGGGGTGCCGGTTCCGCCTGCGGGAATTCCGGCGTCGTCCATGTCAGCAGGCGTCCACAACCGCCCGGCCAGCGCCAGGCGGCGGCGTTCGCGGACGCCAAGGTGCCAGGCGAAGAGGAAGATCACGATCATGCCGGCGACGAGTGAGGGGATCATGGGGACGAACACCTCGGACGGGGAGACCTTCAGTGCGGCGGCGGCGCGGGCGGTGGGCCCTCCCCACGGCAGGATGTTCATGGTGCCGTTGGCCAGGCCGGCCACGCAGGTCAGAACCACGGGGCTCAGGCCCAGGCGCAGGTAGATGGGCAGCATCGCGGCGGTGGTGAGGATGAAGGTGGTGGAGCCGTCGCCGTCGAGCGAGACGACGGCGGCCAGCACGGCGGTGCCGACAACCACCTTGGCGGGGTCGTTGCCGAGGGTGCGCAGGATCAGTTTCACGAGGGGGTCGAACAGGCCGACGTCGATCATCATGCCGAAGAAGACGATCGCGAACATGAGCAGGGCCGCCGTGGAGGTCAGGGACTTCATGGAGTCCATGACCATGTCGCCAATGCCCAGCCCGGCGCCGGCGAAGAGGCCGAAGATCGTGGGGATCACGATCAGCGCCACGACGGGCGTTAGTTTCTTCGTCATGACCAGCGTCATGAACACCGCTATCATGGCAAAGCCAAGGATGACCAACATGAGAACTCCTTTGTACACGGCCGCAACCGCGACCCACTCATGCAAAGTTATAGTGATGCGGATCACGGCCCGGGGTTTAGTGCCCTTGACCCAAGTAGTGCCCGTTGAATACGTTTAGCCCATAAAACCCACCCACGCCCGGCGAGGAGGCCCCGTGAAACAGGCACGCACCGCGCCGCGGCTGCGGTTTGCCACGCGCGTGCTGCTGGTGCAGCTGGCGGTGGTGGCCGCCGTCGTGCTGGCCACGGCCGGCACCTTCGCGGCGCTCAGCTGCCAGTGGGCGGGTGAGCAGGCCGAGGCGCGGGCCCTGGCCGTGGCCCGGACCGTGGCCTCCTCGGACGACGTCAGGCGTGAAACCGCCCTCCTCGCGGCCGGCCCGGCGTCCGCGCTGACGCCGGAAACGCTGGCGGGCGGGGTCCTGCAGTCCGACGCCGAGACCACCCGGGAGCGCACCGGCGCCTTGTTTGTGGTGATTACGGACGACGCCGGCCTGCGGCTTGCGCATCCCACGCCGGCTTTGCTGGGGCAAAAGGTATCAACGGACCCGTCGGTGGCGCTGGCCGGGGGCGAGGTGACCAGCCAGGAGAAGGGGACGCTGGGCCGGTCTGCACGGGCCAAGGTGCCCGTGTACGCGCCGGGGTCCGGTGGCGCCGCCGCGGACGTGGTGGGCGAGGTCAGCGTTGGCTTCTCCAGCGACGACATCTCCGCCGCAGTGCTGGCCAACATTGTGCCGCTGGTGCTGACCGCGGCCCTGTCCCTGGCCCTGGGCGTGCTGGCGTCCGTGCTGTTGGGGTCCCGGCTGCGGCGGCTGACCCTGGGGCTCGAGCCGGAGGAAATTGCCGGACTTGCGCAGGACCAGGAGGCGGTGCTGCGGGGCGTCGACGAGGGCGTGATCGGGGTGTCGGCCAACGGGACCATCACCGTTTTCAACGAGGGCGCCCGGCGGCTGCTGGCCCCTGCTTCGACCTTGCAGTACGGCGGCCTGGCCCTGGCGGACAGCGGCCTGCCGCCCTTTCTTGCCGACGCCGCTGCTGCCGGGGGCGGCGAATACGGCCCCGCCGAGCACGTGCTGGGCGACCGCGTGGTCATTGTGAGCGCCCGGGCGGTGCGGCTCGACGGAAACGGCGGGCAGGGCCTGGGCCGGGTCATCATGGTCCGCGACCGCACCGAGGTGCAGGCGCTGACCCGCCAGCTCGACGCCGTCAACGCATTGGGCACGGCCCTGCGGGCGCAGCGTCACGAGTTCGCGAACAGGCTCCACACCGTGGCCGGGCTGCTGCAGATTGACCGGGCCGAGGAAGCCCGCGAGTACGTTTCCTCCCTCGTGGCCAACGGCCCGCTGCAATATCCCGCGGCAGACCTTGCGATGCTCCGCGACCCCTACCTGGAGGCGTTCATCGGCGCCAAGAGCATCGAGGCCCATGAGCGCGGCGTCGAGTTGCGCATCGGGGCCGAAACGCTCATCCGCGGCCGCATCACCGATCCCCAGGATGTCACCGCCGTGCTCGGCAACCTCCTGGACAACGCCATTTCAGCCGCCGTATCCGGCTCATCGCCCAGCCGCTGGGTGGAGGTTGAGCTGCTCGATGAAGAACACGCCGACGGCGGGACCCTCCACATCGTGGTGGCCGACTCCGGGGACGGGCTCCCCCGGCCGGTCACGACCGGCCCGGGTGGGGCCGATGGCGCCGCAGGTTCCGGCGCCGCAGAGATGCGCGAGCTGGTGTTCACTGACGGATTCTCCACCGCCGCGCATCCCCCACCCACGGCGTCCGCCGCGGCTGCCGCACCGCCTGAAAGGCGCCCGGATCCTGCCGCCTCCCTGCCGGGGCGCTCCGGCAGTGCATCCGGGCACGGAGTGGGCCTGGCCCTCGTGCGGCACCTGGCCCGGCGCCGCGGCGGCGACGTCTGGTTCGCCGACGCCGGTTCACCACAGTCCCACGGCGCAGTCGTCTGCGCCCGCCTTCCCGGTGTCGTGTCACCGGCCGCCCCCGCCGAGGAGAGACCATGAGCAGCACTTACACCGTCCTGATAGTTGAGGACGACTTCCATGTGGGCCGCCTGCATGCCAGCTATGTCGACGCCGTTCCAGGGTTCCGGGCCCTGCCGCCTGCATCCACTGCGGCCCTCGGGCTCAAGGCCGTCCACGAATCGGCTCCGGACTTGGTCCTGCTGGACGTGTACCTCCCGGACGCCACCGGGCTGGATCTGCTCGGCAGCATCGATGTGGACGCCATGATGCTCAGCGCCGCCTCGGATCCGGCCACCATCCGCAAGGCCCTGCGGCGTGGCGCCCTGGGGTACCTCATCAAGCCGTTCACGGCGGAAGTGTTGGCGTCGCGGCTGCGCGGTTACGCCCGCTACCGGCGGCTGCTGTCCGACAGCGTCACCCTCACCCAGGACAGGATCGAAACTGCGTGGCAGGCACTCCATCCGGCCGCCACCACGTCGGGGCCGAAATCTGTCTCCGCAACCGAAACGGCGGTGCTCGCCGCCCTGGCCGCCCGCCCGGACCAGTCGACGGCGGAGGTGGCCGCCGCGGTTGGGATCTCGCGGACCACCGCCCAGCGCTACCTTTCCGCTCTGGCCGACGACGGTGCCGTCACCATTGGCCTGCGCTACGGCAGCACCGGCCGCCCGGAGCACCGCTACAGTGCGGCCACTGACTGAACAGTGCCGCGACAGCGTCCTCGAAAAACCAGCCAGAGATGCGAGAGCGTCGGCGGAAAACCAACCAGTGCTGCGACAGCGTCCTGTGCGGGGCGGGATCAGACGGGCAGCAGGAGCATGGTGGCCAGGGTCCCGGCCAGCATCGACGGGCCGAACGGGATCGCGGACTTGGCCGTTCCCCGCCGGCTGACGATGAGCGCAATCCCCCACAGCCCACCCACCACGAAGCCCGCAGCGGTTCCCAGCACCACGTGCTGCCAGCCAAGGAAACCCAGGAACAGGCCCAGCACGCCCGCCAGCTTCACGTCACCGAAGCCGATCCCGGCCGGCTGCACCGCCCACAGCACCCAGTACAGCGCCGCCATCGCCAGCGCGCCCGCCGCGGCCGCCCCGGCCAGGGCCGGCATTCCGCCCGCCACCGCCGCCACCAGCAACAGCACCCCCGCCACCGGATACGCAG
Source organism: Arthrobacter stackebrandtii (assembly GCF_017876675.1). Taxonomy (NCBI): domain Bacteria; kingdom Bacillati; phylum Actinomycetota; class Actinomycetes; order Micrococcales; family Micrococcaceae; genus Arthrobacter; species Arthrobacter stackebrandtii. The sequence continues at coordinate 521,658 of NZ_JAGIOI010000001.1, forward strand.
GCAGCACCAGCCGGTCGGGCAGCGTGTGGGTGCGGATGTCGACCACGCTCAATTGCACAGCCAGCCACACCAGGTACAGGCAGGCTGCCGCGGCGGCGAGAAACGCCGTCGTACTGTTTTCCCACAACTCGAGCAGCCGCGTGACCATACGCGCGATGCTACCAGCGCCCCGGACCAATTTGGCGCGCCGGGGCTAAGCTGTGGATATGACCGCCTACACCCCCGACGCCTTCAGGCACATCGCCCGCTCCTCCCCGTGGCGCTGGGACACGGTGCGGTTTGAGCTGCACAGAAAGTTCCCCAACGCGCCCGACGGCGGACCCGGGCGCAGCTGGGTGCCCTCGGCCGGGAGCGGGGCCGGGCCGGGCGGCGGGCTGCCGGACCTGGCGCTGAACTGCTGGGTGCGGCGGCCGGGCGCGCTGCGGGTCGAGACACTGGAGGGGAAGCTGCTGGCGAGCACCACGAAGATCAACGAGTCGCGGGATTCGTTGTTCATCAGCGGCAACCGGAAGCCGTGGCTGCTGCAGCCGTCGCTGGTGAACCCGGTGAAGGACGAGGACGGCTATGTGGTCCGCCGGCCGGAGGCGCGCTATGGCGAGCCGGCGTACGGGACGGGGCGCGCGTCGGCCTGCCTGGATCCGGTGGAGCTGGCCGGGGACCGCCCCGTGCCGCTCGAGGCGCCCTTTGCGAACGTGGCCGAGATTGAGGACATCGCGGCCGTGACCCACCACGGGCGGCCGGCGATTGAGGCCGTGCTGACGCCGAACCCCAGCTACCGGCCGCTGTTTCCCGATGCGCCGCTGCTGTTTCCCGGACGGACGGCCATCCGCCTTGACCTGGAGACGTCCATTTGCGTGGCATCGCAGTCGCTGGAGGGTGAAACCGCCGGGGCGGGGCACTGGATGGCGCTGCTGGGCATCAACGAATACATGCTCGACGACCTCTTCGAGGAGGTCAGCATGGGCCTGACAGACGTCCGCGCCCACATTCCTTGGAACCTGGGCCCGAACGCCTGACCCCCCCCTCCCGGCTATGACGCACTTGTTGTACCGTTTTCGGGAATGTAAGCGCTATCCAGTGCATCAGCTGCGTCATAGAATGTGGGGCGGGCAGGCTGTGGATAACTTTCTGCGGGCGGGACAAAAACCAGCCATGCTGGATCCATGGCTGCGTATCAAGGATTGCCCCGGAAATTTCAGGCCTCGCCGTTCACTGTGGCCGAGGCTGCCCAATCAGGGCTGAGTTATGGCAAGTTGCGCCACCGTGATGTCATGACACTCAGCCGGGGCATCAAGGCTCTCCGATCCGATGATGACGTCCCACTCGCGTTGCTGACCCCCTACGTGTCAGGCTGGGACGGTACCACGGTGAAAGAGCAAGTCCGTTTGATCGCGTGGGGCGAGAACCAGGAAACCAGTAATAATGTCTAGTCCAGTTTTGTCCGCGGTAGGCCATGATGGTGGCATGAGTAGTTCCGGTCCGCGTGCCGGTGGCCCGACCCGTCGTAGGTCGTACACCCCCACGCAGAAGCTTGATTTTTTGGTCCAGTACGAGGCCGCTGTCCTCTCCAATGAAGGTGGTGCTTTCCTGCGCCGCGAGGGCTTGTATTCCTCCCAGATGACCGAGTGGCGCCGCCTGCGTGACGCCGGTGTCCTGGAGGGCAAGAAGGCCGGGGAGTCCATCGGCAGGCTCTCCAAGGACCAGGCCGAGATCGCGCGTTTGCGCCGCCAGTTGGAGGTGACGCAGGGCCGGTTGAAGACCTCCGAGGCAGCCCTGGGTGTGCTGGGAAAACTTCACGCTCTCTTGGAGGATCTCTCCGAGAGGGAGGAAGGCGGGCCGAAGCCCGGCAAGCGCTGATGGCCGCCTACAAGGAACTCCTCGCAGTGGGGGTTCCCCAGCGTCGTGCCGCGGTTCTGGCCGGCGTCTCGAGGACGACCATGAATCGGAAGCCGGCCGAGCCCCGGGACCATGCACCGGTGGTCCCGCCGAACAAGCTCAGTCCCGCCGAACGGACCGAGCTTCTGGCCGCGGTGAACTCGCCCGAGTTCGTTGATCTGGCACCCCAGCAGGTCTACACCAAGCTCCTTGATGTGGGCGTCTATCTGGGCTCTGTCTCAACGATGTACCGGGTGTTGGAGGAGAACCAGCAGGTCAAGGAACGCCGCCGCCTGGCCAAGCATCCGCCCCGGGCCGTGCCTGAGCTCGTGGCCAACGCACCTGGCGAGGTGATCACGTGGGATATTACGAAATTGGCTGGCCCGGTCAAGGGTAAATACTTTGACTGCTACATGGCCGTGGACATCCATTCGCGGTTCATCGTCGGCGCGCACGTGCACGCCACCGAAACCGGCGATTTGGCGGTGGAGATGATGAAGGAAATGTTCGGCATCCACGGCATCCCGCACGTCCTTCACGCCGACCGCGGCACCTCGATGACGTCGAAGACCGTGGCCACGCTGCTGGCCGATTTGGAAGTCACCCAGTCCCATTCCCGACCCCGGGTCAGCAACGATAATCCGTGTTCTGAGAGCTTGTTCAAGACAATGAAGTTCGGCCCCACTTTCCCCGAACGCTTTGCATCCCTGCCCGATGCCAGGGCCTTCATCAGCGAGTTCGTGGACTGGTACAACTGTGAGACTTGTTTTAGCTGGTCTGGGACTGGCTGGCAGGATAGTTACCGGCCGCTCCACACTGCAGGCGTGACCCTTGGTACAACTGACCCTCATGGTGTCCTTTTGTGGACTTGTCCGTCTACCAGGATGGTTCGGCCGGTACCCGTCCGGCCCACCACGGTAGCTTGATTAGAAGATTGTCCACCCTCACGGGCGTGACCCCTCACAGTTCTGTTCCGTAGTGATTCCTACCCGGACTTGTACCGGCCGTCAACGGCCACCAACCAAGTCCATCACAAAAGGAAAAGCACGGTGACCGCTCTGTCTATCGTCTCTCATTGCCACCCATTTGTCGTGGGTGTCGACACTCACGCACGCAACCACGTCTACGCCATCCTTGACGCCACCAATGGCGCACTGCTGGATACGCAGTCTTTCCCGACTACCGCGGCCGGTATCAACCGCGCCATCAAATGGGTCGCACGCCGCACCAACGCCGACGCCGATACCCTCTGGGTTATCGAGGGAGCCGCGTCCTACGGAGCGATCCTCGCCGGTACCGTAGCCGCCCATGGATTCCCCGTTACCGAGGCTCCTCGTATGGATGCCAAGAAGAACCGCGGTGTCGGTAAAACCGATGCCTTGGACGCCCACCGGATGGGCATGGCCGTGCTGTCGTTGCCGGTCGAGAAACTGCGCTGCCCCCGCTTGAATGAAGGGATCCGCCAAGGCTTGCGGATCCTGGTCACCGCCCGCGAGTCCATGACCAAGGGCCGTACCCGTTCGATCAACGCATTGAACGCTTTGGTACGAAGTAACAATCTCGGCATTGATGCCCGCAGGAAGCTCACCCCAGTCCAGATCGAGGAGATCTCACGCTGGCGTGAACGCGTGGAAGAACTGGCTTTGAGTATCGCCCGCTCCGAGGCGGTCCGCCTCGCCAAACACATCCTGGACCTCGGTGAGCAGTTGGAGTCCAACGAGCAAAAGCTGGACGAGCTGGTCAAGGTCAGCGAAGCCGCGCCCCTGCTTGAGGAGAAGGGATTCCAGGCGGTCGCCGCGGCGAAATGTCTGGTGGCGTGGTCGCACGAGGGACGGGTCCGTAGCGAGGCTGCCTTCTCCTGTCTGGCCGGCGTGAATCCCATCCCCGCATCGTCCGGGAACACCGTTCGGCATCGGCTGAACCGTGGAGGCGATAGAAGGCTCAACAGTGCTCTTCACATGGCCGCGATCACCAGGATGACCTACGACTCTGAAACCTGCGACTACGTCGAGAAACGACGTGCCGAAGGTAAGACCGACAAAGAAATCCGACGTTGCATCAAGCGCTATCTGGCCCGTCGGGTGTTCAGGATTCTGACTGCCGCGGCTCAGGCGACAAAGGTGCAGGAAGCGGCTTGACAGATATAGAAGAGTCCATGACCACCAACACTCCGGAATCGGCTTCCACACACCCGCAAACGTCCACTACGGCCTCGCCGCCGAGATAGCCAGGCAACGCTCCGAAACACTCGCCGCAGCCCGGTCAAAAAACCCGATTCGCTTCAACAAAAACACTGACCCCAAGATCCTCGACCTGCCCGGGCCGGCGTGGATCAACAAACCAAAGGAAAGCACCCAGAAACAAGCCGCCTAACTCCCGTTGGTACCACCCGACTTGAAAAATTCCGACCCGCCCCCTCACCCTTGTTACCGGATATTCCGCCGCATCCCACGCCACGGCGTTTGCCATCTGGGAATTCCCCGGTTTCCTGCCGGGAGCAGACAGCCCACGAATCCACATCTCCCGCCAATATCCGCACACTTCTCCCAGACGGCAAGGGATCGAAGCTCATCGTGCCATGTTCCGCGACGACGAGGTTGAATTCCATGACGGGCTGTGGATCACAACCCGGGTGAGAACCTGGTTGGATTGCGCCCGCAAGATGAGCGTGGATGAACTGGTCGTGGTGGCGGATCATCTTGTCCGCGTTCCCCGTGAAGCGTTTGAAGGCCGCTCGGAACCTTACGCAACCATGCCAGAGTTGGCCGCGATGCTTGATCGACACAAGGGAACCCCCGGCATCGTCAAGGCCAGGGAGGCCCTCAGGCTTGCCAGAGTTGGCTCGGATTCGCCGCAGGAAACCAAGGTGCGGCTGGCCTGTGGGCGTGCGGGCCTTCCGGAGCCGGAGCTAAACGTGCCAACCACGTTGTCGCCCGGAGTGTCCCGAACCCCGGACCAGTCCTACCCTGAATACAAAGTCGCCTCCGAATACGACGGCGACACCCACAATGACCCCCGCCAGGTGGTGCGGGACGTTGAACGTGCCGACGACTACCGCCGGGCCGGTTGGATCGAAGTCCGGATCATGAAGACGCATATGCTCAACGATGCCAAGGAAGCGGTCCGGAAGATCCGCGACGCCCTCCACTCGCGCGGTTGGCGGAGCGCATCGGACCACTGAGCCTGCCGTTTCTCGTGCTGCACCCCAGTCCCCACCGGGCACCTTGCCGCCCCTCCCGTCTATGACGCAGCAGTTGCACTGGAAAGCGCTTGCTTTCGCGAAATTGCTACAACTAGTGCGTCATAGACGATGGGAGAGGAAGGAAGAGGCTAGATTTCCGCCCGCTCCAGCATTTCCGTCACGAGCGCCGCGATCGGCGAACGCTCCGAACGGGTCAGCGTCACGTGCCCGAACAGCGGGTTGCCCTTGAGCGTCTCCACCACGGCTGCCACTCCGTCGTGCCGGCCCACGCGGAGGTTGTCGCGCTGGGCGACGTCGTGGGTGAGGACGATCTTGGAGCGCTGGCCGATCCGGCTCATGACCGTCAGCAGCACGTTTTTCTCCAGCGACTGAGCCTCGTCCACAATCACGAAGGAGTCGTGGAGCGAGCGGCCGCGGATGTGCGTCAGCGGCAGCACCTCCAGCATGCCGCGGGCCATGATCTCGTCCATGACGGTCTCGGAGACCACCGACCCCAGGGTGTCGAACACGGCCTGCGCCCACGGGTTCATTTTTTCGCTCTCAGACCCCGGCAGGTAGCCCAGTTCCTGCCCGCCCACCGCGTAGAGCGGCCGGAACACCACCACCTTGCGGTGCTCGTTGCGTTCCAGAACCGCTTCGAGCCCGGCGCACAGGGCCAGTGCGCTCTTGCCGGTGCCGGCCCGTCCGCCCAGGGACACAATGCCCACCTCCGGGTCCATGAGCAGGTCCAAGGCCAGCCGCTGCTCGGCGGAGCGCCCGTGCAGGCCGAACACCTCCCTGTCCCCGCGCACCAGCCGCACCTGCCGGTCCTCGCCCACCCGGCCCAGTGCGGAGCCGCGGTTGCTGCTGATGATCAGCGAAGTGTTGACCGGCAGCACGGCGGCATCCGGGATGGGCACGGGCTCTTGGCTGTACAGCGCCGCCACCTCATCGTCGGTGGCATCGACCTCGGCCACGCCCGTCCATCCGGAATCGGGCACCAGCTCGTTGCGGTACTCCTCCGCGGCCAGGCCCAGCGCGGAGGCCTTGACGCGCATGGGCACGTCCTTGGAGACCACGCTGACCTCGTGCCCCTCACTGGCCAGGTTCTTCGCCACGGCAAGGATGCGTGAATCGTTGTCCATTCCCCGCATGCCCGCCGGAAGCACCTCAAGCGAAACGTGGTTGAGCTCCACACGCAACGTCCCGCCGTCGTGCCCCAGGGGAACGGGGGTGTCCAGTCCGCCGTGGGTCTCGCGCAGCTCATCCAGCAGGCGGAGGGCGGCACGGGCGAAGTAGCCCAGCTCGGGGTCGTGGCGCTTGCCCTCCAGCTCGGAGACCACCACGATCGGCACCACCACGTGGTGTTCGGCGAAGCGCATGATGGCGCGGGGGTCGGAGAGCAAAACGGAAGTGTCGATGACGTAGGTGCGCAGCTTCGTGCCGGCCTGCGCGCCGGGGGTGTGAGGGTTGGGGGAATGCTGCTCGGTGTGCAATGTTTCAACCACGTCGGCTCCAGCCCTTCCGGCTGCTGGGCGCAACCGGAAATCTACTCGGTACGTCGGGCGGAGTTGCCCTCCGTTATGCCCAAACTACGCCGAAACGCCCGGCCGCGGGGGGCGCCACGCCACGGCGCCGCATGAACGTTGCGTGAACGCCGCAGGCTACAAAACCACGCGCGTGGCCGGCGGGCGCGGCGGATTCCGGCGGATCCAGTCGTTGAACAGCACCCCGCCCACCAACACCGCCACGGCAATCCACAGCGCGTTCAGGTTCAGCGCCAGGTACGCCACGCCGCCAATGATCGACCCCGTCGTGAGCGAGAGCCACAGCAGCGCATACCGCTGCCACAGCGTCTTGTCACCGCCGGTCACCGCGTTGGCGATGTGCTGGCCCATCTTCACCAGCGTCCCGGTCATGTAGGTCAGGCCGATGCTGACCTCGCCGTCGCGCTCAAAAATGACGTTCTCGGCACCCATCGCCACCGCCATCATCGCCGGCGCCAGCCACCCGGCCACGCCCAAATCAAAGAGTGCGACGGCGCTGGCCAGTGCCGCTGTCACGTACAGCAGGACGGCCAGCCGCTTGCGGGACGGGACCAGCCGCCGCAGGATCGCTGCGGTGATGACGCCGAAGAGGAATGCGGCGACCAGCCCGAAGGCGATCGCGAAGCCCATCCAGTTTCCCTCGGCCAGGGACGTGCCGCCCCGGGTCGAGTTCCCGCTCATGAAGGAGACAAAGTAGCCGCCCAGGTGGATGAAGCCCACGGCGTCCACGAACCCGGCCGCGCAGGCGAGCACGGCGGCGAGGGTCATTTCGGAGCGCCGGTGTTTTTGCACGCGTGCGCCTAATTGCCGAAGCGGCGGCTGCGTCCGGCGTAGTCGCGGAGCGCCCGCAGGAAGTCGATCTTCCGGAACGCCGGCCACAGGGCCTCGCAGAAGTAGAACTCACTGTAGGCGCTCTGCCACATCAGGAATCCTGAGAGGCGCTGCTCCCCCGAGGTGCGGATGACCAGGTCGGGATCGGGCTGGCCGCGGGTGTAAAGGAACTTGGAGATGTCATCCACCGTCAGGGTGTCCGCAACGTCTGCCATGGTGCGCCCCGCGGAGTCCGCGTCGTGCAGGAGCTCCCGGACGGCGTCGACAATTTCCCGCCGCCCGCCGTAACCAATAGCCATGTTGACGTGGATGCGCTCCTTGGCGGGAACGCGGGCGGTGAGCGAGGAGAGCCGTGCGGCCAGGTAGTCCGGCAGCAGTTCCGGGGCGCCCATTGCGTGGACGCTGATGTCGGTGTCGGCGTCGAGCAGGTCAAGGGTGTTGGCGATGATGCCCATGAGCTCATCAAGCTCTTCCGGCGAGCGGCTCATGTTGTCGGTGGAGAGCATGTAGAGGGTGACAACCTTGATGCCCAGGTCCTGGCACCAGCCGAGGAATTCCAGGATCTTGTCGGCGCCGGCCTGGTGGCCCTGGCTCGTGGGGGCGTTGAACTGCTTGGCCCAGCGGCGGTTGCCGTCAACCATCACGCCTATGTGGGCGGGGACGCTGGAGAGGTCCAGCGAATTGGCCAGGCGGCGTTCGTAGAAGTTGTAGAGAATCTTTGGCATCCGCATGGACGCGGTGGACAACCGCATGAAAGTGCACCGGACCTTTGCGAATAACGGCCCTGCGGCCTTACGAATCTTGCAAGCTCTAGACTACCTGCCCCGGCCAAATAATCTCATTAGGAGTTGTCTTGCTACTTTGTACCAGCGAGTAACTTAGCAGCCGTTGCGATAGGCTTCGACCATGACGAGCACCGCCGAACTCAAACCCACCTGGCGCGGCTGGCTGCATGCCGGAACGGCGCCGCTGGTGCTCATCGCCGGGATCCTGCTGGTGGTTTTTGCCCCGGGAACCGCCGCCAAGGTTACGTGTGCCATCTACATTTTCACCGGCGTGCTGCTTTTTGGCACGAGCGCGCTATATCACCGAGGGAACTGGTCCCCGTCTGCCAAGGCCACCTTGAAGCGGCTGGACCACAGCAACATCATGCTGGTGATTGCCGGAACCTACACTCCGCTGTCGTACCTGATGCTCCCCCGCCCCACCGCGACGCTGCTGCTGTGGATGATCTGGATCGGCGCCATTGCCGGCGTCATCTTCCGGGTGCTGTGGGTGGGCGCACCGCGCTGGCTGTATGTTCCCATATACGTGTTGCTGGGCGTGACGGCGCTGTTTTTTCTGCCCCAATTCTGGGCTGCGGGGCCGCTGCCCACCATCCTGATTTGCGCGGGCGGGGCCATGTACATCGCGGGCGCCGTCATCTACGGCATCAAGAAGCCCAACTTCAGCCGCCGACATTTCGGCTTCCACGAACTGTTCCACGCCTTGACTGTGGCCGCCTTCGCCACGCACTTCCTGGCCGTGGTGCTGGTAGTTTTCGCCTGACCTCCCCACCGCCAGCCCAGCCCTCGCACCCCGACCCCGACGCTGTCGCACCATTGGCTGGTTTTTCCTCGACGCTGTCGCACCAATGGTTGCTTTCACGCCAACCCTGTCGCACCAACGACTGGTTTCAGGCGGACAGCGGCAATCTGGGCGGCGGGCGGGCAGGACCCTGCACACCGGATCCTGCCCGCTGCCAGGGCCAATCCCCGCCACCGCCGGCAATGGCGGCGGTTCCGATTCCCGGTGCCGGACTGACTCGCCGGGTCCGGATGAATCTCACTTTTTGCGTTTCCCCCTCGGCGAATAGTGCACGCCGCCGACTGCTGTTTCCGGCCGGCTGCAGCGGGAACCAGAAATGAGACCTTGACTGCGACGGGGTCGGGCAATAAATCAGCCAGTGCTGCGACAGCGTCGGAAGAAACCCAGCCAATGCTGCGACAGCGTCGGAATGGAGAAGCTAGAAGCGGATGGCGTCAATGACCTTTACGCGGATCGCCACGAGGGCGGGGATGGCGCCCGCAAAGGCACCCACCACCACTGCCGAGCCCAGGCCCAGCAGCGCGGCCTCCACGGGGAACGCCGGATACACGTCCAGGCCCGGAGCGATCTTTTCCTCCACCCACGGGTTCTTCACCACCGCGACGGCCAGCATGACGCCCAGGGCACCGGCCACCGTCGTGGCCACCACGGACTCCATCATGACGCCGGTAAAAATGCGCCCGGAGGTGGCCCCGAAGCTGCGCCGGATGCCGATCTCCCGCACCCGGTAGCGCACCGTGACCATGGAAATGTTCAGCAGCCCCACGGCCCCCAGCAGCAGAATCAGCGCCGCTATCCCCGACACCGCCAGCTGCACCGGGGCAAAGGGGTCGCCCCAGGCGGCGTAGTCGCTGCGGTAGACGCCCACGTCATAGTCGGGCAGCTGCGGGGCAACCTCGCGGGTCAGCACCTCCGTCAGCTCATCCGCCATGCCCGGCGGCACCCAGACGCGCAGCTCCCGCCCCACCGGCCCAAACATGTCCCCGCTGATCCCGAGCGCATCCACGGCCTCGGTCAGCATCACGGCCCGCGGCCGCTCCTCCGGATACATGTTCGGCACCACGCCGATCAAAACCCCCGTCACCGGCCCCGTGCCAATCACGGTGACCTTCGGATTCGTGGTGATGTTCGGCCGTCCCGCAACTTGATAAAAAGCTTCGTTGACGACGACGGCGGGAGCCAGCCGGTCGGCGTCGTCCGCGGCAAACCAGGAACCTTGGGAGATGTCCACCCGGGTGATGTCGCCATAGGCCGGATCAACCGCCATGAGGTCCACCATCTGGACGCCGTCGGGGAACTGGAAGCGGGCCTGCGTCTGCGTGAACCGCGAGGCGTGCGTGAAACCGTAGCGGTCCACTGCGCCCTGCAGCACCTCGTCCAGCGTCGCCGTGCCGGCGTTCTCCGGACCGCGCGGGAAGGCGGTGACGGACAGGGTTGCCTCGCGGCCGCCGTTGCGCTCGGAATCCACACGCATGCCCTCGCGGGCCAGCGTGCCCATGCCCACCACGGTGGTCAGCACGGCGACGGAAAGTGCCACGCCAACCAGTGCCAGCAGCACGCGGGTCTTGTGGATGCGCAGCTCCGACCAGGCCTCCACCATGGTGGAAATGAACGCCGTCATGCTCCCACCGCCACAAGGTCGGGTTCCGCGGAGGCGTCCATGGAGAGCACACCGGTGTCGAGCCGGTAGCGGGTGCGGGCGCGGGCTGCCACGTTGAGGTCGTGGGTGATGGTGACCAGGGCGGCCCCGGACTCCGTGGCGATGGTGTCGAGCAGGTCCATGACGGCCTGCCCGGTTTCCACGTCGAGGGCGCCCGTGGGCTCGTCGGCGAGGATCAGGCGGGGACGGCGAACCAGTGCACGGGCGATCGCCACGCGCTGCTGCTCACCGCCGGAGAGCATGTGCGGCTGCGTGGCTGCGCGTGCCGCCAGGCCCACCCTGTCCAGCATGTCCATGGCAATCTTGTTGCGCTGCCAGAATTCCTTCGCCGTGCCGTACATGAGCGGGGTCATGACATTCTCCAGGGCGCTGCGTCCGGGGAGCAGGTTGAACTGCTGGAACACGAATCCGATGCTGGCACCGCGCATTTTGGCGCGCGCATTGTTCCCCAGCTTCGCCACGGGCCGGCCTTCAAAGGCCATGGTGCCGGTGGTGGGCGAGTCCAGTAGGCCCAGGATGTTCAGCAGCGTGGACTTGCCGCAGCCGGAGCGGCCCACGATGGCCGTGTGGTCGCCGACCCGGATCTGCAGGTCGATGCCGCGCAGGATGTGCAGCTGCTCGTCGTCGGGCAGCAGGACGGTGCGGGTCACGTCCCGCAGGTCCACGAGCGGCGGGTTGCCCTGGCCTGCTGTGCCGCCGTCGTCCTGCGGCCAGGCTTCCGGCATGTCTTGGTCGACGGCGGATTCCTCCGGTTCGTCGTGAAAAATGCTGCTCACGGCTAGCCGCCAATCCGGCCGAAGCCGGCCATTTGTCCGTCTTCCGGCATCGGGGCGTCGGCGCCGGGAACAAACTCGAGCACAGACTCCCCTTCGGCCAGGCCGGAGACAATCTCAACCTTTACGCCGTCGTTCAGGCCAAGCACCACCTCGCGCTCCTCAGGCTGGCCGGCGCCGTCCTCGGAGGGAAGCCAGACCAGCCCCTTCTGAACGCTGCCCTTAACGGATGTCAGCGGCAGGGTCAGCACGTTCTGCGACTCGCCGGCCGTCAGTGTGATGGTGGCGCCGAGCCCTGAAAACACGCGCACGTCAGCGGGAACGGCGCAGCTGACCTGCCCCGCACCGCTGCCGCCTGACTGGCTGTCCGGCCCCATGGCTCCTGCCATCGGATCAGACGGTGCCGCCGGATCCTCGGCGGCCTCCTTGCTGCTCAAGGTCACGTTCTGGCAGCTGAACGGAGCCGGGCCGTTCACCACGGTGCCGATGGCGGTGGCGGGCTTGTCCAGAAGGCGGAACTGCTGGGCCGTGGTCAGCGTCCCGGCAATGGAAAAGGTGCCGGGGAGAACCGAGCCGGCGGTGTCGCCGACGCTGACTTCCTGGTTCAGCAGGACCGTCAGGGAATTCAAGGTTCCGGCGGCCGGGGCCAGGACGTCCGTGTAGGTGTAGACGGGTGCCGGCGGCGCTGCCGGCGGGGCAGGCTCATCGCCTTCCGCGGGGGCCTCCGGCTGCACAATCTCAGTGGGGTCCGGCATGACCTCGGAGCGGATCTGGAACAGCTGGTCGCCGGCTGCCACCTGGGCACCCTCGTTGACGAAGAAGTAGACCACCTTGCCGACTGCCGTGACACGCACGGGAACGGCCGGATCCTCCTGGACGGCACCCTGAAGTTCAACGGTGTTGGTGACAGTGTCCACGGTGGCCGCCACCACGGGCGCCTGGATCTGGGCTTCGGGCTGCAGTTGCGCGTTTTCCTGCTGGATCCCGTCGAAGAAGGCCAGTTTGACCAGTGCCGCCGCGATGACTGCGATGAGCAACAGCCACAGGATTGGAAAAACTATTCGACGCAAGACCCGCATGCCTGATTCCTTCCGGATTCTCCCCACAAGTCCCCGGACGGAGAAATGCACCCCACCAATCTATCCGGATAACACCATTCGTCAGCAATACGGCGACACAAACACTACAAAAGGCGTGGCAATCACGAATCCGCCGGACCGCCAGCCTGCCATGCCTCCGGACCCCCTCGCAGCAATGGCCGCCTCTTCGCAGACGCTGTCGCAGGCGTGCGGTTGCGGCGGCCGGAGTGCCCCGGAATGTGGGGCCGGCCAAGGTATCGAACCGCTTGTCCAGGGGCTGCCACGGCGGCTTGCGGTGCAAAGCCACAGTCGCCGGACCATTGCAGGTGCTCGCCCAGCACAGCAAAGGCCGCTGCAACAGCCCCGTGCAGACCCCGTGTCCACAACCATCCTGAAATTGGTGCGACAGCGTCCGGGGAAAACCCGCCAATGATGCGACAGCGTCGAAGAAGAAGCCGCCAATGGTGCGACAGCGTCGAGGGGGAAGGGGCTACTTCAGGAGGGGCAGCAGCTCGGATGCCGTCTCCACCGGCCGGGCGCACACCATGTTCCGGCACACGTAGGCCAGCGGCCGCGCCTTGCCGGAGGCCGCGGAAGTTGCAGCAGCCCCGCCGCGCTCCGCAATGGACCGGCCCTCCAGCAGCGGCACCGGCACATGGCCCGCCCCGTCCCAGACGGCCAGCACCATGCCCGGCGAGAAGGAATGCCATGCGGCACCAAGCAAATCGTCGCGCAGCTCCCCCGGCGCACCCACGACTGCGATTTCCAGCGGACCCGCCGCCAGCGCCAGCCCGGAACCCAACAGCCCGCCGGCAGCCCGCGGGGCACGCCGGACCAGCTCCGGGACAGAGCCCAGAATGGCCTCGGCCAGGGCCCGGTGCCGGCCCGAGCCGGTGTACGCCGACCACGCAACCAGCGCATCGGCGGCCAGGGCAGGCCCCGACGGCGTTGCGTTGTCGAAGGGATCGGCACTGCGCGACCCCGGCACGGGACCGCCTGAACCGTCCCCGGCACCCTGCTTCAGCAGCACGCCGCCGGAAATGAAGTCCCGCTCCAGAACCTCCAGCAGCTGCCCCGCAAACACAAACCAGCGCGCCTCTCCCGTGGCCGCATACAGCGAAAGATACCCGCCGGCGCACGCCGCATAATCCTCCAGGAGACCTTCGATGCCGCGGGCCGCACCGTCGTGGGAGACCCGGTGCAGGGTGCCGTCCCAGTGCACGGCCTGCAAATATTCGCCAAGCTCGACGGCGGCGGCCAGCCAGGCGGGCTCCCCCAGCACCATGGCGGCCTCGGCCAGCGCACCCATGAGCGTGCCGTTCCAAGCCGCCACGACCTTGTCGTCCCGCGCCGGCATGACCCGGGCCGCCCGCTGGCGCAGCAATGCGGGCTTGATCCGGTCCCAGGCGGCGGCCTCGTCCGGCGTCAGTTCCCGGCCCGGGTTCAGCGGCCGCGCCTCCCGGGCATCCAGCCCCATGAACCCGGCCACGGAAAGGGCCAGCTGCCGCGCCGAGGCGGCGGCATCGGCACCCGCACCCGCGCCTTCCAGGGCGGCCGCCTCAATGTCGGCGACGGTCCACTTGTAGCTGGCTCCCTCAAAGTGGCGGCCGTCAATGACGGTGTCGGCATCCAGCGAGGACGCAAACGCCCCGCCGTCCAGCCGCATCTCCGACAACAGCCAGCCCACGGTGGCCCGCACGGCGACCTCCGCCTCGGCGGCACCCAGCGGCGCGGGACCGCCCGGGGCGGCACCGGCGTCGGGCGCACCGGGGGCATGCCCGGCCAGCCGGATCCACCCGACCAGGGCGGACAGCAGCCCGGCATTGTCGTACAGCATTTTCTCGTAGTGCGGCTCCGACCAATCGGCCGTCACGCTGTAGCGCGCAAAGCCGCCGCCCAGCCGGTCAAACAGCGCCGAGCGCACCATGGCGCCCAGCGTCCGCCCGGCCAGCCCGCGCGCCCCGCCCTCCGGGTCCAGCGCCGCGAGCCGCAGCAGGAACTCCAGGCCGGGAGTGGGCGGGAATTTCGGGGCCTGCCCCAGGCCTCCGTGCACCGGATCCTCCGCCCGCAGCATGGCCGCCAGCGCAGTCCGGGCCGTTTCCAGCCGGTCGGTTCCGCCTGTTTCGCCAAGTTCGACGGCGTTCGGCCCGCCTGCCGCTGCCGGTGCCGCGGCGTCCGCGCGCACCTGCCACAGCGGCCTGTCCAGGGCCTCGGCGAGGGCGCCGGCCGTCTCATTGACCTGGTCCCGGCGCTCGGTCCAGGCCTCGGTGACTGCTTCAAGAACCTGCTGGAAGGACGGCCGGCCGGTGCCGGGGCGCGGCGGGAAGTAGGTGCCGGCGTAGAAGGCGCGCCCGTCCGGGGTGAGGAAGACGCTCATGGGCCAGCCGCCCTCGCCGCTCAGTGCCTGGGTGGCGGCCATGTAGGCGTCGTCGACGTCGGGGCGTTCCTCGCGGTCCACCTTGATGGAGACGAAGTGCCCGTTCAGGTACGCCGCCACGGCGGGGTCGGCAAAGGACTCCCCCGCCATGACGTGGCACCAGTGGCAGGCGGCGTAGCCCACCGACAGAAAGATGGGCACGTCGCGTGCCGCCGCCTCCGCAAAGGCAGCCGCGTCATACGGCTGCCAGTCAACGGGGTTGGCTGCATGCTGGCGCAAGTATGCACTGGGCTCACCCGCCAGCCTGTTCATGCTTGGCTACTTGCTGTCCGGGGCGGGGCCGTCCGCGTCCGTTCCGGGAGCGGGAGCCGGCGGAACGGCGGAAGGTTCGCTGTCGGCGTCGTGCAGGTAGCTGGCTTCCTTCATGTCCTGCTCACTCATCATGGGGATGCCCATGTGCTCGGCGGCCGGACCGTGCGAACCTCCGATGTGCTCGCCCTCCACCTGGGCCCGGTAGCGGACGCGGCGGATGCGCTTGACCATGTCGCGGATCAGGAAAACCATGACCACCACGATGGCGAAGGTCATGACGAAGCCCAGCAGGCCCGGGGTGATCTGGTCCTCGGTCAGGCCGGGGCGCAGGCCGGGAGGTGAGGGGACCGCGGGGTCCGGGGTGGCCAGCAAAATCAGTGTGTGCACAATTCGTCTTTCGTTTCATCCCCGCCAGGATTGGTGCATGCGGGAAAACGTCCATTGTCTATCGTAGGCCAGCAAACAGGTCGTTCTCTGGGAGCGTGGTGGGCACGCGGGACTCGATGAGCGAATAGTCCTCCCACGGCCATACCTTGCGCTGCATGGCGGGGCTGACGGCGAAGAAGAAACCGTGCGGGTCAACCTGGGTGGCGTGGGCGCGCAGGGCGTCGTCGCGAGTCTCGAAGTAGTCGCCGCAGTCAATCTGCGTG
The DNA here is from genome assembly GCF_017876675.1 of Arthrobacter stackebrandtii. NCBI lineage: Bacteria > Bacillati > Actinomycetota > Actinomycetes > Micrococcales > Micrococcaceae > Arthrobacter > Arthrobacter stackebrandtii. Next base: position 537,530 of record NZ_JAGIOI010000001.1, read on the forward strand.
GTGGTGGGGTGCTTGCTCGTGGGCGGGGTGTGGCCCTCGGTATCGGCCTCGAGCCAGGCGGCCAGGCGCTCGGCGTAGGGCGAGGCCAGGCCGGCCTCCTCCAGCGCGTAGTGCAGGGCCCGGAAGCGCTGCGGGTTGAAGGCCAGGTCGTAGTACAGCTTGGACGGCTCCCAGGCGTCGCCGGTGCCGGGGTACTTCTCCGGGTCGCCTGCCGCGTTGAAGGCCTCCACGGAAATCTTGTGCGCCATGATGTGGTCCGGGTGCGGGTAGCCACCGTTCTCATCGTAGGAAACTATGACGTGCGGCCGGAAGCGGCGAACCAGGCGCACCAGCGGAGCCGCGGCAGTCTCAAGCGGCTTGGTGGCGAAGGAGTTCACCGGCAGCGGCGGCAGGGGGTCGCCCTCCGGCAGGCCCGAGTCGGTGAAGCCCAGCCACTGCTGCTGGATGCCCAGGATCCTGGCGGCCTTCGCCATCTCCAGGCGGCGCGCCCCGCCCATGTCCCGGGCCGGGTGCGGGTCCCCGATGAGGGCCGGGTTCTGGATGTCCCCGCGCTCCCCGCCGGTGCATGTGGCAACCATCACCTCGACGCCGGAGGCAACGTAGGAGGCCATCATGGCGGCACCCTTGCTGGCCTCGTCGTCGGGGTGGGCATGAACCGCCAAAAGACGCAGGCGTTGCGCGTCCGGGTGCTCGTTGTTGTTCACGGGGGCTACCTTCGATTCTGGTCAAACTGTCAAGTGGTGAAAATCCCTGGGAGGAACAGCAGCGGCGAAATCAAGGCTAAACTTGTGGTTAGTCCAGCGCCCCGTTGACTGGGGCGGCCAGCCGCGCAAAATTGCGCGGAACAGACACAAGTGGATGCAGTGACAACTTCTGATTCTCCAGCAGCTCCCAGCCTAGCCAATCGCTACGGCACACCCAAGCGCAAGGTCTCCAAAAAAACACAGGCCGTCATTCTTGCCGTGGTTGCTGCCCTGTCCCTGGGCTGGGTCCTGTGGGCATCCCTGGGCATGAACAACGGTGTCAGCAACAAGCTCCTGAGCTACAACGTGGTGGATGCAACCATGACCACGGTGGACCTGTCTGTCAGCAAGGCCCCCGGCGACACCGCCCGCTGCGCCCTGAAGGCCATGAACGACAGCTACGCGGTGGTTGGCTGGAACGTCATCACCATTGGCCCCAACGCCAAGGATGTGGGCAGCGAAAACGGCCGCACCACCACCGTCCGCGGGGCCATGCGGACCGACTCCCTGGCCGTGACCGGCGTCGTTGAAAGCTGCTGGATCGCCACGCCGGAGTAACACCCGCCACGTCATTTCTTGGGTTTATCGACCTTATTGACTAAACTGGACCCTATTACCACCTGCCCCGCTTGGTCAGTCTTTGAATCTTCAGCGTGTGGCATGCGCACTGCAACGCAGTGTGCTGCCTGCGAATGTTCATTGGACCGCCTGTCGCGGGGCCTTTGCTTTTGTACACTCAAGGAGAACTACGTGCCTACCACCAACAGTGCGCCTTCCGCATGGCTGACGCAGGAGGCCTTCGACCGCCTGCAGGCTGAACTGACCCACCTTTCCGGCGCCGGCCGCGCTGACATTGTCAGCAAGATCGAGCAGGCCCGCCAGGAAGGCGACCTCAAGGAAAACGGCGGCTACCACGCCGCGAAGGATGAGCAGGGCAAGATCGAGGCCCGCATCCGCCAGCTCAGCGAGATGCTGCGCAACGCGCGCGTTGGCGAAGCACCGGCCGACGACGGCGTCGTGGAGCAGGGCATGCTGGTTGTGGCGACCATTGCAGGGGACAAGACCACGTTCCTCCTCGGCAGCCGCGAGGTTGGCGCCGGCGACCTCGAGGTCTTCAGCGACCGTTCCGCACTGGGCGCAGCCATCATCGGCCACAAGGTGGGCGACAAACTCAGCTACCTGGCCCCCAACGGCCGCGACATCGCCGTGGAGATCATCTCCGCCAAGCCCTACGAGAGCTAGCCTCAACGCGCCTTTCGGCGCGCCCGGACCCGGGCGGGCTTTACCATTAGTGGTGAAGCCCGCCCGGGTCTTTTTTGCCTGAACTCCGCCCCACGCCTATGACGCAGTTGTTGCAGTGGAATGCGCTTGCCAGGGCGAATTCAGTGCAATAACTGCGTCATAGACGTGCGCGGGCGGAGCGAGCCGGGCTAGTGCACCACGATCGGCTGGAAGCCCTCGGCGCGCAGTGCAGTCAGCACCAGTTCGCAGTGCTCGTGGCCCTTGGTTTCCAGGTTCACGGTGATGGAGACGTCGCCCATGGAGATGGAGCCTCCCACGCGGGTGTGGTCCACGCCGGTGACGTTGGCATCGTTCTCGGCGATGATGCGTGAGATTGTGGCGAGCGAGCCCGGACGGTCGTTGAGCATCATGCGCACCGTCATGAAGCGCCCGGCCGCAGCGAGACCGCGCTGGATGACCTTCAACATGAGCATGGGGTCGATGTTGCCGCCGGAGAGGATCACCGCAGTGGTGCCGGGGTTCTCGATCTTGCCCTCCATGAGCGCGGCAACGCCCACGGCGCCGGCCGGCTCAACCACCATCTTGGAGCGTTCCAGCAGGAAGATCAGGGCGCGCGCCAGCGAGTCCTCGCTGACAGTGATGACGTCGTCCACGAGCTCGCGGATGATGGAGAACGGCAGCTGGCCCGGACGCCCCACGGCGATGCCGTCGGCCATGGTGGAGACCTTCTTCAGGGGCACCAGCGCATCGGCAGCCAGGGACGGAGGGTAGGCGGCAGCGTTCTCCGCCTGCACGCCGATGACGCGGATCTCGCGCCCCAGCTCCTTCGCGCGCGCCTTCACGGCAACCGCCACACCGGCCAGCAGCCCGCCGCCGCCGACGCCCATGATGATCGTGTCCACGTTCGGGACCTGGTCCAGGATCTCCAGCCCGATGGTCCCCTGCCCGGCCACCACGTCAACGTTGTTGAACGGGTGCACAAACACGGCGCCGGTCTCGTTGGCGTAGCGCTCGGCCTCGGCCAGCGACTCGTCCACGTTGTAGCCGTGCAGCACCACCTCGGCGCCATGCCCGCGCGTGGCCGCCAGCTTGGGCAGCGCCACGCCAACAGGCATGTAGATCCGGGCCTTGATGCCCAGCGCCTTGGCCGCCACGGCCACACCCTGCGCATGGTTTCCGGCGGATGCCGCCACCACGCCGCGCGCCCGTTCCTCAGGCGAGAGCCGCGCCATGCGAACATACGCACCGCGCACCTTGAACGAGCCCGCGCGCTGCAGGTTCTCGCACTTGAAGAACACCTCCGAGCCCGTCATGCGCCCCAGCGCCCGCGAACTCTCAATCGGGGTGAGCGCAATAATCTCCTGCAGCAGCTCCCGAGCCTGTTCAACATCTGCAAGGGTGACGGGGAGATCGCTGGTTGCGTTCACGATTTGGTTCTCTTTCTCATAGGAAATGATGGTGGTGCAGTTCTCCGCCCACTCACGGCGGGAGTTTGGGGGCCTTGCGGCGTTAATGGTCGACGGCGGGACCTGGTTCGCGGCCTTCGGCGCCTTCGCTTTTGCCCGGCTCCGGGACGGCCCCAGAGGCGGGGGTGCCTCCGGCTTCGGCAGTGTTCTCCGCTTCGCCGATTCCGGTGGCCACAGTGCCGGGGGCGGCGCCGGCAGCGGCCGCCGCGGCAGTTGCGCCGTCGGGCACCACCTGCGGCAATCCGTAAATGTCCGGCAGGTCTGGATCGTTTTCCCAGCCGCGCGCGGCAATGTAGCGGATAAACGAGTTCGCCACCGCCAGCATGGGCACGGCGAACAGGGCGCCGAGGATGCCCGCCACTCCGGAGCCGGCGGCCACGGCCAGGATCACGGCGACCGGGTGCAGGGACACCGCGCGGCCCATGATGAAGGGCTGCAGTGCGTGGCTTTCCAGCTGCTGGACGCCAAGCACGATCGCGAGCATGATGAGTGCATTGACCCAGCCGTTGGCCACGAGGGCCAGCAGCACGGCCACGGCACCGGTCACCAGGGCACCGACGACGGGGATGAAGGAACCCACGAAGACCAGCACGCCGAGGGGCAGCGCGAGGGGCACCTGAATGATGGCGGCGCCGGCGCCGATGCCGATGGCATCGACCGCGGCCACGAGGATCTGCACGCGGGCGTAGTTGCCGAGCGAGGTCCAGCCCTTGCGGGCGGCACCGTCGATGGCGGGGCGGGCGCGCTTGGGGAAGAACTTGACCACGAACGCCCAGATGTCCTGGCCTTCCAGCAGGAAGAACAGCAGGATGAACAGGGTCAGCAGCAGCCCCACCGTGAAGTGGCCGAGGCCGGTTCCCACGCCCAGTGCGCTGCTCAGGATTGCGCCGGTGTTGTTCTGCAGCGCCGCCAGGGCCTCGTTGAGGTACTTGGTCATTTGGTCGTTGCTCAAGCCCAGGGGGCCGCTGGTCAGCCATTCCTGGATTTGTATCAGCCCTGTGATGGCCTGTTCACTGAGGTCGCTGAAGCCCACCACCATCTGCCGGCCCACGAGCGCCAGGGCGCCGATGACCAGCAGGATCAGCCCGCCCTCGGCGATGGCGACGCTGAGGCCCTGCGGCACGCGCCACTGTTTCAGCTTCCTCACCACCGGGCGCAGCAGCGTGGCCAGGATCGTGGCGATCATGATGGGGATGATCAAGATGCTGACCTTGGCCAGCAGCCAGACCAGCATGGCGGAGACAATCAGGAGGGCGCCGATGCGCCACGACCATGCGCCCGCCACCCGCATCCCGTATGGCACCGCCATGGACTCGTTGATGGGACTGCGCTCGTGGCGCTGCTTCTCAGGCGTCATAACCCAATAATTCCCCATGTGGGACAAATACGTTAACCCGAGTCCATTTGCGCGCGTGGCGGGTGTCCGCTTCACCCTGGCGCACGAGCCGGCCGCGGCTGCAGTCTGTGCTGCAACAGTTTCCGTTCGACGGCGTTCGGCCGCGGCCGGGTGCGTGGTGCGGCCCGGGCCCCTGCGGTCAGAGGGAGGACTCGATGCCCCAGTTCATGGTGAACGACTCCCCGGGCGCCAGCCAGCGCAGGCCCTCGCCGGAGTTGAACGCGTTGGCGGGCCCGGTCATGGGCTCCATGGCCACGGCCAGCGTACGTCCCGGGAACTTGTCCGTGATGTACACGTGGACGTATTCCACGCTTCCGTCATGCCACAGGCTGACACTGCGCCCGTCCGGCGCCGACAGCGTATGCCACCCCACGCCGTCGTCCGTGACAAGGCCGGTGAAGGCCGTGTCCATGAGGCTCTCGGGGACAGGGCGGGCGGTGCGCAGGTCGAAGCGGCCCGCCACCGGCGAGGAGCCCGTGGGGATCATGCGCTCGTCGGCCTTCAGGAAGGTGTCGGCGTTGAGCTGGATGTGCAGTTCCTCGGGGGCCGTGCCGCCAAGGGTGAAGTACGGGTGTGCGCCCAGGACGAAGGGTGCGGCCGCCGCAGAGTCGTTGTGCAGGGTCTGGGCGACGCGCAGGTGCCCGTCGCCGTCAAGTTCGTAGCGGACCTGGTGGCGCAGCAGGAAAGGGTAGCCGTGCTGCGGGTGGATGGCGGCCTCGAGCAGCACGTGTTGCCCGTCATGCCCGAGCACGTGGTAGGCGGTGTTGCGCAGGAGGCCGTGGATGGCGTTGTTGAGCGGCACCTCGGTGATGTCCAGCTGCTGTGGGGCGCCGTCCAGCTGCCACAGCCCGCCGTCCACGCGGTTGGCGAACGGGGCGAGCGTGATGCCGGAGGCCCCGGGGGCAATCTGGTCCTCCGGGTAGCTCTCCACGAGTGCGGCGCCCCCGCGCGTGTAGCTGCGCAGTCCCGCAGCCAGTGCGGTGACGGTGGCGGTTGCGCCGCCGTGCTCCAGTGTGAATTGCTGCCCGGTGGCCGCGGCGTGCCCCGCGGCGCTCTCGTGAATGACCATGAGCTATAGGCTACTGCAATCTTCCGGGGTCACCTGCCGGGGAATGCTTGCAAAGCCATCGGGCAAAATGTAAGATTTTGTTTGAATCTGTTAATAATAGGAAGGTGATGGTCCATGCTGGCACCCGAACGCCAGGCACGCATCCTCAAGGAACTTCAGCTGCACGAGGCCGTGCGGGTCGCGGACATTGCGGCGGTCCTCAACGTCAGCGAAATGACCATCCGCAGGGACATTGACGCCCTGGACGGCAACGGCCTGCTGCGCAAGATCCACGGCGGCGCCACGCGGCTGGCCCGGCTCAGCGCCATTGAACCGGGCTTCCTGCTCAACGCCGACAAGCAGATTGATGCCAAGCTGGCCATTGCGGCCCAGGCCCTGGCGCTGATCCAGCCCGGCATGACGCTGGCGCTCACCGGGGGCACCACCACCTACCAGCTGGCCGTGCTCCTCGCCGCAGACCCCGAACGGCTGCACCAGCTGAGCGTGGTCACCAACTCCCTGAAGATCGCCGAGCTGCTGCACCGCCAGCAGGGCGGCGCAAGCCTGAAGGTGATCCTCACCGGAGGCGAGCGCACCCCGTCCGAGGCCCTCGTGGGCCCCGTGGCGCGGCTGGTGCTGAACAGCCTGAATACGGACCTGTGCTTTATGGGCGTCCACGGCATCGACGCCAAGCGCGGGCTGACCAGCCCCAACTGGCTCGAGGCCGAGACCAATACGGCCTTCATTGACGCCAGCTCCCGCCTGGTAGTGCTGGCCGACAGCACCAAGTTCCATGTCCGTTCACTGGCATCCATCGCACCGCTGGACGCCGTGGACACCATCATCACGGACTCCTCCGTCGCGCCGGCAACGAACGAGCTGTTCACCGCCCGCGTCCCCCATTTCATTGCGGCCCCGCCCGCACCAACCCCCTCCAGGAAGTCATCATGACCCGCGCCACGACAACCCTGCTGGCCGACGGCCGCGAACTCATCTACTTTGACGACGGCGCCACCGCCAAGGACCACACGGCCGCGGACACGCGCCCCCTGGACCCGCGCCAGGAGGAGCACACCGGGGAGTTGCGCTTTGACGCCCTGACCGGCGACTGGGTGGCCATCGCCGCCCACCGCCAGACCCGCACCTACCTGCCCCCGGCCGACCAGTGCCCGCTGTGCCCCACCACGGGCAGCAACCTCTCCGAGATCCCGGCCGCCGACTACGACGTGGCCGTGTTCGAAAACCGCTTCCCCTCACTGGGTCCGGCCGTTGGAGCCATCCCGGAGAGCCCCGTGTGGGGCACCACGGGCCGCGCCTTCGGCCGCTGCGAGGTCGTGGCGTTCACCCCCGAGCACACCGGGTCCTTCGGCGGCCTGTCCACCGAGCGCGCCCGCACCGTCATCGACGCCTGGGCGCACCGCACCGAGGCCCTGAGCGCGCTGCCCGGCGTCAAGCAGGTGTTCCCCTTCGAGAACCGCGGCCAGGACATCGGCGTGACGCTGCACCACCCGCACGGGCAGATCTACGCCTACTCCTACGTCCCCCCGCGCAGCCAGGTCATGGCCAATGCTGCCCTGGACTTCTACCAGAAGAACGACGGCGCCACCCTCCTGGGCGACATCGTCGCCAAGGAGTCGGCTTCCGGAGAGCGCATGGTTGCTGAGGGGAAGCACTTCAGCGCCTATGTCCCCTTTGCTGCGCACATGCCCCTGGAAATCCACCTGACGCCGCACCGCCACGTCCCCGACTTCGCCGCGCTGACCGGTGAGGAGCGCGACGAACTCGCCGTCATGTACCTGGACATCCTGCGCACCGTGGACGGCATCTATGACACGCCCACCCCGTACATTGCCGCCTGGCACCAGGCCCCGCTGGACTCTGTGCTGCGCCCGGCCGGCCGCTTCCACCTGGAGCTGACCAGCCCGCGCCGCGCAGCCGACAAATTGAAGTTCCTGGCCGGCTCCGAGGCCGCCATGGGCGCCTTCATCAACGACACCACCCCGGAGCAGACCGCGGCCATGCTCCGCGAGACCGCCGCAACCATGAAAGCAGGACTGGCATGAGCGCCACCATCGACGCCGCCCAGGTGGGCGCCGACTTCACCCGCACCTTCGGCACCGCGCCCGACGGCGTCTGGGCGGCACCGGGCCGGGTGAACCTGATCGGTGAGCACACCGACTACAACGAGGGTTTTGTGCTCCCGTTCGCCATCGACCGCGCCGCCGCCGTCGCCATCCGCCTCCGGGATGATTCCACGGCGCGCCTGGTTTCCAGCTACGGCGAGCAGCTCGTGGTCGAGGTGGACCTGGACACCCTCTCCCACGACACCATGACCGGCTGGACCGCCTACCCGCTGGGCGTCGTGTGGGTCATGCGCCAGATGGGCATCGCCATCGGCGGATTCGACCTCTACCTGCACTCCACCGTGCCTTCCGGTGCCGGGCTGTCCTCCTCCGCCGCGATCGAATGCGCCGTCGCCACCGCCTTCAACGAGCTGGAAAACGCCGGGCTGAGCCTGAACGAGCTGGTCCTGGTGGGCCAGCGCGCTGAGAACGAGGTCGTCGGCGCCCCCACCGGCATCCTGGACCAGTCCGCATCGCTGCTCTCCACCGACGGCCACGCCGTGTTCCTCGACTGCCGCACCCAGGAATCCTCGCTGGTGCCGCTGGACCTGGCCGCCGCCGGCCTGCTGATCCTCGTGGTCGACACCAAGGTCACGCACGCCCACGCCACGGGCGGCTATGCTGCCCGCCGCGCCTCCTGCGAGCTCGGCGCCGAGGTTCTGGGCGTCGCAGCCCTGCGCGACATCGCCGCCGCGGACCTGCCCGAGGCCGCCGGCCTGCTGGACGAGGAGACGTTCCGCCGCGTGCGCCACATTGTCACCGAGAACCAGCGTGTCCTGGACACCGTTGGGGTGTTGGGCGACGCCGGACCGGCCGCCATTGGTGCGCTGCTCACCGCAAGCCACGCGTCCATGCGCGACGACTTTGAGATCTCCTGCCCCGAGCTGGATCTCGCCGTTGACACCGCGCTGGCGCAGGGCGCCCTGGGCGCCCGCATGACCGGCGGCGGCTTTGGCGGCTCCGCCATTGCCCTGATCCCGGTCGCCGACGAGGCTGCCGTCAGCGCCGCCGTCGTCCGGGCCTTTGCCGATGCAGGCTTCACCGCCCCGGACATCTTCGCCGTCTCCCCCGCACCGGGAGCCCGCAAGGTCTCCTGACCGCGCGGCACACAAAAGACCCGCCGTGTTGATGTGAATTCATCAACACGGCGGGTCTTTTTAGGTGGATCGGCCCACAGCTCCGAGGGCCCCAGTGTGGCTCGCTGGCGAGCCGCACTGGGGAGGAGCTGGGGACTACGCCCCCAGGTGGTCCTTGTGGGCCTGGTGCGCCTGGGCGATTTCCGCCAGGATGGCCTCGGATTCCGGGTGCTTGTCGCGGTACTTGGGCTCCATGGCGGAGATGGTCTTTTCCTCGACCATGAGCAGGCCGTAGACGCGCTCGCGCTCGCCCTTGTCTGCCGTGTAGTCCAGGTCCAGGTAGCTTTCCGCGTGGCGGCGGGCGTTGTTGAGCACCGTCTGGGCCTTGCCTGACTTGCTGACCAGGGAGGCGACGATGGTCAGTGTCAGGACGCCGATGATCACGGTCAGGGAAAGGCCCGTGCTGATTTCAAAGACGGGAACCGGCTCGCCACCGTTGATGAACGGCAGGTTGTTCTCGTGGAGGGCATGCAGCACCAGCTTCACGCCGATGAAGGCGAGGATCGCGGCAAGGCCGTAGGAGAGGTAGATGAGCCGGTCCAGCAGCCCGTCGAGCAGGAAGTAGAGCTGGCGCAGGCCCATGAGGGAGAACGCGGTGGCCGTGAACACGATGTACACGTTCTGGGTCAGGCCGAAGATGGCCGGGATGGAGTCCAGTGCAAAGAGGAGGTCTGTTCCGCCGATCGCCACCATGACCAGCAGCATGGGGGTGAGGACCTTCTTGCCGTCGATGACGGTGGTGAGCTTGTCGCCGTCGTACTTCTCAGAGGTGTTGAACATGCGCTTGGCGGTGCGGATGATGAAGTTGTCCGCATCGTCGCCCTCGCTGTCCTCTTCCTTGAGCAGGTTTCCGGCCGTGATCAGCAGGATGATGCCGAAGATGTAGAACATCCATGACCAGGTGTTGATGAGTGCGGCGCCGGCGAAAATGAACGCGGTGCGGGCAATCAGGGCGAAGACGATGCCGAAGAGCAGCACCTTCTGCTGGTCCTCGCGGGGAACCTTGAAGCTGGCCATGATGACCAGGAAGACGAACAGGTTGTCGACGCTGAGCGCCTTCTCGGTGATGTAGCCGGCGAAGTACTCGCCGCCCATCGTGACACCGCCGAAGGCAAGCACCACGATGCCGAAGACGACGGCAAGGCCCACGTAGATGGAGGACCAGATGGCCGCTTCCTTCAGGGTGGGGATGTGTGCCTTGCGGATGTGGAAGAAGTAGTCAAAGGCCAGGAGGCCCAAAATGACCACAATGGTAATGCCCCAAATCAGAGGGGAGACGTTCATGAGCTGCTTTCGTTAGGTGCGTGCAGGGCTTGGACGGGTCATGCATCAACAACGCCCGGTCCCACCGGGGCCGGGCGTTGTTGCCTGGGGCAGCTAGTCGTTGCCCCGGAGAATCGCCAGGAGGCGCAGGATCTCCACGTAGAGCCAGACCAGTGTGACGGTCAGGCCGAACGCGGCGGTCCAGGAGTATTTGGCGGGCAGGCCGCGCTGGACGCCCTGCTCGATGGAGGTGAAGTCGACAATCAGGGAGAACGCGGCCAGGCCGATGGCGAACAGGCCGATCACCACGCCGAAGGGGATGTTGGTGCCCGGGATGTCCATGCCGTTGACGCCCCATGGGGTGGTGGTGACGTTGAAGATCATCAGGAAGAAGTTGATGAGCGAGAACAGGGCGTAGCCGCCCAGGGCGATCATGAAGAAGCGCGTCATCTTCGGGGTGGCGCGGACCTTGGCGTTGCGGAACAGCACCAGGGTCACCAGGAACACGCTCAGCGTGCCCAGAAGGGCCTGGATGGCAATGCCGGGGTAGATGCTGTCAAGCACGCCGGAGAGACCGCCAAGGAACAAGCCCTCGAAACCGGCGTAGGCCAGGATGAGTGCCTTGGAGGGCTCCTTCTTGAAGGAGTTCACCAGGCCCAGGACCAGGCCCACGATCATCCCGGGCCACATCAGTGCCGGGAACATCCAGCCAACGGCTGCACCAACCAGGACCAGGCCCAGGGTGGCGACGGTCTTCATGATGACGTCGTCGTAGGTCATCCGGCCGGTCTGCGAGGCGTTGGCAGACGGCTTGTTGTACAGGTCCTGCAACTGCTGGGCCGAGAACTGGGACTGGGCGGCCATGGTGTCGGCACCGGCGTTCATGTAGCCGCGCTGGCCTGCGGGCGCGTCCTTGAAGTTCTTGTTGTTGGCAAAGACCGGGTTTCCACCAAGTGCCATGATGCTGCTTCCTCCAAAATAGGGGGTAGATAGATTGTTCAACTCTACCAAGTAGGACGTCTGCGGCGGGCCAAATGTTCCGCTGATTCAGCATTGCCAGCGCATTCCCAGACAACACACAGGCCCAGTTCACTTTGCCGGGGTTCAAAGTGGACACTTAATGGACATTTTTGCCAAAAATAGAAGCCCAATGAGCTTCTCCCACGCTTCAAGATCCGCGGCATTGTGCAGAATTTTGGTACCCCCGGTCGGACTCGAACCGACACTGAATGGATTTTAAGTCCACTGCCTCTGCCATTGGGCTACGGGGGCGCGGCCGTCTCCGGCACATGTCAACACTACTGGATTCACCGGCGTCGGCAGAAACCCGGTGGACCGTCCCATGGCCGGCGCAGATGTACGGCCGCCGGCCAGAATTCAGGCTGGCAACACCCTCCGGTCACAGTGCGTTGAACGGCTCCGCGTACTTGAAGTGGCCGTGGACCCCCGGCACGTGCGCGTCCAGCGCCAGCGCCATGAAGTGCGATCCCCACGACGGGTCCGGGGAAGTGATGCCCATGGAATCGGCCGGAACAAAGCCAAACCGGGGATAGTAGTCGGTGCTGCCGAGCAGGACCAGCGTGGACTCCCCCATCGCATTGGCGGCATCGATGCTGGCCCGCATGAGCGCGGAGCCGATCCCCTGCCGCTGGCGTTGCGGCGCCACGGCAATGGGCCCCAGCCCCAGCGACGGCGTGCTGCCGATCCAGCCGCGCGTGGTGATGACGTGCCCCAAGATCTCGCCGCCCGCACCCTCGGCCACGAGCGAGAGCTGCGGCAGGTACTCCCTGGCGGCGAACAGTTCGCGCAGCAGCTGCGCCTCCACGGAGTCCGGGAAGGCTGCCTCTACGACGGCGAAAATCTCCGGCCTGTCGGGCGCGGTCTCGCGTCGAATGATCATGCCCCCAGCATAGCCGTGGCGGACAGCGTGGAACATGCCCGGGCGCGGATTCGAAAGGCACTGCCTCGGAGCCGGCCAAAGCGCGACGGCGGCCCTCCCGCATGTGGGGAGGACCGCCGTCGTGCTTGGCTCAGGTACGGCTACTTGGCAGCAGCAGTTTCCTTGGCGCCGTTCTTTTCTTCAGACTTTTCCGGATCGGCCTTGGCGTCCTCGGCCGGGGCCGGCTTGGCAGCAGGCTTCGGTGCCGGGGTGGCAGCCGCGACGAATGCGCCGCGCGGGTTGTCCAGGTTTTCCAGCTGGGCGAGGTCGCGGCCGGCAAACACGGCGACGAACCAGTCCATGATCACGCGGAACTTGCGCTCCACGGTGGGCATGGCCAGGCCGTGGTAGCCGCGGTGTGCGAGCCAGGCCAGGGGTCCCTTGAGCTGGATGCCCATGATCTTGGCGACACCCTTCCACGGTCCGAAGCCTGCAACGGCGCCGAGGTTCTTGTGCTTGTAGCCCTTCAGCGGCTTGTTGAAGCGGCTGGCCCACAGGTTCTTGGCAAGGCGCTTGGCCTGGCGCAGGGCGTGCTGGGCGTTGGGGACGCAGGTGCCGTCCGGCAGGCCGCCGGTGACATCCGGAACAGCGGCGACGTCGCCGGCAGCCCAGGCGTTCGGGATGACGCCGAATTCGCCGGTGACCTGCAGGTTGGTGTTGACCGAGACGCGGCCGCGGGGTTCGATCGGGAAGCCGGTGGCGCGGACCATGGGGTTGGCCATGACGCCGGCGCACCAGATCAGGGTGTCGGCCTCGAATTCCTGGGCGACGGTCTTGTCCGGGAGGTTGATGAGCTTGATGCCCTTGCCCTCTGCGTTGTCCAGCGAGGTGTTCAGCAGGACCTCGACGCCGCGGCTGCGCAGGTGCTCCACAACCCAGACGGCCTGCTTCTCGGTGACCTCGGGCATGATGCGGCCCATGGCTTCAACGAGGACGAAGCGCAGTTCGGACTGGTCCACGCGCTTGTTGAGCTTGACGGCGGCGCGGGCCATGTCCTCGAGCTCGGCGATGGTTTCGATGCCGGCAAAGCCGCCGCCGACGACGACGAACGTCAAGGCACGCTTGCGGGCCTCGGGGTCGGTCTCCGTGGAGGCCTGCTCGATCAGGTCGAGGACCTGGTTGCGCAGCGCTACGGCTTCTTCAATCGTCTTGAGGCCGATGCCGGCCTCGGCAAGTCCCTTGATGGGGAAGGTGCGCGTGACGGCACCGGCGGCAATGACGACGTCGTGGTACGGCAGTTCAATGTTTGCGCCACCGTCTGCGGGTGCGACGACGGCCGTGCGGTTCTCGTGGTCGATGCTGGTGACGGAGCCCTGGATCAGCTCGGTCTGCTTGAGGTGCTTGCGGTGGGAGACCACTGCATGGCGTGCCTCGATGTTGCCACCGGCCACCTCGGGCAGGAACGGCTGGTACGTCATGTAGGGCAGTGGATCGACGAGGGTGACTATGCCACCGGAGTTCGCGATCTTCTTCTGCAGGTTAAAGGCCGTGTACAGGCCAACGTAGCCGCCGCCAACTACAAGGACGCGCGGGCGTTCGGAAAAGGTGGGTGTGATTGCCATGTCTCCATTGTACCCCGATTGTGAAAACATTCACTAGCCCTGTTACACGACGGCGTAACGCAACTTTTCGATGGTCGTCACCGGCGTTCCGGGCCGGGCCGGAGACGGCGGCGTGTCAGTGTTTGTGGCCCGGCTTTGTCTTGGCGCTGTGGCCCGGATGGCCCTGCTTGGCATCGGGCGCCGGTGTGGTGGCGGGCCCATTCTGGTCCGAAGCCGGGCCAGCAGGACCTGTCGGTGCCGTTGTGCCGGACACGGCAGCCGTGGGGGCCCCAACGGGCGTGGCTGGTCCCGATGTCCCACTGCCGGAACCACCCGAACCGCCGGGCGCACCGCCGCCGGAGGGTCCGCCGTCGGACGGGCCGCCGGTCGCCGCCTCTTGGGCGCCTTCTGCGCGCCGCCGCGCCAGCAGAATCCGCCAGGCGCCCACACCGCCAACACCGAGGAGCAGCACGAGCGAGCCGATCACCAGTGTGGCCGGCAGTGCGCCCGAGCCCTGCGCGGCGGGGATGGGGCTCGGTGCGGCCTGGTCCACGAGTGTCGGTTCGGGCTGGGGCACCACGTTGCCGGTTTCGCCGCCCTCGGCCGGGGGCGCCTCCTGGCCGCGGCGGTGCACCCGGATCCAGTCGGAAATGCTGCCCAGCGGGTTGGCCTCGACGACCGGGACGTCCGCCGTCAGGGCGGCCTCGGCATCGAGGATGCCGTAGCCGTAGATGGCGTTGGGGACACCGTCGCCGGCGGGCTTGGCCGTGGAGATGATGCGGTTGATGACCTGCGCGGCGCTCATGTCCGGGTACTTGGAGCGGATCAGGGCCGCGACACCGGAGACGATGGGTGCGGCGCCGCTGGTGCCGCTCCACTGGGCGTAGCCGCCGCCGGGCAGCCCGCCGATGAGGTCTTCGGCCGGTGCACTGACGCCGAGGCTGATGCCCTGCGAGGACGAGTCGACGCTGGCGCTGCCGTCACGGTCGAGCCCGCCCACGGCCAGAACGCCGGGGATGGTGGCCGGGGCACCCACCTGTTCGCTGCCTGACTTGCGGTTGCCCGCGGCCGCCACAATCACCACGTCGCGCTGTTCGGCGTAGGCAAAGGCGTCGTCCCAGCTCTGCGGCCAGGCGGTGGAGGTGCTGCCGAGGGACATGTTGATGACCTTGGCGCCCTGGTCGACGGCCCATTTCACGGCGGCGGGAATCTGGTCGTCAATGTTCTTCCCCGAGGGGTTGTCGCTGCCCAGCCATACCGAAACGCTCAGCAGCTCAGCTTCCGGCGCCACGCCGATGACGCCGTCCGGCCCCCCGGCTTCCGGCTCTTCCGTGGCCTTGGCGCTCGCGCTGGACTTGGCCTTGGGCTTGGCACTTGGCTTGGCCGTCGGCGAGGCGGTCTTGTGCCCTCGCCCGCCCAGCATGGTGGCCACGAGCGTGCCGTGTTCCGGTTCGGCCCCGATCCCCTTGCTGCCGTCGGCGTCGCCGGCCCCGGAGATGTCGGTCCCGGGGCCCATGGCGCCCTTGAGGTCCGGGTGTGACTTGTCAACGCCGCTGTCGATGACGGCAACCTTGACGCCCTCGCCCTTGGAAACCTTCCACGCCGCCTCGATGCCCGACTGCGACAGCCAGTACTGGCGGTCGCGAATGTCGTCTGCAGATGCGCCGCCGGCCCCCGCCACAACGAATGCGGCCGCGAGGGCAACGCTCATGAACGCGGCGGCGAGTGGACGCAACCGAGGGGCAAACTGCATGAAGGCTCGTTTCGAAGAGAGGGAAAGGTCAGCTTTTGGCGGCACCCAGGGCAATTCCGTCAAGAATATCGTGTTCACTGGTGGTTGCCGATTCCACCCGCCCGCCGGTCACGGCCGCGAGGCGGCGCAGCACGGTGCGCCAAATAAGCGCGCCGGCGCCAATGACGTCCACGCGGCCGGGGTGCATGAAGCCCAATGCGGAACGCTCCGCACGCGTCATGCCCAGCAGTGATGTTGCGGCTGCATCGATTTTTTCCAGGGGCACGACGGCGGCATGAATCGCCTCGGGCTGGTAGTGGGCCAGGCCGAGGGCGTGGGCCGTGATGGTGGTGATGGTCCCGGCCACACCGACGACCCCGTCAACGTCGCCGAGCGGCACAGCGGCCAGGACCTCGTCCAGCTTGGCGGCGATGGCTGCTTCCGCGGCGGTGATTTCAGCTTCCGTGGGCGGGTCGCTCCTGAGGTAGCGTTCGGTGAACCGCACACAGCCCATGTCTGTGCTCAGTGCCGCACCCACCCCGGATGCGGTGCCCATGACAAATTCGGTGCTGCCGCCGCCGAGGTCCACTACGAGAATGTTGCGGTCCTCCGTCAGCGGCAGGACGCTGGCTGCCCCGGCAAAGGAAAGTGCTGCTTCCTCGTTGCCGCTGACCACTTCGGGGCCGATGCCCAGCCGGGCCCGGACGCCGGCAACAAATACGTCCCGGTTCCTTGCGTCCCGGGTGGCGCTCGTGGCAACGAAGCGCACCCGGTCCACCTCCGCAGAACGGATCAATTCCGCATACTCGTCAAGTGCCGCAAAGGTGCGTTCCAGCGCAGCCTCGCCCAGGATTCCCGTCACGTCCACGCCCTCGCCCAGCCGGACCACCCGCATGAGGCGGTGGACGTCGGAAAGGCGCGTGCCGCCGTCGTCCGTGGGGAGGACATCGGCGATGAGCAGGCGGATGGAATTGGTCCCGCAGTCGATGGCTGCAACGCGCATGGGTTACTTCTCCTGCTGGTTCAGGTGCTTGACGTGGCGGCTGAGGTCCTTGTTGGGGACGGGTGCGGCGTTGTCCCAGGCGCCCTCGCAGTAGCAGCGGTCGGCGGTCCACCACGGGGCGACGGCGGCCAGTGCCTCATCGCCGAGCGGGTTAGCGCCGGGGCCCTCAGCAAGGGCATGGCCGATCAGCACGTGCAGGCACTTGACGCGTGTGGGCATGCCTCCGGCGGAGATGCCGGCAATTTCAGGCACGGGGCCGGTGCCGGCACGCTCGCCGATGGCCTCGCGGGCAGCGATGTAGCTCAGGTGTGCTTTTTCATAGGCGGCGGCGAGTTCGTCGTCGGTGCCCAGGCGCTCGGTCATCTCGTTCATCATGCCGGCCGCTTCCAGGCGTGAGGCCGCGGCGGTCAGGACGGGGTGCGTCAGGTAAAAGGTGGTGGGGAACGGGATGCCGTTGCTCAGGCGCGGAGCCGTGGCGGCCACCAGCGGGTTGCCGCAGACGCACCGGGCCGGGATCTCGACGACGTCGCGCACCGGCCGGTTGAGCTGACGGCTGAGCGTGTCCAGGTCCTGCTGGCTGGGGACGCGCCCGTCGGGGGTGGAGCTTGCGGTTGCGGGCACGAAGGGGCCTTTCATGAAACATCTTCCGGTTGGTTCAACCAGCCATTTTAGCGTGGATCGGGAGGCCCGGCGTCTCGGGCCGGGCGGAACCCTACGGTGCGGGTTCGGGGTCCGCCGGATCGGCAGCCGGCGCGCTGGCGGGATCGGCAGGCTTGTCCGCGGGCTTTTCTGCCGGCTTTTCTGCCGGGGCCTGGACCGTGGCCGACTCCTTCACGGCGCCCCACAGGTTGTCCACCCAGTGCGATTCCTTCACCTCGGTGGCCGACTTGGCACTTGTGGATTGGCCGGCGGCGGCTTGCGCCTCCTGGACAGAGTTCTCCAGCCCGGCAACGCCGTCGGCACCGTAGACCCAGTAGCCGGTCTCCCCCGGCATGAGCATGCTGACGCGGTCGCGGGCCTGCTTCTTGACGTAGGCGGGATCGTCCCAGCGGGCCAGTTCCGCCTGGAAGTCGCCCTGCTGCGTCTCGCGGACGGCAATGTCCGCCTGAAGTGCGGAAATTTCTGCGCGCTGGGTCATGAACGTGTGGACGTTGGGGGCCAGCAGCACCGTGAACACGCCCAGTGTCAGGCCCAGGGCCAGCAGCCGGCCGGAAAATGTCCGCGCCGGGACGGGGCTGTTTTCGGCCGCATGCACCACGCCTTCCTGGCGGCTGCGGGCGTTGGGGTCCGACGCCGGCTTGCGCTCACGCTTGGGCGCATCCTTCCGCCCGCCCTTGTCGGGGCTGCCCGCACCAACCTTTTCGGAACCCTTGGCGGGCAGTCCGCCGGAGCCGGGCTCCGCCGTCGTGCCGGAAGTGGCCGGGCCGTCTCCCTCGCTGCGTGGGGCGCTGGCAATTCCTGTGGTGAATTGCGCCTTGGGCACTGAGGGCCGTCGCGTGGACATGGAACTCCTAAAAAATCCTGCTGCAAAAGACCGTGGGGACGGCAAAGCCGCGGCCAGCCGCCAAGGTCTGTTACCAACCTTAGCGAGCTGCCGCGGCCCTTGCTGTTATTTAGCCCTTGAAACGCGGGAAGGCGCTGCGGCCTGCGTAGACCGCTGCATCGTCGAGTTCCTCTTCGATGCGCAGGAGCTGGTTGTACTTGGCAACGCGCTCGGAGCGGGCCGGGGCACCGGTCTTGATCTGGCCGGCGTTGGTGGCAACGCAGATGTCGGCGATCGTGGTGTCTTCGGTCTCGCCGGAGCGGTGCGAGGTGATGGTGGTGAAGCCGGCGCGCTGGGCCATGGACACGGCGTCCAGGGTCTCGGTCAGCGAACCGATCTGGTTGACCTTCACCAGCAGCGAGTTGGCCGTGTTGGTCTCAACGCCGCGGGACAGGCGCTCGGGGTTGGTGACGAAGAGGTCATCGCCCACGATCTGCACCTTGTCGCCGATGGTGTCCGTGAGGGTCTTCCAACCTGCCCAGTCGTCTTCATCCAGGGGATCCTCGATGGAGACCAGCGGGTAGTCGGCAACGAGCTCTGCGTAGTAGGCGCTCATTTCCTCGGCGGAGAGTGCCTTGCCTTCGAACTGGTAGGCGCCGTCCTTGAAGAACTCGGAGGAGGCGACGTCCAGGGCCAGGGCAACGTCCTTGCCGGGCTCGTAGCCTGCGCGCTTGATGGCTTCCAGGATCAGGTCCAGGGCAGCGCGGTTGGAGGGCAGGTTCGGGGCGAAGCCGCCCTCGTCGCCCAGGCCGGTGGAGAGGCCCTTTTCCTGCAGCACGGCCTTGAGGTTGTGGTAGACCTCAACACCCCAGCGCAGGCCCTCGGAGAAGGTTGCTGCGCCGAGCGGGACAACCATGAATTCCTGGATGTCGACGTCGGAGTCGGCGTGCGAGCCGCCGTTGAGGATGTTCATCAGCGGCACGGGCAGAACGTGCGCGTTGGGGCCGCCCAGGTAGCGGTACAGCGGCAGGCCGGCCGACTCTGCAGCGGCGCTGGCCACGGCCAGGGAGACGCCGAGGATCGCGTTGGCGCCCAGCTTGCCCTTGTTGGGCGTGCCGTCGAGTTCGATCATCATGGCGTCAATGAGGCGCTGGTCGGTTGCGTCGACGCCCTCGAGCTCGGGTGCGATGACTTCCAGGACAGCCTCGACTGCCTGCAAAACGCCCTTGCCCTGGTAACGGCCCTTGTCGCCGTCACGGAGCTCAACGGCCTCAAAAGCACCGGTGGATGCACCGGAGGGAACACCAGCGCGGCCCATGGCGCCATCGGTCAGGAGAACTTCAACCTCAACGGTCGGGTTTCCTCGGGAATCCAAAATTTCACGTGCATGGATGGCTTCAATAAGTGCCACGTGTTGCTCCTAATAGTCAGCTTTATTCGGTAAACGTTCGACCACGCTGTCGCCTCAATCCTAGCTGACAGCGTGACGAGGCACTCATTGCTACGCTCCCAGCATGATTGTGGCGTTGCGCCACGCCTTTCCTGCCCTTGAAGCGCGACGCCGGGTGCCCGGCTTTCCGCGCCGCCGGCAACCCCCTGCGACCCTCCTTGCACAACGCTCCTGCCCCGCCGGAGCCCTAAGCGTGCTGTTCTGCGCACCGCCAGGGTCATACCTGCCGCAGAACACTGTTATGCGTCAGGCCGGCAGCTGTCGTTGCGCAGAACAGCACGGTCCAGGCATCCACCGCCCGCCGCCAAGGACCCATCGCGCGAAGAAGGGGCCGCCAACTGCCCCTGCTGGCCTGGAGCCCGCCGGGAAAAAGAGTTTCGCCCAGCCCCTTGACGATAAAGAACATAGCGATATATCGTTAAGTATCGCGACATTCCAAATCGCGTTTTGAAACAGTCAGTGGGCGGCCTCCAGCGCCGCCCCGCCCGGGCCGGATGCGCCAACCGATCAGGTTCCCGCCTCCGCCGCCCACTACAACAACTTCACCCGGGCTTCCCCGCGAAGCACCCGCAAGAAAATTAGGCAAAACACCCCATGAAAAACTTTCCATTTTCCCCAGAATTCAATGATTCCGACCGCCGGGGACAGCGCAGCCCCCGCGCCCGGCGCCACCACGACCCCCACTCCCCCACGGGCGACGGCGAATTTCCAGACCGCCACGGCCGCGGGCGCGACCGCGGCTTCGGCGACGAAGGCCCCAAAGGCGGCGGACGCCCCGGCGGACGCGGCTTTGGGCCCGGCGGCAGGCGCGGCCCGGGCTTCGGACCCGGCGGCCCCGGTTTCGGACCGGGCGGTTTCGGACCCGGACCGGGCGCGTTTGGCCCGGGTTTCGGTCCGGGCGGCCGTGGCGGCAGGGTCCGCAAGGGCAATGTCCGCAGCGCCATCCTGTCTCTTTTGAACCAGCACAGCTACAACGGCTACGGCATGATCCGGGCCATCGCCATGCACACCGACGGCGCCTGGCGCCCCAGCCCCGGTTCCGTCTATCCCGCACTCGCTGCACTGCAGGCGGAGGGCCTGATTGCCTCCTCCGAGGAGGGCAAGCGCACGGAGTTCTCACTCACTGAGGCGGGCAAGGCCTATGTTGCGGAGAACCCGGACGAAATGGCGCAGGTGTGGGCCGATGTCAACGAGGAGGCGGGCGCCGGCACCGAGCTGCGGGCAGAGATGCACAAGCTCGGCGGCGCCGTGCAGCAGATCGCCATGGCGGGCACGGAGGAGCAGATCAAAAGCGCCACCGAGGCCCTCGATGCCGCACGCCGGACCATCTATCAGCTCTTGGCGGACTGACCCGGACTTTTCCCGCCGGCCGAAGGCCGCTGCTGGAACTTGCGGACGGCCGTGCGCAGTGCGCGTTCCGCGTCCAGGCCCTGCGTCCGGGCGGCCCGCACCACCTCGAACAGCAGCTGGCCCAGCTCATCCTCGGTTTGCGGCTGACCGCCCTGATCGCCGTCGATTCGATGGGCGGCATCGGGGGCCCTGCCGCCGGTGCGGCCCTCCACCCGGTCCAGGGTCTTGGCGGCGAGTGACAGGGCGGGCAGGGATGCCGGCAGGGAATCGAACACCGAATGTTGCGAGGACTTTTCCGTCGCCTTGGCAGCCTCATAGCTTCGCTCAATTTCGGCGATGCTTTCGGGAAAGTGATCCTGCAGGGTCCCGTCCGGACGGAATACATGGCCGTTGCGCCGGACCAGCTTGGCCCGCAGCGCCTGCGCCACGTCCCCCAGCGTGAACCCGCCCGACTCGGACTCCAGCAGCGAGTGGAGCACCACTTGGTACAGCACGTCGCCCAGCTCGCCCTGCAGTTCCTTGGCATCGAGGGGTCCCGGCGCCTCCACCACGTCAGCCAGCTCGTATGATTCCTCGATCAGGTAGGGCATGAGCGATTCGTGGGTCAGGGCCGCCGTCCACCTGCAGTGTTCGCGGAGGTCTGCAATGACGCCAACAAGGCGGGCCATTTCCACCTCAGTGGAATTGGCCCGCCCGTTGGCGTCCGGTGATGGATTAGTCTTCAAGCTCGGATTCGTCCAGGTCTGATGCGTCGAACGCCTCGAACTCGTCGTCGTCCTCAAAATCGTCCATTTCATCCATGACGTCGTCGTAGTGCTCGAGGATGAAGTCGGCAAGCTGTTCGCGTGCCTCGATGGGCAGGAACGATGCGTGGACCGCATTCAGCGTCAGTTCCAGCACCGTGTCCAGGCCGTAGCCGAAGGTCTCCACGAGCAGCCCGAATTCGCCGCTCAAGGTCACCCCGCTCATGAGGCGGTTGTCCGTGTTGACGGTGACATTGAAGCCCAGCTGGTGCAGCAGGTCGATCGGGTGCTCGGCAATGGTGGGGCCAAACGCAGCAGTTGCGCCGGTCTGCAGGTTGGAAGAGGGGCACAGCTCCAGCGGAATCTGGCGGTCGCGCACCCACTGCGCCAAGTCACCCAGGGTGAGGGTTCCGACGTCGTTCCCGTCAACCTCCTCCACGTCCAGGTGGATGTCCTCGGCGATGCGCACGCCGTGGCCAAGGCGCAGGGCGCGGCCGTGGACCAGGGCGTCCTGGATGCTGTCCAGCCCGGCGCCCTCGCCGGCGTGGACGGTGGCCGGGAAGTTGTTCTCGGCCAGGTAGGTGAAAGCCTCCTTGAAGCGCGAGGGCAGGAAGCCGTTCTCGGCGCCGGCAATGTCGAAGCCGACCACGCCGTTGTCGCGGTGGCGCACGGCCAGCTGGGCGATTTCGGAGCCGCGGTCGGCATGGCGCATGGCGGTGATGATCTGGCCCACCTCGATGTAGCCGCCGGCCTCATCGACCAGGTCCATGCCCTCCTCGAGGCCCTCCTGGACGGCTTCGACGGCCTCATCCAGCGAGAGCCCGCCGGCCAAGTGCTGCTCCGGGGCCCAGCGAACTTCACCGTAGACCACGCCGTCCTCGGCAAGGTCCTCAACGAATTCCCGGGCCACACGCACCAGGTTCCCGTGCGTCTGCATCACGGCAATGGTGTGCTCGAAGGTCTCGAGGTAGCGCTCCAGCGAGCCCGAATCCGCCGATTCCAGGAACCAGGCGCGCAGCGCGTCGGGATCGGTTTCCGGCAGCTCGTGGCCCGCCTCGGCCGCGAGCTCGATGATGGTTTCGGGACGCAAACCGCCGTCCAGATGGTCGTGCAGGGACACCTTTGGCAGCGATTTGAGGTCCACAACGGGGATGGACGGGGCTGCTTGCTCTGAAGTTGGGTTAGTCACGTTTCCCACTCTAGGGATGAGTGTCATGCTGCGCTAGTTTCCTGGGATCCCAGTGCCGCGGCGCACGCACTGCCGCGACCACCGGCAGGGGCGAGGTGCACGGCCCCGGCACGGCGTTATCCGGCACCACTGCGGGGATTTCCGGGGGATGCCCGACGGCGGGAACCTGCCCGGGTGCCTCCCCCGCGTTCGCCACGGGCGCACCTGCCGCCGGTGTGCCGGCGCGTCCCTCCGAGCCGTGCCCGGGTGAAGCGGCTTCGGCGGGAGAAGCCTGGGCCTGGGCTGCCGCGGCCTGCGCGGCCTCTGCCTGGACGCGGGCGGCGACTTCGGCAGCCGCGGCGCCGGGTGCCGGCCGGGGCGCGATCCGGCCGCGCTTTTCCAGGAAGTGGTGCAGGTATTTCATGGCATGGTCAACGATGAAGCCAATCGCAATGGCGAAGACGATGGCGATGCCCACGCCCAGCAGCGGGTTGTCGTGAACCCACCGCCCGGCAAAGGTGCCCACGGCCACGGAGTAGCCCGCCCAGGTAACCACGGCGATGCTGTCGAGCAGGGCGAAGCGGCGCCACGGGAAATAGGTGGCGCCGGCGGTGAAGTTCACGGCGATCCGGCCCACCGGAATGTAGCGGGCCGTGAAAATAAGCATGGCGCCGCGCTTTTCCAGTTCCTTCCCGGCCCAGGCGAACGCCTTGGCACCGCGCGGGCGGCGCATCCAGGCGAACCGCGTGGTGCCCAGCTTCCGGCCCATGAGGTACGCGATGTTGTCGCCCACGATTGCCCCGATGGACGCGCCCAGGATCAGCAGCCAAATGTTGGGCTCCCCGCTGCGCGCGGCAATGGAGGCGAGGGCGACAATGGCGGTTTCGCTGGGCAGGAACAGGAAGAAGCCGTCAATCAGGCAAAAGAGGCTCACCAGCGGAATGACCCACCACTGGCTGGCGGAATGCTCAATCAGGACATTCAGCTGGCCGATTATGTGTAAAAAATCCACCCTGGACGGTTCCTCTCCGATAGTGGTTGACTAAACCAAGTTTCCCACGGTGCCCCCCGCGCTGTATCCACCCAGCGGTGGATATTCGACGGCTGCCTCCACTACTTTCGTCGGGGTCTGCTCCGTCCCCGGACGGAGCCGCGCCATAAATTGCGACGGCGGACGGCCCGCCTGCCGTCGGGGCCGCGCCGCGGCGGTTGGCTGGATGCGGCGGGTGCACCTGCGTGGCAGGAACTTAACCCATGCGCCCGGCTGGAGGCGTCACTTGCGCCACCGCTGCTGCTGCGCACGCGGGGCCCCTGGCCCTGCGCATGGCCAAGGAAGTTTTGCCGGAGCCCGGCGTGGCAGGAACTTATGCGCAATGCCCACCCGGTGTGCAGCGCATAAACCACCATGCGCAGGACTCAAGCCAGGCGCTGGGCATGAGTGCAGTGCTGCGCCCGGGAACCAGCCGGGCCCCGTGCCTGGACCAAGTCCCAGGCAGGCACCATGCAGGAGAGCCTCAGGCGATGCGGTCGATGATCAGCCGGTTGGCCGGCCGGGACCCCTCCGGGGCGATCACCACGGCCGCGGCCAGCGCCTCACGGGCGCTGGCAAACTTTTCCGGGGTGTCCGTCAACAGCGTCATGAGCGGCTCGCCCGCCCGGACCAGTGCGCCAGGCTTGGCATGCATCCGCACACCCGCCCCGGCCTGCACTGCATCTTCCTTCCGGGCCCGCCCGGCACCGAGCCGCCAGGCGGCGACGCCCACGGCCATGGCATCGAGCCCCACCAGCACGCCGTCGGCCGGCGCATACACAACGTCCGATTCCCGGGCCGCCGGCAGCGCCGCATCCGGGTCGCCGCCCTGTGCGGAAATCATCCGACGCCACACATCCATGGCCCGCCCGTCCCGCAGGGCGGCGGCGGGATCGGCATCGCGGATGCCGGCAGCCTCCAGCATCTCCCGCGCCAGCGCGACGGTCAGCTCCACGACGTCTTCAGGTCCGCCGCCGGCCAGCACCTCCACGGATTCCTCCACCTCGATCGCGTTGCCGGCGGTCAGGCCCAGCGGTGTGGACATGTCGGTCAGCAGCGCCACAGTGTTCACACCGGCGTCCTTGCCCAGCGCCACCATGGTCCGCGCCAGCTCGCGCGCCCGCTCCTCGGTCTTCATGAACGCGCCCGAGCCCACCTTCACGTCCAGCACCAGCGCCCCCGTGCCCTCGGCAATCTTCTTGCTCATGATGGAAGAGGCGATTAGCGGGATCGATTCCACCGTCCCCGTCACGTCGCGCAACGCGTACAGCTTTTTGTCCGCCGGGGCCAGGTTTCCGCCCGCTGCACAGATCACGGCACCCACCTCGGACAGCTGCCGCAGCAGTGCGTCATGGCTGACGTCCGCGCGCCAACCCGGGATCGCCTCCAGCTTGTCCAGGGTTCCGCCCGTGTGGCCCAGGCCCCGCCCGGACAGCTGCGGCACGGCAGCGCCAAAGACTGCCACGAGCGGTGCCAGGGGCAGCGTGATCTTGTCGCCCACGCCGCCGGTGGAGTGCTTGTCCGTGGTGGGCAGCGGCGCCCCGGCCCTGTTGCGCAGCCCGCTGAAGTCAAGCGTCTCGCCCGAGGCGACCATGGCCGCTGTCCACTGCGAGATCTCCGACCGGTCCATGCCGTTGAGCAAAATGGCCATGTTCAGGGCAGCCATCTGTTCCTCGGCGATGTCGCCGCGGGTGTAGGCGGCGATGGTCCAGGCGATCTGCTCCGGGGTGAGGCGTCCGCCGTCGCGCTTGGCGGCGATGACCTCCACCGCGGTGAACGGCTGGCTGGCAAAGGATTCCTGGGCGTTCATGGCTGCTCCTTCAGGTGGTGCCGGGCATGCAGGTCCTGCATGTTTGTGGATGCTACACCGCGTGCTTGGCAAATGGTGCGCCCGGCCCTCCGCCCGAAGCGAAACCGCGCACTGGGGTCCGGCCGGCGCGGGTGCAATGCTGCGCCGGGCCGCTGGCTACTTCAGGTTGTCCGGGCCAAAGGCGTCCGGCAGGATCGCGTCCATGGTCCTGGGTCCCGAGGACGTCATGACCTGGGTGTCCGGAGTGCTGAATTCGAACAGGATCTGGCGGCAGCGCCCGCACGGCATCAGGATCTCCCCGGCACCGTCAACACAGTAAAACTCCGTGATGAGGCCGCCGCCGTTCATGCGGGCCGCGCCGATCATGGTGCATTCGGCGCAGAGGGTCAGCCCGTAGCTGGCATTTTCCACGTTGCAGCCGGAGACGATGCTGCCGTCGGCCAGGCGTGCCGCGGCACCCACGGGGTACTTGGAGTACGGCACGTAGGCGCTGGCGAGGGCCGCGGTGGCGGCCAGGCGCAGTGGTTCCCAGCCGCCGTCGGGCATGGCAGTCATGCAGCTACTCCTTAATATATGGTTCGCCGTCCGCGGCCGGGGCCACGGCCTTGCCGACGAACCCGGACACGGCCAGGATGGTCAGCGCGTACGGCAGCATGGCCAGGAACTGTCCGTCGATCGGTGTGCCGGCGAGGGACAGGATGGACTGCAGGTTGCCGGCCACGCCGAACAGCAGGGCTGCCAGGGCGGCGCCGATCGGGTTCCAGCGTCCGAAGATCAGTGCCGCCAGGGCGATGAAGCCCAGGCCGCCGGTCATGTCCTTGCTGAAGCTGCTCACGGCAACCAGGGTGAAGTACGCCCCGCCCACGCCGGCGACGGCGCCGCCGGCCAACACATTCACCACGCGGGTGCGGTTGACGTTGATGCCCACGGTGTCGGCGGCCTTGGGGTGTTCGCCCACGGCCCGCACGCGCAGTCCCCAGCGGGTGCGGAACAGCCCGAACCAGAGGGCTGCAACGAGGACCAGCATGAAGTAGCCGATGATGGACTGCCGGAACAGGGTGGGGCCGATGATCGGGATCTCCGAGAGCAGCGGGATGGGGATGTTGGGCAGGTGCGCCGGCTGGTTGTAGATGGTCACGCCGTCGACCTTGGTCTTCATGATCTTCTCAAACAGGAAGCCTGTCAGGCCGGAGACGAGCACGTTCAGGACGACGCCGACGATGATCTGGTTGACCACGTACTTGATGCTGAACAGTGCCAACAGCAGCGACACCAGGACGCCGGCAACCGCGGCGGCGAACAGGCCCGCGAACGCGCTGCCGGTCATGGAGGAAACGAGGGCGGCCGTGAAGGCGCCGGCCAGCAGCTGCCCCTCAATGGCAATGTTGACCACGCCGGCACGTTCGGACAGCACGCCGGAGAGGGAGCCAAACACAATGGGGGTGGTGATCAGCATGGCACCCGTGAACAGGCCCACGAGCGTGATGTTCTGGGTGGTGGTCCCACCGATCATCCAGACCATCAGGCCCACCACAAACACGACGGTGAAGGTCAGGACCACCCATTTGGCGATCTTGCCGGCGTCGCGGGTCTGGCGCCAGGCCAGGTAGGCGAGGGCGATGCACACGACGGCGACGGCGATGCCGACGCCCTTGGCGGAAACCACGAGGTCGGGCACCTGCCAGGCGTCGGTGTCCTGGGAGATGCGGAACGTGGCCGTGCCGCTGGGGCCCAGCAGCACAAACACGACGACGGCGAACAGGGCCAGCACGCCGAGGAGGATCGGCAGCTTCCAGCTGCGGATCGCGACGGCGTCGGCAACCTTGGGCGTCTCACTCTTCATGGTGATGCTCATGCCTTCACTCCTTCGCGGCGGACTTCCTTGATCCGGAACATTGAGCGCACCAGGGGCGGGGCTGCGATAAACAGCACGATCAGCGACTGCACCACGGCCACAATGTCAATGGAGACATCGGCGTTGATGGCCATGGAGGTGCCGCCGGCCTTGAAGGCACCGAACAGCAGGGCTGCGAAGAACGTCCCCCACGGCGTGGAGCGGCCCAGCAGGGCCACGGTGATGGCGTCAAAGCCGATGCTGCCGGCGATGTCGGCGTCCAGCATTTTTTCCGTGCCGGCCAGCTGCGTGACACCGGCCAGACCGGCCAGGGCGCCGGAGATCAGCATGACGGTGATGTAGCCGCGCGAAACGTTCATGCCTGCGGTGCGGGCCGCGCGCGGGTTGGCGCCGATGGCCCGGTATTCAAAGCCGAGGGTGGAGCGGTTCAGCAGCCAGGACACGACGAACACGGCAAGCACGGCCAGGATCAGCCCGGCGTGGACGCGGTAGTTGGGGCCCAGCAGCAGCGGGAACATGGCACTTTCGTGCATGCGCGGGCTGATGGGGTTGCTGCTGGAGGGGTCCTTCAGCTGGTTCTTCAGCAGGTACAGCACGAGCGAGACGGCAATGTAGTTGAGCATGATGGTCACGATGACCTCATGCGCGCCGGTCTTCGCCTTCAGGAACCCGGCAATGCCGCCCCACAGGGCGCCGCCGACGGCGCCGGCCAGGATCACGGCGATGAGGTGGATGCCCGGCGGGAGCTGGATCATGAAGCCCACGACGCCGGCAAAGGTGGCACCGAGGATGATCTGGCCCTTCGCACCAATGTTGAACAGGCCCACGCGGAAGGCCAGGGTCACGGCCAGGCCGGAGAGGATCAGGGGGGTGGCGAAGGTCAGGGTTTCAAAGATGCCCAGCCGGCCCTGCCAGGTGCGGGATCCGGGATCGTAGGTGGCTCCGCGCCACAGCGCGCCGTAGGCTTCCGAGACCGCCGCCCAGATGGCGGAGAACGTGGCGCCGGGGTCGTTGAAGAAGTACCCCATGGCGGTGAGCACCCGGGGGTCGGTGAACGCGATGAGGATGCCGCCGATGACCAGGGCGACCAGCACCGCAAGGACGGAGATCATGGCGTTGCCGCTCATGATCTCGCGGATCACCTTGGTACCCTCGCCCTCATGCTTGGGGGCCGGCGCGGCGGGCTGTTCCTTGAGCGCCCCGCCCGTGCCGTCGGGCGCTGTTGCGCCGCCGGGCGTAGTGGTTGAGTCCCCGCTCATGACGGCTCCCCTTCCGAGGTTGGTTCGGTTGTGGCGTCCGGGGTGCCGGGGCCATGTTGTTCAAGCAATTGTTGCTGTGCCTCGTCCGCGGGCAGCCCGGCCATCATCAGGCCGAGCAGCTCGCGGCTGGACTTGCCGGGCACGATGCCCATGAGCTTTCCGGCGAACAGCACCGCGATCCGGTCCGCAAGTTCCAGGACCTCGTCCAGCTCGGTGGAAACGATGACCACGGGAGTGCCGGAGTCGCGTTCAGCGACGATCCGCTTGTGCAGGAATTCGATCGATCCGACGTCCACGCCGCGCGTGGGCTGGGAGGCGATGAACAGTTTCAGCGGCCGGGCCAGTTCCCGCGCCAGCACCACCTTCTGCTGGTTTCCGCCGGAGAGGGTGTCCGCTGCGTCCTGGGACGACTGGGCCCGGACGTCGAATTCGGCCACCTTGTCCACGGCGTTTTTGGCAATGAACGCCTTGTTAAGGGTTCCGGCCTTTGAATAGGGGGCCCTGGTGTAGAGGTCCAGGACCAGGTTCTCGGCAATGGAAAGCTCGCCCACGAGACCGTCGTCCTGCCGGTCCTCGGGGACGAAGCCGACGCCGGAGTCCAGTACCTGGCGGACGGTCTTGCCCACCAGCTCCTGTCCGTGAAGGGTGATGGAGCCGAGCACGTGCCGTTGCAGTCCGAGGACAGCCTCAGTCAGCTCGGTCTGGCCATTGCCCTGGACCCCGGCGACAGCCAGGATCTCACCCTGGGACACGCTCAGGGTAACGTCGTCCAAAAGCCGCTGTCCGGCGTCGTTCATGACGGTGAGGTTGGTGACCTTGAAGGTCTCCTCGCCGGGGGTGGCGTCGGCCTTGTCCAGGGTGAGGTTCACGGCGCGGCCCACCATCATCGCGGCCAGCTCCGTGGTGGAGGTGTCCGGCGGGGCGGAGCCGACCACCTTGCCGCGGCGGATGACGGTGATGGTGTCCGAGACCGCCTTGACCTCGCGCAGCTTGTGGGAGATGAAGACAATGGAGGTGCCGCCGTCGCGCAGCTGGCCCATGATGTCCATGAGCTCGTCGGTTTCCTGGGGCGTGAGCACGGCGGTGGGCTCGTCCAGGATCAGGATTTTGGAGTTGCGCACCAGCGCCTTGATGATTTCCACGCGCTGCTGCACGCCCACGGGGAGGTCCTCCACGAGCGCGTCGGGGTCGACGTCGAAGCCGAAGCGGTCGGAGATTTCGCGGATTTTCCTGCGCGTCTCGGCGAGGTTCAGCACGCCGCCGAAGGAGGTGGACTCGGCGCCGAGTGCCACGTTCTCTGCAACGGTGAAGACCGGGACGAGCATGAAGTGCTGGTGCACCATGCCGATGCCGGCGGCCATGGCGTCGGCGGGGCCGGAGAACTTCACCGGCTTGTCGTCCACCAGGATTTGCCCCGATGTGGGCTCGTACAAGCCGTAGAGGACGTTCATCAGGGTGGATTTCCCTGCGCCGTTCTCGCCGAGCAGGCTGTGGATTTCCCCGGATTCCACCACCAGGTCGATGTGGTCGTTCGCCACCAGGGAACCAAAGCTCTTGGTGATGCCCCGAAGTTCAAGTTTCAACGTTTTAGCCCGTCTGGGAAAGGGCCCGCGGCGGCGTGCTGCCGCGGCGGGGATGTGCGTGTCACGTGGGACGGACGCGGGTGTTGGGGGCCGCCGGCGGCAGCCCCCAACACCCGCGTCCGGCTGCTACTTGGGGCTGGCGGCGGATTCGACCTTGATCGAACCGTCGATGATGCCCTTCTTGATTTCATCCAGCTGGGTCTTGGTGTCGGCGCTGACCTCGCCGTCCAGGTCGTGGAACGGTGCCAGTGCAACACCGCCGTTGTCCAGGGTGCCAACGTACGGTGTGGGGTCAAACTTGCCGTCCAGGTCTTCCTTGACAATGGACTCCACGGCCTCGCCCATGGTCTTCACCACGGAGGTGAGCAGGATGTCCTTGTAGGTGGGTGCCGTGACGAAACCGTCTGAGTCAACCCAGACGAGCTTGACGCTCTTGCCGTCCTTGTTGGCCGCCAGGATGGCGTCGCCGGCACCCTTGCCGAGGGGGCCTGCAACGGGCATGACCACGTCGGCACCTTCAGAGATGAGGTTGTTGGTGATCTTGGTGCCTTCCTGGATGATCTCGAAGGTGTTGGCGAAGGAGCCCTGCTGGGTTGCCTTGTCCCAGCCGATCAGCTGGACGTCCTTGCCCTGCTTCTCGTTGTAGTACTTCACGCCGTCGGCAAAGCCGTCCATGAAGATGGTGACGGTGGGGATGTTGATGCCGCCGAAGGTGCCAACCTTGCCGGTCTTGGAGACGGAGGCTGCCACGTAGCCGGCCAGGAACGCGGCCTGGGCGGTGTCGTACACGACGGGCTTGACGTTGTCCGCCTTGATCGAGTTGTCATCGATGATGGCGTAGTGCAGGTCGGGGTTGTCCGCGGCGGCCGTCTTCGTGGCCTCGGCCAGCAGGAAGCCGATCGTGAGCGTCAGGTTGCAGCCCGCGCTGGCCATGGTGGCCAGGTTCGGTGCGAAGTCCGAGGTGGCGGAGGACTGTGCTTCCTTCATCTTGATGCCGAGGTCGGCGACAGCCTTCTTCAGGCCCTCGTAGGAGGACTGGTTGAAGGACTGGTCGTCGAATCCGCCGGAGTCGGAGACGATGCAGCCGAGGTAGTCTGCGGCGGCCGGGTTCTCCGATGCGCCGGCGTTGCCGCCGGGTGCCGGCGGGGCCTCCCCGCAGCCGGTGAGGACAAGTGCCGCGGCACTGATGGCAATGGTTCCCACGAGGGCTCCGCGCTTGACGGACTTCGTGGTGTTGAGAAGCAGGTTTTTCAAGGTTCCTCCATCGGTTCTTGGCTGCAGAGGAAGGCTGGAAGGGCAACACACGCGCCGCCCGCCACCGTCCTGGACTACGCTGTCCAGCCCCATGGAGGGAATGCCAATGCCTTGCCGCACCCAGCACTGCGGCGCTTATGACAACAGACTAGTGGGACAAAGCCGCAAGCTGCCAGTGTGGGGACACCCGGCGGTGCGCATTGTTGGGGAACCGTTACATGGCGGATCCGCCCCGGGGCTGCCCCGGGCCGGGCATTACGGCTCGACGGGGGCGCGCAGGGTGCGCAGGGCCGCGGCGCACAGCACCTTGATGCCCACGGCAAGTGCCCGCTCGTCAACGATGTAGTCGCCGCGGTGAAGGTCGTACTCCTCGCCGCCCGGCACGTGGGTGCCCAGGCGCATGAGGGAGCCGGGGATGCCCTGCAGGAACCAGGCGAAATCCTCCCCGCCCATGGACTGCGGGGCCAGCACCACGGAGTCCTCCCCCAGTTCGGCGCGGGCGGAGGCCTCAATCAGCGCCGTCTCATGCTCGGAGTTGACCACCGGGGGCACACCGCGGGTGTGTTCCAGGTGCACGTCGACGCCGAACGGCGCCGCCACCTGCTGCACGACGTCGTCGAGCAGTTCCCCGGCGGCATGCCAGGCCTCGCGGTCCAGGCAGCGCATGGTCCCGCTCATGACCCCGTGGCCGGGGATGGCGTTGGGTGCGGAGCCGGCGTTGATCTGGCCCCAGACCACGGAGACGCCGCTGCGCACGTCAACGCGGCGGGAGAGCACGGCCGGGACGCTGATCGCAATCTGCGCCAGGGCAAACACGAGGTCTTCGGTCAGGTGCGGGCGGGAGCTGTGCCCGCCGCGCCCTGTCAGCTCGATCTTGATGGTGTCGGAGGCGCTGGTGATGGGCCCGATGCGCGTGCCGATCTTGCCCACCTCAATCCGGGGGTCGCAGTGCAGCGCCATGATGCGCGGCACCCCGTCAAGGGCGCCCTGGTCGATGCACGCCAGCGCACCGCCGGGCAGGGTTTCCTCGGCGGGCTGGAAAATAATGCGGATACTGCCGCCCAGCGGCATCTGCTCGTGCATCTTCGCCAGCACCAGGGCGATGCCCAGCATGGTGGCGGTGTGAAAGTCGTGTCCGCAGCCGTGCGTCACCCCGTGGTTGCGCGAGGCGAACGGCAGCCCGGTCACCTCCACGATCGGCAGGGCGTCGATGTCCCCGCGCAGCGCCGTCGCGATGGGGCCCTCGCCCACGTCAACAATGACGCCGGTGCCGTCCAGCCGGCGCGGCGACAGGCCTGCCGCCAGCAGCCGGTCGTAGATCTTGCCGGAGGTACGGAATTCCTGGAAGGAGAGTTCCGGGTGGGCGTGGAGGTCGCGGCGGAATTCGATGACCTCATCAATCAGCGGCTCAAGCCACGGGCCCACGAGCTCGGTCGGTTCTGTTTCCAGCGAGTAATTGCGCACCCTCCAACACTAGCCATGTGTTTGCTTTGCGGCGGCATTGGCGGCGCCGCGTTACGTCCCGTAACTTCTCCCAGGCACGACGGCGGCCGGCGCCTTCGCGAGAAAGGCACCGGCCGCCGTCGTGCTTTGGGCGCTTATGCGCACAAGCCCCCGACGCCGGCAGGGCGCCGGCCGAAAGGTGTCGCCGGGTGGTGCGGCGCCGGCGGCCGGGGGCTAGAGGACGTCGGTGCGGCCCTGTGCCTTGAGGCCGGCCACGGCGTTCTTGACCAGCTGCGAATGGGCGCGGGTGGTGACGAGGAGGGCGTCGGGGGTGTCAACGACCACCACGTCCTGGATGCCGATGAGGGCGATCACACGGGTGGTGTCCGTGACGACGATGCCGCTGCTGTCGTCGGTGAAGACGCGCCCGCCCTCCCCGATGACCTTGACGTTCTTATCTTCCTTAGCGCTGCTGAGCCGGGCGATGGCTGCGAAGTCGCCGACGTCGTCCCAGCTGAAGTCGGCGGGGATGACTGCCACGTCGCCGGCGTCGGCTGCGGGCTCGGCCACGGCGTAGTCGATGGCGATCTTGGGCAGGGTGGGCCAGACGCGGTTCTTCACGGCGATCCGGTCCGGGGTGTCCCAGGCGCGGGCAATCTCCATGATGCCGTCGTAGAGGGCGGGCTCGTTGGCCTGCAGGTGGTGGAGCATGAGGCCCACGGGGGCGACGAACATGCCGGCATTCCAGTTGTAGTCGCCGCTGGCAAGGTACTGTTCGGCGATTTCCTCGCTGGGTTTTTCCACGAACTCCTCCACCGTGTGGGCGCTGGGTGCGCCGGCAACAACCAGGGGCGAGCCGGTGCGGATGTAGCCGAAGCCCGTGGAGGCGTGCGTGGGCTTGATGCCGATCGTGACGATCTTGCCCGAGGCGGCCGTGTAGATGGCCTCATGGACGGCGGCCTGGAACTTCTCGTCAGGGCTGATCACCTGGTCTGCGGCGAAGGAGCCCATGATCGTGTCCGGGTTGCGGGTGTAAAGGATGGCCGCGGCAAGGCCGATCGCGGCACCGGAGTCCTTGGGCTCCGTCTCAAGCACCAGGTTCTCGTCCGCCACCTCGGGCAGCTGCCGGCAGACGGCCTCGCGGTGGGCGTCGCCCGTCACCAGCAGCACCTTGGTGCCGCTGAGCGGTTCGAGCCGGTCATAGGTGGCCCGGATCAGGGTGCTTCCGCTGCCGGTGAGGTCGTGCAGGAACTTCGGGGCGGCGGCCCGGGACAGGGGCCACAACCGGGTGCCGACACCGCCTGCGGGGATCACTGCGTAAAACCTGTCCAGGGGGTCTGTTGAGCCTGACTGCGGCTGAACCAAATTTTCCGTATTCATCATCTCCACCATAGGTGACGGCCACCCCGGCACCGCCCCTAAACACGTCATTGTGTCCAAACTTCCACCCGTGGGCGGAGGCCGGGCACTCCGGCGTCGGACATCCGGGGACCGGGCAACGCACCCTTACACCATCATTTTGTGACACGCCTGTGATTTGCCGCATAGAGCAAGGAGTGCCTAAGTTGAATATGCTGTTAGCTAAGCCTAAATTTAGGCACAAGTATGAGTGCTTACGCCGAGTGCGTTTCCCCGCGTGGAACCACGCCAGCGCATCGGTGACGCAGGGAAGGTTTAATCAGTGCCGACAAAACCAGCTGGCACTCTGTACCGCGGCCGAGAAGGCATGTGGTCATGGGTGGGACACCGTATTACCGGTGTAGTGATCTTTATATTCTTGTTGGTGCACGTCCTC
The DNA here is from genome assembly GCF_017876675.1 of Arthrobacter stackebrandtii. Taxonomy (NCBI): domain Bacteria; kingdom Bacillati; phylum Actinomycetota; class Actinomycetes; order Micrococcales; family Micrococcaceae; genus Arthrobacter; species Arthrobacter stackebrandtii. The sequence goes on from NZ_JAGIOI010000001.1 coordinate 572,385, forward strand.
GACACCTCATTGGTGAGGGTTTCCCCTGAGGCGTACACAGCAGTCATTGGGGCGTACAAAAACCCCATCATGGGCCTGGGTGAAGCGGCCCTTGTCGCAGCAATCGTGTTCCACGCCTTCAACGGCCTGCGCATCATTGCCGTCGACTTCTGGAAGAAGGGCCCCAAGTACCAGCGCCAGCTGCTCTGGGGGGTCCTTGCACTGTGGGCCGTGACGATGATCCCGTTCTTGATCCGTCACCTCACCATTGTCTTCTCCAATTTCTTCGGAGGGAACTAGCATGAGCACCAACTCCATCGCCTCGCCGCGCTCAAACAGTGCGCAGTCGCCCAAATACAAGCGGAACAAGGCCTCGCACTCAAGCTTTGAGATGTTCGCCTGGCTGTTCATGCGCCTCTCCGGCGTGGTCCTGATCGTGCTGATCTTCGGCCACCTGTTCGTCAACCTCATGGTGGGCGACGGCATCCACGCGATCGACTTCGGCTTTGTTGCCGGAAAGTGGTCCAGCCCGTTCTGGCAGGTCTGGGACCTGGCCATGCTGTGGCTTGCCATGCTGCACGGCACCAACGGCGTCCGCACCATCATCAACGACTACGCCGAGCGTGACGGCACCCGCATGACGCTCAAGACCATCCTTTACGTGGCCACTGCGGTCATCATCGTCCTGGGCACCCTGGTCATCTTCACCTTTGACCCCTGCCCTCCCGGCGCCGTCATTGACCTTCCGTCCTTCTGCCCCGTTCCGTAACTTTTAGTTTCGGGCACCCGGCGCCTTATGGCCGGGCGGCAAGAAGTGAACACCAGCATTTAGTGCAGTACAGAGAGAAAGAGCATCCAGTATGCAGGTCCACAAATACGACGTCGTAATCGTCGGGGCCGGTGGCGCAGGAATGCGTGCCGCCATTGAATCAGGACAGCGTGCCCACACCGCCGTCCTGACCAAGCTCTACCCCACCCGCTCCCACACGGGTGCAGCCCAGGGCGGCATGTGCGCAGCACTTGCCAACGTGGAAGAGGACAACTGGGAGTGGCACACCTTTGACACCGTCAAGGGCGGCGACTACCTGGTGGACCAGGACGCGGCGGAGGTCATGGCGAAGGAAGCCATCGACGCCGTCATCGACCTGGAAAAGATGGGCCTGCCATTCAACCGCACGCCCGAAGGCCGCATTGACCAGCGCCGGTTCGGCGGGCACACCCGCGACCACGGCAAGGCCCCTGTCCGCCGCGCCTGCTACGCCGCGGACCGCACCGGACACATGATCCTGCAGACCCTGTACCAAAACTGCGTCAAGCACAACGTTGAGTTCTACAACGAGTACTACGTTCTGGACCTGCTCACGGTTGAGGAGGAGGCCACCCGCGAGGACGGCACCACCTACATGCAGAAGCGCATTGCGGGCGTCGTTTCCTACGACCTCGCCACGGGCGAACTGCACGTCTTCCAGGCCAAGAGCGTCATCCTGGCCACCGGCGGCGCGGGCAAGGTCTTCAAGACCACCTCCAACGCCCACACCCTGACCGGCGACGGCATGGGCATCGCGTTCCGCAAGGGCATCCCGCTGGAGGACATGGAGTTCTTCCAGTTCCACCCGACAGGCCTTGCCGGCCTGGGCATCCTGCTCTCCGAGGCGGCCCGCGGCGAAGGCGCCATCCTGCGCAACTCGGACGGTGAGCGCTTCATGGAGCGCTACGCCCCCACCATCAAGGACCTGGCACCGCGCGACATCGTGGCCCGTTCCATGGCCAACGAAGTCCGTGAAGGCCGCGGCTGCGGCCCGAACAAGGACTACGTCCTCCTGGACCTGACCCACCTGGAGCCGGCGCACATTGACGCCAAGCTTCCGGACATCACCGAGTTCGCCCGCACCTACCTGGGTGTGGAGCCGTACACCGAGCCGGTCCCCGTGTTCCCCACGGCGCACTACGCCATGGGCGGTGTTCCCACGAACATCACCACCGAGGTCCTCCAGGACAACGACACCGTCATCCCCGGCCTGTACGCAGCCGGCGAAGTCGCCTGTGTCTCCGTCCACGGCTCAAACCGCCTGGGCACCAACTCGCTGCTGGACATCAACGTGTTCGGCAAGCGCGCCGGAGTTGCCGCGGCCGAGTACGCCAAGACGGCCGATTTCGTTGAGCTGCCGGAAAACCCGGAAGCCGACACCAAGGCCCTGCTGGACCACGTCCGCAACTCCGACGGCGGCGAGCGTGTTGCTGCGATCCGCAAGGACCTGCAGGACACCATGGACGCCAACATGCAGGTGTTCCGCACCAAGGACTCCCTGAACAAGGTCCTGGGCGACATTGCCGGCTTCGAGGAGCGCTACGGCCGCATCTCCGTCCAGGACAAGGGCAAGCGCTTCAACCTGGACCTGCTGGAAGCCGTTGAACTGGGCTTCCTGCTGGAACTGGCCAAGGTCATGACCGTTGCCGCCCTGCACCGTGAGGAATCCCGCGGCGGACACTACCGCGAGGACTTCCCGGACCGCGACGACGAGAAGTTCATGAAGCACTCCATGGCCTACCTCGATTCCGGTGTCACGGCAGAGAGCTCGGAAGAGCACATTGCCGGCATCCGCCTCGAAACCAAGCCTGTTGTCGTTACCCGCTACCAGCCGATGGTGAGGAAGTACTAATGAGCACCGTAGAAGCCGAACTGCCGGAGCCGGCATCAAAGATCGAACTGCCCGCCCACCTCGGTGGCGGCGGTGAAATCCCCACCTTCGACATCACGCTGCGTGTTCGCCGCTACGACCCCGAGTTCTCGGAAGAGTCGAAGTGGGAAGACTTCACCATGACCATGTACGGCACCGACCGTGTGCTGGATGCCCTGCACAAGGTCAAGTGGGAGCAGGACGGCTCGCTGTCCTTCCGCCGTTCCTGTGCGCACGGTGTGTGCGGTTCCGATGCCATGCGCATCAACGGCCGCAACCGCCTGGCCTGCAAGACGCTGTTGAAGGACCTGGACACGTCCAAGCCCATCACGGTCGAGCCCATCAAGGGCCTGCCCGTCGAGAAGGACCTGATCGTGGACATGGAACCGTTCTTCCAGTCCTTCCGCGAGGTCATGCCGTTCCTGATCAACCGCGACCACACCCCCACCAAGGAGCGCCTGCAGTCCGCCGAGGACCGCGAGCGTTTTGACGACACCACCAAGTGCATCCTGTGCGCCGCGTGCACGTCCTCCTGCCCCGTCTTCTGGACCGACGGCCAGTACTTCGGCCCGGCAGCCATTGTGAACGCACACCGCTTCATCTTTGACTCCCGCGACGATGCCGGCGACATGCGCCTGGAGATCCTCAACGACAAGGAAGGCGTGTGGCGCTGCCGCACCACCTTCAACTGCACCGAAGCATGCCCCCGCGGCATCCAGGTCACCCAGGCAATCGCCGAGGTCAAGCAGGCCATCCTGGCCCGCCAGATCTAGCAATTCCTGCTTCACAAAAGCGCCGCTCCCCTTGTGGGGGCGGCGCTTTTGCGTTCCCCCTGAAGCACGACGGCGCCCGGCCCCTTCCAGCGCGGGGCCAGGCACCGTTGTGCTTCGACCCGGCCGGTGGAAGCTACCGGCGTGCCGACTCGAAAGTGTCCAGGGCCTCGGCAATGTCATCCCGGGACTTGATGTTCAATTTCTGGTAGATCTTGGCCGCATGGGTTTCGGCGGTGCGCTTGGAAATGACCAGTTTCTTGGTGATCTGGTTGTTGGTGTAGCCGAGCGCCAGGAGGCCGGCGAGCTGCTGTTCCCGCGGCGTGAGGATGTGGATCGGGGCAGCGGGCACCATGAGGCCGCGGCGGGCCAGCAGGCGGGCCGCATCGCCGCGGCTCGGCAGGCCGCCGGCCGCCACGTGTTCGCAGCTGGCCAGGAGCGGGGCTGCCACCGGGGCGTCGACGGCGGCCGCCAGGGTCCTGGCGCGTTCCAGCTGGGCCGGGGTGGGCCCGCCGGGCGCGCAGCAGGCCAGCAGGTGCAGCGCCCGCAGTTCCATGAGACCAAAGTCAAAGCTGCGGGCCAGTTCAACAAGTTCCAGTGCCTCGGCGGCCTCGCCGCCCGAGGGGGAATACATGGAGGCCAGGAGCAGCGAATAGCGGGAGGGCAGCTCCAGGAGCCTGCTCTCGCCCGTGGTCCGGTTGAGCAGTTGCCGGCGCACCTGGGCCGAGGCTGCGTGGTCGCCGTTGGCGGCATGGGCCAGGGACAGGGTGGCCAGCAGCAGCCCCTCCGATCCCGTGCCGGAGAAGTCATCCAGCTCGGCACAGGCCAAGGTCAGGTGCTCGGCCGCCGTGGGCCATTCCCCGTTCATGGATGCGAGCAGGCCTCGGCCAAAGGCCACCAGGGTCTTGCGCATCTGGACGTTGCCCGGGTTTCGTGCGACCGCGGCATTCATGAGGCCAAAGATGAAGGATGCTTCGCGGATGTTGCCGGTGAACATGTCAGACAGGCACCAGGCCGCCACAATCTCCCCCGCTGCGAGCGGATACTCCTTCATCGACCGCACGGCATGGGTCAGCTGCGCCCTGGCCAGTGCCCGGGACCGCTTGGATTCGCCCCGCTGGCCCAGTGTGATGAGGTTGGTCGATGCGAGCGGAAGAAAGTGGGGTGTGGAACGGGTGGCGAGGAGAGTTTCCTGCTGGACCGTGAACGACTCCGACATTTTCCCCGCGTAGCTCAGGTAGATGCCGCGGGAGGCGGCGAGCCGGTGCATGTCCGTCGGGGAAGGAACGGCGGAGCCGGAGACCAGGTTCTCAGCCCAGTCCAGAATCTCCAGGGAGTCCTGCCACAGGCCCTGCTGCAGCGCGTAGGCGTCGGCGAGCACAGTGGCCAGGTCGGCGGCGAGCCCGTTGCGTTGCGGCCCGTCAGGGAGGTTCTCCACTGTCGCCCGGGCGCGCGGGGCGTCGGCCGACACCGCCTGGGGGTTGTTGCTGAACCGGTGGGCCTCCATGCGGTTGATGAAGGCGCCGGCCCTCAGCAGGGCAGGTGTTTCTGGATGGTGCAGAAGCATCGTGGCGGTCCGGATGCGGAAGGCATGGTCAGACAGTGTGCGCCCGTACTCAAAGGCGTCGGCCAGGAGCGGCAGCGGGACGTCCTCGCCGGCATTCAAGCCCCAGCCCACCACGATGAGCAGCTCCGAGGTTTCGCCCCTCCAGGTGACCGGAGTGGACTCCTCCGGCCCCGGCGCGGCCGGCGCGTAGCGGGCCATGGCTGAAGCATAGAGTGCCTTGTAGCGGCGCCTGGACAGGGCCGGGGTCAGCAGCCCCTCCATGGCTTCACCAAAAATTGGGTGTGCCAGGGAAACAACCGTCCCACCGTGCCAGTCTGCGCCGGTGAGACTGATGAGCCCTGCTCCGGCGAGAGCCTCAACGGCTTCAAGCTCCACTTCCCCGCCAAGCAGGTGCAGCGGAACGGGCGCGCAAAGCGCCACAATTTCAAAGGCTGCCCGCTGCTGTGCCGAAAGCTGCTCAATCTCGACCCGCAGGATGTCCAGGAGTGAGGTCCCGCCGGGCAGCCCTCCCGTCCACACCCACAGGCCCTGCCGCGGCTCAAGCTGCTCGGACGCCTCCAGCAGGCGGAGCAGCTCGTGGAGGAACATGGCATTGCCGCCGGTCAGCCGGTGCAGGCGCTCGATGGTTTCGGCGGCGATGGGCCGTCCGGGCAGGAAGGCCTGCGCGAACTCCTCGGTCTCCTCGGCTGAGAGCCCGGGCACGTCGATGCGGCTGAGCAGTCCGTCGCGCCAGGCCCGCACCAGCGTGCGGGAGGGTCCGGGGACACTGCGGCAGGTGAGCACCACCCTCACGTCGGTTCGGGAAATAAGGTACTCCACAACCTCCTCACTCATCTGGTCCAGGAGCGGCACATCGTCGATGTGGATGACCAGGCGGCCGGGCTTTCCGCCGGCACGGCCGGGCCTTGCCGCGGCATGGCTGAGGCACTGCTGGATGATGAACTCGCCGATCCGGTCCGGCCGCCGGGCACCCGGCTGGCTGTCCTCGGACAGCACCGAGGCAAACACAGCCAAGGGAGTGCGCTGTGTTGCTTCCGTCGCGGTGAAATGGACGGGCAGGAGTCCGGCTTCGCGGCTGCCAAGAACCTCGATGGAATGCCCTGCCAGCGACGTCTTGCCCACCCCGCCCGCGCCCACGAGCAGAACGTTCGAGCCCTGCCGCCCAAGGCAGGACACCGTCTGGTCCACCAGCTGCGCGCGGCCCAAGAACTCGCGCTGGCGCATCGAGGTACGGCCCAAGCCCATTCCTGACATGTACGTTTGCTCCATCCGGGTTGCTGGCGTCCTTGGAGCAAAACCGGTGCAATTTTCCTGCAGCCCGCCCCAGCGGCAAGCGCATCGGGCCGGGGCCAGCCGGCCACGCTCTCCCTAATACATTCGACAATAGATTTTCATTGTAGGTCAGAAATCCGCACCGCTGCGACCGGGCCGGACTCGGAAGGCGGCGCGCCAGCCCTCGTCCGGTGCCGCCGTCGTGCGTGGGAAAAGGGGCCCGTCAGGCCTTGGTGCGGGCGCGGCGGTCTGCGGCGAGGATGGCGGCGACCGCGGCCGAGATCAGGTACACCTGGCTGAGCAGGAAGAACCAGACAAAGAGGCCCAGGATCACGGCGAACGGTGCCAGCAGCGGGTTGCTGGTGACACCGTTGAGCAGCATGGCGCTGAAGAAGCGCAGCACGGTGGCCCCGGCCCCGGAGATCAGGGCGGCGACCACCAGCACTCGGCGGGGCATGTGCACGCGTGCGGCGATGCTGAACATGATCACCGCGACTGCCACGTCCAGGACAAACATGAGCCCCAGCGAGGCCAGCTTGGTGGTGGCGCCGGAGAACAGCCCGTCCAGGCCCAGCAGCTGGCCCACCCCGTCCATGATCGCGGAGCTGAGCAGGCCCAGCACGCTGGTGAGGATCAGGGCCACTCCCAGCACCAGCAGGGTGAGCAGGTCGCGCACCTTGGACAGGACTGGGTTGGTGCGGTCGCGGGCCAGGCCCAGGATGGAGCGGATGCCCTCGCGCAGGCCGTTGATCCAGCCCATGGCCGTGACCAGCAATGCAGCCAGGGAGACCAGCAGCGTGGTCCCGAAACCGCGCGTTCCCAGGAGCTGCTCAGGCTTGACCAGGCCACCGTCGCCGGTGTCGATCAGGCCGGGGGTGCTGTCCGCGACGAGGTCGACCACGGCGTCGCGGAGCACCTCGTTGCCAGAGGCGAACAACCCCAAGATGGCAAAACCTGCCACGAGCATGGCGCCCACGGAGAAGAACATCAGGTACGCGTTGCCGGCCGCCAGCAGGGGGCCGCGGCGCCGGGAGTAAATTTGCCACACGCGCAGGGGGAACAGCTGTCCCGCCCACGCGTTGAGCCACGGAAACAGGGTCTTGAGCTGCTGCCACCGGCTGCCCTCGCGGCGTGCCGTGATGAAATCCCCGCGCTTGGTCCCGGTCCACGCGGCCAGGGACTTGCGGTCCAGGGGGCTCGGCGGCGGCGCCGGCGACGCCGCCATGGGCTTTTTGGCCGCCACGCCCGGGGCACTGAACCCCGGAAACTGCGCGGCCAGTGCCTTATCTTCCCGATCCCCCAAGTGCCAGCTCCTCCCGCAGCGCCCAGCCGCCGCCCAGATAGTCATACAGCCCGATGCTCGTGACTTCGAAGTCTGCCACAAAATCCGCCATTCCCGCCTTGGCCCGGGCCATGGCCGCTTCATCCAGGTCGTGGGCGATCGTCAGGTGCGGGTGGAAGTCAAACTCGAGCAGGTGCTCCAGCGGACCCTGGAGGAGTTCGCCGTGCAGCCGTGCACAGTCCTGGGCACCGCCGTCGACATTGAGGAAAACCACGGGCGAAACCGGCTCAAATGTGCCGGTCCCCCGCAGTGAAATCCGGAACGGCTCCGCCGCTGCCGCCACCTTGCGCACGTGCGCGGCCGCATCGGCCCAGTCGTCGGTGGCCCGCCCCGACACCAGCGTGATGTGGGGAGGCACGACGGCGGACGAGGGCCCTGCGTACTCGGCCCGGCTGTCGCTGAGCTGCTTCGCCAGGGCAGGGGGCAGGGAGATGATCACGCCAAGGCTGTCCGCATGCGGTGTGGGCGAGGCGCCGCTCTGGCCAATGCCGGGCACGGCTAGCCGACCGGTCCGAGGGGCGGCAGGAAGCCCACCTTGTTGTAGACGTCGGCGAGCGTCACGGAGGCGATCTCGCGCGCCTTGGCAGCACCGTGGGCCAGCAGGGAGTCCAGTTCCGCGGGATCGTCCAGCAGCTCCAGCGTTCGCTTTCGGATGGGCTCGAGGCGTTCCACCACCGCCTCCGCCACATCAACCTTCAGGTGCCCGTACATCTTGCCATCGTACTCAGCCACCAGTGTGTCCACCGGTTTCTCCGTCAGCGTGGACAGGATCTCCAGGAGGTTGGTGACGCCGGGCTTTTTGGCACGGTCGTGGGCGATCACGGTGTCGGCATCCGTGACGGCGGACTTGATGCGCTTGGCCGTGACCTTGGGCTCGTCGAGGATGTTGATCAGGCCGTTGGGGCCCGACGCGGACTTGGACATCTTCGCCGTCGGGTTTTGCAGGTCATAGATCCGGGCGCCCTCCTTCTGGATGAAGGCCTCCGGCACCACGAATGTCTCACCGAAGCGGTGGTTGAAGCGCTTGGCGAGGTCGCGGGCCAGCTCCACGTGCTGGCGCTGGTCGTCGCCCACGGGCACGCCCTGGGGGCGGTACAGCAGGATGTCCGCGGCCATGAGCACGGGGTAGGTGAACAGGCCCACGCTCGCCACGTCCGCGCCGCCCTTGGCCGACTTGTCCTTGAACTGGGTCATCCGCGAGGCCTCGCCAAAACCGGTGATGCAGTTCAGCACCCAGGCCAGCTGGGCATGCTCGGGCACGTGGGACTGCACAAACAGCGTGGACTTTTCAATGTCGATGCCGCCGGCAATGTACTGTGCTGCCGTCTTGCGCGTGCGTTCGCGCAGCTCGGCGGGGTCCTGCTCCACGGTGATGGCGTGCATGTCCGGGATGAAGAACAGCGTCTGGTAGTCGTCCTGCGTCTTGACCCAGTTGACCAGGGCACCGAGGTAGTTGCCCAGGTGCAGGGAGTCGCCGGAGGGCTGCATGCCCGAGAGGACGCGGGGGCGCAATGTGGTCTCACTCATGATGGTTCAAAAGTCCTTTAGAACTTGTAGTCGACAACTAGCGGGGCGTGGTCTGAGAAGCGCTCCTCGTAGGAGGCGGCCCGGTCCACCACACAGGACTCCGCCCTGGCCAGCAGCCCGGGCGTGGCGGCGTGGTAGTCGATCCGCCAGCCGGTGTCGTTGGTGAAGGCCTGGCCGCGGTTGGACCACCAGGTGTACGGCCCGTCGACCTCGCCGGCAAGCTCCCGCGCCACGTCCTTGAAGCCGATTTCCTCGCCGAAGAAGCGGTCAAAGTACGCGCGCTCCTCGGGCAGGAAGCCGGAGCGCTTGACGTTGCCCTTCCAGTTCTTGATGTCCAGGGTCTTGTGCCCCACGTTGAGGTCGCCCACCACCAGGGCATGGTCGCTGGCGGCGGCAAGCTGCGGCAGGCGCCCGATCATGGTGTCCAGGAAGCGGAATTTGTCGTCCTGCTTCGGCGTGCCGACCTCGCCGGAATGCACGTAGGCGCTGACAACCGTCAGGGTCTGCGCCGTGCCGTCCGAGCCGGTCAGCGCATAGTCCGCCTCAACCCAGCGTCCGGTGGTGGCAAAGTAGTCGTCGCCGATCCCGATGCGCGTGGCCACCGGTTCCAGCCGGTCCTTGCGGGTGGCGATCAGCACCCCGGCACGCCCCTTGGCCTCGGCCTCGGCGTGCAGCAGGTGCCATTCCTCGCCGAGGAAGCCCTCCACGATCGCATCGGGTGCGCGCACCTCTTGCAGGCACAGGATGTCAACATCGCGCTCCGCCAGCCACGGGCCCATGCCGTTCTTGTAGGCGGCACGAATGCCGTTGACGTTGACGCTTGCGATCCTCAATCGACCGTTTTCAATACCGTTGCTCACGTGTTCAACCTTACCCGCAGGATGTGTATGTTTTTGATGCCCGACGCCGCAGCCCCGGACAGCGTGCCCCGTCCGCCCGCGCAGGGCGGAAGCTGGGGGACGCTAGTCGATGATGGTGCCGCTGACGGGCTCGTCGCCGTCGTCCGCGGAAGCCGTCTTGGTTTCGGCAGCCCCGGCTGCCGTGCCGGCCTGGGCGCCCGAGGCGTTTTCGGCCTGGCGCTCGGCGTTTTTCCTGGCCATGGCGGCATCCATCTTGGCTTCCTGGGCTTCCCAGTTGGGGTTGATCATGCCGCGGCCGTTGGTGGCCGTGATGTCGATCGTGTCCAGGGCGCGGGCCACCATGTCGGCATCCTTGCCCAGGTATTCGTTGACCACGCCCACCTGGACGCTGATGATCTTGAACGAGTGGTCCAGCTTCATCTCGCGCGCCTTCTCTGCCGTGCGCGAACCGGAATCCTGCGAGACCAGGCGCGTGCCGCCGTCGGCCGGGGCATTGGCGCTGTTCTGCTGCGCCATCTGTGCCTGGGCCAGCGCCACCTGCCGGGCCCCGAAGGCTGCGGCCTTGTGCACGCCGATGTAGACGAACGTGGACAGCACCAGCCAGCCGAACGCAATGGCGGCGATGATCCAGCCAAGCACGGTGCTGTTGTTGGCCGCGAACACCAGGGCCACGAGGAAAACTGCGGCAAGGACGATGGTGCCGACGCCGGCAAACTTGCCGGGCTTGGTCATTTTGCCGGTATCAGGAGAAGTCATGCCCCCATTCTCTCAAATCGCGCGGCGGTCCGCGCCCGGCTTCCACCCGTGGCGAACGTGGCCGCGGCCACGCACCTCACGTGAACGGGTTCCATGCCGCCACGGGCGCAAGTTCGATCAATCCGGCCCGCAGCAGCAGGAATCCCACAATCCCCACGATCCAGAGGATCGTTTCCCCGGCAAACTTCCCCAACTTGTTGGATGCGCGTTGGAGCAGCGGATCCAGCCTGTGGCCCAGTGTTGTCCGCAGGGCCAGCAACAGCAGGGCCGGCGCCAGCATGACCAGGCAATAGGCGGCCAGGACGAACACTCCGGCCGGCAGTGCCAGCGTCGAGTTGGAAAGAAGCCCAATCGCCACCAGGTACGGCAGCATGGTGGGCAGCTCGAGCAGTCCTGCGATGAGGGCCAGGCCGATGATGCCGCCGGGGCTGCGCAACGCCTTGGACAGCCGGGACTTCCACTTGGCTTCCACCTTAGATTCCAGCATGGCGCTTTCTGGCCCGGAGGTGCCGCCGGCGCTTGCCGCCATGGCGGCCTTCTTGTGCGCCTTCTTCGCCGGATCGGGCTGAAGCGAGTACGCCAGCATGCCGCCCCCGCCGAGCACCATGGCCCACTGCACCGCCGGCAGCTTGGTCAACGCTTGCCAGCCCGCGCCGTTGGTGATCCACTCGGCCCCGCTGAGCACGGCAATGCCAACCGCGAAGTAGAAAGCAGCCAGGACACCCAGGAACAGCAGGATTCGCGGCAGGATGCGGCGTGCGTCCGGGCGCAGCATGAGCCACAGCGGGATCAGCAGGGTTCCGATGCTGGTGCTGTCGATGAGTGCCAAAACTGCCAGCTGAACATAAATCGCGATCGTCATGGTTTCAGCCTCCCAACCCGGGCCCCGCAGGGAATCGGCCATTGGGCCCACCCCGTGTCATACCTTCGTCCCACAGGCCAGCGATTCGTTTGCCCATGCTCGCGCCGCAACGGAAGATGGGGGCATGGATGAATCCACCCCGCCCGCCGGCACCGGGCACGCAGGCACAGCCCCTCCCCCGGCCGCCACGCCGCCGCTGCGCCGCCTGGGTGCAGCCTTCATGGGCATGGCTGTGCGGCGCCTGGGGAACACCAAGGTTGAGGACGTGGCCCTGGCCGTTGGCTATTTCCTGTTGTTCTGGCTGCTCGACGCCGTCAACTTCGCAGCATTCGGCAACCTCAAGGTGGAGGCCCTGGCATCGGCCTGGCCGGCCATTGCCCTGCTTGGCTGCGTCGGCGTCGTGTTCCGCCGCACCGCACCCGCGGCCATGGCGTGGATGTGCGGGCTGGCGGCCGTCGGGCTGCTCCTGGCCGGGCACGCCGGGTGCTTCGTCCTCATGTTTGAGTTCTTCTTTTCGCTGGTGTTGTTCGGCTCGCCCAGGGCCGCCGCGCTGGCCTCCCGCGCAGCCTGGGTGGTGACAGCCGTGCTGGTTGTTGCCGCCTTTGCCTCCTTCAGGGATGCCGGCCTCACAGTGGTTGCCGGGCTGCTGGGCGTCATCACCTTCCTGACCCCCGTCGAATGGGCCGGCAACCTGCGCAAGGCCATCCTGCTTGCCGAGAGTGAATCCGCCCGCGCCGACGCCGTCCACGAAGCTGCCGCGCAGCGCCTCCTCGCCGAGCGCAACGCCCACGACCTCTCCCTGGAACAAGAACGCCAGCACATGGCCCGCGAGCTCCACGACGTCATCTCCGCCCGGCTCTCCGCCATCGCGCTGCAGTCCGGCGCGGCCCTCCACGCGGCGAAGGCTGCCCCGGCCGGTTCACCCGGGACCGCGCTGCTGCGCCAGATCCGGCAAGAGAGCGTTGCCGGGCTCGAAGAGCTGAACGCCATGATCCGCCTCCTGCATTCGGGTGCGGCATCGGAGGCCCCGGGCCGCATTGCGGAGCTGGAGCCGCTCGTGGGGCGGCACCGGAGCGCCGGTCTGGAGCTCAGTTTTTCCAATGGGATGCCCGACGGCGGCCGCCACCTGCCGCTGCCCGTCCAGACCACGGTGTACCGGGTCGCCGCCGAGTCCCTGGCGAACGCGGCCAGGCACGCACCCGGCCAGCCGGTGGCCGTCTCCCTTGCTGCGGTCAGGAAGGATGAGGCGGGGACACCGCAGCAGCAGCCGGCCACGCCGGCACAATCCCAGGACAGGACGCCGTCCCCGCCGCCTGCCATGGAACTCGTCTTGACTGTTTCCAGCGAGCTTCCCGCCCACCAGCCCGCGGCATCCCCGGGAACAGGCACCGGCATTCCCAGCATGCAGTTCCGCGCCGCCCACGCCGGCGGCACCCTCACTGCCGGCCCCGAAAGCGGGCAGTGGAAGGTGCTCCTGCGGCTGCCGCTTCCCGGCCCCGCACCACAAGCACCCGCAGGCACCGTGAACACCAACGAAGGACTCCACGCATGAACACGCCCGACACCCGAATTGAGGCGCCGGAACCCCCACCGGCACCGATCACCGTGCTGATTGCCGACGACCACGCCGCCATCCGGCTCGGCATGCGCATGGTGGTGGACACCGCACCGGACATGGAGGTGGTGGGCGAGGCAGGTGACGGGGCAACCGCCGTCGGCATGGCGCGGACGTTGCGGCCCGACGTCGTTCTGATGGACTTGCGCATGCCGGTCCTTGACGGGGTGGGCGCCACGGAGGCGATCCGCGCCGAGGGCCTGGCCAGGGTGCTGGTGCTGACCACCTTCGACCATGACTCGTACCTGTATGGCGCGCTGCGGGCCGGTGCCGACGGCTTCCTGCTCAAGAGCGCCGAACCGGAGGCGATCACCCAGGCGCTGCGGCGCGTCCACCGGGGCGAGCAGGTCATTGCGCCGGAGGTCACGGCGCGGATCGTGGCCGCTGCGCTGGCCGGCGGGGGCGGTCCGGCCCCGGACGTCAGCGAACCGGCGGGGCTGGCGCAGCTCACGGAACGCGAGCGCGAAGTTTTCGACTGCCTCGGCGACGGCCTCACGAACTATTCGATCGGCCGCCGCCTGGGCATTTCCGAGGCCACCGTGAAGACCCATGTCTCCCGGGTGCTGGGCAAACTCGGCCTCCAGTCACGGGTTCAGGCGGCCCTGTACCGCCACGGCTGAGGGCTATTTCTGCCCGGACCTGAGCACCTCCAGGCGCTGGCGGTATTCGGTCTCATCGATCTCGCCGCGGGCGTAGCGCTCACGCAGCACCGATTCTGCGCCCTGTTCCTGGTGCCAGGCATGGTTTCGGCGCCAGCGGCGGGGCCCCAGGAAGATGAACAGCCCGATCACCACGATCCAGAACAACGGGAACAGCAGGAACCAGGGGCCCGGCCACCCGTAGCCCCAGCCGTGCATCACGGCGGGGGCTGCGAGCGCGGCCTGGGATGTGAGTGTTGCAAGCATGGTGTGCCTCCAGGGGTTGTTGTCCGCCGTCATTCGGCGATGCTTCAACTCTTCCCCCGCACCTGCTCGACGGCGTCTGCCGCAGGGAGGCACTTTGGCCCGCCGCACTACTCCCGGCGGAGACGCCCCGGCGGCGGGGCGGCGCATGCGGCTACACGGCAGTTCCCCTGCCGGGCCTGACCAGCCCGGATTCATAGGCGGCCACCACCAGCTGAACCCTGTCCCGGGCGCCGAGCTTGGCCATGATCCGCGAAACATGCGTCTTGGCCGTCAGCGGCGTGATGAACAGGCGCGCGACGATCTCGGCATAGTTCAGCCCTTCCCCCACAAGGGCCAGCACTTCGCGCCCCCGCCCCGTGATTGCCTCCAGCGGCGGGCCCGCACCTGGTGCCGGTGCCAGCTCCGCCATGGCGGCCATGAGCCGCCGGGCCACCGACGGCGACAACAGCGCGTCGCCGTCCATGACGACCCGCACGGCGCGCAGCAGCTCCTCCGGCTCGGTGTCCTTGACGAGGAATCCGGCCGCCCCCACCCGGACCGCCTGCACTATGTATTCGTCGAGTTCAAACGTGGTCAGGATGATGATGTGGGTCCCGGCCAGGTTGGGATCGGCCAGGATGCTGCGTGCGGCGTCCAGTCCATCGCCGTCGGGCATGCGAATGTCCATGAGGATGACATCCGGGCGGAGCCGGGCCGCCAGGCGGACGGTTTCACGCCCCGTGCCGGACTCCCCCACCACTTCCATGCCTGGCTCGGCGGAGAGCAGCGCACGGAAGCCGGCCCGGATGAGCGTCTGGTCGTCGGCTATGAGGATCCGGATCATCGCGCCACGTCCGACGGCGGTTCGGCCTCTTCTGCGCCGCCGGTGCCATGCAGCGGCACCACAACGGTGACGAGGGTTCCGGGGTGCCCGTCGGTGATGTCCACCGTTCCGCCGACTGCCGCCAGCCGCTCCCTCATGCCACGGCGCCCGTTCCCCTCGGGCGCACCCCGGACGCCACGGCCGTCGTCCCGGATGCTCACCCTGAGTTGTTGCCCTGCACCGGCAGCCTGTCCCGGGCCGGGGACTGCCGGGCGGGGTTCCCCCGGGACAGCCTGCAACTCCAGCCGCACCGCAACGCGTGAGGCCCCTGCATGCCTGACCACGTTCACCACCGCTTCCTGCACCACCTTGTACACCACAGCCTCCCCCGCGGGACCGAGCCTGTCGCGCACAAGTCCCGGACCGCCGTCGAACGTCAATTCCGCAGCCAGCCCGGCACCCCGGGCATCCTCCAGCAGCCGGGACAGCCCGTCCAGCGTCAGCCCGGGCTGCAGCGGCGCGTCGCGGCGCAGCACGCCGAGGAGTTCGCGCACCTGCTCCAGGGCGTCCTTGCTGCCGGACTTGATGGCCTCGAGTGCGGGCTTGAGCTGTGCGGGATCGCGTTCGGCCAGGTGCAGTGCCACGGAGGCGCGGACGTTGATCATGGACAGGGAATGGGCCACGACGTCGTGGATGTCTCGGGCCAGGGCGAGCCGGTACTCGTCCTCCGCCCGTTTCTTGGCCTCCTGCGCCTTGGCACGGCGTTCCGCAGCCCGCTCCCGGCGCAGGCGCAGCCCCTCGCCGAAGAACACGAGGATCACGAGCCAGCCGGAGACCGCCGCGGCACGGACGAAATCCGCTCCGCCGCCGTGCACGGCCGCCCAGATGAACAGTGCGGCCACCAGGGCCCCGGCCACGGACCAGGCATAGGCACGGCGCCGGGCAGCCGTGGTGAGAATGATCGCGAGCCCCATCGAAAGCGGCACCGGCCCCCAGGGGTAGCCGAGGGCAAGGTACCCGGCCGTGACCGCCAGCACCCCGCCCAGCATGGCCTCCGGTGCCCGGCGGTGCAGCAGGAGCAGGGCTGGACCGGCCAACAGCAGCACAACGCCGAACCAGTCCAGCGGGCGCGCCAAGGGCTGGCGCGAGGCTGCAAAGTGGGTGCCCACCAGCTGCATGGCGGCAGCGGCCAGTGCCAGCACCATTATTGGCCGGTCGCGGCGCACAGCATCCATTGCTTGAGCGTAGCCCCGCCCGGCCCGGGGCACATCACCCCCGGCGCTGACGGGACGTACTCCGCCGGGAGTACGCCCGGCGGTGCCGCGGATCCTTGCCGCGCGGGCGGATCCGGCGCATCATGAACTTAGGCCCAGAGGAAGGCGGAGACCGTGTCCAGGTTCCAGAGCTCGTGCAGCATCGCCCCGCCGGACCTGTTGGCGTGGCTGGCGGTGGAGGGCAACCCCAAGCAGCGGGAGGCCGCCGTCAGGGCGCTGGCCACTTCCGCGGCCTTCCGTTCCCAGCGCGCCGTGGTGGGCCACCTCAGCCGCCGGCTCGACATCAACACCGGGGCCCTGATGGGTCCGGAACTCGCCTCGGGCAAGCGCCTGAGCGTCTACGACAACCAGAAACAGGGGCGGCCGTTCCTGCCCGGGGTCCTGGTCCGGGACTGGGGGCAGCCTCCTGTCAAGGATGAGGCCGTCAACCAGGCCTACGACGGCAGCAACGCCACCTACGAGTTCTACCGGGACGTGTTCCGGCGCGACTCCCTCGACGGCAAGGGCCTGGCGCTGGTGTCCTCGGTCCACTACGGGGTGGCCTTTGACAACGCGTTCTGGGACGGCAGCCAGATGGTCTATGGCGACGGCAGCGGCCGGATCTTCCAGGTAGGCGGGCTGACAAAGTCCGTGGACGTGATCGGCCACGAGCTCACCCACGGCGTCACCGAGTTCACCGCAGGGCTCGCCTACAGCAAGCAGTCCGGGGCATTGAACGAATCCTTTTCCGACGTGTTCGGCATCCTCGTCAAGCAGTACAGCCGGCACCAGACGGCGGCCGACTCGGACTGGCTGATTGGCGAAGGCACCCTGGTTCCGTCGCTGGGCAAGGCGCTGCGGTCCATGATCAACCCGGGCACGGCCAACAGCGGCGACCGGCAGCCGGGAACCATGGCCGGCTATGTGGACCTGCCGGACAACAACGACCCCCGCAACGACAACGGCGGCGTGCACATCAACTCAGGCATCCCCAACCATGCGTTCGCACTGGCCGCCACCGCCCTGGGCGGCAATGCCTGGGAGACGGCAGGCCACATCTGGTACACCGTGCTGACCACGCAGCTGGCTGCGAATGCGCAGTTTATCGATGCCGCCAACGCCACGGTGTCGACGGCCGGCAAACTGTATGACTCCACGGTCCAGGACGCCGTGCACAATGCCTGGCAGCAAGTGGGCGTGCTCCCATGAGGGTGGTGATCATCCGCGGCGGCGGCATTGCCGGGCTCACCGCCCGAACCGAGCTGGATTCAGGTGCGCTTCCGAAGTCCGCCGCCAAGACCCTCGCCTGCGAGCTCGCCCGTGCCGACCTGGATTCCGTGCCCGAGCCCGCAGGCACCCGCCGCCGGCCCGATGCCCAGCTCTACGAAATCTCCGTTGTCAGCCGCGAACGCTCCATCACGGCCCACTTCACGGATGAAAGCCTGACGGAGAACGTCCGGCTGTTCATGGCCTGGGTTGATTCCCGCCCGGAACGCGTGGAATCGGTCGAATAGCGGCCGCCGCGTGCTGCATGATTCGTTGGGACACCGTTTGCGGGTGAAACCGCCTTGAAGCCGCCGGCAGCCACCACGCCTGCGCACGGTTTTTCTTCAACCACGCGCAGCTCTTGGAGTTGCGCATGGTTACGGATTAACCGTGCGCGGGCGTGGTGGACGGTGGAGTCCGAAAGCCCCACGGGCGCCGGCACCAAACCTGGGCAAAGCAAAAGGCGGGCGACGCGCGGAACTCAGGTTCCGGCGTCGTCCGCCTTCTGCATGGGAGTGGGAGGAACTGGGCCCTCCCCACGCCCGGGGTGAACGCTAGGCGCGCTAGGCGCGCTCGGCGGCCTCAACCACGTTGGCCAGCAGCATGGCCCGGGTCATGGGACCCACGCCGCCCGGGTTCGGGGAAATCCAGCTGGCAACTTCTGCCGCCGCGGGTTCCACGTCCCCGGTGACCACGGCCTTGCCGTTGCCGTCGTCCACGCGGCTCACGCCAACGTCCAGGACAACCGCGCCGGGCTTGAGGTCGGCGGCCTTGATCATGTGCGGCACGCCGGCTGCGGCAACCACCACGTCGGCGTCGCGCAGTTCGGCGGCGAGATCCTTCGTGCCGGTGTGCGCCAGGACCACCGTGGCATTGATGTCGCGGCGGGTCAGCAGCAGGCCCATGGGCCGGCCGATCGTGACGCCGCGGCCAACAACCAGGACCCGCTTGCCGTCCAGCGTGATGCCGTGGCGTTCCAGCAGCACAATGCAGCCCTTGGGCGTGCAGGGCAGCGGGGAAACCATGGGGCGGTTCACGTTGGCGACCAGGCGCCCCAAGTTCATGGGGTGCAGGCCGTCGGCGTCCTTGGCCGGGTCCATGGCTTCAAGCACCACGTCCTGGTCAATGTGCTTCGGCAGGGGAAGCTGCACGATGTAGCCGGTGCATTCCGGGTCCTCATTGAGCTGGCGGACGGCGGCCAGGACTTCATCCTGGGTGGCAGTCTCGGGCAGGTCGATGCGGATGGACTTGATGCCGACTTCGGCACAGTCCTTGTGCTTTCCGCCCACGTACCACTGCGAGCCCGGATCCGAGCCGACGAGAATGGTGCCCAGGCCCGGGGTGACCCCGCGGGCGGCGAGGGCCGCGACGCGTTCGGTCAGCTCGGATTTGATGGCAGCGGCTGTGGCCTTGCCGTCAAGGATTTGCGCGGTCATGCTTTTTACCATTCTTCCTGGCCGGGGTACAGCGGGAAGTCTGCGGTCAGTGCCTTGACACGGGCGCCCAGGGCGGCAATGTCGGCACCGCCCTTCAGTGCTGCTGCGATGATCTCGCCAACCTCGGTGAACTCCTTGGCGCCGAAGCCGCGGGTGGCCAATGCCGGGGTGCCGATGCGCAGGCCGGAGGTGACCATCGGGGGGCGGGGGTCGA
Organism: Arthrobacter stackebrandtii; assembly: GCF_017876675.1. Lineage (NCBI taxonomy): Bacteria > Bacillati > Actinomycetota > Actinomycetes > Micrococcales > Micrococcaceae > Arthrobacter > Arthrobacter stackebrandtii. The sequence goes on from NZ_JAGIOI010000001.1 coordinate 591,489, forward strand.
ACGGGACGGCGTTGCGGTTGACGGTGATGCCGACGCTGTGCAGGAGGTCCTCGGCCTGCTGGCCGTCCAGGACGGAGTTGCGCAGGTCAACGAGCACCAGGTGCACGTCGGTGCCGCCGGTCAGCACGGACACGCCGGCTGCTGCAACGTCGGGTGCATTCAGGCGCTCGGCAATGATCTTGGCACCTTCCAGGACGCGCTGCTGGCGCTCCTTGAATTCCTCGCCTGCGGCAATCTTGAACGCCACTGCCTTGCCTGCAATGACGTGCATGAGCGGGCCGCCCTGCTGTCCCGGGAACACGGCGGAGTTGAGCTTCTTGGCCCACTCCTGCTTGGCCAGGATCACGCCGGAGCGCGGGCCGGAGAGGGTCTTGTGCACGGTGGAGGTGACGACGTCGGAGTACGGCACCGGGTTCGGGTGCAGGCCTGCTGCGACGAGTCCGGCGAAGTGGGCCATGTCGGTCCAGAGCAGTGCGCCAACTTCGTCGGCGATGGAGCGGAATGCTGCGAAGTCCAGCTGGCGCGGGTAGGCGGACCAGCCGGCGATGAGGACCTGGGGCTTCTCGGCAATGGCCTGCTCGCGCAGCTTGTCCATGTCGATGCGGAAGTTGTCTTCCTCAACCTGGTAGGCGGCGACGTCGTACAGCTTGCCGGAGAAGTTCAGCTTCATGCCGTGGGTCAGGTGGCCGCCGTGGGCCAGGGACAGGCCCATGATCTTGTCGCCGGGCTTGATCATTGCGGCGAGGGCCGCAGCGTTTGCCTGGGCGCCGGAGTGCGGCTGGACGTTGGCGTACTCGGCGCCGAAGAGGGACTTCACGCGCTCGATGGCCAGGTTCTCGGCCACATCAACGGCCTCGCAGCCGCCGTAGTAGCGGCGGCCCGGGTAGCCCTCGGCGTACTTGTTGGTCAGGACGGAGCCCTGGGCCTGGAGCACTGCGCGGGGGGCGAAGTTTTCGGAGGCGATCATTTCCAGCGTGTCGCGCTGGCGGGCAAGCTCGTCCTTCAGGACGGCTGCAATTTCCGGGTCAAGCTCGGAAAGCGGGGCGTTGGTGACGGACTGTGTGGGGGAAAAAGACACTGCTGACTCCTGGGTGGACTGCACGAAAAAACTCTTCTAGGAAAGATTATCGCCAAACACGTAAGTGTTGGCTTTTCGTGACCTTTGCGTCCCAGGCGTACGATCGCTTTGGTCTTTGTTCGTGCTGCTCCCCGGTGGTGTCCCACCTCATCGCCAGTCGCAACCCCTCCATAGTAATACAGTGGCGCAATTGGACGGTAACGTTGATGGGGTGACTGACATGATTTCGCCCACGGATTCCTCCCCGGCCGCCACGCACGGCTACGTTCTGACGCTCTCCTGCGCCGATACGCCCGGCATTGTGCATGCCGTCTCCGGCTCACTGCTGGAGGCAGGTTGCAACATCACCGACTCCCAGCAGTACGGCAACCCGGACACCGGCACCTTCTTCATGCGGGTTGCCGTTGACACCACGACGTCGTTCAGCCGGCTCCGCGAGCACCTTGAGTCGGTTGCCGCGCAGTTTGGGCTCAAGTGGACGCTGCACCGGGCCGGGGCACCGATCCGCACCCTGATCATGGCCTCCAAGGCCGCACATTGCCTCAACGACCTCCTCTTCCTGCAGCGCTCCGGCACCCTGCCGGTGGAGATCCCGGCCATCGTCTCCAACCACCGGGACCTGGAGCCGCTCGCCGAGTTCTACGGCATCCCCTTCCACTACATCCCCGTCACCGCCGGCACCAAGGCCGACGCCGAGGCGGCGCTGCTCGAGCTGGTCGAGGAGCTCGACGTCGAACTTGTTGTCCTGGCCCGCTACATGCAGGTTCTCTCCGACGACCTCTGCAACCACCTGGCCGGGCGCGCCATCAACATCCACCACTCGTTCCTCCCCTCGTTCAAGGGCGCCAAGCCGTACCACCAGGCGCATGCCCGCGGCGTGAAGATCATCGGCGCCACGGCGCACTACGTCACGGCGGCGCTGGACGAGGGTCCCATCATCGAGCAGGAAGTCATCCGCGTGGACCACGGGCATTCCGTGGAGCAGTTTGTCTCCATGGGCCGCGCGGTCGAGGCCCGCACCCTGGCCCAGGCGGTGCAGTGGCACGCCGAGCACCGGGTCCTGCTGGACGGGCACCGCACGGTCGTCTTCGACTGACGGCCTCCCGCCCTCCCTGTCGACTGTGACGCAGTTATTGCACTGGAAAGCGCTTGCTGTCGCTGATTTGATGCAACTGCTGCGTCACAGATCTAATGAGGGTCAATCGGGGCGGCGGAAAGCACCTCGTAGTCGGGCTGTGAGAGCGCAGCGACCTTCGAATGGCGGCGGCCGTAGGCAAAGTAGGCAACCTGTCCCACAACCATCCAAAGCAGGAAGACCAGCCAGGTCAGGCCTCCCAGGTTGATCATCAGGTACACGCACATCAACGCGCCGAGGATTGGCGTCACCGGGTAGAACGCCACCCGGTAGCTGCGCTTGAGTTCGGGGCGGTTTCGGCGCAGGTAGACAACGGAGACGTTGACCAGGGCGAAGGCAAACAAGGTTCCGATGCTGGTTGCATCCGCCAGGGCGCCCAGCGGCACGAGTCCGGCCGTCAGGGCGACGGCGATGCCAACGATCAGCGTGCCGGCAACGGGTGTGCCGCGCTTGGCCGAGATCCGGCCAAACACCTTTGGCACCAGACCGTCGCGCGACATGGAGACCAGGATCCGGGTCTGGCCGTACAGCACGGCCAGCACAACGCTGGTGATGGCCAGCACCGCGCCGATGGCGAACACTGCTCCAATCCACGGCTTGCCGGTGATCTCCAGCAGGATCTGGACCAGGGCCGCCTCGGTGCCGTCAAACCACGTCCAGTCGCGGGCGCCGATGGCGGCAACGGCCACCAGGACGTAGACCGAGGTGACAATCACCATGGACAGCATGATGGCCCGGGGCAGGTCGCGCTGCGGGTTGCGGGCTTCTTCGCCGGCCGTGGAGGCGGCGTCAAAACCGATGTAGGAGAAGAACACCCGTGATGCCGCGGCCGATACACCGGCGGTGCCCATGGGCAGCAGCGGGTCGAAGTTGCCGGCGTTGAACGCGGTGAAGGCCACGGCACAGAAGAACAACAGGATCACAATCTTGATGAGCACAATGGCGGTGTTGACCCAGGCGCTTTCACGGGCCCCGCGCATGAGGAGCACCATGCACAGCAGCACGATGACCATGGCGGGCAGGTTCATGACACCGCCGGAACCGGGCGGTTGGGACACAAAGTCGGGCAGCACCCATCCCAGGCCCGCCACGGATTCGTTGATGTACTGGCCGGCGCCCACCGCAACGGCAGCCACGGAGACGGCGTATTCCAGCACCAGGCACCAGCCGCAGATCCATGCCATGCCTTCGCCCAAAGTCGCATAGGTATAGGAGTAGCTGGAACCGGACACCGGCACCATGCCGGCCATTTCCGCATAGGAGATTGCTGAGAGCAGCGCCGCAACACCGGCGATCAGGAAAGAAATGAAGATGGCGGGGCCGGCCATCGGCACGGAGTCCCCCAGGATCACAAAGATGCCGGTGCCCAGGGTTGCGCCAACGCTGATCATGGTCAGCTGCAGGACGCCGAAGCTCCTGACCAGCTTGCGCCCCTCGGTGCCGCTGCCCGCCTCCTGGACCATCTGTGCAATCGGCTTGCGCCGCAGCAGCTGGCGGCCCAGCCCCAGTGAAGGACCGGAGCGGCCGGCAGACTTCGCGGCGCGCGGCTCATCCAATGCTGACATCCAACGTGTTTCCGATCTGTGGTCCCGGACGGCAGGTGCGTCTGCCGTCCCTCGCGTTTCCAGTCCGCCGCCCAGCCTGGGCGGCGCCGCGGGCGGTCATGCCGCCAGGCCCGCCGGGCGATGTGGGCCCGCAGTCCGGAAGCGTTTCGCGGGCGTGAGGCGACATGCAAGTTTATCGTGTCACGACCGGCGCCCATGGGCTGCAGGGGTGGAATGCACAGTGGACTGTGTCACTGCGGGCAAGGCATGGTCCGGTCAGGGGTGGACCAGCTCGATCCCGGCCAGGGCGATGACCGCCACGAGCAGCGTGGAGGCCGCAGCGAGTATGAATGGCCGCGCACCCACCTTCACCAGGCTGCGGACCTTCACGCCGCATCCCAGGGCGAACATGGCGGCCGCAAGCAGTGCCGTCTGCACCAGGGCTCCCGCATGGACCGCGGCATCCGGCAGGTCCACCGCGGAGCGCAGCAGCACCATGGCCAGGAAGCCCACGATGAAAAGCGGCACAATGGGCGGCCGCTTTTCACCGGGCTTGGCCGTTCCCGCGCGGCGCTGCCGCAGGCTGAGGACGGCCATGACGGGAGCCAGCATCAGGACCCGTGCCAGTTTCACCACCACGGCAACGCCCAGCGCCCCTCCCCCGATGATCCCGCCGGCAGCCACCACCTGGGCAATCTCGTGAATGGAGCCGCCGGCCCACATCCCGTTCAGTTCCGGGCCCATGCCCAGCAGCCCGCCCAGCAGCGGAACCAGCGGAATCATGAGCGTGCCAAAGATGACCACCAGCGCCACGGCCGTGACCACGTCCTCCTCCTCGGCCTCGATGCCGCCCTCGGCCCCCGCGACGGCGGCCGCGCCGCAAATGGAGAAGCCGCAGGCAATGAGCAGCACCTGCGAGCGCCGCAGCTTCAGCAGCCCACCCATCAGGACCGTGCCGAAGATGCCCCCGGCCACAATGCACACAATAACCACCAGCATGGGTGCCCCCAGTGCGGCAATGTCGGAGAGGACCAGCTGCAGGCCCAGGAACACAATGCCCCAGCGCAGCAGCCTCTTGGCCGCGACGGCGATTCCCGGCGCCACGGCCTCGGGCAGCCGCACCGTGTTGGCGACAACCACCCCCAGCACAATGGCAACGATGAGCGGGCTGAGCGCCGGCAGCAGTGCATTGACGGACAGGGCTGCGGCGACGGCGGCTGCGCAAAGGAGCAGCCCCGGCGCATTCCGCTTCAGTTCGACCCTGACAGATTGGAAGGGGGCGCCGAAACGCGCGGCGGCGCAGGTGCGCAAGGCGCTGGCGCGGCGGGGCGCGGTGGCGGGTGCCGCCGTCGTGCCTGGAAATTGCCTGGTTGGAGTAGCCATGCCCCCATGCTTCCAGCGTCGCGTACCCGCCGGTAGACGGGAGTTTCGCATCGGGTTATATGCTTTCCATATGACTGAGAACTGGCCCAACCTGCAGGTCCTGGAACTGTTCGTGGCCGTTGTGGACACGGGCAGCGTGGCGGCCGGGGCGCGGAAGGTGGGCATGGCCCAGCCCAATGCGAGCCGGGCCGTGGCCGATCTGGAGGCCGCGCTCAGGACCACGCTGCTGGAGCGCAGCCCGCGGGGTTCGGCACCCACGGAGTCCGGGCTGTCGCTTGCCGTCCAGGCGCGGGAGCTGCTGGAATCGGCCGCCCGGTTCAACGACTGGTTTCGCTCCAGCCACACGGCCGAAACCCGGGAACTGCGGGTGGGGGCCAGCATGACCATTGCTGAAACCCTCCTCCCGGCCTGGCTGGCGGAAGTCCGACGGCGCCTGCCCCACCTGCGCATTGAGGTGCGCGTGCTGAATTCCGCACAGGTGCTCCACCAGGTGCAGCAGGGCGAGCTGCAGCTGGGCTTTGTGGAGACACCGAATGTGCCAGTGCGACTCAACGCAATGGTGGTCCGGGAAGACAAGCTGCTGGTGGTGGTCCCGCCGGGCCACGATTGGTCTGGGCGCACGGGCAGGATTTCCCTGCAGGAATTGGCCAACACACCCCTGGTGGTCAGGGAACCCGGGTCCGGAACACGCGAGGCCCTGGCGGAACTGCTGGCAGGGCACTCCCCCGTGGAACCGGCGCAGGTGCTGGGCAGCAACGCGGCGGTGCGGGTGTCGGTGGCCTCGGGCGCCGGGCCCGCGGCCCTCAGCGAGCTGGCCCTGCACGAGCAGCTCGCCAGCGGCGACCTGCTGAGCGTCCCCTTCGAGGGCCAGGGCATCAGCCGTCCGCTCACGGCCGTGTGGTCGGGCCCGCAGCGGCTGGCCGGGCCGGCGGCGGAACTGGTGGCCGTTGCCAGGGCCGGCGTCTGAGACGTTCGCGGCGGCTTGAGCGGCGGGCACCGGCAGGCCGCACGGCGCCCGGGCCGCGCATGCCGCGCCAACCCGAAATCGTGCCGCAACTGCCGCTAGGCTTGCACCATGCAGACTCATGTACTTGGAAAAACCAACCGCACCGTGTCCGCCGTCGGACTGGGAACCTGGCAGCTGGGCGCCGACTGGGGCGATGTCAGCGAGGCCGACGCCCTGGCAGTGTTGGCCGCCTCCGCCGATGCCGGCGTCACGTTTTTTGACACCGCGGACGTCTACGGCGACGGGCGCAGCGAGGCGCTGATCGGGCAGTTCCTGCGCAGCCGCGGCGAGGGCCACGGCATCACCGTCGCCACCAAGATGGGCCGCCGCATGGAACAGCTGCCGGAAAACTACGTCATGGAGAACTTCCGCGCCTGGACCGACCGCTCCCGCAAGAACCTGGGCGTGGACACCCTGGACCTGGTCCAGCTGCACTGCCCGCCCAGCGCCGTCGTCACCTCCGACGAGGTGTACGACGCCCTGGACACGCTGGTCGCCGAGGGTGCCATCGCCGCCTACGGACTCAGCGTGGAGACGTGCCAGCAGGCCCTCGACGCCATCGCCCGTCCCAACGTGGCCACCATCCAGATCATCCTCAACGCCTTCCGCCTCAAGCCGCTCGACGCGGTGCTGCCGGCGGCGCGGGAGGCCGGGGTGGGCATCATCGCCCGCGTCCCGCTCGCCAGCGGCCTGCTCACCGGCAAGTACACCGCCGAAACGACCTTCGCCGAAAACGACCACCGCAACTTCAACCGGGACGGCAGCCACTTCGATGTGGGCGAAACCTTTTCCGGCGTTGACTTCGCCGTGGGGCTTGAAGCTGCGGACAGGTTCTCGGCACTGGCCGACGGCGTGGACGGCACCACCACGCAGGCCGCCCTCGCCTGGGTGGCCCAGCTGGACGGCGTCTCCTCCGTCATCCCCGGGGCCCGCTCCACCGGCCAGGCAGAGGCGAACGCAGCCGCCGGGTCCATGGCACCTCTCGGCGCGGACTTCACCGACGGCGTCCGCGGCATCTACGACGACTTGCTGCGCGCCGGCATCCACCCCCGCTGGTAGCAGCATCCACCCTCCACCAGAAAAGGACCCGCAATGAAGCAACTGATCACCTTTGACGGCAGCACCCCCACCGTCCACGCCACCGCCTTTCTCGCCCACAGCGCCGTCATCATCGGCCAGGCCGCCATCGGCGCACACTCCAGCGCGTTCTACGGAGTGGTGGTGCGCGGGGACACCAACTCCATCTCGGTGGGCGAGGGCAGCAATCTCCAGGACAACGTGGTGCTGCATGCTGACCCCGGCTTCCCCACCCGCGTCGGCAACGGCGTCAGTGTGGGGCACGGCGCCGTCGTCCACGGCTGCATCGTGGAGGACGACTGCCTGATCGGCATGGGTGCCACCATCATGAACGGTGCGGTGATCGGCGCCGGATCCCTGGTGGCCGGCGGCGCGGTGGTCCTTGAAGGCGCGCTCATCCCGCCCGGCTCCCTCGTGGCCGGCGTCCCTGCCAAGGTGCGAAGGACCCTCACCGCCGAGGAACTCGAGCATGTCCGCGAAAACGCCCGCAACTACGTCACACTGGCTGGCAAGCACAAGGCGCTGCAAGGCCAGCCGGAGTAGCCGTTCCCCGGTGCGTCCGGGCGCACAAGGCCCCCTCCGCCGTCGTTCCTGATGTACGACGGCGAAGGGGGCCTTTTGCCTGCCCGGCACCTTTGGCGGGCCGGCTTGGGAGCGACCGTTGCAACAAAATCAACAAATTACGGACAATATTGTGGGCTTTTGCGTCCGGCAGAGGCATCCGCAGCACCCAGAATGCCCTATTTGGTGAGGTTTTTACCCATTTTTGTGTTTTGCGTTAAGTGAAATTCAACTGGAGTTATGCTTTTTGTGTTCATATCTTGACTACAAGTGCCTTTGTGATGCACGCTACTACCCATGAACAATTCACCCGGTCTGCCAGCCGCCGCCAGCCCAAAACCAGGGTCGCAGTCCGCACTGAGGCAGCGCAATGAGCAGCTGATCGTGGCATCGCTGCGTGAAAATGGTGCCCTGACCCAGGCCGATCTGGCCCGCGTCACCGGCCTGTCCACCGCCACGATTTCCAACATCGTCAAGGCGATGTGCGCCAGCGGGCTCGCAACCACGGAGCCCACCACCAGCTCGGGTCGGCGCGCGCTGGCGGTGTCGCTGCTGGAGACGCCGGATGTGGCAGCAGGCATCGACTTTGGCCGCAGCCATGTGCGGATCATCCTGGCAAGCCCCGGATTCGCGGTGAAGGCGGAGAAATTTGTCCAGCTTCCCGTGGGTCACTTGGCGAGGGAGAGCATCGCAACGGCCGCGGCCATGCTGGAGAGCCTGCTCGCGGAGTCGGGCATCGCCCGCAGCCAGGTCACGGGTGCGGGGGTAGGTGTCCCCGGGCCCATCGACCACCGCACCGGCACGGTGATCCGCGGCGCCATCCTGCCGGAATGGGTGGGCGTGGACATTGTCTCGCAGCTTGAACAGGCACTGCGGATGCCGGTCTTTGCCGACAACGACGCCAACCTGGGCGCCCTGGCGCAGGTCACCTGGGGCGAACACCGCACCGTGCGGGACCTCATGTTCCTGAAGATTGGCAGCGGCATAGGTGCCGGACTAATCCTCAACGGGTCCCCGTATTACGGGCACACGGGCATCACCGGCGAGATCGGGCACGCCCCCATTTTTGACCAGGGCCTCGTCTGCCGCTGCGGAAATCGGGGCTGCCTGGAGACCGTCGCCTCAACCGCCGTCATGATCGAACTGCTCAGCCGCGGCGAACCCGCACCCCTGAGCGTTTCCGACGTCATCGACCGCGCCATGTCGGGCGACGCCGCCACATTGAGGGTCATCGACGACGCCGGCATGGCCGTGGGCAAGGCGGTTGCCAACGTTGCCAACATGATCAATCCAGAGATCATCGTGGTGGGAGGCCCGCTGGCCCCGCTGGGCGAAACACTGCTCGCCCCCATCCGCCGGGGACTGGTCCGCCATGCAGTGCCTGCCGTCGGCGAGGGCACGGTGGTTGCCATGTCGTCGCTGGGCGACCGCGCCGAGGCCCTGGGCGCCATTTCACTGGCGCTGAGCCACAGCCGCCACTGGCCCCGATAGCCTTCAAATCCCCGGCCCCGCGCGCCGGCAGGTCCGCCGCCGGCACACCGTTACCAATCCGTTGTGTTAAATAGTTGACGGCAAAGAGTGATGCAGGTAACTTTTGGAGAGCGGGCATTTCAAATGCACGCTCGGATCATCATTTTCGAACAATTTTTCACGGAGGAACAATATGCGACGTCGTCTATCGTTGCTTGCCGGTGTTGCAGCGCTGGGTCTGACCCTGGCTGGCTGTGGCGGAGGCGGCGACAGCACTGCCAGTGACACCACCAACCCGAAGGATGCAACCGGCAAGGTCGGCGTCTTCACGTGGTGGGCGGACGGTTCCGAAAAGGCCGGCCTGGACGCCCTCGTTGGCGTTTTCAACAAGGACTACCCGAACCTCACGTTCGACAACCTCGCCGTGGCCGGCGGTGCCGGTTCCCAGGCCAAGAGCGTCCTGGCCGCACAGCTGAAGGCAGGCAACCCGCCGGATTCCTTCCAGGCCCACGCCGGTGCCGAGCTCCAGGACTACATCGATGCAGACCAGATCGAGGACCTGAGCGGCTTCTACAAGGACAACGACCTCACCTCGCAGTTCCCCAAGGACCTGATCGACCGCCTCACCGTTGACGGCAAGATCTACTCGGTCCCCTCCAACATCCACCGCGCCAACGTGGTGTGGGCCAATGTTGAGGTGCTGAAGAAGGCCGGGCTGGACCCGACCAAGCCCGCCACGGACCTTGACGGCTGGTTCGCCGACATGGACAAGATCAAGGCCTCCGGCACGATCCCGCTGTCCGTTGCCGGCTCCTGGACCCAGGTGCAGCTGTTCGAGAACATCCTGCTCTCCAGCCTTGGCTCCGACGGCTACAACGGCCTGTGGGACGGCAAGACCGACTGGAAGAGCGCCGAGGTCACCACGGCGATTGAGGCCTACAAGAAGGCCCTGTCCTACACCAACACCGACCGCGACTCGCTCAGCGACTGGGCCCCGGCAACGCAGCTGGTTCAGGATGGCGCCGCCGCCTACAACGTCATGGGCGACTGGGCCGAGGCCAAGTTCGAGCAGGACGGCGACAAGTCGGGCGTCGACTACACCTACTTCGCCACCCCCGGCACGCAGGGCGTCTTCGACTTCCTGGCCGACTCCTTCACCCTGCCCAAGGGCGCCCCGAACCCGGGCGGCGCCAAGGCATGGCTGACCACGATCGGCTCGGCCGAGGGCCAGACCGCTTTCAACAAGGTCAAGGGCTCCATCCCGGCCAACACCACGGCTGACACCTCGGACTTCTCCGAGTACCAGCAGAGCGCCATCAAGGACTTCGGCCAGGACAAGATTGTCTCCTCCCTGGCACACGGCGCAGCAGTGCCGGTTGCCTGGTTGAACGACCTCTCCACCGCTGTCAGCAAGTTCGGTGGCGACCAGGACGTTGCGGGCCTGCAGGACTCCGCAGCATCCATCGCGGCGAAGTACGCCAAGTAATAATTCTGCAAGGGTTGGGGCGGCCGTGACAATCATGTTGCGCCGCCCCAAGCCATGCGCCCCCAATCTTCTTCGGAAGGAGGCAAACTGTGTTAAAGCGCGCTAAAACATGGGGTCCCGGCGTACTGCTGCTGGCACCCACCATCATCCTGGTTGGCGTCTTCGTCTACTGGCTCATCATTGAAAACTTCCGGGTCAGCCTCACCAACCAGCACACGGCCAAGCCGAGCAACAAGTATGTCGGCTTTGAGAACTACACCAATCTCCTGGCCGACCCCAATTTCCAGCACTCGCTGTGGAACCTGCTGATCCTCACGATCGTCTTCCTGGGCGGCACCCTGATTTTCGGCTTCCTGTGGGCCTGGCTCCTGGAACAGCCTGCCAAGGGCGAGGGCTTCTTCCGCTCCGTATACCTGTTCCCCATGTCCATTTCCTTCATCGCCTCCGGTGTTGTCTGGCGCTGGCTGCTCTCCAGCCTGCAGACCACCCAGCCCGGCGGCGAACGCACCACGGGCCTGAACCGCCTGCTGGACAGCGTGGGCCTGGGCTTCATGCAGAACGACTGGTGGTCCAACCCCACCTGGGGCATTGCCGCCATTGCCGTCCCTGCCATCTGGCAGCTCTCCGGCTACGTCATGGCACTGTTCCTGGCCGGCTTCCGCGGCATCCCGGACGAGCTGCGCGAGGCTGCGCGGATCGACGGCTGCACCGAGTGGAAGCTGTACCGGCACGTGATCTTCCCCCAGCTCAGCCCGGTCATGCTCTCCGCGATCATCATCATCGGCCACATGTCACTGAAGCTGTTCGACCTCATCCGCGCCATCGTCCCGGACGCCAACACTTATGACGTGCAGGTTCCCGCCACGATGATGTGGGTCAAGTACATCGGCAGCGACTACGCCGATGCAGCCGCGATCGGCATGATCCTGCTGGTCCTGGTGGCCATCGTGGTCATCCCCTACCTCATGTACACCTCACGAGCGGAGAAGCGCTGATGTCCACCGCCACAGTGAACAACAAGAAGCGCCTGCGGTCGGCGCAGGACATGAAGTCCGACTCCAAGCGCACCACCAAGCGGCGCATCAACCGGACCCTGAAGTACGCGATCCTGATCTTCTTCGTGATCATCGTCCTGCTGCCGGCCTACGTCCTGTTCATCACCAGCTTCAAGGGCACCGCCGACGCCGACCCCTCGCGCGCTTGGTACCTCCCGCAGGTCTGGGAGACCGGCGGCTGGGTCAAGGCCTGGGAAACCCTGGCGCCGTCACTGGGCCGCACCGTGCTCCTGGTGGTCCCCTCCGCGCTGGTCTCCGCTTTCCTGGGATCCATCAACGGCTACGTGCTGTCCAAGTGGCGCTTCCCGGGTGCGAACATCGTGTTCACGCTGATCCTTTTCGGCATGTTCATCCCGTACCAGGCCGTCATGATCCCGCTGACCCAGCTGGTGAGCAACCTCGGCATTCCCCAGGGCATCCCGTCACTGATGCTGCTGCACATTGTCTACGGCCTGCCGATCTGTACGCTGATCTTCCGCAACTACTATGCGTCGGTCCCCGATGAACTCATCGAGGCCGCCCGCATGGACGGCGCCGGAATCCTGCGCACCTACGGCTCGGTGATTTTCCCCGTCTCGGCCCCCGGCTTCGTCGTGGTCCTGATCTGGCAGTTCACCTCCGCCTGGAACGACTACCTCTTCGCCGCGTTCTTCTCCTCGGGCCGCAACGGCCCGGTGACGATCGCACTGTCCTTCCTCGCCGGAGGCCAGCTCACCGACTACGCCGCCTCCATGGCCGGCGCGCTCATCGCCTCCGTCCCCACGCTCATTGTCTACATCCTGTTGGGCAAGTACTTTGTGGGCGGGCTGATGAGCGGTTCCGTCAAGGGATAGCACCTCCTCCCCAGGCGGGCCCAACGCAGCAGGCCCCGTCCGCCGTCGTACTTAATTACGACGGCGGACGGGGCCTTTCGCGTCTCCGGCACCACCCGGCCCGCTCCCCCATCCCGACGCTGTCGCAGCACTGGTCAACTTTTCCCCGACGCCGGCGCAGCACTGGTCAACGTTTCCCCGATCCGGCGGCGGTCGATGCCCCGTTTCAGCGGCCGGAGTCGCGCTTTTTGGGGCGGGTGTAGATGATGGGCACTGCGGCGAGGGCGGTGCCGGCGGAGAGCTGGAGCAGGATCCGGCCCCAGCCCATGGCGATGGTGAAGGCGTCGGAACCGTGCACAGTGGCAAACCAGGCGAAAGCGGTGGCCGCCAACCCAGCCAACAGCAGCGCGGCCACGACGAAGGCCAGGAACCGGCGGCCGGTGCTGGCGCTGTGCCAGATGGTTCTCATGCCTCAGCCTGCCTTCCGGCGCACCATCTCGTTGATCCAGTCAGGAGCAAACGGGGAGGTGCAGTTGGGCGGCGTGGGGGTAGTCCTTGAGCACCTCAAGGCGTTCGCCGATGTCGAGGGCGCGGGCCCTCAGCTCCGGATTCTCGATGCCGATCTGTGCGAGCGCATTGTTCATGGCCCATTGGAGGCGGTCGGGGGCTTCCTTCATGTGGGCTTCGATGATGTCCAGGAGGCCGGGAAGGTCGAGTCCCTCCGGCTTCTTGACAATGCGTTCGCTGGTCAGGGCCCAGCCGGACGCGGCCACCACGGGATCCGGATCGGCAAACCACGCCTGGCGCAGTTCCTCGGCATGGGGGCTCTTCTTCACCACGTAGTTCACGAACCAGTCGTTGACCTTCGGCACCGGAGCCTCGCGAAGCATGGTGTCCAGCTCCTCCGCCGTGAACGCCTTGGGCCGGCAGATGAGCAGCGAGAGCAGCCGTGCGGCGGTGTCGCCGGTGGCCCACAACTCCCTGGACAGCTCCTGCTGCGTTTTCACGCGCTTGGCGATGGCCCGCAGCTTGCCCAGGTTCACGCCGTGGTCGTCGCCGTGCTTTTCATTCACGGCCCGGGCCCTCGGGTCTTCGAGGGCGGCGAGTTCCGCCATCAGCCCCGCCGCGGTTTCCGACGTCTCCGTTGTTGCAGCCATCGTCCGGCCTCCTCTTTCACTGGTGGTTCCAAGCCTACTGACGTCCGGAACGTTCCGGCCGGCTACAGGTCTGTGCGGGTGTCGTTCCAGTAGCTCACGCCAAACTGGCGGCGGGCGTCGTCGAACAATTCCATGACGGCCAGCGAATCATCCAGCGGCATGGTGGTGCTTTCCGTCAGCCCGGCTTGGATGCAGCGCGTGACCTCGCGCAGCTGGTACGTGTAGCCGCTGCCGGGGTGTTCAAACGTCTCCACGCGTTCGCCGTCCCAGCCCACCGAGACGCGCAGGCCCTTGGGGTTGTTGACCGAACCAACGGTCTCGATGAACCCCTTGCTGCCGGCGACCGACGCCGTCCGCGGACCATGCGCACCGAGGTAGCTGATGAGCTGTGCCTGTGCGCCGGACGGGTAGCTGAGGTTCAGCACGTTCTGGGCGTCGACGCCCAGCGGCGTCAACTCGGCCGCGGCGTGCAGCGAGGTTGGGGCGCCGAGGGTCCCCCACGCCCACAGGAGCGGGTAGACGGTGATGTCCAGGAGCGCCCCGCCGCCGTCGGCCGGGGCCCAGATCCGTGCAGCGTCGTCGACCGGCGCCGGGAAGCCGAGGTCGGCACGGACCCACTTGACCTCGCCGATCTCCCCGGATGCCACGATCTCCATGGCCCGCTGGAAGCCGGGGACAAACCTTGCCCACACGGCCTCCATGAGGAACAGCTGCTTCTCCCGCGCAAGGGCGATCAGGACCCGTGCCTCCGCCGCCGTGATGGTCAGCGCCTTTTCACACAATACGTGCTTTCCGTGCTCCAGCGCGGCCTTGGCAATGTCGAAGTGCTGGGCGTGCGGGGTGGCGATATACACAACGTCCACGTCGGGATCTGCCACGAGCTGCATGTAGCCGGGGGACTCCAGGCCGTCCGGACCGCCGTCGTAATAGTGCCGGGCGAAGCCGAACTCGCCGGCGAAGGCCGCCGCACTCTTCTCGCTGCGGGAGCTCACGGCCAGGAGCTCCGCGTCCTCCAGCAGGGCCAGGTCCGCCGTGACGGTGCGGGCAATCCCACCGGTGGCCACCACGCCCCAGCGAAGGGTGGTGCCGGTTGCGGCGAGGGTTTCGGGATTGAAGGTGTCGTACCAGTCGGGCCGGCCGACAAATCGTTGGATGCTCATCCCGCCATTCTGCCAGTTCACCCGCCGCCGTGCCGGGCATGACCCGCGCGGAGGCTCAAGGGGGTACAGCCCGCCAGGCGGGGCCGCCCCTCGATATCAGAGCGGCTCCCCGGACAAGCCACGGGCGGAAGGCCAGCTTTCGCCTGAAAGGTGACCTCCCGCCGTCGTGCTTCATGCGGTCCGCGCCGGGGACTGGCTACCCGACGCCCAGGTAGGCCTCCTTGATGGCCGGATTAGCCAGCAGTTCCTTGCCCGTGCCGCTGTGGGTGATGGCCCCGGTTTCCAGGACGAAGGCGCGGTGTGCCCGCGCAAGGGCCTGGTTGGCGTTCTGCTCCACAAGCAGCACCGTGGTGCCCTGGCCGTTGATCTCGGTGACGATCTTGAAGATCTGCCGGATGAACTGCGGGGCCAGGCCCATGGAGGGCTCGTCGAGCAGCAGCAGCTTGGGCCGCGACATCAGGGCGCGGCCGATGGCCAGCATCTGCTGCTCGCCGCCGCTCATGGTGCCGCCAAACTGCTTCTCGCGCTCCTTCAGCCGCGGGAACAGGGTGAACACCCGCTCCAGGTCCTCCGGCACGCCGGTGCGGTCCTTGCGGCCAAACGTGCCCATGTCCAGGTTTTCCAGCACAGTCATGGCCGGGAAGATGCCCCGGCCCTCCGGTGCCTGCGAGATGCCCTGCACCACCCGGATGTGGGCCTTCATCTTGGTGATGTCCTCGCCCATGAACTTGATGGTCCCGGCGGAGGGGTTAAGCAGCCCGGAGATGGTCTTCATGGTGGTGGTCTTGCCGGCGCCGTTGGCCCCGATCAGGGAGACAATTTCGCCTTCCTCCACCGTGAACGACATGTCGTGGATGGCCTGGATCCGGCCGTAGTGGACGGATACGTTGTTCAGCTCAAGCAAAGTCATCTTCAGGCTCCCCGAGGTAGGCGGAAATTACTTTGGGGTCTTCGCGGATGTCGTGGGGCAGGCCGTCGGCGATCTTCTTGCCGAATTCCAGCACCACGATCCTGTCGGTGACGCCCATGACCAGCTTCATGTCGTGTTCAATGAGCAGGACCGTGTAGCCGTCGTCGCGGACGGTGCGGATGAGCGCCATAAGCTCCTCCTTCTCCGCCGGGTTGAAGCCGGCCGCAGGTTCGTCCAGGCACAGCACCTTTGGATCGGTGGCCAGCGCCCGGGCAATCTCCAGGCGCCGCTGGCTGCCGTAGGACAGGTGCCGGGACAGAGTGGCCGCGTGGTCGGCGATGCCCACGAACTCCAGCAGCGCCATGCCGCGCTCGATGGCGCTCTTCTCCTCCCGGATGTGGCGCGGCAGGCGCAGCAGGGCGCCGACAACGCTGGTCTTGTGCCGGGCGTCCAGGCCGACCACCACGTTCTCCAGCGCGGTCATCTCCCCGAAAAGGCGGATGTTCTGGAAGGTGCGGGCCAGCCCGGCGCGGGTGATCTTGTGCTGCTTCATGCCGTTGAGCAGCCGCCCCTCCAGCAGGACCTGCCCGCTGGTGGGCTTGTACACGCCGGTCATGGCGTTGAAGCAGGTGGTCTTCCCGGCACCGTTGGGCCCGATCAGGCCCAGGATTTCCCCGCGCTTGATGGTGAAGCTGACGTTGTCCATGGCCACTAGGCCGCCGAACTTCATGGTCAGGTTCTTCACCTCAACCAAGTCTTCACCCACTCCGACGGCGAAGGACCGCTCGGGTGCGACGGTTTCCGCCACCTCCAGGTCGATGCCGCCTGCGGCCAGCGCGTCCTGGTCCACGGATGCTTCCGGATCCAGTGATTCACTCATGATGCGGCCCCCTCAGCGTTGGGTTTGGGTGCGGGCGTGGCGGGCTTTCCGGATGGACCTGACGGGCCGGAACCCGTCCCGCCCGTCCCGGACGGCTTGGCCCCCTTGCCGGAGAAGCGTGCACGGACCGCGGCGTAGGCCTGGGTGCCGTAGGCCAGCAGGCGCTGCTTGGCGGGGATCAGGCCTTGCGGGCGGTAGATCATGATCAGGATCAGGGCGACGCCGAAGATCAGGAACTTGTACTCTGCAATGGCCGTGAACCGCAGCGGGATGTAGGCGACCAGCGCGCCGCCCACAATGGCACCCACCTTGTTGCCCGAGCCGCCCATGACGACTGCCGCGACAAACAAAATGGACGTAACGACGTCGAACTTCTGGTTGTTCACGAAGCCGACCTGGCCGCCCATGAGGGCCCCTGCCATGCCGCCGACGCCGGCGCCGAGCGCAAACGCCCACACCTTGTACTTGAACGTTGGCACGCCCATGGTCTCGGCGGCGTCCTCGTCCTCGCGGATGGCGATCCAGGCACGGCCCACGCGGCTGCGCTCCATGTTGCCGACGAGGAAGAGGAGAACGATCAGGATGCCCAGGGTCAGCCAGTACCAGGGGGTTCCGTTGGAATTGGCGAAGATGGGGATGCCGTCGTCGCCGACGCCCGGCGGGTGGCCCACGTTCTGGAATCCGGGCTGGCCCTTCATGGCCGGAATGATGGTGGCCAGGATGCGCACGATCTCGCCGAAGCCGAGGGTCACAATGGCCAGGTAGTCGCCGCGCAGGCGCAGTGTGGGCAGGCCCAGGAGCACGCCAACGAACATGGACACCGCAATGGCCACCGGGATGGTCCACAGGTATGGGATCTTGATGAACGCAGAATCCGGGCTGGTCAGCATGGCTGCCGTGTAGGAGCCGACCGCAAAGAACGCGATGTAGCCCAGGTCGAGCAGGCCGGCGTAGCCAATCACGATGTTCAGGCCCACCGCCACGAGGGCGAAGATGGCCATGGCCTGGCAGGCGAGCGGCCAGTCGTTGCCCGGTTCGGTGGTGATGAACGGGATGTTCATCAGGGGCAGGAAGAATGCCACGACGACCACGGGGATGAGGATCATCCACTGCTTGGGACGGGACATTTCCCGCCAGCGGTCGCTCCAGCCGCCGAACCTGCCGTGGCGGGGAACGTCAGCGCTGGTGCCGGGCAGGGGCCCGACGGCTTCCGAGGCGTCGGTCTGCTGTTCTGATTTGGAGGTTCGGAGAGGCCTGGGGCCTTCTGTCATGCTCATGCCTTGCTCCTTCCAAGCGAGGTGCCCAGGATGCCTTCGGGGCGGAACAGCAGCACCAGGACCAGGACCAGGAACGCCACGACGTCGGTCCACTGGGAGTTGCCCAGCAGGATCTGGCCGTAGTTGCCGATCAGGCCCAGCAGGAGCCCGCCGAGGAGTGCGCCTCGGACGTTGCCGATGCCGCCGAGGACGGCTGCGGCGAAGGCCTTGATGCCAAGGATGAAGCCTCCGTTGTAGACAACTCCGGAGGGGATCTTCATGGTGTAGAACAGTGCGGCCGCACCGGCGAGGATGCCGCCGATCACGAACGTGGTGATGATGATTCGTTCCTTGTTCACGCCCATGAGCGTTGCCGTGTCCGGGTCCTGGGCGACGGCGCGGATGCCGCGGCCGGTGCGGGACTTGCTGATGAAGCGTTCGGTGATGACCATCAGGATGATGGCGGCCGTGACGATCAGGATCTGGTCGTTGTAGATGAAGGTGCCAAATACTTCAAAGACCGGCTTGACCTGGAACATGGTCAGGGCCTGTTCCGGAACCGCGCCGCGCCAAACGTAGATCAGGTACTGGATGGTGAAGGATGCACCGATGGCGGTGATGAGAAAGACGAGGCGGGGTGCGTTGCGTTTGCGCAACGGCCTGTAGGCGACTCGTTCCAGAACAAAGGCAGTCAGTGCCGAGGCTATGATGCCGACGATGAGCGCAAGCAGGAGGTTGACGACGATTGCACCGACGCCCAGGTTGGGGGCCGAGGGGCCGAAGCCAAGGAATGACAACGTGAACCAGACGCCGTAGCAGCCAAGGATGAATACTTCGGAGTGGGCAAAGTTGATGAGGTTGAGCACGCCGTAAACCAGCGTGTAGCCAAGCGCCACGAGGGCGTAAATGGATCCAAAGGTCAGCCCGTCAAAGGTGGCAGACCAAAAGTTTTGGGCCAGGGAGGCAAAGTCCAGCGTAATCCAGTCACTGGTTGGCGGTGCCGCCGCAAGGATGGTTGGGATCATGGGAGCAGTCCATTTCCGTGCGCGGTGCCCGGCGGCCCATGCCGCGGGCCGGCGCACGTTGAAAGGCGGGTTGGTGGCAGTGTGCACGGCCATGCTGCGGGGCGGAAGCCCGCCCCGCAGCATGGCCGCCGGAGGGGGTTACTCCCCGATGGCACCGATGGGAACAATCTTGCCGTTCTCCACCTTGTAGCCGTAGACCGTGGGGGCCGCCAGCTCGCCCTTGTCGTTCCACTTGTAATGCTTGCTCAGACCGTCCTTGTCGTAGGTCTTGACCCATTCGAGCAATGACGCGCGGTCCTGGTTGCCGGCGTCGATGCCTGCCAGCAGCACGGTGGCTGCGTCGTAGCCTTCAATGGAGTAGGTTCCGGGGTCAATGCCGGCCAGCGCCTTGTAGTCCTTGGCGAAGGTCGGGATCAGCTCACCGGGAATGCAGGGGCAGGTGAAGAAGGCGTTCTTGGATGCGTCGCCTGCCTGCTTGATGAACTGGTCGTCCTTCAGACCGTCCGGGCCGACAAACGTTCCGGTGTAGCCCTTGTTGACCAGCTGCTGGTCGAACGGTGCGCCTTCAGCGTAGTAGCCGGAGTAGAAGACTGCGTCGGCCTTGGAGTTCATGATCTTGGAGATCGTGGCCGAGAAGTCCTTCTGCCCGGTGGTCACCTTGTCGGTGCCCACGAGTGCGTCTCCCAGTCCGTCAGCGGTGGTCTGGCCCAGGCCGATGCCGTACTCGGAGTCATCCTGGACGATGTAGACCTTCTTGGCCTGCAGCTTGTCCACCATGAACTTTGCTGCCGCCGGGCCCTGGACTGCGTCGTTGCCCAGGCCGCGGAAGAACGTGGTCCAACCGTTTTCGGTCAGGCCCGGGTTTGTGGCTGCCGGGGTGACGTGGACCAGCTTGACCTGTTCAAAGATGTTGCCGGTGGCCTTGGATTCGCCGGAGAACGGCAGGCCGACAACGCCGATGATCCCTTCTTCCTTGGTGGCCTGGGTGACCGGGCCCGTGGCCTTGTTGGGGTCGCCTTCCGTGTCAAACTTCTTGAACACGACCTGGCAGTCCGGGTTCGCCGCATTGTGCTCGTTGATGGCGAGCTGCACGCCGTTGAAAATGTTGATGCCGAGCTGGGCGTTTGGTCCGGTCTGGGCACCCACATAGGCCAGCGTCGTCGTGGCAGGGCACGTGGCCTTGCCGTCACCCGCCGGGAGCACCGCGTTGGGCGGAGTTTCAATGGAAGTCAGGGCCGGGATGTCGATCGCCGAGGCGCTGCCGCCAGATGTGCTGCCGCCTTCAGGCGCTGCCGTATTCGCACAACCACCCAAGATCATCCCCAAGGTCGCGGCCGCAGCCAGCGTGGTCATAACTTTCTTGCGGTACATGAATCTCCCTTTCGCAGTAAGCCGCCCGACCGCCGGGCGCCGTTACCAGGCGTGATCGTCGGCTTTACATGGATTCGACCATACTCCTGAACATGTGACCTGAAGCACATTTCTTGCGTAAAGATCTGGTAACGCCTGTTTTCGTTGTCCTGCGGAAGGCACGACGGCGTGTTCCCGGCAAGAATCTTGCCCCTCACCTTCCGCTGCGCCCCGGGTCCCGTGCCGCTGCCGAGCCGGAGGGCCCCGCAGCCGCCTCCCGCCGGGCGGCCTCATCGTAACTGCGGGACAGCTGGCGGTATTGGCTCGTGCACAGTGCCGCAAGGGCCAGTGCCACGGAGGCCAGCCCGGACACGAGGAACACCAGGGCGATCCCCCGGGCATCGCCGTCGCCAAGCAGCCAGCCGAAGTCCCGCCGACCGGAGGGGCCTTCCATGTACGGGATGAGCCAGAACTGGGCCAGCGGGGCGATGGCAAACGCCGTGACGGGGGCGGCCGCCGATTCAACCGTCATGGCCAGGCCGAACACGCGTCCCTGGGTGCGCGCCGGCACCACCTGCTGGATGATGGTTTGCTCGGCCGCCTCGACCGCCGGCATGAGGGTCATGAACAGCCAGACGCCGCCGGCGTACAACCACCACCATTCCCGCAGGGTGAATACCGCGCCAAGGGCTCCCGTGCAGGCGACCAGGAGAAGCATTGTGCGCAGGGGGCGGCGCCCCAGGCCGAACTTTGCCACGAGTCCGCCGCCAATAATGAAGCCGGTGGCCGTCACGCCCAGGACCAGGCCCCACACCTCCACGGGGAACAATGTCAGGCCGTAGGGGTCCATGAGCGCCATGTAGACCCCGCCGGTGAGGTTGTTGAAGGTGGTGAACACAATGAGCGCCACCAGTCCCTGCGTTGCCCGGACGGCTGCCACGCCCTGCCGCAGTTCCTTCATGCCGGTACTGTCGCCGCTGCGCAGCGCCTTGGGCTCGGGGATGCGGATGGCGAGCAGGTGAGCCGCCACTGCCGCGGAGGCGGCCAGCCCGATGGCCAGTGTGCCGCCCATGCCCAACAGGCCGACGGACAGCCCGCTGAACACACTCGTGACAAGGAAGGCCAGGCCCTGCACCGAACCGACCAAACCGTTGGCCCTGGCCCGGTCCGCCGACGGAACCAGCAGGGTGACCGTTGTGGAGAGGGCAATGTTGCGAAGCTGCTCAATGACGGCGCCAACCAGCACAATCATGGCAAAGACCCAGAACCAAGGCGCGGCAATGGTCAGCAGCAGCTGTTGCGGGACCATGAGGAACATGATCCCGGCCAGGCCAAAGAACACCAGCGTGCCGAAGGCGGAGCCAAGCATGACAGCGTGCTTGCGGTAACGGTCGACCAGCACGCCGAAGAACAGCCCAAAAACGGCGACCAGCAGCATGTAGGCGCCGCCGACGAGGCCTGTCGCCAGCACCGACCGCGTTTCCAGGTACACCCAGAAGGTCAGGGCAAACCACAGGAAACTTGTGGTGACATTGGCAATGGCCGTATTGACCAGCACGTGGAGGAAAGTGCGGCGGCTCCGTGCCCCGGGAGCCGGGGACGCGCCGTCGTCCGTCTCAAGCGCGGCATCTTGTGTGGCGTCAAGTGCTGCGGAGGGGAGGTCTTCCTGCGGCATGGAACAAGCCTAAAACTCCCGGCCCGTCCTGGGAAGGGACGCTCGGGGCCGGGCACCCGCCGTCGGTCCTGGACGCAAAAAAGCCGGTGTTCGCGGTTTCGGACGATGGTATGCCACCGTCCGAAACCGCAAACACCGGCTTCAGTGGGAAGGGGGGCAGCCCCAGTTGCTAGCTCAGGGTGTCGATGGCCTTGTTCAGCAGCGCCGACGGGCGCATGATGGCCGCGACCTTGGCTGCGTCGGGGCGGTAGTAGCCGCCCAGGTCAACCGGTGAGCCCTGGACCGCTGCGAGTTCGGCGATGATCGCGTCCTCGTTGCTGGTCAGGTCCGCGGCGACGGCCTTGAAGGCCTCCGCCAGCTCGGCGTCAACGGTCTGCGTGGCCAGTTCCTGTGCCCAGAACTTGGCCAGGTGGAAGTGGCTGCCGCGGTTGTCGATCTCGCCGACCTTGCGCTTCGGTGACTTGTTTTCCAGGAGGAAGGTGCCGGTGGCGCGGTCCAGGGTGTCGGCCAGGATCTGCGCGCGGGCGTTGCCGTAGTTCACGGCCAGGTGCTCGAAGCTGACGGCCAGGGCCAGGAACTCGCCGAGGGAATCCCAGCGGAGGTGGTTTTCCTTCACGAGCTGCTGGACGTGCTTCGGGGCGGAGCCGCCGGCGCCGGTCTCGAAGAGGCCGCCACCTGCGATCAGCGGAACCACGGAGAGCATCTTGGCGCTGGTGCCCAGTTCCAGGATCGGGAACAGGTCCGTCAGGTAGTCGCGCAGCACGTTGCCGGTGACGGAGATGGTGTCCTCGCCGCGGCGGATGCGCTCCAGGGTGAACTTCGTGGCGTCCTCGGGGGACATGATGCGGATGTCCAGGCCCTCGGTGTCGTGGTCCTTGAGGTACTCGGTGACCCGGACAATGAGGTTGGCGTCGTGGGCGCGGGTCTCATCGAGCCAGAAGATGGCGGGGGTGGCTGAGGCGCGGGCGCGGGTGACGGCCAGCTTGACCCAGTCCCGGACGGGGATGTCCTTGACCTGGCAGGCGCGCCAGATGTCGCCGGCCTCGACGTCGTGGGCGATCAGGACGTCGCCTGCGGAGTTGACCACCTGGACGGTGCCGGTCTCGGAGAGCTCGAACGTCTTGTCGTGGCTGCCGTATTCCTCAGCGGCCTGTGCCATGAGGCCCACGTTCGGGACGGTGCCCATGGTGGTGGGGTCGAGGGCGCCGTTTTCGCGGCAGTCGTCGATCGTGGCCTGGTAGACACCGGCGTAGCTGCTGTCGGGCAGCACGGCGAGGGTGTCGTGCTCCTGGCCGTCGGCACCCCACATGTGGCCGGAGGTGCGGATCATGGCAGGCATGGAGGCGTCAACGATCACGTCGGAGGGGACGTGGAGGTTGGTGATGCCCTTGTCGGAGTCGACCATGGCCAGCGCCGGGCCGTTCTCGTAGCCCTTCGCGATGGCGGCTTCGACGCCTGCACGGACGTCCTCAGGCAGTTCGCCCAGGCCGTTGAGGATGGAGGCCAGGCCGTTGGCCGGGCTCAGGCCGGCCTTGGCCAGCGCGTCGCCGTAGTTGGCGAAGAGTTCCGGGAAATAGGCCTTGACCACGTGGCCAAAGATGATGGGGTCCGAGACCTTCATCATGGTGGCCTTCAGGTGTGCCGAGAGCAGGACGCCCTCTTCCTTGGCGCGGGCCACCTGTGCGGCGAGGAATTCGTCCAGCGCAGCGGCGCGCATGACGGTGCCGTCAACGATTTCATCGGCCAGGACAGGGAAGGAATCCTTCAGCACGGTGGTGGTGCCGTCGGCGGCGACGAACTGGATCTTGATCTTGTCGTCGGCCGGGATGACCACGGACTTCTCGTTGTGGCGGAAGTCGCCGTCGGCCATGGTGGCGACGTTGGTCTTGGAGTCCTTGGACCAGGCGCCCATGCTGTGGGGGTTCGCCTTGGCGTAGTTCTTGACCGAAAGGGGTGCGCGGCGGTCGGAGTTGCCTTCGCGCAGGACCGGGTTCACGGCGCTGCCCTTGATCTTGTCGTAGCGGGCGCGAACGTCCTTTTCCTCATCGGTGGAGGGGTCGTCCGGGTAGTCCGGGAGGGCGTAGCCCTGGCCCTGGAGCTCGGCGATGGCCGCCTTCAGCTGCGGGATGGAGGCGCTGATGTTAGGCAGCTTGATGATGTTGGCTTCCGGGCTCTTGGCCAGGGCACCGAGTTCGGCCAGTGCGTCGCTCACGCGCTGCTCTTCAGTGAGGTAGTCGCCGAACACTGCAATGATGCGGCCGGAGAGTGAAATGTCCCGGGTTTCCACGTCCACGCCGGCGGTGGAGGCAAAGGCCTCAACGATCGGCAGGAGTGAGTACGTGGCCAACATGGGCGCTTCGTCTGTCAGGGTGTAGATGATTTTGGCCATGGGTGGGCTGTCTCCTGCGAAAATTCAGTGGATAACTTCAGAATCTGGTGAGATTACTTTCCCTATACAACTTACCCGAGTCAGCCCGTTTGCTCGCCATCGCGGCCTTAGGTGACACTGTCCTAAGTGAATTTAGCCTTACATAGCATGCACAAACGGGCTTTTGGCAATAGCGTGAAGGCATGGAACTCAAAGGAAAACTCGCAGACGCATTCAACGAACAAATCACGCTGGAAATCCAAGCCTCGGTGGTGTATCGCCAGCTGGCCATTGAAATGGATGTCCAGGACCTCCCCGGAATCTCCGGCTGGTTCCTGGCCCAGTCCGCCGAGGAGCTGGTGCACGCACAGAAGTTCACCGATCACATGACGGACCGCAGCGCAGCCCCGAAGATTGGCAACCTGACTGCCCCGGACGTCACCATCAACAGCGTTCTGGAGGCCTTCCAGGCCTCCCTGGCCCACGAGCAGAAGGTCTCCGAATCCATCCGGAACCTCTACCGCCTCGCCCAGGCCGAGGGCGACATCGATTCCATCCCCCTGCTGAACTGGTTCATCGAGGAGCAGTTGGAGGAGGAAGCTTCGGTTGGCGAGATCATTGGCCGTGTACGGCTGATCGGCGCCGACGGCAACGGACTGCTGCGCCTGGATGCCGAGCTCGGCGCCCGCAAGGCAGGCGGCGAGTAGCCGCACACCCCCACCCCTGCAGACGCGGCATCACATAATGCTGTTAAACCCATTACGCTCCCTCACTTGGTGAGGGAGCGTAATGGGTTTAACCACAGAATAATGATGCCGCGTCTGTGTGGGGTGATGCCGCGTCTGTGTGGTCAGCGCGATCCGGTGGGCGGTATTGCCTCGCCCCGCGGATGCGGCACCACTTCCGGCGGGGTTTCCACGCCGCCGGCGCCCGACTTGCTGAAACGGCCCACCAACAGCAGCACACCCAGCACCGCCACCACCAGCACAAACACCCCGGCCACCACGTAAACCCACGCCGTTCCCAACACGTCCACCACTCCCCTCGCCAGCCATTGTTATGTGGTGCCGACTATGCCACACGGCCGATGCCGGATTCATGCACGGGCATCCCGCAGGCAGAGTTCGGTCCGTACGGCCGGCGTCCTGGGTGGTGCCGCGTTGGGAGAAAACGGGGATTATCTGGTGCAGCGTTGGCCAAAAAAGGGGCTTATCTGATGCCGCGTTGCTTAATGGACGACGGCGGGAGGCGCCTTTCGCTTGAAAGGTGCCTCCCGCCGTTGTGCTTTGGGGAAATGCTACCGCCTGCGCATCGCAACCACGATGCCTGCAAGCAGGGTGAGGAACGCCAGCGTGCCGGCCCCGATGATCAGGGTGGCGGCAACGCCGGGCTCCAACAGCCACGCCATGTTAGTGGAAGAAGTGGCGGGCGCCGGTGAAGTACATCGTGATGCCGGCTTCGTTGGCTGCCGTGATGACTTCCTCGTCGCGCACGGATCCACCGGGCTGGACCACGGCGCGGACGCCGGCGTCGAGCAGGATCTGCAGGCCGTCGGCGAACGGGAAGAACGCGTCCGAGGAAGCCACGGCGCCGATGGAACGCTGGGCCGAAACACCGGTTTCGCCCGAGGCGCCGCCGGCTGCATCGACGTCGGATTCCACCGTGACGCCGAGCGTGTTGGCGCGCTCAACGGCCAGCTTGCAGGAGTCCACGCGGTTGACCTGGCCCATGCCGATGCCCACTGCGGCGCCATTGTTGGCGAGCAGGATGGCGTTGGACTTGGCGGCGCGGACGGCGGTCCAGGCGAACTTCAGGTCTGCGAGGGTTGCGGCGTCGGCCGGGGCGCCTGCGGCGAGCGTCCAGTTGGCGGTGTCGTCGCCGTCGGCGTCAACCTTGTCCGAGATCTGCACAAGCATGCCGCCGGAGACCTGGCGGACTTCGGCCGGGTAGCGGCCGTAGCCCTCGGGCAGGGCGAGCAGGCGGATGTTCTTCTTCTTGGAGAGGATCTCGACGGCTTCAGGCTCGAAGTCCGGGGCGATGACAACCTCGGTGAAGATGCCGGCCACGGTGCGGGCCATGCCTGCGGTGACGGTGCGGTTGGCTGCGATGACGCCGCCGAATGCGGAGAGGGGGTCGCAGGCATGGGCCTTCGCGTGCGCGTCGGCGATGGGGTCGGCGGCGTCCGGGGAGGCCACGGCCACGCCGCACGGGTTGGCGTGCTTGATGACGGCCACGGCAGGCTCGTCGAAGTCGAAGGCTGCGCGGAGGGCGGCGTCGGCGTCAACGAAGTTGTTGTAGCTCATGGCCTTGCCGTGGAGCTGGTCTGCCTGGGCGATGCCGGAGGGTGCGCCCTTGTCCACGTACAGTGCGGCCTGCTGGTGCGGGTTCTCGCCGTAGCGCAGCACCTCGGAGCGTTCCAGCGAGTAGCCGGCGTAAGCGGGCCAGTCGATCACGCCGTCGCCGTCTTCGTCGAGGAACTGGGCTGAGGTCCAGGCCGCCACGGCGTTGTCGTAGGCGGCGGTGTGGGAGAAGGCTGCGGCGGCGAGGCGCTGGCGGGCGGCGAGCGTGAAGCCGCCTTCCTTCGCGGCTGCGATGACGGTGCCGTACTTGGCCGGGTCAACTACCACGGCAACGGAGGGGTGGTTCTTCGCGGCGGCGCGGACCATGGAGGGGCCGCCGATGTCGATCTGCTCAACAACTGCGTCCTGGCCGGCACCGGAATTCACCGTGTCCACGAACGGGTAGAGGTTGACCACCACGAGGTCGAAGGGCTCAATGTTCATGTCTGCCAGCTGCTGGACGTGGTCGGGCAGGCGGCGGTCGGCCAGGATGCCGGCGTGGATCAGCGGGTGCAGGGTCTTGACGCGGCCGTCGAGGCATTCCTGAAAGCCGGTCACCTCGGAAACCTCGGTTACGGGAACACCGGCAGCGGCGATGCGGGAGGCGGTGGAACCGGTGGAGACAATGGCGACACCGGCGGCGTGCAGGCCCTGGGCCAGCTCCTCCAGCCCGGTCTTGTCGTAGACCGAGATCAAAGCCCGGCGGATGGGAACACGGTTAAGAGGAACGCTGGTCACAGAAAATCTCCATAGGGGTGGCTTGAGGGTGGTGACACATCAAGTTTAGGCCACGCCGGCACCGGTAGGATCTCAATCATGAGCACCCGTGAGATGCGCCACGCGCCAACCGCAGAAAACCATCCCGACGCCCTCAAACCCGCGGACCTGGCCCGCCTCATCAACTCGGTCATCCTGCCCGGTTTTGTTGGCACAACCGTGCCACAGTGGTTGGCGTCGGCCCTTCGAAACGGGTTGGCCGGCGTCGTCTTTTTTGGCCACAACATCGACCCGGACTCGCCGGCGCAGGTGGCCGCGCTCTCGGCAGCCATCCGTGCGGAAAACCCGGACGCCGTCATCGGTGTGGACGAGGAAGGCGGCAACGTCACCCGGCTGCAGACCCGCGACGGCTCCACCGTTCCGGGTGCGGCCGTGCTGGGCGCGCTCAATGACCTGGCGACCACCGAGGCCGCCGGCCGCGCCATTGGCCGGCTGTGCCGGGACGCCGGCATCAACCTGGCCATCGCGCCGGTTGCGGACGTCAACACCAACCCGCTCAACCCGGTCATCGGCGTGCGGGCGTTCGGCGCGGACACGGAGCTGGTCAGCGCGCACACCGCCGCCGCCGTCAAGGGCATCCAGGCCCTGCGCGTCGCCGCCTGCGCCAAGCACTTCCCCGGCCACGGCGACACCATGGCCGACTCCCACATGGACGCCGCCCGCGTGGATTTGACCATGGCCGAGATGGCCGCGAACCACCTGCCGCCGTTCCGCGCCGCAGTGGCCGCCGGCACCGCCGCCGTCATGAGCGCGCACATCATCATCCCCGAGCTCGGCGAGGCTCCGGCCACCCTGATCCCGGCCGCGAGCGCGCTGCTGCGCGAGATGGACTTCGACGGCGTGCTCATCACCGATGCCCTGGACATGGCTGCCGTGCGCGCCACCGTCGGTCCCGGCGAGGGCGGCGTGCTGGCGCTGCTGGCCGGCAACGACCTCCTCTGCGTGGGCAACCCGCTCAATGCCTACACCACGGGCCGCGACGACGAGGCCTGCTACACCGAGGTCTACGACGCCCTGCACGCCGCCGCGGTCTCCGGCCGCCTGCCGCTGGAGGTGCTGCGGCGCGCCGCCGCCCGGGTGCAGGCCCTCGCCGAGTGGTCTGCCGGCCCCGTGTCCGCTGATGCTGCGGAGGAAAAGTTCGACGGCGCGGGCTGGGTTTCGGTGGCTGCCCGCGCCGCCCGCATTGACTCGCTTGGTGCGCGCCCTGTGCTCTCCGGGGCAGGACGCGTCACCCTGGTGGATGCCCGCGCCGAGCCCAACATGGCGGCCGGTCCCACCGCGAACTTCCTTGCCACCGCACTGGGGCGCTACGCCGTAACGGAGGTGGCTGCGGCCGAGATCTCCGGCGTCGAGCTCGAGGTCGCCCTCATGCAGTCTGCCGGCGTCGGCGAGTCCGTGGTGCTGGTCCTTGTTGATTCACTGGGCTCGGCCGGGCAGCAGGAAACCATGGAAATGGTGTTCAGCACCGTGCCCCAGGCCGTCTGCGTCAACGCGGGGCTGGCACCGAGGCAATCCACCCCGTACTCCGCCATCCACACGCACGGCTTCAGCCGGGTCACGGCCGAAGCCGTGGTGAGGATCCTCGAAACCCCCTGACGCCGGGATGAGCAATAAATGGCGCCTCTTCTTCGTTGAGGGGCGTCGTTATCCCACACCTCAACGGCAGAAAGGGGGATGATGGTGTGGGAGAGAATGTTGCAAGGCACGTACCACCACAAACTCGCACCCAGAAGCTGCAAAGGAAACCCCGCCACCGTGAGCACCCCCGAGACCACTGTTGACGCCGTCCGCACCCAGATCGGCGCCCTCGTCACCGAGGCTTCCAACCCCAACTACCCGGACCTGGCCGCCCTGTCCACACAGGAACTGGTCACGGCCATGAACGGCGAGGACGCCCTCGTCCCTGCCGCAATCGCCGGGGCGCAGCACACCATTGCGGCCATCATCGACGAGATCGCCGCCCGCATGTCCCGCGGCGGCCGCCTCATCTACGTCGGCGCCGGCACCCCGGGCCGCATGGGCATCCTGGACGCCAGCGAATGCCCGCCCACGTTCGGCACCGACCCTTCCCTGGTGGTGGGCGTCATTGCCGGCGGGCAGGCGGCCGTTGACCAGGCCGTGGAGAACGCCGAGGACTCCGAGGAGGCCGGCGCCGCCGACATGGCCGCACTGGCCATCGGCCCCAACGACTCCGTGGTGGGCATTGCAGCCTCCGGCCGCACCCCCTACGTGATCGCCGCCGTCAAGGCCGCCCGGGCCGCCGGCGCCTACGCCGTGGGCTTTGCCTGCAACAACAACTCTCCCCTGGGCGCCGCCGCCGACACCGCCCTGGAAATTGAGCTGGGTCCCGAATTCCTCTCCGGCTCCACGCGGCTGAAGTCCGGCACCTGCCAAAAACTGGTCCTAAACATGATCAGCACCATCACCATGGTCCGGCTCGGCAAGACCTACAAGAACGTCATGGTTGACCTGCGTGCCACCAACGCCAAGCTCCACGCCCGCAGCGAGCGCACCCTCATGCGCGTCACGGGCGCCGACGCCGCCACGGCGAAGGCCGCCCTCACCGCCGCCGGCGGCCACGTCAAATCCGCCATCCTGTCGATCCTGACCGGCCTGGACGCCGCAGCGGCCGCCGAGCTGCTTGAGCAAAACGGCGGCTTCCTGCAGGCCGCGATCGACGCCGGATCCCCTGGCACCGCAGGCGGAAACAGCTAGCCCCTCCCACCCCACCAACAGACAAGACCAAATCCCACTCCATCAAGCACGACGGCGGTTCCCACCCATGAGCGCACACGAACCCTTCCCCACTGGCCCCCTCGCCACGGCACAGGACCCTTCACGCATCAGGCCCGAACTCCAGCGCCTGCTCGACCACGGCGTCAGGGCGGGTGTGGCACCGTCGGTGAGCTGCGCCGTCGTGCTGGGCGGGGAAGACCTTCCGGTGCTGACGGCCGGCAGGGCCGGGGTGGACACGTACTTCGACCTGGCCTCGGTCACCAAGCTGTTCACCACGGTGACGGCGCTGGCCCTGGTGGGCGACCGCCGGCTGGAGCTGGACGCGCCCGTGGGACGGCACCTGCGCGAGTATGCGGGCGGCGAGAAGGCGAAGGTGACGCTGCGGCACCTGCTGACGCACACGTCGGGGCTGCCGTCGGAGTGGCGGGGCTGGTGGACGGCGCTCTCGGAGGGGCGCGGCTTCAACCGGACGGAGCTCATGGCTGACCTGCTGGCCACGGAGCTGGAGGCAG
This sequence comes from Arthrobacter stackebrandtii, assembly GCF_017876675.1. Lineage (NCBI taxonomy): Bacteria > Bacillati > Actinomycetota > Actinomycetes > Micrococcales > Micrococcaceae > Arthrobacter > Arthrobacter stackebrandtii. The sequence goes on from NZ_JAGIOI010000001.1 coordinate 622,241, forward strand.
CGCCGGGCACCCGCTTTGAATACTCCTGTGCGGGTTTCAACACGGTCATGGCGCTGGCCGAGAAGGTCACGCGGACGCCGTGGGAGCTGCTGGTGCGCGAGCGGGTGCTGTACCAGCTGCCCACATACGGGCTGACCGGGTCCCCGCGCGTTGAGCACTGTGCGCCGACGGAATTCCAGCCGGAGCTGGGGCGCGGGCTGGTCCGCGGGGTGGTGCACGACGAGGCGGCATGGTCGCTGGGCGGGCTGAGCGGGAACGCCGGCATGTTTGCCACGGCCGACGGGCTGCGCGTGTTCGGCTCGGCCCTGCTGCACGGCATGCCCGGCATCCTCACCCCCGAGATCGCCAACGAGATGTGGCGCAGCCAGCTGCCGGAGGTGCTCGGCCCCCACTTCAACCCCGACGACCCCGGGTTCGGCCACGGGCTGGGGCTGCGCATCAACCAGCAGCCGTGGATGGGCGACGGCGCCATGCACGCCCGCGGCCACGGCGGATTCACGGGCACGTCCCTGCTGATGGACAAGACCAACGGCACCGTCGTGGCGCTGCTCAGCAACCGGGTCAGCCCCAGCCGGGACGGGGATGACGCAACGGGCCTGCGCAAGGCGGTGTCCGACGTCGTCCGGGCGAAGGCGGCGCTGCTGGCCCCCTCGCGGGCACGCACATGAACACCGGCGCAGCCGCGCAGCACAAGACAACAGTGATTCGAAAGGCCCCATGAGCACTCCCCTTGCAGTTTTGACCGGCGACCGCGTGGTCCAGGAGCTGCCATGGAAGTGGCGCGTGCAGGGGAGCATTTTCCTCATCGGCGGGCTCGGCTTCATGTTTGACGCCTGGGATGTGACGCTGAACGGATTCCTGATCCCGCTGCTCTCGAAGGAGTGGGGGCTGAGTCCCGGGCAGGCGGCATGGATCGGCACGGCAAACCTGATCGGCATGGCCGTGGGCGCGTTTGCATGGGGGTCGATCGCGGACATCATCGGGCGCAAGAAGGCGTTCACGCTGACCCTGCTGATCTTCTCAATCTTCACCGTGCTGGGCGCCGTCTCCAACGAAATTGTGCTGTTCTGCGTGTTCCGTTTTATGGCCGGGTTTGGGCTGGGCGGCTGCATCCCCGTGGACTATGCGCTGGTGGGCGAGTTCACCCCGCGCAAGCACCGGGGCCGGGTGCTGACGGCGATGGATGCTTGGTGGCCCATCGGGGCTTCCCTGTGCGGGGTGGTTTCCGCCGTGCTCATGGCGTCGTTTGGGAACTGGCGCTACCTCATGCTGGTCATGGTGCTGCCGGCACTGCTGGTGTTCTGGGTGCGGGTGGGCGTGCCCGAGTCTCCGCTGTACCTGGTGCGGGCCGGACGCCCGGCCGAGGCGAAGGCCGTGATTGAACGGCTCGTGGAGCGGACCGGAGCCGTGGTGGGGCCGTGGGTGCTGCCGGATCCGGCCACCGCACCGAAGCTGTCGCTGGGGCGCGTGGGCGAGCAGCTCGCCGGGCTCTGGCGCTTCAACTGGCGCATCACCGGGGTGGCGTGGTCGCTGTTCCTGTCGATCCTGCTCGTGTACTACGGTGCGCTGACGTGGATGCCGTCCATCCTGGTGGCCACCGGCTACGCCGAAAACAAGGCGTTCATGGCCACCGCATCCATGACGGGCATTGGCTTTCTGGGCGTTGTGGCTGCCGCGCTCCTGGTGGAACGGGTGGGGCGGAAGTGGATACTTGCCGTCACCGGTCCGTTCGCCGCATTGTCCTTGGTCATTTTTGCGCTGGTCCTCGACGCCCCGGTGGCCGCCCAGATCTGGCTGCTGGTGTTTGGTTTCGTCATCCAGGTGGCCATCCCCGTGCTGTACACGTACGTCTCGGAGCTGTACCCCACCGAGCTGCGGGCCACCGGGTTCGGCTGGGCCTCCACCATTTCCCGCGTGGGCGCCGGGCTCGTGCCGCTGATTTTCGGTTCCATCCTGTGGCCGGTGCTCGGACTGCCGCTGACTTTCGCCATCACGGGCGGGCTGGTGCTGCTGGCCGTGATCTGGATGGCTGTTTCGGCCCCCGAGACCACGGGCGCGGCGCTCGAGTGACAGTGGTAGGGTTCCGGCAGCCAGGTACCGACAGCCGGAGTCCGGCAGTGGGCTGGGCTTGCCTTCCGCGCAATCCGGCAGCCACCCGGTAGCCTGTTGCCTGAACCGATTTCCACCCCACGTTAGGATCACCCATGAGCGCCCTCCTCCCCACCGCCTTCGCCACCGCCGGACTTCTGGGCGGATACCAGACCGCCCGCGCCACGAAAAACCGCCAGCTCGGCGGGGCAGTCTTGGCTGCGGCGGGCGCGGCAGCCTTCATCGGCTGGAAGAAGAGTGCAGGAACGGGCACCGCACTCGCGCTGACCGGCACCTACATCGCCGCGTTCGGCGCCTCTCACCCGCTCGCCAAGAAGATGGGCTCCTGGCCCGCCGTCTACAGCGTCACCGCCGGCACGGCCCTGGCCTCCCTGGTGTTTGGCCGCGCCCGGAAGTAGCCTGCTCCGGCCCCCTGGGCCAGCCACCGTAGACTTGTCCGGGCATGCCGCGAGCATGACGCAATCCATTTCTAAGGGGACCCATGGATCTCGCCTCTGACACCACCGGCTTTCTGGGAAGCATTTGGGTTTACCTCTTCGCCGGCGGCTTCGTCGTGCTTTCGGCACTGATTCCGCCCATCCCCAGCACCACGGTCTTCGTCGCCTTGGGCGCAATAGCAGGACTCGAAGGCGGACCCCGCGCCATCCCGCTCGTGTTGGCCATGATGGCCGGCGGCATGCTCGGGGACCTGCTGAGCTATTGGGCGGTGAAGCTGTTCGGCCACACAAAGTGGGGATCGACGGCAGGGCCGCGGCGCAGCCGTGCCGTTGCTGCCGCCACCAAGCGGCTGCGCCGGCACCCGTACATGTTCACCATGACGTCCCGGTTCATTCCGCTGGGGCGGCTCTCGTCCAACATTGCGGCCACGGTGGCAGGTTACACCTTGAAGGCGTTCATTATCTTTTCCCTGGTGGCTTCCGCCATCTGGTCCGTCTACGCGGTCGGGATCGGCGTGCTGACCCAGTTTTGGCCGGGCATCTCCACGGAACTGGCCGTTGTCATCGCCATCGTCTCATCGCTGATCCTGGGCTGGCTCGTGGGCAAGGTTTCCGCATGGTTCCTGGACCGCAAAACGGCGAAGGCGACCCGCCTGGCCGAAGGCTGAACCGACTACCTGTCACATCCTTGACGCACTTGTTGCACGAAAATGGCGCGGGCAAGCGCATTCCACTGCATCAGCCGCGTCACAGATCGAGATGCTGGGGATTAGGCGCGGGCCAGGTCTCCGAGAACCTGGATGAGCAGTTCCCGCTCGGCCACCTTGATGCGCTCGTGCAGCGTCTCCTCGGTGTCCTCCGGCAGCACGGTGACGGGAGTCTGGGCGATGATCGGCCCCGTGTCCACGCCGGCGTCGGCAAAATGCACGGTACAGCCAGTGACCTTGACGCCGTAGGCGATGGCGTCGCGGACACCGTGGGCCCCGGGGAAGGACGGCAGCAGCGCCGGGTGGGTGTTGACGTATCGGCCTTCGAAGGCATTGATGAAGCTCGGTGCAACGATCCGCATGAAGCCGCTGGAGACCACGTAGTCCGGCTTGTACGCGGCGACCGCTTCCAAAAGTGCGGCGTCCCAGTCGGCGCGCGCGGCGTAGTCTTTGAAGTTCACCACAAAGGTTTCCAGGCCGGCGGCGGCGGAGCGCTCCACGCCGAACGTGTCCGGCCGGTCGGCGCCGACGGCGGCGATCTCCAGGGGCAGGCTGCCGTCGGCGACGGCGTCGATCACGGCTTGGAGATTTGAACCGGTTCCGGAAACTAAGACAACTATGCGCATGGGTCCAATTTTAGGGGCAAGGGCGGCCAGGCCCTATTCGGCGGGCTGCTTGCGCGGAGCCAGGGACGGTTGCGCCCTGCGCTCACCCTCCAGCCATGGCCCCACGAGGGAACCCACCAAGACGCCGGCCGCAACCTCCGCGCCCAGCCACAGCGAGGCGGTGAACGGGTCGGGGCCCACTTGGTTGAGGCGTCCGATGCCGATGGAGCCCTGCGACAGGAAGAACGGGAGCCAGGCCAGTGCGGCGGTGAAGGCACCGATCACGGCGCCCAGGAAAATGGTGGATGCCGGGAGGGAGAGCCACCGGACCCGGATCTTGAGTGAGAGCCACTCGTCAAAGTGGTTTTCTCCGGCGCGGACAAACCACCAGCCGGCCAGCATCCCCGCAACCACGGGAATCAGCAGTGCGGCGAAGCCCCACGTCAGCGTCCCGGTGGGGAGGGCAGCCAGCAGCGGGATGGGCGGGACGGGGGCTACCGCAGTGCCCAGCGGTGACACCGCCGACCCGTCACCCAGTGCGAAGCCGTCGCCGGTGGCCCATGCAAGGGTCCAGATGGCCAGGTTTGGCATGTAGGAGATTTCAGCCAGTGTCAGGCCCGCTCCACCGACCACACCCGCCTTCAATCCCTGGTAGACGGAGGCGATGTCGTTCCATCGGGCAATAATGTCCCCCGCAAGCAGGAGTGCAGAGAGTGACAGGGCCGCCATGAAGGCAACGAAGGCGGACCGGAAAACTGCCCACGCGTAGGAACCGGCCCACCGCTGGTCCTGGGTGGTCTTGTCGATCCAGTCGGCGGCGCTGATGCCCACGAGCCGGCTCCAGGAACCGGCTTCAAGGCGTGCACCAATGATCAGTCCCGAGACCGCGGGGATCAGCGGCATGAGCGTGCTGGCAATCAGCGGAGCATTGACGGCCGGATCGCTGCAGATAAAGGCGGTGGCCAACCCGGCTGCGGCGTATATGGCCGCGGCACTGGAGAGCGGCTGCCACAGCTGGTCCGTGTACGACGCCCGTGCCAGCCGCCGCCCGGCACGCCAGGAAAGGAAGAAGGGGACAAGGAACAGTCCCATCGGCATCAGGTTGAAGACGCCGGATTCCACCGTGGCCGAGATTGGGCCCGGTGCTGCGGTCAATTTCAGCGGGACGCCGTGCCCCACCAGCCAGACCTGCCCGGCCAGCCGTGCGATGACGGAGGCGTCTTTTTCGGCAAAACCGCCAGCCAGCCACGTGGCCGCAAGCGGAATGGCAACCACCAAGGCGGAGATGATGAACATTTGGGCAGCCTCAAAGGCCCCCTGCAGCCAGAGCGGCATGGGAATTCCTTCGCGTTGGCGCTTGTCCGCTGTGCTGTTCATCGTCTTCCATGGTGCCATACCGCGGCGCCAACGGTGCACAGCCCGGCGGTGGACATGGCCACATGTTCGGCGGCGGCCGAACTGCGGCCCCGCAACGCCGCGACCAGCCTGGTCTTCCGCTCCAGGCAGGCGCAGTCCGCCCTTAAGCACAAATAGGGCCCGGGATAAACCCGGACCCTATTTGTTCAAGCCCTAAAGGCTAAAGAAAATACGGTTGCCCGCACAGTTTCTTTAGAATTAGATGGCCTGGATGTTGACTGCCTGAGGACCCTTGGGACCCTGCTCGACGTCAAAGGAAACCTTCTGGTTCTCTTCGAGGGAGCGGTAGCCCGAGGAGTTGATTGCGGAGTAGTGTGCGAACACGTCCTGGGACTGGTCATCGGGGGAGATGAAGCCGAAGCCCTTTTCAGCGTTGAACCACTTGACGGTACCTGTTGCCATTATTTCTATTTCCTTCTGAAGTTGGAGATTCCGCCCGACCTTCGGGCCTCCGTGTTTACGGTGTAAGTCCGCTTCTCCAGAAAAGCGACGTCTCCCCAAGGGGCGGCGTCGCTTCAACTACAAAAAACGCAACACTACAACTGCGTCTAAGTATACATGGGGATATCCCTTACGCCACTTATTCTTGAGATGTGCGTCACGTTTCTATAACGACTCCGCGCTTTCCCGTCAAACGCCCCCTACATTCCGCGGATCCTGCGCCACTGCGTGCGCAATGACACGCAATGTTTCACTTTTGTTCACCGGGCGCGTTGCCTTGATTGACGCCATGCCCGACGCCGGACGCCTCCTTCCAGCCATCCCTCCCCTACCAGTTTGGCCCCGGAAGGCTGACGTATAGTTGGGGAGACTGTGCCGCGAACCGTTTCGCGGCGCCCCCGGACGCATTTTCACCCGGGATCGGGCCACAACATGGAGGGGCAAAATGCAGGGCACAACCACGATGCTGCGCACCGGCACCCGGCTCCTGTTCATGGCCATCCTGTCCCTGGTCCTGGTGGCGCTTGGGGCCGCCGGCGCCCAAGCCATCCCCGCAGCCCCCGCCCATCCCGCGAGCTCAGTTCCGGCAGCCACTGCTGCGTCCACGGCAGCGGTGGCACTTGAGGCCGCCGCAACACCGGCACCGGAGTCCTTTGGATCGGTGGGCGCACCGGCGTCCGGCCCGGCAGGCGCACAGGACGGTCCGCCCGTCCTGGTTCAGTGGGCGGACCTGGAACAAACCACGTGCATTCCGGGGCGCAAGAAGGTCCGGCTGGAAAGCGCTGCGGTTGTCCCTTCATACGCACTCCTGCAGCATGCGCCGGAATCCGGCGGCCGGTTCCTGCCGCACGCCCAGGTCGCTGGCTCCGACGGCGTCCGGCCCTCCGGCAGGATTCCGGCGTCCCTGACCCACCTGGACCTGGGCATAGTAAGGACGTAGACCAAGGTTCGCCCGCACCCGGCCGACGGCAGCAGCCAAAGGCGGGTGACCGGCGTCGAACGTGTCCTTATATATAGGCATGGCGCACGGCCGCACCGCGACATCCGCGGCGGCACTGGTTTGCGCGTGCAAAACCTTGGGAGTTTATTGATGGCGGCAAAGAAGATGGCAGCGAAAAAGACGCGAAACGTGGTGCTGGCGCTGGTTCTGTGCGCGGTGTTGGTGCTGGCAGTGATTTTTGTGGGCGAGATGGCCCGGCAGGACCGGCTGGACGACGCCGGTGCACAGCTGACGGCACAGCCGGGGCCGGGAACCGCGGAAGGCACGGCACCGCCGGTTGACCTTGCGCGGCGGATCGCCGATGACCCGCTGGCGGTCGGCGCCGTGGATGCGCCCGTGGTGATGGTGGAGTACTCGGACTACACTTGCCCGTATTGCGGCGCCTATGCGCGCAAAACGCAGCCGGAGATTGTGAAGAAATATGTGGATTCCGGGCAACTGCGCATTGAATGGCGCGACCTGCCGGTAATCGGCGAGCAGTCGGTGAGTGCCGCCGTGGCGGGGCGTGCCGCCGGCGAGCAGGGCCTGTTCTGGGAATTCAACGATGCCGTGTACACGGCGGCGCCGGAGCGGGGCAAGGCCGACCTGTCCGAGGCCGTGCTGGTGAAGTTTGCCGAGCAGGTGGGCGTGCCGGACATGGACAAGTTCAAGGCGGACCTGCAGAGCCAGGAACTGCTGGAGCGGGTGCACACGGACATGAGGCAGGGCACGGGGCTGGGGCTGAACAGCACGCCCACATTTGTCATCAACAACCAGGCGATCCCGGGCGCGCAGCCGATGGAAGTCTTCAGCCAGGTGATCGATGAAGCACTGGCCCAGGTGAAGTAGCCGTGGACATTGGCTACACGGGGGCGTTTCTGGGCGGGATCCTGACGCTGTTGAGCCCCTGCTCCGTCATGCTGCTGCCGGCGTTTTTCGCCTACGCCTTCGCCAGCCCGGGGAGGATGCTGGGCCGCACCGCACTGTTCTACGCCGGCCTGCTGGCAACGCTGGTGCCGCTGGGACTGCTGGCCGGGCTCGTTGGATCGCTGGTCATGGAGAACCGGACGATGCTGGTGAACGTGGCGGCCGGCGTCGTGATTGTCATTGGCCTCCTGCAAATCGCGGGCGTGGAGTTTCCGGGGCTGAGCCGGCGGGCGGGTGCGGACGGGACGTCGGCGGTGTCCGTGTTTGTGCTGGGCTCCGTGTACGGCGTGGCGGGCGTGTGCGCGGGACCCATCCTCGGGTCCGTGCTCGCTGTTGCCGCGGCGGGCGGCAGTCCGGTGTACGGCGGCATCATGCTGGCCATTTTTGCGCTGGGGATGGTGCTGCCGCTGGGCGTCCTCTCGCTGCTGTGGACGCGGCTGCGCCTGGGGCAGCGCGGCTGGCTGAAGCCGCGGCGTTTCCGGGTGGGGCCGTGGGAAAACTCCGTGTGGATGGTGGTTTCCGGGCTGCTGTCGGTGGGGATTGGCGTCCTGCTGCTGGCAACGCAGGGCACCGCGTCACTGGGCGGGGTGCTGACCATCGATGCCCAGTACGAGGCCGAATCCTGGATCGTGCGCATGTCGTCGCAGGCCTCCAACCTCTGGTTTGGCGCCGCGGCGCTGGCGCTGCTGCTCGCCGTGGGCGGGGTCTGGCTGTGGCGGTTGCGCCGGGCCGCGGCGGCCCCCGGCGGCGCGGAGACCAGCGGCGCCGAGGAGGTGGATGCCGCATGAGCACGATCTTCTCCAACCTGCGGCAGTGGACCGCCCGGCGCTGGCTGGTGGCCGTGGCGGTCGCCGCCCTGGTTTATGTGGCGGTGGCCATCCCCACAGTCCTGATCCCCAACACCTTTTTCAGCCGCGAAATCCCGCCGAGCTGGTGGTCCTACGCCGCCTTGGCGGCCACGTCGGTCCTGACGGGGCTGCTCACGGCCACGTATGTGGCCTCCCCGTTGGCCCGGTCCGGCGCCACCAGCAAGTCCGGGATCTTCGGCTCAGTCCTGGCATTTTTCGCCGTGGGCTGCCCCGTCTGCAACAAGCTGGTGCTCCTCGCGCTCGGGACAACGGGCGCCATGACCTACTTTGAGCCCCTCCAGCCGCTGCTGGCCCTGCTCTCCATCGGATTGCTGGCGTGGGCGCTGCTCCGGCGGGTTTCACAGGAGAACGCGTGCCAGGTGCCGGCTGTTTCCTGATGGACGCACGACGGCGGGCCGCGCCTTCTCAGGCCGGCCCGCCCTTCGCCGTGGTTGCGCCGCCAGAACCAGACGGACAGGGAACCCGTCAAGCGATCGTCTCAACCAGCAACATCCGCAAGCTGCGGAACACACCGCAATTCGACTCAGGGTCCGGTCCAGCTCATGCCCGCGGGTACAAGGAAAACAGGCAGAAACCGCCTTCAATGTCGTGAGAGCGGGCCTGTCCTCGCCAGTGCAAGGATATTTCCACTGCATCGGCGAACTCTGGCACTGCACTCAATCAACTTGTCCCGGACTGACTTCGGCCAGCTTCCCCTCCAGCCACACCACTACCTCCGGCCACAAGCCGTCCCGGAGTCCGCGGCGGAAGAAGCCCATGTGTCCGATGGCCGGAACACCGAATTCGGCCGGGGAATATGTCCGCCGCTCAACACTCGCCGCGGTCATGTGGTCCGTGATCGCTTCGATCTGCTGCGGCGTGGCCCAGGGGTCGTCGCTGAAGCCGATGGACAGCATCGGCCCGGTGACCGACGCGGCCTTCTCGAGCGCCCGCATGGTCGGATCGTCAAAGAAGTACCCGCGATGCTTGGACCAACTGCTCCATTCCAGCATCGCCGCTGCCGGGAAGTCCTCCCCCAGGCCCAGCTTACTGCCGGGCATGTAGCCCAAGACCTTGGTGGCCAGCGGACCCGCTCCACTCAACACGAACCGAACTTTTGCACGCTCTGCCACTCCCCGCACAGTCGCCGTCACACCAGCGTGTGAAGCAATGGCCACCATGCCGTCCAACCCGTCGGTGCCGGCACCCAGGGCGAGCGCGTGCGCACCCACGCTGTGCCCGATCGCAAGTCGCGGCAATTCAGGGAACCGGGCAGCCGCCCATTCTGCGACGTCAGGAACGTCTTCAAACATCCAGTCCCGCACGCGGACCTGTGCGAAGGTCTTGGGTGCACCCGACCGCCCCGTACCGCGGTAGTCATACGTCACCACCGCGTACCCCTGTCCGGCCAGAAATTCGGAGAAGCCCAGATACAGGCGCTCCGGGACGGCCGTCGCCGGATGAATCACCACCAAGGCCCGCGGTTCGCCGTCGGCCGGCTCCCGCAGTGTGCCGCGAATCAGCCCTCCGCCACGTGACTCTATGGTCAGATCGGCCGCAGTTACCATCTCTTCCACATTGTTACCCATGAGTAACATGCTAGATGGTGCCCGCTGCGGTGTCAGCACATTACGCCCGCTGTCAGCTCCCAGGATGACAAAACCCGGCGTATCGGCTGCCCTACGCCCTCGCCAGTATCGCAGCCAAGTCGGCCGACGGCGCCAGCCCCCCATAGTTAAAGGTGCGGTCGGCTCCCAGCCGGGCGTCGACAAACGCATCGGACACGGCTGCCGGGGCGAACCTGATCAGCAAAGATGCCTGGAGCGCCAGCGCCATGCGCTCCACAACATTGCGGGCCTGCCCGGCAAAGTCCTGCGGCGCCTGCGCCACAGCGGCCACCCCTTCGCGAAGCACGGCTACAGAGTCGTCAAACACCCGGTTCTCCCCCGAGGCGATCCGGACCTCGGCGAAGAATGCCTCCACCGATTCTGGCTCAGTGGCCATGGCCCGCAGCACGTCGAGCGCGATCACGTTGCCGGTTCCCTCCCAGATCGCCATGACCGGCTGCTCGCGGTATCGCATCGCCAAGGGAAAGTCTTCGATGTAGCCGTTGCCGCCCAGGCATTCCATGGCTTCGTAGGCGTGGTTGGGCCCGCGCTTGCACACCCAGTATTTGGTGACCGCAGTCGCCAGGCGACGGAAGGCACGCTCGGAGGGTCCGGCGTCGTTGTCAAAAGCGCGGGACAGGCGCATGCTGACCACCGTGGCCGCCTCCGATTCGAGCGCCAGGTCCGCGAGGACGTTGGTCATGGCGGCCTGGTCTATCAGGCGGGCGCCAAATGCGCGTCGGTGCCGGGTGTGCCACACCGCCTCGGCGACAGACTGGCGCATGCCGGCGGCCGTGCCGAGAATGCAGTCCAGGCGGGTCTGGCCCACCATGCCCATGATGGCGCGGACGCCGCGGCCGGGCTCGCCGATTCGCCAGCCGGCCGTGTTGGCAAATTCCACCTCGCTGGAGGCGTTGGACCGGTTCCCCACCTTGTCCTTGAGCCGCTGCAGCATGAAGACATTGCGCGTGCCGTCGGGCAGGACCCGCGGAACGAGGAAACAGCCCAGCCCGGCGTCATCCTGTGCAAGCACCAGGAAGGCATCGGACATCGGCGCAGAGCAAAACCACTTGTGCCCGGTCAGCAGGTGGCGGTCTCCCGCCGCTTCGGCGCGGGTGGTGTTGGCACGCACGTCCGAGCCGCCCTGTTTCTCGGTCATGGCCATGCCGAAAAGCGCGCCAGGCTTTCCCCGTGCGAGCTCGGGGCTGTACTGCCGCGAGTAGAGCCGCGGCAGCCACTCCCCCGCCAGTTCCGGCGCCAGCTGCAGGGAGTCGACGGCGGCATGACTCATGGAGACAGGACACGCATGCCCGGGCTCCACCTGCGCAAAGAGCATGAACTGCGCCGCACGCAGGGCATTGGCCCCCTTGCCGGGATCCTCCCACGCGGAGGTGTGGGCTCCCGCGGCTACAGCCTGCCCAATGACCCGGTGGTATGAGGGGTGGTACTCAACCTCGTCGATCCGCTCGCCGTATTTGTTGTGCGTGTGCAGGATGGGAGGGTTCCTATGGGCCAGGCGCGCGTCGTCCTGGAATTGTGCTGAACCCACGACGGCGCCAGTTGCCTCGAGTTCCCCGTCGCCTTCCGCTTCGCCCACCGAGTGCAGGTATTGCTGCAGAGGGATGTTGGCCGTGTACTCGTTGATGTCCACGCGGGGAGGCGGCTGGTTGAGCACGCGGTGCGTTGCATTGCTGGCGGACGGGCTGTCGGTGAGGGGTCCGGCGGTCATGCCGGCATCGGTGGCGGTCATGTCTTCAGGCTACGCCGTGGGTCAAGGGCGGGGTGACTCCATCATGATTCGGCTTGGCTTGACGGACACAGGCAGGCTGAAGCTCACACAGCCGGCAGTGGCCACCTGAATCTGTTCCCGCGATTTCAAAGTTAGGGAAAGGCCATCGTGAGGATGGAGTTGGCTTCGGATCATTCCCCACCGGTGCCGGATTCCCCGACCCGCGCCGGCTATGAGCCCTGCTGTTGCTTTTTGCCCTTGGCCTTGATGGCTTTGGGATCGCCCTGGAAGTAGTCGGTCCAGTGGAGCAGCTGGCCGGATGCGGCAAAAGCGTCGGCTGCCTTCGCAACAACCTTGAAGACGAGGTCGTTTCCACGTCGGGGAAAGCCGTTGCTGGTAATGGTCACGGCATGATTGCCATGCTGGTCGATTTCGGAGGAAATGAGCACATCAATGGTAAGTTCCCAGCGCTGCAACTTCTCCGGCAACAGGAAGCTGGGGAAGAATTCGGTGTCGGCCACCAGGTCCTTCCAGAAGTTGCCGTAGCGCAGCCTGACTGGGCTCGCGCCGGGTGCCGAGGTGACCTTGAACTTCTCCTTCTCCAGCACCTGCACAAACGGCAGGACCGGGTGCGCCACCGAGCCGTCAACCACAAAGGTGCGTGCGGGGATGCCGAAGGGAAGCCCCGAGCCGTAGATCTTCATGGCTCCAGATTATCCCGACAGCCCGGCGGGCATGACCTGTTACTCCTGTGCACCCCACGCATCGAGGATCCGCAGCGTGGCGGAGTCCGGGACGCCGTCGTAGAACCGGTCCAACACCTCGCCAAAAACAGCATCCCCGGGCGCGACAGCCTGGAACAGTGTCATCGACGAGCGCAGCTTCATGGCGTCCACCTGCCCCATGATGTCCGCGGCCGACGCGCCGGGAGCCGCGAGCAGCAGCCCGGCGCACTCGCGCAGCCGTGCGCCGAGGACCGGGTGGGCAACGTATGCCACGGCCTCGGCCAGGGACGCCAAGCCGTAGAACTGCGCGATGGGGCTCCGGCCCAGGCCCGCAGCCTGCGGAAACACAAACCACATCCAGTGTCCCCGCTTGAGCCCGGCACCCAACTCAGCCTTGGCGCCGTCGTACATCCCTTCCTGGGCCGCCACGAAACGGTCCAGGTCAAAGTCCACTGCAGGCCCCGTCCAGGAACTCCGCCACCTCGCGCGGGCGCGATAGCACCGGGGCGTGGCTGGAGGCGATTTCGGTGACGGCGGCACCCATCCGCTCCGCCATTTCACGCTGCAACACGGGCGAAACGCAGCGGTCTGCCGTGGCGACCAGGTAGTGCGAGGGCAGCTCCAGCCAGGCGGGCGGGCCCACGTCGACCCGGTCCAGCCCGATCCGGACCATCCGCTGCGTGGCGGCGGCAACGGCAACAGCCTCGGCGGGGGCGTCGGCGGCCAGCAACTCGCCAAATGTGGCACGGCGGATGTAGGTGTGGTTGCCGGAAACCACCACGTGCGCCGGGATTTCGTTGGGATACTTGCGTGACAGACGGCTGACGGATTCCCCCTCCGCCGGGGCAAAGGCGGCCACATAGGCGAGCGCCTTGACGGCCTCCACGCCCTTGGCAGCTTCGCCGATCACCGCTCCCCCGTAGGACCAGCCCGCCAACAGGACGGGACCGTCAACGGTGGCGAGGGTGCGGCGGACGGAGGCAACGTCGTCGTCCATGGATTCCAGGGCCAGCTGGGCGGCGACCGGCGTGTGGCCCATGGCGCGCAGCACGGTGATGACCTGTGCCCAGCTGGACCCGTCCGACCACAGTCCGTGGACCAGGACAATTGTTGCCACGCCGGCACCTCTTCCTTGAGCTACTTTCAAACTATCAAAGCACGACGCCGGCCTGCCGCCTCAGTGGGTTGCGCCGGCTCCCAGCGCGATGTCGCCGGTGGTGGCAAGGGCCGTGCGGGCGACGATTTCCAGTCCGCGCGCCATCTGCGCCACGGGCATGGACGGCGTCCCGGTGCCCGAGGCCTGTTCCGGCGCGTACGGCACGTGGATGAACCCGCCCCGCGTGCCGGGCAGCGTCGACAGCTGGTGCATGAGCGCATAAAACACGTGGTTGCAGACAAACGTCCCGGCAGTTTGGGACACCCTGGCAGGGATTCCGGCGTCGGTCAGCGCTGCAAGGCACGCCTTCACCGGCAGGGTGGCGAAGTAGGCCGCGGGGCCGTTGGCGGCAACGGGCACGTCGATGGGCGAGCGCCCGGCATTGTCCGGAATCCGCGCGTCGTCAATGTTGACGGCCACCCGCTCCAGCGCGAGCTGCTCGGTCCCGCCGGCCTGCCCCACGGCCAGCACCAGGTCAAGACTCCCCCGGGCCCGGGCCTGCGCAGTCGCGGCAGCCAGGACGTCGGCCGCGGTGCCAAACTCCACGGGCAACAGGACCGCCTGTGCCGGATATCCGGCGTCGGACAGCGCCTCGGCGGCCAGTTGCGCGGCGGGCCACGACGGGTTGAAGGACTCGCCGCCGAAGGGCTCAAAACCGGTCAAGAGGATCATGGTTCAACTCTAGGCTGCCGGCCTGGCAGGGTCGACGGCGCTGGGCCGGGTCAGTCGCACAGGAAGACCCCGGCGCGGTAGCCGTAGTCGCGCTCGAGCCGGTCAATCCCGTCGGGATCGTGGCAGGTCAGGGCTTCCTGGATGGCTTCCGGAGGGGCCGGGTACTCGGCGTTGAGGTGTTTCAGCGCCCACGCGTTGGACGTAAACGCCCATTCAAACACCAGCAGTGCGCCGATCACGGCCGCCCAGGTCAGCACGTGCGCGGGTGTCCACGCCAGTTCCTGGTGGAGCGGGGCCATCACCATGGAGTCGGTGGCCAGCATGGCGAACCCCGCGGCGAAAAAGCCCGCGAACACGGCAGCCTCGGTGGCGCCGAACGATACGCCCGAGCGGACGAACCAGCGCGTCCGCAGCATGAACTGCCAGTAGAGCGCGGCGTTGGTGACGGTCAGCGCGGTGTACAGCCAGAGCGCGGCGAGCGTCCACCATGGCACGTTTTCGATCATGGCCGGAACCAGCAAAGTGCCGGCCAACGCCAGCGCGGCAATGAGGTTGGGCGGGAGACCGATCAGGAAGCGGGTGCGCCGTGCGGCTTTGTGGGTGGCCGGGGCGTGGGACTCGTCCGCCGCCCATTGCGGCTGCAGCAGCAGCTTCGCGGCAGGGTTGCCTGCCACCGTGCCGTCGGGGGTGTCGGCCAGGGTGATTCCCCCGCTCAGGCCGGAGTCGGAGTCTGTGCGTTCCGGCGCCGGGATCCGGTGCACGGCCTCCTGTCCCGCGGCGTGGGACACCGAGACGGGCTCCGCGTCCAGCGGCACAAACACCTGGTCCACGTACCGGCGTTCCAGCAGGATCCGCTCCTGCACAAACGGCCGTTCGGGATCGCTCCACACGTCAAAGACGTTGCCCACGGCGGGTGCCCACACGGGGTAGTCGTGGAATCGGATCCTGGCAGACTCCTGCCTCCCTCCCGTCCGGTATTCCAGATCCACGTGAAACATGGCCCGGCCGTCGACGATGAAATCCTCATAGGTCACGGCGACCACCACACCGGTGGAGTGCTCACCGTCTCGGACGATGTCCCCGTTGGTGCGTTGCACGTCGATGGCCTGCCGCCACATGATCCGGGCCAGCCGCAGCACCTTGACAGTGGGAATCACCAGCACAATGGCCAGCCCGCCCAGCAACAGGGCCATGACCCAGTCCTGGACGGCCGCCCGGATGATGCCCGCGGCACCCATGCCCAGCAGCACACCAAGCAAGGTCGCACCGCGCTTGAGCCGCAGGCCCCGCCGCGGCACCACAGTGTGCCCGTGGAACTCCGAGGTGCGTTTCAGGCGGCCGTAGCCAAGGACGTACTTGAAGGCCCTGCCAATCTCCCTGCCCAGACTGAGGGCGCCCACCACAAAGATGACAAACAGCACGGCGGGCACCAGCCGGGCAACGTCGTCCACCACGCGGCCCATCCGCAGGGGCGAGAAGAAGCCCAGCATGGTCACCGCCAGCGCCCACAACAGCGTCGTGCCCAGGCTTGCCCGCAGCGCCCTGCTGGCGTACCCGGCCCACACAACGGGCGACGTTGGCAGCGGCACCGATTCCGCACCCGGCACTGCCCGCGACATCGGATACGCCATGGCCGCCCCCTTCAGTTGGCTGGTCTTTCATTCTGCCCACGGCCAGCGGCGATGTCGAGTTTCCCGGTCCGTCCCACGCACGACGGCGTCTTCCGGACCGGGTGCCCGCCCCACCCCGGCGCCCGGTGCATCGTTGCGGCGGCTGGAAATTCGGCGCACCGCATCACTGGGCCTGGCGCCGGGTGTCCCCCGGCGGTGCGATGGCGTTGGGCGGGCAACCCGCCGTTGCCATTGCTGCGACAGCGTCTCCGAAAAACCCGCCAATGCTGCGATGGCGTCGAGAGGGAAGGAGGGAGAGGGAAGGTGGGAAGGAGGGAGGCTGCTATTCCGCGAGGCGGTAGACGCCCTGGGGGTCCTTTTCGCACACGCCGTTGCGGACGCTGCGGTAGATAGAGCGGCTGGCGGCGGCCTGGATGTCCGGGCCGGTGCGCTGCCAGGAGAACACGGAGCGCAGCGCCGCCACAACCTGCTCTTCCGTGGACCCCATGGAGTCGCGCAGGATCAGCCGGAGCGCCTCGTCGAACTCTTCCGGGGCAATCGCCGACGCCCTGCGCGGCACGCCGCCCGGTCCAGAACGCCTGACCGCCACGGGACCGGGCGGGCCGAGCCGGATGAAGGAGTCGTTGTCCAGACGGGCGCCCACACCGTTGACGGTGGTGCGGGCGAGGGCCTCAAGCAGGTTTGCCTTGATCCGCGAGCCGATACTGCCCACGCCCCATGTTGCCCGCAGCCGCGCCTGCAGCAGGTCCAGGTGCAGCGGCGCCTCCACGGCCAGAACCTTTTCGCAAAACGCAATCAGCTCAGGCAACGCCTCGGGCGACCCCGGCTGCACGGCCGATGCGCCCCGCTTGTACCGTGCCTGCTTGTAGTCAATGCTCCAGTCAGGTGCGGTGAACAAGTCCACGGCTTCAAAGTCGAGGCCCGTCTCCTCCACGGCACCCACCGCGGGCACCCCCGCCAACCCGGCAGGTTCAGCGGCCGCTGCCGTCGCATCGTGCGGTGCAGTCCCCGTGCCGCCCGACGTTTCAACCGCGGACGCCGCGGCCAGCGCGGCATCCAGCACGGACTTGAGCCGCGCCAGCCCTCCGGCCGGGTCGCGGTGCCAGGCGAGCCCCCAGACGCGCGCCATGGTCCAGCCGAGATTGCCCAGCACCGCCCCGCGCAACCGGTCGCGGTCGCGTGCGGTTTTCGCGGAACTGTACGCCCCGCCGTCGCACTCCACACCGAGCAGGAAGGTGCCCTCAAGCGAGGGGTGCAGCACGCCGATGTCCACCCGGTACGCGGCCGAGCCCACCCGGGCAACGGTCTTGTAGCCGAGGGACTCGACGGCGGCCCGGACCTGGGACTCCAGGAGGAAGTCGCCGGGCTCCGCGGTTTCGGCGGCGGCAGGCAGTGCGGCAGTGCCCCGGGCAGCAAAGTCCAGGTAGTTGCGCAGGTGCCGGTTGCCCTCGGAGGTGCCCTCGCGCATGTCGGCGGCCCGGAAGGAGCTGACGATTTCCACGCGGCGGCGGGCGCGGGTGATGGCCACGTTGAGCCGGCGCTGGCCGCCCTTGCGGGTCAGCGGGCCAAAGTTCATGTCCAGTTTCCCGTTGGCGTCGGGGCCGTAGCCGACACTGAAGATGATGATGTCGCGCTCGTCGCCCTGCACCGATTCCAGGTTTTTCACGAAGAAGCCGTGGAGGCGGTCGCGGTCCTCCAGCAGCCCGGCCAGGGCGGGCTCCGCCACGGAGCGCCGCTCGATGGCGTCGAAGATGGCGTCCGCCTGGGCCGTGGAGAAGGTGACCACGCCCAGCGACAGGCCGGGGTTGTTGATGCGGTGCCCGATGACCAGGTCCACCACCCGCTCAGCCTCGACCGGGTTCGTGGCGCCGGCGCCGCGCAGGTACATGCCCGGCACGAATTCGTGGTGCACGCCCAGGTCCGGTGAAGCGTGGACGGCACCCGGGAACGTGTTGAGCCTGCCCTCGTAGAAGCCAAAGTTTGAGTAGCTGATGAGGTCCTCATGCATGCTGCGGTAGTGCCATGACAGCGGCAGCGAGGCGATCGCACCCGATGCCTTGCACAGGTCCAGCACACTGTCGAAGCTGTCCGGCCCGTCGTCGGGCTCATCCAGCGCCGTGGTGAAGAACGAGGTGGGCGGGAGCTGCTTCTGGTCGCCGGCCACGATCAACTGGCTGCCGCGGTAGATGCAGTTGACGGCGTCGGCCGGCCGGACCTGCGACGCCTCGTCAAAAATCACCACGTCAAAGCGCATGTCCCCCGGAAGGTACTGCGAGACGGCCAGCGGGCTCATCATGAAGCACGGCTTGAGCGCCTGCGCCACCTCCCCCGCCTGTTCCAGAATGGTGCGGATGGGCTTGTGCCGCGCCTTCTTCTGCGCCTCCCGCACAATGACGGCCGCCGCACCGAACATGGACCGCGGCCGCCGCGCCGTGCACGCCGCCACCACGGATGAGTAGGCATGACGGATGAGCTTTTCATCCAGCGCCCGGAACTCCTGCACGAGCGCGTCGCGGTTGCCGGCCCGGTAGTCGGCCAGCCGCGCATCCGCCGCCGCCACGGCCGCAAGCCACGGCTCCAGCGCCGCCCGCTCCAGGGCGGCGGGCAGCTCCACGGCCTGCGCGCCCGCACGCTCCAGCCCGGCAACAACCTCGCCCAGCCCGTGCCCGGCGGCCCAGTCCCGCAGCCGGCGGAACTCATTCCACGCGTCAATGTCCGTGGCCGCAACATCGTGCATGTGCCGGGCCAGGGCCTCCGACCCCGCCACGTCACGGCCCAAAATCTCCGCCAGTCCGGCCGCCTCCACCCCGTCAAACAGGGCCGCGAGGGAGGCCACGGCGCCGTCCCATGCGGCGGCTGCCTCCTCAAGGCCAAGTCCGACGGCGGTAAACCCGCCCAGGAGCGCCAGGGCGGCTTCGTCCAGGGGCGCCTGCAGCGCGGGCCGCGCTTCCCGGCACCAGGCAAGGTCCGCCCCGAGGGCCTCCCAGTCCGTTTCGAGCCCCGCGAAGTGGCGGCCCAGCAGCGCAGAGTCGGCGGCAGCACCGGCGTCGTTCTTGGCATCCAGGGCACCCAGCCCGGCGATCGCCTCGAGTGCGGCGGCGGCCCCGTCGAGTGTCAGGGAGGCGGCACCCATGGCGGAAAGGCGGGCCAGGGCTGGCTCGGCATCATCCAGCACGGCGGCAAATGAGGCCGTGCGGGCCAGGGCCTCGGTGATTGGGGCCTGTACCGCCCAACCCTGGAAATCGATGTCAAGGGAAGCGGCGAACACGGCCGCCAGCTTGTCCGTGCGCGCGGTGATGTTCCCGGCAACGGGAAGGAGCAGGCGGTCGGGCTGGTAGTTGTTGGAGAGCTGCGCGGCCAGGCCGGCCAGGTCCACATCGTCCCCGGCCAGCACGGAGGCCTGCCGGGCCATGTCAATGGCGGCACGGACCCGCGAGAAATCGGTTTGCAGGCCCTGGTAGTGGCTCTTCAGGCGCGGGCCGTAGCTGCGTTCGGCGTCGTAGAGCCGGGCCAGCGCGCCCTGCCAGGCAATGGCATCGGGCAGCGCGGCCACCGTCTCCTTGTTGACGACTCCGTGCGGGGTGGCCGGGCGCAGCAGGGCCCGATCCGCGCGGGCCGCAGCGGACCAGCGGCTGAAGAAGCCATTGTGCTCGGTCTCGAAGCGGTGCTTGAGGGCCTGCAGGTCAAGCTCCAGGACAGCCGGGGTGAAGGTGTCGCGCAGCTTGATCTCCAGCTGGCGCACGGCATCCACGGCACCGCCAAGAACGCGCACGCTTTCCTCGAGCGAGGCGTGGACGGCGGGGTCCAGCCAGTCGGCCTCGGGGCGGCGGTCGATCCGGCTCAGCTGCGCCAATTCGCACAGCACCCCAACCTTGCGCAGGCTGAGCCCGTCAGTGCCGGTTTGGAACAGCCCGGCCAGGTGGGCGGAGTCGGGCAGGAGCGCGCGCAGGTGCCCGGCCGCGCCATGGAGCTGCTCCCGCAGCGCCAGCGCCTGGGCCACGGTGAGCTGCCCGAGCCCGCCCGGGACGGGCATGTCGCGGCCGTCGGCGAGGGCGCGGTTGAGCGCGGCCGGCCCGTCAGCGGGGGTCCACTCGATGAAGGATGCGCCGATCGTTTCCACCATCGTTGCGCGGGCTGCAAGGTTGTCACGCCATTGCGCCGCGCATTGTTCGACGGCGGCAAAGTCGCCCGTGAGCCAGTGGTCCGGGACGTCCGGACGGGAGGCGATGAGCTCCGCGGCCCCCTGCCGCTGCCGGATCCCCGCCCGGCTCATCGGCACGGCCAGGAACGGCAGCCGGGCGTCCAGGCGCAGGGCCGCATCGACCAGCGGCGTGCACTGTTCCGCAACGGCGAGCGCCGCACCGGCGGCAGCACGGATGGCGGCGGCGTCCGTTCCGGGTGAGGCCAGGCCTCGCCACAGGAAGTCCTCGCCTTCTTCGGCGGGGCGCCAGGCGCGTGAGAGCTCCCCGACCTTGCGCTGGATCTCCCCCAGCAATTCGGCGTCGAGCTGCGCAAAGTCCTCGGGCCTGCCCACCGTATAGTTCTCGGGGACAGCCAGTTCCAGCAGCCGCCCGAGCACGGCGTGCAGGCTGCGGCCCAGCGGTTCGCGGAGCTCGTTCATGGCGGTCGCGTAGCCGCTGAGGTCCAGCCGGGAGGTCTCCAGCCGCGAGAGTTCCGTGGCGTCGAGGCTGCTGCGGCCCACGGGCTTGTGCGTCATCTCGCGGGCGAGCGTCTCAACCACCTGCTTGCGCGTTGCCTTGTGGCTGTGGAGCTCCAGCAAGAAGGGGCCCAGTTTTTGCGCCGTGAGCCTGTCGCGCACAACGTCCAGCGCGGCGGCCTTTTCGCTGACGAACAGCACGGTCTTTCCCACGGCCATGAGCTCGGCAATGATGTTCGCAATGGTCTGGCTCTTGCCCGTGCCGGGCGGGCCGTCCATGACAAAGCTGCGGCCTTCCCTGGCGGCGATGATGCACCTGCGCTGGCTGGCGTCGGCGTCGAGGATGTTGTGCAGCGTCTCCGGCGGAACCAGTTCGTCCAGCGCTGCATCGTCGGCCAGCTCGAAGTTGAGGGTGTCCGAGGCCCCGGCGTCCGGCCCCAGGGCCATGGCCTGGATCAGCGGGCTGGCCATGATCCGTTCCTCATTGGCCGCCAGGTCCTGGTACATCGCCTCCTTGTGGAAGGTAAACGGGCTCAGGATGCTGCGGCCGTCCACTGTCCAACCCGGCTCTCCCGCTATCGCCTCGCGCACCCCGGCCACCAGTTCCTCCACCGTGAAGTCAGGGTCGTCAAATTCCGGCAGGGCAAGGCCAAAGTCGCGCTGCAGCTTTAGGGCCAGCGAGGAGTTGACTACGGCTTCGTCGCCCGTGCGGCGCAGCCGGAACCGCGTGCCGTGGCGCTGCAGCCGCACCGGCACAAGCTTCAGTGGGCTGCTCGCAGGCTTCCCGTCGTCCGGGTCCACCCAGTTCAGCATGCCCAGCCCCACGTACAGGATCCAGACACCGCGGTCTGCATACTCCTGCTCCGAACGCTGGTGCAGGCGCCGGCAGGTGGCCAGGATTTCGGACTCATTCTTGTCCTGCACCGTGGCGGTGCGCTTCCTGGGTGCCGGCCCCGCGGCACCGACGGGGTTGGCGGCCAAGTTGACGGGCCCGGATTCGAGCCAGCTCTCCAGTTCGGTCATGTCCGGCAGCAGGAATTCCAACGACCCCACCTTCGGGTGCTGGAAGTACAGCAGACGCTGCCGCCGGTCCAGTGCCAGCAGGTCCTCCCGCCACGCCTTCATCTGGTCTTGCAGCCGGGCCGGCACCGCCGTCGCCTCGTCCAGCACCACGTCCATCAAGTTCTCCTTTGTGCCAGCCCGGTCCGGCGCCGTCCCCAACATCTCCGGACAACGCCCCTCATTCTTCCATTTATCGAGCACGACGCCGGACGGCCACCGTGGGTGCGCCGGTTCGCCGCTGAGACCGGACAGGGCATGCGGCGATTGGTCCAGTGCCACTGCCCGGCCGCCATTTTACGGACGTCAGGACATTTAACTGAGTACTCAACACGCGATGCGAGTGAAATTGGGCCAAAGTGCGAGTGTTCGCCACTCTAGATGCGCCCCACCTCACAAACATAGCCTCACGGTACTGATCTGAGGCTGGGCGGAGAAGAAGAAATGTTGTTCGCATGCAAATTTAAAGGACCGATTGGAACTTATCCAACCGGCCCTTAAACGTGCCATTGAACAAGCTGCTTGATTTTCCATTCCAGCCCTGCAGCAGGGGGAAGTTCTTTCACCTTTGGCTGCCGTCAAATCCACGGCGGCGGCCAAGAATTCAGCACCACCGAAAGTTCTAATAAGTTCAGGAAATGGGGAGTCATGTTACGCAATTCCGGAAGGTCTCTACACCGGCAGGGAGGTGCAGCGCCGGCATGGACCTGGTTCAACCAGTTCCTTGCCTTCACCGCAGCCCTTGCCCTCACATTCGCGAGTCTGGCAGGCCTCGCAGTCAACCCGGCCAGCGCCGACGACGCGACCGGCACCACAGCTTCCAGCGAAGCGCCCGCCGAAGCACCGGTTGCAGCCAAGGCGGCGGCCGAAGCGGCCCCTGCGGCCCAAACTGCCGGAGCCGAAGCGGCACCCGAGCCGGCAGCGGCTGAACCCATTCCGGCTCCGGCAGCGGCTCCCGAACCCGTAGCGGCCGAGCCCGCTCCGGCACAAGCCCCGGCTCCCGCGGCAGCCGAGCCAGAACCTGCACCCCAACCCGTGGCACCTGCGCCGGCAGCACCGGCCCCAGCGAATGCACCTGCCGCTCCTGCAGCGGATGCACCTGCCCCGGAGCAGGTCCCTGCACCAGCCCCGAAACCAGCACCTGTTGCTGTACCTGCCCCAGCTCCCGCACCCAAACTCGACGCGGCACCGGCACCAGCACCGGATCCAGAACCCGCGGCTGCACCGGCACCGGCGAAGGCAGCGGCCAAGGCACCCTCACAGGCAAAGGCGGAGCTGCAGGCCCCGGCGGCAGCTCCCCTCGACGCCGCCCCAAGCGCGGACGAGCAAAAGGTTGTCTTCTGCCACGCCACCAATTCCTTCTCAAATCCCTACAAGGACCGCATCGAAACCTCGCTGGATTCCTTCAAGACCGGCCACGCCAGCCACACCGGCCCGCAATTCCCGGAAACGAACGCGGATGGCAAGTGGGGCGACATCTTCCCACCCATCCCCGGATACAGCGCGACGGGCCAAAACTGGGATTTCATCGGCCAGTCCATCTGGAACAACAACTGCCAGACCGATGTCCCAGTCACGCCCGTTGCACCCGTTGTTGTCCAGACGGAATGCACAGGCCCCGGCACGCAGCAGGCGCCGACACTTCAACTCGCCACGACTCCGGGAATCACCTACACGATCAATGGCACTGTCGCCGCCGGCCAGACGGTCACGGTAATCGCATCCCCGAACCCGCCCGAAGTATTCAAACTGACGGCCGCCGCCAACTGGATCCTCAACACCAACGGCACGGCCAGCTTCTCGGTCACATTCGGCAATCCAGACTGCATCGAAGAAGCCCTCCCTGCGGCACCGGTTCTGCACCAGGGCGGGTGCGCGGCGCCGGGAGTCCCGGTAGCGCCGACCCTGACCATGGCCGCCACCGAGGGAATCGTGTACACGGTCTCACCTGCCGGCCCCTACACACAGGGCCAGACCGTAACCGTGACGGCCACCCCGGCCGCCAACTACACGCTGGGCAGCGTCGACGGCTGGGCCCCCGGAGCCAACGGCACGGCAACGAAGGAGATCACCTTCGCGGTCAACGACTGCATCGTCGCAGTGGCGCCGCTTCTCCCCACTGTCGTCCAGCAGGAATGCACCGGACCCGGGACCTACACGGCCCCCTCACTGACATGGAACGCAGTCGAGGGCATCACCTACTCCAACACCCCGACGACGGTAACACCCGGCGTTGATGTGGTCGTCACGGCCACCGCCGCCACCGGATACACACTGGGTGCAAGCGACGGGTGGACCATTAGCGGGGACGGCAAGACCGCCACACATACTGCCGAATTCGTCGTCAAGGACTGCACCGTGGGCGTTGCACCGGAAGCACCGGTCGTCACCAAGCAGGAATGCACCGGACCCGGCACTTCCACCGGCCCGTCACTGGCCTGGGCCACAACGGATGGCATCAGCTACTCAACCATCGGCACCGTCGCGCCAGGCGGCACGGTCATCGTGAAGGCCACCGCCAACCCCGGCTACAAGCTGACGGCCGCTGACGGCTGGGCACTGGATGGCCTCGGCTCCGCCACATTCACGGTGGAATTCGCCGCAGCCGACGACTGCCTCGAAACCGCAATACCGCAGGCACCGGCCGTCACCCAGGAAGTCTGCACCGGCCCCGGCACCTTCAGCGAACCCACGCTGCACCTGGCGGAAACTGACGGCATCACGTATTCCGTCAGCGCACTGTCACCCATGGCCGGCAGCACTGTCACCGTCACGGCGACGGCCAGCGAAGGCTACGAGCTTGGAGCCTCGGCCGGCTGGGACGTGAGTGAGGACGGAAAGACAGCCACGCTCGAGGTGGAGTTCGATGCTGCCCCTGACTGCATCGACCCCGTCACCCCGGCCACACCAACCTTCACCCAGGCGGAATGCACGGGCCCCGGCACGGCTTCCACCCCCACACTGACAGTCCCGGAGGACACCGACACCATCAGCTACACCGTTGAAGGCATTGTCGCCGAAGGTGAAACGGTCTACATCACCGCTCGCGCCGCCTTCGGGCACAGCATCACCGCAGGCAACGGTTGGAACCTCAACAGTGACGGGACAGCAACCTTTACGGCACCGTTCATCGACAAGGACTGCACCGTAACGGCCACACCGCTGAACCCCACGGTCGAGAACCAGAAGTGCACGGCCCCCGGAGTCTCCACAGGCCCAACACTGACCTGGACCGCCGTCGACGGCATCAGCTACTCCTACGCAGGCACCGTCGCCGCCGGCAACACCGTCACCGTCACCGCAAGTGCCAATGACGGCTACAAGCTGGCGGTCCCGGCCGGCAGCGACTGGTCCCTCAACCCCGACGGAACGGCCACGCTGACGGTCACATTCAAGGCTGCCGAGGACTGCATCGTCCCCGTCACCCCATCCATGCCAACCGCCACCCAGGCGGAATGCACGGGCCCCGGCACGGCATCCACACCCACCCTGACGGTTCCGGAGAACACCGACACCATCACCTACACAACGGAAGGCACCATCGCTGAAGGCAACACCGTCAAGGTCGTCGCCACTCCGGCCTTCGGCCACTCCATCACCCTCGGCGAAGGCTGGGAAGCCATTGACGGCAAGGCCACCTTCACCGTCGAATTCCTGGTCAGGGACTGCATCAAACCGGTGACACCGCCGGCACCGACGTACGAGCAGCAGGACTGCACGGCGCCCGGCACCGCCAGCGAAGCAACGCTGAACGTGACAGCCGTCGAAGGCATCAGCTACTCCTACGAAGGCACCATCGCCGCCGGCAACACGGTCACGGTCACGGCAACCCCGGCCCCCGGCTACCGCCTGGTCCTTCCGGGCGGCGCCATGACCTTCATGGCCGCGGGAACCTGGACCATGAACGGGGACGGCACGGCATCCTTCACCGTCACCTTCAATGAGGCACCGGACTGCATCGTCCCCGCCACCCCGGCCACGCCAACCTTCACCCAGGCGGAATGCACCGGACCGGGCATGGCAACCACACCCACACTGACGGTCCCGGAGAACACCGACACCATCACCTACACAATGGAAGGCACCATCGCCGAAGGCAACACCGTCCTGGTCATCGCCACCCCAGCCTTCGGCCACAGCATCACCCTCGGCGAAGGCTGGGAAGTCAATGAGGGCAGGGCGGTCTACACAGCCACGTTCGACACCACCGACTGCATAGTCCAGGCGGAGCCCGTGGCACCGGCCATCACCCGCGCGGTGTGCATGGACGCCAGCTCGCCGGTGCCGCCAACCCTGGTGCTGGCGTCGACCAAGGGAATCAGCTACACCAAGGAAGGCGAGGTCGCAGCCGTGGCAACCGTCGTCATCACCGCCACCCCGGATGCCGGCTACACGCTGGGCGCCGTGGACGGTTGGACACTCAACGAGGACGGCTCGGCAACACTGACCGTCACCTTCGACATCCCCAACTGCATCATCGGGGCAACACCGCAGGCACCAGTCGTTGAGCAGCAGGTCTGCACCGGCCCCGGCACCTCCACCGGACCTTCGCTGGCCTGGACCACGGTCACCGGAATCAGCTACTCCAACACCGGAACCGTCGCCGCCGGCAACACCGTCACCGTGACGGCCACCCCGGACGACGGCTACGAGCTGGAGGTCCTGCCTGAGCCCATGGCCCTTGCCGACACAGGCAACTGGACCCTCAATGAGGACGGCACCGCCAGCTACTCGGTGGTCTTCGCCGCCGCACCGGACTGCATTGATCCTGCAAGTCCGACGGCGCCGACCTTCACCCAGGCGGCCTGCACCGCACCGGGTGTTGTCTCCGATCCGACCCTGACTCTGCCCAAGGACAGCGACACCATCAAGTACACCCTCGAGGGCACCGTCGCTGTCGGCAAGACCGCCACGGTTCTCGCAACCCCTGCAGCCGGCCACGCCGTCACCGAAACCGACGGCTGGACCCTCAACGAGGACGGCACCGCCAGCTACACGGTCGCCTTCAATGCCGCACCGGATTGCACCGTCGAGGCGACCCCCGCCGCACCCGGCATCAAGCAGGCCGTGTGCACGGATGGCAAGGTCACCCAGCCCGCCATGACACTCGCCAGCACCAAGGGCATCACGTACGCCACGTCCGGCAACGTGGCCAACGGCGAGACCGTCAACGTCACTGCAACCGCAGCCAGCGGCTACAGCCTGGGCAAGGCCGAGGGCTGGACTGCCAACAAGAACGGCACCGCCGCCACCTATGTGGTCGCCTTTGACACGGTGAACTGCCCGGCAGTGGTCGTTCCCCCGGCACCGCCCGCCGCCAACCCGGCGCCCCTGGCGGCAGTCATCAAGCCGGCACCCGTGGTGTCCTCCCCTGCACCCCTGGCCCGTACCGGCCTGGACGCTGGATGGAACATCACCTTGTCCGTCCTGTTCCTGATCCTGGGAGCAGGAGCCGTATGGCGCAGCCGCCGCCCCAGCAACGGCTAGGCAGCACCGCGCGGCAACGCTGAAATGCCCCGTTCCTGCAGATTCGAACTGCAGGAACGGGGCATTTTTGCTGCCATCCCATCATGTCGCCGCTCAGCGCCGGGCCGGGCGCCAGGCAGCTGTGGCATCAATGCCGGTGGCGGCGCCGGGCCGCTCCGACCATGGCAGCACCGCTCCCCAACAGGATCAATACGGCCAGCAGAACTGGTCCCGCCTTGTCCGCTCCGGTGGCGGCCAGTGCCCGGGCGGTGTTGCTTGGTTGCTGCGTGGCGGAGTCGGGGGTCACCGCAGCGGCCGTGGATGTCGAGACACCAGAAGCTTCCATGGTCCCGGGACCAGTTGGTTCCACAGGGGTGGTCGAAGACGTTGCCGGTTCCGTGGTGGGTGACTGTGTCGGTGCATCCGTTGGATCCACGGTCGAGGTCCCCGTTTCCGTCGGTGTGCCGGTTGGCGTACCGGTGGACGTCGGAGTGCCCGTGGGTGTACCGGTCGGCGTCGGCGACTTGGTCGGCGTCGGCGACTTGGTCGGCGTCGGCGACTTGGTCGGCGTCGGCGACTTGGTCGGCGTCGGCGACTTGGTCGGCGTCGGCGACTTGGTCGGCGTCGGGGACTTGGTGGGGACAATAATCGCCGTCAGGCGGAAGTCCACGCCGCCGACATCCCCTTGCCCAAGCTCGACCGCCTGGCTGGGTCCGCCCTCGAACTCAAATCCCTCGGCGGGCGTGGCGTTGACGGTGTAGTCGTCCAGCGCAAGGAAGTTCTCGAAAGCATAGGCGCCGGAGGAATCGGTGACTGTGGAGGCCACGGGGTTTCCCTGCCCATCGTTGAGCGTGACTGCCAGGCCGGCAACCTGGACGCCGGAAACCGTGCCGGAGATGCTGTGCGCCACCGTGGCGAACCATGTCTGGTAGACGGGCAGGCCCGACAGCCTGGTGTAGGTGACGGTCAGGCTGGTCAGCGGCACGCTCGGCATGAACCACCCGGAAGCGCCGGCGGTGTCCCGGTTGCTGCCAAATCCGCTGCCCAGCAGCGTCCCCGTGGCCGGGTCCCACATTGGCAGGTCAAAGCCTTCGGGATCACCGGTGCACGGCCTGGGCGCCGGTGCGTCGCAATAGTTGAACACGCCCTGGAAGCCAAGATCCGCCACTGCCACGGGCTGGCCGTTGGCGCCCAAGGCAGAGACCACGGCCTTGTCGGCATCGATGTCGCCCAGGATGAAGCCCCACGCGCCCGACGGCGTTGGCTTGCTGAAGGTGTAGGTGGTGATTCCGGGATCCGTGGGCGTGTCCTTGAGGGGCCGCTGGTTGATGTACCCCTGATTCTGGCTTGAGCCGAAGACCAGGCCCGGTGCACTTCCGGCAGGAAGGAAAGTTGACCTACCGGTCTGGGAGGTCAACTGGCGGCTGGATGCCGTGAAGCTGGTTTCCGGGAATCCGCCGCCGAGGTCAAGGCTGCCCGAATAGGACGGAGCGGATCCGGTCAGCAGCCACGATGCGTAGCCGCCCCCGCTTCCGTCCACGACATCTGCGGGCGCCGCGGCGGCACCGCCCAGGACGAGGGCCGCCGCCAGCGCCGTTGTTGCCAGGGCAGACAATTGCTTCCCCATGTAATTCCCCCAATTATGTGGCTTGAAAAGGCCAGAGCCTGCCGCGGCGTCCAGCGCAGCCGAGCAAAAAACTATCAAATCAAGCCGTCTGCTTTCCAGAGCCAGATGACTATTTTTGCCACTCCAGGATGCGCCCTGAAAGCCGCTGTGCCGTCTGCCCGGGCTGCTCCGCTGCCCTGTCCGACCGCAAGAATGCCCCGTCCCTGCAGCATAGGCGCTGCAGGAATGGAGTATTTCCGGACCAGCCGGACCGCGAATATTTACAGGCGCATGCCGCCGTTCTCAGTGTGGTGCCGGCGCCGGGACAACTCCGCGTCCAAGTCCATGCACGACGTCGGACACCCGGCTTGGGTGCCTCCGTCATCCTCCCGTGATGGCTGGGAAGAAGCGGACCAGCACGGACAGGGCGATCGCCACGTAGATTGCTGCCACGATGGTCCCGGCCCAGTTGGCGGCGAAGGCCGTCACCGCTTGTGGGGCGGCGATGACTCCGTGGACGAGGTTGCGCACGGTGAGCAGGACCAGCAGCGGGACCATTGCCGCCCAAACCACCATGCAGTAAAGGCACAGGACATAGATCTCAAAGAGCGCCTGGCTCCACAGCCAGGCGACCAAGACAGCCCCGAGCACCACACCCGCCTGCAGGCCGAGCCAGTACCATCGCACGAGTTCGGCGCCGGCGAGAACTGCCATGGCCGTGGCCAGCACAATGGCAAAGGCCACGATCCCGATTATTGGGTTGGGGAAGCCAAACAACTCCGACTGCCAGGTGCCCATGACGCGGCCGCAGGACACCCAGGGGTTGACGTCGCAGCTGGTGATGTGGCCTGGATTGCGGTACATGGCTAGCCGTTCCAGGACCAGGACGGCCGAGGCCGCCCAGCCCACGGCACCTGTGAGCAGCAGGACGACGCCGAAGGCCCGTCTTCGCGCGAAGCCGGGAACCTGGCTTTCCGGTTTACGGGGCGGCTCTGCGTCGGGTCCAGCCGTTGGCTGGCGCATGGCATCCTGCAGGTCCACTGCCAATGCTTACTTCGCCGCGGTTGCTGCGACGGCGGCTTCAAACTCTTCCAGGGTCTGGAAGTTGACGACCTGCCCGTCCAGGAAGAACGTGGGGGTCCTGGTGACTCCAAGGGCTGCGCCGTCCGCCTTGTCGAGCTCCACGCGGGCCTTGGTGGCGGGATCTGCCACGGCCTCGTCGAAGGCGGTCATGTCCAGGCCGAGGTCTTCCGCATAACCGCGGAACACCGCGCTCTTGTCGTCCGCGGACTCGCCCCACTGGGCTTGGGTTTCAAACATCTTCTTGTACATGGCCTCGTGGGCGTCCTGCTGGGCCGCCGCTTCCACTGCCAAAGCCGAGGTCATGGAGTTGCGGTGGCCGGGCAGCGGGAAGTAGCGCTGGACGAACGTGACATTCTCCCCATACTTGGTGCGCAGCTCCTCCACGAATGGGTAGGCAGCACCGCATGACTCGCATTCAAAATCCAGGAATTCCACCAGGACGGCCTTCTCGTCCTTGGCCTGGGACAGCACCCTGCTGTTCTCGCGCACCAGGTTCGAGGCCTGCACGGCCGTTCCTTCCGGTGCAGCCTTGGCGCCGTCACTGCCCTTGGACCCGGACACCCCCACGATCACGGCAACCACGGCGGCGATGATGACGGCGGCCAGCGCCGCCCAAACAATGATCTTGGACGTCTTCAGCCCTGAGTCCAGGCCTCCGGACATGGTCAGTGCGCGGTTTTTGTAGTTTGTTGAATTGCCGCGGTTCTTACTGCGGCTGAGGCTGTTAATTTCACGCCTGTTGTGAGATAATAAAGGCGTGATGATTTCTTGTGTGGGTGGGTGAAACAATGGTTTCAATGACTACCCAAACCGCCCTTCCCGTACTTCCGGACCTTGGCGCTGTGCTCATGGGCGAGCGTGCGGCCCTGCTGGAAAACGCCTCTGGTGGCAAGGTCTTCATTAACGGGCAGCTGGCCTATGTGTGGGGTGCGGGCCAGGACGGTCTGCGCCGGTTGGCGGCCTCTCAACTGGTCGATACCGGTGCCGCCCAGGTCAACGAGGTCGCCGCAGCTTTCGGCGTCAACACGGAGTCGTTGCGGCGCTGGCGCAAGTCCCTTGAAGGCACTGGCCTGATGGGCCTGGCACCGGTAAAGAAGGGACCCAAACGCCCTTCCCTGCTCACGGAAGCCAAAGCAGCAGAAATTCGTGCTATTCGTGCCGGCGGTTTGAGCCTGCGGGCCACCGCTGAAGCGACGGGGGTTTCCACCGACACGGTCCGGCGCGCCATGGCCATGACCACCACGGCAGAAACACCGACCACTGATGCTGCCCACGATTCTCTGGTACCCCTTGAAGCAGCGGGGCAGCGTGCACTGCCGCTCTTACCAGCCCCGGTGGCCCGCGATGCCGAGCGGGCCGCTGCCGGCCTGCTCGAGGCTGCAGCGCCTTTGTTTGCCCCGGCCGCCAACGTTCGCCACGCCGGCTTGTTCCTGGCCTTCCCCGCACTGGAATCCACCGGTCTGATCAGCTGTGCGAAAGAGGTGTACGGGGCGTTGCCGAATGGTTTCTACGGCCTCGAGACCGTCCTGATTGATAGCGTGCTGCGAGCACTGGCCGGGGAATCTAGGGCTGAGGGCGCGACGCGCTTTGACCCGGGTGAGCTCGGGCGGGTGTTGGGGTTGGATCGGGCCCCGGAAGTAAAAACCATCCGCCGCCGGATCAGCCAACTCGCCGAAACCGGCAAGGCCGGGGAACTGATTGCCGCCCTGGCCAAACACCATCTGACAGGCACCGGGCCTGGCGGGGAGGACCTGGCTGCGGTGCTTTATGTTGACGGGCACGTGCGCGCCTATCAAGGCACGAAAAAGATTGGGAAGATCTACTCCACGAGGCTCAAGTTCCCAGTCCCGGCGACCGAAGAAACCTGGGTCACCGACGCCCATGGTTCACCGGTCTTCGTTGTCATGGCCGCACCCGGCGCGTCCCTGGCCGCCGAACTGCGCGACCTCCTGCCCGAGCTGCGCACAGCCGTTGGGGATGACCGGCGCGTGTTGGTCGGCTTCGACCGCGGCGGCTGGTCACCGGCATTGTTCAAGCACATGGACTCAGCCGGTTTTGATGTGTTGACCTGGCGCAAAGGCGTTACGGAGGACATCAGCGAAGATCTCTTCACAGAGGTCACGCACACCGACGACCACGGGCAGAGACGCAAATGGTCGGTGGCGGACACGCTCGTTGATCTGCCCCTGGCAACGACCAAGACCAGCGGTGAAGTCTTCACGATCCGGCAGATCAGCAGGGTCGTGGGCACCA
Organism: Arthrobacter stackebrandtii; assembly: GCF_017876675.1. Lineage (NCBI taxonomy): Bacteria > Bacillati > Actinomycetota > Actinomycetes > Micrococcales > Micrococcaceae > Arthrobacter > Arthrobacter stackebrandtii. The sequence goes on from NZ_JAGIOI010000001.1 coordinate 654,354, forward strand.
CCGGTGACGGGAGCAGGCAAATCCATATCCTCACCACCGACCGGACCATGAGTGCCGGGGAGGTTGTGTATCGCATGGGCAATAGGTGGAGGCAGGAAAATCAGTTCCGCTACGCCCGGATGCACTTCGATCTTGACTCCCACGATTCCTACACCAGCACCGGTGACGATGAGGAGCGGATGGTGCCGAACCCTGCCAAGGCCAAGGCGTACCAAAAAGTCGTTGCCGCCCGGAATGCTCATGCCGAGGCCGCTGCGATCGCCGAGACGAACCTGATGGCGCTGAAAACCCCGGCAGAAGGCTCCACGGAACTGGCTGTCACGGTCACCAGCGCCATGCACAACCAGGCCATGGCACCGCTCTGGGACGCCGAAAACGCATTGATCGCGGCCGAGAAGGCTCACAAAGCCATTCCGGCAAAACTCCGTCTCGGGGAACTGAACCCGGGCCAGCAAGTCCTGGATACCGAGGTCAAGCTCATCCATACCGGCATCCGCATGGCCGCCTACAACACCGCGATGACCATCGCCCGCGAGATCCGCACCAACACCGGCTACCGGCGCGCCAGCCAGGAAGCCCACGCCCTCATGCGTCAGATATTCAACCAGCCCGGCGACATCGACACCACCAAGCCCGGCCTCCTCACCATCACCCTGGACCCGCTACCCACCAAGGCCAAAACCGCGGCCGCCGCCCAACTATGCGAGCACCTAAACAGCGCCGAAACTCGCTACCCCAGCACCGAGCTCATCCTGCGCTACAAAATCAAGAACACCACCTAGCACCCCACAGCAATTACCTCACCATGACCGGAGCCCTGGAGTCGGCTTTGGCGTTCGTTTTCACGTGGCGTTCCATTCTGTGGCTGGCTCGTGGAAAATTTCCATTCACCGGTTCGTTGGCGGCCCTGTCGCGGGTCACCGGATACTACCAAATCAACTTCGCAATTTGCCGGTCCTGAACACCTGGCCGTCGCCAGGCAGCCGCCGGAACGCCGCGTCCACGGTGCCCCGCATCCGGCCGGAAGGCAAAAACGCCCCATCCCCGCAACGTGGACGTTGCAGGAACAAGGCATTTTTGGACGTGCCGGCACGTGATGAATTACAGGCGCATGTCGCCGGTCTCGATGTAGCGCTGGTGCCAGGACAGCGCCTCGCCCATCAGGTGCGGGGTGTGCTTTCCGTAGGACTCACGCGAGGCCCGCTCGAAGTAGTCCTCCAGCATGGGCTTGTAGTCGGGGTGCGCGCACTTCTCGGTGACCAGGCGGGCACGCTGCTTCGGCGCCAGGCCGCGCATGTCAGCCAGGCCCTGCTCGGTGATGATGAGCATGGTGTCGTGCTCAGTGTGGTCCACATGGCTGGCCATCGGCACGATGCCGGAGATCTTCCCGCCCTTGGCCGTGGACGGCGACATGAACGCGCCCAGGTAGCCGTTGCGGGCAAAGTCGCCGGAGCCCCCAATGCCGTTCATGACGTGCGAGCCCACCACGTGGGTGGAGTTCACGTTGCCGTAGATGTCGGCCTCGATCATCCCGTTGAGCGCGATGCAGCCCAGGCGGCGTATCAGCTCGGGGTGGTTGGAGATTTCCTGCGTGCGCAGCAGGATGCGGCTGCGATAGAAGTCAACGTTGCGGTTGAACTCCTCGATGCCGGCCTCGGACAGGGAGAAGGAGGTGGCGGAGGCGAACTCGATGGTGCCGTCCTTGATCAGCTCCAGCATGCCGTCCTGGATGACCTCGGTGTAGGCCTTGAGCCCGCGGTACCCGCCGCGCGAGAGCCCGGCGAGCACGGCGTTGGCAATGTTGCCCACGCCGGATTGCAGCGGCAGCAGCTTGTCGGTCAGGCGGCCGGTCTTGATCTCGCCGTCCAAGAAATCCAGCAGGTGCTGGGCGATCTGGTTGGAGGCCTCATCCGGCGCGGCAAACGCGGAAAGGCGGTCCGGCGCGTCGGTCTCCACCACGGCGATGACCTTGTCCACGTCAACGTCCAGGTACGGCTGGCCGATGCGGTCCTCAGGCGCCGTGAGCTGGACCGGCTTGCGGTGCGGCGGCAGGGCGGTGCCGTAATAGACGTCGTGCATGCCTTCCATCAGCTCGGACTGCTGCTTGTTGACCTCCAGGATCACGGCATCGGCCATGTCCAGCCAGGTCTTGTTGTTGCCCACCGACGACGACGGAATCAGCGAACCGTCCTCGCGGATGCCCACCACCTCAACGATCGCAATGTTGATGCCGCCGTAGAAGCCGAACCAGGTGTGCTGTGCAACGTGGCTCAGGTGGATGTCCATGTAGTCGAGGTCGCCGTCGTTGATCCGCTTGCGCAGCGCCGGGTCCGACATGTACGGCAGCCGCAGCTCCATGCCGCCAACCTTCGCCAGCACGCCGTCGAGCTCGGGGGCGGTGGAGGCACCCGTAAGCACCTTGATCTTGAAGGAATCGCCGGCGGCATGCGCGGTTTCCATCTGCACGGCGAGGGCCTGCGGGACCGCCTTCGGGTAGCCGGCACCGGTAAAGCCGCTCATGGCCACCGTCATTCCCGGCTTGATCAGCGCGGCCGCCGCCTCCGCTGACATTCGCTTCTCCAACAACCCGGCATGGCGGATACGATCGTGCACAGTGCTCCTAAAAAAAATTCAGTCTGGTGCTTGACATCCGGCAAATGTCATCCAGACCACTATAGGCGGTGATGGAGGATACACCCAGTTGAGACGTGCGTCTATAGTTTTCCCTCAAATTATGTACGACGCCGGTCCCCGCCTTCCAGCGCACGGCACCTGCCGCCCGTCCCCCGGAAGTCGTGATGGACGGGGGCGCGGATGTGAGGGTTCAATGGAGCATGACTCCCAAGAGGATCAAGCTGGGCATCGGGCTGGCCGCCACTGGCTGGCTCCTCGCTGCGGTGCCCCTGCTGGTGTTCGCCGGCTATGCCGGGACGGTCGGCCAGTGCGTGTCGGCGGGAACCAGCACCAGGGAGTGCGGCAGCAGCACCTCGGTCATGGCGGCCATGGCGTGCCTCGCGGCAGGACCTGCATTTCTCGGTATTGCCGTGGCCACCAACAGGGCGTGGGCATGGCTGGTCACTGCACTGCTGGCGGTTCCCGTGGCGTTCGTCGGCTACGACTTCCTGACCTTCACGTATCTGTAGCGCCGGGGCAACATAAAGATATTGCGCTAATTCGACACCGACCACAGCAGCCCTAAATGCCAAGGCGGGTCTCGTCATGAAACCCTGCATGCGACAGAAGAATCTATCTTCTTTGGGATGATGGCCGCTCGGCGGCCATCCCAACCGTTTCACTGCGCTGGAACGTGAAAGCCAGGAGCGCTATGCACAGCAATGCCATTAGCCATGACGTATCGCAAATTCAATCAACCAAACAACAAGCAGCAGACGTCGTCAACGAGAGATCTACCCCGGATCGCAATACACGGTAAATGCGCGCCCATCTCAACACCGACCACCCCAAAATAGACTCTCTTCAGCCCTCGAACCTAACCAATTTTGGTCGACCCTTCATCTATACCACCAGGACTAATAAACTGGCCACAGCCATGCTCTAGAATTGAATTAATACTGGTAGTTACTGGTAGGTCAGCTTTTACACTACGCTGCACAGACTCGACGTAGCACTTTGCCAGAATCTGCGTTATATACTCGCTTGCATGCCCCGTCCGCTGGCCAATATCGTAGGACAGATTATGATGATCCCCTACCCCAATGGCGGCAGATTGGATAATCTCACGCACGTCAGTGGCTTCGCCCCCCAACATGCCAGCAACGCGAGCCACGGCTTTATAGTCTGCAAGAATTCCGTCTTTGATTACTATTTCCGGAGCGTCAGTTTTGCTGTGAACATAGTTAGATTCCATAATCTGCGGTGGGCCGATTCGAGTCCACTCTATTCGCGGAGCACCATCAAGACCCTTTCCACCATTAGCCCTGCTTGATGCATCACGAATTTCCGCATTAGTTGCATCCCCATCCCAAACTATAAGTATTGGAATATTTTCATTTGCGCGTCGCGCATAAGCCGCAGCAATTGACAACTCATGCTTCGACCCACAAGCTACAATATCGATCCGGTTCTTGGTTACCATGGGCAGTGACGCTTCAACAAGTGCTGCGCCGACTGGATCCTCACAAATGACCAGCAACTCACTTTGAAACTTTCCAGCGAGTGAGCTTTCTGCAAACCTGGTCGTAACATTCGGTATACATGTATGGGAATCACCATTCACCTGAATCAGCAGTCGAGCCTGCCTTGGCAGTGCATCTATGAACCATCGAGAGTGCGACGTGCAGATAATCTGCAGATCCTCCTCCAACGCCCGATCAATTAGAACCTGTGCAAATTTGGCCTGAGCGCTGGGATGAATTGCCATTTCAATCTCTTCAATCAGCACCAATGTACCTTTGGGACAATTTGATATTTCTGAGAGAATTGAGAGCGTCGCCGCTTCTCCAGTTCCCATATTGAATCCACTGTAGCGATTTCCAGAATGCCGCTGAAGTTGAGGCACGACAAACTTTCCGGCAGCCAAGGACGATGAATTCGAGTATTCGCGGCTAAAGATCTTTGACATGGAACTGGACACCCAATCACTATGTACAGTAGCCTGTGGAGACTTTTCAGAAATGAAGGCACGCTTGTGCGAAGGGCTTTCTGACCATGAGCTTATTCTGGAGAGCCCGAGATGGATAACTTCAGCATCGTGACGTCGTTCATAGCGCATCCATCTACTAGTGGACTTTCGCTGCATTACGGTTTGCTTGTCTTGATTACTTTTCGTTACGTACTTCCAAGTGATGGAAAAGTTCTGTGGCTGATCTTCATTTCTTGTAGAGCAAAAGAAGTCAGGGAATCTATATCCCGGACTTGTTCGCGATGTTGGCGTAAAACGTAACCCTTTATAAGACAAGGCGGCGATGTTTAGGATCGTAGATTTTCCGCACCCGTTAGGGCCGACTATTACACTTACCGGATAATTGAACTCTACTGTAATATCTTGTATCCCGCGTATGCCTGTAACTTTGGCTTCGGCGTCAAGCGGCTTAATCTGAATTGATCGCAAGTAGTTTGCTTTATAGCTAGGAGCGTCCCATTTCTTTTGAAGGCTTTTTTCGGCAGTCGAAAGATTTACTCCAGGCATCTTTTCCCCTAAATTATAACTGACGGCTAATATTAGCCGAATTCAGTGTATCTTACAATTATGCGGCTGGTGCAACTGTGTCACAAAAGAATGTCATCTCGTGTCCACGTGACCGGCTTCGGCCGCCCACTTTGCGTTCATCCATGTGCTGCGCACCGCACTGAGGTTGACCGCTGTCGGGTCGTTGGCGTTGCATGCATAGCCATTCAACCGCTGGCAAGTCACAATCAAGCGGACAGGTGGCGTTCACGGATGTTGTCATTACTGTTCTCGCGATCCAGGTTCACGGTTTTTTCAGTCTGTAGCCGCTTCCTGATTTCACTGCCTTCAGTTTGGCCCGCACTCCAAGGACACATGCCACCATAACGCCGCGTTCTAGCGCCGCCTTCATGTACCCATGCCATCCAGAGCAGGTTTGATGGAGCCACCGCATTAGCAGCTCGCGGCTCGGCTCGTTCCCACCATTCCCGTCCGCCAAATCTAGGGCCAAGTGAGCGAATTTGCAGGTACGGCCCGCATTAGCGCGTTCTGGAAACTACAATCTGCGCATTCCCCTGCCTGCATTGGCGCGCCGGACAATGTGCATTGCCAAAAGCCCGCGGCTGGCTCCACTCAGTACCAACAGGCCGGTCGGGAAGTCCGGACTTCCATAATCGCGCTCAGCTCCGCACCGACCAAAGTGGCATCTGCTCGGACTAGCGCCACCGCCACGAACAGACGCTTCCGGGCTCCGGCTGGTAGAAATAGAACATGACTGATTCACCGGGCACCCCTGCACCCCACGGCGAAGCACTTGCTCCCCAGCGTTCACAACTCACTGGCGCCGTGACCACACTCGTTGCGTGGGTTGCGGTGATCCTGCCGATCATCCTCATGGCTGTCACCATTTTTGCCGAGATCATGCGGCCGGACCAGGGCATGTGGACCGCGCGCAACCTGTCGTTGATGTTCCTTGGCGCACTGCTGTTGTTTTGCATGATCGCGTTCCCGCAATTCCTGGGCAACGCCGTCCGTTTCCGGGAGAAGGCCATGTGGCGCTCGGCGATCATCACCGGCATCCCCACCGTCGCCGTGATGGTTTACTTCATCTTCCGCTGGATGGCCAACCTCGGCTGACCGCCGGCGCCTGCCAATGTCCCCGCAACCGCCCCAAGGAGCATCCACCGTGTCGTCCACCGCCACCCGCCGGAAGCGCAGCATCCTCTGGGGCATCTTGTGCGCCGTGGGCGGTTGGGCACTCTTCGCCATCCCCTTCCTCTACGGCATGGTCTTGCTCGTATGGGGCGGCTACGGCTTGTCGATGTCCCAGAGCTCCGGTGACTACGACTGGGCCGAGCTTCTCCTTCTCTTGGGAGTGGGGATCGCCATGCTGGGCATGCTCATTTCGCCGGTCATTTGCGGCATGGCCGTTGTCACCGGGCGCCGGTCCCAGTGGCTCGCGGGTGCCATCTTCGCGTTGCCTGCCGTTATTTGCGCGTGTGCCGCCTACATCCTTTGGATCGGCGAACTCACCCTCTGACAGCACGGGCCTAGCCGCCGATGTAATTCATTTCAATCTTCTTCATCCCCGGCGTGCTGGCGCTGCGCAGCTCCGAATACCTGTCGGTCCGCGCACCCCACAGGGCCCCGAGCGCCCCGGCCAGTTCGCCGTCGGTGGCCCCGTCGCGCAGCAGTGCCCGCAGGTCGGTTCCCTTCGTGGCAAACAAGCACGTAAACAGCTTGCCGTCCGCGGACAGCCTCGCCCGCGTGCAACCGCCGCAGAACGCCCGGGTCACGCTGGAAATCGCACCGATCTCCCCCGCGCCGTCCACGTACCGCCAGCGCTGGGCGGTCTCGCCCGCATAGTTCGCATCCAGCGGCTCCACGGGAAACACCTCGTTGATCCGCTCCATGACCTCGGCAGAGGACACCACCTGGCCCATCTCCCAGCCGTTCGAGGTGCCCACATCCATGTATTCAATGAACCGCAGAATGATTCCGGTGCCCCGGAAATGCCGGGCCATCTCCACAATGCTGTGGTCGTTCAGCCCCCGCTTGACCACCATGTTGACCTTGACCGGCCCCAGCCCAGCCTCCTGCGCTGCATCAATCGCGTGCAGCACCTTCGCCACCGGGTAGGCGACGTCGTTCATGGCCTGGAAAACGCCGTCGTCCAGGGAATCCAGGGAAACGGTGACCCGGTCCAGCCCGGCGGCCTTGAGCGCCTCCGCCTTCTGGGCGAGGACGGAACCGTTGGTGGTCATGGCCAGGTCCGGCGCCTGTCCGTCGGGAGTACGCAGCTCGGCGAGCATCCTCACCAGGTCCTCGATGCCCCGGCGCAGCAGCGGCTCGCCGCCGGTCAGCCGGATCTTGTGCACCCCGTGGCCCACGGCGATGCGGGCGAGTGTGGTGATTTCCTCGAAGGTGAGCAGCTGGTCGTGCGGCATGAATACGAAGTCGCGGCCGAAGATTTCCTTGGGCATGCAGTAGACGCAGCGGAAATTGCAGCGGTCCGTGACGGAGATCCGCAGGTCGCGCAGCGGGCGGCGCAGCTTGTCGGTCATCAGTGGTGCAGCCATGGTTCACCCTCCTACAGGGACGCGGCGGCCCCTTACCCTCCACCATAGGCCCGGGCACCGACACCGTCGAGGGCTCCGACGCCCGTAACGTCCCGTCATCACAGCGCCCCTCCAGACTCGCATGGTAAAAACGTAGTCATGCCCCGACCACACCGTGAGATTCCTTCCCAGCGCCTGGCCGTCGCCCGCTCAAAGGCACCCGCCGCCCCGCCCGAACCGCACCGGTCCGTCTGGTGGGCTGTCGGCATCACGCTTGTCGGCTGTGCGTTGCTCGCCTACCCCGTGGTGCTGCTGCCGCTGCTTTCAATCATCGTCATGACGGGCACGCTCGAGTCGACCTCCGCCGCGCCCGGCATTGCCCTCGGGATCACGGGGTTCGTGTTTACCCTGGCAATGGTGGCGTTTCCGCTGCTGCTGGGCCTCGCCGTCAAGACACGGCGGCGGGCTTTCTGGATCGCTGCGATAGTCACCGGAGCGATGTCCGTCGCCGCCTGCATTTACCTCACGGTGGAGTGGCTGATCCCGCTCAACTGACGCCCCGCCCCTCGCCGACGCGGCATCAGATAAACACCGATTTTCACCAACGCGGCATCAATCGCCCGTCACCGCGTGGCAGCCTCCCGGCCGTCGTACACCTTCTGGTCCGCCAACACCCCGGAGAGGTGCTCGATGGACCACTCCTCCAGCGCCTTGAGCGGCCCGCGCAGTGAAAGTCCCGCCCCGGTGAGTTCGTACTCGACCCGGACCGGAACCTCCGGGTACACCGTGCGCGTCACCAGGCCGTCGCGTTCCATCTGCCGCAAAGTCTGGGTCAGCATCTTCTGCGAGATCCCACCCACCCGCCGCTTCAATTCGGAAAAGCGCGCCTTCCCGCCACCAAGTGCACCCACGAGCAGCACGGTCCACCGGTCCCCGATCCTGTCCAGGATCAGCCGCGTGGGGCACTCAGGATCGTAGGGATCACCAATTCCACGGCCGTCACGACCCTCGCCAAACAAGCCTTCAACCTTGGTTACCACAAAGTGCCTTCTTCCCAACGGGTTCTTAGTCTCTTATGGTAACTACTAAGGGCTCACAAAGCCATAAAACAAGCAAGAAGGAATCACCCATGGCCAACATCACCGTCATCGGAGGCACCGGCTACGCCGGCTCGCACATCGTCAAGGAAGCCGCCGCCCGCGGACACAAAATCACCTCACTGAGCAGGAAGCTGCCCGCCACACAGCTGGACGGCGTGCGCTACCTCCAGGGCGACGCCCGCGACGCCGCGTCCGCAATCGATGGCGCAGACGTCGTCATCGGCGCGCTCTCACCCCGCGCTGGCAGCGAGGGCACCCTCGTCGAAACCTACAAGACCATCGCGGCGCAGACCGCCGCTGCCGGTGCCCGCCTGCTCGTCGTCGGAGGCTTCAGCTCCCTGCGCCCGGCCCCGGGGGCACCGCGCTTCGTCGAAGCCAACGACCTCCCGCCCGAGTTCGCCGCCGAGGCCGCGGAAATGAACAGCGTCCTCACCAGCCTCGAATCCGGCGCCCCGGACGGCCTCAACTGGGTCTTCATGAGCCCCGCCGCAACCTTCGGCGCCTACCAGCCGGACGGTGAGCCCCGCGGCACCTACCGCACCAGCCCCGGCATCGCGCTCCTCGACGAAAACGGCAAATCCACCATCGAGGGCCCGGACTTCGCCCTCGCGGTGATCGACGAGGTTGAGAAGTCGGTCCCCTCCCAGGGCCACCTGCACTTCGCCAACTAAACAACCAAGCACGACGCCGGACAGCCCACCTTGCGCTGTCCGGCGCCGTCGGTTACTTCAGACTGCCGGTCGGCCGTGCCGCAACGAAGGGCCAGCCGCTAGTCAATCGGCGGCACCTGTTCATGCTGGACGACGGCGTTGATTCTGGCATAGTCCAAGGCTGTTGGATGTCCCAGCCCGTCACCCTTGCCCAGATGCTCCAGCCAATCGTTGACCGCGAACCCGGAACTGAAGCTCAAACGGCTTCACGCATCACTCCGCGGCAGCACCAGAGACCAGGCCCCCACCCGGATGCCGCACAAATGTCACGGCCTCCGGGTCCAGCCGCCGGCGCATGACTTCAATGGCCTCCGGGTTCTGGTCCACCATGACGAACCGCCGCTCCAGCTCCAGCGCCGCGGCCCCGGTCGTGCCGGATCCGCCAAAGAAGTCCAGCACCCAGTCCCCGCGTTCGGTGCTCGCCTGGATGATCCGGCGCAGGATCCCCAGCGGCTTCTGCGTCGGATACCCGGTCTTTTCCCGCCCGTTCGGTGACACAATCGTGTGCCACCACGTGTCAGTCGGCAGCTTCCCCAGCGCAACCTTCTCCGGCGTCACGAGCCCCGGCGCCATGTACGGTTCCCGGTCCACCTCGGCGCTGTTGAAGTAGTACGACTTCGGATTCTTCACGTACACCAAAATATTGTCGTGCTTCGCCGGCCAGCGCCTCTTCGTCCGCGCACCGTAGTCGTAGGCCCAGATGATCTCGTTCAGGAAGCACTCGCGGCCGAACAGCGCATCGAGCAGCACCTTCGCATAGTGCACCTCGCGGTAGTCCAGGTGCAGGTACAGCGTCCCGTCGTCCGCCAGCAGCCGCCACGCCTCTTCCAGCCGCGGCTCCAGGAACTCCCAGTAGTCGCCGAACTGGTCGTTGTAGCTGAGCGTCAGCCCCTTGATCGTGTCGTAGCTGCGCCCCTTGAACCCCACGCGCGATCCCGACTCATTCGCCACATTCTTAATGGACTGTCGGGCCTGCACCTTGCCGGTGTTGAACGGCGGGTCGATGTAGATCAGCCGGAAGCTCTCATCCGGCAGCGTTGCCAAAAAATCCAGGTTGTCACCCTCAACGACGAGGTTCCCGCCCTCCCCGTGCCAGGCCGTTGCCGCCACCTCGCCCAAGGGGGAATCCATCGCTTCAGTAGTCATGCATCAAGGCTAGCCCAAGGGCCCGCCCGGCCCGTTGAGACGCGGCAGGTGGCGCCGCCCCAATACTCTGTGATGTCCGACGCCGGACCCCGCCTTCCGCTGCGGCCGGCGGCTTGCTCCGGGCTGCTTTGGGGAACGACTGCCACCCCGCCGTTGCCCCGGCCGCCAAACATGGCGGGAACAGGCAGAGGGGTCTCTAGAATCCCCCGCGCAATACGTCGTTGGTCACCGGGTTGTATACAAAGTCGACCGGACCGCCGGCGTGCATAAACTCGTGGTTCGCCCCGTCCCGGACGCCAAACGCACCATAGTTCTCATCCCACGACCCGTTCAGCACCGCCTTGTAGCTGTATTCCCCCGCAGGCAGATCAAGCAGCAGCTTCCAGAGGCCCTGCTCCGCCGGCGACATCTGCAGCTTGTCAGCCGTCGGGTCCCAGTTCGGGGCTCCAACCACCTCGCCAAAATTCCCGGCCAGCGCGACAGCCTCCGGCCGTCCGTCCTGGTGGTTGCCGAACACTTCCGCTTCGCCAAAGCCCGCCGCCGGAACGCTGGTCACCGTCGTTGACGGCTTTTCAGCCGGGTTTTCAGGCATCGGCGTGCCGGCAGGAATAAGAGTTCCGTTCTTGAGTGCTTCTACAAGCTTCTCGACGGTGTTAAAGGCCACCGTGGCACGCAGGCCGTTGTCGGTGATCGACCAGCCGCTGCGCCCCTTCGTCATCCAGCCGGCCTTTACCAGGTCGGCAGTCGCCTTGGTCAGGTTCTTGTGGCCGCGCGGAACACCGCCGCTAAGCAGCTCAGCTTCTTCAGCAGTAAATGGGATGCGCTTGGCAGCTTCCAGCAGCACCTCTCCCCCGTTGGGCTTGATATCCAGCCGCGATCCAGCGGCCATGACGTCCAGTACTTCCTTGAGCCGGCGGTTGGTGTTGTCTCGAATGCTCACAGTGGTTCTCCTCGAAGAAGCGTACGTACACTCCCACTGTGGCACGACGAAAAGTTACGCGACAGTAGATGACGAAGGATGGCCACGGATGCGTGCTTCGCAAGACGCAGCACGCCCCAATGGCAGCAAGATCACTTTGCGTACGCGTCAAAATCGCGCGGCACGAGCGCACACGTATCTTCGAGCGAACCTGGCAACGTGAATAGCCCAGGTCTCCGGCCACCGTAGCCATATACGCGGTACAGATGGAATTGCTCAGGGATCTCCGTAGAAAACGCCACTTCGTTCCTTGTTGCAATGAAGGGCCAGGTATCCGCTCGCCGAGTCGTTTTAACCTCGATGAAGCGCTCGGACCCGTCAGCATTGAAGGACAATACGTCAAAACCAAGTCCGTCACCCTGAGTGACGGACACGTGCTCCACGCGATCCGCCAAGCTGCTACAACCGTTCAATACCAGTCGGTGCTTCTCGTGGTTCACCACCGCCAACTCCCCAGCAATGCCGAGATCCCGCTTGTTGGATTCGAGCCGAACGAAATCAGTTTTGATTGCTCGCCGGTGGTATGTGAAGTCCTCCACCTCCAGAGTGGGGGCAGCGGTTCTCTGCAACACCAAATCCACCGCTGGGTTCACTACTGGAACATCCACAGCCCGGAACATCAAAGATTCCAACGCGCTGTCAGCCCTCAGCTGTCGCTCTACCTCTGCTCTCAGAGAACTCTGCACGTTTGATCGTGGTTTATACCCGTTGATATAGAAAGCTTTCATCTGGTGCAGCACAGCGCTAATGTTGGCAAGTTTGAACTCGATGGCACCCCTACTCCGGCCCGTCGATTCTTGCAGACCGCGATTGAACTGAGCCTTGTTGAGACGCTCGCCGGACAACTCCGTGCGCAACATCCCGAAATACGTGGAGACGGTCAGTGCGTTCTCATCGTCGGTCCACGGGCCTTCAACCACACCCACTGCCATAGGACCAGGTTACATGTTCAAAGAATCCATCACGCGCGGCTGCGTTGTGCCCTGAGGAGTCGTTTAGTTCTCGGCTATTGCATTTCGGTTCTTGGATGTGATTTTGTGCGTCGCGTGATGGTCTGCTTGCACTGATCGAAGTACTCATGCTTGGGCCAGCTACACGACGGGACACAACGATCCAGACTGTCTTGCCCGACGTGCTGCACAAATTTTGAACACCATCGCACCTGCGTGCGTTGCTCATGGTCCGCTGGAAGCCCTGGATGCTGGTCCGCCGGTGATCTGGCGACCGATAGGATTGTCTTCCATGACGTTCGTGAAATCAGACCCACCCCATTCTGTTGCCCAAATGGTAGATCTCTTCGCCGGCCCGGGTGGATTGGATGTCGCAGCGCGTTGGCTTGGATTGTCCGTGGCAGGTATCGAATGGGATGAGAACGCCTGTGCGACCAGGCGAGCTGCCGGTCTGGAAACTGTGCAAGGTGACGTGCGGGAACATGGCCCGGATGAATTCCGCCAGGCGACGATCCTTGCCGGAGGCCCTCCATGCCAGACGTACACCGTGGCTGGAGCAGGTGCCGGACGTAAAGCATTGAACCAGGTCCTGTCGTTCATTGCGCGCATGGTCCATGGGGAGGACGTCACTTCCGAATTAGCTGCGTTGGACGACGAACGAACAGGATTAGTGCTACAACCGCTGCGATGGGCGTTGGAGGCCCATCAAGCTGGAAACGCGTATGAGGTGATCGTCTTGGAGCAAGTACCAGCCGTCCTTCCCGTGTGGGAGGCCATGGCGAAGGCGCTCGAATCCCTTGGTTACAAGACCGTAACTGGCATTCTCCACGCTGAGGAGTACGGTGTCCCACAGACCCGCCGCCGTGCAATTTTGATGGCGAACCGATCCCACACACCCGTGCTGCCCGCTGCCACGCACCGTAGATTTACTAGAAATGAGCTGAAAGCTTCGACGGACCGTCCGGCGTTGCTGCCGTGCATAAGTATCGGAGCGACCTTGGACCGGATCGAGCCATATGTCCTCGTTTCCAACTATGGCACGGGTGGCGATCCCAAAGCTCGAGGCCGGCGTACTTCGAAGGAACCAGCTTTCACAGTTACCGGGAAGGTTTCCCGGAACCGCCTGTTCTCCAACGAGCGCGAACTTGATCGCCTGAAAGTCTCAGAGGCGGGCCGGCTCCAGACATTCCCTGCTGACTACCCCTGGTCAGGCAAAGACATCGCTCAACAGATCGGTAACGCCATTCCACCACGGCTCGCGGCTCACGTTCTGGCGGCAGCTCTCGGTCGAGAGCTGCCCGTGGACTTCCTCGATAAGATGACCAGAACACAGTGGGTCGACACAGCCGAGGCCATATCTGCAGCACAAAACGCCGAGGACAACCACGACATTCCCGTACTGCGGACCGGTATTCTAGACCTGATGCCGTCACCCCTCTGAGCGTACCGTGGGCCTGAGAGTCCTATTCTAGGTTCGTTCATCGGACCCTGCCCCCTATACGTCGTCGTCAACGGACCGGCGTGAGGCAGGGTGTGTTTGAGGGTTCCCAGCGCCTCGGTGACGAAACACATTTCTTCGCACTTCGGGCCAAAGTCGCCGCCCCTTTGCGTTGGCGTTGGCCGGTGATGACCGGGGCGGCCTATTCCCTCGAAGCGGTGTCCAGGACGTTGTTCAGCCCACGGATCCCAGAGTAGCCACACCCGGAGCCCTGCATCTGATACCCGTGGACCTCCGAGATCGTGTCGTCAACTTCCGCGAACACGAACGACTCCCCGGACGGTGCCCCGAACAGGGGTGCTTTGCGGGCCAGGTTGATCAGTAAGCGAGATACGTCAGCGTCGAGTTGGCGCACGTGCCCGAAGGTGAAGAAACGCAGGAACACGCCCAAGCGTTGACGGGGCAAACAGCCCGTGAAGACTTGCTTCATTGCACCGTGGCACAGCACGGCTATGTCACGAATGCTGTCAGCTCCAGCGACAATGCAGTCCGCCAAGGTCGCGGCCTTCAGCCCCGCATCCGGGTCGTTATCTGTGGGCACCGACAACCATTCATCCGGCAACGAATGCAGGCCCGCGTCCTTGGCCAGGCGCATCATAGGGACCATCACGGCAGGCGAGACAACGTTCTCCCTGTCAAAGGAAACTGGCACGGCCGCCCGGGTGTGGGAAACTAGCAGCTGCGAGGTGCTTTCAGCTTCAGGAAAGTTGAGCTGTGGTCAGTCCAACTTTCCCCGAGAAGACCGGCATTTCGTGTTTAGAACACCGTAGCAACCCCAGAAAGATCGGTGGATCACGGCCTAATTACTTTAGGATGCGGCCAAATATTCAAGCTTCTGCGCGGGGTGAACAACCTTCGAGGGGCCACTCCACCGACACGCGGACCGGGCTTACCCATTCGACCATCATGGCCCACCAGAGACAATTTTGGATCAGACTACGCTACACGGCTTGCCTGGTCCTCGAACCACGCAATTCTGCGGACTTGCTATGACCCAGTGGAGCCGGTCCAGCCTGACACATAGGGCCTGGCGGATCGCGAAGTCGTCATACATTCCTTGTCCATCCGAGATGAGTCACGTCACGTTGGGCGGGGACTCTTCACAGTTTGCCGATTTGCCTACGGTTGTTGTTATGGTGTCTAAAAACCGGCATGCGAACATGGGGAATAGACAGTGGAGACAACGACAGACTGGGCGCCCAATGAGGTGCTAGTTCGGGAAATAGATGGTCAATTCGACAAGGCGATCGCAGCCTACCGAGCTAACCCTACGCTGATCACTGAACACTCCAACCACGAGGAATCCATCCGGACCGGGGGCTATGCAAATCGGACCCTTCTCGAGCTTGTACAAAACGCTGCCGATGCAATGTCCGGACCGACTGAGGCCGAGCCGGCAGATATCGGCCGAGTTGAGATCATACTGGATCTGAAGTCACGCTCACTCTATTGTGCTAATTCGGGTCGCCCGTTCTCCAAGAGTGGCCTGATCGCAATCAACCATGCGCACGTCAGCGGGAAACGGGGCGACGAAATTGGGCGATTCGGGCTCGGCTTCAAGTCGGTCCTAGCCGTAACTGACTCCCCACAGGTCTTGAGTCGGTCTATCGCTTTTGAGTTCAATTCAGCTCGTGCACAGAGGGAAATTAGGGGCGTTGGAGCTCCTGTACGTCGCATCCCAGTCCTACGCACGGCCACGGCGGTCGACGCCGCTTCGGTCATTTCCGAGGATCCTATCCTTCGAGAAATGTCTAGCTGGGCTACTACCATTGTCCGTCTCCCCGACATCGAAAACACGGATCGCTTGCGTCGCGAAATGCTGTCGTTTTCATCAGAATTCCTTCTCTTTGTAAACGCGGTTCGTGAGGTTCGACTCAGAGTCCTTGGCGACGATGGATTCTCGACGAGTCACGTGTCACGAAGGATCGGCCCCGGACACTACAAAATCGAACGTCCGGATGGCACCGGTGACGAGTGGTTCATCGGTGAACGCATGCACACACCGAGCCAGGCAGCACGGCACGAGGTCGGGGAAGCAGTCTCGCGAGAGAAAATCAAGGTGAGCGTTGCGGTACCACTGAAGCCTCGAAGGGCTAATTCCGATGTAGGCGATGCTGGCACGCAAGTCGGCCAGTTCTGGAGTTACTTTCCCTTGCAGGACAAGACATCGGCCACTGGATTCTTCAATGCACCGTGGAGCGTGAATGACGACCGAACCACGCTCTTGAGTAACGGCTATAATCGAGAAATCCTCGCCACTCTTTCAGACATATTCGTCGAAATTCTCCCCAGACTTAGCACCCCTGAGGATCCTGCAGCCCCACTTGATTATCTCCCTGCCCGTGGCCGTGAGGCTATCTATTTCGGCGACGAGGTGTTGTGTGCGTTGGTGCCGCCGCTCGCTGTTGCATCCAAGCTGATTCCGGACGGCAACGGGCTTCTCAGCAGTCCCTCAGCTCTGCGGCCGCTCGACTTTTCGTGCGACTGGAAAATCCAGGAGTCCGACCATAGAGCATGGATCAATTCGCCGAACACACTGAACAATGTGCCACATTGGCGGTGCTATGCCTCCAATCAACGAACGGCTCGGATGCGTCAGTTGTTTGCCGTGAGCGTGGATCCTAGTCAGTTCGATAGCGACGTTCGCGATCTCAAACGGGCACTCGAAGTAATCCCGAAACGAGGAGTGCTTTCCTGGCTCAAGGAATGGGCTGACGGACCTGCCCTCGCTTCTGCAGCCGATGCGCTTGGCGTAGTCTTAACCAACCTCGGGCAGACGGATGCCGAAAAGGCCCGTGTGATACCGACGGATGATGGGCTGCGATCGATCGACGAAAGAGCTCACGTGTTCCTCGCCCAGACAGAGGATATCGAAATCGAAGGAGCCGCATTCGTCACGGCAGAGTTCCTCAACCTGCCAAAGCGAAATCTTGATCATGTCTTGCGCAAGGTTGGTTTCCGAGATCTGGATCCCGTAGCTATTCTGACCGCCCGGCTCGATCGCCTCACACCCAATGCTGGTCCCGAACTGCAAGAAAAATTCTGGGAGGCTGCACTTGACGTCAGATCTCAAGATGCAGTCACAGCAGTCCGCGCCAATCCAAGGGCAGTCGTCCTAGTACCGACCAAGGACGGAGGATGGCACTGGCCCCAACAAGTCATCGATGTCGACGACCATATCCATAGTGCGGACGCCAGGCTCCTCCTCGATCGTGAACGGTGCCTGCCTGCCCTCGCTCACGTGCTCGGCGTCATCAATGCGCCTTGCAAAGATTTCTCCTTCGAGGACGAATTCGAAGCTGATGAGTATCGAAAATGGGTTCTGGAGGAATTGAACGCTCGTCTCACCCCTGGAGACCGACCGATCGAACAGATCTCGTTGTACCCGAGCCGAGGCGAATCACAGGGACCATTCTCTGTCCTACTACTTCTCAAGGACGCTGGTGCCAGCGAGGCTTCACGAGAGTCCTGGACCCGCCGTCTGCTGGAATTCGGCGATGCACCATGGGATTGCGAAGATACCGCGACGGGTCTGAATTACCGCGTGAAATCTCCCGTGCGATGGGCAACGGAACGCGCCGGCATACTCAAGAGTTCACTTGGCTATCGTCCTGTATCGGAAGTAGTTGCTCCATCTTTCGCTCAGTACAAAGACTTGCTCCCCGTTTATGAGGGCCCCCGCAGCATAGTCGACATCCTGCACATACCAGCCACTCTCGATGCTATTTCGGTTCCGGTACTTCAAGCAGCACTTCGAATAGATCTCTTACCTCCGAAGACCACCGACGCATTTCTAGTCGAGTTCATTATCGAGGCGGCTCACCTTGCTTATCCGGGAACCCAGCCGCCAAGTATTCCGGCCCGTGTGGGGCGCATCATCGAGTCAAGCACAACGACAACAGTTTTTGTCGCGATCGATGACGAACAGCGCGACTATCTACAGTCGCGCCAGCGCCCATACCTGTTCGCAACAGAGTCACAATCCACCTCCCTCATAGAAGACGTCGGCTGCCTGCGATTCGAGGATAGTTTCGAGTTTTCTATACGCATCGACGGTCAGAGGGAACCTGAGCCACTTCTGGACGTTTTCACAGGACTACGTGGTTTAGCAGCTGGCACCAACCTCAGCGATATTGCGATCATTCGTGCCGAATCAATCACCAAGAATGTGTCGACGGAGCACGGCACCGAAGAACAGTCCATCGACTCCTACCGAAACGGAGCCACTTTTACAGTCCACATCGGCTTCGACGAACGTCGAACTCTGCAACTCATCAGCAGCGAGTTCAACCTTGGTTTCAACAATGCCGACATTGATCGCGTTCTCCAAGTCGGCCTTGAGCACCACCTGGAATTGCTGCGTCAAGAAGCCCACGCCGCAACTTCAGATGCCGATCGCCTTGGAGTCTATTTCGGAGAAGATGACTTACGGGAAAAACTACCAAAAGGCCTCTGGCAGGGACTGGAAGCACAGGGACTTGTTTCGAATACCACGTCCGTTGCTGAACTTTACCTTTCGGTATATGGAAAAGACACCATCCGAGAACTTGCAGAAATGTTCCGCCGCGAAGGCTTCCCCGACGTTCCGAGCCAGTGGGCGGGCCGCGAGGCAACTATCTCGTGGCTTCGCAAAATGGGATTTGGCCCCAAATATGCTGGCCAAAGAACTCACCACCCGGAAGCCGAGTTCCTCGTTCCAGGTGCAACGATCCTGCCACCACTTCACGACTACCAGGATAAGATCAGTGCGGATTTGCGTGAAGTTCTACTCGAAATTGGGGAGAAAGGCCGCCGCGCCAAAGCCATGGTCGAATTGCCGACAGGCGCGGGGAAGACTCGTGTTGCAAGTCAGACAGTTCTTCAGTTGTTCATTGATGGCAAGCTCAATGGGCCGGTCCTCTGGATCGCCCAGTCTCAGGAACTTTGCGAGCAAGCTGTTCAGACATTCAGCGCGGTGTGGCGGGGCCTTTGTACCGATCAACGGATTGACATACCTCTAACAATTGGTCGGCTCTGGCAGGGCAATGAAGTCCACCGACCGGAAACGGAACTCAGTATCATCGTCGCTACTGATGCAAAACTAGAAGTCGTCATCAACAGTGGCGAATATGATTGGTTGGCAGAAGCGGGCGCTGTAATCATCGATGAAGGTCACGTCGCCGGAGCCTCGTCACGATACACGACTTTATTGTCGTGGCTGGGCGTGGACGGGTACAAGTGGGACCGGCCCCTAATCGGACTGTCCGCAACGCCATTCAAGGGCACTTCCGTTAAGGCTACGGACCAGCTCGCAGCCAGGTTCGGGCGGCGCAAACTAGCTGCCTTCGACACGAATCCCTACCAGGAGCTTGTCTCACGTGGTGTGCTGGCCAAGGTGAAACACGAAATCCTTCACGGTGCGCGCCTTTCCCTCACACCAGAAGAGGTCAGTGAGGCAACACGAATGAAGCGCGTCAGCGGAACTGTTCTCGACAAAGTCGCGGGAGACCACGCACGCATGGGAACACTCGTGGACAGCATTATGGGTCTTGGGCCCGAGTGGGGTAAGTCCGTCCTTGTGTTTGCCCCGACAGTACTATCGGCCCAAGTACTTGCTGCGACACTTCGGTTCCGGGGGATAGAGGCGGCATCCGTTAGCGGCCAGACCGGCCGCCAGGAAAGGCGCGACGTGATCGAACGATTCAAGAACGATGAAATTCAAGTACTTACGAACTGTGACCTACTTACCCAGGGATTCGATGCGCCCGGAGTAACTGCGTTGTACATCGCCAAACCCACATTCAGCCCCAACGCGTATATTCAGATGGCTGGTCGCGGACTTCGTGGCCTCAAAAATGGTGGCAAAGAAGAGTGTCTAATCGTAGATATGGCAGATAATTTTGGCAGCGCCGATATCAACAACCTGCTTGGGTTCCGCGAGTATGAAGAACTGTGGCAGGAGCAACAATCGTGATACTAAGCCCAGACCTAACCGAAATTGAACGGACAGCTCAAAGTGACGCGGAACGCCGACTGGCCCGTCTTCTACACGCGATTCCGGATCGAGAGGCCGTTGGGTTCTACTCGGTAAAGCTTCGCTCGCATGCCTACAAGCAGATGGCTGAGGCCGATTTCGTAGTCCTTTGGAAAGGAGTTGCCATGATCGTGGAGGTCAAGGGCGGCGGGGTTCAGAAATTTGAGGGCGTCTGGTATTCGACCGATCGTCGCGGTGACTCGCACAGGCTCGGATCGTCTCCAATGGAGCAGGCAAGATCTGCAATGTTCGCGCTCAAGAGCATTCTTCGGGAGGATGGCTTAGGCTGGTTTGCTGCCGAAGCAGTCGTAGTTACCCCAGACATTGACGCGCCTCCGTCTTCCACAGAATGGAAGGCCAGCCATTGGCTTGCGCGTGATTCGATGTCAGTCCAGCACTTGACAGCAGCATTGGACGAAGTCGCAAGTTTAGCCCACGCCGCACCATCCCGCGAACGGATCGCTGGTTCTTCGGACCTTCGCACGAGATTGTTTGGCGAATTCTCAAGAATGCCAATGTTGGATGCCCAGCGTGGCGCAGTACTAGATGAACAGAATCACGCCACAGAGGGTCAGGCTCGCGTCTTATCCGGTCTGGCGAAGAATCCACGGTTAGTGGTGCTCGGCGGTGCCGGAACCGGGAAGTCCCTTGTCCTCGCTGAAGCCGCTAAACAGGAATCATCGGCCGGTCGGTCGGTACTCGTGACATTCCGATCGCCTGGTCTTCGGTCGTTCTTTGAGCCGATATTTGCCAATCGTCCCATCGAGGTGATTCCTTTTGATGCACTGACTTCGGAGCGACAATTTGACGTGGTTCTTGTGGACGAGGCCCAGGACCTGATGTCAGCTGAAGCAATGGACACACTAGATCTAGTGTGCCGGGGTGGGAGAACACAAGGTCGTTGGCGGATGTTCTTGGATCCGAACAACCAGACCCATGTTGACGGCAGCTTTGATTCAGATGTCTTCGATCTTGTTGGACAAGATGCGCTCGAGTATGACCTGAGTTTGAATGTGCGCAACACTCGGGCGATCGTTCATATGGTTCAGGAGTATTTAGGTGCAGACGTCGGTGACCCTGGAATTGTTCACGGGGACAGAATCCATTGGACGTGGGCACCGGATACCTCCACACTGGCCCTAGCCCTCAGTACAGCAACACTGTTGACCAGAAACGGCATCGAACGATCGGATATCTGGGTAATTCCCGTAACCGCACCCCCTGAAATGGACGAGTTTCATGACGGAATACGCGTCCTCAGCCCACGAAATGCAAAAGGACTCGAAGCCGAGCACGTGATCGTTTGTGATCTTCCGTGCGAATTCGACGAACCGGGACTGTCCAACTTCTACGTTGCACTTACCCGTGCAAGGGTTGGCCTGCACATTGTTGCCTCTGAGCCGGACAAAAAGCGTCTACGAGAAATCGGACATGTGAAAGGACGGCTACGATGAGCCTCACTGCAGCTCAATCGAGCGCTTTAAAGCACATCAGGAAGGCGTACCTTGGCCCAGAGCAAGGCGTTGATGAAGTGCTATTCAACCGACCGTCACTCCAATACATAGTTGGAATGCTTTTTCCGTTTGACGATTCCTCGTCGTCATCGAGCGCTACCGACACACCAGAGTTGAACCCAGATGATTTTGTGTCCGCAGACGTTGAGGAAGGCGACGTTGAGGAAGAATATGCTTCGACACCACTCGCCGAAGATTGGCGCCCTTCATCTGTGGCAATTTCATTCGTGACCGACGGGGATTCCATCGCGTGTGACTTTGCCGCTGCTACCTATGTCATGGCGCTCGACGATGGACCACGACGCTGGACCAGACACACCCATTCATACTCCGAAGTGCGGCTAACCAAGTCCATGCCTCATCGCCCGATTAATGTGGGTGGCATACCCATAGAGATCGGTACAAGGTGGCGCCGCTACGGAGATAACTGGCTGGTGACCCTACACGTTCGAGTCCTTGCGAAGTCTACAGGCGATGATCTCGAAGACATTGAACGGATTCTGTTCCAGGTAGATATCTCCGCACGCCCTGCTGCTGGCAGTCAAATCCTCGAGTACGATGTGGCACAGTCGATCGACCTCGATAGTGAATCAAGGGAGTTACTGCTGCGATATCGGCGACGCAAGGTCTTCGGCGTCGGGCATGGCATGGCGGCTGGCTGGGACATTGATGATTCAGGGAAGTGCAGTCGGGTATTCCTTGATCCGGTGCCCCACTACGTCGTACCTGCGATTGCTCAAACGGGGCTCGATCCAGCCAGTATCGCAGCAATGTCGCTAGATATCGCCCATTTGGAGACGATCGACCGCGATCCTGCCGCGGTGATCCACTCATTGCACGCCTTTGTCGACCAATTCGCGAGCTGGGTTGTCGAACAGGAACTCGAAGGAAAAGACCTGGGTTCCGATGCTGTCAACGTTGCTGCCAGGTCCAGAATTGCCGCCAAACGGATGAAGACTGGAATTGATTATCTAGCTAGTGAAGAAAATACACAACTTAGGCTGGCGTTCTCTCTCGGAATGTCCGCCATGCGTCTTCAGATGGAAAAGCTACGTCCGCTAGACAAAGCGGTCTGGCGACCGTTCCAACTGGGTTTCATTCTTGTCTCGCTGGCCTCGACAACAGATGCGACTCATCCTGATCGCGAACTTGTGGACCTCATCTGGTTCCCGACAGGCGGAGGGAAGACCGAAGCGTATCTCGCACTTGCCTCGATCGCGATTTTCCTTCGCCGCATCAAACATGGGATCAAGGGCGCTGGTACAGCGGTGATCACCAGATACACGCTGCGTCTCCTGACGTCCCAGCAATTCCAGCGCGCCGCGTCGGTCATTTGTGCGATGGAACTCCTACGAGAACTCGACCCCAGAGTCCAAGGGATGGCTAAATTCTCAATCGGACTTTGGGTCGGAAACGAGGTGACGCCTGGCACCCGTGCAGATGCCATATACTCACTCGACCGCTTGTATAAAGCCCGGAACCCGCGCGAAGCGAATAAATTCCAAATCAGCCAATGCCCATGGTGCCGAACTGAGCTTGTACCTGAACTTAGAGACGATACTAAACGAGCCTACGGAGCCCAGCAGGCTGGAAAGGACGTGATCTTTCGATGCGTCAACCGTGCATGCGAGTTCTCATCCCGGGAACTGCCGATGGCTGTCGTTGACGAAGTTCTGTATGATGATCCGCCAACCTTTCTACTTGCCACGGTCGACAAATTTGCGAGACTTCAATTCAAAGAACGTGCGGGGCGACTGCTTGGGATCGGGACAGCGTACAAGCAACCATCACTCATTATTCAAGATGAGTTGCACCTCCTCTCCGGGCCGCTTGGGACGACAGTCGCCGTGTTCGATGCCGTAATTCAGCTACTACTCAATCGTTCCGGGACTCATCCCAAGATCATCGCGTCAACCGCCACAATTCGCGCGTCCAACGAGCAAGTTCAAGGACTGTATGGTCGCAAAGTAGCACTGTACCCGCCAGCCGGTCTTGATGGTGATACAACATTCTTTGCCCAGCCGATTGCCAGTGGCAAGGGACGATTGTATTTAGGAGTCATGCCTCAGAGCATTCCTCAAGCAACTGCACTCGTATCAGCTGCTGCCCCCCTGTTGGAAATTCCGGCAGTTGTCCAGGACACCGAAAAGTTAGGCAGCAAAGTAGATCCGTACTGGACCGTAGTCATGTACCACAACAGTCTTCGGGAACTCGGACGCACAGGTTCCCTGCTCCTTGACGACGTCAATGCCCGCCTTGAAACTCGATCTGATCGTCTAGGTGTTGATTTACGCCGGATTCAAGCAGAATCCGTCTTGGAGCTGACCAGCAGGCGCAGTCCTGAGGAGCTTCCAAATGATCTACGACAGCTTGAGACCAGCGCAGATGTTTCGTCAGACGCTGTCGATGTGGTCCTTTCATCGAATATGTTGTCCGTTGGCATCGATGTTCAGCGCCTCGCTATGATGCTCATGGTGGGACAGCCAAAAACCACAGCTGAATACATCCAGGCGACAAGCCGAGTTGGTCGTGGCTCAATCAACGGCATCGTCGTTACGCTATTCCGGTCCAATCGGGCTAGGGACCGTTCTCACTTCGAGACCTTTCGCAGCTATCACGATGTGCTGTACCAAAACGTCGAACCTACGAGCGTAACTCCATGGTCGCTTTCGTCGCGTGATCGATCTTTGGCCGGCGCTCTGATAATGCTGATGCGCCAATCAATTCCGGCACTTGCATCGGATGACTCGGCTACGAATTTCGATTTAGAGAATCTCAGCCTGCGATCGATTCTGGACCCCCTGATCGACAAGTTGCTCGCCTCGATTTCCCGAGCCGACCCCTCCGAACGCGACGAAGCTTCTGAGCAACTATGGGCTCTTTTGCGCGACTGGGACCGGGTGGCGCGCACGGCACGGGAAGATGGACAACCGTTGCTGTACGAGCGTCGTGCGGGCTCCGGTACGGGCCTCCTTAAGCGGTTCGGGGAACCTGGATCAGGCTGGCTCGTCGGAGATTCCATGCGATCAGTCGAACCCAACGTGGCCGTTGAAGTCCAAGAACCCTTTCAGGAGGTTGAACGTGCGCAAGATCAAACATGACCTGCGGCTATCGGAAACGTTGTCACCGTTCGGCGTTGGCGCAATTGTAGATGTCCTTGGCGAATCCCTCATCGCGCCAGACACGTCTTGGTGGGATCGCCAAACAGCCCCAGAGATCACCTGCGACCGACTCGTGGCTCAGCTTGGGGGAGGCATACTACGGCAGGCACCGTCACACGCGGGACGCGCCGGAACAGATACAACAAGCCTGCTCTACTTCAGGTTCCCTGCATGGCGCTTCTGTGAGCGGTGTGGTCGACTGTCACAACTCACTGGCACGAACAAAGGGAAGTACCAAAACAAGTGCGCGTGCAATGGAGCTCTTGTCCCGATGCGATACGTTGCAGTTTGTGAGAAAGGTAGCCATATTCAGGATGTCCCGTGGTTTATGTGGACACACAGGGGGAACGACGAAGGGATCACTGCGGAAAATCGCTTATGCCGCGCCGTCTCAGAATTACGATTCGAACGTTCAAGCAAGCACGGTGAAGGACTCGCGTCGCTACGCGTCGTCTGCGGCAAGTGCAACCGATCCCGTTCCCTAACAGAGCTGGTGGGAAAGAGTTCTCTGCTGCGTGACGGAGTCCGTTGCGCTGGGAAACAGCCATGGGAACCGAAAAATACGGTCGTCACACCCTGCGATTCATTGCTGCGAGCCGTACAGCGTGGTGCCACCGGTAACTACATTGCTGATCGGGTGTCAGCGCTCGACATACCGGAAGAAAAGCCAAAGTCGCAAGAAATTATAGAGAAAGTACGTACACACGACCTGTACCAACGACTTGTAGACGACAACGGCGGCCCGCGCTCAGAACAGATCGCGGGTTGGATCGCGGAAGAGCTCGGCGCTTCTTCTGAGTCGGTTCTTGCCATTGCGCTATCGTCTAATTCGGAATCAGAGCCCCAACTCCTTGACCTGAAAGATGGGGAATGGGCAGCTTTCATCAAGAAGATCGAGTCGGGCAGGGACAATACTGCTGGCGATTTCGTCGTGGACGGTTGGCAATCGAGCCAATTCACTACAGGTCCAGTTGAACTTCACCAAGCACTCACTGGTGTCGGCCAGGTTCGTCGTGTGCGAGAGGTGCGTGCTCTTAGGGGCTTCCGGCGCCATTCTCCACAGAGTGAATTCATCCGTGCAGATCTCGACAAGGATCCAAAACACAGGCCCGCTTACCCCTCACTCGAACTATTCGGTGAAGGAATATTCCTTCAGTTCAATGAAGATGTAATCGCAGAGTGGGAAGCACATCCTGCCGTCCGTGCTCGGGCTGGCATCCTGATAGAGCGCCGAAACCATACAGAATGGGCACATCGCCTCGATGTGCCCGAGCCCAGGTTCATTGCGCTGCATACACTTGCACATATATTGGTGAGGCGCCTCGCCTTCGCTAGCGGATACTCCTCGGCTTCCCTGAGCGAGCGCATTTATGCCAATTCTGAGCGAGCAGATAATACTGCTGGGATCCTGATCTATACTGCAGCGGGAGATGCCCAAGGTACCCTCGGTGGCCTGGTCCGCCTAGGCGCCCCAAAGCAACTCTTCCCCTTGCTTATCGCCGCTCTTAACGATGCAGATGTTTGTTCTAATGATCCTGTTTGCATTGAAAGCGACCGGCAGGGGTCTTCGCAACTTAACCTTTCCGCGTGTCACGGCTGCGCCCTGGTAAGCGAGACATCGTGCGAAACTTCGAACCGACTTTTGGATCGCCAGTTATTGCTCGGCGGTAGCGAGGTTCCGGGTCTTCTTGAGGCTGTTCTTCCATCCATCCGTCGATCGACTCCAACGTTGTCTTAATCGACTCGGTCGTGACAGCGCGCTGTCACGACCGAGTACGAGTTCTTCAAGAATGATGAGGCGGCTGGCAGCCAATCAACCTGGTCGACCGTGTTGATTGGCTGCGGGCACCACTACTCTCTCGAGGGGCTCAGTTGTATTCCTCAGCCTTGTCCACCGGAATTCCTTCGCCCGCGCGAGCTAGGCGAGCAAATCTGCACGGGTATAGCCCGTGGCGCTAGTGAGTAGTTCGGCCGCGTCCTGGTGCTTGCGAAGCCGGTGGGATTCCGCTTCGAGGTCCAGCACCGCGGATCGGTGCATGGAAGATGCTTTGGATAGCACGTGTGAGGCGATACAAACTCATGAGACCCGATGTCCACGAAGAGGTGATTCTCACGGTCCATAATGTAGCGCGACTACACACCGGATACCCAGACGTGCGCTACCTCCAGGGGCCGCTATGCGCCAGCGACAATGCCATAGCCCTGGCAGCCGCGGACCGGCTGCAGCGCCATCTGATCCTGGCCATGCAAGTCCGGGCAGAAATCGCCGGGGCACACACTGTACGACACCGGTCCCGAATTGCCAACCCCAACCCCTGTCCGCGCAGACACCGCTCATGGGCCAAACCATGGAAGGCAAGGCCGCCGCAGAATCCGTCTCGAACTCTCCCGCTTCGTTTGCCGGTGAACGCATCCAGCACGGCCTATCCAACACCATGCGCCCCATCCACCCTGGAAAGCAGCATGAGTGCGGCCGCTCACTGCAAATGCAGCGGCGTGGAGCCCGGCACGACCGCGCTCCAAAGCTGCTATCCGATCGATCCACAAGTGCTACCGAAAGCCACATCCAAACAATCGGCGCAGCAGACGACTAAGTCTGGCCGCGGCAATGGTCGAATCCTCGAGGATTTCACCCCAAGCTACTCCGTTCCTATTGGTCGTGATCACGATGCTGGTTTTCAGGTATCGCAGGTTGGCGACATGGATCAATGCCAAGTCCGCATCTTCTGGCAGCGCAAAGTACGCCAGTTCGTCGATGACCATCGACCCTCCCTCGATTGTGGTCTCGTGGCAGCGTGCGGCTCGTCCGTCCACCGATGTGAAATATGAACACGGTGACTCGGCCTTCGCCGCGCACTACCAACCCAGCCCAGCGGCCAGGTGTGCTTTGTCGACCGGGGCGACACGCTGAGCACAACTTGGGCAGTGTCGTCCCACGCCAGTAGATTGATGACATCACCGATCATAGAAAGTTATCGCCATGCACCTCATCCCGCCCGACCCCGACTTCGTCGATGGCCAGACCGCGGAAAGGGCCGTCTGGGATGTCCTGAGGGCAAGCCTGCCTGACGAGGTCGTACTGGCACATTCCGTCCAGGTGCGTCATGGCCGGGCGGAGCATGAGATCGACATCCTGGTGCTATGGCCCGGCGTCGGAATCGCCGCCATTGAAGTCAAGGGCGGGCTGGTCAGCGTTGAGCACGGCCAGTGGTACCAGTCGGGCGGGACCGACAAGAAACACAAACTCCAAGATCCACTGGCCCAGTCCCAGGGCTCGGCCCACGCGTGGAAGGACTGGCTCGCCGACCAGATGGGGTCGCTGCTGACCAGCAGGCTTGTCTACATGGCGGCGTTCCCCTACTCCAGGGTGGCACCTGAATGGACGAAGTCGGGCAACCCCCGCTCAATGTTTCTGGACCAGGACGACCTGCAATCCCCAGCCGAGAAGATCCGCCACGCGATCGAGTCCGAAGGCGGCGGCACTGTTGCCTTGGCGCCGTCGTTCATGGAAAGAATCATTCCGCACCTTGAGGGGAACCTCGAACAGCCTGACGGGGACGCAGCCGGCAGGGAGGAGTACGAGGACCTGCAGGACCAGCTGACCGAGCGGCAGTCGGTGCTGCTGTCGGCAACGAGGTCGCTCCCCCGGATCAGGTTCACCGGCGGCGCGGGCAGCGGCAAGACATGGCTGGCCGTGCAAAAGGCGCGGGAACTGTGCAAGGCGGGCAAGCGCGTAGGCCTGTTTTGCTACAACAAGGGTCTTGGCATGCACCTGTTGAACCAGGTGCATGGGTGGCGGAGCGCGAAGCCGGCGTTCACGGGCGAGTTCCATGAGTACGTGCTGTCGCTGGGTGTGCCGGAGGGTGTCGGGCAGGAGTATTTCGATGTGGATATGCCGCGGCTGTTGAAGGAACTGGCCGCCGGGCTCCCGCAGGGCGAAAAGTTTGACGCGATCATCGTGGATGAGGCGCAGGACTTTGCGCCCAGCTGGTGGGAGGCGCTGCGGGCATGCCTGAAGGAACCCGGCGCGTCAGAGATCTACGCTTTCATGGACGACCGGCAGGATGTGTACAAACGCTGGGATTCAGCAGATGCTCTTCAGGATCTGGTGACCATCCATGTGGATGACAACCTGCGGAACACGAAGAAGATCGCCGAGACCTTCAAGTGCTTTGCCGGCGACAAGTTCACGCCCCGCGGCAGCACCGGGCTGGCCGTGCGGCGCGTGGAGTGCCTGCCGGAGGAGGCCATGGACGTGGCGAGCGACTGCGTGGATGCGCTGATAGCCGACGGGTGGGCGAACAACCAGATAGCGCTGCTGACGACGGACCGGAGGCACCCGATCCATCAGGAGTTCTTCGATTCTGATTCGTTGGACGAGTACTGGCGCGAGTTCCACGCCAACGAGGCCGAGTTCTACGGGCACGTGCTGGGGTTCAAGGGGCTTGAGCGTTCCGTGGTGATTCTGTGCGTGGATGGTTTCCGGGACATGGACCGGGCGGCGGAGCGCTTGTACGTTGGGCTGTCGCGGGCACGGACTCTGCTGGTGGTGGTTGGTTCCTCGGAGCAGCTGCGGGAGGCCGGCGGGAACCAGCTGGACCTGGCGCTGTCACGGGCGCAGACGTGGAGCCCCTACACGAGCAATCATCAGTCACGGTCATAATGGGCAGGGAGACGGAATCTCCCTTGTCGATATCCGGCGTCCCGCAACGTCCCGTCGATGCATCCCTGACCTACCGGCAATCGAAAATTCAGGGAGCGCTTGGAGACGCACTCAGACCAACACGCTACAGTGTCAGTGCGATCGGGTACCGTGCCCTTATGACATTGATTCCCGTGGCATCTCCGCGTTTCTGGTGGCGTACGACGCCAACGTGCGTTCAGCTTTGGGTCGACAGCGACCCAGACATTGATGACGGCCAAGGACCAAGGTGGCAAGACCGTGACCATCAACGTTGGGCTCGGATCGCCGCCGTTGTTGCACAGGTCGGCGAGGCAATCGCCGCTGGCGAGTGGATGGTCGATCCTGAAATGGACGGGTACGGATTAGTGCAGGTGCAGGACGACCTCTCCGACTTAACGAAAACCGAACGCCACATCATCAAGAAGTGGTTCAGCGCCTCGCAGGCGGTTCGATTTGATCCTTGGTTTGTTCCTCTAACCGATGGCCGCCATCGCCTCTGGGCGACCCTTCCGTACTTTGGTTCGTCCCTCGTGCCAATCTGTGGGGACGCGCTCGACTATGCCACTCCGGGGAACGCTGAGGCTCTTGGCAGCGGACGCGCATACTTGTTCTCAGAATCATTGGGACAGTTGGATTCCGTCACGTGGTTCGACCTGTCGGACCCTGCGAATCAGAGATTCCGGGCCGGGCTCGTTGAAGCGGCCGAAGGTGGGTTTCCGTCTCAGATTTGATCGTTGGGCACCGCTCTGGGCGCACACAACTCACAACCTGCAGACAACCTATGGAGCTCGCATGGAATCCGGAAACGTGAAGAAACCAGTTCGTCTGGTGGCCCTCCGTGCCGCGCCGGGGCTTGCTGGCCTCGGCGCTTTGGTCTGGCAGGCTGCACGGTTGCAGACTCGCCAGGGACGGCAAACTCCAAACCCAGTGCGAGCGCTTCACCGCGTCCCAGCGCATTTTGGCGGCGTGTTCCTGACACCGACTGACGTGGCTGCACCTCCGGCGTCCGAGGACTATCCGGAGCAGGGATGCATGGACCGGATGTGGCAGCTTCAGGTCAATTCCTTGTCAGGTGATGTCCAATGGCTCAAGGACGGCGACTTCCTCACCGTAAATTACTTGTCCGACGATCCGGACTACGCCGTTTACGAACAGCTGGCGCCTGAAGAGGGCGGCTTCCACTGCGAAGTGGTTTCAAACCAGTTCATGGCCGCCGACGACTGGCTGTTGGACGCAGGCTATCTCCACCAGTCAGGCTGGCATCCACCCGACGAGGAAACCCCCAACTGGTTCCGTGTGGTGGTTGGCGCCAAACTGGCGGCCGAGCAGCTCCTGCTTGCACTCCGCCACGGCCGCGGATGCGACGACGCGCGCAGGCTGCAGTGGAAGCCCGCGACCTTTCCGGGGCAGGCCGACGACTGACGACAAGGCCAGTGCGGTCAGGACCCGGTCATTCGCGAAACATGACAGTTAGAGTTTTGTAACTCCGAAGTTGTCAAGTCCAAAAGTTTTGTAACTCTGGGGCTGTCAAGTCTGGAGTTACAAAAATTTTGCAACTCCGCACCTGACTGCCATTTGGCTGCTTCAAGTGTCGTCCTGCGGTTAGTCTGGGGTGCATGACCGCAACCATTTCTGAGCCCGCCGACATCGACGATCCTGACGTGTGGGCCACGCAAACTGAGCTGGGCAAGGAGTTCGGCTGGACGGCCGTGGAAATGGGTCACTGCCTGTTGTTGCTGGGGCTGCGGATGGACCGGGAGCCAACGGCCTCAGCAAAGGACAACCTCCTGGTCCACACACTGGAAAGGTTCAACGGGACCGGTGCGGCATACACCCAGACACTTTGGCACAAACACGGTGTCTCGGAGCGGGTTTACGACTACAGCCGGTTGGTCGGCGGCCTGGACAATGCCACCGCCATCATTGGCGGCATCTCCACCAAGCCGGCCGCGAAGGCCAAGCAGAAGAAGCCGACGATCGCCCAGCTGGCCGAGCAGATTGAGGCCTTGAGCCAGCGCATCCAAATCCTGGAGTACGGCCAGGGTGATTCCGGTTCGTAGCGGCCGGCTAACAGGAAACTTCCAGCCGGGACGTGAAGGCTGTAGAGACTGATTGCTCTTTGACGGCCGGAGGAAGCCCCATGGATTCGGGAAACATTCAGGAACCGGCCCCGTTTGTGGCGCGCCGGGTGGTGCTGGGACTCGCAGGCCTTGGCGCACTTGGCTTGGCGGGCTGCACGGCTGCGGACTCCCCCGGCGCCGCTGACACCAAGCCCAGCGCGAGTGCTTCACAACTCCCCAGCGCAACTGCCGCCGCACCCAACCCGGAGCCGACAGCGTCGGAGGGTCCGGCGTCGAACTTCCTGCTGGCAACCTTGGCGCACACGGACAAGATTGCGCGGATCGATCCGGCAAACGAGGACCCCAACGCCGTTGAATTCCTGGCGGTGGGAGCGGCGCCGTGGGGAGTCGGCGTCCATGCCGCCGGGAACGCCGCGTACGTGGCGACGGCGGAGGGCCTGGCCGTGGTTGACCTGGCGACGTTCACGCGGACGGCCCTGGTGCCGTACCTGCATCCGGCGCCGTCGATCGGGCAGGGCGAGTACCGGCCCGGCGGGCTGGGACTGGCGGTGGCGCCGGACGGTTCCGCCGTGTACGTCGCCGTGCTGAGCGACGTGGAGACGTCGCACCTGGAAATGTTTGACGTGAAACGTGGCGTTTTCACTGGCTCCGTGCAGGTGGGGTGGCGTCCGTTCGACGTGGTGGTGGCACCGGACGGGGCGTGGGTGGCGACGATCGACCACGACAGTTTCTCGGTGACCGTGGTGGACCCCGTGGCGATGACGGCGAAGCGGCACGAGATTGCACCGTTTGGCACTGAGGGCGGGCTGGGGTCGTGGGAGAAGGTCCACTACGGCGCGGTGGAACCGGGAGGGACGATCCTGCTGCCGGTGCAGGGGAAGGTGGTGGTGAGGTTCGACCCGGGGACCGGCGCCTCGACGACACTGGCGAGTGCGGCGAACTCGCACGCCCACGGGACAGCGCTGGCGGGGCGGCACCTGCTTTCTGTGGGGACAGGCTCGTTTGGCAATGCCACCGGTTCGCCGAATCTCTCCATTCTGGACCTGGACACGGGCGAGGAGCGGATCGCGCCACTCGATGTGCCGCACGAGACTGTGGCCGCGTACACCTCTGCGGATGGCGACGGGTGGGCCGCTGTTGCCGGCGGGAACACGCGCGACATGGGCTGGGACGGGCTGACTTTTGTCCGGCTGTCGGACTTGGCGCAGCGGCGGCTGGACGTTGCCGGGTACCCGCAGGTGGTTGTTTCCTACACAACTGCGTGAGGCACAGCGCCTTGCACGGGGTCGGCGCTTCTCCTATGGTTGCTCCAGTTCGCAAGGCCCCAAGTTCCGGCGCCTCCAGGGGTCAATTCTCGTCGTTGACATCCGGGATTCAGAAGGCACAAACTGAGCGCAAGGTTGTGGTGGAAACTTATGGGAGGGGCCGTCATGTCACTGGAAATTCGTGCTGGAGTTGGAACTGGCAGGGCGAACTACCGCCAAGACGTTGCCACTGTCCAATTCTTTCTGGGCGTTACGATCGATGGCGTCTTTGGGCCCATATCGGCTGGAGCTCTCGCAGCGTTCCAGACGGCCAAGTTTGGATTCACCGACGGCTTCGCAGACCCCTGCGACATCACGTTCAAGCGGCTTCGGGGACCTCTCACTGACTCGTACAGCGCACTGTCGCGCGCACTGGTGCTGAACGCACTCGGCGAAACCGCCCTCGGCGCGGCAGCCACTCAAGAAGTCGCGTCGGCCGACGGCCTGGGGCTCGTGACAACATGGGCCCAAGGCGACGGCATCGCGAAGATCTACAGCCATCCGATCTGGGGGACCTGGGACGTCCGCGGCCTGATCCTGTCCCGCTATTTGGAGTTGGATGAGGAACGCGGAGCACTTGGCATGCCGATCTCCGGTGAACGCGACCACGGCAATTCCGGCGGCCGCATCAGCTACTTCGAGCACGGCAGAATCATTTTTGAACCGCCAAGCAGTGTCATTGAGACCATCGTTCCGGAATAGGCAGGCCCGCAACTGCTGCTGGGACACTTCGGGGCTTGGCCCCGCCGGGGTGGGTGGCGTGCCATGAGGCACGTGCCCCGTCACCGCGGGCCCGCCTGATCCGAGTACGTCCTTGGCTGCTAAATGTTGCAGCCTGACGCCCGTGCTGCAGTGTACGGATACCAGGCGATGGGCCCCGGCCCCATGTGGGGCTGGCACATGGAATTCCACGTCTGGGCTCCAACAATTCCATCAGGGGTCAGTCCCCAGAACTTCTGGAACTTGATGACCGCCGCCTTCGTGGCGGGACCGAACTTGTTGTCAACGGCCAGTGGGGCGTACGTGGATCCCATTCTTGGACGGAAGGCGTTGAGCAGCACCTGGATGTTGCCAACACAGCTGGAGTAGCCGCCATAGCTGTAGTTGTAGTTGACACACTTGCCGGCAGCCTCGGCAGGCGCCGGCGCCGCCACCGATGTCACTCCGCCAAACGCCATGGCCAGGGCCAGGGAAGCGATGGCCGTCTTGAACGATCGAGACTTCTTGCTCATTGAATTTCACCTTTCTCGGGGATTTCTACAAACGTATGGTGGCAGCCCATGAAAGTGAATGGGTTGAACTCCCCTCCCGGACGCCAGATGTCCCGACGACTGCCAACTTTGGGCCACCGTCGCAGCGGCGCAATGCGCCGCATGCGGACAGAAAATCCTGACCAATACGACCAAAAGCCCCCTTGCGGTTTCCAATACGACCAAAAGATTGTTGCCCACTCCGGCGCCCAGCACCATGAACACAGCAGCAAATCGTGTTCCATGTCACAAAGGAGTGAACAATGTCCCACACCACCCCGCTCTCCGAAAGCAGCCTCAGCCGCCGCAAGGCCCTTGGCTTTGGCCTGCTCGGCGCAGCGTCCCTGACAGCCGTGCTCACCGGTTGCAGCACCGGTTCCGACACGCCGGCTGCGAGCGCCGGAGCCGCAGACTTCCCCAGCTATTACCCTGCCGACTACTCGGCGATCGTTGACGCGTCCAAGGCCGAGGGCGGCAAGCTGACCATCTACTCCAACACCGACCAGGAAAACTGGGCGCCCATCCTGCGCGACTTCAAGGCCAAGTACCCGTGGACGCAGGTCTCCGCAGACAACCTGGACAGCGACGAGGTGTTCCAGCGCCAGCTCAGTGAGATGGCCACGGGGAAGGCACCGGCGGACATGCTGGTCTCCAACGCCGTCCAGGCCTGGGCCAACTACGCCTCCGATCCCAGCCGGCTGATGGCCTATGACTCCCCCGAGACGAAGGAGCTGCCGAAGAACGCCGTGCTGATGCCCAACGTCTGGGCCATGTCCCTTGACCCCGTGGGCATCCTCTACAACACGGCCCTGCTGAAGGATGAGCCGGCCAGCATCGAGGCGCTGGCCAAGACCGTCTCTGCCGACTCCGCCACGTTCAAAAACAAAATCACCACCCGAGACGTGAAGGGCGCCTGGGGCTTCACGGTCTCGCACGCCTTCACCGAGGGCAACTCCGATGCGTGGACCGGACTGGACGAGATCCTGCCGGCCGCCCGACCGGAAACCTCCTCCGGAACGCAGAAGGAAAAGATCATGTCCGGCGAGTACGTGGCCGGCTTCTTCATCAGCTCCGCCGTGGGATACCCGGCACAGGACGCCAGCGGCGGACTCGTGAAGTTTGTGCTGCCCACCGACGGCACCGTGGTGCTGGGCCGCGGAATCGGCATCACTCCCAAGGCACCGCACCCCGCCACTGCCAAGTTGTTCCTTGACTTCGTGCTCTCCGAGACCGGCCAGAACGCCGTTGCCGAGGGCGGGCTCAGCTCCTACCGCGAGAGCGTGGAACTGACCGAGGGCCGCCACACCTACCAGGAGGTGGAGAAGGTGGCCGGCAAGGACGGCATCATCCAGGTCCCCTACGAGGTGGTTCCGGACGCCGACGTCACCAGCTTTGTCTCCAAGTGGGACGCCCAGCTCGGCGCCTAGACCCATCCGCACGAACCAACTGTGACCAGGCAGGCTAAGCAATGACCATCACCCGCACGGAAAGTGCAACCAGGCCGGCGGCCAGCAGAACCACCCTGCCGGCGCCGAAGTACCCCCGGGTCTTCGGCGCCGGGCGGGGCAGGCTCCTGCAATACGGCGTCTTCATCTTCTTGGCGCTGTTTGTACTGGCGCCGATCGTCCCCATCCTCTACCAGTCCTTCCGGGACCGTCCGCTCTACGAAGTGGGCGGGCTGCTGACGGCCGACAACTATGTGCGGCTGTTCACGGATGCCGGCTTTGGCCTGGTCATCTGGAACACCGCGGTCTTCGCGATCGGCACCACGGTGCTGACACTCCTGATCGCCATCCCCATGGCGGTGCTGGTGGTGCGCACCAAGCTCCCGTTCGGGCGGCTGCTGGGCCTGTCCATGCAGTGGCCGTTCTTCATCTCCACCCTGATCCTGGGCTTCGGCTGGATCACGCTCTACGGGCCGGCAGGCTTCATCAGCGTCCAGGTCCGCGAGTTCCTGGGCTTCCTGCCCTGGAACCTGTACTCGCTGGGCGGCATGGCCGTGACCGAGGCCGTGGGCCTGGCCCCCATCGCCTACGTGTTCTGCGCCAACGCTCTCAGGCAGGCCGACGCGTCGCTGGAAAGTGCCGCCCGCGTCTGCGGTGCCGGCCCGCTGCGCATCCTGTTCAAGGTGGTGGTGCCGATGCTGCGCCCGCCGATCGTCTACAGCTCCATCCTAGTGTTCAGCATGTCGCTGGAAACGCTCAGCGTGCCGCTGCTTTATGGCACACCCGTGCGCATTGAGGTGTTCTCCACCTTCCTGTACACGAACGGCCTGCAGTCCATCCAGCCCGACTACGGAATCCTGGGTGCTGCGTCCACGCTGATCCTGGCCGTCACGATCGGCACCGTCGCCATCCAGGCGAAAGTCCTGAAGAACTCCCAGCGCTTCATCTCCGTCCGCGGCAAGGCCACCCGCCCCCGCCTGCTGGATTTGGGCAAATTCAAGTGGGTCGCCGCCGCGGCGATCGTCATCTACATCGTGTTCGGTGCGCTCCTGCCCATCCTGGGCCTGGTGTTCCGCTCTTTCACGCTGATCTTCACGCCGCTGGCCAACCCGTTCAACACGCTCACGCTCTCCAACTACGGCCGCGTCTTCACCTTCCCCGTCTACATCCAGTCCATCACCAACAGCGTCACGGTGGCCGCCGCAGGCGCGGTGCTGGTCAGCGTGCTGGCGCTTCTGGCCGTCCTGGTGGCCCGGCGTTCCCCGTTCAAGTTTGCCCGCAGCGTTGAGTACCTGGCGCTGATGCCGCAGGCCATGCCGGGCATCATCGTGGGCATCGGCTTCTTCTGGGTCTTCGCCCTGGTGCCGGGCGGCGGGCTGGTGCAGGGCACCCTGATGGCCCTCATCGTCGCCTTCGGCCTGCGGGCGCTGCCCACCGCGTTCGGCTCCATCGCCCCCGCCGTCATGCAGATCGGGCGGGAGCTCGACGACGCAGCCCGCACCTCGGGTGCCGACTGGTTCGGCACGTTCTTCCGCATCCTGCGCACGCTGCTGAAGCCGGCCTTCGTGGGGGCGCTCATCCTGGTGTTCGTCACCATGATGAAGGAATACTCCGCGGCGCTGTTCCTCTCCTCTGCCAACACCGGGGTCATCGGCACCACCATGCTGGAGCTCTGGGTCCAGGGCAACACCGGCTCCGTGGCAGCCCTGGCCACCATTCAAATCACGATCACCGCCGTGTTCGTCGCAGTTGCGAACATGTTCATGAAGGGACACACCGATGCCTGAAGTCAAAGTCTCCGGCCTGCACAAGAAGTTTGGCGACACCACCGTGCTGAACGACATCAATTTCACCATCAGGGAAGGCGAGTTCTTCACCCTCCTGGGCCCCTCCGGCTGCGGCAAGTCCACCACCCTGAACTCCATCGCCGGACTGGAATCCCCGACATCGGGCTCCATCACCGTGGGCGGGACGCCGTTCGTGGACACGGAGAAGAAGGTCTATGTGCCCACCGAGGAGCGCAACCTGGGCATGGTGTTCCAGTCCTACGCGCTCTGGCCGCACATGACGGTGGAGGCCAACCTGGTGATGCCGCTGGCCATCCGCAAGGTGTCCAGGGAGGAGAAGGAGTCTCGGATCCACGAGGCCCTCGACACCGTGGGCCTGGCCCACCTGAAGGACCGCTTCCCGCACCAGCTCTCCGGAGGGCAACAGCAGCGCGTGGCCCTGGCCCGCGCCCTGGTCTACTCCCCCTCCGTGCTGCTCCTGGACGAGCCGCTGTCCAACCTGGATGCGAAGCTTCGTGAGCAGTCCCGCGCCTGGCTCAAGCGGCTGCAAGTGGAGCTGGGCATCACCACCGTCTACGTCACGCACGACCAGGACGAGGCGCTGTCCCTCAGCGACCGGATCGCGGTCATGTTTGAGGGGAAGATGGCGCAGATCGGCACGCCCGCGGAAATCTACGAGAAGCCCGCCACCGCCGCCGTCGCCGCCTTCGTGGGCAGCTGCAACTTCTTCACCGGCATCCTCGAACACACCGCCGGCGGCACGGCGCACGTCCGCCTCGACAACACCGGGCTGGTGGTCAAGGTGGCCAGCACCCTGGAACTGTTCCCGGGCGACGCCGTCACCGTGGCCGTCCGCCCCGAACGCCTCACCATCACCCCGGCCACCGCCGACACCAGCGGCGCCAACGTCCTGGAAACCACCGTGCTGACCCGTTCCTATGTGGGCTCCCGCTACGAGTACGGGCTGAAGCTGGGCAGCAACGTGGTCCAGGTCATCTCACCCGTGGGAAACCTCGACGGCGGTGTGCGGCTGGTGTTTGAAGCAGACGATGCGCTGTTGTACGCAGGCGCCGACGTCCCGTCGGCTGAAGCCCAGGAACTCATGACCGTGAGCGCCTGAGCCGCACGCCATGACCCGTTCCCCCAAAAACCCCCGGAAGGTGCCGAGGCAATCCCCCAACATGCCGCGGCGCCTTCCGGGTTTCCCCAGGCGCGCTGCGGGCCGTTCCCCGCAGCGCGCTTCCGGGCGTCCGCCAAGGCCCGTGAACGCCAAACTGGCCGTGGGGCTGGTGCTGGCGCACGCCGTCGTCATCCAGACCATCACCTTCGGCATGCGCCCCACCCTCTCCTACGCCGTCCTGGACGCGGGCGGCTCGCAGGCGCTGCTGGGCGTGCTGGTGGCCGCGTTTGCGGTGCCGGCGCTGCTGCTGGCGCTGCCCGCCGGGCACATCATCGACCGCACGGGCGAGCGGGCGTCCCTCATCGCGGGGGCGGCGGCGCTCATTGCGGCGGCGGCGCTGGCACTATTTGGCGGCGGCTCGGTGGCCGTGCTGCTGCTGGCCACCATGTTCCTGGGCGTGGGCCAGCTGCTGTCGGTCATCGGCGAGCAGGCGATCGTGGCCAACACGACCAGCCGCGGGCAGTTCGATTCCAAATTTGGCCACTTCACGTTTGCCTCCTCACTGGGCCAGACTGCCGGGCCGCTGCTGCTGGCCCTGCCCGGCGGCACGCTTGAGACGCCGCCGCTGGCACTGATCTTCACCGTCTGCGGCGCCCTGTCCGTGGTGCTGCTGGGCATTTCCTTCTTCGTCAGTAGCTCGGCCAAGGTGCCGGTGGAGGGCGAACGGCTGCGCATGCTGCCCGCCGTGGCCTCCCTGCTGCGCACGAAGGGACTCATCCGGGCCCTGCTGGCCGGGTCCATGGTGCTGGCGTCGGTGGACCTTTTCCTGGCCTACCTTCCCGCATTGGGTCATGAGCGCGGCATCGCGGCCGGGCTGGTCAGCGCCATGCTCGTGGCCCGTTCGCTGCTGTCCATGTTCTCGCGGCTGTTCCTGGGCCCCATGGTCCGGGTGCTGGGCCGGCGCCGGGTCATGGTCTGGTCCATTGCCCTTTCTGCCGCGGCGCTGCTGCTCTTTGCCCTGCCGCTGCACGTGTCGCTGCTGCTCCTGCTGGCGTCCATCTACGGCTTTGCCATCGGCACCTGCCAGCCCATCACCATGTCCTGGATCGCAGAGCTGGCCGACCCCGGCACCCGCGGGCTCGCCATGTCGCTGCGCCTGGCCAGCAACCGGCTGGGCCAGACGCTGCTGCCCACCGCCCTCGGCGCCCTGTCCGCAGTGGCCGGCGTGGCGGGCGTTTTCCTGGGGACCGGGATCATGCTGGCCGGGGCCGCGTGGTCGGGGGCCGCCGTCGGACAGGCCGCCGGCAGCGAACCGGAAGGGGTGCCCGATGGCAGGACAACCGGTATGTAAGCTGCGCCACATCTGGCAAAATAGGGGGATGCGACGACGGATGACACTGCGGGACCAGCTGCTGATGCTGCAGGTGGTCATCGTCCTGATCACCGTGGTGGGGACGGGTGCCGTCGCGTTTCTCTCCCAGCAGCACCAGCTGCGCTCCAACTACCAGGACCGGATGGTGGGGGTGGCGCGGCAGGTGGCCACGAACCCGGTGATCCTGGCCGCATTCAACGACGCCGACCCCAGCCAGGTCATCCAGCCCATCACGGAGCTGATCAGCAAGTCCTCCGGCATTGCGTACGCCGTGGTCATGAACGCGGACGGCATCCGCTACTCGCACCCCGACCCCGGCAAGATCGGCAAGCACGTCTCCACGGATCCGGAGGAGGTGCTCTCCGGCGACATGTACGTGGGCACCCAGACCGGCACCATGGGCACATCATGGCGCGTCAAGGTGCCCATCTTCAACCCCGAGCATGAGGTGATCGGGGCGGTGTCCGTGGGTGTCCTGGAATCCGACATGCGCAACGAATACCTGGCCAACGCCGCCTGGCTGTTCATCACGATCGGCATTGCCGCGATCTTTGGCGTGGTGGGCGCGGCGTGGGTGACCGTGGTGATCCGGCGGCGCATCTTCGGACTGGAACCGGAGGAGATCGCCGGGCTGCTGGACGAGCGCGAGGCCATCCTGCACGGTGTGCGCGAGGGCGTGCTGGCCGTGGACGAGAACGGCCGCATCGCCCTGGTCAACGACGCCGCCGTGCGCCTGCTCTCCCTCGGCGGGCGGACCGAGCTCGTGGGAAGGCCGGCCCGCGACACCCTCGAACCGGCGCTCGTTGAGCTGCTGGAGGGCGACGGCGCCGAGCAGTCCCTCATACTCTCCGGCGAGCGCGTGCTGCTGGTGCGCCGGGACGTGGCGAGGATTGGCGGGCGCGAAATCGGCGCCATCCTGATCCTGCGCGACAACACGGAACTGCACACGCTCATGCGCGACCTTGACGGCGTGCAGGGCCTTGCCGACGGGCTGCGCGCCCAGGCGCACGGCTTTGCCAACAAGCTGCACGTCATCTCCGGGCTGCTGGAGCTGGGCCGCGTGGAGCAGGCAGTGTCGTTTATTTCGCACGAACGCTCCGGCGGGGCGCTGACGCGGCTGGCCGGGCAGTCCGGCATCAGCGAGGTGGAGGTGGCGGCGCTGCTGCTCATGAAGCAGGTGCGGGCCGACGAGCTGGGGATCGACATCTCCGTCAGCGACGACTCCGTCCTGCCGGCCCTGGCCGCAACCGCGCGGGGCGAGGCCCTGCGCGAGGACCTGCTGACCATCACCGGCAACCTGATCGACAACGCCGTGGAGGCCACGGGCACCGGCGGCCGGATTTCCGTTTCGGTGGCGCTGGCCGGCGGATCTGGCGGCCGGCTGCTGGTGTCCGTGGCCGACTCCGGCGAAGGGATTGCACCGCAGCTGCGGGAGCGAGTCTTTGCCGCCGGCTACTCGTCGAAGGCGGCGCTGCCCGGCGCCGTGTCCACGGGCCGCGGCATCGGCCTGACACTGGTCAAGCGCATTGCCGCCCGGCACGGCGGCACCGTGTCCATTGGCGACGGGCTCCCCACCACCGGCGGCCTGTCCGTTGCGCCCGAGGGTGGAGCCGGGCTTGGCGCCAGGATTACGGTGGAGCTGCCCATCCCGGCCGGCGCCATCTTCGCTGCCCCGGCCCACCATGCAGGGGTGAACCAATGAGCGCCCAGCTGCGCGTGGTGATTGTCGAGGATGACATTGGCGTGGCCCTGGTCAACCGCGAATTTGTCTCCTCCCACCAGGGATTCACGGTGGTGGGAGAGGCACACAACGGAAGGGACGCCGTCGACCTTCTTGAACGGCTGCGGCCCGATGTGGTGCTGCTGGACTTTTACCTGCCGGACTTTTCCGGGCTGGAGGTGCTCTCGCGCATCAATCCGGACGTGCTGGGCGCCATGGAGGTCATTGCGGTCACGGCCGCGCGCGACGTGGACAGTGTCCGGCTGGCCAGGGCCCGCGGCGTCCGGCACTACCTGGTGAAGCCGTTCATGGCGGCGGCCCTGTTCGAGCGGCTCGAGGAGGTGTCGCGGCAGTTTGACACTGTTCGGCGCACGTCGCGGGGAAAGCTGCTGGACCAGCGCAGCGTGGACGCGCTCATTGCCAGCACCGCCGCGCGCTATGCCCCTCCGCCAAAGGGCCTGTCCGAGGTCACGCTGCAGCGCGTGCGCCTGGCGCTCCAGGCGGCGGGCACGGATGTGTCGGCCGCCGAACTGGCCGAGCTGGTGGGCATGTCGCGGGTTGGCGTGCGGCGGTATCTGGAACATCTGGTGGACATTGGGCGGGCCACCCTTACCCCGCGCTACGGCGCCGGCCGCCCCGAGAACAGGTACAGCGCCTCCTCGTAACCGCGTTGCGGTGCTCTCCGCCCTCGCCGGCCGGGCTTTGCCCATGCGCAACCATGACACCCTCAACGTGCGCAGCCATCACGGTGGCGCACACCCACGGCACGCGCGTGCGCATAGCCAAAGTCGCGGCGGCGGGCCAACCTGTCCGGACTTTGTGCATGCGCAACACCAACAGGCGGCAACGCGCAGCCATCACGGTGGCGCTACCCTGGACTGCCCGCTGGCGCATGTCCAAAGTCGGGGCGCCCGCGGCTCCACCGCGCACGTGTCCACATCACGCAAACACGTAGACATCGGATGTTATGCATGCCAGTATGGGTTGTTGTCGCGCAGATCACAGGAAAATCCGGCCATGCGCGGTTTAGACACCCGACCAATGCAGCTCAGGAGTTGTTCATGTCCTTCGCATCCCCCAGCCGTCGCAGCCTATTCAAGCTAGGCGGGGCCCTCGCGCTGACGCCCCTCGTAGTGCAGGCCTTCGCCAAGGGCGCCACTGCCGCCCAAAACGCAGTTCTCGCCCCGCACCCGGCCCTGTCCACCCACGCGCTCTGGTACCAGCAGCCTGCAACGGTCTGGGAGTCCGGGGCACTGCCCATCGGCAACGGCCGCCTCGGCGCCATGTTCTACGGCGACCCCGTCCGCGACAGGATCCAGTTCAACGAAGAGAGCCTCTGGGGAGGCGTCAACAACTACGACAACGCACTCGCCGGCCAGGGCGACGGCGCCTACGACACCAGCGTCACCGGCTTCGGCTCCTACCGGAACTTCGGCAATGTGGTCATCACGCTCGCCGAAGACCAGGCCGCCCCGCCGGTCATCACGGCCCCGGGCGGCCCGTACAAGATCTGGGGTGCCGAGGACGTGGACAAGTCCGTCGACGGCAATACCGGCACGAAGTGGTGCATTGACGGCCCGCCGGCAACGGTGAGCTGGCAGGCACAGCTGCCGTCCGCCGTCGCGGTTTCCCAGTACACCATCACCAGCGCCAACGACGTCCCGGCCCGCGACCCGCAGAAGTGGACCTTCTCCGGCTCCCAGGACGGCACCACGTGGACCGTGATCGACTCCCGTGAGCAGCCACCTTTCGAGAACCGCAAGCAGGCCAAGGACTTCACGTTCGCCAACACCACTGCGTACAAGTTCTACAAGTTCGACTTCAGCCCCAAGGCCGGCGTCAGCCACTTCCAGCTGTCTGAGATTTCACTGGCCGGCGTCAGCATGGGCGGGCAGGCTGCGACCTCCTTGTATGTTTCCTCCCCCACGGGCCAGTCCGACGGCGACGGCGCCGGCTCTGACATCCTGCGCACCTTGGACGGCAACCCCGCAACGGCGTGGACGGCACCCAACCCGGGAGCCGGCGTCGTCTGGCAGGCAGACCTGGGCAAGGCAGCGGCCCTGACCTCCTACGCGCTGACCTCCGCAGCCGACGCCGGCGAGGACCCGACGTCATGGACGCTGGAAGGCTCCAACAACCGCCGTGACTGGACCGTCCTGGACAGCCGCGAACCCGGCGCATTTGCCGGCCGCGGCGAGACGTCCACCATCACCCTGGCGGGCGCAGCTTCCTTCAGCTCCTACCGCCTCACACTTCACGCCGCTGCCGGCTCGGCGAAGCTGCGCATTGCCGGCATCGAGCTGGCGGGCAACGGCTTTTCGTCGAAGAACGCCGCCGCCGTGGCCGAATACAAGCGCGCCCTGGACCCGTCGGTCGGCA
Source organism: Arthrobacter stackebrandtii (assembly GCF_017876675.1). NCBI lineage: Bacteria > Bacillati > Actinomycetota > Actinomycetes > Micrococcales > Micrococcaceae > Arthrobacter > Arthrobacter stackebrandtii. Next base: position 698,253 of record NZ_JAGIOI010000001.1, read on the forward strand.
TCCACATCACCCAGTTCGGCACCACCGGCAACCGCGTGATGCGCGAGGCATTCGCCAGCAAGGAAGCCGACGTCATCGTCATGCGCTACGAGACCGAGCGCGCCGGCGGAATCACCGGGACCGTGGCCATCAGCTCCGGCCAGGAGGGCGTCACCACCACCGCCGACGCCGCCGCCAAGTCGCTGCACTTCTCCGGCGAAATGGCCAACCAGCTCAAGCATGCCGCAACGCTGAGCATCGTCGACACCGACGGCCAGGTCACCGGCTCCGGCGCGGACCTCCAGGTCGCAGGCGCCACCGCCATGACGCTGATCCTGGACGCACGCACCAACTACAAGATGGACGCCGCCGCCGGCTGGCGCAGCACCGATCCCGAGCCCCGCATCGCCGCAGCCATTGCCGCGGCGGCAGGCCGCAGCTACGAATCCCTGCGCGAGGAGCACTCTGCGGAACTGTCCGCCTTCATGTCCCGCGTGTCCGTTGATTGGGGCACGACGCCGGATGAGGTCGCCCAGGTGCCCACCGATGTCCGGCTGGCCGCCTACGGCGCAGGCCAGGACGACCCGAGCCTGGAACAGACCCTGTTTGCCTACGGCCGCTACCTCCTGCTCGGCTCCTCCCGCCAGGGTGGGCTGCCGGCCAACCTGCAGGGCGTGTGGAACGAAAGCAACACCCCGCCGTGGGCGTCCGACTACCACACCAATATCAACGTCCAGATGAACTACTGGGGCGCCGAGACCGCCAACCTCTCCGAATGCCATGTGCCACTGGTGGAATACGTGAAGCAGGTGGCGGTGCCTTCACGGGTTGCCACCCGCAACGCCTTCGGTGCCGAGACCCGCGGCTGGACCGCGCGGACCAGCCAGAGCATCTTCGGCGGGAACTCCTGGGAATGGAACGTTGTCTCCAGCGCCTGGTACGCCCAGCACATCTACGAGCACTGGGCCTTTAGCCAGGACCGGAAGTACCTGGTTGAGACGGCACTGCCGATGCTCAAGGAAATCTGCAACTTCTGGGAAGACCGCCTCGTGGAAGACGCCGACGGCAAGCTCGTCTCGCCGAAGGGCTGGTCGCCCGAACACGGCCCCACCGAAGACGGCGTCATGTACGACCAGCAGATCATCTGGGACCTGTTCCAGAACTACGTCGACCTGGAGGACGCCGCCAAGGCGGACCCGGCCTACCGTGACAAGGTCAAGGACATGCAGTCGCGCCTGGCACCGAACAAGATCGGTGCCTGGGGCCAGCTGCAGGAATGGCAGACGGACCGGGACGACCCCAACAACATCCACCGCCACACCAGCCACCTGTTCGCCGTCTTCCCGGGACGCCAGATCAACCTGAAGGAAAACCCCGAGCTGGCCGCGGCCGCCCTGGTGTCGCTGAAGGCCCGCTGCGGCGAGCGCGAGGGCGTGCCGTTCACGGAGGGAACGGTGTCCGGCGACAGCCGGCGCTCCTGGACGTGGCCGTGGCGTGTGGGCCTGTTCGCCCGCCTCGGCGACGCCGAACGTGCCCAGTACATGCTGCGCGGACTGCTGCGCTTCAACACGCTGCCGAACATGTTCACCACCCACGCGCCGTTCCAGATCGACGGCAACCTGGGCATCACCGGCGGCGTGGCAGAAATGCTGATCCAAAGCCACACCGGCAAGATCGAGCTCCTGCCGGCACTGCCCGCCGCGTGGAAGGACGGCTCCTTCAAGGGCCTGCGCGCCCGCGGCGGATACCAGTTGGACTGCACGTGGAAGGACGGGAAGGTCACCGAGGTGGTCCTCATCGGAGACAAGTCCCCCAACCAGGGCAACATCACCATCTCCATGAACGGCAAGGATTACAAGGTCAAGCCCACCAAGCCCGGCCACAAGACCAAGCCCTTCTCACCGAGCTAACCCCGCCCCCCTCCGACGCCGCATCAGATAATCGGCCTTTTCCCCCAACGCGGCATCAGATAAATGGCCGTTTCGTCCAACGCTGCATCACTTTCTGGTCCCGGCCGGGCACGGCGAGCATTGCCGGGCCCGGCCGGGGCCAACAGCGAAAGGGGGCGTGCCCGACGTCGTTCTTCATAAAGGGCCATGCCGGCACAACCGCCGGCTCTTGGGCCTATTGTGGAAGCTATTCCCGCCCCGGGGAATGGCTAAGCCTTGGAGGCCTGCGCGTGACAATGAGTTCAAGTACTGGCAGCGGCACCGTGCTGATCGCGGATTTCGTCAACGTCGACGCGGCCGGGAAGGTGAACATCATTGGCGGCGGCATCCAGTTCCTGGGCTCGGACCCGGAGACGGGGCTGACCGCGCCGTTTGCCGTGTATGTCAACGTCACCGTGAGCATTCCGCTGTTTGACGAGACGTCGGCCGCGGTGGAGGTGGTGCTGGTGGACACCGACGGGCAGCCGGTGGTGGTGCCGAGCCCGGAGGGGCCGAACATCATGCGGTTCAACCAGGACGTGGATTTCCGGCACACAGTCCGGCCCGAGGTGCAGCCGCCGCCCATGGGGTTTCCGGGGACGTCGAACATTGTGCTGAACTTCCCCGGCGGGCTGCCGCTGCCCACCGGTTCCAGCTATGAATGGGTGGTGCTGCTGGACGAGTCGCGGCTGTGCTCCACCACCTTCTTTGTGCCGGGTGCGGAGTAGCTTCCGGCCTTGACGCTCCACCCTGTGCACGGACCAACAGCGGCAGGGGACGCGACCGCCGTCGTGCATCAAGGGCGCAGGGCTCAGCCGCCCAGCTTTCCGGCGAGGCGCTCGCGCATGCGGGTGCTGGCATCGTTGAGTCCGACAATCTCCACGTCCTTGCCGTGGCGCCGGTATTTGTCGGTGATGGCGTCGAGGGTGGCGCTCGTGGAGGCGTCCCAGAGGTGCGATTCAGCCATGTCGATGATGACGCGGTCCGGGTCCAGGGCGTAGGAGAACTGCGTGTAGAGGTCGTTGGATGAGGCGAAGAACAGCTCGCCGTTGACCACGTAGGTGACGCTGCCTTCATCATCCGCGGGCACCCGGGTGACTGTGACAAAGTGGGCGACGCGGCGGGCGAACATGACCATGGCCAGCACCGTGCCCGTGCCGACGCCGATGGCCAGGTTGTGTGTGGCAACCGTGGCGATGACGGTTGCGACCATGACGAAGGTTTCACTCTTGGGCAGGGCCTTCAGGGTGCGCGGGCGGATGCTGTGCCAGTCGAACGTGGCCCAGCAGACGAAAATCATGACAGCGACGAGCGCGGCCATGGGGATGACCGAGACGACGTCGCCGAGCACCACGACCAGGAGCAGCACGAAGACTCCCGCAAAGAAGGTGGAGATGCGGGTGCGGGCGCCGGATGCCTTCACGTTGATCATGGTCTGGCCGATCATGGCACAGCCGCCCATGCCGCCAAAGAAGCCGGTCACGATGTTGGCGACGCCCTGGCCCCAGGCTTCGCGGGTCTTGTTGGAGCGGGTGTCGGTGATGTCGTCCACGAGCTTGGCGGTCATGAGGGATTCAAGCAACCCCACAAACGCCATCGCGAGGGCGAACGGGAAGATGGTTTGGAGCGTTTCGAAGGTGAACGGGACGTTGGGAATGAGCAGTGAAGGGAGCGAGTCCGGCAGCTCGCCCTTGTCCCCCACCGTGGGAACGGCAATGGACGCCAGCACGGTGACGAGCGTCAGGACCACGATCGCCACGAGCGGCGCAGGCACGGCCTGGGTGAACCGCGGCAGGACAAACATGATCAGCAGGGCGGCTGCCACGAGCGGATAGACCAGCCACGGCACCCCGATGAGCTCCGGCAGTTGGGCGATGAAGACGAGGATGGCGAGCGCGTTGACGAATCCGACCATGACCGAGCGCGGAATGAACCGCATCAGCCTGGCCACGCCGGACACCGCGAGGATGATTTGGATGACTCCTGCGAGGATGACGCAGGCAATGAGATAGTCGACGCCGTGCGACCTCACCAAGGGGGCGATCACCAGCGCCACGGCGCCCGTTGCTGCAGAGATCATGGCCGCGCGTCCTCCCGTGAACGCGATGGTCACTGCCATGGTGAAGGCAGCGAAGAGGCCAATCCTGGGGTCGACGCCGGCGATGACGGAGAACGCGATGGCTTCCGGGATGAGCGCCAGGCCCACAACGAGTCCGCCGAGGATCTCTGTCTTCAGCCTGCGAGGGGACTTCAACGTGCCCCACACCGACTGCAGTTGCTCCGGTGTCAGTGCGTCTGACTTGGTGGTGCTGGCGGCCAAGGTTGGCTCCATTCATGGTCGGTCGGGCGGGCTCCTCCACCTTAACGCAACCGACTGGCGAAGGAGCCACCGAGCGGCAGGGCCGTTCCTTTCCCCTGCCAAGAATTTCCCTGGCGCCGCCGCGGCACCGGGCGTTGGTGCTGCAGGGAGCAGGCGCCTACATGGGGCAGGGGGAGATGCGCCGGTTAACCGCCGAAGATGGTCCAGCTGGCGGCGTGGGAAGTGCCCGGTTCCAGGGCGATCAGGTCGGTGCCGGAGTTGAAGGCATCGGGCGGGCAGGTCATTGGCTCCACGGCCAGGCCCCTCCGGCTGAGGGCGGGGTCCGGCTTGTCGGCGGTGTGGATTTGGAGCCACGGGCAGGAAGCATCCCAGCGCATGCCCACGTGGCTGCCGGAGGGGTCGGTCACCGTCAGCTCGGAGGTGCCGGTGACGTCAGCAGCGAGGCCGGTGAATGCGTGGTCGATCTCCGTGGAGCCGATGGTCCTGGCGGCCCGGAAATCGAAGGGGTGGCCGTCCACGGCGCGCGGCTGGAGCGGCAGCAGTCTGTCGGGCGTGACCTCGAGGAATTCTGCGGCATCGACCTGCAGCGTCCACTCATCGAGCGGGGCCGGCCCGGCCACCAGGTAGGGATGCGGGCAGACCCCGTAGGGGATCCGAACCACGCCGTGGTTGCTGGCGGTCACGGTTGCGTGCAGCCCGTCGGCATCGAGCCGGTACTGCGCCACGAGGGACAGCGGCCCGGGATAGCCGCGGGACGGTTCGAGCTCGCAGCGCAAGGTGAGGGAATCGGCGTCGTGCTTCTCCACCTCCCACAGCCGGTCAAAGACCAAGCCGTGAAGGGCCGTGCCGCGGTCGGGTTCATTCAGGTGCAGGTGCTGGACGACGCCGTCCCAGCGGTAGGCGCCGTCGGCAATGCGGTTGGGCCACGGCGCGGCGATGATGCCGCGGTAGTCCGGAATGCGCTGGTCGGGGTCAAATGGCACGACGAGGTCGCGTCCGGCCAACTGCAGCTCCGAGAGAGCGGCGCCCCGGGACGTGAAACTTGCCGAATACCCTCCTGCGGCAATCCGGAAAACGTCGCCGTTTGCACTCGAGTGCTGCACGCGGTTGGCGAGAAGTACATTTGATTCCATCAAAACTCCTTGGTGAATGGGGCCGTGTCCCCGTGGCGACCCATAAACTCTTCCGATCCAGTGTTAGCGCTCACAGGTGGCCTGTCAAGCAATGCCCACGCCGGGAGGCGGGTTCCGGACCGCCAAGGTTCAGGCCGCCAGATCCAGCGTCAGGACATGGACCCGGCCGAATCAAGGGCCCGTCTGGCTTCTGCCACAAGGTTGGCACTTGTCGCGTCGAGTTCCTGGGCTCCCCCGCCCGGACCGGCAGGGTTCGGATCGTTGAAGGGGACTCGGGCGGACAAGTGGACGGACCCGACGCCGAGAGCAACCAGGGCGGGGATGTCTTCGATGCGCACACCGCCGCCTGCCATGATCTGAATTCCCGCAGGTCCCTGCTGCACCATCGCTTCAAGCACGGCGCCCCCGTCGATACTGCGCACGGCTCCGCCCGAGGTGAGCACGCGCCCGACACCGGTGCCCTGCAATCGCAGGAGCTGCTTCAGCGGATCCGCGCATGCATCAATCGCGCGATGGAAGGTGACCGGCAGACCGTCGGCAGCTTCAATCCATTCCTCGAGTGCGGCAAGGTCGATGTCGCCATGCCGCGTTAGGGCTCCCACCACCACCCCATGCACTCCGGCGGCCCTCAGATGCCGGATTTCACGGCTCATCGCGAAAATTTCCTCGCTGGTGTAGACGTATCCGCCGCCTCTGGAACGCACCAGGGCATGGACAAAGTCCGGCCGCCCTTGCCCCTGCTCCAGGACAGCCTCAACTGTTCCGTTGGAGGGCGTCAAACCGCCCAGCCGCAGCGCGGTGCACAACTCAACACGGGTGGCGCCGCCTTCCACTGCCGCGCGGGCCCCAGCCGGGTCCTGGACCGCAATTTCCAGATCAGTCATTTGTTTTAGCCTTCCAGCTTTATCGGCGGTGGATGCGGGCGGTCAGGGACGGTGCTGCGCCGTCGGCGGCAAAGGGGAACACGCCGTCGGACAAGTGGGAATGGCCCAGCCGCAACAGGTCCTGGTCCACCCCGCCAGGGGTGAGGGCAAGCTTCCAGCCCGCGGCGGCATCAAACAGTTCCGGCTCCAGGTAGCCGATCTTGACCACGATAATGCCGAACTCCGACGGGTCCAGTCCCAGCTGCGTGAAGTCGGCAATGTGGTGGAAAGGCTTGCGGCGTTCGGTGACAATGGCAAAGACGTTGCCCACCTGGATCACGGCCTGCGTCCCGGCGGTGGGATCACCCTCGGTGATTGAGTAGACGGTGCCCTGCAACCGGACCGGGCCGTGGGCGTTGTGGTCAACCCGCGCACCGGCTTCCAGGTCCACGGACCCGCCGACGCCTGCGGCCACAGCCTGGGCGACGGCTCCGGCGTCGAAAATCGAGGCATGGACAAGACGGACATCCGCCGCGGCAAGCGTGTCGCTGGCGATCAACTGGGCCAGGGTCCAGGTGACGTCGCCCGCTCCCCCGGCGGTTGGATTGTCCCCTGTGTCGGAGAGGAAATACGGCCGCGGCGCATCCGGTGCGAGGGCTGCCTCGATGCCCTCTGCCAAGGTGGCGGTCTCTGCCACGAAGGCAAAGTCATCCCGGGCATCCCAGTACAGGGAGGCCAGCCGTTCCGCTTCCCGCCGAATGACTGCCTCGTCATCGCCGGTGACGACGACGTATGCCTGGCACCGTGGCTCGTCGGCCCAGGCGTACCCAACCCAGATTGCGGCGTCGACGACTCCGTCCAGCGCAGCAACCGGCGGCACCTGGTCATAAATGCCCTTGGCCGGCTCGATCCTGGTGCTGGTCTTTTCCCCGGGCAGCAGCACTGGAACCGGCACCCAGGCCTTCAGCGGGCGGCGCTTCTGGACATCGGCGCCGTCCATGGAGCGAAGGCGCGTCAACAGGTTCCAGACGGCCCGCTCCTTGGTGTTCATCTCATCCTCATGCGGCGCCATGCGGTAGCAGGTGATGAGGTCGACGCTTTCCAACAGCTCCCAGGACACGTTGCCGTGCAGGTCCATGGACGTTGACACAAGGACACCGTCCCCGAGGGCTTCGCGCACATGCCGGGCAAGGTCGCCTTCGGCATCCTGCCGGCCGATGACGCTCATGGCACCGTGGATGTCGAAGAACAGGGCATCCAGGTGCCCGGCGTTCCTGATCCGCTCAACAATCTCGTCCCTGAAGGCAACATACAGGTCCGCATCCACAGCACCGCCGGGGAGCGAACGGGCGTGCATGAGCGGCACCCACTCGGCAGCGCGCCTCAGCTCCCGCCCCTCGTCGAGGAAGGGATAGTAGCCAATCAGGTCTTCGCCGCGGCGGACGGTGAAAGCTTCCGCGCCGCTGATGTGCGGGGAAAAGGTGCTGGATTCGATGGAGATGCCGGCGATGCCAATCCGTGGCCGCGGCAACCCGCCGTCCTGCAGCGGTGCCAGCGGCGGGCACCAGACCTCGGATTGGTCGGGCAGGCCTGTGGCGTTTAGCTGTGCAGTCATCGTGTTCCTCGCATGAATCCGGTGGAGCGCTCAAAAGTTTCTATCATTTCCAGTGCCTTGTCATTCTTCTCGGCCCAGAGGTTGGTGGCCTCACCGGGATCGGTGTCCAGCTCGTAGAACTGTCCGTCCCCGCGGCCGGTGTCGTCAGGTGCCCCCACAGGTTCGGAGAAGCCACCTGATCCGGTACCAAAGATGGCTTTGCCCGGACCGCTGCGCAGTACCAGTGTTCCGTCGAAGGCCTGGTGTCCCAGGATCCTGGAGTCAGCCGTGCTGCTTGAATCTGCGGAAAGGGCTGGGGCAAAGGAGACCCCGTCACCCAATTCGGTCGCTGCAGACGGCGCCGCGCCGGCGCCGGCTTCCGGCGATGACAGCAAGTCAGCAAGGGTGGCACGCACATCCATCAGGCTGACCAGGTCCGTGCAGACATCACCAGCTTTAATTCCCGGACCGGCCACTATCAGCGGCACCCGGTGTCCGGCCTCCCAGGCATCTGCCTTTTGGCCGCGCCAGGGCCCGTTGGGGCGGTGGACTTCCACATCGCCGTCTTCCGGGAACATGGTGGGAGCGCCGTTGTCGGAGGTAAAAATGAAGATTGTGTTCTCACGGTCTTCTCCCAACGCCTCCAACAGCTGACCCACCATCCAGTCAACCAATACAACTCCGTCGCCGCGCACGCCGGCGTTGGAGCTGCCCTGGATGAATTCCGGAGGAACACAGGGCCGGTGCGGTGCAGCAGTGGCCACATAGGCAAAGAACGGCTTTCCGCCGTGGCGCTGTTGTGTGATCCATTCGGCGGCCTTGGCAACCACTGTGGTGTCGACGGCGTCGTCCCGCCAGCCCGGGCTCTGCAATCCGGGGCGCTGGGACGAAACCAAGTCTGGTTTCTCTTCCAGCGGCAGCCCTACCGCGCGATCCTGGTCAAGGAAACAGTAGGGTGGCATGTCGAGGGATCCGGCAATGCCAAAGTAGTGCTCAAATCCCAAGTCCGTGGGACCGCCGGTAAACGGCACCTCATAATTGATGTCCCGTCCGTGCCCCTGCATTTGCGCCGCAAAATCGGTGGCAAAGGCGTCCCGTTTGGACCCGTCCAAAGCTGTCCAGTCGAGACCCATGTGCCATTTGCCAAACGCACCGGTGGCATAGCCGGCTTCTTGGAAGTCCTTGGCCAGCGTGGCTTCTTCCGCGCCGATGATGGCAGGATCGAGCCCACCAAGGACCCCGCTTTTCAGGGGGCTGCGCCAGGGATACGAGCCGGTCATCAAGCTGTACCGGCTGGGGGTGCAGACGGCCGATGAGGCGTGGGAGTCCGTAAACCGCACCCCGGCCTGGGCCAGGCCGTCCAGGTTCGGGGTGCTGATTCTTTTCGCCCCGTAGCAGGAGAGGTCTCCCCAGCCCAGATCATCTGCCAAGACCACCACTACGTTCGATTGGGCCACGACGGCACTACCTTCCATTCCTAGTTCAACAATCCGTGTGCAAGGGGCAGTGGCCGGTCGGGAGGGACCGGCGCATTGTCAGCGGCATAAGCGGCCGCCCCAATGAATCCTGCATCAGGGCCCAACTCCGCTGAGCGGACTCGCGGGGCCGATTCGCGGCCGTGTTCGGCGAGGAGTTCCGCCAATTTCTCTTGTGTTGGCCGCACCAGCGCAGCACCGGCCGCACTGACCCCTCCACCGAGCAGGATCACGTCAGGATCCAGCAACATGGAGACCTGGCTGAGGCCAAACCCGAGCCATCGAGCGATCTCGGCGAAGTCTTCAGGGGTCTGGGCATGCTTGGTCAGCGTGCTCCCGCTGGCATACCTGTCCAGGCAGCCACGGCTGCCGCAGCCGCAAGCCCGTCCACCCGGGTCCACGACCATGTGCCCGATCTCTCCGGCCCAGCCGTGGGCGCCGACAACGAGTTGCCCGTTGACCAGGAGTCCGCCTCCGATTCCCGTCCCAACCGTCACCATGGCCACATTCTGTGCTGAACGGGCTGCACCGAACCTAAACTCAGCCCACAACGCGGCGTTGGCATCATTGATTACCAGACAGGTGATGTCCAGCTTCGCTTCAATCAGATCGGCCAGTTTCGTATTTTCCAGTTCCAGGTTCGCGGCATAGACAACGGACCGGTGGTCCGTGGAGACGTATCCTGGCACCGCAATGCCCACCAGGGTTCCGCCCACCTCCGGCTGCAGCTCCAGAATCGCCTCCACGACGGTGTTGGCGATGGCCTGCTCACCTTCAGGTGTTGCCTTTTGAACCCGTGCCAGGACGTGCCCTTTGTCATCGACCAGTCCGGCGGCTATTTTTGTCCCGCCGATATCTACGCCTATCCACTCGGGGCTCACGGCAGCTCAACATCCGATGATCGGTGCGGAATGCTCAGAACGGCGATGGGTTCCCCGCGGAGCGCAGCCGGAACAACCACGCCGCCCACGGCAGCATCACCGGTGCCAAGCCAGCTTCCTCCGGCAAGGTCCAACGGTGCAGGTGGAAGCTCAGCGTCAGGTGTCAGGACACACAGATATGTTGCCTCCGGCCCGACCGTGACGGCATAGTGCGGTTGCTGCTGGTCGCTGAGCGTTCCCGTCCATGGACGAGTGTTGTAGATGGCCTGGCCGTTGACATCCAACCAGGCGCCAAGGCCCAACAGCCGGTCGCGGTAGATCGCGGGAATGGTGCCATCGGCTGCAAGGCCGATGTTCAGCAGGAAGTTGCCGTTGCGAGAAACAACGGAAACGAGGTGCTGCACCAGTTCAGCCACGCTGAGGACGTCGGCTGCCGTCTCCTGTTGGTTGACGCCGAAGGACTTGCCCAGTCCGCGGCAGCTCTCCCAGTTTTTGTCCGATAGCCCTCCGATGTCGCTGTATTCCCGTGTCAGGTAGCCGTGGGAGGGAACACCCCAGCGGTCATTGACGATGCCTTCCGGCACCGTCCGCAGGTATTCGCGGAACAATGCCGCCACACCGAATTCTGAGTCTGACTTTCCCCCGTCAGGCCATTCAATGTCATTCCACAGGATGTCGGGGGAAAAGCGCTCGATAAGCTCCACCGCCTGTGCGTGGGAGTAGCGCGCGAAATCTTCATCGTTGCGGCGCAGCCGGAAAATGTCGGCATCTGAGTCAATGGCCCTGAAATCGCTCACATGCCAGTCGAGCGCACCTGAAAAGTAGCTGCCAAACTTGAGCCCGGCGGAACGGGATGAATCGGCAAACTCCTGCATGAGGTCACGCCGGGGGCCGCGAACCGCGCTGTTGAAGGGCGTGGTGTCGGTTGCCCACAGGCAGAATCCATCATGGTGCTTGGCCGTCGGCACAACGTATTTGGCGCCTGCCTTCCGGAAAAGCGCAACGCAGTCATCGGCGTCGAACTTCTCTGCCGTCCACACATCAGCCAGGTCTTCATAGCTGGTTCCCTCGCCGAAGGTGGCGCGCTGGTAGGCCTGGGCACTGCTGCCTTCGACACGCACCGTGTTGCCGTACCATTCCGCATACTGGTGGTCCCGGTAGGCGTCCTCAACCGCTGTCGGCGAATCGCCTACTTCAGCCCAGGCGGGAACGGAGTACAGCCCCCAGTGGACGAAGATGCCGAATTTTGCGTCGGCGAGCCACGTGGGAAAGTTCCACTCGGGATAGGTGGGGTTGTGTTCGCCAAAGTCAGGCCCAACACGGTCCTCAAAATTAATCACTTTTATACCTTTGTATGAAGAGGTGGATGGCGGCTAGCGGCCGGCCAGGCCAACAGTCGCGATGCCCTTGACCAGGTGCTTCTGCAGGGCTATCACCATGATCAGGGTGGGAAGAATGGCTATGACGGATGCCGCCATCACGAGGTTCCAGGAGTTTCCGTGTTCCCCGAAGAACGTCTGCAGGCCCAAGGACACGTTGCCGAGTTCGTTAACGTCGTTGACGACAATCAGGGGCCACAGGAAGCTGTTCCAGAAGGTAATGAACGTCCAGACGCCCAGCACGGCCAGTGAAGGCTTTGCCAGTGGCAGGATGATCCGGGTGAAGGTCCGCCATTGGCTGCAGCCGTCCATCCTGGATGCTTCCACCAGTTCGTAGGGGATGCCGAGGAAGAACTGCCGCAGGAGGAATACCCCGAAGGCCCCGAAGGCCCACGGGAGAATCAGTGCCTGCCAGGTGTTGATCCAGCCCAGTTTCTGCATCAGCAGGAACATGGGAATGACCAGCACTTCCTGGGGAATCATCATGGTGGCCAGGTAGAGCAGCATGTACTTGTCGCGACCGCGCCATTTGAGAATTCCAAAGCTGTAGGCGGCCAGTGATGAAACGGCCAGGACGATCAGCGTGCCTGCAACTGACACGATCAGCCCGTTGATGATGAAGCGGAAAAATGGCGTGTAGTTGAAGACTTCAATGAAGTTCTGCCACCGGATCTCAGAACCTATCAGGGTCGGTGGCTGGGAAAATATTTCACCGTTCGGCTTCAGGGCGGAGAAGAAGGTGAAGATAATCGGGAACAGAAAAAGTACTGCCACGATGGCCAGCAGGACTTCACTGCCGAGCTTCAGCGGGCGGAACCGGAACTTGGACTTTTCAGTGTTCTGGCTCGCGTGCGGGGACTTGGCCTGGACTTGGATGTTAGTCATAGTGAACCCATTTCTTCTGTCCCAGCCACTGAATCATTGTGACAATAAGGATCAAGGCAAAGAGAATGATGGCGGGGGCAGCTGCGGCACCGAGTTCGCCACCTTGGAAAGCGGTTTGATAGACGTTCATGACCACGGTCACTGTGGAGGTTCCCGGACCCCCTGCGGTCATCACAAATGGTTCGGAGAATATTTGGAATGCCGAAATCATGGTGACCGTTGAAGCGAAGAAGATCGCGGGTGTCAGCAGCGGAATCTTGATTCGGAGGAGCTGGCCCAACCCGTGGGCACCGTCCAGCATGGACGCATCAATGATGTCTTGGGGCAGCTGGTCAATGGCCGCAGAGAAAATCAGCATGTTGTAGCCAAAACCCTGCCACACGATGACAACCACGACGGCCAGAAGGGCCGTGCTGCTGTCACCGAGAACGTTGGGCATGTGGATGCCAAACCATGACTGCAGGGTCGAGTCGATAAGGCCGTTGGGCTGGTAGATCAATTTCCAAATAACGGCAGTTGCCACTGTTGGTGTCACGACCGGCAGGAAAAACAAGACCCTGTACAGCCGGCTGAAGCGGCTGGTGGCGACCCAGAACGCCGTTGACAGCGTCAGGACGAGATTTACCGGGACAACGACGATGGTGAAGACGAACGTGTTGATCAGTGCCGCCGTGAATTGGCTTCCTGGCGCGAAGAGGTTGCGGTAGTTGTCCAATCCGGCAAATGTCACTTCCCCGAACGTGGGCCAGTGGAAGAAGCTCGTGGCGATGGCCAAGATGGTGGGGAAGAGGATGAATACCGTCATCCCGATGGCGCTGGGGGTTAGAAACCCCAGCGCCGAACGGGAATCAGAGCCCTTCCGCTTCTTTGGCGCAACAGGATCGGGGATCCTACGTGGCACGGTTTTAGTAGTTATTGCCGTCACGGTGGCACCTTTCTGCTGCTGCCGGCTTGAGCGGAATCGTTTGCAAGGGCTACTTCGCTCCGCTTTGCTGCACGGCCTTCAGTGCTTCAGACGGTGTGCTCTTGCCGCTGAACGCCTGCTGGAACTGCTGCGCCATCAATTTGGTGACCTTGTCCCAGTTGCTGGTGCTGATGAACGGTGTCGCCGATTCGGAGGCAGCCTTGGTCACAACCGAGGCCTGATCTGAGTAGCCGGGATTCTTCGGGTCCACGTCCTTCTTCAACCCTTCGATGAAGGCAGGGACGGCCGCGGTTCGGGCCGGCAGGTTGCCGGCGTTGGCCGATGCCATCTGCGACTCTGCATCGGTGAGCACACCGATTGCCTGGGCGGCTTCGGTCTTGTTCTTGCAGGTGGAGGAGATGCCGAATCCGGAGTTGGCTGAGAACGTTCCGGCGCCTTCGGTGCCCTGGGGCAGGGTCACAACCCCTACCTGGAATCCGGCGGCGTCAGTGACGTTGCTCTTCATGTTCCATGAGCCGTCAACGGCCATGGCCACATTGCCGGCGACGAACTGCTGCTCGCCCCACGGCACGTCAGACGAACTTGCGGGAATGCTGCTGATCTTGTCTTCGGTGGCGAGGCCCGTGTACCAGGAGAATGCGGATTCAAATGCCGGGTCGGTCATCTGCAGCTCGCCGTTGGCGGAGACTGGCTTGGCGCCGTTGTAGGCGAGAAGCTGTGCTGACATGTGCAGGTCGGAGAACGTCTGGCCGAAGGCAGGCTTTCCGGTTGCCTCCGTGATCTTCTTGGCTGCCGCGACGAATTCGTCGGTGGTCCAGCCGTCCTTGGGTTCTTCAACGCCGGCAGCCTTGAACGCATCCTTGTTGTAGTACATGACCATGGTGGAAAGACCGTAGGGCAGCGCATACTGCTTGTCACCATTCTGAAGGGCCTTCAATGCCCCCGCTTCCCATTCTGATTCGGTGAAGCCCGCGGCTTTGGCAAGATCACCGTCGATGGGTGTCATGGCCTTGGCAAATGCCGGCAGGCGCAGGCTCTGCATGCTGACGATGCACGGGGCCGTGCCGGATGCCAGCTGCGACTGCATCTTGGTGAAGTAATCCGAGAACGGCGCCGTTGTCAGATTGACCTTGATGTTCGGGTACTTCTCAGTGACCTTTCCGGCAAGGTCCTTCCAGGTCTGATTGCCTTCATCGCCCTGTGACCAGAAGGACCAGTCAAGGGTAACTTCGCCGCCGGCGTTGCCGCCGTCGGAGGGTGCCGTGGAACCACAGGCACTGGCACCCAGTGCAAGTGCGCCACCAAGGGCAATCGCTGTTAGCTTCTTTGCTAATTTCATGTCAATCCTTTGTCAGAGCCGTAGGCTCGTTGGCCTTGTGCTTATAATTAATTCGGCGCCGAATTAATGGCGTGATGTTAGGATAATCACAAGTATTGGCGCTAGTCAACACCGGCTCACCAGGGGGAAGAAAATTTCAAAGTTGAGAATCCGCCCCCACACGACCCCAACTCGCGACGCCGTCAGCCGCGCCGAGATACTCGGACTCTTGGGGCAGACAGGCACTTTGAGCCGCAGTGAAATCGCCAAGCTGCTGGGTCTCGGGCCGGCAACCGTCACTGCGCAAGTCCGAAAACTCATCTCAGATGGATACGTCCGTGAGCTGGCAGTTGACGCCCGGTCAGGAGCCGGACGGCCCCGGATCCCGGTGGAGCTGATCCCCGACTCCGCCCTCGTAATCGGCGTCAGCGTCACCCCGACGAGCCTGATCACCGTGACCATGCTGATCGACGGCACGATCCTGAATGCCAGGTCCCGCGTTTTTGATCCTTCCAAGCACGTGGTGGAGCAATTCAAGGCCCTGGTGAATGACCAGCGGGCCACCTTGGACCACCCTGAGCGTGTGATTGCCGTGGGGATCTCCATCTCTGGTGCTGTGGACCAGGCGCTGACGACGGTTCGCATCTCCACGACATTGAATTGGCAGGACTTTGATCTTGGTCCCCGGCTGCAGCGGGCCGTCGATCTTCCCGTCTTCGTCTCGAATGACCTGTTTGCCCTCTCGACCCGAGAGGTCAGTTTTGGGTTCGGGCATGACAGGGATGATTTCCTTCTGCTCGGCCTTGGCTACGGCGTCGGTCTGGGCATCGTCAACCGACGGCGTGTTTTCAGCGGCTCGGGGGGATCGTCAACGGAATTTGGCCACATGTCGGTGGATACGAATGGTCCGCTGTGTGTCTGCGGCAACTACGGCTGCCTTCAGGTTTACGCAGGGCTGGAAGAACTGCTCCACCAAGCCCCTGGCAGGCCCTCTGCCGGTCGCCTGGCTGAGCTCCAGCAGAGGCTCCAGGCTGAAAACGACAACGAGCTGGCGGATTTCCTGGAGGATGTTGGGCACCGCATCGGGCGTTCCGTTGGCGGAGTCGTGAATCTTTTGGGCATTGGAACGATTATCGTCACAGGCGAAACGACGAGCCTCTGGCCCGCCCTTAGCGATGGATTCACCCGCGGCCTGGACGAAACGGTGCTCAAGTTCCTGCAACCGGTGGAAATCACAGTCAAGACTTGGACCGACTCTGAAGACGCGGTCGGTGCTGCCGGTTTGGCCTTGCACAATGCGATCAGCCTCAACGTTCCGTTCCATGCCCGTGGCCGCCTTGCCCAGGCGGCCACGGAGTAGGCTACTTCCGCGGTTGCGGGTCCATTTCCAACACGAAGACCGGCACCACGCCGTTCACGTCAATTTCCCTGACGTCGATGTTGAGCTCGCCGAGCGGGTCGCTGAGGAACCTGTCATCCAATGTCGTCCGGAAGGTGAACGGCAGCTGTGCTCCTGAACCCAGGTGCCGGACCGCGGTGACGCGCTTGCCCGGAATGCTTCGGACGGTCACGGTTTCCACCGGCTTCGCCAACGCGAACAGGTAGGTGTTGTTGCCAGCGGCTGTGCTGGGTCCGTAGTACTGCCACGGCTCAAGGCCCGGTTGAACACCGTGCACGGCTTCCTTGTTGCAGGCCATCCACCCTGCCAGCCCGTCCAGCAGGGCGGACTGTTCGGGTGCGAGGCTGCCATCGGCGGTGGGGCCCACATTCAGCAGCAGGTTCCCGCCCTTGGCAACAACTTCAACCGCGGTCCGGACAATTTCGTGCAGCGACTTGTAGTTCTGGTCCTCGGGCACATAGCTCCAGGTGTCGCACATGGTCATGCAGCATTCCCACGGCTCAGCAAGTGGCTGTGCAGGGATGAACTGCTCGGGTGTGCGGTAGTCCCCGCTGCCGATGAGCCTGTCATTGATCACGATCTCCGGCGCCAGGGAACGGATGTGGGCTTCCAGCCCTGCCGCATCCCATTCCTCGCGTGTGCGCTCCCATTCGCCGTCGAACCACAACAGGTCGATGGGGCCGTACCAGGTCAGCAATTCCGTGAGCTGGTCCTTCAAATACTGTTGGTAATCGGACCAGTCAGCAGCACCGGCCCGTGGATACCTTCCGTGCTGGTAGGGGCGCATCTCGTCGGTGAAGGCGGGATACTTTGCGTGGCCCCAGTCGGACAGCGAGTAGTACAGGCCGACCTTGATTCCGGCGGCGCGGAAGGCCTCCGTGTATTCCCTGACCAGGTCTCCCCCACGCCGGCCATACGGGGAGGACTCGATGGTCCGCCCGCTGGCCTTCGAGGGCCACGACGACCATCCGCTGTGGTGCCGCGCCGTGAAAACGGCGTATGTCATGCCCGCGGCAGCAGCCTTGCGGGCCAATGCCGCCGGATCCCAATGCTCCGGATCAAAGCTGTCAGCGGTGCTGTGATAGTCCGCGACCAGCGCTGTGGGGCTGTACCCCAGTCCGGCCACGCCGCCGAGCAGCGGCCATGATGCCTCCAGGCCCTGCTGGCTCGCATGGTCGTAGTGGATAAACATCCCCAGGCCTGCGGCCTTAAACCAGGGTTCCGTATGCTCTGCGGAGTTCGGTCCCAAGGGCGCCTCGGTTTTGGGGTCGTGAACCTTTTGGTCGGTCCAGTCAATTTCATTGCTCAAGGCTGTTCCTCAATTCCTTCGATTGCCAGGGCCGCACACGGGCCTGGGTCAAGCTTGTACACACGCCGGGCGTTGCCACCGAAAATGGCTTGCTGGGCGTCGGTGCCCAGTCCTTCCAGCAGCACCGCCAGCACCCGCGGCCAGGTCGCGTCCGTGCCCGCCAGCAGGGCCACCGGCCAGTCCGTGCCGAACATGAGCCGTTCCGGACCAAACACCTCAAGGGCATGGTCGACGGCGTCCCCCAGTTCCGCGGTTGTCCACGCCTCCCAGTCTGCCTCAGTCGTGAGGCCGGAGAGCTTGGCCGCCACGTTCGGCTGGGCCGCCATCTCGGCCAGGTCGGCGCGCCACGCCGCCACGTCTCCGGAAGCCAGTGGCGGCTTGCCCAAATGGTCCAGCACAAAACGGGTGTCGGGGTTGCTGCGGACCAGCCCGGCCGCGGCGGCCAGCTGGTCCGGGCGCAACACCAAGTCAAAGGTGAGACCGGCCGCGGCCAGCTCCTTCAGCCCGGCGGCGACGGACGGGCGGGACATCCACTGCGGGTCCGGGTCCTGGTGGACCAGATGCCGCACGCCCACCAGCGCACCCGAGGCAATGGCGCCGTCGTACTTCTCAAGCTGCGGGGCAAGCGGGGCGGAGAAGTCCACCCATCCCACCACACCCGCAACCGCAGGATCCGCGGCCAGCGCCAGGAAATCCCGGGTCTCCTGTTCCGAGTTTGCAGTCTGCACCAGCACCGAGGATGAAACTCCGGCGGCAGCCTGCATGGCAACCAGTTCGGCCAGGGCGAAATCCTTGTCCAGGGCCGGCATCTGGGCGGGGTCAATCCATGGCTGCGGCGTCCGGGACCGGGTCCAGAGATGGGCGTGTGCGTCGATGCTCATGGGAGGTGGTAGACCTCTTTGGCGTCAGTCCACATGGCACCGGCAGCCGCCGCCTCTGGCAACGGCTCCTGGCAGGGATCCGTCAGCTTCCACCACTCCCTTGTTTTGGGGTCATCGCCCATGGCCGCCATGTCCGCCGCATAATCCGTGCCGACATGCTCGAAGTAGCCGTACAGCGTGTCCCCAAGGTTGAAGATGGAGTAGCTTTCAAAGTTGCTGGCCTTCAGCCGCGCCTCCACTTCGGGCCACACCTCACGGTGCAGCCGCAGGTATTCCTCACGGCGCTCCGGCCTGAGCCCAATGATTTGCAGGTGCCTGGTTCGCATGGTCCGCTCCTATGCCAGTGCCTTGTTGTGGATGAGCCGGATGACGTCCTGGCTCATGGTGTCGTAGTCGTGGCTGTTGTCCACGGTGCCGGACAGCGTGAAGGAGTCCATGACGGCAATCCGGTCCGCGAGGGTGATCATCTCGGCGAGGTCGCTGGAGATCAACAGGATGGCCAGGCCCTGGTCGGCAAGGCCCCAGATCAACTCATAAAAGGAGCGCTTGGTGCGCACGTCGATGCCGATGGTGGGCTCGTCAATGATCAGGATCCGAGGGTCCGCCGCCAGCCACTTGGCCAGCGACACCTTTTGCTGGTTGCCGCCGGAAAGCTGCCCGGCCAGCTGGTCCTGCGAGGAGATCTTGATGTCCAGCTCCGCCACGTACTTCTCCACGAGGGACCGCTCACTGGCGCCGCGGACCATGCCGAGCGGCCCGGCCAGGTTCCCCCAGCTCGTGACAGCCACGTTGCGGGTGATGTTCTGCTCCAGGAACACTCCCTCTTCCTTGCGGCTCTCGGTGACGTAGCCGATCCCGTGCGTGTGCAGCGCGTCCCGCACCGAATGGATCACGGCGGGGCTGCCGTTGACCAGCAGCTCACCCTCGGTGATGCGCTCGCGGCCCAGGATGGCGTGGGCCAACTCGGTCCGGCCGGCGCCGACCAGCCCGTACAGGCCCAGGATTTCAC
This sequence comes from Arthrobacter stackebrandtii, assembly GCF_017876675.1. NCBI lineage: Bacteria > Bacillati > Actinomycetota > Actinomycetes > Micrococcales > Micrococcaceae > Arthrobacter > Arthrobacter stackebrandtii. Next base: position 717,531 of record NZ_JAGIOI010000001.1, read on the forward strand.
CGGGGCGCACCTCAAGGCTGATGCCTCCGTGGCCTGCAGTGGTGGTGACGTTGCGCATCTCCAGGACGGGCGCCTGCCCCTGGTCCACCGCGCGTTCGGGTGTCACAAGCGATGCCAGCGAGCGGCCCACCATGATGTTCACGATCTCATCGTGCGGGTGGTCCGCGAGCGCGGCGTCACTGAGGACGGTCTTGCCGTCGCGCAGCACCGTGACGGTGTCGCAGTGCGCATAAACCTCATCCAGCTTGTGGCTGACGAACAGGATGGCGGCACCGTCCGCCTTCAGCCTGTGGATCACGGTGAACAGCTTGGCCGCCTCCGCGTCGGAGATGGAGGCGGTGGGCTCGTCCAGGAGCAGCACCTTGGTTTCGGTGTAAAGGGCCCGGGCGATTTCCACGAGCTGGATCTGTGCGGAGGACAGCTGGGCAATGGGCGTCTGTGGGTCGATCTCGAAGTCCAGCAGGGCCAGGCAGCGGGAAGCCTCGGCGTTCACTTTTTTCCAGTCGATGAAGCCGAACCGCTTGGGCGTGCGGCTGAGAACGATGTTCTCGGCCACCGTGAACTCACGGATCACGTTGCGTTCCTGGTGCACCACGCCCACCCCGGCCGCGCCGGATTCGGACGGGTTGGTGAACTTTTCCTCCACCCCGTTGATGAGCAGGGTGCCGGAATCGGCCTGGTGCACGCCGGTCAGGTACTTGATCAGGGTGGACTTGCCGGCACCGTTTTCACCGAGCAGGGCGTGGACCTCGCCCGGCATCAGCGTCAGGTTCACATTGTCCAGGGCTTTCACGCCGGGGTACGTCTTGGTGACGTTGCTCGCTTGCAGGATGGGTGCGCTCATTGCTTGACCTCTTCAGATGCGGACGGGGCAGGCTCGCTCGACGGCGGTGGGCCGGCTGGCGCTGCGGCTGCGGCCGGTTGCAGGGCCGCCGTGTTGACGCGGTGGTTGGCCACCCTGGCGCGCAGCATCCCGGCCTTGGCCGATTCGCGTGATTCACGCAGGCGGCCCAGGGCCACGGTGCCAAGGATGACGGCGCCGATGACAAGGTTTACCCAGGCCGGTGCCAGCTGGAATTCAGCCCGGGCACTGTCCACGAGGCGCACCACGAAGGCGGCCAGGACGGTGCCGAACACGGCCACGGTGCCGCCGGTCAGGGAGACCCCGCCAATGATGGGCGCAGCGAAGCTGGACAGCAGCCAGTCCCCGCCCACGCTCTGGTTGACGCCCGGCAGGGACGCGAAGGAGACAAATCCGGCAAAGCCGGCGATCAGCCCCGAGGCGCCGTGGGCAACCGTGAGGCTGCGGTCGTTCGAGATCCCTGCCAAGGTGGCGGCATGCTCATTGTCACCGGACGCCAAAAGGTGACGTCCCGTCGTCGTATATCTAAAGGCCAGCCCCACCAGGACCGCCACGATGATGGCGATCACGAAGATGGCCGGCAGCCCCAGCCAGCGGGCCTTGCCGAGGGCGGCGACGGGGGCCCAGTTGTCGGACGAGATGGTGCGGGTGTTGACCAGCGCATATTGCACGCCGAGCAGCACGGTCATGGTGGCGAGCGTGACGATGAAGCCGTTGATTTTCGTGACCACCACCAGGATGCCGTTGGCGATGCCCGCGACGGCGCCGACCAGCAGTGCGACCAGCGCGCCGAGCCAGGGGTTGAGGCCCCAGTCGGCCACCATGACGGCGGCGAGGCAGGCAGCAACGCCGCCGATCGCGCCGATGGCCAGGTTCAGCTGCCCCACGGCGAGCGTGATCATTTGCGCCAGGCCGATCAGGATGGGCACGGCCAGGAACTGGAAGAACGTCTGCATGGAGACGGGGCCGAAGAAGTTTCCGCCCGAGGAGACGCCCAGGATGATGGCGCCGAGGATGATCGTGGCGATCAGGACAAGGTATTGGGAGCCCATGGTGGCGGGCAGTTTCAGTTTCACGCTGTAGCTCCGCTCTCTGCGGGGGCCGGTTCGGCGGCCGCGGGTTCGGCCGGCGGCGGGCCGTCCGGGGGTGTGGGTGTTGGCTTGCGACGGCGTACGGTGCGGATGCGTTCGGCCGACAGTGCCACGAGCAGGATCAGGCCCAAGAAAATGTTCAGCATTTCCACGCCGGCGCCGAACAGTTCCAGGCCGCGGCGGATCAGCAGGGTCAAGGTGATGCCCAGGAAGGTTCCCGTGACGGAAATGTAGCCTCCGGCCAGGAGGGTGCCGCCGAGGATCGGGCCAAGGAAGGACTGCAGCATGAACTCGTTGCCGATGGCCGGGGTGAACGAGCCGGTGCTGGTGGCCAGCAGTATCCCGGCAAGTGAGGCGAGTGCGCCGGAGAGTGCGTGCACCAGGACGACCCGCTTGTTGGTGGGGATCGCGGAGAGCTCGGCGGCCTTGATGTTGGCTCCCGTCAGCAGGATCTCGCGGCCCAGCTTGGTGCGTGCGTAGAGCCCGCCGACCAGGAGCACCACGAGCAGGACCGGGACCACCATCACGGGAATGGCCGCCGGGCCGCAGTAGCCCACCATGCATACGTCGAGGAAGGTGCCTCGGCCCAGGAACTCCATGCCCTCGGGCTTGGCCGTGAAGGCGGAACCGGGGCTGAGCATTGAGTAGACCGTGGGCACCAGGCCCAGCAGTGCGAAGCTCATGGCCAGGGTGACGATGAAGGAGTTCACGCCGGTCTTGGCGATGATCCAGCCTGTCAGCCCGCCGATGGCCGCACCCGCCACGAGGCCGGCAATGAGCCCCACAATGAACGGCATGTTCCACAGGTCGAAGGCCATGCCGGTGAACATGGCGCCAAACGCGGCCATGTTGCCCACGGCAATATTCATCTGGCCGATGGAGAGCACCATCATCTGGGACAGGCCCACGATCGTGAAGATCGCGATGCTGGTCAGCAGCGGCGCCACCACAAACGCGCCGTTGAAGGCGTTGGGCTTGGCCGCGCCGATCAGGCCCACCAGCACCAGGATGATCAGCGCCAGAAAGAACTGCGGCGAGGTCAGGTACCGCTTGAAGTCAGTGCCCTGCCGGCGCCTTGCATCGCCGGCAGGGGTTGTTGCATGGCTCATGCCACGGTCCTCTTTTCAATGGCCGCCCAGTCCCAGTCGATGCCCAGGCCCGGGGTGCTGGGCGCGATGGCGAAGCCGTTGGCAATGCTCATCTCGGTGTTCGTGATGGCGCGAAGCTGCGGGATGTGCTCCACGTAGCGCCCGTTCGGGATGGCTGCCAGCAGGCTGATGTGAATTTCCATCAGGAAGTGCGGGCACACGGCCACGTTGAACGCCTCGGCCAGGTGGGCCACCTTCAGCCACGGCGTGATTCCGCCAACCCGGGCCACATCGACCTGGATGATGCTTGCGGCACCGCGCTGGAGGTACTCGCGGAACTGGGCCACGGAGTACATGGACTCCCCCACCGCCACGGGGATCGAGGTGGCCTCGGCCAGGCGGGTGTGCCCGGAAATGTCGTCCGCCGGCAGCGGTTCCTCCAGCCAGAAGATCTCCAACGGTTCCAAGGCCTTGGCCCGGCGGATGGCCTCGGCACTGGTCATGGACTGGTTCGCATCAACCATGATGTCCATGCCCGGGCCCACGGCCTTCCGGACCGCCGTGAGCCGCTCCACGTCCTCGGAAATGTGCGGCTTGCCGATCTTGATCTTCAGCCCGGGCCAGCCGGCCGCCTGGGACGCCTTGGCCGAGGCCACCAGCTCCTCCGTGCCCAGGTGCAGCCAGCCACCCTCCGTGTCATAGAGGGGAACTTCCTGGCGGAAGCCGCCGGCCACCTGCCACAGTGGTTCGTTGGCGCGCAGGCACTTCAGGTCCCACAAGGCGGTGTCGACGGCGGCCAGCGCCAAGGACGTGATCGCACCGGTGGTGGTGGCCCGGGTCGAGGCGAAAAGATCCATCCAAATCTGCTCAATGTTGGCAGCGTCCTGTCCCACCAGCCGCGGAACAAGATGCTCGCGCAGCATAGACAGCACGGCACCGCCGCCCGTGCCGATCGTGTACGAATAGCCTGTCCCGGTCAGCCCGTCATCAGTCTTGATCTCAACGAAGATGGTCTCCTGCTTCAGGAAACTCTGAACAGCGTCCGTGCGGACCGTCTCCACGTCCAAGTCGACGAGGTAGGCACGGGCGTGGGTTATGCGGGGCATGATGGCCTTTCGAAAAGCGGGGTGGGTGTTACTTGCAGTCCAGGTACTTCGAGTCGAAGTCCTTCGCCAGCTCGGCCGACTTGGCGTCGCGCTCTGCGTCGTAGTCCTTGACGTTGTCCTTGGTGACAATGAAGGAGCCGGAGTCAATGATTTCGCCCGGGCTGGCCATGGTGCAGGCCTTGGTGGCGAGCTTGGCCAGGGCGTAGGAGCCCACGAAGGCTTGGCCTGAGGGGTTCTGCACAACCGTGGCCGAGACCGAGCCGTCCTCAATGGCTGAAAGGATCGTGGCGTCGTCGTCAATGGCAACGAGCTTGATGGGCAGCTTGGAGTCCTTGACTGCTGTGGCCGCGGCTACTGCCGGGTTGTAGGCCGTGGAGACGATGCCGTTGATGGTGCTGCCCTTGGAGGCGAGCAGGTCGGCGACTGCCTTCTGCGCGGTGGTCAGGTCGGTGTCGATGTCGGTGACGTCGGGCAGCAGCGTGACAGCGCCGCCGGTCTCGGCAACGGCCTTCTTGACACCGGCGATGCGGCGCTGGGTGTTGGAGTCGACGTTCACGCCGGTCAGGTGGGCAAGGACGCCCTTGCCGTCCATCGCATCGATCGCAGCCTTGGCTGCCTTGTAGGCGGCTTCCTCGGTGTCTGTGGACAGGCAGAAGTCGGCTTCATTCGTGTCACCGGCGGGGCAGGAGCCCAGAGCAGCGGTGGCGACGCCGTGCTTCTTGAGGTTGCTGAAGGTGGAGTTGATGTCCGTGGGTGAGACGCCGAAGACACCGAAGGCGTTGTAGCCGTTGGCCACCATGGAGTTGATCACGTCATTCTGCTTGGTCTGGTCCCACTCAGCGGTTTCGTTGAAGGTGACATCGCCCAGCTTGAATTCGGTCTTGGCCATGGCGCCTGCCTCCGTCCATGGCTGGAAGTAGGGGTGTGCACCGCCTGAAATAAGGCCAACCTTCACGGTGTCCATGGCGGCAGGGGCGCCGCCGTTGTCTCCGCCGCCTGCAGTTTCCTGAGGGGTGCAGGCCGTGATGGCCAGGACGGATGCAGCCAGGACGGCCACTGCGGTGGAAAGGGCGTTCAGTCTCATCGTTGAGCTCCAGTCAGTATCGAAAAAATCCTATAGGATATAGTGATATCCAATTATCTGGGCCGTTATACTTTCTGTCAAGGACTTTGATCGGAGAAGGTTTTGGAACCGTCATACTTGACATCGCTGCAGGGCATGGCCCCCCGCCAGGAACTGGCTGACGAGGTCCATGCACTTCTACGCGGCCACATCATGCGCGGCACCATCCCGCCCGGCGTGCGCATCAACATTGAAGATGTGGCCCGGCAGCTCAACGTCTCCCCCACCCCCGTGCGAGAAACGCTGGCCCGCCTGGAGTCCGAGGGGCTCGTCGACCGGCAGCCCCGCCGCGGGTACAGGGCCACGGAACTGTTGGACCGCGACGACGTCCGTGACCTCTACGAGCTGCGCATGCTGCTGGAGCCCCACGCCGTGGAGGCCGCCGCCAACCGTGCCGATGCGCCTTTGCTGCAGCTGATCAGGGAAGAACTGGAGCGCGGACGCGAGCTGACCCGGGACACCTCCACGATTTCACCGGCCGAGCTGTCGGCCCACGACGAGCGCTTCCACGACCTCATCTTCCAGGCGGCCGGCAACGAGCTCATCCGGCAGTCCTACGCCAGGACCCACTGCCACCTGCACATCTTCCGGCTCGCCTACTCGGACAGCTACGACGACCACACCATCCTGGAACACGGGCAAATCCTGGCCCCGCTGGTGGCGGGCGACGCCGAAGCCGCCACGGAGGCCATGCGCCGGCATGTGCTCTCCTCCGAAGCGCGCGTGATGCGCTATTTTGACAGCCAGGAACCCAAGAAGGCCGCGTGGCACGGCAACCCGGCGACACTGTAGGCACCGGCCGCACAACCACTATGGCGAACGCCGCCCGAAGGGCTAGTCTGAGGCCATGAACAGGAACCCGGACTTCAACGACAACGAACTCATCCACGACCGCGGATCCGTGGACGGCCTCGGCGAGATCTACTCCGAGATGGTCACCCCTGACATCGAGGAAATGAACGAACACGCCGACACGCTGGAACAAGAATCCCAGGTGGAGCCCGACGCACTTTAGTGCCGGCCTGCTCCACCCCGCCACCCACGGGAGGGGCCGGGCTGCCACCGGGCCCCTCCCGTTCGTGCCCTGTCCGCGCCCTTCCGCGCGCACGCACAGCCCCCACCTGCCCCCACCTGCCCCGGGCGCAGCTAATTCAGTCCGGGCGGCGCATGCCCTGGCTCGACCCTGCACCTGCGCGCACCATGCCCCTTCAGCCGCGCAGGCGCGACTGTGGCACACCCTGGCACCCCAGTGCTGCGCACGCCCAAAGCCCGCACCGATCCGCACCAGGTGCACCAGGTGCACCCGCAAGACCGGCGGCAGCACGCCGTCGGCCACTTCAGGCATGCGGCACACAGGCACAATTTGCCGCTTTAACCCACAAAACTCCGCACTGCCGCCAAGAATCCAACCACAGCCTAGACTTTTGGCTACTTTTCCAAGCCGAAGTACCTTGATAAATGCATTGACAGCACCAGCTTTGCATCATATGTTTGTAGTCAGAACTTATTAAAGAGATCTGCACCACTGACACTTGGAGGCAACCCATGGCTCTTGAGCCCACACGCGAAGACAAGTTTTCCTTTGGCCTTTGGACCATCGGCTGGAACGCCCAGGACCAGTTCGGCTCGGCCACCCGGCCGCACCTGGACGCCGTGGAGGCCGTCAACAAGCTGAGCGACCTCGGCGCCTACGGCATGACCTTCCACGACAATGACCTGTTCCCGTTCGAGTCCACTGCGGCCCAGCGCCGCACCGAGATCGACCGGCTCAAGGGCGCCCTGGATTCCACCGGCCTGGTCATCCCCATGGTCACCACCAACCTCTTCAGCCACCCGGTCTTCAAGGACGGCGGCTTCACCTCCAACGACCGCAGCGTGCGCCGCTTCGCCATCCGCAAGGTCATCGAAAACCTGGACCTGGCCGCAGAGCTCGGCGCCGAAACCTTCGTCATGTGGGGCGGGCGCGAGGGCAGCGAATACGATTCCGCCAAGGACATCCGCGGCGCCCTCGAGCGCTACCGCGAGGCCGTGAACCTGCTCGGCGACTACGTCACCGACAAGGGCTACAACATCCGCTTCGCCATCGAGCCCAAGCCGAACGAACCCCGCGGCGACATCCTCCTGCCCACCCTGGGCCACGCCCTCGCGTTCATCGAGACGCTGGAACGCCCCGAACTCGTGGGCATCAACCCGGAGACCGGCCACGAGCAGATGGCCGGGCTGAACTTCACCCACGGCATCGCCCAGGCCCTCTACCAGGGCAAGCTGTTCCACATCGACCTCAACGGCCAGCGCGGCGTGAAGTTTGACCAGGACCTCGTCTTCGGCCACGGCGACCTGCAGAACGCCTTTTCCCTCGTGGACCTGCTCGAAAACGGCGGCCCCAACGGCACCCCCGCCTACACGGGCCCTCGCCACTTCGACTACAAGCCCTCCCGCACCGAGGACATCAACGGCGTCTGGGATTCGGCCGCCGCCAACATGCGCATGTACCTGCTCCTGAAGGAACGTGCCGCAGCCTTCCGCGCCGATCCCGAGGTCCAGGCCGCACTCGCCTTCTCCAAGGTGGATGAAATCAACCAGCCCACCCTGAACCCGGGCGAAGGCTACGATGCCCTGATCGCCGACACGTCCGCCTACGAGGACTTCGACGCCGCCCCGTACTTCGGCGGCAAGGGCTTCGGCTTCGTCAAGCTCCAGCAGTTGTTCCTCGAGCACCTCCTGGGCGCCCGGTAGCCATGGCATACGTTGCCGGAGTCGACTCCTCGACCCAAAGTTGCAAAGTTGTTGTGGTGGATTCCGGCACCGGCGCCACGGTCCGCGAAGGCAAGGCGGCCCATCCGGACGGCACGGAGATTGACCCGCGCCACTGGTGGGATGCGCTGCAGGCCGCCATGCACGACGCCGGCGGGCTGGCTGACGTGTCCGCCGTCGCCGTTGCGGGCCAACAGCACGGGATGGTCCTGTTGGACTCGGACGGGCAGGTGGTCCGTCCCGCCTTGCTGTGGAACGACACCCGCTCCGCCCCGTCCGCCGAGGACCTCGTGGCCGAGGTGGGCGCCGCGGAGCTGGCCGCCCGCTGCGGCTCCGTCCCCGTCGCTTCCCTGACCATCACGAAGGTCCGCTGGGTCCGCGACAACGAGCCGGAAAACGCCGCCCGTGTTGCCGCCGTCGCACTCCCCCACGACTGGCTTTCCTGGCGCCTGCGCGGCTTCGGCCCCGTGGGCGAAAGCCCGCTGGGCCCGGACCTGGACCAGCTGGCCACTGACCGTTCCGACGCGTCCGGAACCGGATACTGGTCGCCGGCCGCCGGCAGCTATGACCTGGAACTGTTCCAGCTCGCCTTCGGCCGGACCGCACGCGAGGCCGGTTCACCGCGGGACGGTGCCGTGGTCCTGCCCCGCGTCGCAGCCCCAGACGAATCCATCGGCACCGTCCATCCCAGCCTGTTCAATGCCGCGCCCGACGGCGTCCGGCTGGCGGCAGGTGCCGGCGACAACGCCGCGGGCGCCCTGGGCCTGGGCGCCGCGGCAGGCGACGTGGTGGTGTCCGTGGGGACAAGCGGCACCGTTTTTGCCGTCGCCGAGGCCCCGGGCAGCGACCCCACGGGGACCATCGCCGGCTTCGCCGACGCCTCCGGCGCGTACCTGCCGATCGCCGTCACCCTCAATGCGGCGCGCGTGCTCGGTTCCGTCTCCACGCTGCTCGGCGTCACCTTTGACGAGTTTGCGGACCTGGCGCTGGCTGCCCAACCCGGCAGTGCCGGCGTCGTGCTGGTCCCCTATTTTGAGGGCGAGCGCACCCCCAACCTGCCGGATGCCAAGGCCAGCTTCCACGGCCTGAGCATCGCCTCGACCACGCGGGAGAACATTTCCCGGGCCGCGATCGAGGGCATGCTGTGCGGGCTGGCCGGAGGGCTCGAGGCGATTGTGGACAGCGGGGTTGAGGCGAAGCGGCTGCTGCTGATTGGCGGAGCCGTGCAGAATCCGGCGGTGCAGGCGGTGGCGGGGCAGGTCTTCGACGTGCCCGTCGTCATTCCCTCGCCGGGCGAGTATGTGGCCCGAGGCGCCGCGGTGCAGGCGGCCTGGATGTTGGCCGGCTCCCGTCCGGACTGGCCCCTGGAGACTGCACCTGCCCCGGCCTCCGACCATCACCCGGAGATCCTGGCGAACTACAAGGCGGCTGCCGGCCGCTGAGCATTCCGCGGCCGGCAGTCCGGATCGACCGACACCACGTTGAAAGCACCCACCTTAGAGAGGTATTCCATGACTGAAAAACCCAGGCCGCTGCGGGTGGCCATGATCGGGGCAGGGTTCATGGGGGCCGCCCACTCCCAGGGCTGGCGCGTCGCCCCGCGTTTTTTCGAGCTGGACGCCACACCCGAAATGTCGCTGCTGGTGGGCCGCGACCCCGCCCGGACCCAGGCCGCCGCGGACCGGTGGGGCTGGGCGGAGACGTCCACGGACTGGCGCGAGGCAATTGCCCGCGACGACATTGACGTCATTGACATTGTCACCCCGGGTGATTCGCACGCGGAGATCGCCATCGCCGCGCTCGACGCCGGAAAGCACGTCATGTGCGAAAAGCCGCTTGCGAATTCGGTTGCGGAGGCGCAGGCCATGGCCGGCGCTGCTGCGCGGGCGGAAGCCCAGGGCGTCCTGTCCATGGTGGGGTTCACCTACCGGCGGGTGCCCGCCGCAACACTGGCCCGGGACATGGTCGCCGCGGGCCGCATCGGCCAGATCCGGCAGGTCCGTGCCGCCTACCTGCAGGACTGGCTCTCGGATGAAAACAGCCCCATGAGCTGGCGTCTGCAAAAGGACCGGGCAGGGTCCGGATCGCTGGGAGACATCGGCGCCCACGCCGTCGACCTTGCCCAGTTCATCACCGGGGTGGAACTGGAATCCGTCAGCGGCATCCTGGAGACCCTTGTTAAGGAGCGGCCGCTGGCGGCGGACTTCTCCGGCCTGTCGGGAACCGCCGGTGAGGGGCGCGGGGAAGTGACCGTGGACGACCTCGCCCTGTTTACCGGGCGGTTCAACGGCGGGTTCCTGGGCTCATTCGAGGCCACCCGGTTCAGCACGGGGCGCAAGAACGCGCTGCGGATCGAGGTGGCCGGGTCCAAGGGCGCCCTCAGCTTCGACCTGGAGCGCATGAACGAACTGGAGTTCTTTGACGCCACCGCGCCCGCGGCCGAGCAGGGCTTCAAGACCATCATCGTCACCGAGGCGGAGCACCCCTACATGGCCGCATGGTGGCCGGCGGGGCACACGATCGGCTACGAGCACGGCTTTTCGCACCAGGCGCACGACTTTGTGCAGGCGGTTGCCTCAGGCACCGCACCCTCGCCGTCGTTCGCCGACGGGCTGCAGGTGCAGCGGGTCCTGGCCGCCGTCGAGGCCAGCGCCGGCGCCGGCAGCGCGTGGACCACCGTTTAATTGCCCACCAAGCATTGAGGAGACTGAAGTGAGCCGACCGATTACCCTGTTCACCGGCCAGTGGGCCGACCTGCCGCTGGAGGAAGTGGCCAAGCTGGCGTCCGGCTGGGGCTACGACGGGCTGGAAATTGCCTGCTGGGGCGACCACCTGGACCCCTGGCGCTGGGACGATGAAGAGTACGTGGCAGGCAAGCTGGCCCTGCTGGCGAAGTACAACTTGAAGGTCCACGCGATCTCCAACCACCTCAAGGGCCAGGCCGTGTGCGATGACCCCATTGACCAGCGCCACCGCGACATTCTCCCCGACATTGTGTGGGGAGACGGCGACCCCGAGGGCGTGCGCCGGCGGGCCGCGGAGGAAATGAAGAACACGGCACGCCTGGCCGCGAAGTTGGGCGTGAAGACCGTGGTCGGCTTCACCGGGTCCTCGATCTGGAAGTACGTGGCCATGTTCCCGCCCGTTTCGCAGGAGCTCATCGACGCCGGCTACCAGGACTTTGCCGACCGCTGGAACCCCATCCTGGACGTCTTCGACGAAGTTGGCGTCCGCTACGCCCACGAAGTGCACCCGTCCGAGATTGCGTACGACTACTGGACCACCAAGCGCACGCTGGCGGCCATCGGCCACCGCGAGGCGTTCGCCCTGAACTGGGACCCCAGCCACTTCATGTGGCAGCAGCTGAACCCGGTGGACTTCATCCTGGAATTTGCGGACCGGATCATCCATGTGGACTGCAAGGACGTGAAGCTGCGCCTGGGCAACGGCCGCAACGGCGTGTTGGGCTCGCACCTGGCCTGGGCGGACCTGAACCGCGGCTGGGACTTCGTCTCAACCGGACGCGGCGACGTTCCCTGGGAAGCCAGTTTCCGTGCACTGAACCAGATCGGCTACGACGGCCCCATCTCAGTGGAGTGGGAAGACGCCGGCATGGACAGGCTGCTGGGTGCACCGGAGGCCCTGGACTTCGTCAGGCGCAACGCCTTCGCCGCCCCGGACGCCGCCTTTGATGCAGCGTTCAAGTCCCAGTAGGCGCCTCCTTCCGTCATGAAGACGGCCCGCACCGGGGCTTCCAGTACCCTCGGGTAATATGGTGCGGGCCGCTTTCCCTAGCAAGCGTGTCGAAAGAGGTGGTTTGAGTGGCAGTACCCGAGCTTTCCCCAGCAAAGCACTCGCGCAGGGGCAACAACCTCGACGACGTCCGGCGCACCAACCTTGCCATTGTGCTGAACCTGGCCCATGTTCAGGGCCGCCTCTCCCGGGCCGATGTCACCCGGACCACGGGGCTGAACCGCTCCACCATTGCCGGACTCGTGGCCGAGCTGGTGACGCTGGGCCTGGTGGAAGAGCAGGAACCCGGCGCCACGCACCACGCCGGCCGGCCCAGCCCCATCATCGTCCCGCGCGAGGACGTCGTGGCGATCGCCGTCAACCCTGAAATCGACGCCGTGACCATTGGCCTGGTGTCCCTCTCCGGCAAGGTCCTGAAGCGGATCCGCTACGACACCGCCCGCGTGCCCACGCCGGAGGAAGTCGTGAACATTGTGGCTGCTGTGGTCGCCGGCATGCGCGGGGAACTTGAAGCCTCCTTCCGCACGGTCGGCGTCGGCGTGGCCGTGCCCGGCCTGGTCCGCGAGCACGACGGCGAAGTGGTCCTGGCCCCGCACCTGGACTGGCACAGTGTTCCCCTGTCGGCCATGCTTGCCCAGGCGCTGGACTTGCCCGTCACCGTGGCCAACGACGCCTCCACCGGCCTCATGGCCGAGAGCATCTACGGTGCCGGCCGCGACGCCCGGGACCACATCTACCTCAACGGCGGCGCCAGCGGCATCGGCGGCGGCATCTCCGTGGGCGGCTCCCCCATGACCGGGGCCACCGGCTTTGCCGGCGAAATCGGGCATGTCCTGGTCAACTCCGGCGGCGTGCTGTGCCACTGCGGGCGCACCGGCTGCCTCGAGACGGAGGTCCGGCAGGCCCCGCTGCTGGCAGCCCTGGGCCTGGGCACCGCCGAGATTGAAAAGCTGGATGAAACGCTGCTGGGGCAGTTCGAAAAGGGGCCGTCTCCCGAGCTGGTGGAACTGGTACACCGGCAGGTTGATTTCCTCTCGGAATCGCTGGCCAGCATGGTCAACGTGTTCAACCCGGAGTTGGTCATCCTGGGCGGCTTCCTTGGCACGCTCTACGCCACGGATCCGGAACGGCTGGAGGCCGAGGTGAAGTCCAAGGCCATGGCGGGGCCCCGCGACGACGTCCGTTTCACCCGCGCGGCACTGGGCCTGGACCTGTTGCTGGTGGGTGCTGCCCAGCAGGCGTTCGCCCCGGTGCTGGCCGACCCCGCCAGCATCGCCGACGCCGGCCGCGGCACGGAGGCCATCGGCTGACACCCGGCGGACCCCCTCGCTGACACCGGCCGCCGCGCACCTCGCTGCGCTCACCGGCAAAACTCTGGCATTCTGGAACCATCATGACTATTGCCCCCGACACCACTCGCCGCGCCATCTATTCCACACCCACGCGCGTGCTGGGTGTGGTGGCCATGGCCCTGTGCGCCTTCTTCACGCTCAACCTGCTGCTGACCGGCAGCGCCGCCTCCATCTGGCAGTTCCTCCCCTGGCTGCTGCTCGCCGGCTGGGCGTTCTACGTCCTCCTGTGGCGCCCATGCCTCATTGTTGCCCCTGACGGCCTGCGCGTCATCAACATCCTGCGCGGGCACACCATCCCGTTCAGCGAGCTCACCGCCATGCGCGTGCTGCAAACCGTCAGCTTCGACACCACCGGCGGCCGCATCCCCAGCTGGGGCGCCCCCGGTGCCGGAAAGCTCGGCCCGAAGATCTCCACCGGCACCGACGGCAGCCGCAACGCTTCAGTCCCCCTCACCCAGGCGGCAGTCCAGAACGCCTGGGACGCCTGGGAGCGTGCGGGGCACCATCCCGCGCCCGACGCCGAAGCCCCCTCCGCGGACCACCCCGCCTCCCAGCCCGGCCAGGCCGGGAAGGTGGAGTCCCGCTGGAACCTGCCGGCCGCCGTCGCGGGTGTCCTTTTGGCGGTGCTGGCCCTGGTGAGCGCACTGGCCCCTTAAACGCCGACGACGTGGCAAAGCGGCGGGCGTAGGGGAAATTTCCCCTACGCCCGCCAGCTTGCCACGTCCCCGGTGGGCGCGGGTCAGCCCTTGAAGCCCACGGTGGTCCAGTCGATGGATTCGAACTGGGCTGCGCCGTAGTTGACCAGGTCGGTCCGCACGCCGAGGGTGTTCGGGGTGGGGGTCAGCGGGATGACGGGCGTGTAGGCGAAGATCGTCTTGTCGATCTCGTTGGCCAGTGCAATCCGCTTTTCCGGGTCGAGTTCGGCGTTGGCCGCAGCCCACATGTCGCCCAGCTTCTCGTCCGTGATGCCGGAGAAGTTCTGGCCGGCGTCGGCGGGGTAGAAGATGGATTCGGTGGAGGCGATGGGGTACGCGGTGCCCGACCAGGCGAAGCCGGTCAGTTCAAAGTTGGACTTGAGCACGTAGTCGGAGAAGAACTTGTCGGCCGGGACCGTGTTGTTCTTCAGCGTGATGCCCACGGCCTTCAGGTTGGCCTGGATCTGCTTGAAGATCTGCTCCGAGACTGGGTTGTTGGCGTCCAGGGTGTAGGCGATCTCCAGCTTGGCGCCGTCCTTCTCCATGAGACCGTCGGAGCCCTTGGTGTAGCCGGCTTCCTTCAGCAGCGCCTCGGACTTGGCGGTGTCGTAGCCGATGATGGCGGTGGCGTTGTCCTCGTACCCCTTCTGGCCGGGCATGAAGATGTAGCTGTTCTGGCTGGCCACCGGTGCGCCGATCGGGCTCAGGCGGCTGGCCGAAATGGTGTCGCGGTCAATGGCGCGGGCCACTGCCTGGCGGACCTTGACGTCGGCCAGCGGTCCCTTGGAGCCGTTCATGGTGACGTGGTTCCAGGTCAGGCCGCCGGACTGCTGGACGGCACCGTCGGCACGCTTCTTCGCGGTTTCGTAGTTGTCCTTGTTGGTGCCGATGCTGAACGCGTCGAGTTCCTTGTTCGCGTAGGCCTGGGCCAGCGCGTCACGGGAGACGACCTTCATGATGATCTTTTCCAGCTTGGGCTTCTGGCCCCACCACTTCTCGTTCGGGACGAGGGTGATGACCTGGCCGGCGGCGTCAACCTTGTCCACCTTGAAGGGTCCGCTGGAGGGCAGCGGCTTGGACTTGTAGCCCTCGTTGAACGCGGTCACGTCGGAGGCGACGGCGGCGGGCAGCACTGCTGTCTGGGCCGAGCCGGCGGTGCTGCCGCCCAGGATGGAGGGCCAGTCGGCGTTCTTGTTCTTGAACGTCATCTTGAAGTCGAAGTCGGTGTCGCCCTTGGTGACGGACTCGATGTCCTTGTACACGTTGTCGCCGACGATCTGGTAGTCCTTGTTGGAGCCGTTGTTGGCCTTGATCGTGGCGTCGTAGTCCTTCCAGGTGATGGGCGTGCCATCTTCCCAGACGGCCTTCGGGTTGAGCTTGACCTCAACCACCTGGGGATCGTCGCTGGCCAGCTTCACCTCGGTGGCGTAGTCGGGGTTGATTTCCCAGCCGCCGTCCACGGTGTTGACCACGGGCCCTCCCGTGGTGGGGTCGATGATCTGGGCTCCGGCCTTGACGTTGCCGTCAACCTGCATCGTGTTCCAGTTGTCGGGCATCTGGTCTACGGCCAGGTTCAGGGTTCCGCCGTCCTTGACGCTGGCGTAGTCTGCAACGGTCCATGCGGTGGTGGGCAGGGCTCCGGTTTCAGCAGCTCCCTTGCTGTTGTCCACGGTGGGCTTGTCGCTCCCGCCGCCGCCGGCGCTGCAGCCGGTGACAGTGAGGGCGAGTGCCAGTACTCCGGCCCCCACCATCTGCTTCATGTGTTTCATTTTTTCCTCCCATTGTGTTGCCTGCGGGCCCGGTCGGGGTCCTGGCAGGCTGGTTTTTGTGGTGAGACTTGTGTGGATTCAGGGGCCGTCCGGCCCAATTTCATGCCCGACGGCGGGTCCCGGCCGGCTGCCCGCGGCCGCACCCATGAGCTCGATGTGCTCGGCGTGGTGGCAGGCCACCATGGCATGGCCCACCGGGCGCGGCTGGGGGTCCTGGTTGAGGCAGCGTTCCTGCCCTGCCGCATCCATCAGCTGGAACAGCGGGCAGCGGGTGCGGAAGTTGCAGCCCTTGATGTCGTCGGTGGGACTGGGCAGGTCTCCTTCCAGGATGATCCGGGTCCGGCTTCGCTCCAGCGTGGGGTCCGGCACGGGCACGGCCGACAGCAGCGCCCGGGTGTAGGGGTGGCTGGGGTTGTCGAAGATGTCCTCGGCCGGCCCGCTTTCCACAATCCGGCCCAGGTACATGACGGCCACGTTGTCCGCGATCTGGCGCACCACGGCGAGGTCGTGCGCCACGAACAGGTAGGACAGGCCCAGCTTCTCCTGCAGGTCCTGCAGGAGGTTGATGACACCGGCCTGGATGGAGACGTCCAGGGCGGAGACGGGTTCGTCCAGCACCACGATCTTGGGGTCGGTCACGAGCGCCCGGGCGATGCCGATGCGCTGGCGCTGGCCGCCGGAGAACTCGTGCGGGTAGCGGGAGGCCATGGACGGGTCCAGGCCCACCAGGTCCAGCACGGCCCGGACCTTCTCCAGCCGCTCCTTGGCGGAAATGCCATGCACGGTGAGCGGTTCCGCCACCAGGTCCTGCACGGGAAGTCGGGGGTCCAGCGACGCCATGGGGTCCTGGAACACCACTGAGATGTCCCGCCGCAGTGCCTTGCGATCCCTGCCTGAAAGCGTGGAAACGTCCGTGCCGTTGATGCGCACCATGCCTGCCTGCGGCCTGGCCAGCTCCAGGATCTCCATGATGGTGGTGGACTTGCCGCAGCCCGACTCCCCCACCAGGCCCAGTGTCTGGCCGCTGCGGATGTCAAAGCTGACCCCGTCCACGGCCCGGACCGTGCCGATGGAGTGCTTGAAAACGGAGCCCTTGGTCAGCGGGAAGTGCCGCTGCAGCTGGTCCACCTCGAGGATCTTCGCCGGCTCCACCGCGGCCCGTTCCGCGGCCGCAACCGGCTCCGGAACGGGGTACAGGTGGTGGCGGTCCAGCACGCCGCCGGCAATCTCGGCCACACGCAGGCATGCCGAGGCGTTCAGCGGGTCCCCGGCAATGGCCGTCAGCGGCGGCTCGGTGGTGCGGCAGGCGTCAATGGCCACGGGGCAGCGCGGGGCAAAGGGGCACCCCGGCGCCAGGTTGCTCAGCAGCGGCGGCCGCCCCTCAAGCGGCACCAGCCGGGAGTGCCCGGCCGTGGCCAGGTTCGGCATGGAGCGCAGCAGGCCGATCGTGTACGGCATGGAGGGCTCGTGGAAGACCTGCTCCACGGTGCCGGTCTCCACAATCCGCCCGGCGTACATGACGGCGATCCGGTCCGCGTTGCCCGCCACCACGCCGAGGTCGTGGGTGATGAGCACGACGGCGGCGCCCGTCAGTTCCTTCGCCGTCTGCAGCACCTCCAGGATCTGGGCCTGGATGGTGACGTCCAGCGCCGTCGTGGGCTCGTCGGCGATGATCAGCCGCGGGTTGTTGGCAATGGCGATCGCGATCATGGCGCGCTGGCGCATGCCGCCGGAAAATTCGTGCGGGAAGGACTGCGCCCGGCGCTCCGGGTTGGGGATGCCCACCACCTTGAGCAGTTCCACGGCACGGGCGTTGGCGGCCAGCTTGGACAGCCCCTTGTCGTGGAGCGCCAGCGCCTCGGCAATCTGTGTCCCGATCGTGTACACGGGGGTCAGCGCGGACAGCGGGTCCTGGAAGATGATGGAGATGCCGTCACCGCGCAGCCTGGACATGTCCTTGTCGCTGCGGCCCAGCAGGGACTTGCCCTCAAAGAGGATGTCGCCCTCCACCTTGGCCGACGACGGCAGCAGCCCCATGACCGCCAGCGAGGACACCGACTTGCCGGAACCGGACTCGCCCACGATCCCCAGGAATTCGCCCTCGTCCACATGGTAGTTGACCCCGCGCACTGCGGTCACCGCACCGCCGTGCTGCGGGAAGGTGACCTTCAGGTCCTTCACTTCCAGCAGCCGTCGCGGACTGTTCGACGGCGGATGGTTGGCTTGCGCTCCCGGCCCGGGCGCCGCCGTCGTGCTTGGCAGTCCGGTGCCGGCGCTTCCGGGGAGGGTGCTTCCGGGACGCTTGGTGGAGAGTTTTTCAGTCACGGTTGGCTCCCGAGGTGGGGTCGACGGCGTCGCGCAGGGCATCGCCGATGAGGCTGGCGGAGAGCACGGTGAAGACGAGGATGGCGGCGGGGAAGATGAACAGCCACGGCCGGGTGGCGGCGGCGGACTGGCCGGCGGCGAGGAGCGTGCCGAGCGAGACGTCCGGGGCCTGGATGCCGAAGCCGAAGAAGCTCAGCGTGGTCTCGCTCAGGATGGCCCCGCCCACGCCGAGCGTGGCGTCGATGATCAGGAGGGAGGAGACGTTGGGCAGGATGTGGCGGCGGATGATGGTCCAGGTGTCCACGCCCATGAAGCGTGCGGCCTTGATGAAGTCGCGTTCGCGCAGGGAACGGGTCTGGGCGCGGATCACGCGGGCCATGATCATCCAGCCGAAGCCGGCGAGCAGGAAGATCAGGGCCACCCAGGACAGCGACTTGAAGATGGGGCTGAGCAGGATGAACAGGAACAGGCTGGGCAGGACAAGGAGCAGGTCGATGAACCAGACGAGGACCCGGTCCCACCAGCCGCCCAGGTAGCCGGCCACGGCGCCCACAATTCCGGCGATGATGGCGGCGAGCGGGCCCACGAGCAGGCCGATGATGAGCGACTTGCGCAGGCCCACGATGGTTTGGGCGTAAATGTCCTCGCCGATGTCGCTGGTGCCGAACCAGTGCAGGGAGCTGGGGCTGGAGCCCATGTTGTAGATGTCCAGGTCCGTGTAGTTCCATGCATTGGGGACCAGGCCGAAGATGGCCCACAAGGCAATGGCGCCCAGGCCCACCACCCCCACCCAGAAGCGGGGCATGCCGCGCAGCCGGGAGAAGACGAGGCGGGTGCGTGAGACGGGCTTGGCCGACTGTGGGATGTCGGCGCCTGCGGTGTCGGTTTCGGCGCCGGGAAGTTCGTCAAGGAGTGACATTTACACCCTCACTCTCGGGTCAAGGGCCGCGTATACGACATCGGACAGCGTGCCGGCGATGAGGATCAGGACGGCGTTGAACAGGATCGCGCCGGTGAAGGCGTTGATGTCGCTTTGGGTGATGGCGTTGACCAGCATCTCCCCCATGCCGTGCCAGCTGAAGACCAGCTCCGTCACGGCGGCTCCCGCCAGGACCGTGGCGAAGGAGTACGCAAAGTACGTGGACATGGGGATCAGGGCCACGCGCACGCCGTGGCGGACCATGGCCGAGCCGCGGGTGCGGCCCTTGGAGCGGGCGGTGCGGATGTAGTCGGCGGAGAGGACGTCCAGCATGGCGCTGCGCTGGTAGCGCGAATAGGCGGCCGCGCCCATGAGGGCCAGGGAGATGGTGGGCAGCAGCAGGTGGACCGCCCGGTCCCAGAAGTGTGCCCACCAGCCGCCCTCCAGCCCGGCCGTGTATTCGCCGGTGAAGCTGATCAGCTGCATGCCCAGGAAGTTGTTGAGCATGGTGGCCAGGATCATCAGCAGGATGCCGAGCACGAAGGACGGGATGGCCAGGATGGTGAACGAGCCGTAGGAGATGGCCTGGTCGCTGAACCTGTACTGGCGGACAGCACCCCACACGCCAAGGACCACCCCGAAGATGGCGGCGATGATGGTGCCGATGATGAGCAGGCGCAGGCTGGTTCCGGCGCGGGCCGCGATCTCGCTGACCACCGTGGTGTTGTGGATGGTTTCACCCAGGGATCCCTGCGTGACCAGGTTGACGATCCAGTTCCACATGCGTTCGATGACGGGCGTATTGGGGTTGACGCCCAGGTTGTCCAGGATCGCGTTGATGGTCTCATCCGACGGCCGCGGGTTGCGTCCGAGGTACCGGGCGGCGGGGTTGAGAATGGCGCTGGCCAGGGCGTAGGCGCTCAGGGTGGCGATGGCGGTGAGGATCGCATAGTTGATGAACCGCTTGGTGATGAATCCGATCAACGGATCAGCCTTTGCGGCGCGCCTGGCACGGCGTCGCAAAGACAGCGTGCCACCTGCTTTTGGGGTGTTAGCAGCGACATTCAATCATCCTTAAACCGGGCTCCCGCGCGCCTGCCAGGTGGTGGCCCGGACACAGCAAAAGCCCATCCATACAGTGGAGTAAACGGGGAAGTGTTGTCCCCGTCACACCTTTTAGGCAAATGTACCCCAGCTCACATTTGCGTTTTTCCGAGGAATCGCGGACCCCTGTCCAAAAGGACTACTGTTCGGTAACTTTGCGGAATTTTCGGCTTCCCGAAACCCGCGCAAGTTTACGGGAATACGCTTTCCGGATGGGTGGGAAATGTTATCCAAGCGTTACCGGTGCAACGTTAATCCGGACGACTGCTCGGGTTCTGCGCGCGGATGTGCTACCCGGCACTCCCATGGCTGCCCGCCCCTTCCGCGACAGGGCAGCCCCAGTGGGGCACGACCAGCCCGGGCCCCCGGCGGGGCCGCACAGGGAAGGCCCCCAAAAGCGCATTTTGGGGGCCTTGCCTGTGTAATCGCGGAGATGGTTGGAGTCTCCGTGTCAGGGAGTGGAAAAGAGGGGCCTGTGACGATGGGGAGAAACACGTCATGCGGCGGGCACCACCGCCTTGGCTGCCTTGCGTCCCGTGGTGGCACCTACGGAATCGGCGGAGAGTCGCTGCGCCAGCCAGATGGGCACAATCGAGATGACGATCAGCACCACGGCAACCACGTTCACCACGGGGGCCTGGTTGGGGCGGAACAGGTTCTGCAGGATCCAGATTGGGAGCGTGGTGTCACCGGCACCGATGGTGAACGTGGTGACGATGATTTCATCGAAGCTCAGTGCAAAGGCGAGCAGGCCGCCGGCCAGCAGTGCGGAGCGCAGTTGCGGGAACGTCACCAGCCAGAAAGTGGTGAACAGGCCTGCGCCCAGGTCGGCTGAGGCCTCCTCGAGCCGGGCGTTGGTGCGGCGCAGCCGGGCGATGACGTTGTTGAACACCGTCACCATGCAGAACGTTGCGTGGGCGATGATCACGGTCCACATGCTCAGCGGCACGCCCAGGATGGTGGTGAACATGTTGTTCAGCGCGATGCCGGTGACAATGCCCGGCAGGGCGATCGGCAGGATCACCAGCAGGTTGACCACCTCGCGGCCAAAGAACTTGTAGCGCTGCAGGGCCAGGGAGAGCAGTGTCCCCAGCACCAGGGAGATGACGGTGGAGACAACGGCCACCCACAGGGAGGTGACGATGGCCTCGCGGACGCCTGTCGATTCGAAGGCCCGCCCCCACCATTCCAGGGTGAAGCCCTTGGGCGGCCAGCCGAACGTCCTGTCGGCGTTGAAGGAGTTGACCACCACCAGCAGCAACGGTGCATAGATAAACAGCAGGACCAGCCCGGTGATGGTGCCGAGGATGGATTTTGCACTCTTGGAAAGTCGCATCGCGAGCTCCTACAGGTTGTTCAGGGCGCCGGTGCGGCGGACCACGAAGAGGTAGACCATGATGATCACGATCGGGATCAGGGACACCGCCGAGGCAAACGGCAGGTTGTTCGCTGCGCCCACGTTGGCGTACACCACGGTGCCGAGCATCTGGGTCTTCCCGCCCACAATCTGGGCCGTGATGTAGTCGCCCAGCGACAGCGAGAACGTGAAGATCGTGCCGGCAATGATGGAGGGGACCAGGATGGGCAGCATGACCAGGCGCATGGTCTTCAGCGGCTTGGCGCCGAGGTCGGAGGAGGCCTCCAGCAGCGAATCCGGCACCTTCTCAAAGCCTGCGTGGATGGGCAGGATCATGTACGGCAGCCAGATGTAGGCCAGCGTCAGGATCACGGCGGTCTCCGAATAGCCGGGGCTGGAGACGCCCACGGGTGCTCCGAGCCACTCGAGCAGCCCGCCGTCGGCCAGCACGTTCCGCCACGCGTACGCCTTGACCAGGTAGCTGGCCCACAGCGGCATCAGCACTGCGATTACCAAGATCTTCTGCCAGTGCGCCGTGGCCACCTTCGCGATGAAGAATGCGATGGGAATGGCAATGACCATGTCGATCACGGTCACGGCCAGCGCGATCCAGATGGTGCGCAGGGTGATGATTTGGTACACCGGGTCGGTCAGGACCTGGGTGATGTTGTCCAGGGTCCAGGTCGTGGAGACCTTGCCGGTGAAGGTGTCGACCGTCCACAGCGCCGTGATGAGCAGGGCGGCGAGCGCTGCCACGTACACCAGGATGAGCCAGCCGGCCGGCGCCGTCAGCAGCCCCGCGAGGCGGATCCGGGGTGCCCGGCTGAGGAAGGCTGAAAGGGTGTTCTTTTTGGCCCGGGGTACGACGGCGGGTCCCGGCAAGGTGCCCGGGTCCGGCTTGGTGCCGGGGTGCGTCTGTAATGACATGTCCTCTTACCTTTGGAAAGTGGTGGGGTGGTGTGTGCGGAGGGTATGGGGACGGCCTCCGCACACACCGGATTGTGGAAGGGCGGTCAGCCCTTGATCTCCGTCCAGGCCTTGGTCCATTCGGAGTAGTCGGTGCACTTGACGTCGGTGCGTCCGTCGATGCACTTGGCCACGGGGGTGGTCCAGTACCAGATCTGCTCGGCGTAGGCGGCATCACCGGAGTGGTAGGTGGTGCAGTGGTCCTTGTCTGTGGTCAGCTCGCAGGCCTTGGGGTTGGCCGGCGACTCACCGAAGTACTCGGCCACCTTGGCGTTGGCCTCGGGGCTGGCGATGTAGTCGAGCCACTTGTACGCGCAGTTGGGGTTCTTGGTCTTGGAGCCGATCATCCAGGTGTCGGACCAGCCGGTGGCACCCTCTTCGGGAAGCAGCGTCTCAACGGGCGCACCGTCGGCCTGGGCAATGTTGGCGCCCACCTGCCAGGTGGTGCCGATGACGGAGGTCCCGGAGGCGAAGGACTGGACTTCCTTCACCACGTCGTTCCAGTACTCGCCCACGTGGGTGCGCTGCTCCTTGAGCAGGGAGACGGCGGCGGCGAGCTGGTCGGCGTCGAGCGCGTAGGGGTTCTTGATGCCCAGCTCGGGCTTGTGCTTCATGAGGTACAGTGCGGCGTCGGCGATGTAGATGGGCGAGTCGTAGGCGGTGACCTTGCCGGAGTGTTCTGCGGCGCCGCCAAACACGGAGCCCCAGGAGGTGGGCTCCGGGCTGACCTTGTCGGTGCGGTACATCAGCAGGTTGGCGCCCCAGCCGTGCGGCATGCCGTAGTTTTTCCCGTCCACGGTGTTCCAGGCCTGGTCCTTCAGGAACGGGTACACGTCCGGGTAGTTCTTCAGCAGCGACATGTTCACGGGCTGCACGTCCCCGCCGGCCACCAGGCGCAGCGAGGCGTCGCCGGAGGCCGAGATGACGTCGTACTGGCCGGTGCGCATGAGCGTCACGGCCTCGTCCGAGGTGCCGAATGGCTTGTAGCTGACCTTGCAGCCGGTGTCGGCGGTGAACTGGGTGACCCAGTCGACGTTGGGGTCGTTGCTTCCGTCCTCCACATAGCCGGGCCAGGCCAGGATCGAGACCTGCCCCTCCCCGTCGCCGATCGATTCGGCCACCTTCGCGGTTTCCCCGCCGGAGGTGGTGCCGCACGCCGCCAGTGCCAATGCTGCCGCGGCGAGGGTGCCGATGACCTTCAATGCGTTTTTCGTTGCCATGGTCTTGTCCTTAGAAATTGAAGTTGATTGTTGATTCACGCTGCGTCGGGGAGCCAGACGGCGTCATTGTCAGCCCAGCTCACCGCCACGGCCTTGCCGACGAGGGTCTGCTCGTCCGGCAGGTCGTTGCCCGCCAGGACCACGACGGCGGTCCCGCCTTCCAGCGCAACCCTCACCTGCGTTGCGTGCCCCACATAAACCAGTGAGGTGACGGTGCCGGGGAGGGAGGTGACGCCGTCGTGCTTGGCATTGAGGCCGTCCCAGTGGACGGTGAGCCGTTCGGGCCGGAGCACAAACTGGCTGCTGCGGCCGTAGAGGGCGGTGGCCGACTCCGAGCCAAAGAGGTTGGAGGTGCCGACAAAGTTGGCCACAAACGCTCCTGTAGGGCGCTGGTAAATCTCGTGGGCCGTCCCGATCTGGGCCAGCTTTCCGTTGTTGAACACGCCGATGCGGTCGCTCATGGTGAGGGCTTCCTCCTGGTCGTGCGTGACGAAGATGAAGGTGATGCCGAGGCTGCGCTGCAGTTCCTTGAGCTCGATCTGCATCTGCTGGCGGAGCTTGAGGTCCAGGGCGCCAAGCGGTTCGTCGAGCAGGAGCACCTTGGGTTCGACGACGAGTGCCCGGGCAAGTGCGACGCGCTGGCGCTGCCCGCCGGAGAGCTGGGAGGGCTTGCGCGCCATGAACTTGCCGAGCTGGACGCGCTCGAGTGCCTCGACGGCGCGCTCGCGGCGCTCGGCCCGGCCCATGCCGCGGACCCGCAGCCCGTAGGCGACGTTGTCCACGAGGGACATGTGCGGGAAGAGCGCGTAGTCCTGGAAGACGGTGTTGACATCGCGCTGGAACGGGGCCTTGCCGCTGACGTCCTGTCCTTCCAGCTCGATGGTGCCGGAGGTGGGGAGCTCGAAGCCGGCAATGAGGCGCAGCACCGTGGTCTTGCCGGAGCCGGAGGGGCCCAGCATGGAGAAGAACTCGCCCTGGTGGATGTCAAGGTCGACGCCGTCGACGGCCTTGGTTTCGCCGAAGCCCTTCGCGCCAAACGTCTTGGTGAGGTTGCGCAGCCGGATGGCGGGGACCGCCTCGGCCGTGCGGCGGCCAGGCGCCGCAGCCCCGGCGGGCCCGGCAGTTCCCTGCGGAAGGGAGGAGGTGCTGTGGCTCATCGTGCACCCCTTTCTTGTGTCGTGGTGGCGGTGGCACCGGCTGTGATGCGGGCCACTTTTTGCTGATGGGGCTAAACACTATTACATAAGAGGATTTATGTATAGCCCTGGCGGAAAATCGTCTGTACGATGGGGAAAACGCCGCAACACCGGCGCCCCACCACCGTTGGAAGCAGATTTTCTTGTCCCTGTCCCCGCTTGGCGCATCCCGCAGCCTGGCCGCCGTCTTCACACCGATCAAGTCCGGCGGACTGGTCGATGAGGTGTGCCGGCGCATAGAACTTGCGGTTGAGTCGGGGCTGCTGGCCAGCGGACAGCGGCTGCCGAACGAGATTGAGCTGGCCGCGGCGCTGGGCGTCTCCGCCGTGACGGCGCGGGAGGCGCTGTCGCAGCTGCGCGGGCAGGGCCTGATCCGCACCACGCGCGGGCGCAGCGGCGGCAGCTTCGTCACGGAGAATTCCTTCCCCTCCGCGGGGCGGGCGAGGGAAAAGCTGCTGGGGCTGACCCGCCTGCAGATCACCGACCTCGGGCTGCACTTCCAGGCCATCGCCGTGGCCTGCGCCGGGGTCGCGGCCCGGCGCTCAAGCACCGAGGACGTCGAGGCGCTGCGCCAGTACATCCGGCCCGAAACCGCGGCAGGTGAATCCGCCACGGCCTTTGCCTGGCGGCTGTCCGCTGCAGAATTCCTGCTGGAACTGGCCTCCGTGGCCCGCTCCGCCAGGCTGGCCCGCGAACTCCTGCACCTGCAGGCGGACGTGGGCACCATGACCTTGCTGCCCTTCGAAGACCCGGGGTTTTGCGAGAAGACGGCGGCCATGAACCACGCCATCACCGAGGCCGTCGCCACCCACGATTCCGAGGCTGCCGAAGCACGCACCAAGGAATTGACCACCGCCACCACCAACTGGCTGCTGGCAGAACACTCCGACAGCCAGAACAAGCACTGACACATCAACAAACACTCAAGACAGAGGCACCCTTATGAACGGCAATGACGCCGCGCACATGACTGCAGGAGTTGGGGAACTGGCAGCGTTGATCGCAGGCCTGGAAGAAAAGCTGGGACAGTGGGCCGAGTCCACCAGCGAATGGCTGGGCACGGCCGGCAAGGCCACCGGAACGGCCATCGACAAGTTCATCCGCCCCACCGTGCTGGGTTTCATGCACGAGGCCGGCGGACTTGTGGCGGGCGCCGGCTTTGTGGCCGCCGCCGGGCTGCTGGGTGAGGACCGCAGCTACATCGCCTGGTGGCAGGGCGGGGACATGGAACGGGTGGACGCGCTGGCCAACTTCAGCCCCCAGTCCATGAGCCGCTACACCAAGGCTGAATGGTTCAAGGTGCCCATGGCCACGGGCCAGCCACACGTCACCGGCCCCTACATCGACCTCCTGTGCACGGACGAGTACGTGCTGACCTTCACCCACCCCATTTTCAGGGACGGCACCCTCGCCGGGGTGGTCGGCATGGACGTGACGGCCCAGTCCCTGGAACGGGCGGCACTGGCAACGCTGCGCGGCATCGGCCCCCGCGCCGCGCTGGTGAACGCGGGAGGGCGCAGCATCGTCAGCGCCGCGCCCGATGTCGATGCCGGGGACATCGTCCGACCGGCCGACGGCGCGCTCCGGCATGCGGTGGGCCGACAGTTCACCATCTATTCCGCCACCACATAAAACCCGGCCGCAGGCCGCCCGGCCCGCAGGCGTAACGTTGGCCCGCCATGGGCCGCCGAAGCAGCAGCCTCGCCCGGCACCACTGTAAGGTGAATCACCAGAGTTAACACTGGAGAAGGGAAGACACAGCCGTGCCCGCGCAGAAAAACCGGAACAGGCCCGCTTCCCCCACCGGACCGGCCGCCGCACCGGCGTCCGGATCATTCCCTGCTCCGGGAACACCGCCTGCCCTGCCTGCCCGCCTGGGCGGCACGGAACTGGCCGAGTACCTGCGCGACCCGCAGCGCAGCCGCACCGTTGTGGTCATCTCCCACCTGCCTAGGAACCCGCTGCGCTACGACGCCGCAGCCCTCACCGCAATGCTCGCCGGCGGGGCCGAGGTGTACGAACTCGCGAACGGGATCGAGACCCGCAAGCTGGAATCCGGCCTGGGCGATGACATGCACATCTTTGGCAACGCGGCGCGCGTCTACCCGTGCGGCCTCGGCTGGACCACGCGGATCTCCAGTCCGCACCTCCTCCACCACGCCGGCCAGCTGCCTGCCCTGTACGAGAAAATCGAGATGGAGGTGCTGGCCGCGGAGCATGCCGGCCGCCCGGCCGCAGCCCCCGCCACGGCATCCCTGCCCGTTGTCGCGGAGGCCCGGGTCCTGGGCTTCCCCTCCGCGGACCGCGCCATGGTTGAGATGGCCGCCGACGGCACCCAGGCCGTGATCCGCAGTGAGGACCTGCTGCCTGACATCCCCATCGACTGGCTGGTCTCCAAGGGCCAGGTGCTGTCCGGCGTCCTGGACGCAGCCGCCGGCACCTTCGACGTCCGCGGGCTGGTCCTGCCGCCCCTGTCCCCCATCAAAAAATACCGGCACGGCGACGTGGCCATGGCCCGCGTCGTCTCTGTCCGCCCCGACCACGCCACGGTGCTGCTCTGGCCCGGCAGCACCTTCCGGATCGGTGTCGCGGACATCTCCTCCAACGACCTCGACTCCGCCGAAGACCTCCTGACGGAGGATGAGGTGGTGCGGGTGCGCGTCCACTATGACAACGGCGCGGTCCGCTTGTCCATGCTGGATGTGGACGACGACGAAGCTGCCGTTCCAGCCCCGCCCCTCCTTCGCGGCGGGCCGCCATGGCTGGACCCGGAGCGCCCCTATGCGTCGATCCCCCACCGCGGTGCCCCCGTTTCCGTGCCGGCCCCGTGCCCGGCGGCCGGTGCCGGCGCAACCCTGCCCACCGCCGTCGGCCACGGCTTGGACCGGGAGCCGCCCACCGCGGCGGAACGGCGCACGGCACTGAAAACCACCCAGCTTGAGCTGGATTCGGCGCGGCACACCATTGACGAGCTGCTGGCGGAAACCCGCAAGAAGGGTGCCACCGACCAGCTGGCGCGGGTGCTGCAGGACCAGGTGGCGGAGCACCGGGAGGCGGCGGCGGACCTTGCGCGCCGCCTCAACGATGCCGAACGGCAGCTGGCCGCGGTCAAGGAGGAGCTGGCACGGACCAAGGCGTCGCTGGTGCAGTCAAGGCAGCGGCTGCGGGCGGATGCGTCGCGGTCGGAGAAGGCGGCCGGCCCGTTGTTCCTGGAGCCGGACAAGCAGTTCCACTACGAGCTCACGCAGGCCTGGGCCGAAACCGTCCCGCCGCACGACAAGGCGTCGCACACCCTGGGGACGTACCGGCTGGGCCAGCATTTTCTGGCGTCTTGGTCGGTGCTGACCGAGCCGCAGAGGGTGCGGGCGCTGCGGGCCGTGGTCGACCTTGTGGCCGACAGGCAGGGTCCGCTGCGCAAGCGCGAGCCGCACCACCTGCGCTCAAACGAGGGCGCGCATGCCGCCGCCGTCATGCGCGGGCACGATGTGTGCATGCGCCTGTACGTTGAGCAAAAGACACCCGGGGCGCTGCGCCTGCACTACTGGAAACTGGCCGGCGGCGGCCTGGAACTGCACGAGGTTGTCCCCCACGACGTGGTCAAGCCCTGACCCTCCCCTCCCCTCACCGACGCCGCATCAGATAAACCCCGTTTTCCCCCAACGCCGCATCACATAATCGCCGTTTTCCCCCGACCCGGCATCACATGTTCGGCTGTTTCCACCAACGCCGCCGGCCCAAAATTCCAGCGGCGGGTACGACGGATACACTGGACCACAATGCTACTTGCCCGGCGGAAAGACCTACCGGCCCTGTTGAGCTTGGACTGCGCGGAAGGATTTGTGCCCCATGGGTGAAAACGTTGAACTTGTCAGGCTGCTCGATGAAGGCGGAAACGAGATCGGCACAGCCGACAAGTCAGTGGTCCACACCGCCGACACTCCGCTGCACCTGGCATTTTCCTGCCACCTTTTTGATGCCCAGGGCCGGACGCTGCTGACCCGCCGGGCACTGTCCAAGGTGACGTGGCCGGGTGTCTGGACTAACTCCTTCTGCGGCCACCCGGCGCCGGGCGAGAGTTTCGAGGACGCCATCATCCGCCGCGCCGCCGTGGAGCTGAACATCATCGTGAGCAACATCCAGCCCGCACTGCCGGACTTCCGCTACCGCGCCACGGATGTCACGGGCATCGTTGAGAATGAGATTTGCCCGGTGTTCACGGCCGTTTATGAGGGCGACGGCGACATCTCGCCCAATCCCGACGAGGTCGCCGACTGGGGATGGTCCGACGTCGTCGATGTCGAGGAAGCCGTGTCGGCGGTCCCCTTTGCGTTCAGCCCGTGGATTGTGGAGCAGATCGCCGGGGGAATCTACACCGGCGGACGCCTGCAGTCATAGCCCGCCGGCCGGGATGCCCCGCCCCAAGGCTGTCCCGCACTGCCCGCACAAGCGGCGGCCCCGGGCCCGCGGTTCAGCCGTCCACCATGGCGGCGCTGTGCTCCCACAGTTGCACCGCGAGGGCACGGTCCTGCGCCAGCCTGCTCGTCTTGGCCGGTTTGCGCCGGGCGTAGTATTCCCCCGGTTCCCAGTCGATGCCCGGCTGCGTGGTTGCGAGCCAGACAAGCGTGTCCGCCCCCTGCTCCGGGGACAGCATGAATCTCTTGGCCAGCCCGCCGTAGGTGAGCTTGACGGCCCTGGTCGACTCGGCGGAAAAGTTGCTGCCCACCACGCCGGGGTGGAATGCCGCGGCGTTGACTCCGTGGTCGCCGTGGCGGCGGTGCAGTTCCTTCGTGAACAGGACGTTGGCCAGCTTCGCATTGCCGTAGGCTGCGTTGGTTCCGTAGCGTTTTTCGGCGTCGAGGTCGTCGATGTCAAACCTGGCCATGGCCTTGTGCGCGGCGCTGGAGGTGTTGATGATGGTGGCCCTCGACGCCGCCAGCCGGTCAATCAGCAAGGTGGTCAGCAGGAACGGTGCCAGGTGGTTTACCTGGAACGTCTTCTCATGGCCGTCGACCGTCAGCTCGCGGTGCCCCATGATGCCGCCGGCGTTGTTGGCCAGGACGTCAATCCGCGGGTACTTTTCCGCCAGGGCGGCTGCGAGCGCCCGCACCTGCGACAGCTCGGTGAAGTCGGCCAGAAAATAGTCTGCGTCCAGCTCTTCCGCGATGGCTTTGGTCTTCGACGGCGAACGGCCCACCAGCACGAGAGTGTCCCCGGGGTAGGCCAGCATTTTTGCTGCCGCGGCGCCGATCCCGTCGCTGGCACCTGTGATGACTGTTGTGCGTGGCATTGAACGTCCTTAGATTGGTTTTCAGCCTACATCCGTCCTCTGGGAAGAACGTAGGAACCAGGGCTGGAGCGCTACTTGTCCGTCAAGGTCTCCAATGCCTGCCGCACCCAGCGGAGCATGATCTCCGGGTTGGTCAGGACCAAGCGCGCCGAGACCCGCAGGCAGGGCAGGCCCTCGATCATCATCAGGTTGTTGCGCACCAAATCCTCTTCCCAAGCCGTGGGGTTGTTATGGTACGCGGCGCCATCGGTTTCCAGTCCGAGCAGCCCCTCGATGAGCAAGTCAACGTGGCCCATATTTCTGACGTGGAACTGGCTCTGGACGTTGTACCCCGCTTGGCGCAGGTAATACCTGGCTAAGGTTTCAACGATGGACATCGACTGCGGATCGATCATGTCAATGATGGCCCTGCCGTTGGCCCTTTGCCGCCCGGCAAAGGCGGCCCGCAGCTCCGGAATGGTGCAACGCTTGAGCACAACCGCAGACTCCAGCACCGCCAGTGCTTCCACCTCGGTGCCGCACTGGACACATTGGCGCAGGATGTCAAAGAGCGTTGGTACTCCGCTGATCTTGTGCACCACGCATCCTGGCACCGGGCGGCCGTGGGCTGTGGCTACGTGCGGCTGATCCGGGGGCTTGACAACCCAGAGGCCCAATTCTTCGGCTTGGCTGAAGCATGCCCGCCTGGCTTGGTGTTGTGCGAGCCGGACATCCAACGGGTGGGCACCCGGCAGCGCAAAGTATCCCGGCGCTACCTTGGTAATCAGCCCGTCCCTCTGTGCCACCGCGATGCCCCAGTCGGTACACCCGTTCTCGATCAAGTCCCTGCGCCGGGCAACCTTGCCGAACTGCGCAATGTGCTCCACCACTAGATTCATTTCATTCCCTCCGCCGTTTGAGCACCATGTTTCCGGCTCGGAAACATTGCAGTAAGGGCCGTCTGCTCGATTGTGCACAAGGGGGCCCGCGGCATAGCCTGTGGAGGAATGAATGCGGGCTCACCGGCCCGGGCCAGGGTACGTCCTGGCGCCTGCGATGCGATGTGCAGGTCGAATCCAGGGTGAATCTTTGGGCATGCGCCAGCCAGGCCGCCGGCATTGTGCATGCCCACGGGTCCACTTTGCACATGCGAACGGCGGACCCCCTGCGGTTGCGCCACCATGATGGTGGCGCATTGCCGGCCCCCAAGCCGGAGCATGTCCAAAGTCGGTGGGCGATGGCAGGGATGGTCGGTGGGCGATTGCAGGGATGGTCGGTGGGCCATTACAGGGAGACGCGGCAGGAAATCGCACAGAAACCATGGATTCCGGAGCGTGTGCGTGCGTACAATCAACTCGTCGTGACCGCGGTCTTACGATCCGGCAACCGTCACGCATCCCATGCGCAGATCCCCGGCCTGCCGGGCCTCCCCGCCGCGGCCACACCCCGTCCCGCCCCGCCCTTTCCGGGCGCAGCGCACCGGCCTTGGCCTGCGGAAAACTGCACCACCTTTCCAAAAGGTCCCAACATGAAACACCTCAGAGCATTGCTTCTTGTCCTGTTCGCCGCATCCGCCATGGTCGTCACGGCCGGTTCCGCCAGTGCAAGCCCGGCACCCACATCCACGTCGTGCTCCTCCGGGAACATCGCCTCGGGCAGCTATGCCAGCCTGTCCATCACGGGCAACTGCACCATTCCCGACGGCGCCGTCGTCACCGTGGCCCGCCAGGTCACGCTGGCCAGGGGCGCCACCCTGAACGCCATGACGGCATCCACCGTGCACATCAGCGGCAACATCCTGGTGGTTCCCGGGGCAACCCTCTCGCTGGGCTGTTCCTTTGAGCTGACCCAGCCGCCGTTCCCGGGCGGGCCAGTTTTCTGCCCGGCAGGCGTTTCGCATGACCAGGTGGACGGCAACATCGTCGCCACAGGGGCCAAGACACTGAAAGTCAACGGCATCATGCTGAACGGAAACCTGGTGTCAGTTGGCGGCGGAGTGGCCGTCACCGGACCGGACGCCAGCACCTGCGAGCAGCATCCGGCACCCCTGAACTTCCCGATCAAGGACAACACCATCAACGGCAACGTGATGATCGCCGGCTGGCAGGGCTGCTGGCTGGGCTACATCCGCAACGTCCAGAACGGCAATGCGATCATCTTGGGCAACCACACCGGTGACGCCGACTCCACGGAAATCGTCACCAATACGATCCATGGCAACCTGATCTGCCGGGCCAACACCCCGGTGCCCCAGATCGGCGATTCCCATGGCGAGGTGAACACCGTTTCCGGCCACAAGTTGGGCCAGTGCGCGGCACTGTAGCAGGCACACGGCGCAGGCACGCCAAATAACCGCAAGGGGGAAACGGCCAGGCGTCCGCTCCCTGCCAGGCCGGCACCCGTACGTTCCCCGCACCGGTGCCGGCCTTCCCGCGTGGCGACATGTTCGCCGCGGCCGCGGTGCTACTCCATGACCACCCGGAAGTCGACCGGCCCGGGCGCCAGCTGGTAGGCCGGCAGCACGCCGGGCCCGCACGATGCCGTGCCGATTCCGTGCACGGCGGCATCCAGCGTCAGGTGGCTGATGCCGTCCGCCACCAGGTCCGGGGTGTGCCGGGCCGCGGCGAGCGCCTCCTGCGACCAAGGGCGGAGTGCAAATGACATGCCGTCGGACAGGAACGAGATGCCGCCGTCCGGCCCGTCCAGCCTGAGCGCCGACACCCCGGCCCTGGCGCCGTTTTCCTGCGGCCGCACGTACGGCACCTGCAACTCGTCAATCGAGGCGCTGAACCACCCCTGCTTCGCGGCCATGCCGGTGTCCGGGTACTTCTGCCCCGGCCCGAACCCTGTCCACGACGCCTGCCCAAAGCCGCCAGGCAGCTCAAAGTCGAAACCCACCCGCGGCCAGTTGCGTCCCCAGCCCGGCCCCGGCTCCACGTGCGCCGACAGCTCCAGCCGCGCACCGTCCGAGGCCCACACGTACTCCACGTCAACGTGCGTCCTGGCCACAGGCACACCGTAGCGCACCCGCACACGCAGCCGTCCGCCGTCGTCCTCCATGGACTGCAGGCGCCCCTCCAGCAGCGGCAGCCCGGCGGCGGCCCATACCTCGGCGTCGCGCGCCTGGCCCGGAACCGTCCAGTCCTTGCCGCGGTCGTTGTCGGTGGGCGCACGCCACAGGTTCAGCCTCGGCCCGTTGACCGGCACGCCGCGGAAGCTGCTGAGTCCGCCCGTTGCCACGTCAAACTCGGCCGGCCCGAGCCGCACCTCACCGCCGCGGGCCTCCACCCGCCCTGTGGCACCGACCGCCGGGACCGGTGCGGCGGGGCTGCCCTGCTGCCCCCACGCGACCTCATGCCCGGCCGGCGCCCAGGGCTGGTCCGCGGCCAGCACGGCGCTGACAGAAAGGACCCGCTGTCCGCCCAGGTTCTCGCGGATTTCTTCGGGAAGCACGACGGCGGCCACGTCGCCTGCCGCCGTCGCCGGCACCTCGAGCGTGCCTTCCGAGTGACGGCCTTCGGGGGTGTCGATGCGCCAGGTGAAGGCGAGGTGGGAGGTGCCCAGGAAGTCATGCTTGTTGTGGATGCCGGCAGTGGCCCAGTCCGCGGAGATCGCAATGGCGACGGGCTCCACGGCCTTCTTGAAGTCGAGCAGGCCCGGGCGCGGCTCCAGGTCCGCGGAGACCAGGCCGTCGATGACAAAGTTGCCGTCGTGGACCTTTTCCCCGAAGTCGCCGCCGTAGGCAAAGTAGGCTTCGCCGTCGAGGGTGTGCTGGCGGATGCCGTGCTCGATCCATTCCCACACGAACCCGCCCTGAAGGCGCGGGTACTTTTCGAAGAGGCCCTGGTATTCGCGCAGGCCGCCGGGGCCGTTGCCCATGGCGTGCACGTACTCGCACAGGATGAAGGGCAGCTGGCGGCGGTGTGCGTCCTGGGCCGCATCAGGCAGCGGCACCTCCTCCTGGCGGCCGATGAGCTCAACCTCGGCCGGGGTGGCGTACATGCGCGAGTAGACATCCACGTAGGGGCTGGCCCAGTCGCCCTCGTAGTGGACCAGCCGTTCCGGGTCCCGCTGCTTGGTCCAGGCGGCCATGGCTGCCAGGTTGTCCCCGGTGCCGGCCTCGTTGCCCAGCGACCACATGATGACGGACGGGTGGTTCTTGTCCCGCTCAACGATCCGAGCCATGCGGTCCAGCAGCGCCTCCCGGTACTGGGGTTCCGCACTCGGGTTGCCGGCCCAGTTCTGGTGGGCAGGACCGCCGTCCTCAAAGCCGTGGGTTTCGTAGTCGCACTCGTCGATGATGTAGAAGCCCAGTTCGTCCGCGGCATGGAGCAGCGCCGGGTGCGGGGCGTAGTGGGCGGTGCGGATGGCATTGATGTTGTGCTGTTTCATCAGGTGCAGCTCCGCCAGCAGCTGCTCCCGCGGCACCACACGGCCCAGGTCCGGGTTGTGCTCGTGCCGGTTCACCCCGCGGAACAGTAGGGGAACGCCGTTGAGCTTGACCTGGGCGTCCTCCACCGTGATGCTGCGGAAGCCGACGTTCAAGCGCAGGGTTTGCTTCGGCGTCGCAATTTCCAGGGCATGCAGCGAGGGCGATTCGGCGCTCCACGGGCTGGCCGGCCCGACGTCGAACACTTGGTCCGGGCTGCCGTCGAGCGTTGCGGTGAAGCCCAGGGCGGGGATGGTTGCCACGGCACCCGGCACCGGCGGATCCAGCTCGACGCGCAGCGTGCCGCGGCCGTCGGCCGTGTAGCCGGCCTGGACAAAGACGTCGCGGACGGCGCCGGCCGGGTGTGCCAGGAGCGTCACGTCGCGGAAAATTCCCGGCAGCCACCAGGCGTCCTGGTCCTCGAGGTAGCTGGAGGCGGAGAACTGGGAAACGCGGACCGCAAGGACGTTCTCCCCGGCGCGCAGCACACCGGTGACGTCGAATTCATGCGGCAGCTTGGATCCGCGGGTGGTGCCCAGCAGCGTGCCATTGAGCCAGACGGTGCCTGCATTGTCGACGCCGTCGAGGCGCAGCAGCGCGCCGTGCTGGAACTCCGGGCCCGCCAGAAAGCGGAGGCGGTGGTCGCCCACGGGGTTGGCGTCCGGCATGTGGGGCGGGTCCAGGGGGAACGGGAATTGCACGTTGGTGTATGTGGGGGCGCCGTGCCCGTGGAGGTTCCAGCTCGAGGGGACGGGCAGCGTGTCCCAGGCTGCGTCGTCGAACGTCTCCTCTTCAATGCCCTGAGGCGCGGCGGCGAGGGTGGGCGAGAAGTGGAAGCGCCAGTCGCCGTTGAGGGACAGCGTGGGCAGGCCGCTGTCCACGTGCGCCCGCGGGGCAGTGCTGCCGCGGCCGGGCCCCGGATTGAGCAGGTCCATGGCGCCCTCGTAGGGGCTGGCGGCAAGATTGGGGCGCGTGCTCGTCACGTCGGTGACTCCTTTGTCAGGTGGCATTCGGGTTTTGCGGGGTGCGATGGCGCGGGCGGGGGCTGTGCAGGATGGCCGGGCGGGCCTGTTTCAGGACGGTCGGCCCGGTTTCAGGTGGGGCGGGTGTCAGGCCGGGCTGGCGGGGTGCCGCGCGGGATCCGGCTAGGGAGCCGCCTGCTGTGGGCCGCTGGCGATCATGCGGGCCACCTGCTGCTCGAGGGCGGCGAGGGTGACATCCGGCAGGACTATCACGCCGTCCAGTTCACGCCGGACCCTCTTGAGCGCTGTCTGGCGTTCGGCCGGGGTGGCGCCTTCGTTTTCCGCGATCTTGATGAGCTTGCGGGCGGTGCCCAGGCGTTGCTGCTCATCTGCGTTGAAGGCGGAATCCTTGATCCGGTGGGCCTCCTTCTCCGCCACTTCAAAGGCGACGGCGAAGGCGTTGACGGCGTTGCGGTAGTCGTCCCAGCGGCTCTTGGCAGGGACCTCGGTGCCATCCAGCGGGCGCAGCGCATCGGCGTCGCGCTTGGCCCGGAGGAAGCCCACGGTCAGGGGCTCGCGGACGTCGCTCATCATGGGGAAGTCGATCAGCTTGGCGACGTCGAGTTCATAGCTGAGCCAGCGCTTGTTGATGGCGTCATGTTCGGCGAGGGTCTTGGCAACATCCGCCTCCGAATATCCGGTGCCGGCGGCCGGAGCGGCAGCCGCCTTCCCGTCCGCGGCGGCCGGCCGGTGTGTGGAGACATCGAGGCCGGCCACCTCGGGGTGCTGGAGCTTGTACAGCTCAATCTTGCGTTCGTGAGCCCGTTCCCGGGAGCCCAGAAAGGCGCGGAACCCGCCGGCGGCCATGCCTCCGAGGGGGAAGAGGAGCCACCAGTACGCGGAAAAAAGTTCAGGAAAGGACATATTCCCATCGTGTCACCTTGCCGGCAGGGCACCAATAGTTACGGCGGGGTGTCGGCGGTGATTGTTCGCCCCGCTTCCGTTCAGGACCTCGCAACGCGGAGGGCGGAGCCGTCGACTACGCGTCCGGTTCGGCCGGCCCGGCCAATACCGTCTGCCCGGCCAGGGCCTTCAACCCCACGGCGGAATTGCTGATGAGCTGGTAAGCGACCTCGATGATCCGGTCCCTGTTCGCGGTGGTGCCGCCCAGCACGGCGTCGATCAGCATGTTGTTGACCCCGCCCACCATGGACACTGCTGTCAGCCGGGCAACGTCCAGGACACCCGCCAAGGCGTCATCGCCCGGGTTGGCAGCGAGCCGGGCGTCGGCTTCGGCGGCGTCGATCCCGCTCAGGAGCAGCAGCTGGCGCCTGGATTCCTCGGCGAACGCCGTCATGGATGCGTGCCGCTTGGATTCGAGTTCGTGCGAGACCCCCACAATCTCCACCAGGATGATCTGCGCGTGGCGGGGGTCCACCAGCATGTAGTTGACCACGGCGGCCATGCCCGCACGGACGGATTCATGCACATCGCTGGCCGGCGCCGACAGCGCCGCCACAACATCCTGCATCAGCCCGGTGGAGAGGGAGTCATAGACGGTGGTGAGCAGCTCTTCGCGTGATTCGAACGACTCGTAGAAATAACGTTCGCTCAGCCCCGCCTGTTGGCACAGCACCTTGATCTTGGCCGCCCCGTACCCCACGGTGCCGAACACCTCGATGCCGGCCCGGACCAGCCTCGCGCGCCGTTCCTTGGCGCGTTCGGAGGGCTGCAGACCGGAGTAAATCCTCCCCGCGGCTGCTGCCCGCGGGCGCTTCGTTCCGGTACCGGCCGCTTCCATGCCCTCATACTAATGGACAGTCCCGCCGCAAACACGAAGGATCGTGCATGTTCTGCACTTGTTGCCGGATTGTCACATTCGGCCGCCCCGGCGCCCGGCGCCCAGCGGCTGGCCGGGTTTCGGGTGCGGGGCGTGGAAGAATGAGGGGGAGCCACCATGACAGTCAGAACAGCTTCCCCCAGCACCGCAGACCCGGGCGGCGGCCCCGAGCGCCCCGTCCCGGAGCCCCGGCACACCCGGCAGATTCCGGACGTGCCGCGGCGGCTGTTTTTCCTGACCATGGGGGCTGCAGCCGCGACTACCGCATTCCAGGCCAACATTGCCGCGGACACGCTGCTGACCGAGCGCACCCAGTACCGCGTCACCACCCCCGACAACGACGAGAACCGGGCGGCGGCGGAACAGTTCCCGGGCCGGACCTGGTACCTGCTGGCGGGTTTCCGGGTCAGCTACCGCGACGCCGGGCGCAAGCTGGCCGCGCTGCAGCCGGCCATGAACAAGCGCGCCCCGGCCTCCTACATCGGCTACTCCAATGAGGGAATTGACGTGGCGCAGCTGTTCATCGCCATCCAGCGTGACGTGTACGCCCGCAACCTCGACACGATCTACTTCTACGGCGACAGCTTTGGCGGCATGGTGGCGGTGGTCCTGGGCTCGCTGCTGGCCTCGGCAGGGTTCAAGGTGAAGATGGTCGTCATGGGCTCCAGCCCCAGCAACGTTTCCGACACCCTCGACCCGGGCAAGGAGTACATCGACCTGGCCGGTCGGGTGGTGCCGTACCTTGGCGTTGTGGGGCGGATCGGTGCAGGCATTTGGGGCGGGCTGGCCAACCCGAACGGGCAGGGCATGTACCAGGCCGCGCGCCGGGGCATTTCATACTCCTTTGACCCCAGGAACAATTCGCTCATACTGAGCACCACCCAGGCAACCTTCCTGGCCGCCTTCCCGCGCCAGTACGACGGCGGACTGCCCGCCTCCACGGGGATCGGTCTTATCTACGACCCCGACGACTTCATTGTGAACGCCTCCGCCGCCATCCGCGGCTGGGAGGCGCTGCTGCCGCGCAACCCGCGCTTTGAATACGGCGTCCCCAAGACCGGCCATGCCAGCCCGGAAATCCACCCGGATGTCTACCGCACGGCGCTCTCCGTGGTGCTCGACGAGCTGGACCCGCCGCCCGTCACGTCCAGGCCGGTCCAGCCCATCTTCTAGCCGCTGTGTGCGTCAGGGGACCCCCGTCCGTCCCCGCTCCGACTATGACGCAGTTGTTGCACGAAAAGTGCTAAAGTAAGCGCTTTCCACTGCAATAACTGCGTCATAGACGGCCGGGAGGGGTCAGCGGCGCTGGGTTTGCGCCAGGAGTTCCTCGAAGGGCAGGGACGTCATCTTGGCGGCCTCGTGCTGGGCGCGCCTGGCCTTGTGGTCCGGGAACGCGCTGCCGGCAAAGCCCACGGCCGGGCCCTCGCGGAACTGCCGGCCTCCGCGCACATATCCGCGCACGCCGCCGTCGGCGTCACCGGGCCCGTCCCCGGCGGAAGGTGCCGGGGCAGCGCTGGTGCCGTCCGGCGTCGGGCTTCCCATGGCGCCGGGGATGTGGCTGGCGATGACGGCGGCAAGCTCGGCGGCGCCTTGTCCGATGCGGCGTTCGAGGGTGTTCTCACCGGAGCCGCCCCAGTCCTCGGGCGAGGCGTAGATGGCGGTGGGCATCGTGTGGGCGCGCAGGTAGCTGAACAGCGGGCGGATGGCCATGTCCAGGACAAGGGAGTGGCGGGGCGAGCCGCCCGTGGCGCCGAAGAACACGGGCATGCCGTCGAGGAACTTCGGGTCAAGGATGTCGAAGAAGCTCTTGAACAGGCCCGAGTAGGAGGCGCTGAACGTGGGGGTCACGGCGATCATGGCGTCGGCGGCCTCGACGCGGCGAATGGCGCCTGCGACGTCCTGGCCGGCGTACCCGGTGACCATGTTGTTGGCGATGCCGGTGGCGAAGTCGCGCAGGTCGACCACGTCAAGCCGGGCGTCAATCCCCATGGAGGCGAGCCTGGACTGGACGTCGGCACCCATCTGGTCCGCCAGCATGCGCGTGGATGAGGGGACGCCGAGACCTGCCGAAATGACCACTACAGTACGCTGCATACTGACTCCTTTATTTATGCGTTTGCATCTAATGGGGTCAACTAGGCCTTACCCGTTGTTATTCCCTCGCGGCTGGTACCCGCACGAGAGCTGCGGGAATCCACCATGCGCGCTCCACTGAGAACCCCGGACAGCCCACGGCGTTCCTTGCCGAAAAGGACCATCAGGAAGTTCGCTGCCAGAAGCAATCCGCCCAGCATGGTTGCCAGCCCGGTCATTTTCGCACCGGTCCCCTGCGCCAACACCTGCAGGGCTAGGTAGAGGCCACCCACAACGCTGGCTCGCCATAGCCGCAGCAGCAGCGACGGCCGGGCCCACGACGGCGCGAGCCAGACTGCCCGCTGCCCCAGTGAACCACCGGCACCAAACAGGGCTGGCAGATAAAAGACGACAAGTGCGGGCACACCATAAGAGAGTGTCGCCTCAACCCAGGATGGCAGGGTATCGGCGTTCCAGAACAATCGAGCAATCAGGCGGGCTGCAATGGCCAGCACGGAACCGATGAATCCCAACAGGGCGAAGTCGACGATCATGCCCACCCAGCGCCGCGCCACGGTGACGG
This sequence comes from Arthrobacter stackebrandtii, assembly GCF_017876675.1. Taxonomy (NCBI): domain Bacteria; kingdom Bacillati; phylum Actinomycetota; class Actinomycetes; order Micrococcales; family Micrococcaceae; genus Arthrobacter; species Arthrobacter stackebrandtii. The sequence goes on from NZ_JAGIOI010000001.1 coordinate 757,364, forward strand.
GGCGAGCCACGCTCCTGGCCGCCTGCAATTCCCGTTGCCTTGGCATAAACCAGAGCACGGCTGGGGCAACAATGGCGCCGAGGAGTGCTCCCAGGGTGTTGGTCATGACGTCGTCAATATCTGCCACACGATAAGCACAGTCATAGATGCCCCAGAGCCCGGTGAACTGTGTCGTCTCGATGGCCACCGAGGCCAGGAGCCCCGTCAGCGTCGCGGCCATGATCCCGCGGTCGAGATAGCGCCGCACAAAGATGCCCCACGGAATGAACAGCACAACGTTGAAGGCAACCTGCAGTACTACCCGGCTGCTCGCCGCTGCCACGGTTCCCATGCCGGTGGTCTCTCGTCGAATGTCGGCAAGAAAATTGAACGGCACGAGCTGCGCCGTCGAGCCTCCCGGCGAGCAGAACATTGCTGCGGGGTCCGGAAGCGGCAGCAGCGTGTAGGCCACCAGCGCCGTGGCATAGATACCGGCGGCGGCCGCCCCTAGGAATCGACGCCAGGTAAAGCGCCCGTACCGGCGGTATTGGATAACGACGATAGGAACGGTCAGCACGGCGAACAGCCCTATTCCGCCTAGTATCCCCACATATGCCGGCCATACCCACTCGCCCACGCCATCCTCATTCCCTCTGCTACTGTCGTCGTCAATCCAACGCCGGAACTAGCCTTGTTTCGTGAACTCCGGCGTTGTCGCCGTGCACGTCACCGCCTCCCCGGCGGGTGCGGTTTCACTTGCGATTTCCCGCGTTTCGTCCAGCAGAATACGGCAGCTGGCACTCGTTCCCTGACTCGGAGTGGCCGTTATCGAGCTCTCCTGGGTGGCCGTCACCAGGGCGATAGTACTCCACACGGCCTTGCTGGGATCGTCGGCCACGTTGCTTGTCGCAACGGTGCCCGCAGCCACGGTTTCCGAATCTTCTCCCCTGGAGGGCGCCTCCAGATAGGACACGTCATCGAGGCGGTTCAACTCTTCACCCACCACGGTAATTTCATAGCTCACGGACCAGGCGTCGCTTGTCTGTTTCTCTACGAATGAGCATCCGCTCATGGCGAGCACGCCGACGAGGGCGGCCACCAGCGTCACCGACATCCGAGTTCGTCGTTGTTTCAAAGGCAGGCTAAAAGACTTCTTCATAAGATTTATCCTCGCAGGATTAGCCACTCAAGTCCTCCGGCTGTGGTAGCTGATCCTGCGGCAATTTCTCATCCCTGCGGCTGAGAATCAGACTCGGCGGCGGTCCCACCCCCTAGTACTACAGTCGCGTTTGTGGGGTGTGGCCGCGGGCTTTGTAGTGGCATTGCTGGGCGCGGTATTGGTGTCGTCGTCGCCAAAGTGACCAGCGGATCACGTGGTGTGGGTCCGGTTCCCGATGCCAGATGATGCGGGTGATGAGGTGCCTGATTTCTGGCAGGGAGAGTCTTACCAAGTGCTCGGAGCCTGGGTGCGGGCCCCCTTTTTAGAGCGGATGACGCTCAGGAATGCGTGGGCGAACATGGAGAGGGTGATGTGCCTGTACCAGCCGGTGTATTGGCGCACCTGGTAGTGATCGAGTCCCGTTTCGCCCTTGGAGGTTTGGAAGGTTTCCTCGATGGCCCAGCGGGCCCCGGCGACTCGGGCCAGCTCGATCAGGGTGACGTTCTCGGGGGTGTGGCAAATGAAGTACGCCAGGTCGGTCGGGTCTTTCAGGGAGCGGCGGGCCAGCAGCCAATGCTCGCCGGTTTCGGCAGGGCCGTTAATGCGGATCCTGGCCCAGGCGTAGAGCCGTTCACCCTTGGTCCCGGTCCCGGCGGTTCGGGTGCGCCAGGCACGCCTGTCTAGGGCAGCGAAGAGCTCATCGGCACGGCCGTCCCCGCCCACTGAACCACGCGCCCGGGCGATGGCGTGTTGGTTCATAGGTACCGCCATGACGTAGTGCATGCCCCGGGCCTCGAGTCGGCGGCGCAGCCCTGTGTGTTGGCCGTAGACGGCGTCCCCGGTGGTCCATTCGGCCTGGATTCCAGCGTCCAGGGCACGTTCAATCATGTCCCCGGCCAGCACCGGCTTGGTGGCCATTTCCCGCTCTTCCGGGATGCCAGCGCGCTTGCACCGGGCCTCGTCCTCGATCCAGGCCTTGGGCAGGTAAAGCTCCCGATCCAGGAACGTGCGCCCCGCCGGTGAAGCGTAGCTCAGGAACACCCCGATCTGGCAGTTTTCCACCCTCCCGGCGGTGCCCGAGTACTGGCGGGCCACCCCGGCAGAAGCCGTCCCCTTTTTCAGGAAACCGGTCTCATCAATCGCCAAAATGCCTTCTGGATCACCGAGGTGCTTTTTCACGTAGCCGAACAAAGCATCACGGACCTTATCCGGGTCCCAATCGGTCGTCGAGAGTAGCCGCTGCATCCCATCCGGCGTGCCCTGCCCAGCGCGCTCGGACAGCGTCCAAGAGTTCTTCCGCTCCTCATCCGAAAGCAGCCCCCGAATGTAACTAACCGCGTTATTCCGCGGCTCAGTACGCGCAAACTGATCCCCGATCAACTCACGGATTTCCTCCAGGCCATCAGCCCATTCCTGTATCTCTGCCACCCAAATATCATCGCTCACCCATCATGATTAACAGGATTCTCGCCCAAAGTCCGATTAAACCGCCGACACGACCAAAAATAAACGCGACTGTAGTACTAGGAGTCCGTCTTACCTGCTGCCCCGGCCCCGTTCCCGGTGGCGCGTGCCGCTTAACCCTGTTCCCCGCCGTCGGCAGCGTCCCGTGCAGCGGTGGCGGCGCTGTGGTGGGCGATCACGGGATGGGCGCCGGTGTAGCCGTCGCGGGTGGCGGCGATGGCGTTGATGCGGCCGCGGCTGAGGTACCAGCCGATGACGAGCGCCGGGACGATGACCACAATGGAGGCGACGGTCCAGGTGCCGACCGGGCTGTCGAACGCCATGAGGACCAGCACAGCCAGCAGGAATGCGAGGGTGAGGTAGCCGGTGTAGGGCGCGCCGATCATGCGGAACGCGGGCCGGATGGCCAGGCCCCTCTTGGCCAGCCGGTACAGGGCCAGCTGGCACAGCACGATCATGGCCCACGAGGCCAGGATGCCCAACGCCGCCATGTTCAGCACAATTTCAAAGGCCTGTGACGGCACGATCGCGTTGAGGATGACGCCCAGGAACGCCACCGCCGCGGTCAGCGCAATGCCGCCGTACGGCACTCCGCGGCTGTTCAGCTTGGCCGCGAACTTCGGGGCGGAACCGGACATGGCCATGGAGCGCAGGATCCGGCCGGTGGAGTACAGCCCGGCGTTCAGCGAGGACATGGCGGCCGTGAGCACCACGAGGTTCATGATGGCGTCGATCCCCTCCACGCCGATGGAGCCAAAGAATGTCACGAACGGGCTCTCCCCCGCCTTGTACGCGGTGTACGGCAGCAGCAGCGAGAGCAGCACCAGCGAACCAACATAGAACACGGCGATGCGGATGATGACCGTGTTGATGGCCTTCGGCATGACCTTTTCGGGGTTCTGGGTCTCGCCGGCCGCCGTGCCGATCAGCTCGATGGAGGCGTAGGCAAACACCACGCCTTGCATGACCACCACCACCGGAAGCAGCCCGTTGGGGAAGAACCCGCCGTTGTCCGCGATCAGGCTGAAGCCAACTTCCTGCCCGGCCACCGGCGTGCCGAAGATGACGAAGTAGGTGCCCACCAGCAGGAACGACACGAGCGCCACCACCTTGATCAGCGCAAACCAAAACTCCAGCTCGCCAAAGACCTTGACCGAGACCAGGTTGAGCCCCAGCACCAGCAGCAGCGCCGCCAGCGCCCACACCCACTGCGGAATTCCGCCGATCCAGGGCACGTACTTTGAGAAGAAGTGCATGTACAGCGCGACGGCGGTGATGTCCACGATCGCTGTCATCGCCCAGTTGAGCCAGTACAGCCAGCCGGAGACGAACGCCGCCTTTTCACCGAAGAACTCGCGGGCGTAGGAGACGAACGATCCCGAGGACGGGCGGTGGATGACCAGTTCGCCGAGGGCGCGCAGGATCAGGAATGCGAAGAATCCGCAGATTGCGTAGCTGAACATGAGTGCCGGGCCGGCTCCGGCCAGGCGCCCGCCGGCACCCATGAACAGTCCGGTGCCGATGGCCCCGCCAATCGCGATCATCTGGATCTGGCGGGCTTTCAATCCCTTGTGGAGCCCAGCGTCCTCCGCCGTGAGGGCGGCGCTGGGCTTGTCTTGAACTAAATCATCTGACTCTTGCGTTTGCTGCTTGCTCATGGTTGCTGTGTCCTTTGTTGGGTGGAGCAGCCCTGCACCGTTGGAGGGCTGCTGTCATCTTGCAGTGCCGGGGTCAGTCGCCGAGGTTGGCGAGGTGTTCGGGGCGGAGCAGCCGGTCCAGCTGTTCCTGGGTGAGGAGTCCGTGTTCCAGCACCAGTTCGGCCACGCCGCGGCCGGATTCCAGCGCCTCGAGGGCGATCTTGGTGGAGGTGGCGTAGCCCAGGACCGGGTTCAGCGCAGTGACGAGCCCGATCGAGTGCTCCACCTGTGCGCGCAGCTTGTCCTCGTGGGCGGTGATGCCGCGGATGCACTTGTCGGCGAGGGTGGTGCAGGCGGCCTCCAGGTGGCGCATGCTCCTGGTCAGGCTGTAGACGATGACGGGCTCGAAGGCGTTGAGCTGCAGCTGCCCGCCCTCCGCTGCCATGGTGATGGTGACGTCGTTGCCGATGACCTCGTACGCCACCTGGTTCACCACTTCGGGGATGACCGGGTTGACCTTGCCGGGCATGATCGAGGAGCCTGCCTGCACGGCGGGCAGCGTGATCTCGCCGAAGCCGGCGCGGGGGCCGGAGGAGAGCAGGCGCAGGTCGTTGCAGATCTTGGAGAGCTTGACGGCCACGCGCTTGAGCACGCCGGAGAGGTGCACGAATGCGCCGACGTCCTGGGTGGCCTCGATCAGGTCCACCGAGGTGGTCAGGGGCAGGCCGGAGATTTCCACCAGGTGGCGGCAGGCCAGGGCCGAATAGCCGACAGGCGCATTCAGGCCCGTGCCGATGGCCGTGGCGCCGAGGTTGATCTCGTGCACCAGCAGCGTGGATTCGGCCAGGCGGGCCCGGTCCTCCCCCATCGTGACCGCGTAGGTGTTGAACTCCTGGCCCAGCGTCATCGGCACGGCGTCCTGCAGCTGGGTGCGACCCATCTTCACCACGGTGCGGAACTCCACGGCCTTCTCGGCGAACGCGTCGCACAGGTACTCCATGGCACCCACCAGCGACTTCGCCGCAAAGATCGTGGCGACGTTGACCGCGGTCGGATAGACGTCATTGGTGGACTGGCTCAGGTTCACGTGGTCGTTCGGGTGCAGGAACTGGTATTCGCCCTTGCGGTGGCCCAGGATTTCCAGGGCGCGGTTGGCGATGACCTCGTTCGCGTTCATGTTCGACGACGTCCCGGCACCTCCCTGGATGACGTCCACCACGAACTGCTCATGCAGGTCCCCGGCGATGATTTCCTGGCAGGCTTGGATGATCGCCGCGGCGCGGGTGCCGTCGAGCAGCCCGAGTTCCTGGTTGGCCTGCGCGGCAGCCTGCTTCACCATGGCCAGGCCGTTGACCAGGTGGGTGTTGTTGCTCAGCGGGATGCCGGTGATGGGGAAGTTTTCCACGGCGCGCAGCGTGTGGACGCCCCAGTAGGCGTCCGCGGGGATGTCGCGGTCGCCGATCAGGTCGTGTTCGCTGCGGGTTGCCTGGGTGGGGATGGAACTGGTGGTTGCTTCGGTGATGCTCATGATGCTCCTTGCTGCGGGCGCGCCGTTGCGCCGGGTCGGGTTGGTTCCTGCCTGGTTCAGTTGTGAATGGGGAGGCCGCGGAGTTCGCCCACGGGCCGTCCGCCGCCGAAGACGGGGAGGTTGTTGAAGGGTGCCAGCGCGCCGGGCTCGACGCCCAGGGCGAGCAGCGCCGGAACTGCCGCCGGCATGCGGGCCCGGTCGCCGCCGTCGGAAACCTTCAGCGCCACGGCGCTGCCGTCGGCAAGGGCGATGAGCTGAATGCCTTCGAAGCCGTCCTTGGCCAGCAGCCCGGGGACGGCCTGCATGAGGGCGGTGACGTCGCGGCCCTCGCCGGCAACAAGGACGGGGTGGGCGCGCATGGCGTCGGCGACGCGGCGTTCCGGGGTGCCGGGCTCGGCGGTGGCCAGCCGGCTGAAGGCGCGGGCCATTCCGGTCAGGGACAGGCCAAACACCTCCGTGCCGCAGCCGTCGGTGCTGATGGCGGTGATGGCCTCGCCGGTGAGGTCGGCGACGGTTTCACGGATGAGTGCGGTGATGGGATGGTCCGCATGCAGGTACGTGTCCAGCGGCCAGCCATTGCGGGCGGAGGTAGCCAGCAGCGCGGCGTGCTTGCCGGAGCAGTTTTGCGCCAGCTGGGTGGGGCCGTGGCCGTTCCTGAGCCAGGCCTCGCGTTCGGCCGTGCCGTAGGGCAGGTCGGTGGAGTTGCGCAGCTCGGACGGGGTGAGACCCGCGTCGGCGAGGATCTTCTCGGCGGTTTCCTGGTGCACCGCGGCGCCCGAGTGGCTGGCGGCGGCCAGGGCCAGCTGATCGTCCGGCAGCTCGAGGCCGGCACGCAGCATGGCGACGGCGATCAGCGGCTTGAGCGCCGACCTGGGGTACATGCGGGAGGTGGGCTCCCCCAGCGAAAGGAGGCTCCCGCCGTCGTGCTTAAGGGCGGTGAGCGAGCCGAAATGTACGCTCTCCACGAGCGCGCCGCGGGTTTGGACGGCGAGGGGTGCGTGGGCGGGGAAGGTGTTCATGCGTTTTCTCCCATAATGAGGCCGAGCGCGGTGTCGACGGCGGACAGGTGGACGGACATGGCGCGGCCGGCGTCGGCGGTGGCGCCGCGGGTGATGGCGTCGAGGATTTTTTGGTGTTCAAGGTTGGACTGGCGGGCGCGGCCGGTGATCAGGTTGATGGTTTCCGACTGGCTGGCCATGGCGTCGCGGATGTCGTTGACGACGCTTTCAAAGACGCCGTTGCCGCTGGCGCGGGCGATGGCGGCGTGGAAGGCGGCGTCGAGGTTGACCCAGATTTGGGGGTCGTCCTCCTCGGCCATGAGGTCAAGGATGCCGCGCATTTCCTCGAGCTGTTCGGCGGTGCGGCGGGTTGCGGCGAATTCCGCGGCAGGAACTTCGATGTGCGGGCGGGCCTCCATGAGGCTGCGTGCGGAGAAGTCGCCGAGGACCAGGTCGCTGGAGGCCCGGTTGGCGATGACGAAGGTGCCCTTGCCGGTTTGCGTTTCGGTGAGGCCCAGGGCGGTGCAGGAGCGCAGCGCCTCGCGGATGACCGAGCGGCTGACGCCGTATTGGCTGGCGAGCGCGGTTTCGCTGCTGAGTTTGGCGCCCACTTGCAGCTGGCCGTTCTCGATGGCGGCGCGGATGGCTTGGAATACGGCCTCGGCCGCGCTCACCCGGACGATCTGCTGCTGTCCGGCTGTCCAGTTGTCTGACAGGTTCATGGTTATGACTATGACAGGGCTCACAAGGTGCTGTCAATGTTGGATGTGGAGCAGGGTGATGCCAGGCAAGCAGGCCCTCCCCCGCCCAACGCCCTCCGCTCCCTCCCCAACGCCAGCGCAGCAATGGCCGTTAAAGGCGGAACGCCATCGCACCGGGTGCGATGGCGTTCCCAAAAAACCGACCAATGCTGCGACAGCGTCGGGTGGGCGGGTCAGTGGGCGGGTCAGTGCATGCTGAACTGGTACTCCGCCGGGACGGGCTCACCCGGGCAGACCCGGTTCCACAGGTCTGAGAGTGAGTTCACGCCTTCGCGCAGGTCGGGAACCTCGATCCCTTCCTTCATGATCGCTGCGGCCGCCGCGGCTTCCCCGGTGTCCGCCAGTGCGGAGGCCTGCAGGAACCGCACCCGCCCGAGGGACGCCAGCGATCCATCGGCACCGTTGAGCAGGCCAAGCGCCAGGTCGGGCTGGCCGTTGTCCAGCGCCAGCGTCATGGCCTCGACCAGCAGGTTCCGGTTGCCCGGCTCCAACGTGCAGGCGACGGCGCTTTCGGCCAGCCCGCCCGGCAAGTCGCCGGCGGCCAGCAGTGCCAGCCCCAGGCCCCGGTGGGCCAGCGCCCGGCTCCGCACGCCCAACGGCTCGCCGGCAAATGTTTCTTCCAGTGCCTTGCGGTACAGCGTTGCGACAACTGCCAGGTCGCCGGCGGAGTCGGACGCCCGGGCATGCACCATGACGGCGTGATGGAACGCCCCCTCGGCGCTGACGTTCCGCCCCGCCGTCAGCAGGTCCTCCCAGTCAACACCGCGCACAAACGCCCCCGCCCCGCCGAACGGCTGGCTGGGCGCCTCGCCGGCGGTCGCCTCGAACGGCTTCTCCACGATTCCCTCGTTGGCGCGGAGGAGCTCAAGCCACGGCGCCTGGTCCGCGGTCAGCGTCTCGTCCCCAAAGGGTGTGCCGGCCTCGTCGATCCAGTTCGCCTGCGAGTGCTGGCGGCGCACCCGCTCCAGGGCACCCCAGCCATTGCCGGCCACCACAAATTCCGACGGCGGCAGATCGGCCCAGCGTCCGGCGTCGGCCAGGGCGGCGTCAATGTCCGCGACGGAAACCAGCGCCTCCACCCGCTCGGCACCGTGCGCCACGGCGGCATCCCACTCCCCGGCTGCGAGCGCCGGGTCCAGCGCGGCGTTGCCGTAGGCCTCAACCCACTGCCAGCTGGCACCGGCGGGCATGGGCACGTGCTCATACTGGGTCTGCGCGATGCCGGCCTGAATTTCCGCATAGGGCTGCGGTGCGCCATCCCCGGAGGGTGTCAGCCATTCCTGCCAGCGGTGCCCGCCCACGGTCTCTCCCCACACAAACAGCTTCCGGCCGCGCAGCAGGGCCGAGGACACCAGCGCAAGCCCGTCGCCGCCGTCGTCCGCGGCAACCTCCCAGCGGCGCTCATCGGGGGCGATGTCGAAGAAGAAGTCGGCAGCCTGTGTGTTGCGCATGGGCCAGGTGGCGTCCACGCCGCGGAGGTTGGCCGTGTCCACACGCGTCATGGAACCGTCGTAATCCGTGGCGTACGACTTCCCTGCCGGCGCGATCACACGGGTCTGCGGCGTCTGCGGGACAGCCGCGTTGGTCCACCAGTACATGGGCACGGTCTTGTCATTGGGGTTCTGGATGCGCACGGCCACCAGCACCACTTTGGAGTCCTCAGGCAGCCACGCATCAATCTGGAACACCACCTCGCGCAGGCGGTCAAACTCCCACATCCGCAGGATTTCCTGCCCCTCCGGAGTGCGCACAATGGCGGTGTGCAGCGGGGCGCAGGTGGTGGGCGAATGCCCGCGTGTGCCGATGTTGTACTCAATGCCGCCGGCGAACCAGGCGTTGCGCAGCGCCAGGTTGGCGAACTGGATGCGGTCCTGCGTGTGCAGCATCTCCTTGCCGCTGGACTTGTCCGTCAGGCTCCAGAGGCGCCCGCCCAGCTGGGGCAGGAACGTCGCCTTCACATGCGCATTTTCAAGCACGACGGCGGTCAGCTCGCGTTCGCTTGTCTCGCGGCCGTAGTCCTCCTGCATGGAGTAGGGGTACAGGTTGCGGGCCTTGCCCCAACGGGAACCGGCGGCGATCTCCTCCGGGATGTCGCCGCCCACAATGTAGGGCGGCTCCAACATGGCCTGGACCGAGGGCAGCGGGGAGTCCGGGCCCAATTCAGCAAGCTCAATGGTCTGGGTGGTCAGCGACAGGGAGGAGGTCATTCAACGGTTCCAATCGGAGGTGGTTCGGCGGCACTGCCTTGGTCTCACCTTGAACCCTATAGGATTTGTTGCCGCTCCGGACGGCAGATTGGGTGCTTCCGGGGGGGGCGTTTCGCCGGGCAGTCATCTGGAATCGAAACAGCAGCAGATGCTATGGGCGCCTTCGAAACAGCAGAAGGCGCGATCCGCGAGTTTGAAGGAGCAGGACCTGCGGTGGTTTTTGTCGCAGGTGCTGCAGTCTCAACCTACGTGCCAGCCCGGAATCACATCAGCTGCTGATTCAAATCTGCGCAGGCGGCAGGGCGCCGGCAACCGGCAGGTTGCGCCGGGCAACCATCCCCATGACGCTGGCCCGGCCCATTGCGGCACTGACGGCAGTCCACAAAGCCAGCAGGAGAACCCACCATCCCGCCCCTTTGTCAAAACCGGAGATCAACGCCGTCGCGAGAGCCATGGCCGCACCAACCCCAAGCGCGAACCCCGCAACATGAAGCCACTGGTTGTCAACTCTCCGCAGTGGCCACGCGATCAGGATGGCCAGCGGCAGGCCGACGACTACCGCTACCGGAAAGCCGAAGATCAATGCCAGCGTCAGGAAATTCCATCCAAACCCGGTGCCGCCCTCGGCCACAACGTGGGCCGCCGTCAGGCCCAGGCAAAACACAAGAAACGTCACGAACCACCCAGTGAGCAGCGCGGTCGCGCCGTAGCGCATGCTGAACCGGTCCTCCTTGGCCCACCGCGCCGCCTGGGCATGATGACGGCCGGCCTCGGCCATCACGACTGCACCCGGGCCTTCAACGCAAGCGCCTCCTCAACCAGCGGCTTCACGACGGGCAGCTTGGAGAACGCCACCAGCTTCGCCATGAGCGGTGCCGCGCCGTCGATCAGCATTCGGGTGCGGCGCTGGCTGTCGGAACGGTCGTACACCCAGAACAGCACCACGCCCATGTACCCGAGCCACAGCAGCTCGGGCAGCTGGGCCCGCAGGAATTGCGGCACTTTCGCCCCCTCCACCACGTCACTGAAAATTCCGACGGCGGACTCCCGGACTTCCCGCGACGGCTCACCAAACGGGTTCACGGCCGACTCCGGAGGCAGCGCCCTGCCAATGAACGCGCCGCCGAAGCCGTGATACGGAGTGAGCGCGTCGATACCGGCGTGCATCGCGGCATGGATGCGCGCCGCGAGTCCGCCCGCGTTGGCCAGGGCTTCGGTTGCTGCGGCCCTCTGCTCGGTGACGGATTCTCGGTAGAGCTCCAGGACCAGGTCGTCCTTGGAGGCGAAGTAGTAGTAGGCACTGCCCAGGGAAACCCCGGCCTCTGCAGCAATGGCGCGCATGGTGGTTTTCGCGTACCCCTTGGCCCGGAACATGCCGAGTGCCGTTTCCAGGACGAGCGCCTTCGTTTGTGCGCCCTTGCCGTCCTGTTGCCTGCCATCCATGCCGAACCCCTTCTTTTGAACGTGTTCAGTTCCAAGTACAGCACCATTCTTGAACGCGTTCAAATAGCGCTGAGGCTCGTGGGGTCGTTTGGGGTCTCATTTTGGATGTCACCGCTTTGCATTTCGGAGCGGGCCCAGAATGTCAGACCCTCATGCAAAGCTGAATTCACTCCGCCACCGCGGCGGACAGGCAGAGGAGGCACAGATGTGGGGATCACTTGAAGACGGCGTTGAGATTGATATTGAGGCGCTGGCGCCAAAATTGCTGCGGGAATGGCTGGGGCGGGACTCGGCCGCGGGCTTAATGGACTACCTGTGGACCTCGTTTCTGGGCGACCGCGCCGTTGCGGAAGAGGGTTTGGAGAATGCCGAGGATGCGTTGCATTTTCTGGCCATCGCCAAGCTGGCAGCGGAGGCGCTGGATATTGCCTCCGGGTCGGACTCGGATGATGCCTGGGCCTGGGTGGAAGTGCCGGAGACGCTTATCCACCCCTTTGCGGTTGGCTACCTGCTGGCTACACAGGGCCAAGCAGCCGACCTTCAGAACGGGCTCGGCGGCAACCTCACCGCACTGATCGAGACTTACGAATCCGAGGTATTGCGCAGCCTGGCTTCCAAGCTTAGTGAAACCGACTTCTTCATTGCCATCTGGTCTGCGCACCTGGGCATTCGGGAGTTCCCTCCTGGCGGCCCAGACATGGCCGAGCACGACTTCTACCTTGACACGGCGACGGCGGACCAGGGCCGGCTCTTGGACCAAGTCAGCAACGCGTGGCCTGCTGTGCCGCGTGCGATTGCCTACGCAGGCGACCCGTTGTTCTGAGGTTAAGGCAGCATGGGACCGGACCCGAAGCAGCGCAGGGAAGCGAAGAAGGCTCGTCAGCCGACGGCCGCTTCCGGAGTTCCTGCTGCGGCCCCGAATGCCGACGATGAACATGCCATCGCCTACTTTCAGAGGCACGTGCTTGATGATCCCAACGAAACATCTCCTGGAAGGGTGTTCCTGAGGTCATGTCCACCGAAGACAAGGGCCAAGCTAAGTTCAATCCTGGTTGCAGTGGCCGCAGCGCCGCCAAGGAGGTTCTCAGGCGGCGGGTATTGGGAGGCCATGCACGGCACCATGGCCGGATGGTTCGAGATCCGCGTCGACGGCCCAAATCGGCATCACTACCGGCTCTTTTGTCAGCTTGACTACGAGGCAAGCGGAATTTCAAAGCCTTTGTTGGTTGTCATCGATGGACGTGACAAGCCTTTTCGAACTGCACTGGCAGAGTCTGACTACACCCGCATCCGTGCCTACGGCCACGAATACTACAAACGAAATCCGCGCTCCATTATTTAGTCCGTCGGTTCGCCGGGGTTACAGGACATGGCTTTCCGGGTGGCGGAATGTCGCCAGGTATCGCGCGAGTTTTTGGGTATCAACCGCCTCCCCGTCGATCAACGGGCGTGTGACTTGGGACCGCTCAATTTCTGAGAATGGCTCAAGTTTGACCTTCAGCCCCAGTGCAGCCGCCACTTCAGCCAAGGTTCCGAGTGTGGGGTTGCTGGCGCCGCCCGAAAAGAGCCTCCGCATTGTCGCAGGATCCATGTTGATTGCGCGTGCGAGAGCCGCTTTTGAAAGCCCGGAAGATACTCGAGCGGCATCAAGCTCATTCACCATTGAATCCACTGCTGCAATGCGGATCGATTCAACAACGTATTCACGCAAGAACTCGGGATCCTTTAGATCCTCTGCCAGATCGGCCCAAAAGGCACCCGGTGCGTCCATGCGATGCACCTCCCTCGAAATAACACAAGCGTAACATATACGCAACACTGTCGATGGTTGGGGCCACACATGACCTCAACGCCGGGCCTGCTGGAAGTAGCGCATGGGCGTGTGAAGTGCGACTGAGACGCCGGCACCCCCCGCAAAGGCGACAAATACCACCGTGGCCTGGCGAATTCGACAACACTTCAGCATTCGGCCTAGAACGGGAGTCTGGTCATGGATGCTCGGCGATGGCAAGTGTGGGCAGATCTCGCCACTGGTGGCCTCGACGAAAATGAGGTATCTGGCAACTCAGTGGCGATGGGCATGCTCGGCTTCCTGCTCTTGTTCACGGTTGCGGTGATCGCATATGTCGCGAGCCTTCCCCGTGCGGAGCAGGAACCAGTCATCCAGCACTAGGACCCGCCCAACATCGCCTCCGCAAACCGTGAAATCCGTCCACTTCCCCAACCCCTGAGCTCGACAATACAGACAAGGCCCCCAAAACACGGTTTTGGGGGCCTTGTCTGTGGTCCCAATCTGGAGTCAGGGCCTTATCTGCACACTCGAGCTGTGATGCAGTGGTGTGGCGACAGCTATGCGGTCTTCTTCTTGTAGACCGCCATCGCCACTGCATAGGCCACCACCAGGATGCCGACGCACCAGGCGAGGGCAATACAGATGTCGGCACCCACGGGCTGCTGCTCTAGCAGGTTCCGGATGGTGTTGACAATGGATGTCACCGGCTGGTTTTCGGCGAACCATGCCAGCGGGCCGGGCATGGTGCCGGTGGGGACAAAGGCGGAGCTGATGAACGGCAGGAAGATCAGCGGGTAGGCGAAGGCGCTGGCGCCGTCGATCGACTTTGCCGTGAGGCCCGGAATGATGGCGATCCAGGTCAGGGCGAGGGTCAGCAGGAGCAGGATTCCGGCCACCGCCAGCCAGGCCAGCACACCGGCACCGGAACGGAATCCGATGGCGAAGGCCACCAGCACGACGACGATGACGGCCACCATGTTGGCGACCAGCGACGTCAGCACGTGCGCCCACAACATGGCGGAGCGGGCAATCGGCATGGACTGGAAACGGGCAAAGATGCCGCCCTGCATGTCTTGGAACAGCCGCAGGGCGGTGTAGGAGATGCCGGAGGCGATGGTGATGACCAGGATGCCCGGCAGCAGGTAGCTCACATAGGACTCCGAGCCGGTGTTGATGGCGCCGCCGAACACGTAGACAAACAGCAGCAGGAACGCGATCGGCATCAGGGTCGTGGTGATGATGGTGTCCATGCTGCGCGTGATGTGCCGCAGCGAGCGGCCCAGCAGGACGTTGGTGTCGGAGAGGAAATGGGTGCTCATGACAGTTCCGTCCCGTTCGTGGCGGCATCGTGGGCGCCGTTTTCGGACGCTGCGGCGCCGTTTCCGGCACCGCCCCCGCCGACGACGGCGAAATAGACGTCTTCCAGGGTGGGCTGCTTCTCCACGTATTCAATCTTGGCCGGCGGCAGGAGTGCCTTGAGCTCGGCCAGGGTGCCGTTGACGATGATGTGGCCCTCGTGGAGGATCGCGATCCGGTCGGCCAGGTGCTCGGCCTCGTCAAGGGTCTGCGTGGTCAGCATGACGGTGGTCCCGGCGCCTGCCAGGGCCTTGACGGCGCCCCAGACTTCCAGGCGCGCCTCCGGGTCCAGGCCGGTGGTGGGCTCGTCCAGGAAGATGACCGGCGGGTTGCCGATCAGGCTCATGGCGATGTCCAGCCGGCGGCGCATGCCGCCGGAGTAGGTGGCTGTCCGCCGCCCGCCGGCCTCTGTCAGGGAGAAGCGGGCCAGCAGCTCGTCGGCAATCCCGCCGGGGTTTGGCAGGTGCCGCAGCCGGGCCACCAGGACCAGGTTCTCCCGTCCCGAAAGGATTTCATCGACGGCGGCGAACTGCCCGGTGAGGCTGATTGACGCCCGCACGTCCCCCCGCGGCGGAGGTGACGTCGAAGCCGTTGACGGCGGCAGCACCGGCGTCGTGCTTCAAGAGCGTGGAGAGGATGTTGACGATGGTGGTCTTGCCCGCGCCGTTGGAGCCGAGGAGGGCGAAGATGCTGCCGCGCGCCACCTCGAAATCAACGCCGCGCAGCACGTGCACGTCCTTGTATGACTTTTCCAGGCCCGCCACCGTGATGGCGGCCTGCGTTGTTGAAGTTGCCATGGCTGGCTTCCTTAGTTTTCCGCGTCCGCGATGCCGTTGATGGCATTGACCAGGCGCTGGCGTTCCTTGCTGATCCACTGGCCTTCGGAATAGTTGGCCAGGAAAGTTTCGACGAATTCGACGGGGTCGGCGCCGACGATGCTGCGCACCGGCGTCCCGTCCGCGGCGGCCTGTTCGAAGAGCTCACCGAGGTCGTCCAGCATGGTGAGCATGACCCCACCGTCGCTGATGTTGCCGAAGTACATCAGGTAGCGCTCGATCGCCTCGGCGGCCGTGCGGTATGGGGCCGGCAGCGCCTTCACGAGTGCTTTGTGTTCACGGTATTGCTTCTTTTGCTCGAGCGATCCGGTGACCGTCTCGATCCACTTTGCAGCCATTATTTCTTGTCTCCTTCGCGGAGCGTTTCGAGCCGTTCGGCCACGAAGCCCCAAGTTTTCCAAAATTCATCCAGTTCCGCCCGGCCCTGCGGGTTGAGCGAATACACCTTGCGCGGCGGGCCCTTTTCAGACGGCTTCTTTTCGACGTCGACCAGCCCGTTGCGCTCGATTCTCACCAACAGCGCATAGACGGTGCCTTCGGCGATGTCGTCAAAGCCCTTGGCCCGCAGCCGCGAGGTGATCTCGTAGCCATAGGCCGGGGCCCTGGCCAGGATTGCCAGGACGATGCCTTCGAGAGTGCCCTTGAGCATCTCTGTCATTTGCTTTCCCACTGTGCCGCTCCTTTCTACTTAGTAACGCTGACTACCAGTACATAGTAGCGTTAAGTAGTGAGGGTGCAACAGTGCGAGGGAAGTTTTTTGGGAAGTTTTTGGCTCTTGGAACCTGTCCTGGCAGCGATGGCGCGGCCTGCGCGGCCCGCCATGGTTCTGGAGCGGGGCCGTGCGCCGAGAAGGGGCTCAAACCGCGTGCTGTGGGGCCCGTTTTGCCGAAAATGGGTTAACCCCGCGAAATAGGTGTACGACCTGCACCTGTCTCGCAGGCCATGGCCCGGGTGGGTGAAGGGGGCGCGGCATGGTGCGGGTTAGACCCCGGTTCGGCAATGGCGCCAGGGCGGCGCTGCGGGTTTGACCCGAGGCTCAGCGCCCAGGGCCGGCGGAAAGATCCACAAGAGTCAAATTTTTAGGAGGCCAGGGCGGATTCGTTGCCGGCTTCGCCGGCGGGCGACCCGAGGTTGTCCATTGACATGCCCAGTTCGGCGCAAATGCGCAGGATCGTAAAGAACTCCGGCGAAGGACTGCGTCCGGTTTCGATTTTTCGCAGCGTTTCCACTGAAACTCCGGCACACAGGGCCACGTCGACCATGGTTCGCGCACCCCTCGCCATGCGCAGTGCAGCACCCAACTCCTGTCCGCGCTTGATTTCTTCCGCAGTGAGCGGCACCCGTACCATGGAACCAATACTACCGCCGGTATGGTTATACCGGTAATGTTTTACCTGCACTGTTGTACCGACTGGCGGAAAGGCCGGATCCCATGATCGAACTGCACTCCATGAAAGTACTCGGGGAAATGAAGGCTGCCGGCAGCTTCGTGGCTTCGACGCTCACGGCATTGAAGGAACATGCCGCTGTTGGCGTGGACCTCCTCGAACTCAACGCCATGGCCCACAACCTCATTCGGGAGCGCGGCGCCACTTCCTGCTACCTGGACTACGCACCGTCCTTCGGCTCCGGCCCGTTCGGCCACGTCTTGTGCACCTCGGTCAATGATGCGGTGCTCCATGGGCTGCCGCACCCCTACCGACTGCGAGACGGCGACCTGCTGACACTGGATTTTGCCGCCAGCGTGGACGGCTGGGTGGCCGATTCCGCCATTAGTTTCGTCGTGGGAACAGCCCGTCCGGAGGACCTGGAACTGATCGAACTCACGGAGCGGGCCCTCGAGAAGGCAATCTCCGTAGCCGTGGTGGGCAACAAAATCGGTGACATCTCCTACGCCATCGGCAGTGTCGCCCGGGAAGCCGGACTCAAGGTCAACATGGAATTTGGCGGCCACGGCGTGGGCCGGACCATGCACGGGGACCCGTTCGTTGCCAACGACGGGCGGCCCGGCCGCGGCTTTCCCCTGAAACCGGGGCTGGTCATCGCCATCGAGCCCTGGTTCATGCGGGGCACCGACAAGCTCAAGAAGGCCCCCGACGGATGGACCCTGCTCAGCGCCAACGGCAGCCGCACCGCCCATTCCGAACACACCATTGCCATCACCGAGGACGGGCCCCTGGTCCTGACACAGCGCGGCAACTAGGCGTCTGTCCGGCGTGATTGATGGCGCCGGCCCGGCTAACCCGGCTGGTTCGTTGTACTGGCGGGAACGGCAAATCCAGCGGTGGCTCCGGGACACATGATGGACGTGGCGCCGGGTTTTCACCGGTTGCCACAACGAGACCGTTCCGTGCTTGCAACCGCCGCCGCCATAACATTGACTGGAACCATGAGCCCGCTAATCCTGCCGCTGAGTTGTGTCAGCGGCGTTGCCGAGTGCCATGACACGCACGGTGTCAGCATCGGCTGGCCGGAGCTTCTGCTGTTCCTGCTGGTTGCCGCAGTAGTTGTGGGCGCCTTTGTCCTGATGTTCAGGAGCCAACGGCGCCGCTGACCCTATGCCGGGACAGTGGTTGCAATGACGACAGGAACATCCTGGCCGGCCCAGGTGACGGCGAGGAACGGCACGGCCGCGGTGGCATCCGCGTCAAGAACCCGCTGCAACTCCAAGGTCAGCGGCCCGGCGGGGACAGTGGTGACTCCCCCGGACGTCACGGCCGCGCCGAAGCGCAAGTCCGGCAGATCGGCGTCGGGCATCCCGGTGCTGGAAAGTTCAGCGGTGTGCGGCAGCACGACCATCTCACCGTCCACCTCCTTGTACTCCACAGCCTGCGGCTTGGCGGCCAGGAGTGCGGCGGCCAGTTCACCGGCGTAGACGGGATCGCCGGCGGCGTCGTACACCCACCGGCTGCCCAGGACAGAGTGCTCCATGGTGCCGACCAGGAACGCCTCGGCGCCTGCCAACGGTGTGCCCCGGTACGTCAGCGGCACTTGGTAGACCTCGTCCCCGGCACCCACGATGTGCGTCTCGATGCCCACCTCGCCGGCGGGGTCGTCGAAGCGGAACGACCCCAGCCGCACCAGCGACGAAGCATCCCCTTCAAACCAGGCCTGCTTCGGCAGCCAGTCAGCGACAAGTTCCATTTTTGACGGCTTCAGCTGTGCCGCATAGACAATTCCCATGCGGCCCAGTCTAGGCGGGTCAGGTCCCGGAAAGGCCCGGTTCCCGGCGGCCCGCGGCCGGAAGTGGTGCAGCGTCCGGGAAAACTGGTGTTTATGTGGTGCGGCGTCCGGGAAGTGGGCTACTTTTGGCGGCCCGCCTCCGCCTCGGCACGGACGGCGAGGGCCTCGGCGCTGCGGCCGGCGGACTCGAGGCAGTCGGCCAGCTGGTGGCGCACTATCTCCAGCCCCTGGGCGTCCCCCTCCAGTTCGTCGATGACGCTGTGGTAGATGGCCACGGCGTCGTCGTGCCGCTTGGCGTTGTCCAACATGTGCGCCGCCTGCAGGAGCGCCACCACCGACTGCTGGCCCGCATCTTCGAGCGTTTCCAGGGCGCTGGAGGCCTGCAGTGCATTGGCCACGGCCGCGTCGACGTCGCCCGCCCGGAACAGGTGGCGGGCCCGGATGAGCTGGATTTCGGCGGCCTGGACCGGCGAGTCCGCCTGGACGGCCAGCATCGCTGCCGCGTCCATGACGCCCTCGGCGGCTTCGTCGTCGTCCATGCTGAGCGCCTCGGCCAGCTGCATGTGGGCGGCGATCAGGAGTTCCGGGTCGATCCCGGGAGCTTCATCCTTCAAAGCCTCATTCAACGAGTCCACGGCGGCACGGGCGCTGCGGGCGGCCATGTCGTGGTGCCCGGCGCCCTGGCAGAGGGAGCTGGCGGCAAGGTGCAGCTGCGCCACGCGGTCCGCCTCCCCGTTGGCCGCGAAGCTGTCCACGCCGAGCTCCCAGGCGTTTAGTGCCCCGCCAAGTTCCCCGGCACCGCGCAGTGCGTTGCCGAGGAGGTCGAACAGTTCCCCTCGGTCGTGGTCGCCGATCTCCAGGCCGCCGTTGAGGGTCTCGTCCAGGAGCTCCACTGCTTCGTCGTGGGAACCGTGCTCCACCAGGTCCCGGGCCAGTGAGTGGGCCAGGCCCAGCACGTGCGGGGACTCCGCCAGCTGGGCCTGCTGGATGCCGAAGCGCAGCCGTGCCCGGAATTCCTCGGTGCGGCCCATGTCGTTCAGGATGGCGGCCGACAGCTGGGTCGACTGGGCCGCGGCTTCCCGCGCACCCAGGCCCAGCAGCAGCTCGGTCGATTCCTCGGCGTCGGACAGGGCCCCGGGCAGGTCGCCGTCCTGCGCCTTCAGTCGGGCACGCAGCCCGATCGCGGACGCCCTGCGGACCACCGAGGTTTCCTGCCCGAGGCTGGTTGCGAGCCAGGAGCGCATCTCGGGCAGGTTGCCGTCCTCGATGGCCAGGCGCAGCATCATCGACGAGTGCATGGCCCGGGCGCGGCAGCGCGCATCAGCCATGGCTTCCGCGCCATGCCCCTCCGGCAGCGGTGCGGCGTCCCATTCCAGCAGGGCCGCATCCATCCCGGCCAGCGCGGCGCGCGCCTGCCCTATTCTGTCCAGGCCCATCAGGACCATGGACTTCTCGGCGAACAGTTCAGCCTTGGCTTCCGCATGGCCGGAGAGAGCCTGCAATTCACGGTCAATGGCGTCGAGCTTGCCGGCGTTGGTGTCCTCGTCGTCCGGTCCGGCCAGCAGTTCGGCGGTCCGTTCGGCCAGCCCGGCCAGTTCCTCCTCACCGGCTTCGCGCAGTGCGGCGGCCCGCAGGGCGACGGCCTCCCGCAGCAGGGGAAGGTTCCTCTCATCGCCGATGCCGCCGATGATGCCGATCACGGCACCGTGCAGGGCGGCGGCTTCCCGGGGGTCATCCGTGCTGCGCAACCCGCTGGCGCAGGCTGCCATGGCGGCATCGCTTTGGCCGGTGGAGGCAAGATCGACGGCGTGCTGGCGCCACTGTGCGCCCGTGCGCGGCTCCTCGCCGGCCCGGGGTGCGGGCGGGGCAAAACTTTCCGTGCCAAGGCTCAGTTCGTGGCTCTCGGCTGCCATCTCCCGGCGCGCGGCCACGAGCCGGGCATGCCAGTCGTTGCCGTTGCGGGTGTCAAAGTCCGCCGCCAGTGCGTCCGCCGCAGCCCAGCACAGCGGCGCCAGTTCGACGGCGGTGAGGTCGCCGCTGCGCTGTCCGAAGAAGGGTGTGAGCAGTGCGCTGCCTGAGCCCCGGACCGGGATGTCGCCATGCCCGGCGGCGTCCACCTTGTCCAGCAGCAGTGCCACGGCGGTCAGGAAGCCCATGTGGCTGCGGTGCGAGAGCACGTCGTGCGCGAGCCAGGCGAGGTGGCGTTCGGCCAGGGCCAGGCCGCGGGCCTCGTTGCCCGTGATGGCGCAGAAGGCAATGTGGTTGGCGATGATGCCGATGTTGTCGGCATTGCCGCGGGCGTCGCGGTAGCTGCGCCGGTGCAGGGAAGCCAGCCCTTCGACGTCGCCCTTGCGCAGCAGCGGCACCAGGGCCGTGGACATGGCGTTCTCCGGCTCCTCCGCGCAGCTGAGGCCGCCCTCCATGATTTCGGTGAACTCGGCGATGCCCCTGTCCACCTCGCCGGTGCTGAAGTGGTAGTCCATGGCGACCGAGCGGACGCAGGCGTCGCAGTGCGAGTACTCGTCGCGGCTGGTGGACTGCACCGTCTCGAAGGCTGTGCGGGCCTGGTCCAGGTGCCCGTTTTGGAAGGCGGATTCAAAGCGTGCCGTGGCCACCCCGGACAGGCCCAGCCCGGCGCGGCGGTAGTGGGCGTCCATGTCGGCCATGACGGCGTCGATTTGTTCCGTGGAGAACTGCGGGTCGGCGCCCAGGGCACCCACCATCCACTTGAACTGCCACATCAGGTCGCTGCCCGGATCGGGTTCGTTGGGGAACCGCACGGGGTCCTCGTCGTGCTTGGCGAGGCACCAGGCGAAGTTGCTCAGCAGCCTGTCCGTGTCCCCGGTCATCTGGGCGTTGTTGCCCAGCTGCAGCCGCACCCGGTACTCGCCCGACTCATCCCCCTGCTCGACGGCCAGGGCCAGTGCCTTGTCCAGGATCTCGTCGAGGCCGGCACCCCAGTTCGTTTCCGTGGCTTCGGCGATCAGGTCTTCAAGTTCTTCAGAGCTCATGGCTGCTTTCTCCCCGGGGCGGGTGTCTTGCGGGGCACGGCCCCGCACGGCGGCACCGCCCGGGCGGGCGGCACACGGTTGGTCGGTTGGTCTTAGTGGTTCAGGCTCAGCTGGACGAGGTCGCCCAGCGATTCGGTCAGCAGGCTGCGCTGGGCCGGACCCAGGGGCAGGTGCGCGGCCAGCATCGACTGCACGTACAGCAGCTTGATGGTCCGGTTGAACACGGCCTCGTCACTGCTTTGGGCCAGGGTGCGGACCAGCGGGTTGTCCCAGTTGGCGCACAGCGTTGCCCTGGCCAGCTGGCTGTTGAGCTCCGCGGCGGCATCCATGGACTTCTCGGCCTTGGCGAGCACGCTGTTCCACAGTGTATTGGACACGCGCCGGGCGGCGTTGCGGTGCATGCCGCGCAGCACCGAGTCGTCGGCCAGGTAAAGGGCAGACACGTCCGCGGGTGCGAAGCTGCGCACACTGACCTGCATGTCCAGGCCCGCCAGCACGGCGCCGGCGCGCTGTTCAAAGGCGGCCACCGCGGCACGTTCGGCCAGGGCCGGCACCGCGAGCGAATCCAGCAGCGAGGCCAGCTCCACCTTTTCCACCGTGGTGCCCTCAAACAGGAACGGCAGGCGCCGGATGATCTCCGAGTCGTACACGTACCCGCCGTTGACCACGGGCGATTCCGCCGGCACAATCGCGGCAATCTGGCGGAACTCCTCCAGCGAATCGGTGTAGCGGATGTTCTTGCCCCGCGCGACCAATTCCTCGATCGTCATCCGTCCCGCAGTGGTCTCCACGCTGAGCCAGCGCGTCAGGAACGAGGCAAGGTCGTCGTCGTGCGCCACCAGGGACTTCAGACCCAGGTGGTGGACCGCCACAAACGCGGCCAGTTTGTCCGGGCTGCCGGTGCCCATGCGCATGATCCACGCCCGCAGCGCCGCGCCGAGCTCCTCGCGGGTGGCCTCCAGGGATTCGTCGGCCACGAGCGATTCGCGAGATGCCGTGGGCTTCAAGCCGGTGGAATCGACCACGGCGCGCGCAAAGAACGCCCACTCCGGCAGCAGGTCCTGGCAGCGCTCCTCCACCAGCATGCCGCCCACATGGACGGCGTGCGCGGCTCGTGCAGAGGGCGGCGGCGCGAACGGCAGGATGAACGCGGTGCCGCGGGTGCCGGTGGCGGGGCTGCTGAGCTCGACGGCGTCCAGCGGGCGCGCGCCAAGCAGGGCGGTGCCCAGCTCCATCAGCTCGCTGCGCCGGCCGGCCCTCTCCTCGCCCGCCACGGCAAATACCGGCGGGCGGTTGATGGTGTCGAAGCCGCCGGTGCCGTCCGCGACGAGGATGGGCACGGGCAGGTAGCGGGCGTAGCGGGTGGCCAGTTCGGTGACCTGCGTCCGGTGGCACAGCTCGGCGTCGTCGGCGCGCGGGCGCAGCTTCACGCTGGTTCCCACAGGAAGGTCGACGGCGTCCAGCACCTCCACCGTGAACGTCCCCGATGCGCTCCCCACCCACCGGACGGCGCTTTCGCCTTCCTTGCGCGAGACCACCGTGATTTCATCCGCCACCATGAAGCAGGAGAGCAGGCCGATCCCGAACTGGCCCAGCAGGTCCTGGCGCGGCAGGTCGAAGAGGTCGCGCTTGGAGCTGCGGCCCACGGTGGCCAGCAGCTCCGTCATTTCGTCGGCGTTCAGGCCCACGCCGTCGTCGTCGATCCGGAATTCGGGGTTGTCGGGGCCGGCCGGGAAGATGCGGATCTCGCGGCGGCCCGCGGCGTCTGGACCCTCAGCCCCGCGGCGGGCAACGATGGCGTCGCGCCCGTTTTGGATCAGTTCGCGCAGGTACACCTGCGGCCCCGAATAAATGTGGCGGCTCAGCAGGTCAACAACGCCGTGGAGGTCAACCTGAAACGGACGGGACTGCGCCCCAACAGTGTTACTCATGGGTTTCATCCTATCGACCGCCACCGACACGCAGGCATCCGTCCGTCTCCCGGACACCAGCCGTCCGACCGCCGTCGAACGTACAGAAGATGCCGATGTTGGCGGGCAGCATCGGCATCTTCTGTACGTTCGGCGGGTGCTTAGATGTCCAGGTGGGTGGGCCCAAACATCTTCAGGAGCACGTCCACCACGACGACGTTGGGCCCATCGGCGGCGAAGCCCGCCCTGAGCGCGTCCCCGACTTCTTCGGGGGCCACGCGCCGGGCCGGCACCCCGAAGGCCTCCGCGAGCTTGACGAAGTCCGGCCGGGCCAGCTCCGTGTGGGTGGCCTTGCCGAAGGCTCCCACCATGTACTCGCGCAGGATCCCGTAGCCGCCGTCGTCCACGATCAACCAGGTGACCGGGGCATTGTGCTGCTTCGCCGTGGCCAGCTCAGAGATGGAGTACATCGAGGAGCCGTCGCCGGCAACTGCCAGCACCCGGGCAGGCTTGCCCTGGCTCTGCAGGCCGAGTGCGCCGCCGATCGCCGCCGGGAAACCGTAGCCGAGGCCTCCTGCACCCTGGGCGGAGTGGAATTCTCCGTCGCGCGAATCCCAGCAGCTCCAGCCCCAGTAGGCGGAGATGGTCATGTCCCAGAACGTCTGCATGTCCGCGGGGACGGCCTCGCGGATGTCGGCCATGAACTTGCGTTCCAGTGTCAGGTCCTGCTCGTCGAGCCGGGCCTGCACCTTGGCCAGCGTTTCAGCGACAACGGCCTGCGGCGTGGACCCGTGCCAGTCGGCGTCGGCACTGAGCGAGGCGTCGAGCGCCTCATCGAGCGCACTCAGGGCCTGGCCGGCGTCGGCGCGGATGCCCAGGGCCGGGCGGTTGGACTCGAGGACGCGGGGTTCGGCGTCGATCTGGATGATGCGCCCGCGCGGCTCCATGGTGAAGTAGTTGCTGGACACCTCCCCCAGTGAAGATCCGACGACGACCAGCACATCGGCGTCTTCCAGGACCTCGGTGACGTAGCGGTCCTCCATCCACGACTGCAGCGAGAGCTCATGGTTCCAGGGGAAGGAGCCGTTGCCGCCGGGCGTGCACACCACGGGGGCGTTGAGCTTTTCGGCAATGGAGAGCAGGGACGCCTCGGCGCGGCCGCGGCGGGTGCCGCCGCCGGCCACGATCGCCGGGCGCTTCGCGTCGGTTAGCCACTTCACGGCCTCACGGACAAGCTCCACGCGCGGCGGGTTGTCAAAGGGCTCGGCCAGCGCATCCTCCACGGCCGGGACAAAGATGGGGTCCAGCAGCACGTTCTGCGGCACCTCAACCCAGACCGGTCCCTGCGGGGAGGACACGGCCTCGGTCCAGGCATCCTGGATGGCCGAGGGGATGCCGGAGGCGTGCTGGATGAGCCGCTGGCTCTTCGTCACGTTCGCGGCGGAGGCCTTCTGGTCGTCGAGCTGGTGCAGCATGCCCTTGCGGCGCGCTCCCAGCCCTTCGAGCGGGATCTGGCTGGCCACAACGATCATGGGCACGCCGGTCGCGTACGCTTCCTGCAGCCCGGCGAGTGCCGTCAGTGCGCCGGGGCCGGTGGACAGGAACAGCACGCCCACCTCGCCCGTGGCGCGCGAGTAACCGTCGGCGGCGAACGCGGAGTTGTTCTCCACGCGCGAGGAAACAAAGTGCAGGGGCGAGCGGCTGAGCGCATCAAAGAGGCCCAGGGCGTGCTGGCCGGGGATGCCGAACACCGTCTTCGCGCCGAGCGCGGTCAGGGTTTCAACGACGAGGTCCCCGCCGTTGCGCTGCATGGTGTCCTTCGTCGGGGCCGGCGCCCCGGGGTCAAAATCGGTCATGTGGCCGGTTGCCGCGTCGTTCACTTGCTCTCCCCTTCGGTGGTGGCGGCGGCGCGGAACCCGGCCGGCCGGCGTCGTGCTTCTGCGTCAAGGGCCTGGGCGGCGTAGCCGTTCGGCGTGCCGAAGCGGTCCCCCGCAACATGGTTGTCCGCCATCAGGGTGACGAGTTCGTAGCCGACATGGCTGGCCGCGATGCCCGTGATCTCGGCGTGGTCGTAGGCGGGCGCCACTTCCACGATGTCGGCGCCCACCAGGTTCATGCCGCGGAAGCCGCGGATGATCTCAATGAGCTCGCGGCTCGTGATGCCGCCGGCCTCGGGGGTGCCGGTGCCGGGCGCGTGCGCGGGGTCCAGGACGTCAATGTCCACGGAGATGTAGAGGGGGCGGCTGCCGATGCGGTCGCGGATCTTGGCCACCGTTTCCAGCACGCCCTGGTAGTAGACGTCCGCGGCGGTGACGATGCCGAAGCCGAAGCGGTGGTCGTCGTCGAGGTCCTTCTTGCCGTACAGCGGGCCGCGGGTTCCCACGTGGGAGATGGCCTCGGTGTCCAGGATGCCTTCCTCGACGGCGCGGCGGAACGGGGTGCCGTGCGTGTACTCTGCGCCGAAGTAGGTGTCCCAGGTGTCCAGGTGGGCGTCAAAGTGCAGCATGGCCACGGGCTCGCCGGCGCGCTCGGCGGCGGCGCGCAGCAGCGGCAGGGCAATGGTGTGGTCGCCGCCGATAGTCAGCAGCTTGGCGCCATCCGCCGTCAGGTCCAGCGCGTTCTGCTGGATGGTCTCGATGGCCTCGTTGATGTTGAAGGGGTTCACGGCCATGTCTCCGGCGTCCGCCACCTGGCAGTTTTCAAACGGGGAGACGTCCCAGGCCGGGTTGTACGGGCGCAACAGGCGTGAAGCCTCGCGGACGTGGTTCGCACCGAAGCGCGCGCCCGGGCGGTAGGAAACGCCGCTGTCAAAGGGAACACCGACCACGGCGACGTCCGCCTTGCCAACCTGGTCCAGCCGCGGCAGGCGCGCATACGTCGCAGCACCGGCGTAGCGCGGGATCTGGGAGGAATCGATCGGGCCAAGGTTCCCGTTGGCCTCGATGCGGATCTCTTTCATGGACGTCCTCGTTTCGTGTGGAAGCGTTTGGCGGCGGGTGCGCACGATTAGACGTGCGTCACACCGAAGTTGTTCACCATCGTACAACCGATGTTCACCAATGTGAACCAAAAGTTTTCTGGAAGGTACATTTTCGCGACCGTCCGCACCCCGCGGCGGCCTGCCGGCACGAAGTGCCGTGTCGGGCATCCCTTTTGGGGATTCGGCGCAAGAATGTCCGTAAAGATTTCGTCAATACAGGGCTCCGCAACCCCCAGCCGGTGCTAGTCTCCATAAGCCGCCAATGGACGGCCGGACAACGAAAGGCCGCCCGTGACATCCCTCGCCAAAGCTCCAGCAGACCCCGGGGCAACCGGAAAACCGCGGGGCAGGGCAGCCCTGCGCCACTGGCTGCTCGAGGGCATGCCGGAAAGTTCCGGCAAGCGGCAGGGCCCCCACGGCCGCCCGGATGAACACCACAAGCGTCACTCGTGGTGGCGTGTCATGTGCCTGACCGGCCTCGACTACTTCTCCACCCTCGGCTACCAGCCCGCCATCGCCGCGCTCGCTGCGGGCGTGCTCGCCCCGCTGGCCACCATCGTGCTGGTGATCGTGACCCTGTTCGGAGCCCTGCCGGTTTACAAGCGGGTGGCCCGCGAAAGCCCCCACGGCGCCGGATCCATCGCCATGCTCGAGCGCCTCCTCCCCCGCTGGTGGGGCAAACTGTTCGTCCTGGCCCTGCTCGGTTTTGCGGCCACCGACTTCATGATCACCATCACGCTCTCCGCCGCCGACGCCACCGCCCACGTCATCGAAAACCCCTTCGCACCCTCATTCCTGCAGGGGCACAACGTGGCCATCACCCTCGTGCTGATCGCCGCCCTGGCCGCCGTGTTCCTCCGCGGCTTCAAGGAGGCAATCGGCATCGCCGTGGCGCTCGTGGCGGTCTTCCTCACGCTCAACCTGGTGGTCATCGCCGTCGCGCTGGTCAATGTGGCGGGCAGCCCGCTGCTCACGGCCGACTGGTGGACGGCCCTGACCACGCAGCACGGCAACCCCGTCATGGTGGTGGCCGTGGCGCTCCTTGTCTTCCCGCGGCTGGCCCTGGGCCTGTCCGGCTTTGAAACCGGCGTGGCCGTCATGCCCCAGATCAAGGGCCGCCCCACGGATACGGAGGAAAACCCGGAGGGCCGCATCAAGGGCGCCCACCGCCTCCTGACGACTGCGGCGCTCATCATGAGCACTTTCCTCATCACCTCCTCGCTCGCCACCACCATCCTGATCCCCGCCAATGAATTCCAGCCCGGCGGCGCAGCAAACGGCCGCGCCCTGGCATTCCTGGCCCACGACCTTCTCGGCGAGGGCTTCGGCACCGTCTACGACATCAGCACCATCGCGATCCTCTGGTTTGCCGGCGCCAGCGCCATGGCCGGACTGCTCAACCTCGTCCCGCGCTACCTGCCGCGCTTCGGCATGGCCCCGCAGTGGGCCGCCGCGGTGCGCCCGCTGGTGCTGGTGTTCACCGCCGTCGCGGTTCTCATCACCATCATTTTCAAGGCCGACGTCGATGCCCAGGGAGGCGCCTACGCCACCGGCGTGCTGGTGCTCATCACCTCGGCCGCCGTCGCCGTGACGCTCTCCGCCCGGCGCAAGCGCGAGCGGGCCAAGACCATCGGCTTCGGCGCCGTGTCCGTGGCGTTCATCTACACCACCGTGGCCAACTCGATCGAGCGCCCGGACGGCCTGAAGATCGCCCTCCTGTTCATTCTGGGCATCGTCATTGTCAGCCTGCTCTCCCGCATGCGGCGCTCGTTTGAACTGCGCGCCACGTGGATCCGCATGGACGAGGCCGCCATGAACTTTGTGGCCGCGGTGGACGAGGGCACCATCCGCATCATCTCGCACGACCCCAAGACCCGCAGCGCCTCCGCCTACCGCCGCAAGCTGGCCCACGCGGCGTCCGTCAACGAGATCGGCGACCCCCGCGAGGTGCTTTTCATGGAGGTCATCGTGGACGACTCCTCCGACTTTGAAACCGCCCTCGAGGTCCGCGGCATCACCCGCCACGGCTTCAAGATCCTGCAGGTCCACTCCTCCAACGTCCCCAACACCATCGCAGCCGTCCTTCTTCACATCCGCGACGCCACCGGCCTGATCCCGCATATTTACTTCCGCTGGACGGAGGGCAACCCCATCAAGAACCTGCTGAAGTACCTGTTCATCGGCGAGGGCGAGATCGCACCCGTCACCCGCGAGGTCCTCCGCGAGGCCGAGCCGGAGCTGACCCTGCGCCCCTGGGTGCACGTGGGCTGAGGAACGGGGTAGCGCCCGACGGTGCGTGCTCCCTGCCGACCCATCTATGACGCCGTTGTTGCAGCGGAAAGCGCTTGCTTACTCGCTTTTTGTGCAACAACTGCGTCATAGTCGGAGAGACGGGCCGGCAACTCGGCTTCCACCACAATGCCGGGTGTCATGGGAAGCGCCTAGCCGCCGGAGCCCGAGGCGGCCGGCACCAGGATCCACAGCGCCTCAACAGGCCTGTCCGTGAGGTTTTCCCAGCTGTGCGGTTCCCGGCCCGGGAAGGACAGGGTGTCCCCCGCCTTGAGGTCATAGGATTCCTGCGTCATGCGCAGCCTCAGTTCGCCGCTGACGATGTGCAGCACGTCCACGTCGCAGTCCACGGCATAGAGTTCCGATTCCCCGCGGCCGAACGGTTCAATGGTGGCGCCAAGGATCTGCAGGCGCCGTTCGGAACGCGACGTCAGGAGCCGCTCGACAATCCCCTCGCCGCCCAGGGAGATGCGGGGGCCCTCCCCGCGGCGGGCCAAATGGATTTCCGGGGCGGAAAAGAGGTCGCCGATGGAAATCGAAAGCACCTGGCACAGTGTCACCAGTGAGGCCACACTGGGTGAGGTCAAATCCCGCTCGACCCGGCTCAGGAACCCCTTGGTGAGCCCGGTTGCATCGGCCACCTGCTCGATCGTGAGCCGCTGGTCCTGCCGAGCCGCACGGATCCGTGATCCGATCGCCACCGGATCGGTGCTGGGTTCCAGGGGCAGGGCTTTCATGGGGCTCCTTGCAGGACGTGGCCGCCCCGTGTTTTCAGACGGCATATTGACTGTAACTACCATCACAGTTTAGCCTAATAGACAACAATTGTTGCTTTAGAGGCAATTTATTACTTGGGGACCAATCATCAACTTCGCGCACTGGAGCTTCGCATGGACTTAAACATAGCCATTGTTGTCTTATATTTGGTGGCCATGCTGGCCTTTGGCTGGTGGGGAAAGTCCCGCACCAAGAACAACAGCGACTTCCTCGTGGCCGGCCGCCGCCTGGGACCCTTCCTCTACACCGGCACCATGGCCGCCGTCGTCCTTGGCGGCGCCTCAACCGTGGGAGGCGTGGGCCTGGGCTACAAGTTCGGCATCTCCGGCATGTGGCTCGTGGTGGCCATCGGCATGGGCGTGCTGCTGCTCAGCCTGCTGTTCGCGCCCACCCTGCAGAAGCTGAAGATCTACACGGTCTCGCAGATGCTCAGCCTGCGCTACGGCCAGGAGACCACCAAGATGTCCGGCATCGTCATGCTGGCCTACACCATCATGATCTCGGCAACCTCCACCGGCGCCTATGCCACCATCTTTGTGGTGCTCTTTGGCTGGGACCGCTGGCTCGCCATCGCCATCGGCGGCGTGATCGTGCTGATCTACTCCACGATCGGCGGCATGTGGTCCATCACCCTGGCCGACCAGGTGCAGTTCATCATCAAGACCGTGGGCATCTTCTTCCTCATGCTGCCCTTCGCCTGGAACGCCGCCGGCGGCCTGTCCGGCATCCAGGACAGGGTGGAAGCCAGCTTCTTCCAGTGGGACGGCATCGGCACGCAGACCATCATCACCTACTTCGTCATCTACACGCTGGGCCTGCTCATCGGCCAGGACATCTGGCAGCGCGTCTTCACCGCCCGCACCCCGCAGGTGGCACGGTGGGGCGGCGCCTCGGCCGGCATCTACTGCGTCCTGTACGGCATCGCCGGCGCCCTGATCGGCATGGCAGCCGCCGTCGCGCTGCCCACCATTGACGTGGCAAACCTTGGCAAGGACGCCGTCTACGCCGAGGTCGCAACCTACCTGCTGCCCATGGGCATCGGCGGCATCGTAATGGCCGCCGCCGTGGCCGCCATGATGTCCACCGCCTCCGGCGCCCTGATCGCCGCCGCCACCGTGGCCCGCAAGGACGTCGTCCCGTTCGTGGCCAGCTGGTTCGGCAAGAAGATCGACACCTCCGACACCTCCAACCCCGAGCACGACGTCAACGCCAACCGCTGGTACGTCCTGGTCCTTGGCATTGCCGTGGTCGCCATCTCGATCGTGCTCAACGACGTCGTGTTTGCCCTGACCATCGCCTATGACATCCTCGTCGGCGGCCTCCTGGTGGCCATCATCGGCGGCCTGGTCTGGAAGCGCGGAACCGGCCTCGGCGCCGCCTGGTCCATGGCCGTGGGCTGCATTGTCACGATCGCCTCGCTGATCCTGTACGCCACCGGCGCCATCCCCAGCGCCGACGGCATCTACGCCAACGAGCCGATCTACTTCGGCCTGGCATCCTCGCTGATCGTCTACGTGGTGGTGTCCCTGCTGACCCCGCCCACACCGGCGCACATCCGCAAGGCCTGGGACGACCGCCTGGCTGCAGCCGCCACCGACTCCAACCCGGACGAGGAAGCCCCCGCCCTGGCGAAGTAATCTGGCCCCCAGCATCCGGCCCGCAGAAAACGCCGGGAATCCGCAATTCTTCAAGGATTCCCGGCGTTTTTTGGTGCCGTTTATTAATGGTCGACGGCGGCGGGTTCCGTAATATATTTCGGAACCCGCCGCCGTCGCGCTTAAAGGACGTACAGTGGGACCAGCTTCAAGAGATGCGGCGCCAAGCTCCGACTGGCCGCACGCCAACCCCATGCTTCACGGGTGGTTCGGATGAGGAAGCGGCCGGCGGGGACCTCCGCAGGCAAGAGCAAGAGAAGGTTCAGGCCATGTCATTTTCCGTTGTCGCCCCCTCCACCCGCCCCGCCGCCGCCCACACGCGCGGGATTTCGGTGCTGCCCGCCGTTGACGTCAACCTCGGCGCCGTCACCTTCCTGACCCCGAACGGGCACCGCGCCTTCTGGTCGCCGGACCCGGCCCTGCTGGTCTCCGCCCTGGGCCAGGCGGTCCTGCCGGCACGCTGGATTCCGGAGATCAGCACCCTGGTGATCACAGTTGCGCAGACCGGGGTGCGCGCCGGGCGCGGCATTGGATTCAAGCTGGAAGCCTACTAAGCACCCGCCCCGCTTCTAAAAGTACGGCTGCGTGATGAGTTCCAGGCCGTGCCCGGCAGGGTCCCTGAAGTAGACGCCGCGGCCGCCGTGCTCGGTGTTCGTCTCGGCTGCGCGCGCCATCTGCGGGTCGGCCCAGTATTCGATGCCGGCCTCCTTGAAGCGGTTGAGCGCGCGGTCAAAGTGCGCGTCGTCCACCAGAAAGGCGTAGTGCTGCATCTGGATCTGAACCGGCGGCTCGGCAAACTGGAGCATGACCCCCTCGGCCAGGGTGATGTTGGTGAACGGGCCCCAGGACTGTGCGGGCTCGGCTTCCAGGATGTCGCAGTAGAAGCGGGCCGAGGCAGTCCGGTCAGTGGCCGCGATGATGGTGTGGTTGAAAGTTGCTGGCATGGTGTTTTCTCCTTCGCTGGGTGGTGTCGCCCGCCGTGCGGCGCGGTTCGCCGCGGGCGGGGCTGGGTTCAGCGGTGCGAAGGAGGTGCCCGGCTTCGGGCGCGGCCGGAACGGGCGCGGTTCAGGAGCCCGCCGGCTTGCCAATCCGTGCGTGGCGCGAGGCCGATCCGGTAATCACAAGCTCATATTACCTGGGCCGTCCCATGACACGGACACGAAGAACACCTGCCGCATGCGGCAGGTGTTCTTCGTGGGCCGGCCGGCCGCTTGGAGGAGTCAGGGCTCGATCACGGCGATGACAGCGCCCTGGGCCACCTCGTCACCCTCGGCCACCCGAAGCCGGACGGTGCCGGAAACGGGGGCGTAAATCTCGGCGTCGACCTTGTCTATGGCAACCTCGGCGAGCAGGTGCTTTTCCGCAACCACTTCCCCGTCGGCCACGTACCAGGTGGCCAGGACGCCGGGCTCGGAGCCATCCCCTGTCATCATCGGGAACAGGACTTCACTCATGCGGCAACCGCCTTTCGGACCGCGGCCTCAATGCGTGTGGCCGTTGGCAACACAGCATATTCGAGTTCTTGGGCGTATGGAATGGGTGTATCCGGCATGCAGACCCGGCTGAAGTGCGTCAGCAGGGTGGGGCTGTGCTCGGCGATCGTGGCCGCAATCTCGCCGGAAAGGCCAAAGGACTGGTAATCCTCGTCGACCACGATGACCTTGCCGGTCTTCGAGGCCGTGGCGATGATGGTCTCACGGTCCAGCGGAACCAGCGACCGCAGGTCCAGGACCTCGACGCTGATGCCCTCGTCCGCCAGCTTCTCGGCGACGTCCAGGCTGTGGTGCACCGAGAGTGAGAGCGTCACAATACTGACGTCCGTCCCCTCACGAACCACCTTCGCCTTGCCCAGCGGGACCTCATAGTCCTCCTCGGGCACGGCACCGATGGAGCGCTTGTTCTTCGCCATCCAGGCCAGGCCCATGACACCCTTGTGGAACATGTAGACCACGGGATCGTCGGAGCGGATGGCCGCCGTCATGAGCCCCTTGGCGTCGTAGGGGTTCGACGGGATCACGACCTTCATGCCTGGCAGATGTGCGAAGGTGCCCCACAGCGCCTGGGAGTGCTGGGCGCCGTCGGAATAGCCGCCGCCCACGGCCGTCATGAGGACCATGGGAACGCGGACGTTGCCGCCGGACTCGTAGTGAATCTTGGCCATGTGGTTGTAGATCTGGTCCATGCAGACGCCGAAGAAGTCCACGAACATGAGCTCCACAATGGGCCGCATGCCCTCCACAGCTGCCCCGATGCCCAGCCCGATGAAGGCCGACTCCGAGATGGGCGTGTCAATGATCCGCTCCGGCCCGAACTTCTCCAGCAGGCCAGTTGTGGAGGAGAAGATGCCGCCGTAGGCTCCCACATCCTCGCCCATGACAAACACGGACGGGTCCTGCTCCATTTGCGAGCCGATGGCCTCCTGCAGCGCCTTGGCCGTGTTGAGCCGGCGCGTCCCAGCGGGCGGTTCAAGCGGCAGGGACGTACGTGCCGCCGTCGTATTTTCCGTTGTTGCGCTCATGACGAGGCTCCTTCCACAAAGACGTACTTGAGTGCCTCGGCAGGGTTGGGCGTTGGCGAATTTTTGGCATGCTCGACGGCGTCCTCCACCTGGGCGCGTGCCTCATCTTCCATGGCGGCGACTTCAGCCTCGGTGACGGCTCCAGCGTCGAGCAGTTTCTGGCGATAAACAGGGATGGGGTCTTCGCCCGGTACGGTGGCCAGATCGGTCCGATAGCCCTGGGCGTCGCCCTCGAAGTGGCCCAACAGGCGCAGGGTGTGAACCTCGATCAAGCTGGGACCTTCCCCTGCCCGGGCCCGGGCAACAGCCTCGGCGGCCGCGGCGTAGACAGCTTCCACGTCGTTGCCCTCGATCCGAACACCCGGGATCCCGTACCCGGCGGCGCGGACGGCATTGGAGGGAACCGACGTCGAGGAGCTCCGAGGGACGGAAATGCCCCAGTCATTGTCCTCGATGACGAAGATGACAGGCAGCTTCCAAAGGGCGGCCAGGTTCAGGGACTCGTGGAAGGCGCCGGCATTGGCCGCACCCTCACCGGCCACAGTGACGGCGATGTTGTTGGTGCCGGCGTTGCGGAAAGCGAACGCCTGCCCCAGCGCGGGTGGAAAACCCTCGGCGACGATGCCCGAGCAGGAGAAATGGATCGACGGATCGAAGAGGTGCATATGCCCGCCGCGTCCGCGGCCCAACCCGGATTCGCGGCCGAAGATCTCACCCGTCAGCGAGCGCAGATTCATCCCCTTGGCGATGGCCAGGTGGTGCGGGCGGTGGGCTGCTGTGAGCCCGTCCCCTTGTTCGAGGTGGGCGCATATCCCGGCAGCCACGGGTTCCTGCCCGGCGGCCAGGTGCATTTCACCCGGAATCAGGCCCTTGCCAATGTCGAACCCCGGCCCTTTGTCCGCATGATATTCGCGGAGGATGGCCTCTTCAAAGGTCCTGATCAGAATCATCTGGCGCAGCAGTCCTTGGCGCTGCTCCGCACTGAGCGCCATTGCGGCCTCAGTCGTTTCGGTGGTCATAGCGACTCCTTTGTCCATCCATCGTGTCCGAACAGGTTGCGTCGATACCGGTGGTGGCATTGCGCATCGCGCTGCTCATTGCCGGATCAACGTCCCTGTCCTCAGAGCGTAGGCGGGCGGCGCGCCAGAAGATACGGCCCAGATTTCAGCCTGTGAAAAGGCGGGCCTTGACCGTGGCGCTCGGGTCAGGGCAAGTCCGGGCCGGTGCCAAGCACCAGCGATAGTTGCCCGGCCGCCTCGTGAAGCGCTTTGGCATACTCTGCGCGGGATGTTCCGGAGGCGGCGTCATGCGGTCCGGAGGGCAAGGAAAGCGCCAGGGCCCCAATCCACGAAGAGGTGGACACTGGAACCGCAAGGCAGGTGAAGCCCAGGGCGTACTCTTGGTGGTCCATCATGGCCGTGGAATTCTGTTCCAGTTCCCGCAGGAATTCCTTGGGTGATCGAATGGTGTAAGGCGTCAGTTCGGCCAGCGGATGGCGGGTGATGTAGTCCATGCGGGTGTTGCTATCCAGGGCGGCCAGAATCTGTTTGCCGAAGGCCGAGGCATGCGCACTATCTTGCATCCCCACCCAAAGATCCACGCGCGGTGTCAGAGGCGTGTCCACAATGTCCACCACCTCGATCTCACCATCCGTGAAGCGGCTGAGGTAAACGGCAGCACGCACCTCATCGCGCAGGCCGTTCATGATCCCACGGCTGCGTGCAAGCGTGACGGCCTGGCTGCCCGTGGCGAGTGCGGGGTGTGCCGGGCCCAGAACGAAACCGTCCCGCTCGGCCGCCACGTAGTTCGAGTGGGCCAAGGTGCGCAGTACGTTGTAGGTGGTTCCCAGGCTCTGGCCCGTGGCGCGTGCAATGGACTTGGCCGACAAAGGGCGCGAGGCCGATCCAATACAGTCCAAAACCGTCAGGGCACGGCCCACCGACATCAATAGTGTGCCCGGTTTCCCGCCCTCAGTAGCCATCGTGTGCATCGTTGCGCCTCCACTGCCAGAGTACATCGTGGGCCTGCTTTCGCGGGAGCCATGACTTGGTCACCTTCGCCGAGGCCGATGGCTTTGCTCTCAAAGTACGACGGCGGGAATTCACTTTTACCGCCAAAGGTGAACTCCCCGTTCACTGCCTCCCACCGCTCGCAAGCTCGCAGCGGGCCCCTCGGCAGCCATCTTACGCAGAATCGCCGAGATGTGAGAAAACGCCCACTAATAGAGTGGCGATCACATCGGTGGGGTCAGGCTGCAGCCTTCTTCTTGGCTGCCACGCTGGTCGAGGCCCAGGTGGCACCCAGCAATGCTGCGCAGCTGGAGGCCATGACCGTCATGCCGGCGCTGCCCTGGACGAGTCCGGCAATGAACAGCGCCGCCATGCACGCCAGACCCATGGCCATCCCGATCCCCATAATGCGGGTGGCGTAGTAGTCGTGGGTCCTGGTCTGTGTGGTGGTGTCCATGGTGTTCTCCTTGGTTGCGTTGCTTGCTTCGTTGACACAACTATACGAAAGTACTTTCCGTTACGTCAAGTACTTTCTGTAGATGGATTTTCGGGCCGTTATTCCGGTGTGCCGAAACTATTTCACGAGGGATCCCGGCCGAAAATCCGCGCGGATCCGAGCTACAGTAAGGGCTGACTTTGAGGAGCTTGACCCATGCCTGAACGGATTCCCACCCCAACGGAAATCAAGCGGTGGCGGCAGTATTTGGCCGATGAACGGGCCGAGGCTGCCGTATACCGCGACCTCGCCAAGCGCCGCGAGGGCGAAGAACACGCCATCCTGATGGCCCTTGCCGCCGCAGAGGGCCGCCATGAACGGCACTGGCTGGAACTGCTGGGCGAGCACGCCGGGCAGCCCGTCCGGCCGTCCATGAGGAACCAGCTTTTGGGTTTGCTGGCCCGCCGCTTCGGCTCGGTCTTTGTCCTGGCGCTGGCGCAACGGGCCGAATCGCGTTCCCCCTACGCGGAAGATGTCGACGCCACGGATGCAATGGCCGCGGATGAATCAATCCACGAAGAAGTGGTGCGTGGATTGGCGACGCGCGGGCGCAACAGGCTCGCCGGATCGTTCCGTGCTGCTGTATTCGGCGCAAATGACGGCCTGGTCAGCAACCTTTCCCTTGTTGCCGGCATGGCCGCCACGGGCGTCTCAAGCCAGGTTGTGCTCTTCAGCGGCATTGCCGGACTCCTTGCCGGGGCGCTGTCCATGGGCGCCGGCGAGTTCGTCTCCGTCCGCTCGCAGCGCGAACTCCTGGATGCTTCCCAGCCCACCCAGGTCACCCTGACGGCCGGACCGTCACTGGACGTGGAAAACAACGAACTCGTGCTTGTCTACCTCGCCCGCGGCATGTCCCGGGAGGCGGCCGAACACCGCGCCGCCGAGCGCATGGGGCAGTTCACCTGCGATTGCGATCCCAGCCTGTCGTTGAAACCGGAGAACTTCGAGGAAGCCGACGAACACGAAACGCTCGGCACGGCCTGGGGTGCTGCCTCTTCCAGTTTCTGTTTCTTTGCCTCGGGCGCCATCATCCCGATCCTGCCGTTCCTCTTTGGCATGACGGGCATCGGTGCGCTCGCGCTGGCCTGTGTCCTGGTGGGCGTGACGCTCATGGGCACCGGCGCTGTGGTGGGCCTGCTCTCCGGCGCGTCCCCGCTGTGGCGCGGCCTGCGCCAGCTGGCCATTGGCATGGGCGCCGCCGCGGCGACGTACCTGCTGGGACTGCTGTTCGGCACCGTGGTCGGCTAACCCCCGCGGCGCCCTCGCAGCAATGACGGCTTTCCTTGAGACGCTGTCGCAGCAATGACGGCTTTCCGGCCAACGCCCTCGCATTTGCCTGCGCTGGGGTCCCCGAAAAACCCACCATCGCTGCGAGGGCGTCTGATGTCAGCGCACGGGAGGCCGACTTAGCCGTGGTGGCTGCCGAGCACCTCGCAGGCTTCTTCCACCGTGTCCACGATGAAAACGAAATCTTCCATGGCGCGCCCCTGGGCCAGGGTCTTCAGCAGCGGCATCACGGGGACTTCAACCTCCCAGTACTTCCGGCCCACCAGCACCATGGGTGAGATGGCACCGTCGGCAGCGTAGTAGTTCTCGCAGGCGTCCTGGAAAACCTCCTGCACAGTTCCGGCCGCGCCGGGCAGGAACACGATCCCGCCCCGCGAACGCTGCAGCAGGATCGCCTCCCGCAGGGCGTTCGTGAAGTACTTGGCAATGGAACTGGCAAACACGTTGGGCGGCTCGTGGCCGTAGAACCAGGTTGGAATGCCCAGGCTTGCCGCACCGTCGGGATGCGCATCCACAACGTCGAAGGCCGCGCGGGCCCACTCGGTGACCGAGGGGCGGAAGCTGGGGACGGCAGCCAAGGTGAGCAGGGCGCGGTCCAGCGTTCCGGCGTCGTACGCGGAAAGGTATGCACCCAGGTTGGCGGCCTCCATGGCGCCGGGCCCGCCGCCGGTTGCTACGAAAAAGCCGGCCCGGGTCAGCGCCCGTCCCAGCCGGGCGGCCTGCGCGAACTGCTCGCTGCCGCGCGCTGCGGCATGCCCGCCCATGACGCCGACCACCGGAGCCTGGCGGCGGGAGAGGAATTCGTCGAGGGCGTCGGTGATGGCGTGGTCGTGGATTGCGCTGGCGAGCGTGGAGTGCAGCGCGGGCCCGGTCTGCAGGCTCCACTGGTAGATGCGGGCATCCGGCACGCGCTCGTATTCGCCGCCGCGAATGCCGTCGAAGAGCTCGGCGCCGCTGTACAGGCGGCCGCGATAGGCGTTGAACGGCACATGCGGAAGGGCCGGGAAAATGAGTGCGCCGCGGCTGCGCAGGAGGTCCTCCACGCCGGTGGCGAAGCGGCAGCCCATGAAGATGGCGCCGGGCGCGTGCAGCGAGACCAGCACTTCGGATCGCCCCCGCAGGTCCACGGACTGGAAATGCCAGCCGTGCATGGACTTCGCGCCGCCGGCCACGAGCTCATCGAGGCGGTCCAGCTGGTCGATCTCAACGTCGCGGGGCCGGGGTGTCAAAGGTGCATTCACACAGCCAAGCCTACCGGCCGAGGGGCCCCGGGCGAGCTGGCGAGTCCGGGGAGGGCGGTGGGCGCTACCGGCCGAGGGGCCGGGGAATCGGGCATAGGCTGGATGCAGTCATTCCATGCACGACGCCGGAACCCGGCACCGCGCATCAGCCCACCTTGAGGAGCACCCATGCAGGAAGTCACCACAGCCGACATTTTGGCAGCCGACCCCGACGTCCAGATCATCGACGTCCGTGAATCCGGCGAGCTTGCAACCGGCATGATTGAGGATGCAGTCCATATTCCGTCGGGCGAGATCCTGGAGCGTTCCGGCGAGCTGGACAAGTCCCGGCGCATCATCGCCGTCTGCCACGGCGGCGGGCGCAGCGGGCGGGTGGCCGCAGCCCTGACCGAACTCGGCTACAACGCCGACACCCTCATTGGCGGCATGAGCGGCTGGGAAGCCGAAGACCTGCCAATGGTGGCGCCCGGGGCATAACCCGCCAGGGCAGGGCCCCAGGCGCAGCCCGCCGGATCGTGAAGCCCGGGGCGGGAACATCCCCGACCCTGAACACAGGCGCACCACTCGCCGCCACTTGTGCGGCAAGGTGCCTCTACGCACCAGTAGGGTCGGCTGGTGCGTATGAGTTCATGATTTGGCCGGCCTCGGACATGAATTCCGCTCACCGCACGGGCGGAGAATGCCGCCGTTTGACGCAATTGCCAAGGCTTGAGCTGTGGCATTTGTGTCAAACGGCGGCATTCTTGCGTGCCGGCCATCGCCTCAATGGCCGGAACGCTCCAGGTCAGCCGTTGAAATCGGCCGGGTGGGGCCCAATCCGGCCGTCGCACTCCAAGGCGTCAATGGCAGCAAGCTCCTGGGGGCTGAGCTCAAAGTCCAGGATGCCCACATTCTCTGCCATCCGGGCCGGGGTGACGGACTTCGGAATGATGATGCGGCCCTGCTGCAGGTGCCAGCGCAGCACGACCTGGGCGGGCGTGCGCCCATGGGCTGCCGCGGCAGCTGCCACGGCGGGATCCGACAGCACGGTTCCCTGGGCCAGCGGGCTCCACGCCTCGGTGGCGATGCCGTGGGCGGCCCCGAACCCGGAAATGCCGCGCTGCTGCAGGGCCGGATGGACCTCGACCTGGTTCACGGCGGGCACGGTGCCGCCGAGCGCAATGACCTTCTCCAGGTGTTCCGGCAGGAAGTTGGAAACGCCGATGGCCCGCACACGTCCGGCGGCCAGCAATTCCTCCAACGCCTGCCACGCCGCCACATAGGCATCGGTGGCCGGTGCAGGCCAGTGGATCAGGTAGAGGTCAAGGTAGTCCAGGCCCAACTTGGCCAGGCTGGCGTCGTAGGCGGCCAGGGTTTCCCCGCGGCTAAGGTCGGAGATCCACACCTTGGAGGTGATGAACAGCTCCTCCCTCGGAAGGCCCGAGGCGGCAATGGCGCGCCCCACACCTTCCTCGTTGCCGTAAATCGCGGCGGTGTCGATGCTGCGGTACCCGGCCGCCAGCGCTGCAGTGACGGCCTGCTCCGTTTCATCGTTGGGCACCTGGAACACGCCAAAGCCGATCTGCGGCATGGCGACACCGTTGTTGAGCGTGATGGAGGGGATCGATTTCATGGGGTTCTCCTGTAGTTGTTGGTGCAAATTGTGGGGAAAGTTTAAAGGGAATGTATTGAAGATCGTGGGCTAGCGGTGTGCGGGTTGCGCAGCACGGCCGGCGGGCCGCCCGGGAAGGGCTGGATGTCCGACGGCGGCAGGCACCTTGTGTGCCTTGGCCGTCAGTTTGCGCCCGTCGGCTGCGGCGAACGCCATCACCGCCACCGCGAGGACCGTCAGCCCGGCGCCGGCCCAGATGGGCGAGGTGTAGCCAAGTCCGGCGGTGATGGTGACCCCGCCCAGCCAGGCGCCAAGGGCGTTGCCCAGGTTGAAGGCACCGATGTTGGCGCCGGACGCGAGGGTGGGCGCCGCTGTCGCCCATGTCATGACACGCATCTGCAGGCCGGGCACGGTGGCAAAGCCGAACCCTCCCATGAGGACGAGGGAGGCAATGGCCATGAATTGGCTGGAGGCGGTCAGTGCGAAGACGACCAGGATGACGGCGAGGATGGAGAGGACCACGAGGAGCGTCTTGTCGACGTTCCTGTCCGCAGCTTTTCCGCCGAGGGTGTTGCCAATGAACAGGCCCACGCCGAAGAGGATGAGCAGCCACGGCACGGTGGTGGCCGCGAAGCCGGAGACGCTGGTCAGGGTGAAGGCGATGTAGGTGAACGCGCCGAACATGCCGCCGTAACCCAGCACGGTGACGGTGATGGAGAGCCAGACCTGGCGGGATTTGAACGCGCGCAGTTCCCCGCGCAGGCCTGCGCTGCGTTCGTGGGCAATGTTGGGGACGAGTGCCAGGATGCCGATCAGGGCGATGATGCCGATGGCCGTGATGGCCCAGAACGTGGAACGCCAGCCGGCCTGCTGGCCGAGGAGGGTGCCGAAGGGGACGCCGAGGACGTTTGCCGCGGTGAGTCCGGTGAACATGATGGCGATGGCGCCGGCCTTCTTGCTGGGGGCCACCATGTCGGCGGCGACCACCGCGCCAATGCCGAAGAAGGCGCCGTGGCACAGGGCGGCGATGACGCGCCCGGCCATCATGGAGGTGTAGTCGGGCGCCATGGCGGACATCATGTTGCCGGCGATGAACAGGACCATGAGCCCGGCCAGAACCGGTTTACGCGGAAGGCGGGTGACGGCGGCCGTCAGCAGCAGGGCGCCGACCACAACGGCCAGTGCGTAGCCGGAGATAAGCCAGCCTGCCGTGGCTTCGCTGACTTTGAAGTCGGCGGCAATTTCCGGGAGCAGTCCCATGATGACGAACTCGGTGAGTCCGATTCCGAAGCCGCCGACGGCGAGGGCTATGAGGCCAAGTGGCATGATTCTCCCAAGAAAGCTTGTTTGGACGCGCATGGCGTAAACTATTAGTTGCAGACGCTGGGTAAATCATTGCACACGCAACTATCCAGCGCAAGCAACTATCTATGCTTGTGCTGCACCGCATGTTTTTCACGAAGGGAACCGACCATGGGCATCAGGGACGACGCCGTTGAAATCCGCGCCCAGGGCTGGCGGACCCTTGCGGCGCTGCACGGCCTGATTGAATCCAGCATGGAGAAGGCACTGCAGGGCGCTGCGAAGCTGTCGGTGGTTGAGTACACGGTGCTGGACGCCCTGGCCCGCCAGGATGGCTGGCACATGCGCATGCAACAGCTGGGCCGGGCCACGGCCCTGAGCCCCAGCGCCACCACGCGCCTGGTGACCCGCCTTGAAGACCGCGGCCTGCTCACGCGGATCCTGTGCGCCGACGACCGCCGCGGCATCTACACTGAGCTGACGGCGGCGGGCTCGGAACTGCTGGCGGCGGCACGGCCGGTCCACGACGAGGCGCTCGAGTGTGCGCTGGCCGAGGCCGCAGCGCTGCCGGAGCTGGCCCCGCTCGTGGAAGCACTCCCCCAGCTTCACGCCAAAGCGGCTGCCGGCTGACCCGGTTCGCCGCAGCCCATTGCCTGCGCGACCTCCCGGTGCTTGGATTGGTGCATGACGCGCGGAGTGCAGGCGGACTACCTCGTGGTCGGGGCCGGCGCCGCGGGCATGGCGTTCACCGATGCACTGATTGACCACTCCACGGCCCGCGTAGCCATGGTGGACCGCCGGCAATGGGCCGGTGGACATTGGCTTGACGACTACCCCTTCGTCCGACTCCATCAGGCATCATCCTTCTACGGGGTCGCCTCGACCCTGCTGGGCGGAGGCCGGACGCAGCAGCACGGTCCCGAGGCAAAACTGCACGAGCGGGCGGATGTCACCGAGATCTGCGCCTACTACAGCCACGTCCTTGGCAACCACATGCTGGCATCCGGACGGGTGGAATTCTTCGGCGGTTGCGAATACATCGCCAACAGGCGTTTTGCCTCCCGCATTTCCGGGGAACATTTTGAGGTTCCCCGGGAGTGCCGGATTGTCGATGCCAGGTACCTCTCCCCCACCATTCCCGCAGACACCCCTCCACCATTCAAGGTCGCAGCCGGCGCGCAGGTCATTCCGGTCAACGGCCTGGCACGCATGGAAGAAGCCCCGGGCCAATATGTGATTGTTGGTTCGGGCAAGACAGCCACCGATGCCTGCATTTGGCTCCTGGCCAACGGCGTCGACCCCGGAAGCATCTGCTGGGTCAGGCCGCGCGAACCCTGGATGCTCAACCGGGCAAGGGTCCAGCCCGATCCCGCAATATTTCTCGGAATGGCCGCCGACGTCATGGAATGCGCTGCATCGTCAACGTCGCCTGAAGAGCTTTTTCTTGCTCTGGAGGATGCCGGCATCATGATTCGCATCGACCGTTCGCTCATGCCCACCATGGCTAAGGCACCCACCCTGGCCATGTGGGAGCTCGAGCAGCTGCGCAGCATCGAGCACGTGGTGAGGCTGGGCCATGTCCGCCGGGTGGACCCTGGCCGCATGACGCTTGAGGACGGGACCGCGAGGATTGCCAGGGACGCCGTCATTGTCCACTGCGCCGCGTCCGGCCTGAGGAACCCGCCCACCATCCCCATTTGGGGAAGCCAGGAAATCACGCTTCAGCCGATCCGGGCCGGGTTCCCCTGCTTTGGGGCCGCCCTGGCGGGGTATGTGGAGGCCACCCGGGGCGGCGACGGGGAAAAGAACCGGCTGTGCCCGGCAACTCCGTACCCGAACGACCTTGCCGGCTGGGCCCTTATGAACCTGCTCGGCACGCGGGCGGCCATGTCATTCAACGCGGAACCCGACATCAGGCAGTGGGCCGACGGCGTTGCCCTCAACCCGGCTGCCCTGCCGCCGGAGCAGGAACGCAGCCCACAGCTGCAAGAGGTCCTCGCCCGGCTCAGTGCAGCAGTTCCCCGGGGGCTGGAAGCACTCGCCCGGCTCAGCTGAGCCCGGCTGGCGAACTCAGCCAAGCACAGTGGCAGGAAGGCAAACGGCGCAAGGCGACTGCCGCCGTCGTACTTTTCAAGCCGCGGGGAAACAAAAAGCGCGGCCGCCCACCGGAAAACCAGTGGAGCGGCCGCGCCTGAAGCGAGAAGAACTTACAGTGCTGCGTAAACTTCGCGCAGCAGTGTTGCAGTCTCGGACGGCGTCTTGCCGACCTTCACGCCTGCAGCCTCGAGGGCTTCCTTCTTGGCCTGGGCCGTGCCCGCGGAGCCGGAGACGATGGCGCCGGCGTGGCCCATGGTCTTGCCCTCGGGAGCGGTGAAGCCTGCAACGTAGCCAACAACCGGCTTGGTGACGTTGGCCTTGATGTACTCGGCTGCGCGCTCTTCAGCGTCGCCGCCAATTTCACCGATCATGACGATGGCCTTGGTCTCGGGGTCCGCCTCGAACGCAGCCAGGGCGTCGATGTGGGTGGTGCCGATGACAGGGTCGCCGCCGATGCCGATCGCGGTGGAGAAGCCCAGGTCGCGCAGTTCGTACATCATCTGGTACGTCAGGGTGCCTGACTTGGAGACGAGGCCGATCGGGCCCTTCTGCGTGATGTTGGCGGGGGTGATGCCAACCAGTGCTTCGCCGGGGGTGATGATGCCGGGGCAGTTCGGGCCGATGATGCGGGTGACCTGCTTGCCGTCTGCGTCAACCTTGGACTGTGCCAGTGCCCAGAACCCAGCGGAGTCCTGAACCGGCACGCCTTCGGTGATGACAACAACCAGCGGAACCTCGGCCTCAATGGCCTCAACCACTGCGTCCTTGGTGAATGCCGGGGGGACGAAGACGATGGAGACGTCTGCGCCCGTCTCGGCAACAGCCTGTGCAACGGTGCCGTAGACGGGCAGCTCAACATCGCCGTGGACAACCGTGGTGCCGGCCTTGCGTGCGTTCACGCCGCCGACAACCTGGGTGCCGGCCTTGAGCATGAGGGCGGTGTGCTTGGTGCCTTCGCCGCCGGTGATGCCCTGAACGATGACCTTGGAATCTTTGTTCAAGAAGATAGACATAAGTTTCTAAACCTCTACTTTGCAGCGTGGGCGAGTTCGGCAGCCTTGTCGGCGCCCTCGTCCATCGTGGCGGCCAGGGTGACCAACGGGTGGTTGGCGTCGTTGAGAATGCGGCGGCCTTCTTCAACATTGTTGCCGTCCAGGCGGACAACCAGCGGCTTGTTGGCGGCTGAGCCGAGCTCGGCCAGTGCGCCAACGATGCCCTTGGCAACAGCGTCACAGGCGGTGATGCCGCCGAAGACGTTCACGAACACGCTCTTGACCTGGGGGTCGTTGAGGATGACGTCCAGGCCGGCGGCCATGACCTCGGCGGATGCTCCACCGCCAATGTCCAGGAAGTTGGCGGGCTTGACGCCGCCATGGTTTTCGCCTGCGTAGGCAACAACATCCAGCGTGGACATGACCAGGC
Organism: Arthrobacter stackebrandtii; assembly: GCF_017876675.1. Classification (NCBI taxonomy): domain Bacteria; kingdom Bacillati; phylum Actinomycetota; class Actinomycetes; order Micrococcales; family Micrococcaceae; genus Arthrobacter; species Arthrobacter stackebrandtii. Next base: position 802,292 of record NZ_JAGIOI010000001.1, read on the forward strand.
CGGCACCGTTGCCGATGACACCGACTTCGCCGTCGAGCTTGACGTAGTTCAGGTCAGCAGCCTTGGCCTTGGCTTCCAGCGGGTCGGCAGCAGCGGCGTCTTCCAACGCGGCGTGGTGCGGGTTGCGGAAGTCGGCGTTCTCATCGATGGAGACCTTGCCGTCCAGGGCGACAATGTCGCCGGCGCCGGTGCGGACCAGCGGGTTGACCTCAACCAGGGTTGCGTCTTCCTTCTTGAAGACGTCCCACAGCTTGATGATGGTTGCAGCGACCTTCGGGGCCAGCTCGGCGCTGAAGCCTGCAGCGGCGACGATTTCGTCTGCCTTGGCTGCGTCGATGCCAACGGCCGGGTCAACGGCGATGCGTGCCAGGGCCTCGGGGCGCTCAACGGCCAGCTCTTCAATTTCCATGCCGCCTTCAACCGAGCACATGGCCAGGTAGTTGCGGTTTGCGCGGTCCAGCAGCACGGAGAAGTAGAACTCCTCGGCGATGTCGGCACCCTGGGCGATCATGACCGTGTTGACGGTGTGGCCCTTGATGTCCATGCCCAGGATGTCGGAGGCGTACTGGAACGCTTCGTCAGCGTTCTTGGCTACCTTGACGCCGCCGGCCTTGCCGCGGCCACCGACCTTTACCTGAGCCTTGACGACGGTGACGCCGCCAATCTTCTCGGCTGCTGCCTTTGCTTCTTCAGGGGTGTGCGCCACGATGCCGGCCAACACGGGAACGCCGTGAGCCTCAAACATGTCGCGCGCCTGGTATTCAAACAGGTCCACGGGTTTGTGTCCTTCTACGTCGAAGTAGTGATCTTGAGGGGCGTTGACCCCTTCCACACATTACCGTCTCACAGCTAAAGCACATATTTGGCCATTGCACCACAGTCACAACCGGTTATTCGCCTCACACTCTGCCCCTTTAGGCGCACGACGGCGTGACCTTCCTTGCATTTTCGGCACGCCTTGGGTGGGGCCTCGCCCCATGCGCACCCCGGCAGCCTGGCGCATGCCGGCACGCCGCCGCCCACCCGCGGAAGCCCGCGACCTTGCATATGCGCTTCACCGGGTGCCAGCGATGCGCATCTGTTCGAGTGGCGCAAGTTAGCATCCTTCGCAGGCGCATGCGCAAAGTCGACCGTGGACATGCGCCACCCACGGTATGGGAAATGCGCATGCCCACGGTCGGCCTGAGATTGCCACGGACATGCGCCGCCCAGTCCTTGAACTCGGCGCATGCCCCAGGCTCGGTGCGGTACCGGACCTATGTCAGTGGTTGGCGCGGCGCCGGGCAACTGACAGGACCACGAGACCTCCCAGGACGGCGATGCCTCCGAGCCCCAGCAGCCACATGGTGCCGACTGCGCCCGTCCGGGGCAGCCCTGCCTTGGCGGCTGGACTGGTTGTTGCCGTGGTGGCCGGCACCGAACTTGCCGTTTGCGTCGGGGAGGACGTTACCGTCTCCGTGGGGGTTTGCGTCGGGGCCGGTGATTCCGTGGGGGTTTCTGTCGGGGCCGGCGATTCCGTCGGGGTTTCCGTCGGGGCCGGTGATTCCGTCGGCGTTTCCGTCGGGGCCGGGGCAGCCGGGGCGACCACCAGGTTCAGCGACGTCGTGGCCCTGGATCCCTGTGCGTCGGTCACGGAGACGTCAAAGCTGGCACTGCCGTCGGTTTCCGGAGTTCCGGTCAACAGCCCGCTGGAGCTGAGCGAAAGTCCCCGCGGCAATTCTGAACCCGCCGCGAGGCTGAAGGTGTAGGGGCCGGTGCCGCCGCTGGCCTCGAGCTGCGAGGAGTAGGCCTTGCCCACCTGCCCTCCGGGCAGCCCGCCGTCAAACGACAGCACCGCCGACTGGACGTCGACCGTGTAGCTCTGGCTGGCCGTGACAGGTTCCACTGCCGCGAACAGGTCAGGGGCTGGGGCAGCCCCGGCAGCCCGGAACAGGGCAGGCCCGGTGGGACCGGTGGGACCAAAAACGCCGACCCCGGCGTCGCTGGTGGTGAGTGTGAAGCTGACGCTGCCCACCGCCGTCGGGGTTCCGGAAATCACGCCGGTGCCGCCGTCAAGGGTGAGCCCGGTGGGCAACTGACCGGCCGTGACTGCGAAGCTGAACGGCCCGACACCACCGGCCGGAGTCAGTTGCGCCGAATACGGTGTTCCGGCGGTGGGGACGGGAAGTTCAACCGGACCGAGAACCAGTGGCGCGGGCGCCACAAGCAGCGTGTAGCTCGTGGTTCCGGGGAAGCCGTCCGCATCGCTTGCCGTGACGGTGAAGGTGGAGCTGCCGTGGACGGTTGGCGTTCCGGTCAGCAGGCCGTCGGCGGAGAGTTCCATGCCGTCCGGAAGGGTCCCGGAGGTGACGGCAAATGTATACGGTGCGGTCCCGCCGTCGGCGCTCAGCTGCTGCTCATAGGCTGCGGCAACGGTGGCGTCAGGAATGGCTGCCGGGGCGATGCCGATGTTGGGCGCCACGGTGAGCTGTCCTGTGACGTTGCTGGAGGAGCCGTAGGCGTCGGTCACGGTCAGCAGGAGGTCAAAGGTGCCGGCCTCGTCCGGGGTGCCCGTGATCAAGCCGTTGCCGTCGAGCGACAGCCCGGTGGGCAACGTGGCGCCGGACTGCAAGGCAAAGATGTAGGGCCCGGTGCCGCCGGATCCGGCCAGCGCACCGGTGTAGGCGTCGCCAACATGGGCCTGCGGCAGCGTGCCGCCCAGCTCGAGCGGAACCGCCGGCACCACCAGGGTGTATTCCTGGCTGGCTGTTCCGTGGAACGCATCGACAGCGGAGTCAGCCACACCAACCGTGAACGTGTACCTGCCGACGGCTGTCGGTGTTCCGGAGATCAGGCCGCTGGCCGTGTCAAGGGACAGGCCCGGCGGCAGTTTGTCTGCCGGCACACTCCATGCATAGGGAGCAACACCGCCGGCGGCGGCCAGTTGCGCCGAATACGGTGTTCCGGCGGTGGGGACGGGAAGTTCAACCGGGCCAAGAACCAATGGCGCCGGCGCCACAAGCAGCGTGTAGCTCGTGGTTCCGGGGAAGCCGTCTGCGTCGCTTGCCGTGACGGTGAAGGCCGAGCTGCCGTGGACGGTTGGCGTTCCGGTCAGCAGGCCGTCGGCGGAGAGTTCCACGCCGCCTGGAAGGGTCCCGGCGGTGACGGCATATGTATATGGTGCGGTCCCGCCGTCGGCGCTCAGCTGCTGCTCATACGCGGCACCGGCAATGCCGTCCGGAAGTGCGATTGGGGAAATGCCGATGCTGGGCGCCACGGTCAGGTGCCCGGTGACATTGCTGGATGAGCCGTAGGCGTCGTTCAGGGTCAGCAGGAGGTCGAAGGTGGCAGCTGCTTCCGGGGTTCCGGTGATCAGGCCGTCGCCGTCAAGCGACAGCCCGGCGGGCATGGTGGCAGCGGGCTGCAAGGCAAAGGTGTAGGGGCCGGTGCTGCCGGATCCCGTCAGGGCGCCGGTATAGGCTTCGCCCTGGTGGGCCTGTGGCAGGGTGCCGCTTAGTTCCAGTGGAACAGACGGGACCGCCACGGTGTATTTCTGGCTGGCCATGCCCTGGAAGGGTTCGTCTCCGGCGTCGTTGACGGTGGCCGTGAACGTGTAGCTGCCGACCGCCGTCGGGGTTCCGGACAGCGCTCCCGTGGCGGAATTAAGTTCGAGCCCCGTTGGCAGGGATCCTGCGGAGACCGACCAGGTGTAGGCAGGAATTCCGCCGGCGGCGTTCAGCTGCCCTGTGTAGGCCGCGCCCGCGGTGGGCACCGGCAGGGTGGCCGGCAGGATGGTGAGCGGAACAGGCACGGTCCGGAGCGTGAATTCCTTCGCACCGGTAAAGCCGTTGGTGTCGGTGGCCGTGACGGTGAACGTGGAAGAGCCGTGGGCCGTCGGGGTTCCGGAGATCATACCGCCGGTGCTGAGCTGGAGCCCGGCGGGCAGGCTGCCTATGGAAACCGCGAAGGTATGGGGCGCCGCGCCGCCGCTTGCCGCCAGCTGGCTCGTGTAGCCCACGCCGGCGGTGGCGTCAGGCAGCGAGGGCGTGGTGAGAACAATGGCGGGCGGGGCTATGGAAAGGACGTAATTGGCAGCGCCTGTGCGTTGCACGGTCGGGCTGCTGTCCTGTGCCATGACAGTGATGGGGAAGGTGCCCGCCTCCGTGGGTGTACCTGATAGGACGCCGTCGGAGGACAGCGTCATGCCGGCCGGAAGTGTGCCGGATGGGAGGGAGTACGTGTAGGGCGCCGTGCCCCCGGACGCAAACAGTGCCTGCTGGTAGTCCACATAGGCGGTGCCGGCCGGCAGCGAAGCCAGGGAGATGGTCAGCGAGGGCGCGTCGCCGATGGTTCCGGAGTAGTACCGCGCGCTGCTGAACGGGGCGCTCTGGCCGGTGCTGGAATCCGTGGCCGTGATGTCGATGTTATATGGGCCGGGGGTGGTGGGCGTTCCTTCAAGCAGCCCGGCAGAGGTCAGCGTCAGTCCGGGCGGCAAGCCCGGCGATGAGAAGGAGTAGGGTGCGGTGCCGCCGCGGCCGGTTATTTGCACGGAATAGGGCGTTCCGGCCCGCATCAGCGGCAACGTGCTCGGGGCAATGCCCACGGAGGGCGCGGCGAATACCACCGAGTAGATCGGTGACGCGGCTGTTGCGCCGGCGCTGTCTGCCACCTGGATGCCAAAGCCGGACGTGCCTGCCTGGGTGGGTGTGCCGGAGATGACGCCGGTTGACGTATTGAGGGACAGCCCCGGGGGCAGGGGGCCAGCCAACATGTCGAAGGTGTAGGGCGGGGTGCCGCCGGTGACTGCCACCGTGCCGCTGTAGGCGGTCCCCACGGTGCCGTCGGGCAGATTCTGGGTGGTCATGCTCAGTGGAGCCGGTGCCGCCGGCACCGGCTCCAGCGCAACTGTGCCCTGGCTGGAGGTGATGGATACGCCGGCCGCGACGCCGTCACCCGGGGCGTCGCTTGCCAAAACCAGGTACCAGGGCGTCACAGGCAGCCCCACCACACCGGCATTAGAGTAGCCAAACGTGGTGTTCTTGGCTGCACCGCCGGGTTGGTTCCACCCGGTGATGTAGCAGTTGACCCCGGGGTTGTCCGGCAGGAAGGCTCCCTGATAGATCATGGCCGTGGTGGTGGCGGAGCTCTCAATGTTCAGCGAGAAGTCCACCTGGCCGGTGCCGCCGCTATAGTCGAAGGGGATTTTCACCACGGTGTAGTGGGCCATGGTTCCTGACGGCGTGCACGTGCCTGGGTTCAGGCGCAGCGCCGTGGGGGATGCCGAGGTGATCGACACTGTGATATCAGTGGCCGCCTGCGCGCGGGGCAGCACCGCCCCCACGGAGGCCAGGCTGAGCACGAGAGCCAGCAAGAGGCCCATGACAAATATGGCGCGAAGGCGTGAAACCATGACATCCCCCAGTGAATTGGATACGTATCGTCCAGACTATCCGGAAGCCAGGTAAAAGTCGTAAGTATTTTCTACGTATTTTTGACCGTTATTCTTCTTTCACCAGCGGCGCGTAGCGCAGCAGCAGCCGCTTCTCGCCGATTTCAAACTTCACCTTGGCCACGGACTTGTCCCCGGCACCGGTCACTTCCAGCACGGTGCCCGAGCCGAACATGGTGTGGTTGACCCGGTCGCCCACGCTGACGGAGACGACCTCCTTCTGCGGCTGCACCCTCCCGGCCGTGTTGCGCGTGGAAATGCTGGGCGGCAGCACGCCGGAATCGCGCCCGCCCACTGCAGTCCCGGCACCCCAGGAGGATCCCGAGTAGCGGCTGGTGCCAAAACCGCCGGCCGGCGGTGCCATGCGGGCGGTGCCTTCGCGCTTCCACTCGATGAGTTCCTCCGGGACCTCGTCGATGAACTGGCTGGCCGGGTTGTACTGGCTCTGCCCCCACATGCTGCGCACCTCGGAACGGGTGATGTATAGCCGCTCGCGCGCACGCGTCAGCCCCACATAGGCCAGGCGCCGTTCCTCCGCCAGTTCCTTGGGGTCGGTTGCGGAGCGTGAATGCGGGAACAGGCCCTGCTCCATGCCGGTGAGGAACACGGCCGGGAACTCCAGCCCCTTGGCCGTGTGCAGCGTCATGAGCGTCACCACGCCCAGGCGCTTTGCCTCCTCGACCGCCGCGGCGGCCTCGGCCTCCGAGCCGCCCGGCGCATCCGGAATCTGGTCGGCGTCGGCCACGAGCGAGACTTGTTCCAGGAATTCCCCCAGCGTCCCTTCCGGGTTTTCCTGCCCAAATTCGCGCACGACGGCGACCAGTTCCGCCAGGTTTTCCACGCGCGACTCATCCTGTGGGTCCGTCGAGGTACGCAGCGCCTCGAGGTAGCCGGACTGCTCCAGCACGGCTTCCAGTGCGGTCGCGGGGCTGGACGATGCGGCAATCTCGGCGAGGTCGCCCATCATCTTGGCAAAGGTGTTGACGGCATTGAGCGAACGGGAGGCGATCCCCGGGGCCTCGTCGGCGCGGGCCAGGGCGGCGGAGAAGGAGATCCGTTCCCGCTCGGCCAGGGCCGCGACGGCACCTTCGGCACGGTCGCCGATGCCACGCTTGGGTTCGTTCAGGATCCGCCGCAGGTTCACGTCGTCGTCCGGGTTGACCAGGGCGCGCAGGTAGGCGAGGGCGTCCTTGATTTCCTTGCGCTCGTAGAAGCGGGTGCCGCCCACCACGCGGTAGGGCAGGCCCACGCGGACCAGGATGTCCTCGATGGCGCGCGACTGGGCGTTGGTGCGGTAGAAAATGGCGACGTCGCCGGGGCGGATGTCGCTTTCGTCCTGCAGCCGGTCGATCTCCTTGGCGATGAAGCTGGCCTCGTCGTGTTCGGACTCGGCCACGTAGCCGATGATCTTTTCGCCGTCGCCCTCGGCCGTCCACAACCGCTTTTCGCGGCGGTTGGGGTTGCGGGAGATGACGGCGTTGGCGGCGCTGAGGATGTTTTGCGTGGAGCGGTAGTTCTGTTCCAGCTTGATGGTCTCGGCGCTGGGGTAGTCCTCCTCGAACTCCACGATGTTGCGGATGTCGGCACCGCGGAACGCATAAATGGACTGGTCGGAGTCGCCCACAACTGTCAGCTGGGCCGGCTGAACGCCGTCCTGTTCCTCAACCCCCACAATTTCCTTCACCAGCGCGTACTGGGCGTGGTTGGTGTCCTGGTACTCGTCCACCAGGACGTGGCGGAAGCGACGGCGGTAGTAGTCGGCCACGCCCGGGAAGGCCCGGAACATGTACACGGTCTGGGCGATGAGGTCGTCAAAGTCCATGGCATTGGCCTGGCGCAGCCGCTGCGTGTACCCCTTGTATACCTCGGCCACGGCGGCGGCGAAGGGGTCGTTGAAGTTGGTGTTCATGGAATTCTCATCGTCGTCGATGAGCTCATTCTTCAGCGAGGAGATCTTGTGCATGATGGACTTGGGAGTGAACTTCTTGGGGTCCAGGTCCAGGCCCTTGGCCACCAGCGTGATCAGGCGCAGCGAGTCCGCGGAATCGTAAATAGAGAAGTTGGAATTGAGCCCGATGACCTTCGCCTCGCGCCGCAGGATCCGCACGCACGAGGAGTGGAAGGTGGAAATCCACATGCTCTTGGCGGCGTCGCCGATCAACGCCTCGATGCGTTCGCGCATCTCCGCCGCGGCCTTGTTGGTGAAGGTGATGGCGAGGATCTGGCCCGGGTGGGCCTGACCGGTGGCCAGCAGGTAGGCGATCCGGTGGCTTAGGACACGCGTCTTTCCGGATCCGGCCCCGGCCACGATCAGCAGCGGCCCGCCCGTGTGGACCACGGCTGCCTCCTGCTGCGGGTTCATGCCCTGCAGCAGAGTGTCTGGATCCGGCCAGCGGCCGCCAGGGGCACTGCCGGCCCCGCCGAATGACGGGCCGGCCCCGTTGCCCATCTCCATCCCAAAGGCCGGCCCGCCGGAGACGTGCTCGGGCACGTCCTCGCCGGGATCCTCCTGCTCAAAGGGCTGCCACGGCGGCAATCCGGCGCCTGCGCTGAGCGTTGGCTTGGGTTTCTGGGGGTAAGGGTCAAACAACATATCCATGGTGCATCCAGTGTAGTTCGACCCGCTGACATTCCCCTGACTGCTGCCCACGGGGTCCGGGTTTGCCCAAGGCTCAGCCCAGGGCACCCGATTCCAGGGCCCCGGCCAACTGCGCCACAGCCCCGCGGGCACCTGCCACAAACCAGTCCAGCCCGTTGACGCGCACGACGGCGGTGTCCCCGCCTGCCGCTTCAACGATGCCCTTGCCGGGGAGCCAGTCCCAGGACGGCACGCTGTGCTGGAACCACACGCCCAGTTCGCCCTGCGCCACGCGGGCCAAATCACAGGATCCCGAGCCCAGCATGCGCAGCGTGGCCGGCAGTTCGGCGGCCCGCTGCCACGGCCCGGCAGCGCGGGGCTGCGAGAGCCAACCGGGGTGGATGTAGGTGCCGGCCGCGAGTGTGTCCACGGCGGCAGGCGCCAGGGGTGGCAGCAGCCGGCCGTTCAGCGACGCCTGTTCGGTGGTGCCGCCCAGCCACAGCTTGTCCTCCTCCGGCTGGTACACCGCGCCGAGAAGCACCTCAGCGTCGGCGGGCAGCTCCGCCGTCGTGCCTCCTTTGGTCAATCCGGCCGAAACGAGGGCGAGCGCCGTGCACCAGTAGGTGGATCCGGCGGCAAAGTTGAAGGTGCCGTCGACGGGGTCGATGACCCAGCAGCGGCCCGAGGTGCCGACGTGCCCGGCTCCCTCTTCGCCGAGGATGGAGTCGTCGGGGCGGGCGGCGCGCAGAGCGTTGAAGATGGCCTGCTCGGCGGCGAGGTCTGCGGCGGTGGCGAAGTCCGAGATGCCGCTTTTGACGTGGCGGCCGGCCATGAGTGCGGTGCGGCCTTCTGCGCGGATGGACCGGGCCAGGGCGCCGGCCTCGCGGAGGAGCGTCGCCGCCAATTCGGTGTCGGTGGGCGCTGGTGCTGGTGGGTGTGCCATGCCCCCAGCCTAATCTGGGCGATAATGGGGGCATGGCTAAAACTCCCGCCCAGCGTGCCGCCAAGCATGGTGCCGCTGCAACTCCGCCCAGCACACCCGTCGTCAACACGAGCACGCAGCGCAGCCCGCAAAAGGCGCAGGGCAACGCGAACCTGATCCTGATTGCCGGGGCTGTGGCGAGCCTGTTCCTGTTTTGGTACTTCCACCTGCTGACGCTGAACCAGATGACGGACCTGTCCGGCGGGCTGGCCATGCCGCAGTCGATCGTGTTTGGTTTTGACGTCCCGTACGTGGAGTCGCTGCGGGCCGCCATGGACGCCGACGCCCTGGGCCAGCTGAATTATGTGGGCAAGACGGCCGGAACCCTGTTCCCGCTGATCTTCGCCATCACGGCGCTGACGCTGATAGCCGCCAATGTGGGGAAGAAGGCACTTCGCTGGGCGCTGTGGATGCTGCCGCTGGCATTTGCCGGCATCTCCCTGTGGGCCAATGCCGCCGTTGACAACATGCTGGGCGCCGAAAAGCTGGACCCCGGCGCCGTGTCGCTGGCGTCAGGACTGGTCACGGCGTCATGGATGCTGCTGATCGCCTCGCTGCTGGCCATTGGCCTGGCACTGTTCCTCGGGCGCAGGAAGAAAACCCCGCCCGCGGAGGCCTGACCCGGCCGCGTTTTTTGCTTGGTTGCCAATTCCGTTAGGCTTGGTGACGCGCCTCTGTAGTCCAATGGATAAGACGGCCCTCTCCTAAAGGGCAAATCCGGGTTCGATCCCCGGCGGGGGCACTTTTCATGCCCGCATTCGGCGCATCCTGCACCACTTTCCCGCTCCACCAAAGCTCCATCACCTTCCGGGCCGATTCCGGCAACGCTCCGTCACTTTTCGGGCCGATTGCTGCTCTCGAGAAAGGGGGGCACCCCATGAATTCCGTTCCTCCCCCCGCACATGCCCACTCGGGCCGCGGAGTGGCTGTCATGCTCATCGGCGCCGTCCTCTTCGCCGTGATCTTCCTGATCGCGGGGCTGCTGCCGGCATGGGGGCCCGAGGAAATCTTCGGCTGGCGCGTGGTGCTGACCCTGCTGACGCTGGCCTGCATCCTGCCGTTCATGCCTGCTGCCCGCCGTGAGTCGAGGTCGCTCCTGCTGAGGGTCCGACGGCGGCCATCCCTCCTTCTGCCCGGGGTGCTCGCGGCCGGGATTGTGGGCGTGCAGCTGTGGCTGTTCATGTGGGCGCCGGTCAACAACATGGCCCTGGCGGTGTCTTTCGGCTACTTCCTGCTGCCGCTGACAATGGTGCTGGCGGGGCGGATCTTCTTTGCCGACAAGCTCAGCCCGCTGCGCAAGTGGGCTGTGGCTGCGGCCGCCGTGGGCGTGGCCCACCAGGCATTCTCGGCCGGCGGCCTGGACTGGCCCACCCTGCTGGTCTGCCTGGGCTATCCCGTGTACTTTGTGCTGCGCCGCCGCTTCCGCTTCGACAACCTCCCGGCCTTCGCCGCCGAACTCCTGTTCCTGCTCCCCGCGGGCGTGTTCTTCATCCTCACCGGCCCTCACGGCCCCGGATCCGGCGGCGGCACCGACGGCATCTGGGCGGCCTGGTCCATCGGGATCCTGGGCGGCGTGGCCATGGTGCTGTACCTGCTGGCGAGCAAGTGGCTGCCGCTGTCCCTGTTCGGCCTGCTGGGCTATGTGGAGCCGGTGCTGCTGGTGGGCGTTTCCGTCATCCTGGGCGAGGCACTGGGCTGGTCCGCACTGTTCACCTACGGCCCCATCCTGCTGGCACTGCTGTTCCTCTCGATCGACGGCCGGCGCGGCGCCCGCCCTAGCCTCGCGGGCGCATAAGCGGCGGGTTCAACACGGCCCGGACCGGCTCGCCGGCAACGAATCGGGACTCCGGGGCAAGCCGGAACAGGGCCGCCGGGCGCCCGGCCTCCCCCGCGCTCATGGCCCCGGTGTCCTCCAGGAACCCCGGCGTGCCTGTGGCCTTGCGGTGAAAGTTGCGGGGGTCCAGGCGGGTGCCCCACACGGCCTCGTAAACCGCCCGCAACTGGGCGACGGTGAATTCTTCACCGCAAAACGCAGCCCCGAGGGGCGAATACTCCAGTTTTGACCGGGCCCGTTCCACGGCGTCGGCAATGATCTGCCGATGGTCAAACGCCACATCCAGCACCCCGTCCAGCACGTCGGAAACGGGGTGCCAGCCGGCATGGGCGGCATCGCTCCCGGCGGCCAGCACGGGGAAGTCCGGCGCCAGCAGCAGGTGCGCCACGGTCAACACGTCCCCGCGCGGGTCCCTGCCCGCGGGCCCGTAGCTTTGCAGCTGCTCCAGGTGCCCCGGCAGCCGGGCCACCCCTGTTTCCTCAGCCAGCTCCCGCGCCGCGGCATCCCTCAGGCCTTCCCCCGGCAGCACAAACCCTCCCGGCAGGGCAAGACCCCCCTTGAATGGTTCAATCAGCCGGTTGATGAGCAGCACGCGAAGCTCCCCACCACCCACGGTGAGGGCAACGACGTCGACCGTCACCGGAAAGCGTGCGGGATGCAGATGGGCGTGGGGAGCGGGATCCGCATGGAGATGGGAATGTGGCATGCAGCCAGCCTAGACACTTATCGTCATGTTGACAATAAATGATTGCACCCCCTATGCTTTTGTTATCGTCACAATGACGATAACAATTGCGAGGAGAACACCATGGCCACGATCAAGCGCTTCCCCTGGATCAACCACTTCCTGGGCAGCCCCACTGGATACATCGTGCACCTGCAAAAGGGAAAGCTCAGCCACGAAGGCGTGGGGCAGGCGTTTTGGTTCCGTCCGGCGTCATCGGTCCTGAGCGAGGTCCCCGTGGATGACCAGGAACTGCCCATCATGTTCCACGCCATCACCCGCGACCACCAGGATGTGAGTGTCCAGGCCAACGTCACGTACCGCTTCAGCGATCCGGTCTCGGTGGCCGGCCGCCTTGATTTCGCCCTCCAGCCGGGAGGCGCGGGAACCACTGCCGGCCGGGAACAGGTGGCCACCATCATCGGCCAGTTGTGCCAGAGCCACGCGATCGACCAGATTGCCGCCACCACCCTCGCCCAGTCGCTGGAACGCGGCGTCAGCGAACTGCGCGGCCTGCTGGCCGGGGCGCTTCAGGCGGATGCCCGCCTGCAGTCGACCGGCATTGAAGTCCTGGGCGTGCAGGTCCTGGCCGTGCGGCCGGAGTCGGACGTGGAGCGGGCGCTACAGACGCCGGTCCGCGAGCAGCTCCAGGCCGAGGCCGACCGTGCCACCTATGAGCGCAGGGCGCTGGCGGTGGAACGCGAGCGGACCATTTCGGAGAACGAGATGGCCAGCAAGATCGAGCTGGCCGCACGCCGCGAACACCTCGTGTCGCAGGAGGGAACCAACGCCCGCCGCGAAGCCGAGGAAATGGCCGCCGCCGCACTCATCCGGGCCCAGGCCGAGGCCGAACGCCAGGGCATCAGCGCCAAGGCAGAGGCCAACCAGCTGGAGCTTGTCGGCGAGGCAACCGCAGCACGTGAAGCTGCAACGATGGCCGTCTACAAGGACATGGACCAGGCCACCTTGCTGGCCCTGGCCTTCCGCGAAGCCGCCGCCTCGCTGCCCAACATCAACAACCTGACCATCACCCCGGACCTGCTCAGCGGCGCGCTGGCAGGATTGTTCCAGACAACCACGCCTGCCGGGAAGTAGCCCGGCAGGCGCAGGCTCCGAAACAATCCAGCAGGAACCCACCCGAAAGGCAGCACCATGGGCACGCCCCGACTTGTGATCGTCCACCGTCGCACCGAATTCCAGGAGCTCCTGGACCGCCACGCCACCGCCGGCCAGGCCGAATTCTTCCTCCGGACCCGCGGCCGCTCACTGGCACCCGTACAGGAACAGCACGAGGTCATTGCAGCAGCCCTGGCCCGCGTGCGCGCAGCGGTCCCGGACGGCTGGCGCAGCGCCGAGGTGGAGCGCGGGGACCTCAGCCGGTTCATGTTCACCGCCGATGACGTCGTTGCCGTGGTGGGCCAGGACGGCCTTGTGGCCAACACCGCCAAATACCTCAACAGCCAACCCGTGCTGGGCATCAACCCCGACCCCGCACACAACCCCGGCATCCTGGTCCGCCACTCCCCCGGCGCGGCCGCCGCGCTCCTGGCCCGGGGCGCGTTCCGGTGCAGCGAGCTGTCCATGGTCACGGCCCGGCTCGACGACGGGCAGGAACTCTCCGCCCTCAACGAGATCTTTGTCGGGCACCCCTCACACCAGTCCGCCCGCTACCAAATTGCGACGCCGGACGGCCGGGTTGAGCGGCAGTCGTCCTCCGGGCTGATTGTCTCCACCGGGACGGGCGCCACCGGCTGGTGTGCCTCGATTGCCCTGGAGCGCGGGGGCCGGGCGCTGCCGGCGCCGACGGAACCGCGCCTGGCATGGTTCGTCCGGGAGGCCTGGCCGTCGCCGGCCACCGGGGCGTCGTTGACCGAGGGCCTGCTGGAAGCCGGCGAACCGCTGCGGATCACGGTGGCAGCGGACCAGCTCGTCATCTTTGGCGACGGCATGGAAGGCGACCGCCTGACGGCGTCGTGGGGGCAGGAACTCAGCATTGAACTGGCCCTCCGGCCGTTGCGCCTGGCACAGTAGCCGCCACAGCGGCGATGGTGCCGGGGCGAGCATGGTGCCGGGGCGGCGATGGTGCCGGGGCGAGCATGCGCAGGGGATGATGGACGCATGAACGTCACCAAAACCATCATCTTGTTCGCCCTGGCCGCCGTGGCCGAGATCGGCGGCGCCTGGCTCATCTGGCAGGCCGTGCGCGAAGACAGGGCGTGGTGGTGGGCGGGACTGGGCATCGTGGCACTCGGGGCCTACGGCTTCATTGCCGCCATGCAGTCCGACGCCAACTTCGGCCGGGTGCTGGCCGCCTACGGCGGCGTGTTCATTGCCGGCTCCCTGGTCTGGGGCATGATCGTCGACAAATTCTCGCCCGACCGCTGGGACGTCATCGGCGCACTCGTGGCCCTGGCCGGCGTCAGCATCATCATGTTCGCCCCGCGCGCCGCCTGACGCACCTGACGCTGTCGCAGCAACGGGCCTTTCCCACTGACGCCGGCGCATCAATGGCAGGTTTTTCACTGACCCCATCGCACCTCCGTACGGCCCGATCAAGCGCAGTCCGGACCCGGAAACGGCAACAGGTCCTTGGCCTGTGGAGTCTGGACGGGGCCGGCGCTAGGCTCGTGCCATGAGTGAAAAAGGCGAAGAGCGTCGACGAGTATCTCAGCGCGCTCAATCCTGAGAACCGGGCCGAACTTGAACGCATCCGCGCACTCGTCAAACAGCTCGTGCCGGGCACGGAAGAAACCATGAGCTACGGAATGCCGACGCTCAAATACAAAAACCGGGCGCTGGTGTATTTCACGGCGTCCAGGAAGCACATGAGCTTCTACCCCTCATCGTGGGCGATCGAGGAGCTGAAGGACCGGCTCACGGACTACAAGACCACCGAGCACTCGATCCAATTTACGCTCGACAACATCCTGCCCAGCGGCCTCATCGAAGACTTGGTCCGCGTGCATGTGCGCGAGATTGACGCCGAAAGGGAGTAGTCCGGCGGAAACGCGGACAGCCCGCCCCTGGGGCAGGGGCAGCGCCGCAGGTCCGGCCAGCTAGGATCGACTACGTGAAATCCGTGTTGAAAGTCTCCGCCGTCTGCCTCTACGACCAAAAAGGACGGCTCCTTACCGTCCGCAAGCAAGGCACCAGCAAGTTCATGCACCCCGGCGGCAAGCCGGAACCGGGCGAGACCGCGGCAGAAGCCGGATCACGCGAACTTTCCGAAGAGATCGGCCTGAGCATCGCCCCGGAAAAGCTGGACCTCATGGGCGTCTGGACCGGCACCGCCGCCAATGAGTCCAACACGGACATCGAGGCCACGGTCTTCACTGCTCCCGGCACGTGGGATCCCGCCGCAATCCACCCGGGCGCCGAAATTGCAGAGCTGCGCTGGCTGGACCCTTCACGGGCCTCCGGCCACGACGACCTCGCACCGCTTCTCACCGAATACGTCATTCCCCTCCTGCAGGCCTAGTCTTCCTGCGGGCCGAGGTGGCTCCAAGCCAATGAAGCCAGCGCCGCTGCCTGGTCGCCGAGGACGGCGTCGTCGAACAGTACGCGCGGCGAGTGGTTGAACTCTGCGGTGGCAGGATCCACGCCGTCGGGCGAGCAGTTGAGGAACACGAACGTCCCGGGGACTTCAGCCAGCACCAGTGAGAAGTCTTCCGAGCCCATCAGTGCCGTCTCCAGCGTGAGCACGCGGTCCGCACCAAAATGCCCGCGCAAAACGTCAAGCGTGGCGGCGGTGCTGGCGGCATCATTGGTGGTCACCGGGTAGGTGGTCACGAATTCCACGTCGGCGGTGCATCCGTGGGCCGCGGCAATGCCTTCGGCCAGCCGTTTGGACTCTACGGCGAACGTGTCCGTCGACGCCGCGGAGAGCGTCCGCACGGTGGCGCCCAGCCTGGCCGAATCGGGGATGACGTTCAGGCCCTCGCCGGCGGACAGCTGCGTCACGGAGACAACAACCGGGTCAAAGGCATCGAACTTCCGCGTCGCCATGACCTGCAGGGCCGTGCCGATTTCCAGCAGGGCCGGGACTGGATCCACGGCGGTGTGGGGCTGGGAGCCGTGGCCGCCGGAGCCGTTGACGGTGATGTGCAGTTCGTTGGCGCCGGCCAGGATCGGGCCCGGCTTCGTCATGAACACGCCCCGGGGCCCCGGCCCCACGTGGATGGCGTAGGCGGCGACGGGCTTCTCGCCGGTGGCGCCAAGGACGCCCTCGCCGATCATGACGCCGGCGCCGTTCCAGCCCTCCTCGCCCGGCTGGAACATGAAGACGACGTTGCCGGCGAGTTCATCGCGGCGGGCGGCCAGCAGCCGGGCGGCGCCGATGAGCCCGGCCGTGTGGAGGTCGTGCCCGCAGGCGTGCATGTAGTCGTTGGTCGAGGCGTAGTCCAAGCCTGTGAGCTCCTTGACGGGCAGCGCGTCCATGTCGCCGCGCAGCAGCACGGTGGGCCCCGGGGCGGCCCCGCGCAGCACCGCCACAACAGACGTGGTTTCCCTGCCGAGCGTGATGTCCAGGCCGAGGCCGTCGAGGGCGGCGAGCACCTTACCCTGGGTCCGCGGCAGGTCAAGGCCAACCTCCGGATGCCTGTGAAGATCGCGGCGGACGGCCACCAGGTCCTCGAGGATTGCTGCGCCGGCGTCAATGAACGGCATGATGCTCCTTCTCTCGTCGTGCGGGACGATGCGCCCCCACACCGAAGATACATCCAATGGCGCCCTGCCGGCCCAACATGTACGACGCCGGGCCCCGCCTTCCCAGCCGGCCGGCACCCTGGGTGCGGGAGCGGTTGGGGACGCGCCCGCCATGCTTCACAACTGGATGGTGCTAGCCGGCGTCCGGCGCCTCGGCATCCGCCACGGCGGCGACGGCCTGGGCGAACTGGGTGTCGTGCAGCTCGGCGTAGCGCCCGCCCCGGACAATGAGCTCGTCGTGCGTGCCGCGTTCCACAATGGTGCCGCCCTCCAGGACCAGGATCATGTCGGCGGAGCGGATCGTGGAGAGCCGGTGCGCAATGACCAGCGCAGTGCGCCCCTCGAGTGCCTCACCCAGGGCCGCCTGCACGGCGGCCTCGTTCGTGGAGTCCAGTGCCGCCGTTGCCTCGTCCAGGATCACGACGGCGGGCTGCACCAGCAGGAGCCGGGCAATGGTCAGGCGCTGGCGTTCGCCGCCGGAGAGCCGGTAGCCGCGCTCGCCCACCACGGTGTCCAGGCCGTCGGGCAGCGCCTCGGCAAACGCAGAGAGCCGGGCACGCTTGAGCACATCCCAAATTTCGGCGTCCGTGGCATCGGGCTTGGCCAGCTGGAGGTTGGAGCGGATGGACTCGTGGAACAGGTGCCCGTCCTGGGTGACCATGCCGACGCCGGCGCGCAGCCCGTCAAAGGACAGGTCCCGCACGTCCACGCCGCCGAGGCGCACGGTGCCGGAATCGACGTCGTACAGCCGGGACAAAAGCTGGGCAATGGTCGACTTGCCGGCGCCGGAGGAGCCCACGAGGGCCACGGTCTGGCCGGGCTCGGCGCGGAAGGAGATCCCGTGCAGGACCTCTTCGCCGCCGCGGGTGTCCAGCACGGCCACGTCCTCCAGGGACGCCAGCGAGACCTTGTCGGCCGAGGGGTAGCCGAAGCGGACGTCGCTGAACTCAACGGCGAGCGGCCCTGCCGGCACAGCCACCGTGGTCTCCTTCTCGGCGATGAGCGGCTTGAGGTCAAGGATCTCAAACACCCGGTCAAAGGAGACCAGCGCGCTCATGATGTCCACGCGGGCGTTGGCCAGGGCGGTGAGCGGGGCGTAAAGGCGGGTCAGCAGCAGTGCCAGCACCACGACGTCGCCCGCGTTGAGCGTCCCGCCGATGGCCAGTGCGCCGCCCAGGCCGTAGACCAGGGCCAGCGCCAGGGAGGAGACCAGCATGAGCGCCGTGAAGAACACGAACTGCATGATGGCCGTGCGCACGCCGATATCGCGGACGCGGCTGGCGCGGGCGGCAAATTCGCGGGATTCCTCGGCGGGGCGGCCAAACAGCTTGACCAGCGTGGCGCCCGGCGCGGAGAAGCGCTCGGTCATCTGGGTGCTCATGTCGGCGTTGAGGTCGGCGGCCTCGCGGCGCAGCCCGGCCAGCCGGCGGCCAAAGCGGCGGGCCGGCATGAGGAAGATCGGCAGCAGCACCAGCGCCAGCAGCGTCACGAGCCAGGAGGTGTTGAGCATGACAATGAGCGTCAGGACCAGCTGCACCGAGTTGGACACGATGCCGGAGAGCGTGCCGGAGAAGGCCTGCTGCGCGCCGATGACGTCGTTGTTCAGGCGGCTGACCAACGCGCCCGTGCGGGTGCGGGTGAAGAACGCGATCGGCATGCGCTGCACGTGGTCAAACACGGCCGTGCGCAGGTCCAGGATGACTCCCTCGCCCAGGTTCGCGGAAATCCAGCGAATCACCAGCGACAACCCGGCATCCAGCACGGCCACCAGGGCAATCAGCCCGGCCAGGCGCACCACCACGTCCAGGGCCGATTTCGCCACAATGGCATCAACCACCTGCCCGGCCAGCACCGGCGTTGCCACGGCGAGGGCTGCGGAGACCACGGACAGCACCACAAACACCAGCAGCTTGCGGCTGTAGGGCTTGGCAAAGCGGATCGTGCGGCGCAAGGTGTCCTTGGAGATGCCGCCGTTGGACTTGTCCGAGCGCATGGTGCTCCAAAGTGAGCTCCAGGCCGCGCCTTCCATACTCATGCGTGTGTTCCTTTAACTTAAGAGGGCAAGCTACCAGCCTAAACGCCGCGCACCGGCAGGGGAATTCCTTTGGGCCCAATTCCGCTGCTGGCCCAGCTTTTCGCCCTTTTCCATGGACGACGGCGCGCTGCCGCCACTCGCGCCGCTACGCCACACACGGGGCGTGAGTCAAATCACGCGCTTCATAATTGCGTAACAAAAGGAAATGTTCACTGAAGGATTCGGCCCCTGCGGTGGTAGCGTCCAGTCATGGGCCTCCCGCGGCCCCACCAATCCGCGGGCGCAGTTCACCAACTTTGAAGCAAAGGAATCCCCACCATGAAACGTCGCAGCCTCGGACTCGTTGGCATCCTCGCAGCAGCCACCCTGGCCCTGGCGGCCTGCGGCGGAACAGGCGGCGGCAGCGAAAGCGGCGGCAGCGCGCCGTCGGGCGGAGACACCTCCCTGAGCAGCGTGAAGTCCGCCGGCGAGATTGTCTTCGCCACGGAGGGCACGTACAAGCCGTTCAGCTACCACGAGGGCGGGGCCGGCGAGCTCACCGGCTACGACGTCGAGGTGGCCAGGGCCGTGGCGGACAAGCTGGGCGTGAAGGCCAAGTTTGAGGAAACCCAGTGGGACTCCATCTTTGCCGGGCTGGAAGCCAAGCGCTTTGACGCGGTCGCCAACCAGGTCACCGTCAACCCCACGCGCCAGGAGAAGTACGAGCTGTCCACGCCGTACACGGTGTCGCAGGGCGTCATCGTCACGCAGGACGGCACCACGGACATCACCTCCTTCGCCGACTTGAAGGGCAAGACCACGGCGCAGTCGCTCTCCAGCAACTGGTACACCCTGGCCAAGGACAGCGGCGCCAACGTCGAGGCCGTGGAAGGCTGGGCGCAGTCGGTGTCGCTGCTCAAGGACGGACGCGTGGACGCCATCGTCAACGACAAGCTCACCTTCCTCGACTACCAGCACACCAACCCGAAGTCGGGCCTGAAGATCGCCGCCACCACGAAGGACTCCTCCGAGTCGGCGTTCGCCTTCCGCAAGGGCTCCACCGCATTGACCGACGCCGTCGACAGCGCACTGAAGGACCTCGCCGCCGACGGCACCCTGGCCAAGCTCAGCGAGAAGTACTTCGGCGAGGACGTGTCCAAGTAGTGCGGGGCAACCCCCGGTTCGCGGCAGGCAGGGGCTAGAGTTCAGCCATGGACTTTGACTTGTTTTGGAGTTCCCTCGGGCCCCTACTGCTCGGAGCTGTGAAGGGCACCATCCCGCTGGCCCTGGCCTCGTTTGCGCTGGGCCTGCTGATCGCGCTGCTCATCGCTGTCATGCGCATCAGTTCCAACAAGCTGGCCAACGGGGTGGGCCGGGTGTACGTCTCCATCATCCGCGGCACTCCCCTGCTGGTGCAGCTGTTCGTGATCTTTTACGGGCTGCCCGCGGTGGGCGTGAAGATCGATCCCTGGCCCAGCGCCATCATCGCCTTCTCGCTCAACGTGGGCGGCTATGCGGCGGAGGTGATCCGCGCAGCGATCCTGTCGGTGCCGCAGGGCCAGTGGGAGGCGGGGCACATGATTGGCATGTCCCGCGGGCAGTCGCTGCGCCGGATCATCCTGCCGCAGGCCGCCCGCGTGTCCGTCCCGCCACTGTCCAACACGTTCATCTCGCTCGTGAAGGACACGTCCCTGGCGTCCCTGATCCTGGTCACCGAGATGTTCCGCGTGGCCCAGCAGGTGGCCGCGTTCAGCCAGGAATTCATGCTGCTCTATCTTGAGGCGGCGCTCATCTACTGGGTCATCTGCCTGATCCTGTCCACCGCCCAGACCCAGGTTGAAAAGAGGCTCGACCGCTATGTCGCCCACTAAGTCGGGTTCGCCCGCCGATTCCGGCATGGGCGGCGCCGCCGGCCCCGCCCTTGAAGTCCGCGGCCTGGCCAAGTCTTTCGGCACCAACCAGGTGTTGCGCGGGATCGACCTCACCGTGCCCCGCGGCAAGGTGGTGGCGCTGATCGGCCCCTCCGGCTCGGGCAAGACCACCGTGCTGCGCTCGCTCAACGGCTTGGAGACGCCCGACGCCGGAACCGTCACCGTGGGTGCCTCCGGCGTGTCCGGGCTGCCCGCCCTGACGGTCGATTTCAGTGATGCCGGGGTGCCGAAGAAGGCCCACTCCCGGCAGGTGGCGGAACTGCGGGACCGCAGCGCCATGGTGTTCCAGCACTACAACCTCTTCCCGCACATGACGGTGCTGCAAAACGTCATTGAGGGTCCGGTGCAGGTGCAGAAGCGCCCGCGCGCCGAGGCTGTTGCCGACGCCGAGGCCCTGCTGGCCCGGGTCGGCCTGGCCGACAAACGCGACGTCTACCCCTTTGAGCTTTCCGGCGGGCAGCAGCAGCGCGTGGGCATAGTCCGCGCCCTGGCGCTGAAGCCCCAGCTGCTGCTCTTCGACGAGCCCACGTCCGCCCTGGATCCCGAACTGGTGGACGACGTCCTGGCCGTGATCAAGGAACTGGCCGACGAAGGCTGGACCATGGTCATCGTCACCCACGAGCTTGCCTTTGCCCGGCAGACCGCGGACGAGGTGGTGTTCATGGCCGGCGGCGTCGTGGTGGAGCGCGGCCCGGCGGCGCAGGTGCTGCGCAATCCCCGGGAAGAACGCACCCAGGCCTTCGTCCGCCGGCTCCTCCACGAGCTCTAGCCCCCAACAAACCAACGCCGCATCAGATAAGCCGCCCTATTCCCCAACGCGGCATCACATAAACAGCCTTTTTGGCGAACGCCGCAAGCGCTACATAGCACGCGACATCTTCCGCCAACTCGAGAAGATATTCGCTTGACAACCAACATAAAAGGGTCACATCCGGAGTCACGGCGCGTGCAGCAGCGGCAGCACCACTTCGTCCACAAGTTCGACCAGGAACTCGTCGCCGATGCCGGACTTCATAAGCCATTCATGGCGGATCAGGTTGTGCCCGGCTTCAAGCCGCAGCTCGGAAATGGCCGCACTGGCGAGCTCCCCGCGATCTGCCGCCCGCTCGGCCAGCAAGCGCATGATGGCCAGGTTGCGGCCCCTGGCACGGTTGCTGAACTGTTCCGCCATGGCGGGGTCGCGCAAGGTGTCGCTGAGCATGCCCTTCAGTGCCTTGCCTGCAGGGCCGGAAAGGCCCACCACCAGCAGCCGGTAGTGGTTCAGGATGTCTCCGCGCAAAGTGCCGGTCTGGTGGGGCTCTCCCGGATCCAGCAGGCTCGATTTCACCGCATCGATGATCAGTTCAGCCTTGCCCGGCCAACGCCTGTAGAGGGAGGCCTTGCTGACCTGGGCGCGACTGGCAATGGACGCCATGCTCAACGGTGCGTACCCGGATTCGTCGAGTTCTGCCAATGCGGCGTCGAAGATGGCCGCCAGCAATTGTTCGCCCCTCCGGCGTGGTTTGCCCCGGTGGTCGGCCGCTGGGATTCCTTGGCGGTCGGCGGCCGCTGGATTGCCGCTCCGGGCGGCTGGGGGAACGTGGTTCATGCCAGATCAGCCCCCGACACCAGCCCCGTGGTGCCATCGACGGTCACGCGCTGCCCGTCGCGCAGGACCGAGGTTCCCGTTCCGGTTCCCATGATGGCCGAGAGTCCGTATTCCCGGGCGACTATGGCGGCGTGCGACGCCGCGCCACCCGTGTCGACGATGACACCGGCTGCTATCTGGAACAGCGGGGTCCAGCTGGGATTGGTGTAGGGACAGACCATGATTTCGCCCTGCAGGAGGCGCGAAAAATCACCAGGCCCGCGGATGATGCGCACTGCACCTGTGGCACGGCCTCCCCCGGCCGGCGTGCCGGAGACGAGGCTGCCACCCTTGTCACGGCCGGCCTTCAGCGTTAGAGGTGAGATGAGCGGGGCTCCGGCCAGCAGGGCACGCCGCCGCATCCGGTCCTCGACGAGGGCACGAAGATCGGCCTTTCGTCCCTGCGTGAGCGTGGCCGGTTCCTGGATTCCGGTGACTTCCTCGAGCCTCAAATGGAATACGGCGTCTGCCGACGGGAGAATTCCTGCATCCGTGAGCCTGGCCCCGGCTTCAAGCATGGCGTGGCGGATGGGCGGGACCAGGCGCATGGCGTGGAAGTGGCTGTCTTCACGGAATGCAATGCCGCTGCGCGTGCCCCGGGCCGCGGAAGCAATGGCGGCCCGGAGCCGGCCCGGCACACGCGTGCGGCCCGCCACCCGCAGCTCGGCGACCCCTGCCCGGTCTTCTTGCCCAACCGGTTCGGGCTGGTCAAGCATGGCCCGGACGGCGCCATAAAGCACGGCAGGGTCATCAACCCAGGTGGGCTCCGAAACGAGAAAGGCGCTGGTGGTTTCGCGGTGGCCGAATTCCGCCAGATAGCCGTCAATCTGCTGATGCAGGGGTGCGAACGCCGGGTCGGTGGCAATGAGGTCTCCCAGTTCCCCGGGTGAGTTGTCCAGGACCGCGGTGCGCCACTGCCTGTTGCCGGACACCGCCAGAGCCAGCCCTCGCAGCGCCCGGTTGGCGTCGCCGGTGCGCGTCGCCGTCACCGTTGACAGGGAGGAGAACTCCCGGCCCAGGCCCGTCAGCCCCAACAAGACCTTCAGCCGTGCCAGTTCAAAACCAACCCGGGGCAGGTAGTCGATGCGCAGCGTGATGAACCCGTCAAGGACTGCCATCGCCCTGCGCGGGACGTCCACGAGCTCGGCCCACGCCATTCCCGACACATCCAGCCGGGACAGCTCGGCGGCGTCGCTGTCGAAGGCAAGGAAGCGTGCGTCCTGCATCCAGTTCGAGGGTCGGAAGCGGCGAATTTTCGGCACCAGCCGGAACGGGGCAGTGAGCGTGTGCACGGTCGGGCGCGGGCGCGGCGGCACCATTTCCTGCACCACGCCGCGAGACTCCGGCAGGATGTCCTCGATGGACAGCTCAATTCCCGGAATCTCCGCCATCATCCGGGTCAGAATGCGGCCATGGCCGTGCACGGTCCAGCTGGACATGTCGAGGGGGTACGGACGCACGGGCAGCAGTTCGGCAATGATGCCTGTCATGAGTTTCCGCAGCGGGTTGACCTCCACCGGCGCAGGAGGGACGGCGGTGAGCGGGCGGGCCTGGACAATCCACAAACGGTCCCCGGCCATGGCCCACTCGATGTCCTGCGGGCCGCCAAAGTGTTGTTCGATGCGGGAGCAGACCTCGGCCAGCCGCAGCAGCGCCGACTCTCCCAGCGGGGGCGATTCGGTGCCGCCGCGCTGGGACTCGGTTCCGCCGTCGGGCTTGGACCGGATGACCACCTCGCGCAGGCCGGCCTGGCGGGAGAGGACCCGGCCGTCGCGGGAAAGCACGAACTGGTCGGGTGTCACCAGGCCGGACACCACCGCCTCGCCCAGGCCGGCGCTGGCGTTGACGACGATTTCGCTGCGCACGCCGGTGACCGGGTTGGCTGTGAAGGCAACCCCGGCGGTGTCGGCGTCGACCATGGCCTGGACGACGACGGCGATCTGCACCTGTGCGTGGTCGATGCCCGCCTTGTTGCGGTAGGCGACGGCGCGGTCGGTCCAAAGCGACGCCCAGCACCGGCGCACCGCATCGACGACTTCCGGCTCCCCCATGATGTTCAGGAAGCTGTCCTGCTGACCGGCGAACGTTGCACCGGGGAGGTCCTCGGCAGTGGCACTCGAGCGCACGGCCACGGGGCCGGATCCCAGCCTGCGGTAAGCGTCCAGGATGGCCGCGGCGACGTTGTCGGGGACCGGTGCGGCCGCGATGGCGCCGCGCAAGCCGCCGGCAGCCGTGCCGGTGGCGAGACCGGCCGCGTCGATGGCGGCGCGGTAGCTGGCGGTCAGGACGACGAAGCCGTCGGGCACGGCAAACCCGCCGCGGATCAGTTCACCGAGGTTGGCTGCCTTGCCTCCGGCCATGCCGAGGTCGCCGCGCCCGACCTGCGCGAGCCCCGCCACCAGTGCATCCTGTGTGCCCATGCCAACTCCCCGTTGTGTCCCGGCAGGTCAAACCCGCCAAATAGAGTACCACCAGTACTCTAATTCGCAGGCTTCGGCCCCGTCAATCCCTTCCCTCCCCCAACGCCGCATCAGATAATCCGCGTTTGTCCCCGATCCCGCACCACATAAACGCCTGTTTTCGCGGACCCCGCATCACCTGTGGATAACTTCTGCGGGGATTCCGGGATGGCGACACAATTTAACCCATGGATGCCAACGATGAACTACCCAGCGACAGCACACCCTTCACCCGCGATGAGGCCCTGGCCATGGGCCTCCCTCTGGGCCGGCTCAAGGGCAAACGGCTCAAACACGTCAGCCGGGGCATCTACCGTCCGCCCGATTGGGAATTCAACCTGCGGGAGGCGGCCCGGGCGCTTTCGGCAGCGTCTCCGGGCGGCTGGATCTCACATGCCACGGCGGCCAGGATCCATGGGCTCGTCCTGCCGCCCTGGCTGTCCGATTCCGACGAGCTCCACCTGAGCAAGCCCCGGGAACTGCCGCAGCTGCGCCGCAAGGGCATCACGTCGCACAACGTCACTGCGCGCCCGGGAGAAGTCGAATTCGACGACGGGATATGGATCAGCACCCGGGCCCGTACGTGGCTCGACCTGGCCCGCGTCCTGCCCCTGCGCGACTTGGTCTGCCTGGGCGACCAGCTCATCCGGATGCCCCGGCCGGAGTTCGAAGGCCGCGGCGATCCATTCACCACGCTCAAATTTCTGCGCAGCATGGTTGACTCGCACAAGAACCTGCAGGGGATTGTGCGCGCCCGCGAAGCCCTGGACCTGATGAGGGTGGGTGCCGATTCACCGCCCGAAACCCTGTTGCGCCTGGCCATGGCGGACGCCAACCTGCCCGAGCCAGAACTCCAGCTGAAACTCCGGGACAGCCGCAATTCGCCGTCGGCCGATGCGGGCTACCGTACACTCCGCATCGCCCTCCAGTACGACGGTGCCCATCACCTCAATGAGATCCAGCGCCTCAAGGACCACCACCGGGACAAGGCCTTCATGGCCGCCGGTTGGACGGTGCTGAAATTCACCGACCGTGACCTCAATGAGGGTTTCCAGGATGCCGTCCGGCGCATCAAGGGGGCGTTGCGGCAAGCCCATGTCGATCCCACCGTGGAATCGGGTTTTGCTTCGGGCAGCTGATGCGGCGTGCTGAAAAGCGGCCGTTTATCTGATGCCGCGTCGGGGAAAACAGCGACTTATCTGATGCGGCGTTGGAGCAGGGGTGGGGCGGGGGAAGCTGGTCAGCCGATGCGGCCGGGGTGCGTGTACACGTTCAGGGTCTCGCCGCGGCTGAACCCCACCAGCGTCACCCCGCTGCTTTGGGCCAGTTCAACAGCCAGGGACGACGGCGCACTCACCGCCGCGAGAACCGGCACCCCCACCATCGCCGCCTTTTGAACGAGCTCAAAGGAGGCGCGGCCGGAAACCTGCAGGACGGTCTCCGACAAGGGCAGTCGCCTTTCGCGGAATGAGGCACCCACCACCTTGTCCACGGCGTTGTGCCGGCCCACGTCCTCGCGCAGCATGAGCAGTTCGCCGTCGGGGGCAAACAGGCCCGCCGCGTGGACTCCCCCGGTTTTCTCAAACAGCTTCTGTTGTTCGCGCAGGGTTTCCGGCAGCGCCGCCAGCACATCCGCAGCGATAAGCACCTGGTCCACCGGTGCCGTGACGGCAAAGTGGGAGGACTTGTGGACGGCATCGATGGACGCCGTCCCGCAGATCCCGCAAGCACTGGAGGTCGTGACGTGGCGCTGGGCTGCCGGCAGCGGCATGGCCACATCGGGGCGCAACTGCGCCTCCACCACGTTGAAGGTCTGCTGCCCGTTCTCGTCCTCACCCGCACAGAAGCGCAGCGAAATGAGCTGGTCGGGGTCAAAGACGATGCCCTCGGACACCAGGAATCCCGCCACCAGGTCAAAGTCGTCACCCGGGGTGCGCATCGTCACCGTGAAGGACTCGTGCCCCAGCCGGATCTCCAGTGGCTCCTCCACGGCGAGCGCCTCCTCGCGGACAACACGGCGGTTGCCGCCCACATCGATCTTGGTGGCCTTGACCCTGCGAATAAGCCGTCCCATGAAAACCTCCCAAATACCAAACCGTCTATCATCAGACTAGATGCTCCACGATGAAGGGACCCATCATGGCTGGCAAAGCGCCCCGGGAAAACATTGACGAACAGCAAATCACGATTGGCAGTGCGCAAAAGAAAGCCGTGGGAATCCCCGGCATCCTGCACTCCATGGAGGTCTCGCTCAAGCAGATGGGCCCGGTCCGCACGGCCCAGACCCTGCTGAAAATCAACCAGAAGGACGGCTTCGACTGCCCCGGCTGCGCCTGGCCCGAACCGGACAAGCGGCACACCGCGGAGTTTTGCGAGAACGGGGCCAAGGCGGTCGCCGAGGAAGCCACCAAAAGGCGCGTGCCGCCGTCGTTCTTTGCAGAGCACAGCGTGCGCGAGCTGCGCGAATGGGACGACTACCGGCTGGGCCAGCAGGGCCGCCTGACCGACCCCATGTACCTGGCCGAGGGCGCCGAGCACTACGTTCCGGTGTCGTGGGAGCGGGCACTGGGGGTCCTGGCGGACGAGCTCAAGGCGCTCAAGAGCCCCGACGAGGCCATTTTCTACACGTCGGGCCGCACCTCCAACGAGGCCGCGTTCCTGTACCAGCTCATGGTCCGCGGGTTGGGCACCAACAACCTGCCGGACTGCTCCAACATGTGCCACGAGTCGAGCGGTTCCGCCCTGACGGAGACCATTGGGATCGGCAAGGGCTCGGTGTCCCTGGAGGACATCTACCAGTCGGAGCTGATCCTGATTGCCGGCCAGAACCCCGGCACCAACCACCCCCGCATGCTCACCGCGCTGGAGAAGGCGAAGAAGAACGGGGCGGTGATCGTCGCGATCAACCCGCTGCCCGAGGCCGGGCTGATGCGTTTTGAAAACCCGCAGACCATCCGCGGCCTGGTGGGCGGCGGCACCCCCCTGGCCGACGACTTCCTGCAGATCAAGCTCGGCGGCGACCAGGCGCTGTTCCAGGGGTTGGGCAAATTCCTGTTGGAAGAGCAGCGCCGCCCCGGCTCCCCCAACGCCGGCCGCATCTTCGACACCGCGTTCATAGACGACCACACCACGGGATTCGAAGAGTATTTGGCACAACTGAGCCACGTCAGTTGGGATGAGATCGTCACAGCCACCGGGCTCACCGAGGCGCAGATCCGCGCCACCGGCGAACGCCTCCTCGCGTCCAAGGCCACCGTGGTCTGCTGGGCCATGGGCCTGACACAGCACAAGCACTCGGTGGCCATGCTGCGCGACATCGTCAACGTGCTGCTCCTGCAGGGCAACATTGGCAAGCCCGGCGCCGGCGTGTGCCCGGTCCGCGGCCACTCCAACGTCCAGGGCGACCGCACCATGGGCATCTTCGAGCGCATGCCGGCCGCCTTCCACGACGCCCTGGACCGCGAATTCTCCTTCACCTCCCCGCGCCCCGACGGCTTCGACACCGTCGCCGCGATCGAGGCCATGCGCGACGGCCTGGCCGGCGTCTTCCTTGGCATGGGCGGCAACTTTGTCCGCGCCACACCGGACTCCGCCGTCACCGAGGCCGCACTGAACAAGCTCTCCCTGACGGCGCAGATCTCCACCAAGCTGAACAAGTCGCACCTCATCACGGGCCGCTCGGCCCTCATCCTGCCCACCCTCGGCCGCACCGAGCGCGACACCCAGGCCACCGGAGACCAGCGCGTCACGGTCGAGGATTCCATGAGCGCCGTGCACGCCTCGCGCGGGCGCCTTGCCCCGGCGTCGGACAACCTGCTCTCCGAGGTGGCCATCGTCTGCCGCCTCGCCAAGCTGCTGTTTTCCACGGACGACGGCGGCACCCGCCCGGGTGCGCCCCTCGCCGACTGGGACGCCCTGGCAGGCGACTACAGCCTGATCCGCACCCACATTGCGGCAGTGATCCCCGGCTTTGAGGACTTCGAGGCAAAGATTGACGTGCCCGGCGGCTTTGTTTTGCCACACGGCCCCCGCGACTCCAGGACATTCACCACCGAATCCGGGCTGGCCCATTTCACGGCCAACGAGCTCGAATACCCCAAGGTGCCGAAGGGGCGGCTGCTGCTGCAGACCCTGCGCTCCCACGACCAGTACAACACCACCATCTACGGCAAGGACGACAGGTACCGCGGCATCAAGAACGGGCGCCGCGTGGTGTTCGTAAACCAGAAGGACCTGGACGCGTTCGGCATCGCCGACGGCGCCATGGTTGACCTGGTCTCCGAGTGGAAGGACGGCGTGGACCGCCGCGCCCCCGACTTCCGCGTCGTGGCCTATTCAACGCCCGTGGGCTGCGCCGCCGCGTACTACCCGGAAACCAACGTCCTTGTGCCGCTGGACTCCAAGGCCGATGTCAGCGGAACACCAACCTCCAAGTCGGTGGTAATCCGCCTGGAGCCCGTCGCGTCCTGACGCGGCCCGGCGCCGGCCCGAGGGGCCCAGGCTTGTTTGGCGGGCGGATCAGGGCGGCGCGTCGTGGGCCAGGAGCAGTGGCAGCTTGACGCCCATGGTGCATTCGAGCAGTTCGGTCACGGAGGAGTCCTGGCCGTAGAGGTCCGTGAGGCGAAGGCTGATGAGGGTGTTCATGAGCATGCCGTGGGCCAGGAAGTCACGTGTCATCTCCTCACCCAGCCCGGCCTCATCCCGCACGAGGCGGTAGATGTCGACGAACCCTTCGCGGGCGCGCGCGCCGATGACGGGCTCGTGCCCGGAGATGAATGACTGCATCAACATGAGCAGGATGCCCCGGTCCTGGACCAGGTCCGCATAGGCCAGCGACATCAGCTGCTTGAGCTGAATCTCGCGGCTGTCTCCTTTGGCCGGGTCCAGCGCGGCCACCTTCTCGGCGAGCCGCCCGCCGTCGTAATCAGCAATGACGGAACGGAAGCTGCCCATCAGCTTGCCCATCGCACGGTCCAGCGCCTCCAGGAACAGCTTCTCCTTGGTGCCAAACATCCGCACCACGTAGGGCTGGCTGATGTTGGCGGCCTTGGCCACCTGGTCGGTGGTGGCCCCGACGTAACCGCGCTCGGCAAACACCGCGGTGGCGGCGGCGAGGATCAGCTCCCGGCGCTCGGCCGCCGGCATGCGCACGGCCCTCGCGTCGGGCTGCTGAACTTTTTTTGCACTCATGCTTGACATGTTATCAGTTGATTACTAACTTGGATCCATAAGTAATCATCCGATTACCTCAAGCTGTGCAAGCCTCCACGAATCGAAGACCATGAACCGCAAAATCCCCGTCTGGCTGGCGGTCGCCGCCGCCTCGCTGCCCGTCTTTATGGCCACCCTGGACAACCTTGTGGTCACCAACGCACTGCCCGTCATCCACGAAAAGTTGGGGGCCGGCGTGGAGGAACTGCAGTGGATCGTCAACGCCTATGCGCTGAGTTTCGCCACCTTCATGCTGCTGGCCGTGGGCCTGGGCGACCGCTTCGGCCGCCGCCGGGTCTTCCTGGCCGGCCTGGCCATCTTCACGCTCGCCTCGGCCGGCGCGGCGCTGAGCACCGACCCCACGGCGCTCATCACGGCCCGCGCCATCCAGGGCCTGGGCGCTGCGGCCATCATGCCGCTGTCGCTGACCCTGCTCGCCGGATCCGTCAGCCGCGAACGCCGGCCGCTCGCCATTGGCATCTGGGGCGGTGTCTCCGGGCTGGGCGTGGCGCTGGGCCCGCTGGTGGGCGGCGCCGTCGTCGAGGGCTGGAACTGGGAGGCCATCTTCTGGCTCAACGTCCCCCTCGGCATCATCGCCATCCCGCTGGTTCTCGCGGGCCTGCCCAACAGCTTCGGCGCCCGCGTCCGGGCCGACATCATCGGCCTGGCCCTCTCCGGACTGGGCCTGCTGGGTCTCGTGTTCGGGATCGTCCGCGGCAACGAGGCCGGCTGGGACAGCCCCCAGGTCCTCTTCGCCCTGATCGGCGGCGGCCTGCTCCTTGCAGCCTTCCTCCTGCGCGAAGCCCGCACCCCCGCCCCACTGCTGCCCCTGCGCCTGTTCCGCGACCGCAGCTTCACCGTCGCCAACATCGTGGGCCTGACGTTCAGCTTCGGCATCTTCGGCTCGGTCTTCATCCTGATCCAGTTCCTGCAGGTGGTCCAGGGCTACAGCCCGCTGGAGGCCGGCGTCCTGACCATGCCGTGGACCCTCGCACCCATGGTGGTGGCCCCGCTGGCAGGCCTCCTCGCTCCCCGCCTGGGCACCCGCACCCTCATGATCACGGGCCTGGCCCTGCTCGCGGCGGGCATGTTCTGGCTCGCGGCCAACCTCAGCGCCACCGTCAGCTACCCCCTGATGGTGCCCGGATTCGTCGCGGCCGGCATCGGCATGGGCCTGGTCTTCGCCCCCATGTCCACGGCGGTCCTCGCCAACATGCACACCAACGACCATGCCAAGGCCTCCGGCACCAACTCCACCCTCCGCGAGGTGGGCGTGGCCCTCGGCGTCGCCGTGCTGACCGCCGTGTTCACGGGTGCGGGCGGGCAGCTGACCCCCACCGGCTTCGTCGACGCCGCCATCCCGGCCGTTTATGTCGGAGCCGCGGTCCTGGTGCTCGCCTTTGCCGCAGCCTTCTGGCTCCCCTCGCGCGATCATGCCCGAACGCTCGCCGCCGCCGTCCCCGAGGATGACCCCGCCGCCCTGCCAGATGCCGGCATCGCAGCAACCCTTCCGCATGCCGCCCTTTCCCCGCACCTGCCGGATGCCGACCAAGACGCGCACGACGGCGGGACTTCCGTTGGGCATCCGGCTTCCGTTCGCGCCTGACTCACCCGGGCGCCGCCTGGTCCGGGACCCCGGCGGGCAATGGTGGACTCATGCGGCAGGCCGCCAGGCTTGCGGCGGCCCGGCTCCCTGCCTGGCCGGTTCCAAGCGTGGTGTTCTGCACAACGATTCCGGCCGACTGGACGCAACCATCTCGCCGCCGCCCTTATGCTTCGGCGCACCGTTCATGTTGGACCGTGCGCAACTACAAGAGCTGCGCACGGTTCCAGGGAAACCATACGCAGACGTGGCAGCCGCGGACCCTGCCATGGGGGCGTGACGTTAACCGGGCGTGGCGTCTACCGGGTCCGTGCGCAGAACAGGCGCCCGCACCGGGAGGACTACTCCCAGGGGTGGTGCCCCCAGCCGTCGCCGTTCAGCCAACCCAGTGTCTGTTCCCAAAAGGTGTGCCGGTAGCGGCTGTGGAACAAGGCGAAGTGCCCCAGCGATGTTTCGCCGTAGTCGGAGGGGTGCAGGTGGATGACGCGGGAGGGGCTGTTGGGTGTGTAGGCGACGGCACGCTCCATGGCGGGAATCGTGGCATAGGAGTCGTCGTCGGGGGCCAGGGCCAGGATCGGTGCCGTCACGGCCGCCTGGTGGGCGCGGAGGGACACGCGCTGGGAGCCGCGGGCCGCCGTCGTAAAGTCCTTGCGGGAACGGGCCCAGTCAAGGGCAACGCCAACCGGCAGGTCCTCCATGAGCCCCAGCCGCTTGGCCGGAAAGTAGCCGACGGTGGGCAGCAGCGGCAGCATGAGTGCGGCCCGCCCCCAGTGGCCCAGCTGGTGGCGGAGGGTGAGGTCTCGCCAGTAGGCGTGCTGGGCGCCCACGGTGAGGATCCGTCCGAGCCGGGCCGCGTTGGCTGCCAGCCCCACGCCGAACCCGCCAAAGCTGTGGCCCACATAGTGCACGGGTTTGCCGCCGCTGTGTGAGAGCGCCCAGTCCAGGACGGTGTCGATGTCCAGCGAACCCCACTGGTACCAGCGGACCTTCTGCCCGCGCAGGGACCCTCCCCGGGAATCGCCGATCCCGCGGTAGTCGAACGTGAGGGCGGTGTAGCCGGCGGCGGCCAGGAATGCGGCGTAGCGGTGGTAGTAGCCGGCCGTGACCGCGGTGGCTGAGCCGATCACGACCGTGCCCCGGTGCTCAACGCTGCAAGGCACCTCAAACAGTGTGCCGTGGATTTCGCGCCCGTCGTCGCAGGTGAAGGTCAGTTCCATGGCAGCGGCACCGCCGGCACGGATTCGCCCATCTTCACTCCGTGCGGCGGAACCACCATGAGACCGTCGGCCTGGGACAGCCCGCGCATCATGGCCGAATCCGTGTGGGCGCACGGCGAGGCCAGCCCGTACACCAGCCGGTAGGGCATGATCCGCGTGGGCCCGTGGTACGCCTTGACCGGGGATCCGCACACCACCGTCCCCACCGCCGGGCGGGGCAGGCTGCCAAGCCGTGCCAGCAGCGGCGCGCCAAGCGTCAGCAGCCCCACCATTGCGGCGAGGGGGTTTCCCGGCAGGCCAACGATGAAGCGCCCGTCGGGCAATTCGGCCAACAGCGTGGGGTGCCCGGGGCGCATGGCAATGTGCCGAACATGGAACGTGCCGCCCATGGACAGGATGGCTTCGCGCAGGAAATCAGCTGAGGAATGGCCGGTGGCACCCGTGGTGACCACGACGTCGGCCGGGTCGTCTCCGTCATCGGCCAGCGCATCCAGCGTGGACGCCAGATTGTCCGCGGCCCGCTGCAGCCCCACCACGGCACCTCCCAGCGATCCCACCACGGCGCCCAGTTGCGGGGAAAACGCGTCGCGCACAAATCCGGGGTCGGGGATGCCGGCAGGCACCACTTCGTCCCCCGTCAGGACAATCTTCACGGCGGGCCGGCCCAGGACGGAAAGCTCGTCGTGGCCGCCCAATGCCGCAAGCGAAATATGGGCCGGGTTCAGCGTGGTTCCGGCCTTGGCCAGCAGTTCCCCCGCTTCCGCTTCCTGGCCTGCAGGGCGGATGTGCTGGCCGTTCTTCGGCTCACCGGGCCGCGCCCCGCCGCCCAGGACCAGCACCGGCAGCCCCTCCGAATCCGTGGAAATCTGCCCCGATTCACTGCGCAGGACCGACTTGGCGCCCTTGGGAATCAACCCTCCGGTGACGATCGGCACGGCCTGTCCCGGCGACAGCGGCTCGCCCGGCCCGGCCAGGATCCACGGCGCGCTGCCCGCCACCGCCCAGCCGTCCATCGCGGACGAGGCATAGTGCGGCATCGCGTGCCGTGCGTGCAGGTCCGATGCGAGAATCCGGCCCAGCGCGGGGCCCAGCGGCACCGCGTGGGGCGGCAGCGGCTGCGCCACGGTCCAAGCCAGCTCCCGGGCCTCCTCCCAGCTGTGGGGAAGCACGACGGCGGGCACCTCTCCGGGCGCCCCTGCGGCACCTGGCGCCGGGGCAAGGTCGGGCACCGGTGAGGTGGCCGGGTCGGGCAATTCCCCGGGCGAGAACGGACTCTGCTGTTGGACCATGGTTGCCGCTATTCTGCGGCGGGCGCTTCGGCGGCGGCGGCACCCGTGGAACCGGGCGCCGGCGCCTCCGCGGCGGACAGCTTCTTCGCCAGCCCCAGCGCGGCCTTCATGGCCGTGGCCTCGTCGACCTGCCCGGATCCGGCAGCGAGCCCTGCAGCCATGCCAGCCACAAAGGTGGTCAGCGGCGCGGCCGGGCGCACGATCGAATGCGCGGCCACCCCCGCCAGGTTCAGCACGGCGTGGATGTCCACCTCAATGTCTGCGATCTCAAAAGCCTCAAGCAGTTTCTGCGTCCATGCCTGCAAGAGCTCGTCGTGGTTCTCCAACTGGTGTCCTTCCGCGGTGGGCGGCGCCACGGCAATGCCTTGCGCGCGGGCGTCGTCCCAGGTGTCAATGTCTGCCGCCAATCCGGTTGGCACGGCACATTCGATCATCTTCACACTAGCAATCAACGAGAAGACCGACGCATTCTCCAGCCGGTGCGCCACCCGCGCCCCGGCCACGGCAGCCCGAAGTTCCGGCAGCGGGTAGATCGCCGCCAGCGGCTGCCGCTTCCCGCCGGCCACGGCCATGATGCCCTCCCCGGGCGCGCACGCGGCCCATTCCGCCACCAGCCGCCGCGCCAGATCCCCCGCGCCCGGCATGTCGCAGGCCAGCACCAGCACGTGCCCGGACTCCCCCGCCAGGGCACCAATTCCGGCGGCAAGGCCCGCCGCGGGCCCGGCGAAGGGCGGGTCTTCCTGCACCGTCGCGACGCCCCCGGCGTGTTTGGCACCTGCCAGCCACTGCGGAATCCTGTCCCCGGGACCCACGACGACGACCACGGCCTGCGCTGTTTCGCCGGCCTCCGCCGTGGTTTCCCCGGGCGACGGGGCCGTGCCGGTTCTTACGACGCCTGCAGCAGCATCCACTGTCCGTGCCAGCAGCGTCTGCCCGTCCACCACCAGGCCGGCCTTCGGAACGCCGCCCAGGCGCCGGGACAACCCCCCGGCCAAAACCACTGCCTGCAGGGACCGGGGCGAATTCTCACTCATCCTGCCATCGTATCCGCCATTCCGGCCTGCCTCCGGGGACGGGCGTTCAGGGAAAATTAATTGTGCACTCACTGCATATTTGCAGGAACTGCAATTACCATTTTGTTTGTGCCCAACGGAACCGCGTGGCACACAGCGCACCTTTATTGGAGCCACCATGGGCATCGCATCAACGGAACCCCTGCCACGCGGGCTGCCGCCCCGGGACACCCTGCGCAGCAGGAAGCAGGCCGCCACCCGGCTGGCCATCCGCCGTGCAGCCATCGAGCTTGGCCTGGAACACGGTTACGACAACGTCACCGTCGACATGATCTGCACGGCCTGCGGCGTCTCCGCCCGCACCTTTTTCAACTACTTCGGCAGCAAGGAAGGCGTCTACACCAGCCCCCGGAAGCCGCTGCCCGGCAATGCCGCGCTGACGGCCTTCATTGAGGGAGGCAGCGCGGGAGTCTTCACCGGGCTCTTCGACCTCATCGCGGGAACCTTTGTTGAGGCGGAATCCAGCTTGGAACTGTTCCAGGCACGCCACCGGCTCATCCAGCAGACACCGGAACTGCTGGGCAAGGAAAAGGAGCGCATCAGCGAGACGGAGGAGATCTTCGTCGGCTATGTGATGGAGCGTTTCCGCCACGACGGCAGGACTGTCCAGGACACCCCGGACCTGGAGGATGAGGCCCGCATGGTGGTCGCCCTCGTCTCCGGAGCGCTGCGCTTTGCCCTGCAGAAGTGGGCTGCCGGAAACTTCACCGACGACCGCGCCCACCTTGTTGAATCGGCCTCCGCGCTGATCAAGCGCATCACAAGCAACGAGCACTGGCCCTAACCCGATACCGCGCCGCCGTCCGCCAGGCACCTTGCGCATGTGCCTGCGCCAACATCCGGAGCCGACGTCCGCCGTCGTGCCTCACACAGAAAACAACCGCAACAACCGCCGCCTGCCTGCCATCCGGCCGCTAGGAACCCATCATGAGCACACCCTCCCAGACCGTCCACCCGCCCACCGAAACTGACCGGCGCGGCATCCTGCTGGTGTTTGCCAGCCTCATGCTGACCATGCTGCTGGCGTCCCTGGACCAGACCATTTTCAGCACCGCGCTGCCCACCATAGTTGGCGAACTCCACGGCGTGAACGAGATGCTGTGGGTCATCACCATCTACATCCTCGCCTCGACCATCATGCTGCCCATTTACGGCAAGCTCGGGGACCTCATGGGCCGCAAGGGCCTGTTCATCGGCGCCATTTCGGTGTTCATCATCGGCTCGATCATTGGCGGCCTTGCCCAGGACATGACGTGGCTGATCATTGGCCGCGGCGTTCAGGGGCTGGGTGGCGGCGGCTTGATGCTGCTCTCGCAGGCCATCATCGCCGACGTGGTGCCGGCCCGTGAACGTGGCCGCTACATGGGGATCATGGGCGGCGTGTTTGCACTGTCGTCCGTGGCGGGGCCGCTGCTGGGCGGCTGGTTCACGGACGGGATCGGCTGGCGGTGGGGGCTGTGGATGAACATCCCGCTGGGACTGCTGGCAATAGCCTCCGCGGCCTTCTTCCTGCGGCTGCCGGAGCATCCGCGGGTGAAGGCCCGCGTGGACGTGGCCGGCATGGCGCTGCTGGGCCTCACCTCCACCCTGCTGGTGCTGGTCAGCACGTGGGGCGGCACCAAGTACCGCTGGGACTCGCCGCAGATCCTGCTGATGGGCGCCGGCACGCTGCTGGCCGCCGGACTGTTTGTGGCGGTGGAGCACCGGGCCGAGCAACCGATCATGTCGCTGCACCTGTTCAAGGACCGCAATTTCAACCTGACGACGGCGGCCGGGCTCATCACCGGGATTGCCATGTTCGGCACCTTGGCCTACATGCCCACGTTCCTGCAGATGGTGACCGGGGCCAACGCGACCCAGGCCGGCTTCCTCATGATCCCCATGATGGCCGGGGTACTGCTGACCTCGATCGCGTCCGGGCAGCTGGTGACGCGCACCGGACGGTACAAGTGGCTGCCCATCACCGGCATGTTCATTGTGGCCGGGGCGCTGGTGCTGCTGTCCACGATGTCTCCGGCCATGCCGGTGTGGGTCATTTGCAGCTACCTGGCCATCATGGGCATCGGGCTCGGCACGTCCATGCAGATCCTGGTGCTCATTGTGCAGAACCAGTTCCCCAACTCCCAGGTGGGCATGGCCACGGCCTCCAACAACTACTTCCGGCAGATCGGTGCCTCGCTGGGCTCGGCCGTGGTGGGCAGCCTGTTCGCCACCCGTCTGGCCTCGCTGCTGACCGAGCGCCTGCCCAGTTCGGGGGTGGGCGGTTCCGGGGACGGTGGCGGGATCAATGCGCTGACGCCGGCCCTGGTGCGGGCCATGCCGGAGCCGCTGCGCTCCATTGTAGTTGGATCCTACAGCGACGCCCTGACGCCAATCTTCGTGTACATGGTCCCGCTGCTGGTCCTGGCCGGGATCCTGCTGCTGTTCGTCAAGGAGATCCCGCTGGCCACCACCATTGACCGGAGCATGCCGGCCGACGCAACCGCCACGGGCGGGGAGGCCGGCGTCGGTCGTGAAGCGAAGGTGCATGCGGGCATCGCCGCCGGGGATGGCTCGAGAAGCGCGGTGGACGGCGGCCGGGCAACCGGGCTCGGAGCCAGGCACCTCGGCGACGGAAGCGGCGCCGGGCCTGGCAGAACCGACACCTCCAGGGGCGCTGAGCCAGCCTGACGGTTCCCGGGGACGGCGCAGGCTGACGGGCGGCTGCGGAGGCCGTCGTATTCCTCGGCAGCCGCCTTTGCTCCACGCGGGCAGGCACCGTGATCCGTGCGGCCGTTTCGGGATCACGGGAGCCGTTAAATCAATGAACCCCGTCCGTGGACGGGGTTCATTGGATGATGATGGTCTTTTTAGTGACCCATCGCAATGAAAACGGGACCCGAACCGACGTAGGCGGAGAAGACAGTGGTCGTGAAACCATTCCATCCACCATGTACGGCCTGGCCGTTGCCAATGTAAACAGCAATGTGGGCAAGGCCCGCGCCGCCGTCTGCGTAGTAAATCAGGTCACCGGGCTGAGCTTCAGCGGCGGAGACCGTCCGGCCAAGGCTCAGGTAGCCGGCAGGCCAGCCGTGGTAGTTGATGCCAGCTGCAGCCAAGGCGTTGGAGGCCAGCGCGGTGCAGTCCTGGGAAACGCCAACCTGGGCCAGTGCGGCGCTGGCGATGGTGGCGCCAATTCCGCTCTGGGCTACAGGAGCCGGAGCTTCTTCAGGGGTGGTGGTAGTGACGACAGGTGCCGCGGCAGGTGCTTCCACCGGTGCTTCCACGGGTGCTTCCACGGGTGCTGCCACCGGCGCCTCGACGGCTGCTGCAGGAGCGGCCGTGGTGTCGGCGACTGCGACAACGTCGTTGCTCTGTGCCTCTACAACTGCCGGTGCCTCAACAACAGGAGCCGGGGTGGAGGTGATTGCGGGAGTGGCGAATGAAATCTTCACCGTTGATGCTGCCGTGATGCCGGATGCGAGCTCCGACTTCAGGTTCAGCGTTGTTGCACCGTCAGATGCGCGCTCCACGGTGGGAGTTGCTGCATTTGCTGCGATGCCGGATGTCAAAACCAAGCCAGATGCTGCTGCTACAACAACGGCCTGACGACCAACCCCGCCGACGTTGGAGCTGACGGCTTTAGTAAGGGCGGAAATCGTGCCGGTTTTAACAACCTCGGCGCGGTGGCGCCCGAGGGCAGTATTTGAAGCCAAGAAGGATTCCTCTCCCAAAGCCTGCGAGGTAAGCTGTCGGATTCGGATGGGAGTCACCCGGCCGCTCCACGTTGGCACACTTCTGGAATAGTTTCCCATCCAGGTGGTTGAACGCTTCGCGGCTTCACCCCAAGGACTTTGCACATGGTGCAAGATCCAAATAATGGTTCCCCCGCCCCTGCCAGACGATTGATACGAACGGACCATGAGCAGTGGCAGAGCTAGGCAATCCACTCATGGGCGCCAACTTGATTCGAAGTTGGCGCGGTTACGACGTTACAACACATTTTTGGCTATGTCACGTTAAGGTCACGGTCCTGTGACTAACTCGTAACCCAAGACGGGCTGTGGAGGAGTTAAAGCCAGCCCATGGGATCGACAGTCTCGTCATCGACGATGACCTCAAAGTGCAGGTGGCAGCCGGTGGAGGCGCCTGTGGTGCCGCTGAGGCCCACGATGCCGCCGCGCGGGACTTCCTGGCCCACCGCAACGTTGATGCTGCTCATGTGGTTGTATGACGTGGAGAGGCCGTTGCCGTGGTCCACGACCACGCGGTTGCCTCCGCCATACTGGTGCCAGCCGGCAAAGGTGACAACCCCGCCTGCCGCTGCAAGCACACTGTTGCCGCAGCCAATGGCGAAGTCCTGGCCGGTATGCATCTCGCCGACCTGACCCGTGATGGGGCTGATGCGGCCGCCGAACGGGGAACTGGTGACCATGTTTGTCAGTGGTGCGGACAGGGTCCCCTTGGAGGCCTGCAGGGTGACATTGGAGGCCTGGACCTTCAGAGTCTCCTTCAGCTGGCCGTCCGGGTTCAGGGCACTGGCAACGTCTGGGGTTGCGAAACTAATGGGAACTTCGGCGCCTGCGGTGACGATGGTCTCGACGGAGGCGGACTGTTCCGGGGCTGCATGCAGCGTGTCCGGGGCCTGGGTGGACGGCAGGGTGACGGCCAGGACGAGGCCAGTTGCGGCCATGGCCACGCCAACCTTTTGTCCGGCACCGCTGGCGGCGCCTGCACGCAGCAACTGGGCCATGGAAACGCCTGAGGGTGCACTGGCGCGTTCTGCAGCAATGGCTTCACGGCGGCCTCCTGATGTGGAAGCAGGCACGTGAGTTACTGGCGACGACGCACGACGGCGCCCCCGCTGCTTAACATCTGACACAAAAAACCTCTCTATAATGCACCTGCGAAGTTAGCTGTCGGATTCGGATCAGAGAGTCGTGCTTTTGATCCGGCCCACGCTTTTGGCACAGCTCAAGCCATGGCGCAATCCAACGGAATGCGCCAGAAGAGAGTTGTGCTGTTTGTGGGCTTCACCCCAAGACAGGCTGGATTGCCTGTCAAAAGTGGTTCCCCCGCCCCTGCCTTACGGATTACTGTCCAGCCTGCGAAGGCAAGGTTCGGTGTCGCAGGATGGTAACGCTTTGGTTACGGCGTCAGATGATTACTATACGGTAAAACCGGTAAACGTAATAATTCCGTTACCTAGATCATCAATACCTGTGTGTCACCCGGTCGGACGACACTAGGAAACTCTAACTCATGGAGACGAAAACATGTGACGCAACTTCCGGCGGAAGCTCCAGCGCACCCTCGATCCCGGGCACCCGGACGGAGATGTACTCCCCTGCCCGTGCCAGCGAAATCTGGGCCCCGGGGCGCAATCCGCCCTCATCGAGCTGCTGCAGCAGCTCCGGCTCGACCTGGATCCGCTCAGACAACCTGTGAATAATCACTCGCTGGCCCGGCGCATAAGTACTCATGGCAGACAGCAGCGTCACGAGTCCGGCAGAAAACTCCGGCGCAACGGTCCCGCCAAGCTCTTCCAGCCCCGGGATGGGGTTCCCGTACGGAGACTCGTCGGGCTGGCCCAGCAGGTCAAACAACCGCTGCTCCACCCGCTCGCTCATGACATGCTCCCAGCGGCAGGCTTCCTCATGCACGTACGCCCAGTCCAGGCCGATGACGTCGGAGAGCAGGCGTTCTGCGAGGCGGTGCTTGCGCATGACCCGGGTCGCCTTGTCGCGTCCGGCAGGCGTCAGCTCCAGGTGGCGGTCGCCGGAGACGATCACGAGCCCGTCGCGTTCCATCCGGCCAATGGTCTGGGAGACGGTGGGCCCGGAGTGGTGCAGGCGCTCGGCGATGCGCGCCCGCAGGGCAACAATGTTCTCCTCTTCCAACTCCAGGATGGTTCGCAAGTACATTTCGGTCGTGTCAATTAGATCAGCCACGTCAGCATCCTCCTGTATATTGGGCAAGAATTTTGGGCAAAGACCACCGTCTCTACGTTAGCCTGAATGCCCT
Source organism: Arthrobacter stackebrandtii (assembly GCF_017876675.1). Classification (NCBI taxonomy): domain Bacteria; kingdom Bacillati; phylum Actinomycetota; class Actinomycetes; order Micrococcales; family Micrococcaceae; genus Arthrobacter; species Arthrobacter stackebrandtii. The sequence goes on from NZ_JAGIOI010000001.1 coordinate 842,969, forward strand.
ACCCGAAGGTAACTGCACCCGCCCAAGGCAACCTTCCGCCGTCGAACTATATTTCGGCAAGTCACGGATTTTTCCTCTCAGCGTAGTTCTGCGGCAGAATTGGCATCAGCCCTTAGGCAACTCAATGTCTTCCATCGCTTAAATTTTGGAGCAACTCGTGAGCGAATCCACGCCCCTCACCATTCCTGCCAACCTGCGCCCGGCCGACGGCCGATTCGGTGCCGGACCCTCCAAGGTCCGCCCCGAGCAGGTTGCCGCGCTCTCCGAAGCAGGGGCTTCCCTGTTGGGCACCTCCCACCGCCAGGCACCCGTCAAGAACCTGGTGGGCGACGTCCGCAGCGGCCTGAAGCAGTTCTTCAACGCCCCCGACGACTATGAAGTCATCCTCGGCGTGGGCGGCTCCACGGCGTTCTGGGATGTTGCAACGTTCGGCCTGGTGGAGAACAAGGCCCAGCACCTCTCCTTCGGCGAGTTCGGCTCCAAGTTTGCCGCCGCCACCAACAAGGCACCGTTCCTGGACGCCTCCTCCATCATCAAGGCCGAGCCGGGCACGCGCCCGCTGCCCGTCGCCGAGGCCGGCGTGGATGCCTACGCCTGGCCGCAGAACGAGACCTCCACCGGCGTTGCAGCCCCGGTCAAGCGCGTTGCCGGGGCAGATGAGGGAGCCCTCGTCCTGGTGGACGCCACCTCCGCTGCCGGCGGCCTGGCTGTGGATGTTCGCGAAAGCGATGTCTACTACTTTGCGCCGCAGAAGAACTTCGCGTCCGACGGCGGCCTGTGGCTTGGGCTGTTCTCCCCCGCTGCGATTGAGCGGGCCAGGCGCATCGGTGCCTCCGACCGCTGGGTGCCGGACTTCCTGAGCCTGACCACAGCCATTGACAACTCCCTGCTGAACCAGACGTACAACACGCCTGCGCTCTCCACCCTGGTCACGCTGAACAACCAGGTGCAGTGGCTGAACGCGAACGGCGGCATCGACTTCGCCTCCGCACGCACCGCCGACTCTGCAGGCCGCCTGTACACCTGGGCCGAGGAGTCAGCCGTCGCCAGCCCGTACGTGGTGAACCCGGAGGACCGCTCCAACGTCATCGTCACAATCGACTTTGACGAGTCCGTTGACGCCGCAGCCGTGGCCAAGGTGCTGCGCGCCAACGGCATCGTGGACACCGAGCCCTACCGCAAGCTGGGCCGCAACCAGCTGCGCATCGCCACCTTCGTGGCCATCGACCCCGAAGACATCACCGCACTGACCAAGTGCATCGACTACGTGATTGAAAACATCTAGCCAGCCGCACTGTATTAGCAGTTGCACTGTCTTAACAGTGACGTGCCACAAAAAGTGAGCCGACACAGTTCGGGCCGCTTCCACACTCTGGAAGCGGCCCGGGCTGTTTTTAGTTCACAGCTGCAGGGCCGCCACCGCCCGACGGCACCCACCCGCGCAGGCGCCACGGCGGCAATGAAGCGTTAAATGTTTGGGCCCCGCCATCAAGAATGGCGGGGCCCAAGCCGTGCGCGAACCTTGGTTCGCTATCTAGTTCTCTCCGTCCGCCTCTGTGGCGTCGTCCGCGGCGTCGTGGCCGTCCCCGTCGTGGTCGTGGCCTGCGTCGGTGACGTCGCCATCCCCGGTGGCGGAGTGCTCGCCGTCGTCGTGCCTCTGTTCAGCATGGGCGGCAGCCTCGGCCTCGGCAGCCGCCTGGTCTTCGGGACGCACACGCTCGGCCCACGGAACCCACTGTGGGGCCAGGACGGAGTCCTCGGTGGGCAGCATGCCAACCTCGTTGACGGTGGACTCCTTGCCGCGCGAGACGCGGGCCAGGGAGGCAAACCAGGTCCAGCCGCGGTAGCCGTCCTTCTTGGACTCAAACAGGTGCGTCACACAACGCACGCCCTCGCTCCGGGCGCCAAGGTGCGCACCGATCTCGGCGTCGGCTGCAATGCTCAGGATGGCGTTGCGGGCCGTGGCCACGTCGGCGGCGAGGAAGGCGTCGGGCTTGCCCACGCGCCACACGGGAACACCGGGACGCGGTGCTGCGCTCTCGCTGGCAGGGGCGGCGGAATCGCCGGGCAGTTCAGTCATGGTGGGCACCGTTACGCGTCAAAGTTGTCGGCAACCTTGCGCAGTGCGGCAGCGATCTTGCCCGCATCTCCGTCAGGATACTTGCCGTTGGTCAGGGATCCTACAGAACGTTCCAGCAGGGACACGAGGTCCTGGACGATGGGTGCCAGGTCCCGTGCGGGCATGCGCTTGGCCTTCGCCACCGACGGCGCACGGTCCAGGATGCGCGCGGCCATGGCCTGGGCGCCCTTGCGGCCGTCGGCCACGCCGAACTCCATGCGCATGCCGGGCTTGATGTCACCGGCGTCTGCCGGGAGGGCGTTGGCGCGCAGGAAGACTTCACGGCCGTCGTCGGCGGCAATGATGCCGAAGCCCTTTTCGTTGTCGTACCACTTCACTTTGCCGATAGGCACTTGCTTTACCCCTTAAAAGTCGTCGGTGTAAGCCGGGTTCCTTGCCAGTGCGGTTGCTCTTCGCCGTTCTCCGGCGGCCCATGATCGGGGGCGGGAATCTGGCGGGCGATGCCTGCAGTGACAGGTTGTACAGCTCTACTAGCTTCTAGATTACCGTGTCGGGGGAATTGCTGCGGCTTTGCCCTGTAACTGTCCGCTGTTAGCGTTATGGGCATGAGTCCGCTATATTCCGCACCGCAACCTGTCAGCCGCACTTGGCGGATCTTCAACTACACGGCCATGGGCTTCGCCGTGCTGGCGCTGCTGGCCCTCATTGTGGTCCTGGTCAGCAAGTGGGCCGGCGGCACGCCGTGGCCAGGCTTCAACTGGATCGCCATGATCGCGCTGCCCGTGGCGTTCCTCATGATGGGCGCCAGCGTCATGCGCGCCGCCGCCATCCGCCGCCGCCTCTAGCCCTCCTTCCTCCTGACTTCCGGTCCCCTTCTCCGGCCGGGAACTCCGCCCCAAAAACTGTCCCGTGCCTGCACCGGCCGCCGGGAGTAGGATCAGAAAATCGCAGGAACTCCGGCGGTCGGTTTGTGATTTTCTTGGAGGGGCCATGGGCTACGAGGAGGCAGTGTCCGCCCACTATGGACACGGCGGCATTGAGGAAAAGCTGCTGGGGATGATCACAGCCGACGGCGGGAATCCCGGGCATTTTGCCCCTGCGGATTTGCACGGCGCGGACCAGTTGCATGTCGGCGGGGCGTTGGCAACAACCCGAATCGCCGGCCGCGCAGGAATCAACGGAGGCAGCCATGTCCTGGACCTCGGCTCCGGCATGGGCGGGGTGTCCCGGCACCTGGCCCACGACTTTGGCGCCACGGTCCATGGCGTCGACCTGACCCCGGCCTTCGTGGACTTGGCCCGATCGCTGACCGAACGCACCGGGCTCTCCGGGCAGGTCACCTTCAGCCAGGGCAGCATCCTGGCCCTGCCGTTTGGGGACAACTCCTTTGACACCGCCCTCATGGTGCATGTGGGCATGAACATCCGCGACAAGGACAAGGTGTTCGCGGAAACGGCCCGCGTGCTGCGTCCGGGCAGCGTCTTTGCCGTCTACGAGGTCATGCTGCTGGGCGGGGACCTTGAGCAGTTCCCGCTGCCCTGGGCCGCCTCGGAGGAGACGTCGTTCGTGCAGCCGCCGCTGGCCTACAGCGATGCCCTGGCCCAGGCAGGTTTCGACGTGGACTACGAGGCCAAGCCATTGGCCGAGGGCATCGAGTTTCTGGAGCACGCCATCGCCGGCGAGGGCCCGGCGGGCGTAGACAAGGACGCGATCGTGAACCTGCTGGCCGCCTTCAAGGCTGGAATCCTGGCCCCGGTGGAAATCTACGCCCGGCTGGCCTGAACCCAACCACCCCACCCGCCCGCCCCACAATCCATGACGCAGTTGTTGTACGAAAAATACCCGGATAGCGCATTCCCAGTCCAACTACTGCGTCATGGATCCGGCTAGAACAGGATCCGCACCGCACCCAGCCTCTCGGCAAGGCCAGGGTCCCCGGACACCGTGGCGATTCCGGTTTCAGCCACCCGGCCCGACAGGCTGCGGCAGAGTTCGATCCCGTCTGCACGCAGCAGTGCCTGGGGATCACCATCCCCCAGTTGCCAGGTTCCGGACAGTTCCCCGGCCAGAACAAGTTCGACGGCGGGTCCGTCACCCCACGCCGTGGCCGTGTCGCGCATGATTTGCCCCAGCACCAGGGCATCGGCAGTCGTGGCCGCGCGTGGCTGCCCGGTCGCCCCGGCGAGGTCGAAGCCGTGCATCCAGGCATCCCGCAGGTAAATGACGTTGAACAGGCAGCCCAGCCGCAGCGGCACATTTCCGGGTGCCATGGTCTTGTCCACGGCAAGTCCGGCGAGGACCCGCGGAAAGGTCGCCACACGGCGGGCCACCTTGGCAATGTTGTCCCGGTACGCACTGCACAGCTCGGCGGCGGACAGCCCGGCGTGGTCGTCAACCTGCACCTGGTTGGCCGCGTCCAACAGCGAAAGGTGCGGGTACCGCCGTCGTCCCCTGACCCGGCGCCACAGCACCGTTGGCATGGCAAGGGCATCCTCCTGGGCACCCAACAGGTGTGCAGCCAGGTGGCGGACGGTCCATCCAGTGCACTCCGTGTCCAAGTCCCACTGCGCAGGGGTGAGGGCGTCGAAGGAGCCGGCCAGGGCGGTCATGACGGAGACGTAGGCATCGGCGGCAGCAGCCTTGCCGGTGGCCTCAACGGTGGAGGCATGGATGGCGGAATTCATGGTGCCCTCCTCAGGGCGTGTAGCGGGCCAGCCACATCTCCAGGGCGGGGTCCAGCAGCCGGGCGTACCGGCCTTCGCCGGGACCGGCGTGCGGCTCATTGGCCAATTGTTGGGAAACGACGCCGGCAATCACCGAGGTGAGCAGCAGCACGGCATCGTCGGTGGCGGCAGCCGGGGTGAGCCGGTTCCGCTCGACCGCAAGCGTCAGCAGCGCCCGCGTTTCAGCGACAATGGCGGCGCTTGGCGCGTAGGCCCCGGCCGACGGCTGGAAGCCCGGCACGGGGCGCCAGTTGAGCAGTTGGGCGCTGACGGGGTTGGCGAGAGACCAGTCCACGTAGGCGCGGGCACCGGCAAGGAGTGCGGCGACGGGATCGCCTGCGGGGATCGCCTGGTCTGCCGCGGCGCCTCTGACGGCAACCAGCAGCTCCGCGGCACCTTGTGCGAAGAGGGCGTCGTAGAGTGCCATCTTCGACGGGAAGTACACATACAGCGACGGCGGCTTCATGCCGACGGCCCGGGCCACGGCCGAGAGCGACATGCCGGCCACCCCGTCGCGCGCCATCAACTCGACGGCGGCGGCGAGGATTTCCTCGATAGTGGCCTGCCGGCGGGCGTGTCGCCTGCCCTGGAGTGCATCCATCTCCCCATTGTGTGCCTAATACCGTTAGGAAAACAAGGAGATGTTAGGAATCAGTTTTCGCCGCCGGCCCGGCCGCTGCCTCCCCCTGGCCCACGTCCGCGACCCAGGCCGCATGCAGGGCGGCGAGCTCGGCCGCGACTGTTGGTTCGGCGTCGTACAGGTTGGTGGTCTCGGCAGGATCCGCGGCGAGGTTGCACAGGAAGTAGCCGCTGCCGGGCTCGGCGTGCTCGACGTCCCGGATGGCCTCCGCGACGGGCGATCCGGGCTCGACCCAGTGCAGTTTCCAGTCGCCGCGGCGTACCGACCACTGCCAGCCGCAGTCCCAGTGCAGGGTCTCGTGGCCGTCGGTGGCGAGCAAATTGAGCCCGTCGCTGGTGGCGTAGGCGGCAGGATCTGCCCCGGCTGCGGCCATGGCGGTGGGCAGGATGTCCATGGAGCTGGTCAGCCCTTCGCGCACGGCGCCGGCAGGCACCCGGCCCGGCCAGCGCAGCAGGAACGGCACGCGCACTCCGCCTTCCCACAGCGTGTATTTCGTGCCGCGCAGGGGCAGGTTGACGCCATAGTTGCACGTGGAACCGCCGTTGTCCGTCAGGTAGACCACGATGGTGTCCTCGGCCAGGCCCAGCTCGTCGAGCTGGTCGAGGATGAGCCCGATCTGCGCGTCCATGAGTTCCAGCTGCGCCAGGTAGTAGGCGCGGCCGTTTTCCAAATGGGGGCTGATGGCGCCGTCGTACCAGTCGATGTACTGGCCCGCGCCTGGGTTCCAGTCCTCGTACGCGGGCAGTCCGCGTTTCTGCAGCTCCTCGGCAGGCAGCTGCCAGCAGAAGTTGTGCACCGCGTTGAACGCCACGGTGGCCAGGAACGGCTTGTCGGCGTGCTCCGCCACAAACTGGCGGGTCCTTTCGCCGATGGCGTCGGTCAGGAAGCCCTCCAGTTCCTGCGGCTCCTCTCCGTTCCACAACGGCTGGACGGCCATGGGGAACGCCGCCTCGCCGTATTCCTCCACGGCGTCCTCGGAGTGGTGGAGGTAGTTGAGCCGGCCCATGGATTCGCCGGCCAGCCCGTAGAAGGACTCGTCATAGCCGTGCTGCGGCGGGGTTCCACGGTCGCCGTGGTGTTCGGTGCCGTAATGGACCTTCCCGAAGTAGCCGGTGGTGTAGCCTTCGCCGCGGAGCAGTTCCGCCATGGTGGGCACGCTCTCGGGACCGATCTCCGAGTCCGTGAACCAGCGCGCACCCCACCGCTGCTGGTACTGCCCAGCCGCCAGCCCTGCCCGCGACGGCGAGCAGATCGGCGCGGTCACGTACGCGTTCGTGTAGGACGCACCCTCCTGCGCCAGCCGGTCCAGGCAGGGGGTTTGCACATCGTCCTGCACGCCCAGGATGGACCTGTCGGCATAGCCGTGGTCATCCGAGACAATGACGATGATGTTCGGCTGTCGCGTCGTTGCGGTGGTCGGCATAACTTCTCCTATATATAAGGGTGTATTTCGGGTGTGATGCCCGGGTTCCCGGCGTGCGGCGGCCCGGCGGCAGGCAAGTGGCGGCCCGTCACAAGGGCGGCGTGCCGGCAGGAACGATCAGGCGTCCAGGCCCAGGACGGCCTTGAGCGATTCCAGCGCGTCCGCGACCGGTGGCAGCTGCGGGTGCCAGGCACGCTCCCATTCCAGCGAAATCCACGGATCTGTGACACCATGCGCTTCAGATATGCCAGCCACCAGTTCGCGCATTTGCGCAAGCGGCAGTTCCCCGTCGCCCGGCAGCGTAAGCGTGACCGTGTTGCCGCCCGGGTTCCGCACGCCGTCCTTGTACTGGGCATAGGCCAGCGAATCCGCCAGCAGCTGCGCCGTCCGCTCGGGCGCCTCGTCATGGCGCCACGGGTGCATCAGGTCCCAAATCACCTTGACCGGCGCATCCGCGTCAACGTGCTGCAAAAGCCGCGCAATGTCGGAGGCCCGCGGGTGTGAATCGTGCGTCTCCAGCAGCATCGTCACGCCCAGCTCCCGCGCCCGCGCCGCCGCCGCGTTCAGCCGGTCCGCACCCAGCCGGTCCGCCGCCTTGTGTGCCGCCGACGCCGCCTGGCCCATTTTGCACGGCTCAATCCCGGCCCCAGGGAACACGCGCACCTGTGCGGGCGCCCCGGCATTTCCCCGGGAGAGGTCTGCGGCAAGTTCGACGGCGGCCAGCAAGTCCGAGAGCACCGGATCGGCTGCGCCGTGCGCGCCGTGGGCAGCGCCGTCCCCTGCAGGGGCACCCGCGGCGGCGTCCGCGGCACCCGGGGTGGGCAATGCGCCGTCGGACTTCTCCAGGGGTGCGCACACCTTGACGTAGCTGGCCAGCGTCACAAGCTCGAGACCGGCGGCGCACAGTGCCGCAGCGATGGCGGCGCGCTCGGCGGCGTCCATGCCGGGATGGGCGAACTCGCCGTCGGCCACGCGGATCTCGAGTCCTGTGGCACCAGCGGCCCGCGCGGTGTCAATAACCTGCGCAAGTGAGTCCCCGGGACAGCCCAGGGTGGAGAACGCCAACGGCATGGTGGCCCTTTCATCGGCAATGATGTTTTCCGTACCAGACTAGCCGGGCAACCGCTTTCCATCAATGCTCCGCCAGGGAGCAAGTACTCCTTTATTCCTCCCGTGGCACACTGGTATCTCTGGTGGTTCACCCCCTTTCAAGGAGCATCGATGGCCAGCCCGGCACGCCCAAGCAGCACGTCCACCCAGCCCCGCGAACTGCCCAACATTGTGTTTTTCCTCAGCGACGACCAGGGCCCGTGGGCGCTGGGCTGCGCCGGCAACGAGGACATCCGCACGCCGGTGCTGGACGGGCTGGCGGAGGAGGGCACCCGGCTGGAGAACTTTTTCTGCGTCTCTCCCGTCTGCTCCCCGGCCCGGGCCAGCCTGATGACGGGACAGGTCCCGTCGCGCCACGGCGTCCACGACTACCTGACGGGCACCGAGGTGGGCGCAGGGGCCCCCGATTACCTGGCCGGGCAGGCGATTTTCACCGACGTGCTGGCGGAGAACGGCTACCGCATGGGGCTCTCCGGCAAGTGGCACATGGGCGCCAACGACGCCCCGCGCAAGGGATTCGTGCACTGGTACGGATTGGAGGGCGGCGGCAGCCCCTACACAAAGGCCACCATGTACCGCAACGGCGAGCGCGAGGAAACCACCACGTACCTGACGGACGCCATCACCGAGGATGCGCAGGCGTTCCTGTCCCGGGAAGCCGCACGGCAGGCGCCCCCAACACACGATGGTGCCGGCGCCAAAACAGGAACCGAGCCGTTCTTCCTGGCCGTGAACTACACGGCCCCGCACAAGCCGTGGAAGGGCCAGCACCCGAAGGAGTTCGAGGACCTCTACAAGGACTGTACTTTCGACAGCTGCCCGCAGGAGGAGCCGCACCCCTGGCAGCCCACCGTTGACGGCGTCGCCATCGGCGGCGAACCGGACGTCCGGGCTGCGCTCGTCGGCTATTTCGCGGCGGTTAGCGCCATGGATGCCGCGATCGGCCGGATCATGGACCAGCTGGAGGAATTGGGCCTGCAGCAGAACACGCTGGTCATCTTCAGCTCGGACAACGGCTTCAATTGCGGCCACCATGGCGTGTGGGGCAAGGGCAACGGCACGTTCCCGCAAAACATGTACGACTCCTCCGTGAAGGTCCCCGCCATCTTCCACTGGCCGGGCCGCATCGCCGCGGACCAGGTCCGCCACGAGCTGCTCTCCGCCTACGACGTCGCCGCCACCATTCTGGACCTCGCCGGCCTGGACCCCGCCCCCTTCGAGACCGGCCCCGGCGCCTCGTTCGCACCTCTGCTGCGCCACGCTGACGGCGGCCCCGCCGCAACTGAACGGGCGGACGGGGCCGTGGTGGTTTATGACGAATACGGGCCCGTCCGCATGATCCGCACGCACGAACACAAGTACGTGCACCGCCATCCGCACGGTCCGCATGAACTGTATGACCTGGTGGCGGATCCCGGCGAGCGCGTGAATCTGATGCACGACGCCGTTCCCCACCCCGCGCTGCCGGGTCTCCGCGTGCAGTTGGCCGGCTGGTTTGCGCGGCATGGGGTGCCGGAATTCGATGGTGCCGCGCTGCCGGTTGCCGGTGCCGGGCAGCATCTGCCGGTGGGTTCCTGGAATGTTCCGGCCACCGGGGGGCCGGCAGTTCCATCGGTGGGTTCGGACCCGCTGGGTGCATTCACCGGCCCCAATTGGGATGGCGTGTAGCCGGGCAATGCAGTGGCCCGCCCTGCGCCGCGCCGGCCGAACGGGCCGGCCGGCGCGGTCTCTCGTGCCCCTGTGCCTGCCTAGGACCTCGTCAGCCGCAGTTCACTGCTCAGGCCGTCCGCGCAAGGCACGATGATTTTTGTGGTGCGGCGCCCGGCGCGCACCGTCACACCCTGCTCCTGGGTGTCCCACGCACCTTCCAGCTCCACCGTGATGAGGCTTCCCTGGCTGGGCGAGCGGCGCCACGGCGCTCCATACGGGGAGAGCAACGGATCGGATTTGTCCTTTCCGTTGTAGAAGCGGAGGTCAGGGTCGGTCACAGAGAGAATCAGGTCCTCGCCGTCAGGCTGGACCAGCACCACGGAGGGAGCGTCGACTGCCATGACCACACCGTCGGTGAGTTTCTTGGCGGCCTCAAACACGGCCAAGGCAGTGATTCCAGTGTCCCGGTCGTGCACCACATGCGCTGTGTCATCATGCCGGATCACCTGGTACGGGGCGCCGTTCCGCCCACCCATCTCGGCTGAGAAGGACGTCATGGCCTCCGCTGTTGTGCCCACCACCATGGCGTACTCATATTTTCCGCGCTTGGGCTTGGTGCCGTGGTCAAGGACTGCTGTCGCATACGGCAAGGCGCCCTCGGCCTTGCCGCTCTGGTCCGGCGCCGTCTGAACTGACCGGGATACTTCCAGCCGCTGACCCCGCGGTATGTAGTAGCCGACATTTTGCGGGTCCAGGAGCCAAACAGAATCCGTGAGATTTGCGCCCTTGCTATAGGGAAGGGCTGTAACCGCGCCCTCCCGCGAATCTTGCGTCGGCACGGACACATCGGCCAGGTGGCATTGGAACAGCGTGGTTTGGGTGGTGTTGGTGCGGTCGCGGTTCTCGATCCCACTGCCTAGAGCCACCACCCTGTTGTCAAAGAGGAACACCGACTTGCGGGCATAAAACGAGCCGTCATGGACCTCGCTTTCATGCAGGCTCATAAGGAACGCCCCGTTCCTGCCGCCGATCGCACCGCCACCGCCCAAACGCTGGTCTGTCAGCAGCATCTCCTCACCCAAGGGGTGGATTGCGGCGGCCAACCGCTCAAAGGGGAGCTGGATAGCGGTGGTCCCCGGGAACCTGTTCCAGTCCCAGCCAGGTTGGACAAAGCCCGATCCTGCATTGCTCACCGGATCACCGCCGCCCATCACCTGCACCTGGCCATAGGTGATGTAGCGGCCGTACTCGTTGGAACCGCCATAAATCTCGGCGGACCAGAGGTGCCGGTTGTGCCCGCGGACGGAAACCAGCCAGCTGTCCCGCCGCTGCGATACCAGCGCGGCATGGTTCATCACCTGGCACCCGCTCGGATCCGGTTCCGCAACTACGCCTGCTGCCGCCAGCTGCTCCGCCAAGGCTCGTTGCGCCGAAGAGGGCTTTGCCGGCAGAAGCCGCAGGAACGCAGCACCCATGACCGGATCCAAGGCCAGGTTGCCGTCCGGGCTTCCGGCCAGAGTCATCATCTCGTAGCCGCCCAGCTTCAGCGATTCGCCGCCCTTGGGGTGCCTGCCGGAAAGGCTGATTGGAAAGTTGCTCTTGTTGGAGTAGAAACGCATCGACAGCAGGGCCCGGTTCCAGCGCTCGTGCGATTCCGGGGAGATTGCAAAGCTGGTGCCGGAGAGCACGGCAAGCGTTGTTGAGCCGCCCGTGAGCCCGTCCCGCGCGTAGGCCGGATAGTGGCCCATGTGGTGGAAGGTTGCGGAGTCCGGCTTGAACCCGCTCTGGATCCCCGGCGAAGGAACAATGGCATTGTTCAGCCACTGCTGCAACAAGCTCAGGTGGGCCACTTGGGATGCCTCACCCTCGGTGATCAAGACACTGCCAAGCAAGGGATGCAACGTCGTGTTGAGGATGTCGAAAATGCCGTTGTACAACACCTCGGCGTGCTCCTCCCCCATCCGAATCCTGCCCAAGCCCGCCATCCAGTGCAGGGTTCCACGGACTTCGTCGAGCCTGCCCCGCGATGCCAGCAACTCCCGCATCAACCACACCGAATCGTAGAAGCCACGGTTCTGGTAGCCAAGATGGTGGATGGTCCCCTGGACGCTCCCTTCGGTCCAACCTTGGTCGTGGAAGTAGTCAAGCAACCGGAGATACAACTCGGCCAAACTGCCCTGCAGATCGGGGTCTTTTGTCGAGTCATAGGCCGAGGCCACCTCAAACATTTGGTTGGTAAAGTCCTTCAACGCAATCGTCGGTGCGAGCCTGTTGATGTCAGCCGCGATGGCCGGCGGGTAGATGGTGGTCTGGTAGCCATTGATCGGCTTTCCGCCACCCAGAACACCTGACTGCGGCACTCCCAGTGCGTCGACCTTCACCACGAGCACCTCAACGGAGGGTGCCGTGACTTTTACTTGCTTGCGGACAGACTGGCCATAGGCTTCCTTGACCGCGGCGAGGTCGGCCAGCTGCCCGGCAGTGGGTTCCGGCGCAGGCAGCTGTTGGGCGGCCAGCCGGGAGAACCAGAGCAGGTCCTGCCAATGCTGGTTCGCATCCGTGTGGACCCCGGGGTTGACGAACGGCGCCTGCCTGTCCGGGCTGGGAAAGTTTGAACGCAGCGGCCGGTTGACGATTAGTTGGTCGAGGTGAAGGGTTCCGGCATCGGACGGGGCAATGAAACGGAGTGTGTCCATGTCTGCATGCACCTTCCCATCCATGTCCTCGTAGCGGATCCATGCCGTCCGCCAGCCGGTGAAGTCCAGGCTCATCTCGCACCAGGCATCCGTGCGCTGCCCTCGTCCGGCTTCGATGCGCAGCTTCCCGGGCGACGCCGTGGACTGGTACACCTGTGAGACTTGTTTTAGCTGGTCTGGGACTGGCTGGCAGGATAGTTACCGGCCGCTCCACACTGCAGGCGTGACCCTTGGTACAACTGACCCTCATGGTGTCCTTTTGTGGACTTGTCCGTCTACCAGGATGGTTCGGCCGGTACCCGTCCGGCCCACCACGGTAGCTTGATTAGAAGATTGTCCACCCTCACGGGCGTGACCCCTCACAGTTCTGTTCCGTAGTGATTCCTACCCGGACTTGTACCGGCCGTCAACGGCCACCAACCAAGTCCATCACAAAAGGAAAAGCACGGTGACCGCTCTGTCTATCGTCTCTCATTGCCACCCATTTGTCGTGGGTGTCGACACTCACGCACGCAACCACGTCTACGCCATCCTTGACGCCACCAATGGCGCACTGCTGGATACGCAGTCTTTCCCGACTACCGCGGCCGGTATCAACCGCGCCATCAAATGGGTCGCACGCCGCACCAACGCCGACGCCGATACCCTCTGGGTTATCGAGGGAGCCGCGTCCTACGGAGCGATCCTCGCCGGTACCGTAGCCGCCCATGGATTCCCCGTTACCGAGGCTCCTCGTATGGATGCCAAGAAGAACCGCGGTGTCGGTAAAACCGATGCCTTGGACGCCCACCGGATGGGCATGGCCGTGCTGTCGTTGCCGGTCGAGAAACTGCGCTGCCCCCGCTTGAATGAAGGGATCCGCCAAGGCTTGCGGATCCTGGTCACCGCCCGCGAGTCCATGACCAAGGGCCGTACCCGTTCGATCAACGCATTGAACGCTTTGGTACGAAGTAACAATCTCGGCATTGATGCCCGCAGGAAGCTCACCCCAGTCCAGATCGAGGAGATCTCACGCTGGCGTGAACGCGTGGAAGAACTGGCTTTGAGTATCGCCCGCTCCGAGGCGGTCCGCCTCGCCAAACACATCCTGGACCTCGGTGAGCAGTTGGAGTCCAACGAGCAAAAGCTGGACGAGCTGGTCAAGGTCAGCGAAGCCGCGCCCCTGCTTGAGGAGAAGGGATTCCAGGCGGTCGCCGCGGCGAAATGTCTGGTGGCGTGGTCGCACGAGGGACGGGTCCGTAGCGAGGCTGCCTTCTCCTGTCTGGCCGGCGTGAATCCCATCCCCGCATCGTCCGGGAACACCGTTCGGCATCGGCTGAACCGTGGAGGCGATAGAAGGCTCAACAGTGCTCTTCACATGGCCGCGATCACCAGGATGACCTACGACTCTGAAACCTGCGACTACGTCGAGAAACGACGTGCCGAAGGTAAGACCGACAAAGAAATCCGACGTTGCATCAAGCGCTATCTGGCCCGTCGGGTGTTCAGGATTCTGACTGCCGCGGCTCAGGCGACAAAGGTGCAGGAAGCGGCTTGACAGATATAGAAGAGTCCAGAAAGCCAGGGTATTGACGTCAAGACCAATGTCCGCACCGTTTCCTCCAGAGGCAGCCGAGGGCGGCACAATCCCAAGGGGCGCCTGAACTGTGAGCACGGCTTGGGATTCGTAATCCCACCGCAAGCTCGAGTTGCCAGTGTGGTTGACCTCGGACACAATGCCCAGTTGCGACTTGCCGGAGGTACTGAACTGTGTGGGAACTGCCGTTTCCAACAGGAATACCGGCGGTTTTAGCATCATTGCCTTGGCTTCCAGCTCCGCCAGCGTTGCAGGTGGCACGGCGGGGATGTCCGCGACTGGCTCCGACGGCGGGCTCTCGGCACCGGCTGGCGACAAGGGTGCAACCGCCACCGTGGCCGCGCCGGCAGTTGCAGCGGCAAGCAGGCCGCGTCGGCTGATATTCGTGAATGGACCGGGCATAAGGATCGTCCTCCTGAGGGGAACACTGGGGAAAAGCAAATGTGATCCACAGTACATATGCCCGTGAAGCGATGATTCAAGAAGGACCTCGCCACCACATGAACAATGGCCCAGGCCGCACCGATTTTCACTGCTTGAGGGCTTCCGCACGGTGCCGGAGGACTGTCCGAAAGGTCCAATCCCGGAAGTACTCCTTTATTCCTTCCGCAGGCCTGCGCTTGACTGCCAGGTACCTCAGCGTCCCGGCACCAAGAACCGGGGCCGGATCAACAAAGGAAATATGCAATGACGCATGGACTCTCCCGCCGCCACCTCCTGCAGGGCGCCGGTGCCCTGACATTTGCCGGACTGCTGGCGGGCGGTTTCGCACCGCTGGCCCAGGCCGTGGAACAAGCCAGCCCGGATGACATGCATGCCCTGCGCGAGCGGTGGGCGGACCAGGTCACCGGCCGCAGGCTGGTCTCGGCAGGCGACGCAGACTATGCCGGGTCCCTGGCCGCACTGGACGCCGCGGTCAGCGAATCCCTCGCCAGGCTGCTGCCGGAAGGCGCCCGGCCGCAGGTCTTCAGCGACAACCCCTTCACCTCCGACGTCCACATGGTCACCACGTTCAAGCGGCTGGCACAGATGGCCGCGGCGTGGACCACCCCCGGCTCGCAGCACGAGGGCAGCGCCACCCTGCTGTCCCACGCCCTCGCGGGGCTGGAGGACAGCAACCGGCTCATCTACAACAAGGACCAGCAGGAGTTCGGCAACTGGTGGAACTGGGAAATCGGCGTCCCGCGCCCGCTGGGCGAGGCACTGGCCATCCTCGGCAGCCACGTGCCGGAGGACCTGCTGGGACGGTACATGGCCGCCGTCGACCACTTCATCCCGGAACCCACCATGCAGTTCTCGGATGAGCGCGGCAAGATCATTTCCGAAGGCGCCAACCGCGTGGACATCTGCCAGGGCATCATTGTCCGCTCCATCGTGGGCAACGACCCCGTGCGGCTCGCGGCGGCGGTCAATGCGCTGAGCGACGTGTGGCAGTACGTCACGAGCGGCAACGGATTCTTCACCGACGGCTCGTTCGTCCAGCACTCCACCATTGCCTACACGGGGACCTACGGCCTGGTGCTGCTCAGCGGCCTGGCCAAGCTGTTCTCCCTTCTCGGCGAATCGGAGCATGCCGTCTCGGACCCGAGCCGCGACATCCTGTTCAAGACCGTCGAGGACTCCTTCGCCCCGTTCCTGCACAACGGCCAGATGATGGACTCGGTGCGCGGGCGCGCCATTTCCCGCACGCAGGAGCGCAGCTACGACAACGGCAACATGGCCATCGAGTCCGTGCTGCTGCTCGCCCGCGCCGTCGACCCGGCCACCGCGGCGCGCTGGCGCGGACTGTGCCGGGGCTGGATGGACCGCAACAGCTACCGCAGCCCGCTGCAGGGTGCGTCCATCCCGCGCACAGCGCTGCTGAAGGAGCTCGCCGGCTCCGGCTCCGCCGCCATGGCGGAAACGCCGGGCCACAGCTTCTTCGCCGGCATGGACCGTTCCGTGTACCGCGGCAACGGCTGGGCCGCGGCGCTGGGCCTGTGCAGCAACCGCATCGCCTGGTACGAATGCGGCAACGGCGAAAATGACCTCGGCGCCCAGACCGGTTCCGGCATGACCTACCTCTACACCGGCAAGCCGGACCACTACGACGACGGCTTCTGGCCCACCGCGAATCTCGCAAAGCTGCCCGGCACCACGGTGGACACCACTCCCCTGCCGCCCAGGGTGGAGGGCCAGTGGGGTGCCGTCACGCCCAAAAACGAGTGGACGGGAGGTGCCACGCTCGGCGAAAACGGCGTGGCCGGCATGCACCTCATCGCCCCGGGCAAGACCGGCATGTCTGCCCGCAAGGCCTGGTTCTACAGCCCCGACATGGTGGTGGCCCTCGGCGCAGACATCCACACCACGAGCGGCGCCACGGTGGAAACCATCGTGGAGCACCGCAACCTCGGCGCCGAAGGCGGTGCAGCCATGACGGTCGACGGCGCACCCCACACCGCGCCTGCCGGCACCTCCGCGGTGCACCAGGGTGCAACGTGGGCGCACGTGGACGGCACGGGCGGCTACCTGCTGCTGGGTGCGGAGCCGCTGACGGTGCTGCGGGAGCGGCGCGAAGGTTCCTGGAAGAAAGTCAACACCGGAGGCCCGGCGGACCCGCTCGAGCGCGAGTACGCCACCTTGCTGATCGACCACGGCACCGGACCCGACGCCGGCTACGCCTATGCGCTGCTCCCCGGAGCCACCGCCAAGAAGACGGAGCAGGCCGCGCGCAAGGCCCCGTCGGTGCTCCGCAACGACGCCGTCGGGCAGGGCGTGTCGTTCGGCAACAAGGACTCGGCCGCCGTGTTCTGGCAGGACGGAACCGTCGGTGACATCAGCGCCGACAGGGCCGCCTGTGTCATGTTTGACGGCAATCCGGGCCACGGCCGGCTCGCGGTCTCCGACCCCACCCAGGCGGCGGACTCCATCACCGTGACGCTGGCCGGCACAGCCTACCGCCGTGTCACGTCCGGCACTGGCGCCACCCTGGCCCTGGACGGCGGCGGAAACACGGTGGTCACGGTCAGCACGGCCGGGCTGATGGGCCGGACGGTGGAGCTGGCCTTGCACCGCTGATCCCGCGCACCCACCCACAGCACGACGGCGGGAGGCCACCTTTGGCAAACTAAGGTGGCCTCCCGCCGTCGTGCTTTTTGCGATGAAATGCGAACCGGCCGGCGGCCCGTGAGCTGCGGGTCAGGGGACGGGGACGGGCGCCAGTTCCACGGCCGTGCCGGTCTCGGCGGCGGCGTAGGCGGCGAGCACCAGTTCCACCACGTGGCTGGCGTGTGCCAGGCTGACGGCGGGCGCGGCGCCGCCCACAGCCGCCTTGAAGTCCGCGAGCTGCGCCGTGAACGCGTTCTGGATGTCGTGCGGCGAGGTGGTGTGCAGGACGGTGCGTTCACCGTCGATCTCCATGAATGTCCCGCGCCGGGGGTCCACAGTGGCGGTGCCCAGCTCGCCCACCACGAGCATCTCGTCGATGTTGTTGGGGCAGTCGGAGGCGATGGTGATGCGCAGCTGGACGCCGTTTTCCAGGAGCAGTTCCATGGTGCCGTCGGTTTCCACGGGAGAGCCGAAGCGGTTGAGCACCGTGGCGGTGATCCGCGCCGCGGGCGCCCCGCCCAGCCACAGGCTGCGGTCCAGGCAGTGGGCGCCGATGTTGATGAAGGCGCCGCCGCCGGAGACGGCCTTGTCAAAGAACCAGTCCGGGCGGCTGCCGGGGCGGTAGTCGGTGCTGCGGTAGTCGTGGACCATCAACACCCTGCCCAGCCGTCCGGCGTCGAGGGCGGTCCGCAGCGCCAGCTTCTCCGCCATGAAGTGCTGGATCATGCCCACCACCATGACCACCCCGGCCGCAGCGCACGCATCCTCCATGGTCCGGGCGTCCTCCAACGTGGTGGCCACGGGTTTTTCCACCAGGACATGCACACCGTGGGCCGCCGCGGCGAGCACCATCTCCTTGTGCAGGCTGTGCGGGGTGTTGATCACGACGGCGTCCACAACACCCGCTGCCAGCATCTGCCGGTAGTCGGTGTAGACGGCGGCGCCCCAGGGTTCCGCCACCTTGGCCGCAGCGTCCGCCTTCAGGTCGCAGACTGCCGCCAGGGACAAGCCCGCAATGTCGTCGGCACCCTGTGCGTGGAGACCGGCTACAGCGCCCGCCCCAATAATTCCCAAGCGCATGGCTCACTCTTCTCTATTGCTTGTGTTGTCATTTGTGGACGCCGTCGCCGGCGTTGGTTTTGGCGCCGCAGGAGTCCCTGACCACCAGCCGCGGCCGCAGCCGCACCTGGTGGACGGGGCAGTCTTCGCCTTCAACCAGGCGGCGCAGCAGGATTTCGGCCGCCATCTTGCCCATCCGGTGTTTTGCCGGGGACACTGCGGTCAGCGGCACTTCCGCGAGGTCTGCCAGTTCGTCGTCGTAGGAGACCAGGGCGAGCTGGTCCGGGATGGTGATGCCGGCCCGCCGGGCTGCAGCCTCAAGCAACGCCGCCTCCCGGTCGCCGAAGACCAGTGCGGCCGTTGCCCCGGCGGCCATGAGCTGCTGCAGCAGCTGCTCCGCGGCGCCGTCCTCCCATTCGTTCTTCAGCGCCTGCAGGACGAGCGGGTCAAAGCCGAGGTCCGCGGCGGCGCGCTCATACCCGGCCACGATGGCCGGCTCCGTCGGGTTGCTTGTTCGGGTCAGCAGCCCGACGCGCCGGTGGCCCAGGCCGCGCAGGTGCGCGACGGCGTCGTAGGCGCCGCCCTGGTGGTCGGAACAGACATGCTCCGTCCGGTCCCCCGGCCCCAGGTCCATCAGGCTGCGTTCAAGCAGGACGACGGGAACGTTCAGTCCCGTCAGCTCCCGCACGCGCCGTTGCGGATCGGGAATGCCCGTCAGCGTGGGGACAAGGATCAGCCCGTCCACGCCGGAGTCAATCAGGAACTGGATGCTGGAATCCTCGCGCTCCGGCTTGTAGTTGTAGGTGGCCAGGCGCAGGCTCACATCCTGCGCCGACAGCGTTTCCTCGAGACCCTGCAGCACGCGGGGGTAGTACAGCTGGGTGTCGGGCAGCAGCACGCCAACCGTGAAGCGGGACCGGCGCCGGGCAGGCTGGCGCTCGGCCACGAAGCTCCCCGAGCCCTGGCGGCGCACCACCAGCCGGGCCTGTTCCAGTTCCTCATACGCCCGGCGCACCGTGGTGAGGGAGAGCCCCGTCTCGGCAGCCAGCTGCGCCTCGGTGGGCAGCTTGGCGCCCACGGCCCAGGTGCCGGCAAGGATGCCGCGGCGCAAATCGCCGGCGAGCGCCTGGAATTTCAGCTCCCTCGAGTCCGCGTCACGGATCCTTCCGACGAGTGGTTTCTTCTTCAAGGCTCCCTTTCATGCCGTTGCATGGATCGAGTGTGCCAAGGGGATAAGAGAGGAATAAATAAGGACTAAGAAAATTCCTCTGCCAATGTCGCAAGGACTTGACCCTACCCTGGCCCGCCACTATGCCCGGCTGCGCGATTTCCTTGAGGGTAGCCGGAATATTGCCGCAAAGATACTCCCAAGTACTACTTGAATCATCTCTTTGCGGGCTGTTTGAGTGTTGTCACTCATCCGTGATGAACGGCACAACTATTTGAAACAAGGGTGTATTCAATGGCAAGCAAATTCCGTTTTGCCCGGGCTATGGCAATGATGGCCGGTGCCGCACTGGCACTGTCGGCGTGCGGCGGCGCCGGCACCTCCACGGGAGGCGGTGACACCGAAGGCGGCACGTTGACGTACTGGTCCATGTGGAAGGTGGGCGAGCCGCAGCAGCTGGTGCTCGAAAAGGCCATCGCCGACTTCGAAAAGGAGACCGGGTCCACCGTCAAGGTGCAGTGGCAGGGCCGCTCCAACATCCAGAAGCTGGTCCCGGCTCTGAACACCAACAACGTCCCCGACATTGTGGACGGCCCCTACGCCAAGCTGGCCCCCGTGCTGGGCAACACCGGCGAGGCCCTGCCCCTGGACGGCGCCTACGCCTCCGAGGTGGAAGGCACCAAGGTCTCCGAGCTGATCCCGGAGAAATACCTCGCCGTCTCCAACATCTCCGACGCGGACGGCAAGCCGTGGATGCTGCCGTACAGCCTCAGCTCCGACGGCATCTGGTATGACGCCGGAGCCAACCCGGAGCTGGAGAGCAACCCTCCGGCGTCCTGGGACGACTTCATCGACCTGCTGGACACATATAAGGCCGCCGGCAAGGTCCCGATGGCAGCCGACGGCGACATTGCCGGCTACAACTCCATGTGGTTCACCACCGCCCTGGTCCGCACCGACGGCACCGGTTCCTTCGCCAAGGTCGTCGAGGACAAGACCGGCGCGGCATGGGATGCGCCCAGCGTCCTCGAGGCCGCCAAGAAGGTTGAACAGATCGCCCAGGGCGGCTACCTGATCAAGGGATACAACGCCAGCAAGTGGCCCGCCCAGCAGCAGGTCTGGGCCACGGGCGGCGCCGAGATGCTGTTCAACGGTTCCTGGATCCCCACCGAGACAGGCACCTACGCGTCCGAGGACTTCAAGTTCTCCTCCTTCCCGTTCCCTCCCGTTGAAGGCAAGCCCTCCTCCGTGCGTGCCGACTTTGTTGGCTGGGCCATCCCCAAAAAGGCCAAGAACACTGAGCTGGCGCAGAAGCTGGCAACCCACATGCTGAAGAAGGAGTACCAGGACGCCTACGGCACCGATGCCAAGGTCCTGCCCATCCGCACCGACGCCGCCACGGCCCCGGAAATGGCGTCGGTCAAGAAGTCCCTGGACAGTGCCGAGGAAATCTACCTGCAGAATGACGGCGTCACGTTCCCCGGCTACGTGGAAAAGGTCTTCTGGCCCATCGACGACGAGCTGTTCCTGGGCAAGATCAACGCCACCGAATTCGTCGAAAAGATGAAGAACGCAACCATCCAGTACTGGAAGGACAACAGCTGATGTCCAGCACAACCGCACGCCGTTCCC
Organism: Arthrobacter stackebrandtii; assembly: GCF_017876675.1. Classification (NCBI taxonomy): domain Bacteria; kingdom Bacillati; phylum Actinomycetota; class Actinomycetes; order Micrococcales; family Micrococcaceae; genus Arthrobacter; species Arthrobacter stackebrandtii. The sequence continues at coordinate 863,813 of NZ_JAGIOI010000001.1, forward strand.
GCTCCGCGGCAGTTGCCGCGGAGCGGGGGCAGGGCAGCAGCATCGAAAGGCAGCGGCGCAAGCTGCTGGTGCCTTTCGTCGGCCCGGCTTTCATCGTCTACACGATCCTCTTCATCATTCCCGCCATTGGTGCAGCCTGGATCAGCCTGCACGAATGGGCGGGCTCCGGCCCCATGACGTTTGTGGGCGTGAAGAACTACATCATGGTGTTCCGGGACGAGCTGTTCATGAAGTCCTTTGGCAACACCCTCCTGCTCCTTTTCGTTGTGGGCATCACGATCTTTGTCCTGGCCTTTGCCATGACACTCGTCCTGCGCGACATGGCGGGGAAAAAGGTCGTCCGCAACGTCATCTTCTTCCCGCACCTGATCAACGCCCTGGTCTTCGGCATCCTGGCAGGGTTCATCTTCAACCCTGGCGGCATGGTCAACTCCCTGCTCAAGCCGCTGGGCGTCTCGGAACCGCCGGCATGGCTGGCCCAGGACAACATCTTCCCGCTCATCATGGCAACCCTGGTGGCCGTCACCACCGGCTACTTCACCACGATCCTGATGGCCGGCGTCGACCGCATTCCGCCGTACTACTACGAGGACTGCGCCCTGGCCGGCGCCAATGCGTGGCAGCGCCTGCGCTACGTCATCCTGCCCCTGACATGGGACGTGTTCGGCACCTGCGCCGTGCTGTGGACCATCTCATCCATCAAGATCTTCGAGATCATCTGGGTCTTTGGCGGCAGCAGCGGCGCCGGCATTCCGCCGACCCAGAGCTGGACCACGGCCGTGTACACCTACGTCACGGCATTCTCGGGACAGTCCACACCCGCCTACGGCGCAGCCACCGCCTCCGCCATCATCTCCCTGGCGCTGGTTTCCGTCCTCGTCGTGCTCCTGCGCCGCGCCATGCGCCGCGACGCCGTTGAATTCTAAGGATCGTTCCATGTCTACCCTCACCGCACCCGAAGAGACTCCCCCGGCCGGCACGGACGGCCCCGGCAAGAACGGCCGCCGCACCGCCGGCACGCCCCGGCGCACCAAGAACCACCGCGGCGTCAGCCCGGCCCTGCGCGCCGAAAGCAACATCATCCGCAGCATCGGCGTGTTCCTGCTGTGGGCCGTCGTCGCCGTCAGCATCGCCATGCTTGTGTGGATGGTCCTGCAGGCATTCCGGGACACCCGCTCCATTCTCGCCAGCCCCTGGGGCATGCCGGAGACCCTCGACTTCTCCAACTTCGTCACTGCCTGGACGGTCAGCGATTTCGCCACCGCCACCTTGAACTCCGCCGTCACCACGGCAGTGTCGTCATTCCTGGCAGTCGCCCTCGCCGCCCCGGCCGCGTACTACCTGGCGCGGGTGGAGAGCCGCCTGACCAACGGGTTGACGTTGTACTTCATCCTCGGCCTGGGCGTCCCGACGCAGGTCATCCTGATCCCGCTGTTCGTCATGCTCAACAAGGTGTACCTGACCGACAGCCTGATCGGGCTGAACCTGGTCTACATTGCCAGCTCCATGCCGTTCACGGTGTTCCTGCTGACGGCGTTCTTCCGCAGCCTGCCGCTGGAAATGGAGGAGGCCGCCGCGCTTGACGGCGCCTCAGCCCTGCGCACCTTCGTCCAGATCACGCTCCCCCTGGCCAAGGGCGGCATCCTGACCGCGTTCGTCCTGCAGGTCGTGGCGCACTGGAACGAGACCCTGCTGGCGCTGACCTTGATCCAGTCCACCGAGAAATACACCCTGCCCGTTGCCTTGATTTCGTTTGTGCAGCAGCAGACGTATTCCGGCGCCGACTGGGGCGGCCTGTTCGCGGGCCTCTGCATCGTGGTCCTGCCCATGCTGATCATCTACATCTGGCTGGGCCGCCGCCTCACCGAGGGCCTGACCCTGGGCATGGGCAAGTAGTGCCTGCACCCAACCTGCTGTTCATCGTCGCCGACCAGTTCCGGGCCATGTGCCTGGAACCGGGCGGCGACCCTGTTTCCACCCCGTTTTTGGATGCCATGGCGTCCGACGGCGTGTCCCTCACCAACGCTGTCAGCAGCTACCCGGTATGCAGCCCCCACCGGGCCATGATGATGAGCGGGCAGTACCCGGAAGCCAATGGCGTCACCCACAACGTCAATTCAGAGACGGCCGAATGGGGTGTGGGCCTGCGCCCGGACGCCCCGTCCTGGGCGGCCGTACTGCGCGATGCCGGCTACAACACCGGTTACATTGGCAAGTGGCACCTCGAGGCGCCCGTGCCCGAGGACGCCATCCACGGTGCCGGACCGCTCGAGGACGGGCGCTACTGGGACGCCTGGTCGCCGCCGGACCGCCGCCATGGCTTTGATTATTGGTATTCCTACGGCTGCTGCGATGAGCACCTCACCCCTCATTACTGGACAAGCAACGCTGCGAGGCACCAGCGCAGCAACGTCACCGGGTGGTCGGCCGCCCATGAGACGGACGTGGCCATTGAGTTCCTCAAGCAGGCCTCCGGTAAAGGCTCAAACGGGGCCGATCCAACGCCGTTTGCCCTGGCCGTGTCCTGGAACCCGCCGCACCAGCCCTTCGACCAGCTGCCGCCGGACTACGACACCAGCTACGCATCCCTGGCACCTGAGGTTTTGCTGAACCGGCCCAATGTGGAGCTGCATACCGACGTGGGGCGGGAAGCTGCGGCCATCGCGCCCCTCTACTACGCGGCCGTCACCGCCATTGATGCCCAGGTGGGCCGGCTCCTCCAGACGCTGGACGAACTGGGCCTGGCCCAGGACACACTGGTCATCTTCACCTCCGACCACGGACAGCAAATGGGCAGCCACGGCCTGCTCTACAAGAACGTGCCCTACGAGGAATCGATGCGCATCCCCTTTGTTCTGCGCTGGTCCGGGCGGCTCGAGGCATCAGCGGCCGAGAATGCGGGAATCTCCAGCATCGACATCGCCCCCACCATTCTGGGACTGCTGGGCCGCGGCGCCGACGTGCCGTCCGCCATGGCCGGCCGCGACCTCTCACCCGCGCTCCTTGCCCGGGGCGAGCCCGCACGAATGGGGGACGCAGCTGGCAGCCACGGTGCGCCGTCGTCCCTGTATTTCTACTACCCGCGCAACAAAGGCGATGTGGACATCCGGGGCCTGCGCACCGCCACGGGAAAGATCATTGCCCGGTTCAACGCGCAGGACGGTCTCAGCACGGCCGTCTACGACCTCGTGAACGACCCGTTCGAATTGCACAACATCGCCGATCCCCACATGGTCAGGGCCATGGCCCGGGAACTTGCCGCGGCCCTGGCCGCAGCCGGACAAACATGGACCGGAGCCGCTGCCCTGGCTGCGCTGGCGGAGCCGGCAGAAACCAACATGGGAGTACAAGCATGAACATCCTGCTCATCATGGCCGACCAGTTCGCCGCCCATGCCCTGACGCGCCCGCGCCCGGAGCATGCACATTTCAGCACGCCGAACCTTGACCGGCTGGCGGCCTCTTCCACCGTGTTCACCGAGGCGTACACGCCGTTTCCGCTGTGCGTGCCGGCCCGCAGCGCCATGGTCACCGGGAAGTACCCGCACCAGCTGGGCATCATGTCCAACAAGTTGAACGAGGCCGGGCAGGGCGGCGGCACGCCGGGGCCCGCCGAACCCGGCCACGGCCCGGAGTCGCTGGGGCACTGGTTCACGGCCGCGGGCTACGACTGTGCCTACGCAGGCAAGTGGCATGCCCTCCAGGCCAGCGCCACCGCGGATGACGGATTCGACCCCATCCACCCCTTTGGCGACGAGGGCCTGGTGGAGTCATGCCACGCGTGGCTCGGGGGCCGGGGGAAGCCCTCGCGCCCGGTGCCCGGCGGGCCCGCGAAGGAACGCCCGTTCTTCCTTGTCGCTTCCTTCGACGACCCCCACACCATCTGCGAATACGCCCGCTCCCAGCCCATGCCGTATGGTCCCGTTCCCCGGGTTGCCGCAGCGGATTCGCCGCCCCTGCCGCCCAATTTCCACAAGGCGCCATACGCGCCCGAGGCCCCGGGGATGGAACAGCTGGCCGCCGCGCGCCTCTACGGGACGGCAGGGTATGGCCCGGATGAATGGCGCCAGTACCGGCAGGCCTACGCCGCGCTGGTGGCCCGCCTTGACCAACGCATTGGGCAGCTGCTGGAAGGGATCGACCTGGCGGGCACCGCCGTCGTCTTTGTCAGCGACCACGGCGACGGCGACGCCTCCCACGGCTGGAACCAAAAGACCGCACTGCACCAGGAATGCATCAAGGTTCCCTTCATGGTCCATGTTCCGGGGCGTCCGGCGGGAGTGGTCGGGGAGCCCGTGGCCGCCGTGCTGGGGCTGCTGCCCACGCTGTGCCAGATCGCGGGGATTGCGGCACCGGACGGCCTCGCGACGGCGTCGGCCCTGGACGGCGACGGCGCGCCGGTGGTGGTGCAAACCTCGTTCCAGGACGCGTCCGCACTGCCCGGCGCCGGCACCTCCGGGCGCGCGCTCATCCACGGGGACTGGAAATATGCCGTGTACAGCTGGGGCACGCACCGCGAACAGTTGCACAACTTGGCTGCGGACCCCGGAGAGCAGCGCAACCTGGCCGTGGAAAGCTCCTGCGCGCCCGACCTCGAGGACATGCGCGAACGCCTGCTGGACTGGGCCCTTGCCAGCGGCGACACCGGGTTTCTGAAGCGGCTGGTCCTGCCGGCGTCCGCGGCATCCGGGCTGCATGGGGAAATCTTTCACGTCCCGTACTAGCAACTGGGAACTCGCTGGGCGTAAGCTGACAGTACTTACCCACGGAATATCCAGCGTATTCCCAGCCAATGGTCGGAGACTGAAATGGTGAAAAAGACCGGACCTGAAGCCAAGCTGCTCGTTGTTGACGACGAGCCCAATATTCGCGAACTCCTCTCCACCTCCCTGCGCTTCGCCGGGTTTGAGGTCATCGCCGCAGCCAACGGGCGCGACGCCCTGGCCGCGGCCGAAGAGCACAACCCCGACCTTGCCGTCCTTGACGTCATGCTGCCGGACATGGACGGATTTACGGTCACCCGCCGCCTGCGTGCGGCCGGCCGCCATTTCCCCGTGCTGTTCCTGACGGCCCGCGACGACACCGAGGACAAGGTCACCGGCCTGACGGTGGGCGGCGACGACTACGTCACCAAGCCGTTCAGCCTGGATGAGGTGGTGGCCCGCATCCGTGCCGTGCTGCGCCGCACCCAGCCCCTCGAGGACGACGACGCCGTGCTGCGCGTTGCGGACCTGGAGCTCGACGACGACGCCCACGAGGTGCGCCGCGCCGGCAAGACGGTGGAGCTCTCCCCCACCGAATTCAAGCTGCTGCGCTACCTGATGCTCAACCCCAACCGCGTGCTGTCCAAGGCCCAGATCCTTGACCACGTGTGGGAGTACGACTTCAACGGCGACGCCTCCATTGTCGAGTCCTACATCTCCTACCTGCGCCGCAAGGTGGACATCGACGCCTCGCTGCCTGCCCTGATCCAGACCAAGCGCGGCGTGGGCTACGTGCTGCGGACCCCCGACAAGCGCTAGCGCACCGCCAATCCATTGATTACGTTGTGGAAAAACGCCTCCCTGCGTTCACAGCTGGTGGCCATCATCAGCGCGCTCCTGAGCGTGTCCCTGCTGGCCCTCGGCGCCACGACGTTTCTCCTGCTGCACTCCTTTCTGGAAGACCAGATGGACACGCAGCTGACCACCTTCCAGCGCTCGATCGTGGGCTATGGGACGGTGGATTCGCAGAACACGGGCCAGTCCCCGTTCGCCTTTGACTACTATGTGAGCTTCCACTACTCGGACGGCACCAAGGCGGACCAGAACCGGCGGGGCCAGGACAAGCCCGTGTACCCCACGTTCTCCATGGCGGACGCCGAGGCCCTCAACGGCCAGATCTTCACGGTTCCCAGCAGCGACGACGGCGCCCCCTGGCGCCTGACCGTCATTGCCCCGCAGAACTTCACGCTGACCGATACCTCCGGCGCCAAGAGCATCTACACGGGCTATGTGGTGGTGGGGCTGCCCTACGAGGCACTGAACCTGACCATGGAGCGGCTCGCGGTGGTGATTGCCGGCGTCGCCATCCTGGCCGTCACCATGGGCACCATGATCGCGTACTGGACCGTCAGCCGGTCCTTCCGGCCGCTGAGCCGGGTGGAAAAGACGGCCGCAGCCATTGCCGCGGGCGATCTCTCCCGCCGCGTCGACATTGAGAACCCCGCCACGGAAGTGGGCCGGCTGTCCGGTTCCCTCAACACCATGCTGGCCCACATCGAAAGCGCCTTTGCCGCCCGCACGGCATCGGAAAAAAAGATGCGCCGCTTCGTGGCAGACGCCTCGCACGAACTGCGCACTCCCCTGGTCACCATCCGTGGCTTCTCCGAGCTCTACCGCCACGGCGCCCTGCAAACCCCGGAGGACGTCGGCACCGCCATGGGCCGGATTGAGAGCGAGGCCAAGCGCATGGGCGAGCTCGTCGAAGACCTGCTCATGCTGGCCCGCATCGACGAGCAGCGCCCGCTGCAGCTCAAGCCCGTGGACCTGCTGATCATCGGCCACGATGCCGTGCTGGATGCGCGTGCCACCGCGCGTGACCGCACCTTCCAGGTCATCGGGCTCGACGGCGGGCCCGGCACCCCCGCGCCCGGCCTTGGGGACGAGGCGAAACTGCGCCAGGTCGTGGCGAACCTCATGGGCAACGCCCTTCGCTACACCCCGGACGGTTCCCCGATTGAAATCATGGTGGGCACCCGCACCGAAGGCCCGGCCAAGTATTCCGTCATCAAGATCCGCGACCACGGCCCCGGGATCTCCGAGGAGGAGGCGCCTCGCGTGTTTGAGCGCTTCTACCGCGCCGATTCCTCCCGCGACCGCAACACCGGCGGCAGCGGACTGGGCCTGGCCATTGTCTCGGCCATCGTCGCCTCGCACGATGGCACGGTGCGCCTGGAGCAGACACCCGGCGGCGGCGCCACGATGGTCATCCAGCTGCCGTTCCACGCCGCCGACGAATCCGCCGGGGAGGCAGGCACGCCCCGGGACGATGCGCCCGGCACGGAATCCGCGGACGTTGATTCCTCCACAGCCTAGGCCGGACCGGCGGCCGTCCACAGATGGGCACACTGGGGTTTTCCCCGGTGTTTCGCGCTCCTAGGCTGGGACTTGTCATCCAAATCCAGGCATTCCAGCCGTTACGGAAAGGCAACTCCCATGGCACAGTTCAACGTCAACAGCGACGACCTCATGCTCAAAAGCTCCGCGGTCCGCGGCTCCGTGGACCGCATCCGGATGGAGGTTGATGCCATGAAACGCAACGTCCTGGACTTGCAGTCCACGTGGACTGGCGCAGCAGCCACCAACTTCCAGGCCCTGCTCCAGGAATGGCATGCAACCGAGCTGAAGGTGGAGTCGTCACTGGAAAGCATCAATGGTGCCCTGTCCATGGCCGCCAGCCAGTACGCCCAGGCCGAGGACGCCAACGCACGCATGTTCAGCATCCGCTGACATCCTCAGGTGCCGGCGCCTTGCTCAGGCCGGGTCCTACGCCTCGCGCGTCCCCTGGTGGAAGCGCAGGCGCCACTGGCCGTCATGCCGCTGCCACAGCGAGCTGCGCAGCGCGTTGCCCGACGCAGCAAGGCTGCGGTACGTCAGGAGAGCAGAGTTGCCGTCCACCTGGTTGAGGCTGAGGACGTCCAGGCCCACCTCGGCGGCTGCCTCATCGGCCAGCAGTTCCAGGATCGCCTGCCGGGACCAGACCCGGCCTGAGGCCCCGATCTCTTCAAAGTCAGGGTGCAGCAGCTCGCCCAGCCTGATCGGGTCAGCACGCACGGCGGGAGCCAGCAGCTCCCGTTCGAGGTCGATGACGGCTTCAAGCTGTGATTCCCTGCCGCCGGCAAACGACGGGTCGGGCTCGTCGTCCAGCATGGAGAAGAGGTCGGGCTGCCCGGCGTCTTCAAAGAGGGCAGGCTCGGCAAACAGCGGGGCCGCACGGCCGTGCTGCGCCGCCTCTGGAGTGGCAGCCGCGGGCGGCACTGCAGCGGCCTGGCCGGCCCCGGGGAAACCCGGGCCCGCATTGGGCAGGCGCTTGCCCTGGTGGGCCGTGGCGGCCGCGCGGGCACGGTCGTCGGCAGCCTCGTTCAGTTCGTGGCCCGCATGGCCCTTGACCCATTCGAAGGTGTAGTTGCGGCCCACCAGGGCGGCGTCGATCTCCTTCAGGAGGTCAAGGTTCAGGACAGGCTTTCCGTCGGACTTCTTCCAGCCCTTGCGCTTCCATCCCGGCATCCACTTGGTGACGCTGTTGATGACGTATTGGCTGTCGCACAAGATGTGCAGCGGCTCTTCCGGCACATGTGCCGTGGACTTGAACAGGTCCAGGACGGCCATGAGCTCGCCCATGTTGTTGGTGCCGTGGTCCCATCCGCCGGCACGCCAGCAGTTCTCATTCACATACCATGCCCAGCCAGCGGGACCGGGATTTCCAAGGGCCGAACCATCGGCTGCAGCAACAATCGTCATGGGTCCATACTTTCAGATGGCGGTGACATTCAACGCCAAAGGCGCCCCTTCCGTGATGGAAAGGACGCCCTTGGCAGGTGAAAATGGAAAGCCTGGGGGTTAGAAACCGCCCATGCCGCCCATGCCACCCATGTCGTCGCCGCCGCCGGCCGGGGCAGCCTTCTCAGGCTTGTCCGCGATGACCGCTTCGGTGGTGAGGAACAGTGCGGCAATGGAGGCCGCGTTCTGCAGGGCAGAGCGGGTCACCTTGACCGGGTCGTTGACGCCTGCGGCGAGCAGGTCCTCGTAGACGCCGGTTGCAGCGTTCAGGCCGTGGCCGTTGGGCAGTGAGCGGACCTTGTCCACCACAACGCCGGGCTCCATGCCTGCATTGAGGGCGATCTGCTTCAGCGGTGCATCGATGGCAACGCGGACGATGTTGGCGCCCGTTGCTTCATCGCCGGTGAGCTTGAGGCCGTCGAATGCGGTGACGCCGGCCTGGATGAGGGCCACGCCGCCGCCGGGGACGATGCCTTCTTCAACGGCAGCCTTGGCGTTGCGCACTGCATCTTCGATGCGGTGCTTGCGCTCCTTGAGCTCAACCTCGGTTGCGGCACCGGCCTTGATGACTGCAACGCCGCCGGCCAGCTTGGCCAGGCGCTCCTGCAGCTTCTCGCGGTCGTAGTCGGAATCGGAGTTTTCGATCTCGGCACGGATCTGTGCAACGCGGCCAGCGATGGCCTCAGCGTCGCCGGCACCGTCAACGATGGTGGTCTCGTCCTTGGTGACAACAACCTTGCGAGCCTTGCCCAGCAGGTCAAGGGTGGTGTTCTCGAGCTTGAGGCCAACTTCCTCGGCGATGACCTGGCCACCGGTGAGGATGGCAATGTCAGCCAGCTGGGCCTTGCGGCGGTCGCCGAAGCCGGGAGCCTTGACGGCAACAGACTTGAACAGGCCGCGGATCTTGTTCACGATCAACGTGGCAAGGGCTTCGCCTTCGATGTCTTCGGCGATGATCAGCAGCGGCTTGTTGGACGCCATGACCTTCTCGAGGACGGCAACCAGGTCCTTGACGCTGGAGATCTTGGAGTTGACGATCAGGATGTACGGGTCTTCAAGAACCGTTTCCTGACGCTCGGTGTCCGTGACAAAGTAGGCGGAGATGTAGCCCTTGTCGAAGCGCATGCCCTCGGTGAGCTCAAGCTCCAGGCCGAAGGTGTTGGACTCCTCGACGGTGATGACGCCTTCCTTGCCGACCTTGTCCAGGGCTTCGGCAATGAGTGCACCAATTTCGGGATCGCCGGCAGAGATCGACGCGGTGGCGGCGATTTCTTCCTTGGTCTCGATTTCCTTGGAGGAAGCCAGCAGCTGCTCGATGACGGCTTCAACGGCCTTTTCGATGCCGCGCTTCAGGGACAGCGGGTCGGCGCCGGCAGCAACGTTGCGCAGGCCTTCCTTGACGAGGGCCTGGGCCAGCACGGTGGCCGTGGTGGTGCCGTCGCCTGCGATGTCGTCAGTCTTCTTGGCGACTTCCTTGACCAGCTCTGCGCCGATCTTCTCGTAAGGATCGTCAAGTTCGATTTCCTTGGCGATGGACACACCGTCGTTGGTGATCGTGGGGGCGCCCCACTTCTTTTCGAGAACGACGTTGCGGCCGCGCGGGCCCAAGGTGACCTTGACGGCGTCAGCGAGGATGTTCAACCCGCGCTCAAGGCCGCGGCGTGCCTCTTCATCAAATGCAATGAGCTTGGCCATGGAGGCTTCAGTCCTTTCGGGACAGTCATTATGGACGTAAAAATCCCCATTGCGGTGCCCGCGACGGACGGCCCTGCCTGCCACTGACCTATTTACAGCGGCGGCAATGCCTCACCCAACAAGGAAAGATCAATCCTCCGACGGCGGTGGGTAGCCAAAAATTAGCAGTCACCACCTCAGAGTGCTAACTCAATAATTAGCACTCGGCACCACAGAGTGCAAGCGGGAGTGGCCTTGTGTGCTTCAGGCGAACGGCCGGCAATACGCTGGGGGCGGGTTTCCCGCGAAACATTACATCTCCCAGCGCGCTTTCCTTTCGACAACGGGGCGAACCCGATACCGTTGAGTGAGACGACATTCGCACACGCTCGCATAAGACAGATCCATCTGCCTCCAGGCAGCCGATTGTGCCGGCGCACCAGCAGCAGGAGACACCCATGAGTGAGAACACCCAACCCGAGCAAAACCCGCTGGGCCTGAACAAGCCCACGGAAGTTCCGGCCGGCTACGACCAGCCGGCGCCGGTGGACACCCCGGTGCCGCCCGCCTACGGCACGCCCAGCTACGGGCAGCCCGATGCCCCGGCACCGGAGGCACCGGCCTACCAGCAGCCCCAGGGCTACCCGCAGCAGAACGTCCAGCCTGGCGCCCCGTACCAGCAGCCCTACCAGCAGCCCGGCTTCGCCGTGGCCGGGGCCCAGAAGTCGAAAGTCGTTGCCGGTGTCCTCGGCATCCTGCTCGGCTCCCTGGGCATCCACAACTTCTACCTCGGCTACAACAAGAAGGCCCTCATTCAGCTGCTCGTCTCGGTGCTGAGCTTCGGCTTCCTTGCCTGGGCCATCGGCATCTGGGGCCTCATCGAAGGCATCTTGATCCTGGTGGGCAGCGAGAACTTCCGCACCGACGCCAATGGCGTCCCCCTGAAGGAGTAACAGGCAGCGCCGCCACCGGCGCCGCCGGCAACAAGCAACGCCCCCAAGAAGTTTCTTGGGGGCGTTGCTTGTTGCATTTGGCATGTTGCGGCCCGCGCTGCGTGCTGATGGGGTGCTGGACCTTCCCGGATTCACCGGGTGGCGGAGCTCCAGGCCGCTATTGGGCGCCGGGGCCCAGCACCACGGCCAGCTGAAGGCCGAGCTCGGCCGACTCCACCTGCGTGGGGATGTTCAACAAGGCGCCCAGCGCTGCCGCATTGTCTTTCTGTGCCGGGTCGCTGTAATAGATGACCGAGGTTGCCTGCGGGACCCCGGCCCAGTTGGCCGCCTGCGCCACAGTCCATCCGTCGGCCGTAATGGTGTCGGAGTAGCGGGCCGCCAGTCCGGCGACGCCCGCGGCGTTGAAGACGGCCACGGGGACAGCCTTGTCCACGACCGCCTCCGGTGTGGGCTCCGGCGTGGGCTCGGGGGCAGGCTCGGACGTGGCCGGGGCGGGGGGTTCGGAGGCAGGCACGCTGGCAGGTGCGCTGGCCGCCGTCGAGGTTTTCCCGGCATTGGGAGAGCTGTTGTTGTTGAGCACCTTGGGCATGAGGAAGAACGCCAAAAGTCCGATGCACAGGGCAGCCACACCAACGATCATCATGGGCAACAGCGAGCGCGACTGGGTCTCCATCGAGGCCCTGTGGACACCGTAACGGGCCGAATTCTCCTCGACGGCATCAAATTCATCGCGCGGGTATTTACTCATAGTGCAGTGCAGTCCTTGTGCGTACGTTGGGCGATAGGGCGTCAGTTGCCCAGTCGGCGGGCCGATCGGGCCTGTTGACGTGACGTACGTAGTCTACGCAAACGTTTGACCAGCATGGGGTCATAGCTCAGCGCAGCCTCCGTGTCTATCAACGCGTTGAGCACCTGGTAGTAGTGCGTGGCCGAGAGATCAAACATGTCCCTGATGGCCTGCTCCTTGGCACCGGCATACTTCCACCACTGCCGTTCCAGGTCCAGCATTTGCCGGTCCCGCCCACTGAGGCCGCCCTCGGAGGGGCCCGCGTGGTCCGCCGGGACGTGCCCGTGCGCAATGGCTTCAGCCACAACAGCCCTCTCTTGAAAATCTTTGCATTCCCGGGCACAATTCATCACCCGCACTGTCCATGATAAAGGCGAATGACAGCTGTGTCATTTGTGAATCCGTGGACAGCTGCTCCCCCGGCTCCCCTTGTGGAGGAATCAACCGCACACCGGCCATGGACCACAATGGAAACCATGGACAGCGCACCCTCCCTCTTCGACCTCCCCGAACCCGCCCCTTGGAACGCCCGGGAACTGGCGGCACTGAAGCAGCTCGAGCAGAACCCGCTGGAGCTGCTGTCCCCTGACTGGGCGCAGCAGCTGGCCCCGCTCGAGCCCGTCCTGCGCACCCTGGGCGCCATGCTCTCCGGGGAGTACGACGCCGGCACCCGCTTCCTGCCCCCGCCCACCAGGGTGCTGCGCGCCCTGGGCTCCCCCATGGCGGAGGTCAAGGTCCTGATTGTGGGCCAGGACCCGTACCCCACGCCGGGCCATTCGGTGGGTCTGGCGTTCTCCGTGGACAGGCAGACCCGGCCCCTGCCGCGCAGCCTGAACAACATCTACAGGGAGCTGCAGGCGGACCTGGGCATTGCCCCTGCCGCGCACGGGGACCTCAGCGCCTGGGCCGGGCAGGGCGTCCTGCTGCTGAACCGGGTGCTCACGGTGGCGCCGGGAGCGGCAGGCTCGCACCGCCGTCGCGGGTGGGAAGAAGTCACCGAGGCTGTCATTGCCGCCCTGGCCGCCAGGAACAAGCCACTGGTCAGCGTGTTGTGGGGCAAGGACGCCCAGCGCCTGGCGCCGCTGCTGGAGGGGACGGCCGTGATCGAGTCTGCGCACCCGAGCCCACTGTCGGCGTCGCGCGGCTTCTTCGGCTCCAGGCCGTTCAGCCGGGCCAATGATCTGCTCTCAGCGCAAGGGGCCTCCCCCGTGGAGTGGAAGCTGCCCGCGTGAACTAGACTAGTTAGGACAACCTAACTTGGCGCGCTGGCCGCGCCCGCAGGCCGGCACGCCCGGCGACAGGAGATCATTGTGACCTCAACCCCGAGTGAAGCGCCGGCCGTGGTGGCCCCCGCCGTCAAGCCGCGCAAGCAGTTCACACTGCGCGTCATCCGGTCCGAGCAGCTCAGCCCGCACATGGTGCGGATCGTTGCCGGCGGCCCGGAGCTGGCGAATTTTGAACCCAAGGACGCCACGGACATGTACGTCAAGATCCACTTCCTGCACCCGGAGGTGGAGTACGCGGAGCCGGTGGACGTGTTTGCGCTGCGCGAGACCATGCCGCGCGAGCACTGGCCCGTGACCCGCACCTACACCGTGCGCTGGCTCTGTGCGGTGTCGCAGGAGATCGCGATCGACTTTGTCATCCACGGCTCCGCCGGGCTCGCCGGGCCGTGGGCCGCCGCTGCCAAGCCGGGCGACCGCATCATCTTTTCAGGCCCCGGCGGTGCCTACAAGCCCAACCTCGACGCCGACTGGCACCTGTTCGCCGGTGACGAGGCTGCGCTGCCGGCCATCGCCGCCGCACTCGAGTCGCTGCCGGCCGCCGCCGTGGGGCACGCCTACCTTGAAGTGGAAACCGCCGCGGACATCCAGCCCATCGGCAAGCCCGACGGCGTCGAGCTCACCTGGGTGTTCCGCAATGGAACCACGCCCGATGCCAGCACGGCCCTGCTCGACGCGGTCGCCAACGGGCCCTGGCCCGAGGGCACGGTGTGCGCCTTTGTGCACGGCGAACGCGAATACATGAAGGCCATGCGCGATCTCCTGTTCAAGCAGCGCGGGCTGGAGCGCAGCCAGGTCTCCCTCTCCGGATACTGGGCCTACGGACGCACCGAGGACTTCTTCCAGGCCGAGAAGAGGGAACCGATCGGCAAGATCCTCTAGCTTCCCGCTGCCGGGAAAGTGCAGGGGCACCCACCCGTCGAGGATGCACCGGCGGGTGGGTCAACGGAAACAGCCGGAGCTAGCGGCGGCGGTTGCGGCGCCTGTCGCGCGGGCCGTTGAGGCTGCGGGTGAACGGCCGGGCCAGGTTGTCGCCCAGGACCACGCCGGCGGCCACTGCCAGGATGATGACCAGGGCGTTGAAGATCCCCACGGCGCCGGTGACGGAATCGTCCGGCGTCAGGGTCATGACGAACATGGCCCGGAAAATGGACAGGCCCACCAGCAGGAAGATGATGGACGGCACAGCCACCACCAGCTGCGGCGCACCCAGCCGCAACGCAATGATCCGCGCCAGCATGCCGATCACGACGGCGGCCACGGCCGGGGCAAACCGCCCACCGAGGCCCAGTTCCATGCCCGCGTAGTAAACCAGGTACCCGACCAGCGCCACGCCCATGGTGGGCAGCAGCAGCTTGATGGCGGTCTGTTCGGCAATGCAGATCGCCACGGTCGCCACTGCCACGAGCGCCAGCACCCAGTACAGCGGCAGGCTCCCGCTAATGGTTTCGGCCACGTCAAGCCGGTCCCCGCCAAACACCACGGAGGCCACGAGTGCGACGGCGATGCCCGCGACAATGGCGCCAAAGGTCAGGAACGCGGACAGGAACCGCCCCGCCGCGGTGACAGGGAAGCCGTTGATGGCATCCTGCACGGCCGAGACGAGCCGTCCCGAGGGCAGCATGAGCAGGATTCCGCCCGCCACCACCACGGAGGGGCTCAATGGCAGGTGCAGGATGAAGCACAGCAGCGCCACCATCGTGACGATGAAGGAGCTGATGCCGGTGACGAAGAAGTCCGGCACCCGCCACTTGCCCAGGACGCGGGAAACCTGGCTGGCCAGCAGGATCGTCACGAACGAGACGAGCATGCCCACGATGGTGCCGCCGATGACGCCCACCACGGCGGCGGCGAACACGGCCTCGGCCATGGAGACCAGCCAGCGTGGAAACGGCTTGGGCTTCTTCACAATGACGTCAAGGCGCCGGTAAGCCTCGTCGCGTGTGACGCCGCCGCTGGTGATTTCGGTGACCAGCTCGTGGACCTCAACCAGCCCGGCGTAGTTGTTGGTCCAGGACCGCACCACGCGCAGCAGGGTGATGGGCACGGCATCGCGCGGGGCGTAGTTGATGACCACCGACTGGTTGGTGATGTCCACCTCGATGTTGCGCAGGCCCAGCGCCGCAGTGACGGCGATGATGGATGTCTCCACCTCCAGCGCACCGGCCCCGTACCTGAACATGGTTTCAGCCAGGCGCAGCGCGAAGTCGATGGTCTTGCGGGCCGACTCCTCCGCCTTGCCCACCTGGATGGTGAAGTTGGCGTAGGGGCTGCCGGCCAGCCGGTCCACGATGTTCATGGGCGCCGTGGGCGGCGCCTCTCCCTGGACCAGCTTGCGCAGCACACTCCTGGCAGCCTTGTTCGGCCTCGGCAGCGGCACCACGGGAATGAGCCCCGCCGGCGGCGCCGATCCGGCACGCGGTCGCGGCGCCGGAACCTTCCGGGGGCCCGGCTTGGCGGGCGGCAGCAGGCCGGAGGGCTTCACCTTCCCGGGGCTGCCGGCCGGGGTCGACGGCGCACCGTCACCGGCGGCTTTTGCCATCCCCTCGCGCTTGGCCTTGCCCGGGTTGCCGGTGGGAACCGGCGGTGCGGCAGGCGTGCCGGAACCGCCCGGGGCGGGAGGCTCCGCGGAGATTTTGGGCGCCGGGTTCCCGGCAGCCGCCTGTTCCCGATCGCTGGGACTTATGGTCATTCATGCTCCCTGGGCGCCCGTCCCCCAGCCGCCAGGCAGGATCTGCTGCCGGGGCCGGCCAAGGGGGCCACGCCGTCGTACGTCTAATAAAACTGCTTGCCGGTGCGGCGCGTATACAACTGCCGGAACAGCCTTTCGCCCGCCTTGCTCCACAATTTATACCGCACGGGGCTCAACGCAAGGTCGTAGCAACCTACGAAATCCGTGACAGTTTTGGTGAAGCTGGTCTTGAACAGGCCCAGGCCGTGGTGCGGGTGCGTGGGGTCCTTGAGCCGGTCGGAGGGCGGCGTGCCGCAGAAGTCATACTCCCGGGCGCCGAGTTCCTTCATGTCGTTGATGGCAACCCACTGGACCAGGTGGGAGTCGCCGTACTGCTTGCGCTTCTGCAGCGAGCCGCCGTCCTTGTACGTGCCCTTGGCGCCGTAGTTGATCACGAACGCGCCCACGGAGGGCACGCCGTCTTCGTAGACAAAGTAGAAACGCCCCTGGCCGCGGCGGCTGAACTCGGTCCAGAACTGGCGGTAGTACTCAAAGTCGCGGGCCGTGGTGGTGGCCTTGGCGGCGATGGTGCCCACCATGAGGTCGTACATGGAACGCATGGTGGACTCGGTGGGTTCCATGCGCACCACTTCCACCTCCTCGCGCAGGGCCCGGCGCACGGCGTTGCGGCCGCGGGAGTGCAGCTTGCGGAGCAGCTCGTTGGGCTCCGGGGAAATATCCAGCAGGGCGGTGTGGTCGTTGGGCTGCAGGTCGGGGACCTTGACCAGGCCTGCCCCCTCCAGCACGGCGCGCGCTTCCTCGGATGCCACAATGTCCGGCTCGATCTTCGCGGCGAAAACGTTCAGCCTGGCCCGCTTGACGAACACCTTCAGTGCCGCGAGCATGGCGGGAATGTCGCTGACATCGGCCACGTCCGGGCCCTTGATGAGGTACCAGAGCTTGCCCAAAGCGGGGAAGGACTTCTCCAGCACCAGGTTGTAGCTTGTGTAGTTGGGGCCCTCAAAGACCAGGAACTGGGGATTCCAGCCGTAGTTCTTCTTGACTGCCGCAAAGGCTTCCGACTGCAGGAGGTTGCCGCCATTGGGGTTGGCTGTGACCAGCGTGTCCCACGATTCAATCTCGGCGGCGGTGGCAAATCGGGCGATGAAGTCAGGCAAGAGACCCTCAATTGTGTTGATGATGATTCCTGCCCTCCAGTCTACCGGGCTGGAATTGTGGTGCCATTCGGGACGCCGGGCCGGCTGCCGAAGCGGCGTCCCGGGCAGGCCTCCTGGGACGCGCCGCCCAAATTAGACGACCGGTTAGGTAAATATTATCCGGTCCGCTGTATTAATTTCGATTGGGTGGTGGTTAGCTGGGGCTTGTGGCCCTTATTGGGGGGACACGGGTTCAGCTGCAAGGCAGATGAATTGTGATCACAGGGCCGTGAGTAACTTCCGGCAGATGGAGGTAGCAAATTGAGTGCAGTTTCTTCGTCCCAAAATTTCAATTACGGATTCCCGACACCGGGGCCGCAAAACCCCACGTCGCAGAAAGTCATGAACCACGTTTTCTTCCTTTCTGAGGGCGGGTGGAAGGCGGCCCGGGAAGAAGAGCAATTCGATCACATCATCATCGGGACGGGATTCTGCTCCTATGCGTTTGCAGAGCGCACTCTTTCCGCGAACCCGTTTGCGAAGATCTTGATCATCGAACGGGGCCCGTTCTTCCTTCCCCAGCACTTCCAGAACCTGCCCCTGCCGTACAAGCAGACTCTTGGCGGTCTTTCCGAGACCTTCCCCTGGACCCTGGCCGCAGCAACTGCGAACCAGCCGGCCGGGAACATCTCCTGGCAGCACGGCAT
Source organism: Arthrobacter stackebrandtii (assembly GCF_017876675.1). NCBI lineage: Bacteria > Bacillati > Actinomycetota > Actinomycetes > Micrococcales > Micrococcaceae > Arthrobacter > Arthrobacter stackebrandtii. Next base: position 881,584 of record NZ_JAGIOI010000001.1, read on the forward strand.
GGTGCCGTTCTTTGGCGGGCGTTCGATCATGTGGAGTGCATGGTGCCCGCGACCCTTGGAGAGCGAGATGCGCGGCTGGCCCGCCCCGGTGATCGAGGCAGCCCAAAAGCACTTTGAGTCGGCTGAGAAGCTGCTCAATGTCATCTCGGCTGACCAGGTCGATGCGGGACAGCCGGCCGAGGCACTGAAGATTATTGCCGAGACCCGCCCGGTTTACGGAACAATGCAGCGGAGGCTGCAAACCATGATGGCGAAGGGCCTGGGGCGGATCACCTCGGCAACCCGGAGCATGCCTGCCCCGTTGGCGGCAGCCACCGGGGTCGCCTCCGGCGTGGACTTTGCCAAGTTCTCCACCCCGGCGGTGCTGCTCGAGCTTGCCAACAAGCAGGACGCCCTGTGGAAGGCCGGCAAGGGCAATCAGTTGCGCATCGTCACCGACTGCACCGTGGAGCGGGTGTTGGAGCAGGACGGCAAGGCCACGGCGCTTCAGACCAGCCGCGGCGTCGTGAAGGTCGGCGAAGCCAATGTGGTCCTCGCCATGGGAACACTCCCGCCCGCAACCCTGGTGCAGAATTCCTTCCCGCAGGTTCCCAACGCCGGTGAACAGTTCAGTGCCCATTTCATCACGTCCGTCGTGGCCAGGGTCCCCCGCAAGGACTTCGACTTCGCCCAAGAATTGGGAGATCTGGAACTGGCTGCCATCTATCTGGCAGGCGAGAGCCCCGCACACATGCAGTATCACGTTCAGCTCTCAGTTCTCTCGGACCGGAACCCGGTGGAAAACGCGCAAAAGTCCGAACGCTACGCCCCGGACGTGGTGTCCACCGCGTCCATGGCCCAGTTGCTGTCCTCCGAGGATTACCTGGTGTTTGTGTGCGCGGTCCTGGGTGAGCTGGACGAGGACAACGCACAAAACCACTTCAGGGCCAATGGCGGGGCGGACCCGACCACGAACGTCACGCTGCAGGTGCTGGCCAACAGCACGGATGAAGAGACATGGAACACCATGGATGAAGGGACGTTCCAGATGATGGAACGGGTGCTTTCTCCCGGTGGTGCCGCCCGTGTCGAGTACTGGCATGGCGACCCGAACACGGGATCCTGGGGTGCCGAGCGCCCCAGCATTGCCGAACGGCGTGTCCCGGGCTTGGTTCACGAAAGCTCTTCCCTGCCCATTGGGGACGGGGCACAGGCCTCTGTCGGACTTGACTACGGGCTGATCGGCGTCGACAACGTCTACGTCACCGGCGGCGGACTTTGGCCCACCGGCGGATCCTGGAACCCCACCATGACCATGGTGGCCCTGGCCCAGGACCTGGCAGACAAGTTGGCCGATTCCGGCGATGCCGGGAGCGCGTCGTGAATGCGGGGCCGGTGCCGAACCCGGTCGTTCTGCCCACCACTCCACCCATGAGCGTTGCCGACGTACTGGACCGTCAAGACGGCGTGTACTGGGTCGTGAAGGACGCAAACTCGGTGTTCCTTTGGGTGAACCAGAACTTCGCCGACCTTGTGGGGATGACCAAGGAGGAGCTGATCGGCCACCAAGATTCACGGGCCGAGCATGTGGCACATGACAAAATGGTCATGGCCAGCGGCAAGCCCCTGCTGAACTTCCACGAAACCATCGCCGTGCCAACCCTCGATGGCGGCATGGTGAACGTGGACATCGTCACCCAAAAGGGGCTGCTGCGGGCGCTGGGATCCGAGACCATCATTGGCATCACCGTGTGCTTCTCGCTGAAGGATCCCATCAATGGCTGAGGCAGGGCTCCCGCTGGATGAGGCATCCGGCGCCGGGCTCTGGATTGAGCGCCTGCACATGCAAGCGTGCGGGGCCGGCGGCTGGATAGCGCCCGCCATGACCAGCAACGAGCTGGTCCCCGGCTCCGCGCTGCCCGCCCGCTTCGACGTGGACCATCCGCTCTACAGCTCCAACTGGTACCTGCTCAAGGCCGGGGAGGTTCTGCAACTGCACACCCTCAAACAGGACGAGTTGTGGTTCTTCCACTTGGGCGCACCCGTCCGGCTGCACGTCTTCTCTTCGCAGTCGGGCTACTCGCAGACGGTCTTCGGCCCAGACTTCGACGCCGGCCAAACGTTGAACGGGTTGGCTCCCCATTCAACGTGGTTTGGTGCGGAACTGGCGGGCCCCGGTTTTGCGCTCGTCAGTTGCAGCCTCAGCCCCGGATACGAGCCCTCCGATTCAGCGCTTCCCACAAGCGCCGAAGTTGACGGACTCATCGCCCGGTATCCGCAAGAGGCAGCACTGATCCGAAAGCTGTCTGAAGGTTCCCCCAGGAATTTCCTGCAGGGGGACGGGCTTTTCAGTTACAGATAAGGCCGGCCGCCCGTTGGCAGGCACCAGGATCGTGTGACGGCTGGTGAAGCTGCAATTCCAATTCGGCCGGGCGGGCCACCGCCCGGCCGATACCATTTAACGGCTCCGCCTTCTGTGTGCCGGGCATTCGCAGCCTTCCGGTCTTGAAGAATCAGTGACAGCTATTTAGAAAACGCATGACAGAGCGGACAAGAAGGGTAAATCCTTCCGGTGTGCCCACTAATGAAAAAGAAACAATTTTCATTTCCGGCAAACCAGAACCGGAATTAGCCAAAAGTACAAGAACTGATCGCGGCTGAGGGCTGCCAAGGATGTTTATTGCGCCGGTCCGGGCAGGCAACAGACCCGCCCGGACCGTCCCCACGGGCCCTGCCCCCACCAAGGGGCGTTGCCTAGCTGCGCGGCGCCGTGGCCGGCGCGTCCGGCTCGGAGGAGGTGTCGCCGTCGTACTTCAGTGCCGAGACGGCAACCGGTGCGGCATTGGTGACATCGGCCTCAAACTCGGCCATCTCGGTGATGTCAACGGGGGCCTCGCGGTCGATCTTGGTGGCGAGCGGAACCTCCTTGACGAAGCAGAGGATGATCGCGGCGACCACGGCCAGCGGAACCATGAGCAGGAAGAGCGGGATAAGTGCCTCGTTGTAGGACTCGATCACGATCTTCTTGACGGGCTCGGGCAGGCCGTTGACCAGGGCCGGGGTGAAGGAGTTGGCCATGTGGCCGGAGCCGCCCGCGGGCATCTTTTCCGTAATGAGCTCCGTCAGGCGGGTGGCAAACATGGCACCAACGACGGCGGAACCGAGGGTGGCACCGACCTGGCGGAAGTAGTTCTGGCCGGCGGTGGCCGTGCCGACGAACTTCAGCGGGAACGAGTTCTGTGCGACGAGCGTGAGGATCTGCATGCTCGCGCCGAGGCCGATGCCCATGATGCCGAGGTAGACGCAGATCATGAAGACGGGGGTGTCGGCCTTCAGCGTGGCCATGAGGAGCAGCCCCACGGCGAGGATCGCCGATCCGACAATGGGGGCGAGCTTGTAGCGGCCCGTGGTGGAGACGCGGCGGCCAACAATGACGGAGACCACGAGCATGCACGCCATCATGGGGATCATGAGCAGGCCGGCTTCCGTGGCGGAATAGCCCGTGGCCATCTGCATGTACGTGGGCATGTAGCCGATGGCGCCGAACATGGCGATGCCTGTCAGCAGGCCGGCGACGGTGGTCAGGTTGAAGTTGCGGTTCTTGAACAGCATCATCGGCAGGACCGGTTCTGCGGCGCGGAGCTCCACCAAGACAAACAGCACGCCGGTGATGATGGCGATGGCGGCCAGGCCCAGGATTTCAGGCGAGTTCCAGTCGTACTGCGAACCGCCCCAGGTGCCCACCAGGACCAGCGCGGTGGTGGCGATGGCGATCAGCATCATGCCAAGGTAGTCGATCTTGGGGCGCGTGGCGTGGACAATCTTGGGCACATGCAGCAGGAAAATCGTGGCGAGGATGGCGAGCACGGCCAGCGGCACGTTCATCCAGAACGTCCAGCGCCAGCCCGGCCCCTCGGTCAGCCCGCCGCCGATGAGCGGTCCGGCCACGGAGGAGAAGGCGAACACGCCACCCATGATGCCCATGTACTTGCCGCGTTCACGGGCGGGAACGACGTCGGCAATGGTGGCCTGGGAGAGGATCATCAGACCGCCGCCGCCAAGGCCCTGCACCACGCGGGCAACAATCAGCGTGGTCATGTCGGGCGCCAGTGCGCCGATGACCGAGCCCACCGTGAAGATGGAGATGGCGAACAGCAGCATGGGCTTGCGGCCCAGGAGGTCGCCCAGCTTGCCGTAGACCGGCATCATGATGGTGGATGCCAGGATGAAGGCCGTAATGGCCCAGGCCATGTGCTCGACGCCGTTGAGCTCGCCCACCATGGTGGGCAGCGCACTGGAGAGGACGGTCTGGTTCAGGGAGGCGAGCAGCATGGTGACCATGAGGCCGGAGAACAGAAGGACTATTTTTCGCTTTTCCCCGGGATCGGCCGGGGTCTCAACTTTGGTTTGGGTGCTCATAGGGTTGCTTTGATTGCCTCTCTAAAAAATTCAATTGACTCATCCACGGCCTTGGTGTCCCCGGAGGAAACGGCGCTGGCGTCGCGGCTGAACGCGAACCGCATGGCGGTTCCGGCCAGCATCAGAAGGGCCTTGGCCCCATCCCGTCCGCTGGGCAGCCCGGCGTTGGCAAATTCAGGGTCGGACTCCTCGTAGCGGTCCAGCAGGATGGATTCGACCAGCTGCTCGGAGGCGGAGACGTGCGCGAACATGGTGCGGCTGAGCTCCGGATACTTGCACTTGAGTTCCTTGCGCCGCGCCTGGTGGGACGCCTCCGGGAACATCGAGCGGATCACCGTGACCATGAGGCGGACGGTTCGCCCGAAGAGGTCGCCCTCACCGTCTGCATGGAAAGCGGCGACCGCCTCATCGGACAGCGTGGGCGGCTGCGTGCCCATGATGGCGTCTTCCTTCGTGGCGAAGTAGTTGAAGAACGTCCGCTTGGAAATGCCGGCAGCGTCCGCAATGGCCTCGACGGTGGTCTTGGCCAGGCCGTCGCTGAGGGCCATTCCAGACGCCTTGTCGTGAATCAACGCCCAGGTGTCCAGGCGGTTCCGCTCACGCAGCGGCACGGGGGTTGATTTTTGCATGACTACAGTTTATGCGCTCATGCAAACATTGCACAAGTGCAAAGTTTGCATGAGCGCATGTTTTAGCTCACACGAAGGGCCCCGACAGAACCCCTGGCCAGGCGTGTTGGGCGGGCCGGTGCAAAACTCTTCGCGCCACGGATTGTGTGATGCCGCGCCCGGGAAAATGGGCGCTTATCTGATGCGGCGTCGGGAGTGTGGGGCGGGGAGCTACTCGGCGGCGAAGGGGCGCAGCCAGGTGAACTCCGGCGCCTCCTTGGCCAGGAACGCCGCGACCCCGATGGCGGCGTCGCCGCTGAGCGCCATCTGCCCCTGCCAGTACGCACTAAGTTCCGCCACGGCGGCATCGGACTCCCCCGAGGAGAGCGCGTTGACCAGCGACTTGTGCCCCTGCGCGGAGAACTGCGAGCGCCCGGCAAGGTGCACGGCAAAGGAGTGCACCTCGTCCCAAAACGCATCCACCGGAAGCACCTTTGTCGCCAGGCCCAGGCGCAGTGCCTCGGCCGCACCGACGAGGTCGCCGCTGAGCAACAGGTATTTCGCGGCACCGGGCCCGGCGAGCTCCACGAGCCGCTTGATGCCGGACAGCGGGTAGACAATTCCGATCTTCCCCGGCGTAATCCCGTAGACCGCGCGTTCGGAGGCGAGGCGGATGTCGCAGGCGCCGGCGATCTGCCAGCCACCGCCCACGCAGTAGCCGTCGATCGCGGCCACCACGGGCTTGCGGAATCCGGCCAGGGCGTTCTCGGCGGCGGACACCTCTCCCCCGTCGCGCTGCCCGGTTGCGGGGTTGTGCAGGATCTCCTGCACGGAGGCGATGTCGGCGCCGGCGGAGAAATGCCCGCCGACCCCGCGCACCACCACAACCTTGACGGAATCGTCGGCGTCGAGTCCCGCCAGCAGGGGCGGGAACTGCCGCCACATGGCGGAGGTGACGGCATTGCGCTTGGCAGGGTTGTCGATCACCAGCACCCCCACCGGCCCGCGCCGCTCCACTCGCAGCGTCCCCGCCTCAGCCACCGCGCACCCCGCCGGCCGCGGCGGAGGAGGGTGCGCCGTCGTACACGACACCGGCGGCCAGCAGCCCGGCGATCTGCGCCGCCGACAGCCCCAGCCCCTCCAGCACCTCCAGCGTGTCCTGCCCCAGTGCCGGCGGCGCCTTCGCCACGGCCGGCGCGCGCCCGCCCACGGAAACCGGTCCGCGCAGCAGCGGCAGGGCGGATCCGTCGGCCCGCCGAACCTGCTGCACCATGCCCAAATGCTGCACCTGCGGGTCCGCGAACGCCTGCGCGTAGTTGTAGATGGGCCCGGCGGGAATGCCCGCGGCACGCAGCTCGGCCAGCCATGTGGCGGCGGTCTGGCGCGCCAGCAGCCCGTCAATCCGCTCCTGCAGCGCCGCGCGGTGCACCGTCCGCAGCCGGCTCGTGGCGTAGTCCGCATGCCCGGCGAGTTCCGGCGCACCCAGCAGCCCGCAGAGCTGCACCCACTGCTTCTCACTGCCCACGGCAATGATCAGCGGGATGTCGGCGCTCTTGAACACCCCGTACGGCGACAGCACCGGGTGGCTGTTCCCCTGCGGCACCGGCACTTCCCCCGTGCTCAGGTATTGCTGGCCCTGGAACGCTGAGAGGGAGAGCCCTGTTTCCAACAACGACGCCGAAACTGCACTCCCAGCCCCGGCCCCCTTGGGCTGGTCCCCGGCTGAGTCTCCCCCGGCCCGGGCGCCGCGTTCGCGTCCGGCCAGGGACGTGGCGATGCCGAAGGCCGTGTAGATGCCGGTCACGAGGTCCACGATGGGCACGCCCACCCGGTACATGTGCTCAGCGTCCAGGCCGGTGACGGACATGAGGCCGCTCATGCCCTGTGCCACCTGGTCGAGGCCGGCGGCCTGGCTCAGCGGTCCCGTGGGGCCGAAGCCCGTGACGGAGGCGATGATGAGGCCCGGGTTGGCCTGGCGCAGCTTCTCCGGGTCGAGTCCGGTGGATGGCAGGATGCCCGGGCGGAAGTTTTCGATCAGGACGTCGCTGGCCACGGCCAGGTCCCATAGGATCTTCTTGCCCTCCGGGGTGTAGAAGTCCACGGCGATGGAGGCCTTGCCGCGGTTGGCGGAGTCGAAGTAGAGGGAGTGCTCGCCGTCGAACGGTGCCCAGCTGCGGGAGGAGTCCCCGCTCTTGATGGACTCCACCTTGGTCACGGTGGCGCCCATGTCGGAGAGCAGCGAGGCGGCATAGGGTCCGGCGAGCGCGCGGGAGAGGTCCATGACCTTGATGCCGGCCAGCGGCAGGGCGGACGCTGCCGCTTCGTTCACGGTCTCAGGCACGGGTGCCCCGCAGCTTCACGTTGATCTGCTTGGTCTGGGTGAACCCTGCCAGCATGCCCTCCACGGAGACTTCCCGGCCCAGGCCGCTCTGCTTGTAGCCGCCGTATGACTGGCCCGGCACCTGCCCGCCACCCTGGTTGACCTGCACCCAGCCGGCATCGATCCGGTGCGCGGTGTTGAGTGCGTCGTCGAGGTTGTGGCTCCAGACGTAGGCGGCCAGGCCGTAGTTGGTGTCGTTGGCCATGGCCACCACCTCATCCACGTCGCGCCAGGGAATGGCCACGAGGACGGGCCCGAAGATTTCCTCGCGGGCGATCCGGAAATCGTTGCGGGCACCGGTGAACAGGGTGGGCAGGTGGTAGTAGCCCTCGGTCAGCGGGCCCTCCTGCGGTGCGTTGCCGCCGATGACGGCCTTCATCCCGGCAGTGCTGCGGCCCTCCTCGAGGAAGCCGTTGATGGCGGTGTGCTGCTTGGCGTTGATGATGGCACCCATGTCCGTGGCCTCGTCGAGGGGGTCGCCGACCACCAGCGCATCCAGCCTGGCACTCAAGGTGCCCACCAGCTCCTCGAAGATGTCCTCATGCACGTAGAGGCGGGAGCCTGCCGTGCAGCTTTGGCCCTGGCGGGTGAAGCGGGAGGCGAGGAGCAGGCCCTGGTAAAGCTCGTCGTCATCCGCGGCCGTGAGCGACGGCGAGTGGGAGGAGAGCGCATCCGGGAACACGACGGAGGGGTTCTTGCCGCCAAGCTCCAGCGACACGTGCGCGAGCCGCTCGCCCGCGTGCCCGCCAACGCGGCGGCCGACCTCGGTGGAGCCGGTGAAGGAAACCTTGTCCACGCCGGGGTGCAGGGCCATGGCCTCGCCGATGACCGAGCCGCTGCCTGTGAGCGCGTTGACCACGCCGGCGGGGAGGTGGTTGTTGCAGACCTGCGCCAGCAGCAGGATGGTCAGGGGCGCGTCCTCGGCGGCCTTGAGCAGCACCGTGTTGCCGGCTGCGAGCGCCGCAGGGACCTTGAAGGCGGCGACGAGGAGAGGGGAGTTCCAGGGCAGGATCGCGGCCACGACCCCGAGGGGCTCGAGCCTCGTATATTGCAACTGGTTGTCACCGGCGGGCAGGGTGACACCCTTGACCTCCGCGGCGGCGCCGGCAAAGTAGCGGAACATGGCCACGAGGCTGGTGGCCTCGGGGCGGGCCTGGGTGCGCAGGGCATTTCCGGTGTCGAGCGCCGTGAGGTGGGCGAACTCCTCGATGCGGGATTCTAGTTCGTCGGCGATCGCATTCAGGGCGAGGGCGCGGGCCGTGAAGTGCTGCGCCCGCCAGGCCGGGAAGGCTGCGCGGGCGGCAGCGACGGCGCGGTCCACGTCTTCAACGGTGCCTGCGGGGACGCGGGCGATCACGGATTCGCGCCGGGCCGGGTTGTGGACGTCGTGCCACTGGCCGCCGAGGGATTCAACGGGTTCTCCGCCGATCCACATGGGATGGTCTGTTACAGCATGGGCCTGGGATGCGGGTGTCTGCGTTGTCATGACTAAAGCCCCTTTGCTTTATCAATGTGCGTGCGGCCATGGGTGTGGGCCGTCTACGTCCACGCTCACACACGCGGGCGCTGCACGCAACCACCCCCGCCGCCGCGCCGCGGCCGGGGTTCCGCAGGCCCGCCGGACCGGGCCGTCAATTGCCGGCTCCCAGTCCGGCATCGCGCGCCCGCACGATCGCGTGGCTGCGGTCTGCCACGCGCAGTTTGGCCAGCACGGCGGAAACCACGTTGCGCACGGTCTTTTGCTGCAGTTCCAGGGCCGCCGCGATGTCGGCGTTCGAGGCCCCGCGGGCCACATGATCCAGCACCTCCCGCTCCCGCGGCGTCAGCTCCGGGAACGGAAGCGCCGCCACGGCACCGGTTCCGGCCGCCACAAAAAATGACTGCATCCGCCGCGCCACCGCCGCCGAATACAACGCCTCGCCAGCCGCCACGGCGCGCACCGCCCGCTCAATTCCCTCAACATCGGCCCCCTTCAACAGGTAGCCCAACGCCCCGGCGCGCATGGAAGCGAAAACGGAATCATCGTCGTCGAACATGGTCAGGATGCAGATCTGCACGCCCGGCACATCCCGCACCAACCGGCGCGTTGCCTCGGCACCGTTGATGTCCGGCAGGTGCAGGTCCATGAGCACCACGTCGGGCCGGTGCTCCACCACCGCCGCAATGCCGCCCAGCCCGTCGCCCGCCTGTGCCAGCACCACCATCCCGGCCGACTCCAGCAACTGGGCCAGCCCCCGCCGGAATATCGGGTGGTCATCCACAATCACCACTGTCACGGCGCTCATGCCCCCTCCCCCAGCGGCAGCCACGCCTGCACGCAGGTGCCTGCGCCACCGCCGCTGATGCTGGCCCGGCCGCCGAGTTCCTGCGCGCGCCGGTGCATGGATTCCAAGCCCACGCCCTGCCTGGCGGACGACGGCGGCACCCACCTGCCGTCGTCAGCCACGCTCAGGTGCAGCCTGGCCCGGGTGCGGCGAAGATCCACGTGTGCCGAGCCGGCGCCGGCGTGGCGGGCGGCGTTTACAAGGGCCTCCGCCACGATCCGCAGGGCGGCGACTTCGACGGCGGCCGGCAGGTTGCGGCAATTTCCCTCCGAGGTGACGGTCACGGCGAGGGCTGATTCGGGCAGGATGGCCTGGACCGCCGCGATGAGGCCGAGGTCGTCGAGGATGGGCGGGCGCAGGCCGTCCACCAGGATGCGGATGTCGGCCACGGCCTGGGCGAGGTCCTCCCGCGCTTCGGCCAACATGCCCTGCACTGCGGGTGAACCGGGCGGTTTTGCGGCTGCCGCCTGCAGGGTCATGGCAGTTCCCGAGAGCAGCGGCCCCAGCCCGTCGTGGAGATCCTGGCGGATCCGCCTGCGTTCCTCCTCCCGTGCGCTGAGCACCGTGCGCCGCGAGGACTCCAGGTCCCGGGTCAGCATGAGGTCGTGGACCATGAGTGACAGCGTCGGCTCCAACGAGGCGAGCAGGCGCAGGTCCGCCGGGTGGACGTGCGATTCGCCCTTCCGCGGCGTGGCAATGACGGCTCCCGCCACTTGCCCGTTCCAGTGCAGCGGCAAGGCGGTCCGGGCAGCCGTTTCCTCGGCGGGGCCAGCCCCGGGCACAGTTTCCGCCGGGATCCGCGCAGCCGCGGCCGGTGCAGCCACGATCTCCAGCCCTGGCATGTGCAGCACCGTGCGCAGGAATCCCTGGGCATCCTCCAGCGCCGCACCGGGGGTGTGTGCTCCCGCGGCGATCGTCGACAATGTGCCGGCCAGCACGCCCGCTTCGGGGCGCCCCCGGGCAAATGCCTTGTTGACCCACCGCACCGCCACCCGCCGAACCGGGTCCAGCAGCACCAACACGACGGCGGCCGCGGCAAAACCAGCCCACCAGGATCCGCCAATCCAACGGCCGCCGAGGCCTTGCAGCAGCACTCCGGCCCCCGACGCGCTCAACGCGTAGACAGCCCCAAGCACGACCAAGACGATCAGGCCCGCCGCGCTGCGAGAGATGAGCCGGTCGATTTCATAGAGCTGGAATCGGGCCACGGAGAACAGCAGTGCCCCCAGGTACACGGCGGCCGCGGCGGCGCCCAGCCACGGAACAGCCAGTGCGCTGGCCCCAATCAGCACCAGCCATGCCGCCAGCACCAGGGACGTCTGCCGCCGTTCCTGGGCCCCGGACAGGCGAAACCGCAGCACCAGGTTCACCACCGAGCCAACGGAAAGGGCCGCAAAAAGCAGGGTCAGAAACATCCCCAGGGGCGCCGCAGCTGCTTCAACTGCGGCAGCCAGTCCGGCCGCATCCGCCCCCGCCAGCAATGGATTGGGCATCGCAGGAAAAAGCGGTGACGCCGGGGACATGGCGAGCGCAAGAAACAAGGCGCCGGCAACGCTGAGGCTGGCCCACCACCAGGCATGCCAGAAGCGCCCCGGCAGCAAGGACCCGAAGGGAAAGAGCTGGGGCATCAATGCCAGGCCCAGCATGGCACCCGGCACCCACGCGAATGAAGACACCCAGGCGGCCCACGGCAGCCAGCCTGGCTGCGGGTCGGCCAGCAGGCCAAGGGCGGTGGCCGCTGTCGCCAGCGAATAGGCCGCCGAGGAGACGCCGCTGGCCACCAGCAGCCACGCGACCAGGTTCCTTGGCGCCCTGGCAACAATCAGTGCACCGACACCGGCCGCCAGCAATCCCACGACGGGAGTGGGGCCGGGATCCAGTGCGCGGCCGGCCTCGGGCGTGGCCAGGGTCAGCGCGCAGGCCAGTACGACGGCGGCGGCGCTGAGCACGGCGGCCGCATGGACTGCCGTGCCCAGCACCGGCCGGGTTCGCTGCGGGTCTGTAGCAATCATTGCCGCACCCTTCGTTGGTCCACGAACTGGCTTAGGGGCAACCCTAGTTCAGGGGCCTCATCCGGAGAAGGGCTGCCGGCCTGCCCGCAGCACCGCCAGGGCGGCACCCGTGGCGAAGGCGACGAAAAGCAGGTGCGCGTCGAAGAGCGGGACGGCCGGAAGGAAGAAGTCGGCAACGAAAAACATCAGCAACGTGGCCGGGATCCACGGCGCGGTGACCTTTGAGCGGAACAGTGCAACGGCGGCACCCACCATCCCGACGGCATTTCCCAGCAGGAACGGCAGCAGCATGGCCAGCATGCCCGCGCTTGTGCCTGTCAGCTGTTGGGCCACCACCTCCGCGTGCCCGCCCGTACCCATGGAGTACAGGGCTGCGAGTGCCCCGTTCATGCACAGGAATGCCACCATGCCCACGACCGTGGCGGCGAGCGCAATCCGGCTGGCCACGGGCGACTTTGGGCTGCCCAGCTGCAGCAGGCCCACGATCCCGGCCAGCATCATCGGGATGCCCAGAATGTTCAGCAGGACCCCGAACAGACCGAGCGCGCCGCGCTCCGACAGGGCATTGACGTAGCCTTCGACGGTGGGGCCTCCCTGCAGAAATGCAGTGTTGATGTACGAGGCCGAGGCGTTCAGCACTGCTCCGGCCACGAGTGCAGCTGCTGTGCTGCGCCTGCCCATGATGCGGATGGGCCGGCGGGCTGCGGCTCCGGTGGCGGTTTCGAGTGGCCCCGGTCGGGCGGGGTGCGGAAGCGCGGCCGGGGTTTCGTGTGTGCTGGTCGGCTCCGTGGTGTCTTTCCCGGTGCTGATGCCTGCGTCCATGTCGGGTCTCCTTGGCTTGGCTGGTGGAAGTGCAAGTTCACCAAGCCTCGTGCAGGGCCCGTCCCGGGTGGCAGTGTCCAGTGTCCCTGTTGGCCCGGGATTCTGGAGGAAAACGGCTGCGGACGCGATTCCGTGCCGGCCCCGCCGCACCGGGCCGCGGCACCCCGGCGGGCGCCGAAGCTACGAGTGCAGCCCGTTCAGCCAGGCACCCCACGCGGCGCCGGCGGCTTCGGCATCGGCCCCGTCGGCGAACAGGTGGATGGTCATCCCCACCACGGAGCCGAAGGCGTTGCGGCCGAAGAATCGGATCATGGCATCCTCGGTGCGCAGGCCCACGAAGTTCGGGTCCAGGTAGTCCACCACCGCGTCCACCGTGCCGAGCCCCGCAATGGCGACGCTGACGTGTCCCCCGGCTCCGCCGTCGTGAATGCCCAGGGCCGCCTTGACCGCCTCAAACGCCTCTGGCGAGGAGGACGTGGCCGGCCCCTGCACGTCAGCGAATGCCGCCTGCTTCCCGGCGAAGAACTTCACGTACTGTCCCAGCGTGTGCTGGTAGAAGGCGGTGTGCTTGGCGGCGCCGTCGTACTGGTTGTCCCAGTCCTCGAAGATCACGCCGCTGTGGACGTAGCGCAGCCACGACTTGCCGTCGGGGAGTTCGGCAATGTCGAAGTCGAGCTGGTTGAAGAATCCGCCCTCGCCGTCCATCCGGTTGGAGTAGCGGAGCGGCGGCTCCCACACGGTCACGACACTGCCCATGGGCCCTGCCCCGCCGGACCGCGGTTCCAGCTCGCCTTCCATGGGCCACAGCCACCCGGAGGTGCCCTGCGTTGCCGCGTCAAACACCTGCTGGGGCGTGCCCTCGATCTCGGATTCGTGCACGATCTTGAATTCCTTGGCCATCATGGCTCCTCGGTTTGGCCGGTGGTCCCGGCGGTTTGGGTGATGTTCAACGGGCCGGCAGCGGCGATCGCGTCCGGCTTCACGCTGGGATGAAGTGCGACGACGAGCCTGTGCCTGCGCCCGCCCGCGGCGGTTCCGTCGTGGTACTTTTCGACGAGCTTCGCTGTTCCTGCCGCAAGTTCCGCGACGAAGGCTGCGCGGTCGGCGGCGCTGGCAAACGTCACCTCGCCGTCCATGGCGAAGGTGGCCAGGCGCTGCTTGGCCCGGTCGGCGCCGGTGATGAGCGTGCCCACGTCCTTGACGAGCCGGGCCGCGAGCGCCAGCATCCAGCGGGCCGAAAGCCGGTTGCGTTCCGAGGCGGGGTCGGGCGCCACACCCGGCAGTGCCGCCGGGGAGATGACGTAGGAACGCGCCGTGGCACCCATGACCCGCTCGGTGACATTGCCGCGCCGGCGTTCCTCAACCAGCTCCACCAGCCCGAAGCTTTCCAGCATACGCAGGTGGTAGTTGACCTTCTGGCGAGGGAGCCCGATCCGTGCTGCGACGGTTGCCGCGGAGGCGGGCTCGCGCAGCTCGGCCAGCAGCCGGGCCCTGATGGGGTCCAGGACAGCCTCCGCCGCCCCGGCGCTTTCAATCACTGCAACGTCCAACATGTTTCAAGCATCCCACCGACAAATAAATTTGTCCAGTGGGGTTTTGGCACTGATTTTGGGCCCGGCGCAGCCCCTGCCGCCACCCCGGACTTCGACACTCCGTAGAAATGATGAAAGAATCTGTTGGAGCCGGGCAAAACCGGTGCCGGGGATTCACCGAGGGGGCAGTCATGGCGTCAGGCGGCGTTCGCCTTGCCCGCGGCTGGACCGGCGCCGCAACTGCAACCTTCGCGTCGATGCTCAGCCACATGCTGGCCGGCGGCGGTGCCCCGGACCCTGCCGTCCTGATTCTCGCCCTCGCGCTCTCCGGCCTGGTCTGCACCTTGCTGGCCGGCCGCGTCCTCTCCCTCTGGCGCATGGCCGCCGGCGTGGCGCTGAGCCAGTCAGTCTTCCACTGGCTGTTCAGCGCCAGTGCTGCCATGGCCACCGTGTCCGCGGCACTGCCGCAGGGCCCCCACGCAGCACACGACATGGGCCCGGCAGCCTCCGCCGCACTCACCGCTGCGGGCGGCGCGGCCACCGGCGGTGCCGCCATGGCCATGAACCACGACTCCCCCGCGATGTGGCTCAGCCACGCCCTGGCCGCCCTGGTCACCGTGGCGGTGCTGCGCCACGGCGAGGTCACGGCCGTCCGGCTCATCCGGGCCCTGCGCATGCAGCTGGTGCGGCTGCGCCCGCCCACCGTCACGGCCACCTTCCCACTCCGGGCCAAGGCACTGCCTGCCCGGCTTCCCATCCTGCCCCTGCCCAACCTCGGCGCCCCGCTGCTGACCATGCGCCACCGCGGACCGCCGCGCCTTCCCGCCCTGATTTAAATTCGCGCTGCCGGCACCCACAGGCCCGGCGACCGCATTCATTTCAACCAGCCCTGCGCGCACATCGGCAGGGCGGGAAGCAACCATGCCTTCACAACGTTTTCACCCATCCCTGCTGCGGCCCGGCACCCTCGCCGCGGCCCTCGCAACCGCCCTGCTGTTCATGGGCCTGACATTGTCCACCGCTCCCGGCGCCGCCGCCCACGACCAAATCATCGCCACCTCGCCCACCTCCGGCGAGCGCCTGGCCGACGCGCCGGAGAGCCTCGTCCTGACCTTCAGCGGATCCCTCATGTCGCTCGGCACCGACGTCCTGGTCCTGGACTCCCAGGAAAAGGACTGGGCCGACGGCGAACCCTCCCTGGACGGCGAGGTCCTGACCCAGCGGCTCAAGACAGCCATGCCCGACGGCGAATACAGCGTGCGCTGGCGGGTGGTCTCCAGCGACGGCCACCCGATCAACGGCGCCTACACCTTCCTGGTGGGTGACTCTGCCGCAACCGGTGCAGCCGGCGCAGCACCGTCCACCCCACCGGCAGGCGTCGGCGGCATGACGGAGACGGCAGCCGGAACCCCCAAGGGGACTGCGGCTGCCACCGATTCTGCTGCGGCAGGAACGGCACCGTCCACCGGCGCCGCCGACACGGGCAGCTCCGCAGAAGCCAAGTCGTCCGAGAAGGTGGGGCCCTTCGGTGCGGTCATGGCGGCCATCGGCGCCTTTGGCGGCGTCGGCGTGTACGTGGCGTACGTGCTGATCCAGAGCCGCCGCCGCAACGCCAAGGAAAAGCGCGAAGCCGCCGGCAACCCCAGCTAGGCAACACCCGGGACAGCCACGGCACGAACATGGCACGGCCGCATCAGCGTTCGCGGTCCGGCCATGCCCATGGCACCACCACATCAATTTTCCCGGCCCACCCATGCCGCGCAGCACAGCACGGCGCGGGCGGAGCTGGACCATATCCTTAGGAGCAACACCGTGAACCACAAGATTCGCACCACCATCATTTCCCTCGCAGCCGCCACCGCCCTGGCCCTGGCCGGCTGCGGCGCCTACGACGAGGGCCAGGCAGCCAGCCAGGCTTCCAATGCAGCCCCGGACAGCACCTCGGCCGCCCTCACCACGCTCGTTGCCAGCGAAACCTGGGCAAAAGCCATCGACGCCGGCATGACCAGCGCCTTTGGCACCATCAAGAACCCCACCGGCCAGGACATCACCGTCACCGGCGTCAGCTCCCCCGCGTCAAAAACCGCAGAGCTGCATGAAACGGTCATGGATGCCGACGGCACCATGAAGATGCAGGCAAAGCAGGGCGGCTTCACCGTGCCGGCCCACGGCGAGCTGGTCCTCGAGCCGGGGGCCGGGCACATCATGCTGATGGACGTGGTCAAGCCGGTTGCGGCCGGCGACGACATCATCCTGACACTGGAGCTCGGCAACGGCCAGGAACTTGCCTTCACCGCCCAGGTCAAGGATTTCTCCGGCGCCAACGAAAGCTACGGCGACATCGAAGGCGCAGACACGGACCACGGCGGCATGGACCACAGCGGCATGGACCATGGGACGGAAACCGACACCCCCGCGGACCACAAGTGACGCCCGGAACACCACGGCCCCTGGGCAGCCAGCCGCAGTCCGGCGCACCCGGCACATCCAGCACCCCGGACGGGCAGGACCCAAGCAAACCGCGGAAGCGGGGAGTCGCCCGGCGCCACCTGATCTTTGGCAGTGCGGCGGCCGGGCTGGGAGCCCTGGCAGGTGCGGCAACGCTGCTGCCGGGCCGGGCCGAGGAAGGCGGTGGCACGCCGTCGGACACGGCAGCGGGGCAGGAAGGGCGGCCGCACGGCACCGGCACCGTCCCCTTCTTCGGGCCGCGGCAGGCCGGCATCGACACCGACGCGCAGGCACACGGGAACTTTGTTGCGCTTACGCTGCGCCCGGACCTGCCGCGCGCGCGGGTCAAGGCGCTGCTGCGGCTGCTGACGGACGACGCCGCCCGGCTCACCCAGGGCCGCGGCGCGCTGGCGGACACCGAGGCGGAGCTCGCCGCCAGCCCGGCGCGGCTGACCGTGACGTTCGGTTTTGGGCCTGGGCTCGTTGAGCTGGTGAACCCGGGGCAGCGGCCGTCGTGGCTCAAGCCGCTGCAGGCGTTTGGCATCGACCGGCTGCGCCCGGAGTTCAGCGGCGGGGACCTGCTGCTGCAGATCTGCTCCGACGACCCGCTCACGGTGGCGCACGCCCAACGCATGCTGTTGAAGGATGCCCGCAGCTTTGCCACGGTGAAATGGGTGCAACAGGGCTTCCGCCGCGCCCATGGGACCGAACGGCCGGGCACCACCATGCGGAACCTGTTCGGCCAGGTGGACGGGACGGCCAATCCCGTTCCGTCCAGCGGGTGGCATGAGGAGGTGGTGTGGGGTGCCGGCAGCCATCCAGCATGGATGGAGAACGGGACGTCGCTGGTCATCCGGCGCATCGCGATGAACCTGGACACCTGGGACGAGCTGGACCGCTCCGGCCGCGACGCCTCCGTGGGCCGGCGCATGGACAACGGCGCGCCGTTGACCGGAACGGACGAGTTCGACGAGCCGGACTTTGAGGCGCTGAACCCCGTAGGGTTCCCGGTCATCGAGGACTTTTCGCACATGCGCCGCGCCCGGCCGGAGGATCCCGCCCAGCGCATTTTCCGCCGCGCGTACAACTACGACGGCGCGCCGGCTGCGGGAGAGATCTCCGGCTCGGGGCTGATCTTTGCCTCGTTCCAGGCGGACGTGGAGCGGCAGTTCACGCCCATCCAGCAGCGCCTGGACGAGCTGGACATGCTGAACCAGTGGACGGTGCCGATCGGCTCGGCGGTATTTGCCATCCCGCCCGGCTGTGAAGAGGGGGGCTTCATCGGGGAGCACCTCTTCACCTAGCCGGTTCCGCCGCCCTCCCCACCACCGCTGCGCGCCACAGTCGCCCACCCCGGACGCACTCGCAGCAATGGCCTGTTTTTCACAAACGCCATCGCAGCGCAAAGTACGACGGTGCCCGGTGCCTCCCGCTGGAAGGCACCGGGCGCCGTCGAGCTGCTTGGCATTGCCGCGGCCCAGGCCAGCCCGGTTTGCGTGTGGCGGCTGCCGGCACTGGTGCCCCGGGACGCTACGCCAGCGACATGAAGAGCTTTTCCAGCTCGGCGCGGTCGGCGGCGGAGTCCTCCTGGGCCAGGCACAGTTCCAGGCCGGTGGCGATGATGGAGAAACCCGCCCGGTCAACGGCCTTGGAGGCGGCGGCCAGCTGGGTGACGGCGGCCTTGCAGTCCCCGCCCTCCTCCAGCATGCGGACGACTGCGGCAAGCTGCCCCTGCGCACGCTTGAGCCGGTTGATGGCTGGTTTTACGTCGTTTGCTTCGAGATGCATGGCATGCCCTTCATTGGCTGGCTTTGCCCACCAGCCTATACCCCCGGGGGTTTGTGCGAATAGTTGAATTATACCCCCTGGGGTATTAGCATTGTGGGAACGCACGTGTCCGGCACCCCACAGGAGAACCCATGCTGCTTGAACGCATCTACGACGAAGACCTGGCCCAGGCCAGCTACCTCATCGGCTGCCAGGCGAACGGCGAAGCCCTTGTGGTGGACCCCCGGCGGGACATCCAGGTGTACCTGGACCTGGCCGCTGCCAACGGCATGAGGATCACCGCCGTCACGGAAACCCACATCCACGCGGACTACCTCTCCGGCACCAGGGAGCTCGCCGCGGCAACGGGCGCGCAGATCCATGTCTCCGGCGAAGGCGGCCCCGACTGGCAGTACGGTTTCGACGGCGCCCGCCTCACGGACGGCAACACCATCACGCTCGGCAACATCACCGTCAAGGCCCTCCACACGCCCGGCCACACCCCGGAGCACCTCTCCTTCCTCATCACCGACGGAGCCTTCAGCGACGAGCCCGGCTACCTCCTCTCCGGCGACTTCGTGTTCTCCGGGGACCTGGGCCGCCCCGACCTCCTCGACGAGGCCGCCGGCGGAACCGACACCCGGTTCACCGGCGCCAGGGACCTCTTCCGCTCGCTGCAGGAAAAGTTCCTCACCCTCCCCGACTACATCCAGGTCCACCCGGGCCACGGCTCCGGCAGCGCGTGCGGCAAGGCCCTCGGCTCCGTCCCGTCCACCACCGTGGGCTACGAGCGCAGTTTCGCCTGGTGGGCGCCGTTCCTCGAGGCCGGCGACGAGCAGGGCTTCATCGACGCCCTCCTGGACGGCCAGCCGGACGCGCACGCCTACTTCGCCCGCATGAAGCGCCAGAACCGGCAGGGCCCGGCCATCCTCGGCGACCGCGAACCGCTGCGGGAAACCGCCGCCGCAGATGCCGCCGCCCTGCTCGCCGCGGATGAAATCGGCATCGTCGACACCCGCCACCACTCCCTCGTCCACCTTGGCACGGCCGCCGGCGCGCTGAACATTCCGGCCGGCGGCAAGTTCGCCAGCTACGGCGCCTGGGCAGTGGACCCGGAGGCCGACCCCCGCCCGCTCCTGCTGCTCGCCGAGGACCAAAAGTCCGCCATGGGCATGTGGGACGCACTCATCCGGGTCGGCATCGATGCGGTCGCCGGCTACGTCACCTCCCTCGACGGCCTGCCCGCCGCACTCCCCCGCACCCTTGCGCCGTCGGACCTGGAAAAGGCGGGCCCGGCGCTGCTGCTGGATGTCCGCAATGCCACCGAGTACGACGCCGGACACCTCCCGGGTGCCGGGCGGATCAGTGCCGGGCGGGTGCTTTGGGAGACGGCCGCGCTGCCGCGGGAGGGTGAGATTGTCAGCTACTGCCAGTCGGGGGTGCGGAATTCCGTGGCGGCCTCGGCCCTGCGGCGCGCGGGCTTCGACGTGGTGGAGCTTGAGGGCAGCTACGCCGGCTGGTCGGAATGGGCGCACGGCCAGGGCTGAGACGCCCGAACCGGTCAGCTGAGGGGCAGCGTGACGGTGGCGCGCAGGCCTCCAATCGAACCGGCCGTGCCAGCCTCCCAACCACCTGACGCCCTCGCAGCAATGACCTCCGAAGGCGAGACGCCATCGCACCGTGTGCGAGGGCGTTCCAGAATTTCCAGCCATTGCTGCGAGAGGATTGTGGGGGGAGGTTGGCACCGCCCGGACGGCACCAGCCGAAGGCCGGGAAGCCCGTGCACCGCGCGCCCGGGAGAACGGGTCCCGGCCTGCCGGTAGACTCCCGGACTATGACCGCCTCACCAGAAACCGCCACGCAGATAAAAGCCGTCTTTCTCGATGTCGACGGCACCTATGCCGACTACGGCGTGGTCCCGGACGCGCACGCGGAAGCCGTCAGGGCCGCCCGCGCAGCGGGCCACAAGGTGCTCATCAGCACCGGCCGGCCCCTGCCCATGCTGCCGACGAGCATCATGGGTGCGGGATTCGACGGGGTGATCGCCAGCGCCGGCGCGTACGCGGAGGTTGGCGGGGAGGTCCTGCTGGATCGCGAATTCCCTGCGGACCTGGCCGCCCGCGCGCTGGCCCGGCTCAACGCCTACGACGCCGTCTACCTGCTCGAATCCCAGCGCGCCCTGTACGTCAAGCCCGCTGCGGAAGCCCGGCTGAGGGCGCACATCGAAAAGCACTTCGCCGCCAGCCCCGACGGACGCCCCACGGGTGAATCCGCCATTCTTGGCGGCCTGAGGGTGCTGGAGGAAGGGGCCGCGCCCACCTTCGCCAAGATCTCCGTCTACGAATCGCCCGTCTCCATGGCACAGCTGCTCGAGGAGATCGGCGCAGACATCGACGCCGTGGCAAACTCCATTGCCGACGAGGGCCCGCATGCCGGGGAGCTGTTCCAGCGCGGCATTTCCAAGGCCGACGGCGTTGCTGCCGCCCTCTCCGCGCTCGGCATCGACCGGGAGCATTCAATCGCCTTTGGGGACGGCGAGAACGACCTGGAGATGATTGCCCATGCCGGCATTGGCGTCGCCATCCGGGGCGGCTCGGCCCGGCTTGCGGCCATCGCCGACCGCATGGCCGCCCCTCCCCGCCTGCATGGACTCGTTGCGGCGTTCGCCGAGCTCGGCCTGATCTAGCCACTCCGCCTCTTTGGGCATGCGCACGGCAAGCACCCCAACCTAGCGCCACCATCATGGCTGCGCAAAGCCAACACCCAGCCCGGCGCATGCCCAAAGTCCGCAACGCGTCGCCGGGTACGATGCGCAAAGTTGCAACCCGCCGGCCGCCGTCGTGCATAGGCAGCCCCTCCCCCAGGAGCGCGCCACGGGTCTATGGTGAAGGTAGTAGAGGAGGCAGCCATGCCCAGTTTTGGCACACCGTCGCACATCGACCTGTCAGTAACCGACGCCGAGGCCAGCGCCCGGTGGTATTGCGAGGTGCTCGGCCTGCAGCGCATGCGCCGGGCGGACCTCGGGAACCGCATCATGATCGTGCTGCGCCACGAACCGACAGGGCTGGTCATCGGGCTCAATGAGCACTCCGTGGTCCCCGTGCCCCGCTTCGACGACCGCAGCGTGGGCCTGGACCACATCGGCTTCAGCGTGGCCGAACGCGCCGACCTTGACGCCTGGCAAAAGGAACTTGCGGCCCGCAACGTGGTCCACTCCCCCGCCGAGGACACGGCCAACGGCGCCGCGCTCGTGTTCCGGGACCCGGACAACATCCAGCTCGAGTTCTGGTGGACCCGCCGTGCCAACGTTTAGGGAACTCCACCACGGCGCCGCACCCTTCCTGCTGCCCAACGCCTGGGACGCCGGATCGGCGCTGGCCTTTGCGAAGGCCGGGTTCACCGCCATCGGCACCACAAGTTTCGGCGTGGCCGCCAGCCAGGGAATGCCCGACGGCGCAGGGCTGTGCCGGGCGGCAACCCTCGCCTTGGTGGGGCAGCTGTCCCGCCTGGGCGTGCACATCAGTGCCGACATCGAGGACGGCTATTCCGCGGACTCCTCCGAGGTGGCAGGCTTCGTGGCGCAGCTGGCGGAACTGGGCGTGGCCGGGGTGAACCTTGAAGACAGCTCCGACGGACACCTGGTTGACCCGGCTGTTGCCGCCGACAAGATCGCCGCCGTCAAGCGTGTCCGGCCCGACGTTTTTGTCAACGCCAGGGTGGACAACCTCTGGTTCGGTGAGCAGGCCAGCGTTGAAGCCGTGCTGGCACGCGCCCGGCTGTACACCGATGCCGGGGCCGACGGAATCTTCATTCCGGGGCTGTCAACCGCCGCCGACATCCGGGTCATTGCCGTCGCCCTCGACCTGCCGCTGAACGTCCTGCCGCACCCCACCCTGACGGTTGCCGAGCTGGGCACCTTGGGCGTGCGAAGGGTCAGCACCGGCTCGCTCCCGTACCGTGCGGCGGTTGATGCAGGTGTCAATGCTGCCCTTGACCTGCGCGATGGCAGGACCCCGCCGGCGGCAACGCCCTACTGGGACATGCAGGCGTGGCTGCTGGATTTCAACCAGCGTTAGACCGCCGGGGCCGGGAACCAGTGCCAGCCCCGCCCGCCACGTCACTGCGACAACGGCGAACCCAGCCGCCTCCTGCTCGACGGCAGCGGTGTGCCGGCCGGCGGAAGCACGGCCCGGCCCCGGGCGGCCCGGAGTCCGTTGGCAATGACCACCACCTCGGCGAGTTCATGGACCAGGACCACGCCGGCCAGTCCCAGCACCCCGAAGAGCGCCAGGGGGAACAGCACGACGATGATGGCCAGGGCAAGGACGATGTTGGCGCCCATGATGCGCCTCCCGCGCCGGGCATGCGCCAGCGCCTGCGGGATGAGCCGCAGGTCGGTGCCGGTGAAGGCCACATCCGCCGACTCGATGGCCGCAGCGGAACCGGTGGCGCCCATGGCAATTCCGACGTCGGCGGCGGCCAGGGCCGGTGCGTCGTTGATGCCGTCGCCCACCATCGCTGTCACCTGCCGGGCGGCAAGGGCTTCAACCGCTGCCGCCTTGTCGGCAGGCAGCTGCTCGGCACGGACGTCGGCGATGCCGGCTTCGGCGGCGAGCGCGGCGGCCGTGCGTGAGTTGTCGCCGGTGAGCATGAGGGTCCCGATCCCCTGGGCCTGCAGCGCTGCAATTGCGGCGGCGGCCTCAGTCTTGAGCTGGTCGCGGATGCCGATGAGCCCGGCCGGGGCGCCCGCAATCTCCACCACCACAACCGTCATGCCGCGGCTTTCCATCCCGGCACAGGCGCCGCCCAAGCTGCCGGGAGACACCCACCGCGGGCTGCCCACGCGGGAGGGTGCGCCGTCGACCATCCCGGACATGCCCTGGCCCGGAAACTCGGTGACGCCGGCGGCGGCCGGTGCGCCCGGGTGCTCGGCGAGGATGGCGGCAGCCAGCGGGTGGGTGCTGTGGGCCTCGAGCGCGGCGGCCACGGCAAGGACCGTGGCGCGGTCGGTTCCGGGCGCGCATTCGACGGCCGCAACTGCCGGCTTGTTGCGGGTGAGGGTGCCGGTCTTGTCGAAGGCGACGAGCTCCACGGCGCCGAGCTGCTCAAACGCCTCGCCGGACTTGATGACCACGCCAAAACGGCTCGAGGCGCCGATCGCGGAGATGACCGTGACCGGCACGGCGATGGCCAGGGCACAGGGCGAAGCTGCAACCAGCACCACCAGGGCGCGTTCAATCCAGGTGGCGGGGTCGCCGATGAGGAAGCCAAAGAGGGCCACCAGCCCTGCCAGGACCAGCACGATTGGCACGAGCGGCCTGGCGATCCTGTCAGCCATGCGCGCCCGCGTACCCTTCCTGGCCTGTGCACCTTCCACGAGCCGGACAATGGTGGTGAGCGAGTTGTCGCGCCCGTCGGCCGTGGCTTCCAGGCGCAGGCTGCCGCCGCCGTTGATGGACCCTGCGGGCACGGAATCACCCGGCCCCGCCTCCACGGGAATCGATTCACCCGTTATGGCGGAGGTGTCCAGGCTGGAGCGCCCTGACAGGACGACGGCGTCAGTCGCCACCCGCTCCCCCGGCTTCACCACCAGCACATCCTGCACGCGGATGCCGCCTGCCGGGATCACGGTGTCGCCTGAGGCCCTGGAGACAGTTGCCGTGTCCGGGATGAGATCCAGCAGCGACCGCAGCCCGTGCCTGGCCTTGTCCATGGCCCGGTCTTCGAGGGCTTCGGCGATGGAGAACAGGAACGCCAGCGCGGCAGCCTCACCCACATGGCCCAGCACCACCGCGCCCACGGCGGCAATGCTCATGAGCAGGCCCACTCCCACCTGACCGCGCAGCAGCCGGCGGACGGCACCGGGCACGAAGGTGGAGGCGCCGGCAATGAGGCTCAGGGCAAGGAAGACGGTTCCGGCCGGGGCGGCGCCGCTCCATTGCAGCAGGTAGCCAACTGCGAGGAGGAGCCCGGCGGCAAGCGGGAGCAGCAGGTGGCGGTCCCGCCACCAGGGCACGAACTGCCCATCGTGTCCGCCTGCACCGTCTGCGGCTTCGGCGGCACCGGCGCCGCCACCGGCGTCGGGCTTGGTCTTGACGGAGTCGCCCCCGCCGCAGCAGGCGTCACTCATGCTGGTGAACTTTCACCGGCGGCGCCGGCCAATGCGGCGCTTGTCGCTTCACTGCAGCACAGCGGCACCGTGCAATCCGCATCCAGGCAGGGGGCGCCGTCGTCCACCGCAAGGACCACGTCCACCAGAGCGAGCAGGGCGCGGGTCAGGTGGGGGTCGGCAATTTCGTAGCGGGTCTGGCGGCCGTCCGGGACGGCGGCGACGATGCCGCAGCCGCGCAGGCAGGCCAGGTGGTTGGAGACGTTGGAGCGGGTCAGCTCCAGCTCCGCAGCGAGCCGGCCGGGGTAGCCCGGGGCTTCCAGGAGGCTCATGAGGATGCGGGAGCGGGTGGGGTCGGCCATGGCACGGCCCAGCCGGTTCATGACATCAAGGCGGGAGGCAATGGTCAGCATGCACTGACATTACAGCGGGCACTGACCATTCAGCAAGCGCTGACCAATCGCGACCCCGACGGACCGGGAATCAGGCCAGCCCCTCCCTGGCGGGGTCCTGCGGCGCCCACTGCCCTTCATTCGTCGCAGCCCAGATGGAGAGCAGGCGCAGGGCCTCCTCCGTTGACGAGCCCGGTTCGGCACCGTAGACAATCAGGGACTGGCCCACGTCTGCCGGCAGGTCCAGCACCTCAAAGGTCAGGTCCAGGTCGCCCACCACCGGGTGGTGCAGCTCCTTGTTTCCCGTGTCGTGGTACCGCACGTCATGGTCGGCCCAGAGGGAGGCAAACTCGCCGCTGCCCGCCATGAGCTCGGCAACCAGTTCCTGCAGCGCCCGGTCATGCGGGTCCCGGCCCACCTCGGTGCGCAGGTTGGCCACCACCTCGGCGGCAGACTTGTTCCAGTCGCGGAAGAACGTGCGGGCGTCCTCATTGAAGAAGAAGTACCGCACGGTGTTGGGCGTTTCGCCGGGTGCGGTGTCCCCGTACATGCCCGAATAGAGGGCACGGCCCATCATGTTCGCGGCCAGCAGGTCCCGGCTGTTGTTACGCACGAACGCCGGCGCATCCGTCAGCCCGTCGACCACCCGCTGCACTGCCGGACGAACAGTTTGGGCGAGTGCGCGGCGGCGCCCCGGCTTGATCGTGGCGGTGCCGGCCGCCAGGTGGAACAGGTGCTCGCGTTCGGGCTCGGTCAGTTGCAGCGCCCGGGCCAGGGCGTACAGCACGCTCTCGGAAACGCTGCCAAAGTTGCCGCGTTCCAGCTTGGTGTAATAGTCCACGCTCACCCCGGCCAGCATCGCCACCTCCTCGCGGCGCAGCCCGGCAACCCGGCGGTTGCCACCATACGCGGGCAGCTTGGCCTGGGCCGGGGTGATTTTCGCCCGGCGCGAGGTGAGGAACGTCCTGATTTCTGCTCGGGGGTCCATGTGCCCCACACTACGCCTCCGGGATGGGCCGGCCGAAGGCCTCGAGCGTGACGGAGTCCGGCTCCGGGCCGCCGCGCACGCCCTTGTCCAGCCCGCCCAGCACGGCCATCTGCGCCTCGTCGAGTTCAAAGTCGAAGACGTCAAAGTTCTCGGCGATGCGTTCCGGGCGGACCGACTTCGGGATGACCGAATGCCCCAGCTGCAGCTGCCAGCGAAGCATGACCTGGGCGGCACTCTTGCCGTGGGCTGCGGCGACGGCCAGGATGGCCGGATCGTTGAAGGTGCTGGCGGCACCCCCGCCGCGGTAGGAGGTGATGCCGCCGATCGGCGACCATGCCTGGGTCAGGATGCCCCGCTCGCGGTTGGCTTCTTGCACGTCCTGTTGGGTGAACCAGGGGTGCAGCTCCACCTGGTTGACGGCAGGCACGACGGCGGTCCGCTCCCGCAGCGCTGCCAAGTGGCCCGGCATGAAGTTGCTGACCCCGATGGCCCGAACGCTGCCGTCGTCCAGCAGCTTTTCCAGGGCCGTGTAGGCTTCGATGGTTTTCGTAAAGGCCGTGGGCAGCGGCTGGTGCAGGATGAACAGGTCCAGCTGCTCCACGCCCAGCTTGCCGGCACTCTTGTCAAAGGCGTGCAGCGTTTCCTCGTAGCCGTAGTCGCTGATCCACACCTTGGTTTCAATGAAGATGTCGGCGCGGTCAACGCCTGAGCGGCGGATGCCCTCGCCCACCTCGCGCTCATTGCCGTAGGCGGCGGCCGTGTCGATGTGCCGGTAGCCGGTTTTTAGGGCGGCGGCCACGGCATCGGTGGTGGCTTCGGGCGGGGTTTGGAAGACTCCGAGCCCAATGGCCGGCATGGCGACGTTGTTGTTCAGGGTCAAGTTCATGGTGGTTCCTTCGTTTCCGGGTTGTTCTGTGACTGTGGGGCTGCGACTTCACGAGGACTTTGAGCGTCCGGCGCCAGGCCCGGGCCGGCAGCCATCCGGTCAGTAGCCGACGGGCTGGCGGATTGTGTAGGCATTTTCAAGGCGGCCCACCTCTTCCTCGGTGAGCTTGATGTCCAGGGCGGCTGCGGCGTCGGGCAGGTGGTGCTGCTTCGTGGCGCCCACGATCGGAGCGCTGACCACAGGGTTTTTCAGCACCCAGGCCAGGGCCACCTGGGCCATGGGCACGCCGCGCTCGGCGGCAATTCCGGCGACGGCCTCAACCACGGGGCGTTCGGCGTCCTCATTGGCGAAGTGTGCGGCACCTACGGGGTCGTTGTCGGACCGCTTGGTGTGTTCGCCCAGCGGCCGGGCCACCCTGCCCTTGGCGAGCGGGCTGTAGGGGATGCTGCCCACGCCCTGGTCGGCGAGCAGGCCAAACATTTCCCGCTCCTCTTCCCGGTACAGCAGGCTGTACTGGTCCTGCATGGAGACAAAGCGGGTCCAGCCCTGGGCTGAGGCCGTGTACTGCAGCTTGCTGAACTGCCAGGCGTGCATGGCGGAGGCGCCGAGGTAGCGCACCTTGCCGGACTTGACCACGTCGTGCAGCGCCTCCATGGTTTCCTCCACGGGCGTCTCGGGGTCGAAGCGGTGTATTTGGTAGAGGTCGATGTAGTCGGTGCCGAGGCGTTTGAGTGACGCGTCGACCTGTTCCATGATGGCCTTGCGGGACTGGCCTGAGCCGCCGGGGCCGTCGTGCATCTTGAAGTGCACTTTGGTGGCCAGGACAATGTCCTCGCGGCGGGCGTACTTTGTGATGGCCCGGCCCACGATCTCCTCCGACGTCCCGAAGCCGTACACGTTCGCGGTGTCCCAGAAGGTGATGCCCAGCTCCAGCGCCTGGCGGAAGATTGCCTCTCCCCCGGCGTCGTCCAGGGCCCATTCGTTGAAGCCGCGGCTCGTGTCGCCAAAGCTCATGCACCCCAGGGCGATGCGGCTGACTTTCAGGCCCGAGTGGCCAAGTCGTGTGTATTCCATGGTTTTCTCCTCGCGTTCGTGGTCTGAAAACCCACGCTACGCCTGGCCGGACACGGGAGGGAGGGCCTGCCAATACCTGTCACGGCAGGGCCTGCCCCGCGGGAATGGCCGGTTCTAGACTCAACCAAGGCATACGCCCCACAACATGTAAGGAACCGCCATGGAAATCACCGCACCGCAGCCGACGGGCAAGGGCCCGGCCGAACACTTCACCGGCGACGTCTGGGTGGATCCGGTCCCCGCCGGATCCGCACCATCCAGGGCGCAGGCTGCGATGGTCCGTTTCTCGCCCGGTGCACACACCTTCTGGCACCGGCACGCCCTGGGCCAGACCATCCACGTCGTGGCCGGCACGGCTCTCGTGGGCGCCCGGGACGGCCGGATCTGTGAGGCCCGCCCGGGCGACACCGTGAACTGCCCCGGCGGCGAGGACCACTGGCACGGCGCCACGCCGGAATCGTTCATGCAGCATCTGGTGGTCTCGGACACCGGCGACGGTTCGGTTCCGTCAGTTGTGTGGCTTGAGCCCGTCACCGACTCGCAGTACAGCGGGCCGCGCACTCCCTGATCCCGCGGGAAACCAGCCGGCACTGCATTAACGACGCCGTGGCGGAGTCCCGCGAGAAGGCGAAGGTGGCCATCTCGCAACTGCCAGACTGCCCAAAAATTGGAGTGCGGTTCAGCTGTTTGCCGTCCGGGCTGGCCCTTTCCCCCGCAGGTTGCTGTTTCTGAAGGCCTCGCCTGCTGGATTTACATCGCGCCACACTAGAGGTCTTTTGTTGACTGGCGATGGGCTGCGAGACCAGCAATCCGGGCCCTTAGTCGATGAAGTTGGGGCATGATGCTGTAAACGACGATGGGGACGGCGACAGTGACGAGGACAAAAGTTCGCAAGACGGGATTAAGGGTGTCTAGCCAACGGCCCACGGCGAAGTTGATGAGCATCAGGGTGGGGAGAACGGCCAGCCAAATCATCAATGCCAGTTGATGTTGGCTTGGGGGCTATTCGCGGTGTGCGGGCATCCGATGATTCGTTTGACATGTATTTCCCTGAGTATTTGTTGCAGCCTCCCCCGACGGTGAAGCGTGTTGTTGAATTTCTGCCCGGTGTTCCTCCCACCGCCCCGTTGTTCCAATCCACAACGAGGAGCAGACATTGGCAGGGTCCGCCGCATGCTCCGTGCCCCGGTCCTGGGCGCGGAGCATGCATTGGCAGCGTCCATGGCGGCAGCCCACCCACCGGCAGCTTGTCCGCCCGAAATTCCGACGCGCTCTCAACCCGCCTTAACTGCCGGCAAGCTGCAGGTTTCCCATCGTGCTGAGCTTGCCAGCGAACCCCAGCGCTTCAGCTGAAAGCTCTGCCATGGCAGCCCTGCGGGTGCCGTCCACGTCGCTGTTGAGGACGGTCGGGGCGAACCGAACGTGGGCGGCATCCTCAATGCCCACGAAGTTCAGCCAGTCGGCAAAGAACGTACTGCTGAAGTCCGAGCCGAAGGCTGCCGGCACACCGGGTGCATATACGCCGCTGGTGTGGATGGCCAGCGCCTGCTTCCCCTCCATCAGCCCTCGGTAGCCTTTCTCGGGATCGAAACCGAAGCTCCAGCCGGGCTGGGTGATGATATCGATCCACTGTTTCAATACGTAGGGCACCCCCGAATTCCACATGGGAATGTTGAAGACATAGGCATCGGCAGCAGCGAACTGATCGAACACGGCACGCGCAGACTCCCAGGCCTCAGCTTGCTCGGAGGTCTGGCCCTGGCCAGAAAAGACAGCCATCTTGGCATCGGCTGCGATACGGCCGAAAGCTGGCAAGGCTCCGTCGCTGAACAGGTCCAGGGTCTCCAAATCGACAACCCCGGGCCCGGCGTCGCGGACGGAATCAATGAAATGCCGAGCCAGGCGGAGGGACTCACTGTTGGCGTGGCGGGGCGATGCATTGATGTGGAGAATCTTGGGCATTGGCTTCCTTTCGAAGCTTCAGGTACTGGGCACTTTGTGCCCCGTTGTCCATGCTGGCCCAACAAATGTCCTGGTGTAAGAACGCACTATTTTGTGCCCAAGGAACCTCAATGTTCCTCCTTCACCGACCTTCCCAACCAGTCCACGTATGCTGGGGCCACGACTTGTGTGAATGAGAAAGTGATGGACAGTGACTCTTACCGCTGAACAGAAACGCCAGAAAGCCCAGAATCACTACAATGCCTCCTTGGACCTGTGCCCCGCACGGCAGTTGCTTGAGGCCATAAGCAGCAAATGGGTGACCTTGGTGCTGCTCGCCTTGATTGACGGCAACCGGCGTCACAGTGAACTGCGCAAAATTGTTGCCGGTGCCAGCCAGAAGATGCTCACCTCCACGTTGCGTTCCCTGGAACGGGACGGACTGGTCGCCCGGCACGTAACATTCTCAGTCCCCGTACGCACGGACTACGAGCTCACACCTCGCGGGCGCTCGCTGCTACACATCATCTTTGAAATGAAAGATTGGGCTGAAGACAACATGGATGGCGTGGCGACGTCCCGCGTGGAGTACGACCGCAACCAACCCGGCTTCAATTAGGCCCGCAATCTTCATCGACCACGTCAGCCGTCAGCCACAGAGCCTTTCGGCGTCCGCATTCGCCGAGTTCTGACCTCCGCCCCGAGATACACGGTAACCGTGCATCTCGGGGCGGGAGTCGGCAGGCGTGGTGCGGCGGTCCAGGCACCCGCGGCAAACGTGCCCAGCAACCCGGAAACCGTCAGCTCCGCAGCACCTGGTGCACAAACTGCACCGCCACCGAGCCCTCCCCCACAGCGGAGGCAACCCGTTTCATGGATCCGGACCGCACGTCGCCCACGGCAAACACGCCCGCAACGCCGGTTTCGTACAGGAACGGGTCGCGGTCGCCGTCGGCAGTCTTGAAGCGGCGGGAGCCCAGGGCAGGGCCGGTCAGGATAAAGCCGCGCTCGTCGCGGGCAATCTGCGGCGGCAGCCAGTCCGTGTGCGGGGACGCTCCGATGAACACAAACAGCGCCGAGGCGGCAATGTCCACAGCGGATCCGCTGGAGGAATCCGCCACCGAAACAGTCTCCAGCCCCTCGGTGCCGCTGACGGAACGGATCGTGGCCCCGCACCTCACGGCGATGTTGGGGCGCACGGCAATCTGGTCCACCAGGTATGCCGACATCTTCGCGCCGAGCGATGGGGCCCGGCACAGGATCGTCACCGTGCGGGCGTACTCGGAGAAGTACACGGCGGCCTGCCCGGCAGAGTTGGCCCCGCCCACCACCACAATGTCCTCGCCGGTGACGGTGTCCCGTTCGCTCAGCGAGGCACCATAGAACACGCCGCGGCCCTCCAGCTCCGCGCTGCCGGGCACGTCCAGGCTGCGGTAGGAAACCCCGCAGGCCAGGATGACAGCGCCGCAACTGAGCGTGGAACCGTCGGTCAGTTCCATCCGCGGGTACGGGCCGCCCAGGTCAAGATTCAGCACCGACGTCGGCGCCAGCACCTCCACGTTGAACCGCCGCGCCTGGGTCACCGCCCGGCGTGCCAGGTCCGAGCCGGAAATGCCCGTGGGAAACCCCAAATAATTTTCAATCCGCGACGACTGCCCGGCCTGCCCTCCCGCCACCGACGCCTCAACACACACCGTGCGCAGCCCCTCGCTCGCCCCATAGACCGCAGCGGCCAGCCCGGCGGGCCCCGCCCCGACGATGGCCAGGTCAAAGGCCTCGGCATCCGCATGCGTGCGGTGGCCCAGCGCCGCAGCGAGGGCGGCAACATCGGGCGTGTGCAGGGCGGTGCCGTCAGGGGTGATGACCAGCGGCAGCCCGTCATCCCCCGCTGCCTCCACCAGCAGCCGCCCCTCCTCGCTGGTGTCCACGTCGAACCACTGCATGGGGATCTGGTTGCGCTGGAGGAAGTCGCGGATCTCGTGCGTGCGCGCCGACCACCTGCTGCCCACCACCCGCGTCATGGCATGGCCGGGCTGGTTGTGCGCGTGCCAGTCCTCCAGCAGGTCGTCGATGATCGGAAACAGCCGCTCCTCCGGCGGATCCCACGGCTTGAGAATGTAGTAGTCCAGGTGGAGGTCGTTGATCGCGCCGATCGCCACCTCGGTGTCGGCGTAGGCGGTCAGCAGCACCGTGCGGACCTCCGGAAACAGTTCCAGGGCCTTCGAAAGCACCTCGACGCCGGTCACCTGCGGCATGCGCTGGTCTGAAATGACGACGGCGACCGGGTCGCCCCGCAGTTTCAGCCGTTCCAGCGTGGTGACCGCCTCCGCCCCGCCGGACGCCGTGAGCAGCCGGTAGTTGCGCCCGTATTTGCTGCGCAGGTCCCCGCGCACGGCACTTAACACGGCCGTGTCATCATCGACGGCGAGAATCACCGGCCGCTGCGGGGCTGCCTCCGTCATGACGACTTCCCTGTACCGGCCGAGCCAGCAGACTCGGCAGCACCAGCCGTTCCGGCAACAGCCCCGTCGCCGCCCTGCCCGGTCCCGCCTCCCCCGGCAGCGGGAGGCCGCACCGGCAGCCACACCCTGAAAATAGTGCACCCGGGTTCGGATGCCACCTCGATGTGCCCGCCCATGCCACGGATCATGTTGAAAACAATGTTCAGTCCCAGCCCGGTCCCCTGCCCCGGGGGCTTGGTGGTGAAGAACGGTTCGAATACCTTGGCCACGGCGTCAGGCGGGATTCCGCCGCCGTCGTCCTCTATCTCAACGCACACCCCGCCCGAGGCGGCCCGGGTGCGGATGGTGAGGCGGCCGGTCCCGCCCATGGCGTCGGCGGCGTTGTCGATCAAGTTTGTCCAGACCTGGTTCAGCTCGCTGCCGAGGGTTTCGATGCGCGGCACGTCCGCCCCATAGTCGCGGACCACCTCAATGCCGAGCTTGAGCTTGGAGGCGAGCATGACCAGGGTGCCGTCGAGGCCGGAGTGGATGTCCACGTCCTGCACGGGCGCACGGTCCATGTAGCTGTAGTCCTTGAGCGCGGCGACAATCGCCGAGATCCGCTCGGAGCCGTGGCCGATCTGCGCGATCAGCCCATACGCGGTGTGCGCCTGCGACAGGGCGGTGATGGCGGTCCCGAGATGGCCCGGTTCGAAGGTGCCTGCGAGCGCGTCGAGGCCTGCGGCGTCCATGCCCAGGTCCACGAGGGAGCCCGCCGCCTCCCACAAGTCTGGGAGCCCGTGCGATTCCAGCCAGTCCTCAACATCCGCCTCGAGGTCGCCGCGGCGCAGGGGGTCGGTTCGTTCGGTGTCCCGGGCGGCCGCCCGCTGGATCAGCTCCGCCATGAAGAGCGACTCCCCGGGGCTTTGGGCGGCGCGGGCCAGGGTGAGCAGGGCGGAGCAGGTCTTGGAGAACGCATCCTCCAACAGGGCGGCGCCGCGCCGTGCGGCCGCTGCGGGGTTGTTGAGTTCGTGGGCCATGCCGGCGCTCAGCCGCCCCAGCGTTGCCAGTTTCTCGCTTTGGACCAGCGCCGCCGAGCGCTCTGCAACTTCGCCCTCGAGCTGGCGCTGGTAGGCGGCCTGGAGCGCCTCGGCCTGTTTGCGGTCGCTGACGTCGCGAAAAAAAGTGTGGGTGCCAAGGTATTCCCCGTCGCGGAACCGCCCGGTCGCGTTCCCCTCGACGGGAAAGGTGCGGCCGCCCTTCGCCACAAACGTCACCTCCACCTTGTCGAACGACATCCCGCTCATGATCTGCCCGATCAGCACCGTGCAGTGGTCGTGGTCCGCCTCAACCACCACGTCAAACAGCGTCAGCTGCGGCAGTTCCTCCGGCGTGTAGCCCAGCGCCGTGTGCCATGCCCGGTTCACAAACTGAAAATGCCCGTCGGGCAGGATGCTCTGGACAATGTCGTGCGAGGATTCAATCAGGTCCAGGTAGCGCTGCTCGCTCTCCCGCACGCTCGTTTCGGCCTCGTGCCGCGGGGTCAGGTCGTGCGCCACGGCCCGGAACGCCTGCTCCCCTTGAACCGCCACCGCAGTCCACAGCAGCCACCGGGTGGAGCCGTCCCTGGCCAGGAACCTATTCTCAAAACGCACGACGGCGGCCCCGCCTTCGCGTGCTGCGTCCAGTTGCGCCTGGGTTGCGTCGGCGTCGCCGGGGTGCACAAATTCTATGAACGGCCTGGTGCAGAGCTCGTTTTCGTCCCAGCCGAGGAGCCGGGCCCAGTCCCCCGTGGTTTCCCTGAAGCGGCCGTCAAACCCGGCAACGCATGCGATGTCGGCACTGAGGTCCAGCAGCTGCGCCGCAACCTGGTGCGGCCATGATTCAATGCCCAGCGCAACGTGCGGCATGGTGCTCCTTCAAGGAACCTCCGCCCCAATGAATTCCGGCGGCTAACCTGAAATATACGCCCGCGGGCCGGAACCGTCGAGGGCCGGCCGCCCCGCCGGCATGGCCGCACAGGCACTGGCCGCATTCGCCTCAACCGGATTGGCTGCTCCGAGATCCTCAGCCCAGCGGCACAACGTACGACTCCACCCGCGCGATCAGGCCGCCGCGGAAGGTGAAGACGTCGTTGAAGACAAACTCAAACGGCCCGCCGGCCACGCTGGCGCCCCGGCCGGTTCCGGCGGCAATAACCACGGGGCCGTCTTCGTAGCTGTGCTCGACGGCGAGCGCCGGGCGCCCCTCGAACGCCGGGTTCTCAATTTCGCCGTCGAACTCCGCCTTCCCGTGCGTTGTCCGGTGGCCGTGGATGATCCATTCGACGTCCTCAGCCAACGTCGCAAGAATCTTTGGGTGGTCGCCGGCCCGGAATCCGGCAAAATACTCGTCGACAATTTCGCGCTGTGTCCTGGGTTCCATGGACTGCTCCTTCAAGGCATGCCCGTCCTGCGCGGCGGGTGCTTTTTGTGCAATATACACCCCTATGCAGGCCCTGCCCATGCTCAGTAAAGTTGAAAACAACGGCCAGAAACCAGGAGAAATGACATGACGCAGTACATGATCTCGGTCAGCCACAACACGGCCGAGGCCCCGACAATGGAAAGCATGGATCCGGCCGTGATCCAGCCGATCATCAACGCGGTGGATGCGTTCAATGCCAGGCTCCGGGCCAAGGGTGCCTGGGTGTTTGCCGGCGGCCTGCACCCCATCCAGACGGCCACCACGGTGGACAACACAGGAGACGGCGCGGTCGTGACCGACGGCCCGGCCCATCAGGGCGAGGAATACCTCGGCGGCTTTTGGGTGATCGAGGCGGCCGGCCGGGACGAGGCACTCGAGTGGGCCAGGCAGGCGTCGAAGGCATGTGCGGGCGTTGTCGAAGTCCGTGCATTCCAGGACGAGCCCGCCTAAAAGGCCTAAAGCACGACGGCGGCAGGCGTGAAATGCACCGCGGGCCGGACCCGTTGTGGCCCGGCTATCCCACCGCTTTCTTCAGGAGCGCAACCAGCTGCTTCTTCTCAGCGGCGCCAAGCTTCGTCACGGCGTACGCATTCGGCCAGAAATTCCCTTCGTCGAGCTTGGCGTCCTCCTGGAACCCTATGGTCGCGTACCGCACCTTGAACTTCGCGGCGGCCTGGAAGAACACCACAACCTTGCCCGCGGCGTTTACGTAGGCGGGCATGCCGTACCAGGTCTTCGGAGACAGCGCCGTGTGCTCGGCCACGAGGTCGTGCAGCCCCTGTGCCAGTTCCTGGTCAGGCCCCTCCATCTCCGCGATGGCCGCCTCGCATGCCGCCGCCATGTCGGCGCCGGCCTTGGCCGCCTTCGCCTCGGCCGCCGCTGCCCGCATGGCCGCCTTTTCTTCCTTGCTGAACGTTGTGTTTGCCATGTCCTGCTCCTTAATCTCGATTGCACAACCCACACTAGGCGGGCCGCACCGCCTGTGCTTCTTGATTCCTGCTCAGGTGCCGTGACGGCGGCTGCTAGTGTTTCACCAACCGGGCACGACACACACCTAGGGGTTTTCATGATCAGATTTCTTATCCGCGTCGCCATCAACCTGGTCACCGCAGCACTGGGCCTGCTGCTGGCCGGCTGGATCATTCCAGGCGTCACGCTGCAACCAGGCGGTTTCATCGTCGCCATCGTGATCTTCACGGCCGCGCAGGCCATTCTCAGCCCGTTCATCTTCAACATTGCCCGCCAGTACGCCTCCCCCATCCTGGGCGGAATCGGGCTGGTCTCCACGCTGGTGGCGCTGTTCCTGGCCACACTGTTTTCCAGCGGGCTGAAGATCAGCACCGTCACCGCCTGGGTCCTGACGCCCCTGGTGGTCTGGATTGTCACGGCCCTGGGCGGCTGGATCCTCGGCGCCATCTTCATCAAGAAGCGCCTCGAAGCCCGGCGCACCACGGCCTAGCCCGGCACGCCCCGTCCGCACTGAAGCACGACGGCGGCAGGCACCTTCCGCAGGGAAAGCGCCTGCCGCCGTCGAACGTCATGCGCCCAAGGCGGGCCCCAAGTTCCTGTCAGGCCTTGCCAGGATGGTGGCCACGGCCTTGTCCAGTTCCTGTTCGACGTCGGTCCAGTCGCGCTCCAGCTCGGCGGCCACGCGGGGGAAGCGCGCGGCGATGGCGCCGGGCAGCCACTCGGGGACGTCGCGGTCCGGCGCGCCCGGCGGCGGGACGAGGGCGGCGAATGCGCGGGCCAGCGCATCCAGCAGCAGCGCGATGTGCAAGGGGTCGGTGACCTTCCCCCGGTCCAGGACCAGCAGCAGTGAGTTCATCCACGCGAGGCGGTTGGGGTGGCCGGGCATGCCGTTGACCTGGACCCCGGCCAGCCAGGGGTGGTCGAGGTAGCGCTGCCACAGGGCGCGCGTCCAGGCCTGCGCGACTTGTTCCCAACCCGGCCCCGGCGCGGGGCTGCCGTCCAGCTCCGGAGGGATGCCGACCGCCTGCTCCGTCATCAGTTCCACGAGGGCTTCCTTGGACTCCACGTATCTGTACAGGGCGGTGGTGGTCAGGCCCAGCGTGCCTGCCACCTTGGCGAGGGTGAGCGAGGCCA
Source organism: Arthrobacter stackebrandtii (assembly GCF_017876675.1). Taxonomy (NCBI): domain Bacteria; kingdom Bacillati; phylum Actinomycetota; class Actinomycetes; order Micrococcales; family Micrococcaceae; genus Arthrobacter; species Arthrobacter stackebrandtii. The sequence continues at coordinate 918,275 of NZ_JAGIOI010000001.1, forward strand.
GCCCTTCAGCGTCAGCGAGCGCGCAGGCGGCGGCGGTGACCTCCTCCACGGTGAACCTCGGCTGCGGCCCGCGCACCCCGGGCACCGCCAGCCCCCACAACAGCCGCAAAGTCCTGTCCTGAATCCGTTGACTGTTCATGACGTTCACAGTACATTATTTAACTGTGAATAATATAAACAGTAATCAGAAAACGGTCCTCGTCACCGGCGCCTCCTCCGGCCTCGGCGCCCTCACGGCGCAACTGCTTGCGGAGCGCGGCTACCGGGTGGCCGGCGCTGCCCGGCGCAGCCACCTCGTGGCGGAGCTTCCGGGCGTCCTCCCCGTGCAACTGGACCTCAGCGACGAATCCAGCATCGATGCCGCCGTCTCCGCCGTGGAGGCGGAGCTGGGCCCCGTCGAAGTGCTCATCAACAATGCCGGCTACGGCGAATTCGGCTCCGTCGAGGAAACACCCCTGGACCGGGCCCGCCGCCAGTTCGACGTCAACGTGTTCGGCCTGGCTGCCCTGACCCGGCGCGTCATCGGCCCCATGCGCGACGCCGGGCGCGGACGGATCGTGAACGTTTCCAGCCTCGCCGGCGAATTCAGCTCGCCGCTGGGCGGCTGGTACCACGCATCCAAGTTTGCCCTGGAGGCGCTCTCCGACAGCATGCGTGCGGAGCTGCGCCCGTTCGGCATCGATGTGGCCGTGGTGCAGCCCGGCCCGGTCCGCACCGCCTGGCACGGGGAAGCCATGAGGTCGCTGGAGGCCTCCTCCGGAGGCGGACCCTACGCGGACATGGCGGCCGCCGTGGCCGGCTACCACCGCGCATCGGCGGATGCGCCCATCACGAGCGACGCCGGAACGGTCGCCCGGGTGATTGCCCGGGCCGCCACCGAGGACAGGCCGCGCACCCGCTACCGGGTGGGACGCGGCTCCTCGACGGCGGTGGCCCTGAGCCGGCTGCCCGACCGCATGTTCGATGCCATGACCCGCAGGCAGTTCGGCATCCCCTGACGCTGCGGCACCCGCGGGAGCCGGCGCACCTCCACGGCGGCGGGGTTCCGGCGGCGGGACTTAACCAAAAAAGGCTCCCCGGGAACCGAAGTTTCCGGGGAGCCGTTCTGTGCGCGGAGGGGGACTTGAACCCCCACCCCGTTTCCAGGACTAGCACCTCAAGCTAGCGCGTCTGCCATTCCGCCACCCGCGCAGGTGACCACATGGCTGCGATTGCCCTTCCGGGTGAATCGGCAGCCGCTGCATCAGCGTTGAAGACAATATCACGGTTTCGCTCCCAATTTCTGGCGCCCCTCCCCGGGCCGCTGCCGCGCAGCAGTGCCACCCTGCTCCTGCCCGGTTTGTCTCCTTGCTCTCAACCTCCTGTAACACTGGCGACACACGGGCCCTTTTTACCTTTTTCACGTTCCTGCGGGCAGTAAATTTATGGCATCAGCTCCTGAGCAATCAGGGTCCGGGGGCACACCGATTGAATCTCCAGAGGAGACTCGATGTCAGCACGAGTGAAGGTTCAGGACAAGCAGCGTTTCGGCCGGCTCATCGAAAGGTCCGACGGACGCGATTTTCCCTACTACAACGGGGAACCGGTCGAGGTGGCCGCCTGGAAGTGGGGCCTGATCGTCCTCGCCTGCATCGCCGGGTTCGCCGCGCTCATCTTCTACCCCGCAGCCAACGACGTCCAGGCCTTGGTCCCCCGGATACTGTTCCCCGCCATCCCGCTGGCACTGTTCATCTACTTCACCGGCAGCTACTGGACATCATTGTTCAAGAAGCTGAGCGGCATGGACTTCCTCACCATGGCGGGTTTCGCGGCCTTGAACCTTGCCGTCTCATCGGGCGTCGGCGTGATCGTCATGTCCATCTTCGGCGCCAACGCCAACACCGCCACCGACTCCACCGCGGCAGGCGGTCCGGGCGGGATTGCGGCCTTCTACCTCGGCACGGGGATCCAGCTTTTCGGCGAGGAAATCTTCACGATCCTGCCTTTCCTGGCAATCATGTACCTGCTGCACACCAAGGCCGGCATGTCCCGGAACACCGCAATGCTCGTGGCCTGGTTCGCCACGGCCCTGTGGTTTGGCGCGGCCCACCTGCCCACCTACGGCTGGAACTTCGCCCAGGCCTTCCTCATCATCGGCTCCGCCCGCCTGGTCCTGACGCTGGCCTACATCAGGACCAAGAACATCCTGGTCTCCACCGGCGCCCACATCATCAACGACTGGACCATCTTCACCTTCAGCCTGGTGGCCGCGGCCGCCGCCTCCGCCGCATAGCTCCGCCGCACAAGGCACGACGGCGGCACCCGCCCTTTGCTTGAGGGGCGAGTGCCGCCGTCGGATTTTTCAGGCGCTGCCGCCTTCCGCTTCCTCCCCGCCGTCCTCCGGCGGGGCCGCCGCCCCTTCCGGCGGGATCTCATCCTCCACCATGGGCGCGCCGTAGCCGCCCTCGTGGATTTCCGGCAATTCCGATGGTTCCTGGCTGCTCACCGCATCCTCCTCGGCCTACTGTTTTCGGGTTGTCTGCCGGCGGCGGGCGGGTCTTCGCACCAACTGCTTCCCGGGGTCCCGCGCCGGTCCCCCACTACACAGAATCCCACTGCCGGCCCCCTTGCACCACCCACCCGGCACCCCCATTTTCGGCGGCGCCGGCTGGAGCGCCGGCCGGCGAAAGTGCTTGAACAAAAAACCTGTTCCGGTGGCACACTCCGGCGTAGTGTGATATGCGCAACACTGCTCAGGAGGACACAATGGAACACGCACCAGCAATGATCGTCGGCCTGCCGGACATGATGCACGCACTCCGCCAGGAGTCCCGCCGCATCATGGCCGAGAACAAGGGGGACTACGTCGCCGAGCACATGGCGATCCTCGGCAGGCTCACGGCCGCCGGGCTCGTGACCGGCAAGGAGGCCGCCACCCTGCTGGACTTGTACAAGCTGGGCTTCGACGCCGGCGAGCCCAAGGGGGACGCCCGGAAGGCCTACTTTGAAACCCGCGACGTCTATGCCAAAATGCTCGCCACCGAGGGAACCAGCCCCGTGGCACTGGTAGTCGCCTCCGCCGCCCTGGGTTCCTTTGAAGTCTCCGAGGGCGACGACGGCTCAACCACCGTCAGCATCGCCCGCGTCAGCTACGGCCAAAGCCTTGCCGGAATCGGCGCCGGCATCGGTTCCCTGATCGGCGGCCCCGCCGGCGGCGTCCTCGGCGGTGCCATCGGGGGCCTGCTCGGCGGCATGGTCGACGACAAGAAGGGCAAGAAGTAGCCACGTCAGCGCTGCAGGTCCACACCCAAAACAAGTACGACGGCAGCATTCCCCCGTGCGCCGGCCGGCAGCCTTCGACACCGGGCCCTAAAGCGCTCCTGAACGATCCGCTACCTTCAACCTGCCACAAACTGGCGGCAAATCAACGCAACACCTGCAATGAACTGGAGCCCGGAGGCACCACGCAAGGATGGGGAGCTGCCCGTATCGCAGCCAGGTCGGCGCCCGTCCTGAAACTGCGGAGTGCATTGGCCAACCGTGCTGTGGATGCACGTGCCGGTGGACTTGTGGGGCTCGGCCTGCCCCACCAGAGAAATTGATTTCAGGGAGGACTCTCCATGCTGCAGGCCTTTCCATTATGTGCCAAACATCCTGAGTCGGTGGGCTGTTCCACGTTTGGTGCCCGAGCTTTCACCCTTGCTCGGCCGGGAGGGCGCCATTCGAGATCAAACCACCAGGCTGCCCGGCCGGCGCGCTAGCCAACCCGGCGCCCGCCCTCCAGCCTGATCACCGACGTGGCGGCGGCAATGGAGTCCTCGTCGTGGCTGACGCAAGCCACCGCCGCGCCGCGGCGTGCTTCCTCGGCGAGCATGGAGCTGGTCCGCTCCCGGCTCTCGGCATCGAGCCCGGCCGCAGGTTCATCCAGGAGGAAAATGCCCGCCCGGCGGGCCAATCCCTGCGCGAGCAGCGCCCGCTGGCGCTGGCCCCCGGAAAGGCTGCCAAAGGGCGCATCGGCAAGATCGGCAAGCTGGACGCGGTCCAGGGCTTCCGCCACCCGGAACCGCCGCTCCCTGGCACCGACTCTCCCGGAAGGGGCCGCCGGTGAACCCCAAGTGCCCATCATGGCCACGTCCCGGACGGTAAGGGGCAGCGCATCCGGCACGGTGGCCCGCTGGACCACCAGCGCCACCTCACCGCCCCGCTCCACGGTGCCCGCCAGCGCCCTGCGGACACCGGCCAGGATTTCGATGAGGGTCGACTTGCCGGCACCATTGGGCCCGGCAATCGCAGTCACCGTTCCCCATCGCAGGTCAACATCGAGATTCCAGAGGACGGGAACGGCGCCAAAACTGAAGGACAGGTTTCGCCCGCGCAGGGCATGGTCAGAAGAATTCACACCTCATCCTAACCCCATTTGATAATCGTTCTCATTATCATTAATGTGATCACATGCATTGGCTCACAGACCCCTTCTCGGCGGACTTCCTGCTGCGCGCCCTGTTGGGCGGCGCCCTCGTTGCGATCATCTGCGGCGTCGTGGGGACCTGGGTTGTTGTCCGCGGCATGGCGTTCCTCGGCGAGGCGATTGGCCACGGCATGCTCCCGGGCGTTGCCCTGGCCACCATGGCCGGGGCTCCCGCAATCGTGGGCGCTGCGGCGAGCGCCATCGTCATGAGTGCCCTGATCAGCGCACTGCAGCGGCGCGGCCGGTTGTCCCATGACACAAGCATCGGCCTGCTGTTTGTTGCCATGCTGTCCCTCGGCGTCATCATCGTCTCGCACTCGCAGTCCTTTGCCACCGACGCGACAGCCATGCTTTTCGGCGACATCCTGGCCATAACCGGCGGCGACTTGGTCGCCCTGCTGTGCGCCGCGGTGGTGACAACCATCCTTGCTGCGGTCCTGCACCGCAGCTTCGTTGCCGCGGCATTTGACACCCGCATCGCCGCCACCCTGGGACTGCGGCCCCAAGCAGCACAGCTGGCCCTGGTGGGCCTGGTCACGCTGGCTGTGGTCGCCTCGTTTCAGGCGGTCGGATCGCTGCTGGTGGTGGGGATGCTCCTCGCCCCGGCCGTCGCAGCCACCCCGTGGACATCGCGCATCCCCGCACGCATGGCGGTCGCATCCGCGTTCGGCATTCTCGCCGCCGGGCTGGGCCTGCTCTGCTCCTGGTACGCCGGCACGGCGGCAGGGGCGTCAATTGCCGCGTCCGCCATCGCACTTGCCGGACTTTCCAACGCCGCAAAAGCCCTCACCGCAGTGCGCGGACGCCAGGCGGCAACCACCCTCCAACAAACCATCGAAGAACGCATGCCCCTGCCCGTTACCGTTCCACCTTCTGGAAAGCAGCCATGACCATCCGAACACCACACCCCATACTGGCCGCCCTCATTTTGCTTGCCGTCACGGGATGCAGCAGTGCACCCGCCACGCAACCCGGCGGGCAAGAATCTGCCGCATCCGGGCACGGCGCCATCGCAGGGGTTGCCGAGCTCGCCGAACCACAGCTCCACCTGGTGGCCATCGACGCCGCGGGCCAGGCCTCCATGCTGGACCTCCTGGACGGCACCGAGTCCCGGCTCGGTTCCGTGGCACCTCCGGTGAATGTCGCCAGCGACGGGCGCTATGTTTTCGCGGCCCACACCAACGGGGTGGAGATCCTTGACAGCGGCGTGTGGACCTGGGATCACGGAGACCACTCCCACTACTACCGCACCAAACCCACCAGCCTCGGCACCGTTGCCGGGGAGGGCACGGCTGCTGTCTCCACCGGCCCGCTCTCCACCAGCGGCACCACGGGCATGTTTTTCCCGGCTTCCGGCACCGCTGTCCTGGTTGAGAATTCGGCGCTTTCGGACGGAACAATCTCCGAGACCCTCCGCCTGGATGTTGCCCCGCATGCCGGCATCATCGCACCGCTGGGTGATGGCGCGGTCGTCACCGAAGCGGATGGAAACGGCGCCCCCGCACGCCTGCGCGCCATTGATGCCGAAGGCAGGGAACTGACGACGGCGGATTGCCCCGCCGCCGCGGGCACCATCACCACCCGGGCGGGGCTCGTGATCGGATGCGCCGATGGCGCGGTGATCGCCACCGGCGATGGCACCAAGCCCGTGCTCAAACACGTCCCTTATCCAGACGGGGCACCCGCCCCGGCAACGTCGTTCGACGCCCGCAAGGGCCGGCCCACGGTGGCCGGCCTGGGCAAGGATGCCGGGGTGTGGCTGCTCAATGCACGCGAGGCCGCGTGGAGCTGGCTTCCCACCTCCACGCCAGTGCTCGCCGCCGCCGCGGTGGACGACGCCGCCGGACACGTCGTTGCCGTCGGCGCCGACGGCACAGTCCAGGTCTATGACGGCAAGACCAAGGAGCGCATTTCCTCGACCGCGCCGCTGATGCCCGCAACCCTGGCCGACCCGGAAATGCTCGGGAAGGTGGAACTGGCCGTTGACGGCGAGCGCGCCTACGTCAATGCACCGGCAGAGGGCGTGGTGTTTGAGATTGCCTACGCCGACGGCGCCCGCATTGCCCGCACCCTCACGTTGCCGACGCAGCCTGTGCACCTCGTGGAGACCGGCCGGTGAGGCGCCCAGTGCGCGCGCTCGTTGCCGCGGTGGCGGCGCTGCTTGTGTCGGGGTGCTCGCAACAGGCGCCGCCGCAGGGCCCGCAGGTGGTGGTCACCACGAACATCCTGGGGGATGTGGTTGGTCAGGTCCTGGGCGGCCAGGCCACCGTGACCACGCTCATGGGCCCCGGAGCCGATCCGCACTCCTTCGATGTTTCCGCCCAACAGGCGGCCTTGATGGGCCGTGCGGACCTGCTGGTTTCGAGCGGGCTGGGCCTGGAGGAAGGGCTGGCCCGCCATCTGGAGCGGGCCGCCGCCGCGGGCGCTCCCCTGCTGGTCGCAGGTGAGATGGTCGACGTCGTGCCCTACAGTGCGGGGGACGCGGAAGGCGCGCCGGACCCCCACTTTTGGACCGATCCGGCCGCCATGCTCGAGGTCGTCAACGCCATCGAGGCCGCCGCGGGCCGGATCGAGGGGATCGATGCGGGATTGCTGGCCGCCAGTGCGTCCGCCTACCGGGACCAGCTCACCGAGCTCGACACCGAGATGACCACGGCATTTGCGGCACTCCCCCGGGAACGCCGCGCCTTGGTCACCAACCACCACGTTTTTGGGTACCTGGCGAAAAGGTTCGATTTTCGGCTGATCGGGGCCGTCATACCCGGGGGAACCACGCTCGCGGCTCCCAGCGCGGCGGACCTGCGCCAACTCAGCGAAGCGATCACCGGCGCCGGCGTCCCCACCATCTTTGCCGAATCTTCCCAGCCCGACCGCCTGGTCCAAGCCCTCGCCAAGGAGGCCGGCGTCGACGTGCAGGTCAGCGAATTGTTCACGGAATCGCTGACCGGCCCCGGGGGCGGGGCACCCACTTACCTGGACATGATGCGCACCAACACCCAACGAATCGTCCTGGGGCTTTCCCCCTGATCACGCAGCACAACTGTGCTTAAACCCAACAATGAAAATGAGGAACCACCACATGCTCCACCCAAGAAATTCCCGCCTGGCAGCCACCGCCGTTCTGGCAGGGATCGTACTGATGGCCTCTGCCTGCGGCACCGCATCCGGCACGGCCGGTTCAACTGCCCCGGCGTCCGGCGCCTCGAGCACTGCCACTGACGCACACGGACGCATTGCAGTTTCCTTCGAGGGCGGCGTCAGCGTCCTTGACGGCACGACCCTGGAGGTTGTGAAGACGTTTGATTCAGAGGAGTTCACCAGGCTCAACGCGGCCGGAGACGGCCGGCACGTCTTCGTGACCACGTCGGAGGGCTTCCAGCTGCTCGACATGGCCGAACCCAAACTCACCGATCTGGTGGTGGATGCTGCGGCGCCCGGCCACGTGGTCTGGCACGCAGGCAATACGGTCCTCTTCGACGATGGAACGGGCACCACCACCATCTTCAAGACTGCCGACCTGGCCAACATCAGCGGCGCACTGCCCGGGACACGGACGCATGCGGCGGATGCGGCCCACCATGGCGTGTCCATCGTGCTGGAGGATGGAACGCTGCTGAGCACCGTGGGTGATGAAACGTCGCGTTCCGGAGCCATCGCCTTGGAGGCGCATGAGGACCATTGGCACTCATTCACGGAGGGCAGGGACTGCCCCGGGATCCACGGTGAAGGCACCGCCGCCAATGAGGCCGTGGTGTTCGGCTGCGAGAACGGTGCACTGATGTACCACCACGGCAGGTTCCACAAGTTCACCGCACCGGACAAGTACGGCCGGATGGGCAACGCCTTTGTCTCTGAGACCAGCCCCATCGTGGTTGGCGACTACAAGAATGATCCCGACGCCGAAGGCTACCTGCTCAACTCCGTGGCCCTCATCGACACCGAGCAGCACAGCTACAACGTGGTTGAGCTTGCCGGCAGCATCCGGTACACCTTCCGGGGCGTGGCCCGGGGCCCTGAAGACCTCGCCTACATTCTCTCCACGAACGGCTCCATCCACGTGATGGATCCCCACGACGGAAAGATCGTCAGTGAATTCCCCGTAATTGCGGGCTGGGAGGGCCCCGCCGAGTGGCAGGACGCCCACCCCGCCATCACGGTCAACGGCAACACCGCCTATGTCACCGAACCCGCGGCCAACACCATTCATGCAGTGGACCTCACCACCGGCAAGGTCACCGCCTCAAAGAAAATGGACGTTGTCCCGAACGAAATCGCCATCACCGTCGGGGCACACTAACCGCTCCCGCATTCTCAACACAGCAGGTGCCGCGCCGTTCGGGCTGCGGCGCCTGCTGCGCTGCCTGCCAACATCCAAAACAAGTACGACGGCGGCAGGAGCCTTTCGCAGTGAAGGTCGCCTGCCGCGTGGAACCAGTGCGCCGGGGACGCTGCCGCGGACCGGACCGCGGGGCACCCGGGCGGGGCAGCCGCCGTCGGGCGTGGTCTTGAAAAGTTGCAGGGGAAGACGGCGCGGAACCAATGCGGCAGCAGCCTTGCTATAGTTTTCAGCATGCCTCGGAAAGCGCTTCCCAAGTCGGTTGTTGTGGTCGACGGAAACCACCCCATTCGTTCAGTCATCCGGCTCCTGCTGCGGCGCCCCGGACGGATCATTGCCGCCGTGCTCGCGTTTGCGGTGAAGGAGGTTCCGGTCTGGTTCCTGCCGGTGATCACCGCGGCAATCATTGACATTGTCACCGTGGGCGGGCCGGTGGAGTCGGTGCTGTGGTGGAGCCTGGCGGCGGCGGTCCTGCTGCTGCAGAACTATCCGAACCACATCATCTACACGCGCAATTTCATGACGGTGGTGCGCGACACCGGATCCGAGCTGCGCAACGTGCTGGCGGCGCGGCTGCAGAGCCTGTCGATCGGCTACCACACGCGCATGAACTCCTCGATTGTGCAGACCAAGGTGGTGCGCGATGTGGAGAATGTGGAGATGATGCTGCAGCAGGTGACGCATCCGCTGCTCTCGTCGGTCATGGTGATGACAGGCGCCATCACCATGACGGCCGTGGCCGTGCCGCAATTCCTGCCCGTGTATGCGCTGACCGTTCCGATTGCGATCGGCATCCGCTACGGAATGCGCAACCGCTCGCGGCACCGCAACGAGCGGTTCCGGCTCGAGGTCGAGGGCTTTTCGGCGCGGGTGGGCGAAATGGCCTCGCTCATCCCGGTGACGCGCGCGCACGGGCTGGAGGAGACCGCCGTGACGCGTGTTTCAACCAGCGCCGACGGCGTCCGGCGCGCCGGTCTGCACCTGGACATGCTCAACGGCCATGTTGCCTCAATTTCCTGGGTCACGATGCAGTTGCTCGGCGTGGGATGCCTGGTGCTGGCCGCAGTGTTTTCCATCAGCGGGCTGCTGCCCATCTCACCTGGGCAGGTGGTGCTGCTGTCCACGTACTTCGCGCTGCTGACGCAGGGGCTGACCCAGCTGCTGATGCTGATCCCGGTGGGTGCGCGCGGGCTGGAATCGGTGCGGTCCATTGCCGAGGTGCTGCAGGAGCCCGACCTGGAGCAGAACGAGGGCAAGCTGCCTGTTTCCAAGGTGGTGGGCAACCTGTGCCTCGACGCCGTGAGCCAGCGGTATTCCGACGCCGAGACCGACTCCATCCACAACATCAACCTCGACATCCGGGCCGGCGAAACCGTTGCCTTCGTCGGCTCCTCCGGCTCCGGCAAGTCCACCCTGCTGAACCTGGTGCTCGGCTTTGTGCGCCCCACGCGCGGGAAGATCCTGCTGGACGGCGTGGACATGCAGCTCCTTGACCTGCGCACCGCCCGCCGCTTCGTCTCCGTGGTGCCGCAGGAGTCGGTCCTGCTCGAGGGGACCATCCGCGACAACATCGCCTACGGCCTCCCCCACCTGGACGATGAACGCATCCGCACCGCACTGCGGGATGCCAACGTGCTCGATTTCGTCGAGGGGCTGCCCGAGGGCTGGGACACCACGGTTGGCGAACGCGGCGCCCGGCTCTCGGGCGGGCAGCGCCAGCGTCTGGCCATTGCCCGCGCCCTGGTCCGCGACCCGCGGATCCTGCTCCTGGACGAGGCGACGAGCGCGTTGGACCCCGAGTCCGAACACCTGGTCAAGGATGCGCTCAACCGGCTGATGCAGGGCCGCACCACCCTGGTTGTTGCCCACCGGCTCTCCACGATCCGCCAGGCCGACCGCATTGTAGTGCTCGAGCACGGACGGATCGTGGAGATTGGCACGCACGAGGAACTCCTGGCCGTGTCGGGGAGGTACGCCCAGCTGCACGCAACCCAGGTGGGGCAGTAACCGGCGCCGCAGGAGCAGGCGGCCAGGGCGAACGCCCCGCCCCTATGGGCACCGCCATGGCGCGGCGGCTTACCAGCGGCAGCAGCGCGGGATCGACCACGACCAAGCTGGCGCCGTACGCCGCCGCCTTGTCCCCTCACGATGGCCCGCGGCACGGAACAGCAGCGGGCCCGGCGCGGCGCCGCCGCACCGGGCCACCGAGTGCCGGCCTCATCCGCCCAGGCGGGCGATGATTCCTTCCAGCGGTCCGGCAAAGGCGGGGCCGTGCCCTGGCAGCACCACATCCACCTCAAGGCCCGCGAAACGCTGAAGCGCCGCATGGGCGCCGGGCACGTCGTGGTGGAACATGGGGTGCAGCATTTGCGGGCCGGCCACGGTGCTGATCATGTGCCCGCCGATGAGAGCATCACCGCTGGCCAGCACCCTGGCCTGCGGGAAATAGTAGGCACGGTGGCCGGGAGTGTGCCCCGGCGTGTCAACAGGCACGGGAGAGCCGGGCAGCGCGGCGAGGGTGCCGTCGTCGGCCACGGCGGCCTGGGCAATGTCATTCTCCTGCAGCCCGCCTGCACGGATCGCATGCAGCGACCAGCGAAAGACGCGCGGCCGCCACATCTTGGGCAGCACCTGGGCAAACCCCACCTGGTGCTTTTCGCTTCCCAAAAGGCTGGGACGTTCGGCTGCTGCGGAGTAGACGGGGGTGCCGTAGTTGTTGGCAAGGTGAGCGGCAGCGCCGGTGTGGTCGGTGTGGGCGTGGGTGATGAGCAGCGCGGCGGCATCGGCCGGGTCCAGGCCCAGACCGGTGATGGATTCCAGCAGCAGCGGCAGGTCGCCCGGGTAGCCGGCATCCACCAGGGTGAAGCGCCGTCCCTCGCGGGCAATGACCCAGTTCGACGCCGGCCCTTCCACAAGGAACAGGCCGGGCGCGCATTCACTGGTGTGGAATCTGAGGTGGCTCATGGACAGCCTTTCGACGGCGGGCGGTTGGTTTCCATTATTGCCGGGGTCGGTGGGACCTGGCTGCCAGGCGTGAACGGGCCGCGGCGCGATGCAGCCAGCCAACGGGTGGGCACGGCCACCATCCTGTGGACGCCGGAGCGCCCGGCAACGGTGGAGATCCCGGTCATTCCCTAGGCCGTTGTCCCGCCCGGCGCCGCGGCGTCCCGGTCCTCCCGCGGCAGGCTGCCGCTCTCCCCCGCGGCCGCCGTGCCGGCAACATCCCCCATTTCGCCGTCGTCAGATCCCCCTGTCCGCGACAGCCGCGACGGCCACCAGATCGTCCGGCCCAGGTCGTACGCCAGCGCCGGCACCAGCAGCGAGCGCACCACAAACGTATCCAGCAGCACCCCGAACGCCACGATAAACGCGATCTGCACCAGGAACAGGATCGGAATCACGGCCAGCGCCGAGAACGTGGCGGCGAGCACCAGCCCGGCGGAGGTGATGACCCCGCCGGTGATGACCAGGCCGCGGATGACGCCCGGGCGCGTGCCGTGCTGCAGCGATTCCTCCCGCACGCGGGTCATGAGGAAGATGTTGTAGTCAATGCCCAGCGCCACCAGGAAGATGAAGCCATAGAGCGGCACGGCCGGGTCGGCGCCGGGGAACTTGAACACGTGGTTGAACATGAACGCCGCCACGCCCAGTGCGGTCCCGAACGAGAGCACGGTGGTCAGCACCAGCAGCACCGGGGCTAGCACCGAGCGCAGCAGCAACATCAAAATCGCCAGGATGACCGCCAGGACGGTGGGGATGATGAGGTTGCGGTCGTGGATGGAGGCGTCATTGGTGTCGATGGCGGTGGCGGTGACCCCACCCACCAGTGCCTCCGGCAGGCTTGCCCTGATCCCACGGACGACGTCGGCCGCGGCCCCTGAGTCTGCCGCCTCCTCGAGCGTTCCCTCCAGCATGATGTTCCCGTCCGCCACTGTGGGCAGGGGCACCGGGGTGCCGGGCGGGCCTGCGGGTAAAATCCCTTCGGCGGTGACGGGGGCCGAACCGCTGGCGGAATCGGCGCTCCTGACGGAGACCGAGTTGATGCCCGGCTGGGCCAGGAGCGCATCGGCTGCGCTTTGCAGCTCGGCCTCGGGGACAACCACCAGGACGGGGCTGCCGCTGCCGCCGGGGAAGTGCTCGCCGAGCACTGCTTGCCCGTCGCGGGCCTCCGAGGCACCCAAGACCAGCTCGGACTGCGGGACGCCGCTGGCGTTCAGGGACGTGGCACCGAAAGCCCCCACCAGCAGGATGCCCGTCGTCACCAGCCAGATGGTGCGGGGCCGGCGCTTGATGGCGCCGGCCAGCCTGCCCCAGATTCCGGTGGTGTGCAGGCCGTGCTCCGCGGCGACGACATCGGGTTCATAGGCGGGGAGCCGAGGCCAGAAGGCATTGCGGCCGAAGGCGAAAAGCAGGGCGGGCAGCAGGGTCAGGGCCGAGAGCATTGCGAAAACAATGCCGATGGAGGCCACCGGCCCCAGGGAACTGTTCGACTTCAGGTCGCTGAGGAGCAGGCACAGGAGTCCGGCAATGACGGTGCCACCGGAGGCTGCGATGGGCTCCACCGACTTGCGCACCGCCTGCCTGCTGGCCGTCCACTTGTCAGTGGTCACGCGCAACTCCTCCCGGAAGCGGGAGACATAGAGGAGGGAGTAGTCCGTGGCGGCGCCGATGACCAGGATGAACAGGATGCCCTGGGTTTGTCCGTTGAGCATGAGCACGCCGGCCTTCGCCAGCCACCACACGCTCAGCAGCGCCACACAGAGGGCAAAGAGGCTGGTGGCCAGGACCGCCACGGGCAGCAGCAGGGAGCGGTAGACCAGGACCAGAATGACAAAAACCGCCAGCAGGGCCACCGCCAGGAGAATGCCGTCAATGCCGGCGAAACCGTTGACCAGGTCGGCGGTAAATCCGGCAGGGCCGGTAACGTATGCCGATGCGCCGTCGGGCATGGAATTGCGCAGGGAGGTGCTGATGGCCTCGACGGCCTCGGTCAGGTCAGCGCTGGATTCAATCGGCACAAACGCCTGCACCGCGCGTCCGTCCTCGGAAGGGATGGCCGGGGAGATTCCGGCAGTGACACCGGGGATCTCCGCCAGATCGGCGATTCCCTGGCTGACGGCCTCAAGCTCGGCGCCGGTCAGCGGGTCCGGCGCGGCAACCACCACGACTGCCCGAATGTCATCCGATTCACGGAAGTCGCTGAGCATCCTTTGCACTTGGGTGGCGTCGGCCGATTCAGGAAGGTACGTGGTCTGGTCATTGGAGGACACCTCGCTGACCTTGCCAAAGTACGGGCCGCCAATGGCGCCGCCGACGAGCCAGACAATGATGACCAGCGCCGGCAGCAGGATCCGCAACCACTTGGCAGGCTTATGAGGGGGCGCATCGGTCCCGCTTACGGTCTGGGTGGGCTGCCGCGTCTTGGTCATGTGCTCATCTCCGGTACAGACTGAAATTTCCTCTAGCTTAGCTAGCAAATAAATCGGCACGCAAGATTCATCGCTGCATATATTCGCCGGTCGGTAGAATTATTCTCATGGCAAGTACCGAGGCAACCCCCACACCGTTGCCGGGCAGTCTCTACGACGTGGATGCCGTGGACCCGCAAAGCCAGCTGGTGGACCGGTCCGCCATGTCCAAATCGGACATTGCGCACATCGGGGAGCTCATGGCGGCGCTTGGCAGGCTGCGCACCGCTGAGCAACAGCTCTCCGACGCATCGCTGAAGTACATGAAGCTGAACCAAACTGACATGCGGGCACTGCACTACCTGATCGTCGCAGCCAACACCGGCGCCGTTGCCACCCCCGGCGCCATTGCCGGCCACCTCAAAATTTCGACGGCGTCCACCACCAAGCTGCTGGACCGGCTGGAGAAGGCGGGCCACATCACCCGCTCCCCCACCCCAGCGACCGCCGCGCCCTGGCCATTTCCATCACACCCGAAACCCGCCAGGCAGCCATGGACACCGTGGGGCGCCAGCACGCCAAACGATTCCATGCGGCCGGACGGCTCACCACGGAGGAACGCGATGTGGTCATCCGGTTCCTTGACGACATGGCCAGGGAAATATCACTCACGGATGAAGCTTGGGCTCAACGTGATGCCCCGGCTGAATTGCCCGCCAATACCGATGGTCCCTTGTCCTAGCGGGGCGTGACAGGCAAATCTGCGGCGCGCGGCAATTCTTATTGAGCCGGGGTCAGGCAAACACGCCGGGGCAGCCGCACGACTGCCGGACACGGAGCGTTGTGGGAAAGATCCGCTGCTGCGGCTCCCCCTTGCGGCGCGCCTTCAGGATGCCCTCAACCGCGGCTTCGGCCATCTCCCGCACTGGCTGTTCCACGGTGGTCAGCGCCGGCCACGTGTATTCGGATTCGGCGGAGCCATCGAAGGACGCCAAGGCGATGTCGCCCGGAACGGCGACCCCCGCTTCGTGGAGGGCGCGGAGAATGCCGACAGCCTGCATGTCGGAGCTGGCGAAGATGGCCGTTGGCCGGGTCGCCGCGGCCAGGAGCCGCTTTCCAGCTTCATAGCCGCCTGACCGGGTGAAGGAACTGCGCGCGATGGGCCCTTCCGCAAGCCCGGCCTCCTCAAGTGCCCGGAGCCAGCCCAGTTCACGGTCATCAACGTCGTTGCCAACGTTGGTACCCATGACCAGGCCAATACTCGTGTGCCCGTGCCCAATGAGGTGCTGCACGGCAGCCTGCGCACCGGCCGCGAGATCCACACCGACACCGTTGACCCCTGCAATTTTGTGGTCCTGGTTGAGCAGCACCCAGGGGATGTTGGCCTTTTCAAGGTCTTCAAGGTCCGGATCGAACAGGACGCTGGCCAGGAGCACGCCGTCCACCTGGCGGGCCGCCAGGTTCCGTACGCTGCGGCGTTCCTTGGCGAGGTTCCCGTCGGAGTTGGTCAGCACCAGGGCATAGCCCCGCTCGGCCGCCGCGTCCTCCACTGCATGTGCAAGGAGGGAGAAGAAAGGGTTGCTGTTGTCCGGGATGACCAGTCCGATGGTCTCGCTGGAGCCAAGCTTCAGTGCGCGCGCGGCCGCATTGGGGCGGTAGCCGAGGACGCGGATCGCATCCTGAACCTTCGCTTCGGTGGCTGGTGCCACCTTCTTTGGCCCGCCATTGACCACGTAGCTGACGACGGCGGTGCTGACACCGGCGTACCTGGCAACGTCGTTGCGAGTCGTCGGGCCGCGGGGCGTATGGGTCGCCGGAGTGGTCATGCTGTCCATGCTAGCCGGGCTCTCCTTTCACCTCAGTGAAGAGCAGCCGGGAAGGCCACCTTCAACAGTCCCATCCTGCCATCACAATCTACTCGAGTCAATTTGTCGAAAACTGTACCAATCACTGGATTCAAAGGAATTAATTAAGCTGTTGCCACACCTTTTCTACTCGTGTAACTTGATCATCGTTGTCTTCCACATCACAGTCCAGGAAAGGGGCGACGATGACCACCCTTGCCAAACACGTACGAGCCGAGCGGCCACAAACGGGCCCGCCGAGCCCCCGCGGCGGCTACCGCCGGCTGGGCGACCTCAAGATCGCCCTCTTCTTCATCGCTCCGGCCATGATCGGCTTCATCTTCTTCTACGTCGTGCCCACCGTCCGGGGAATCTACCTGAGCTTCACCGAGTACAGCATCCTGGGCGACCCGGAATGGATCGGCACCAGGAACTATGAACGCATCGCCAAGGATCCGCTGTTCTGGAACGCCTTGGGCGTCACCTCCGAATACGTGGTGATCAACATCGTCCTCCAGACGGCGCTGGCCCTGGGCCTGGCCATCCTCATGCACCGGGTGGCAAAGTCCACGCTCGTCCGGGGAGCGCTCCTGATGCCCTACCTGATGGCCAACGTCATCGCGGCCCTGCTGTGGTTCTGGATGCTTGACTACCAGATCGGCATCGTCAACCAGATCATCGAATGGATGGGGCTGCCCCGCGTGGCCTTCTTCGGCAACGAACAGTGGGCCATCCCCACCCAGGCACTGATCAACACCTGGCGCCACATGGGCTACACGGCACTGCTGATCTTCGCCGGTTTGCAAGCCATCCCGAACAGCGTCTACGAGGCCGCCAGCATTGACGGTTCCAAGGCCGTCAGCACGTTCATGCGGATCACCCTGCCGCTGCTGCGCCCCGTGCTGGTGCTGGTCCTGGTGGTGACGGTGATCGGATCCCTCCAGGTCTTCGACACTGTCGCGGTCACTACCGCCGGCGGGCCCGTCAACGCCACCCGTGTGCTGCAGTTCTACATCTACCAGCGGGCCTTCACCGAACAGGACTTCGGCTATGGGTCAGCCATGGCCGTCATCCTCTTCCTCATCCTCGCCATCGTGGCATTCATCCAAATCAAATTCCTCCGCGGCAACCAGTCGGACCTGGACTAAGGACACCCCATGAGCACTCTTGCCTCCCCCAAGTCCGGCTCCCGCCGTCGTGCCTTCAACTGGCGCCGCGGCATTGCCTTGGCACTGCTTGCCCTGGCTGTCGCCGTGAGCATCCTGCCCTTCTACTGGGTCCTGCGCACGGCGCTGTCCACGAACGGCTCCCTCGCCGCGAACTCAGCCAACCTGCTGCCGGCCGACTTCAACCTGGGCGCGTTCAAGCGGGTGTTTGGCCTCCAGAGCCCCGCCGAAGCCATCGCGGAAGGCGGCTCCGGGGCCTCGATCAACTTCTGGCAATACCTGTGGAACTCGCTGGTCTTTTCCACAATCACCACCGCCTGCGCCGTATTCTGCAGCTCGATGGCGGCCTACGCCTTCTCCCGGCTGCGGTGGAAAGGCCGCGACGCGGTCTTCTCCCTGTTCCTGGCCACCATGCTCGTCCCGCCGATCTTTACCGCCCTGCCCAACTTCCTGCTCATCAAGAACCTGGGCTTGCTGAACTCCATGCTCGGACTCGTGCTGCCCTACCTGTTCATGACCCCGTTCGCGATCTTCTTCATGCGCCAGTTCTTTTTGAACATGTCCCGGGAAGTTGAAGAAGCGGCCATGCTCGACGGCGCCAAACACTGGCGGATCTTCTTCCAGATCGTCATGCCCAATGCCGCCGCCCCGATCGCCACCCTCGCACTGCTGACCTTCATGGGGCAGTGGAACGAGTACTTCTGGCCGCTGCTCGTGGGCACCACCGAGGAATCCCGGGTGCTCACCGTGGGGCTGGGGGTATTCAAATCCCAGTCCCCGCAAGGCGCGCCTGACTGGTCCGGGCTGATGGCCGCCACCCTGGTCTCCGCCACGCCCGTGCTGATTCTCTTCGCCATCTTCGGCAAGCGGATCGTCAACTCCATCGGCTTCAACGGCACCAAATAGTTTTCTCCACCGCCCAGCCGCGGAACCGGCAGAAGCCCGGCCCGCATCCATTTTCCGCATTGAAAGGACCAACCATCATGAACAAGAAGGCATTCACCGCCGTCGCCGCCGCCGCTCTCGCCCTGTCGGCCTGCTCGGGAGGAAGCGCCGGAGGCAATTCAGCCACAGGCGAGCTCGACTACTGGCTCTGGGACGCCAACCAGCTGCCCGCCTACCAGCAGTGCGCCGCGGACTTCACCAAGGCCAACCCGGACATTACCGTCAAGATCACCCAGACCGGCTGGGATGACTACTGGTCCAGGATCAACAACGGCATGGCCTCCGGCACCGCACCGGATGTCTTCACCGATCATCTGTCCAAGTACCCGGACTTCCTCAAGACCAATCAGCTGCTGGCCCTTGACGACGCCGTCACCAAGGACTCGGTGGACCTGACGCAGTACAACGAAGGCCTCGCCGACCTCTGGGTGGGCCCGGACGGCAAACGCTACGGCCTGCCCAAGGACTGGGACACTGTTGCGCTGTTCTACAACAAGAAGATGGCCGCCGATGCCGGCATCACCGCGGAACAGATGGGCTCCCTGGACTGGAACCCACAGGATGGCGGAAGTTACGAGAAGATCATCGCCCGGCTCACCGTGGACAAGAACGGCAAGCGCGGGGACGAGGCAGGCTTCGACAAGAACAATGTTGCCGTCTACGGCCTGGGCCTGAAGGGCTCCGACGCCGACAGCGCCGGCCAGACCCAGTGGAGCTATCTGTCCGCCACCACCGGCTGGACCGCCACGGACAAAAACCCGTGGGGAACCCACTTCAACTACGACGATCCGAACCTCCAGGCCACCATCGACTGGTGGGCCTCGCTCGTCGCGAAGGGCTACATGCCCAAGCTCGAGACCACCGTGGGCGCCGACGTTGCCGACAACTTCGGTGCAGGGAAGGCTGCCATCAACAGCCACGGTTCCTGGATGATCGGCCAGTACACCGGCTACGAGGGCATCGACCTCGGCATCGCCCCCACGCCCCAGGGCCCCGACGGCGAGCGCGCCTCCATGTTCAACGGCCTGGCCGATTCCATTTGGGCCGGAACCAAGAAGAAGGACGCCGCCATCAAGTGGGTCGAGTACCTCGCCTCCACCGACTGCCAGGACGTCGTGGCCTCCAAGGCAATCGTGTTCCCGGCCATCACCACCTCCTCCGACAAGGCAGCTGAAGCCTTCAAGGCCAAGAACGTGGACGTGAGCGCCTTTACCCAGCAGGTGAAGGACAAGACCACCTTCACGGGCCCGATCACGGACAACGCCGCCAAGATTGCTGGCATCATGACCCCGGCCATGGACGCGGTGCTTTCCGGCAAGTCCCCGGCCAGTTCGCTGACGGACGCCAATGAGCAGGTCAACGCCCTCTTCACGGAGTAGGCCTGGTTCCCCGCGGGGAACAACTGACAGGTCCGGGTGCTGTGCGCCCCTCGGCAGCGGCGCCCGGACCGCCCCTTTTCCCACGAACCACCTTTTTCTGAAAGCGAGCGCCACATGCGCCCCCTCCACCTACGTTCCGCCGGCAGCAGCCTGGTGATAAGTTTCAGCAGCGGAGAGGCCGAGGTCATCCATTGGGGCTCAGATCTGGGCAGCACCCTCCCGGACCTGGCCATCCTCAGCGAGGCGATCCCGAACTCCACCATCGACGCCACAGTCCCGGCCGGGATCCTTCCCCAAGGCTCTTCGGCATGGCGGGGCCGCCCGGGCCTTCGCGGCCACCGGATCTCCGACGGCGTGCCCGGCCTCGACTTCTCCCTCCGCCTGCGGGTGGTGGGCGCCACCGCGGACGGCACCACGGCCGCCATCACGCAGTCCGATCCAGAGGCTGGGATCACCGTGGCCTCGCACCTCACCCTGCACGCGGGCGGACTCCTGGAGCTGCGGCACACGGCCACCAATGACGGCGCCACGCCGTTCCAGCTCGACGAACTGGCAACCATGCTCCCGGTGGCGCCGGACGCCGTCGAAATTCTTGACCTGACCGGGCGCTGGTGCCGGGAACGCCACCCGCAGCGCCGCACCATCCAGCAGGGCACCTGGGTCCGCACCGGCCGGCACGGGCGCACCGGGCACGATTCCTCACTGCTTCTCGCTGCGGGGACGCCCGGCTTCGGCAACCGGCACGGCAAGGTCTGGGCCACACACCTGGCCTGGAGCGGCAACCACGAACAGTTCGTGGACAACGTGGCGGACGGCCGCACCATGATTGGCGGTTCCGAGCTTCTGGGCCCGGCCGAGGTGGTCCTGGCGCCCGGCGCCAGCTACACCACACCTTCCCTGTTCGCTGCCTACTCGGACCGCGGCCTGGACGGCATCAGCGAGGCCTTCTACAGCTGGTTCCGCGCCCGGCCGCACCACGTGCTGCCGGCCGCCGAGTCCGGCGGGCCCGCTGCAGGAAAGCCGCGCCCGGTGGTGCTCAACACCTGGGAGGCCGTGTATTTCGACCACAAGCTGGACACCCTGGTGGAGCTGGCCGAGTCTGCCGCGGAGCTCGGCGTCGAGCGTTTTGTGCTCGACGACGGATGGTTCCGCGGGCGCCGCGACGACTCCGCCGGGCTGGGCGACTGGTATGTGGACGAGACGCTGTGGCCGGAGGGCCTCACCCCGCTGATCGACGCCGTGACGTCGCGTGGCCTGGAGTTTGGGCTGTGGGTGGAGCCGGAAATGGTCAACCTCGACTCGGACATCGCACGCGCCCACCCAGACTGGATCGTGCGGCCGTCAGCGGCGTCGCCCAAGGACGGCGGGCGGCTGGCGCTCGAGTGGCGCAATCAGCACATCCTGGACCTGGTCAACCCGGAAGCCTGGCAGTACATCTTTGACCGCATCGACGCCCTGCTGCGTGAAAACAACATCAGCTACCTGAAGTGGGACCAGAACCGGGACCTGCTGGAGCACGGCCACCAGGGCCGGCCCTCGGTCCACCAGCAGACCTTGGCCGCCTACAGGCTGTTCGACGAACTCAAAAAGGCCCACCCCGGCGTCGAGATTGAGAGCTGCTCCTCCGGCGGGGCACGCGTGGACCTGGGGATCCTGGAGCGCACCGACCGCATCTGGGCCTCGGACTGCAACGACGCCCTGGAACGGCAGACCATCCAGCGCTGGACCGGGATGGTGGTTCCACCGGAGCTGGTGGGCGGGCACGTCGGCCCCACCACCTCGCACACCACGGCCCGCACCCACGACCTGTCCTTCCGCGCCATCACGGCCCTGTTCGGGCACTTCGGCATGGAGTGGGACGTCAGGGAAATCGCCGGTGCCGAGCGCGAGGAGCTCAAGCGCTTTATCGGCCTCTACAAGGAGCACCGCGGCCTGATCCACTCCGGACGGATGGTCCGCGCGGACCTCGCCGACCCCTCCCTGATGCTGCACGGTGTGGTTGCTGCGGGGGCCGGCGCCACGGGAACAGCCGGCCCTGCAAGCGGCACGACGGCGGCGCTGTTCGCCTTGGTCAGCACGGGAACCTCATTCGCCGAGCAGCCCGGCCGCATCACCATCCCGGGGCTGGATCCGGACCGCAGCTACCGGGTGGAGGCCGTCTTCCCCGCACCCGGGGACGCGGACTACGCCCGCACGTTCGTTCACACCAGTCCCCCGGCCTGGCTGGATGGCGGAGCCGAAGCCAACGGGCGCTTCCTGGCCGAGGTGGGCCTGCCAATGCCCGTGCTCAACCCGGAACACGCCGTCGTCCTGAGATTTACGGCGCTCTAGGATCCGCATGTCGAATCCTGCACAATCAGCAGCCTCCCGATGCCGGGGGCCGCCGGAAGCCCGGCCCACTGGATTCGGAAGGGGGCCGAATGTTTTCTCAACCCAACTTAGCAATGGGACCCAAGCTGTTGATGGAATTTGCCGCTCAAGGACTTTGAGGGCGTTGCCGTCGACAGCGGGTCCGGATCATCCCATGAATCTGGAGGAAAGCACTATGGAACAACGCAGTTTTGGTCGCCGAACCCTATTTGCCGGCGCGGCAGCACTCGGTCTTTTCGCACCACTGTTGGCGAACAGCCCCAAGGCAATGGCCGCCGGATCGACCTGGTCTCCGGACCATGGCTGGAGCTTCATACCGTCGCTGAGCGACGACTTCACGGCTCCCGCAAGCAGCGATCGCTGGAACCGGGGCCTCTGGTACCCCAAGTCGGGCGCCGGAACCTTCACAGACGGCAACGTTGCCTTCGAAGACG
Source organism: Arthrobacter stackebrandtii (assembly GCF_017876675.1). Classification (NCBI taxonomy): domain Bacteria; kingdom Bacillati; phylum Actinomycetota; class Actinomycetes; order Micrococcales; family Micrococcaceae; genus Arthrobacter; species Arthrobacter stackebrandtii. The sequence continues at coordinate 940,604 of NZ_JAGIOI010000001.1, forward strand.
GGCTGCTTAAATTGCATGCCACCGTGGGAGAGGACGGCGGACCCACATACAGGTTCGGCGCCGTTGAGTCCTACTTCGACCTGCCGGGCGTCTGCAGTTACGTTGAGGTGCGGGCCAAGGTGCTCGACCGCCGGGCCAACGTCCTGTCCGCAATTTGGCAGCAGTCGTCCAACTACGACCACGTTGACGAATTGCTCAAGGGGGCCGACCCGCACCCGGAGGTCGATGTGGAGGAAACCTTCTCCTTTGACTCGATGGTGATGGCCAACCACACCTGGGGTGCGGATGGACATGTTGCCTTCGGCGGCAACTATTTCCCAACGGGCCAGGCTGACCTTAGCCAGGAATTTCACACATATGGCATCGAGCGGCGCGATGGGCGTCTGCGCTTCTACTTCGACCGGAAGCTCGCGTGGGATCTCGCCGCGCCGCATCCGTCCCTGGTGCGGATGTCGCGGCACCAGGTGCTCAGCCTGGAAGGCCACTTGGGCCAGCCGAACCCGGAGTTCCTGCCGGCCAGCTATGACATCGACTACGTTCACAGCTACTACTACACGGGTGCGCACAGGGCCCCATCGCAGCACTGCCAGCTGGTCAACGCGGCCAGCGGTCTGGCACTGACCATCGACGGCGCAAGCGGCATGCGACTGCGCAAGCCAAACGGCCGTCCCGGCCAGGCGTGGCTCGTCCAGGAAACCGACGACTTCACCTACACAATCGAGCACCCCAAGAGCCAGACCATGCTCGTGCTGGAGAACGGCAACGGGCAGGTCGGGGTTCCTGTGGTGGTCGAGCCAGCGAAATCCACCGGCCCCGATGACGGCAGCAGTCGCCGCCGATGGCACGTCCTGCCAGCTGGGGAAGACAGCTTCCACATTCTGTCCAAGTTCAGCGGGCTGGCTATGGACGCAGGTGACGGCGCGTTGCTCCAGCAGGAGCAAAACGCCGGCGACTCCCAGCGGTGGCTGCTGCAGCCCATTCGCTGACGCCGAAGGCTGGACGTCCGGTGGGACGTCCAGCCTTCGCTGTTTCAGTCCGAAATGCCCGGAAGTGGGGAGGGCGGATCAGTGACGCGACGACATGGGCTGCGTCTTGGTTAATGGATGTTCCCGTAGCCCATGCGATACAGACATGGTTGCCATTTTGCCATTGGCGTACCTTAAATCCAGTGGCTTCCAAGGACCAGCGCAGGAACGGTCGTCCAACCCTGCACATCCACTATTCACGTCTCGCGGAGAAACTTCTCATGCGATGCCCCTGTTCTTGGATTCGAACCGACGACCCCCGCTTGCTGATCGAGCGGCAAAATATGCCTGCCAAAAGACCCTTTTGACTAGTTCTTGACTGGTGTGCTTGCAACAATGCAAGATACTAAAATGTGGTCGTTGCGCCATCAAAAGTATGAGTTTTGTATGACGTGGTGAGAACTCCTGCCCGACTGACGCACGCCCTCAGCCACGTCAATCAGGCGTCAATACTTCGCTTTTCATTTTACTCTTGATCTATCACTGTCGGCTGACATGTCACCAACTTCAAAATACGACTAGGGCAATCGCCAATGGGTTACCCGCGCACTGGTCCTGGATGGTTGCGGCCTTGGAGCAGATCTTTTGACCACGTACGACGACGCTATTGAAACGGCGACACCATTCCCGGGGTCATTCACCAAAACGAATCCAGGCATCCGGGAACTCTCGAATTCGGAGCGAAACAACAAGGTGGACATGCGAGTTGCCGGAACTACGAACGATAAGTCTCCTCGAAAAGTTCTGCTCGTGTCGGCGGGTCTGCTCCAGGTCGCGAGACAGTGATTGCTGCGGATCTGGCGCAATCAGCAATGAGTTCGGAAATCTCTGTGCTTCCCATCGAGGAAATTGCCTGGCTCACGCGGCTGCCGAACGCTCCCTTGGCGATCAATGCATCGATAAGGGTGCCCATGAAGGTGTCGCCGGCGCCTACTGTGTCGACGACGATTGTGGGTACGGCGGGTACTCGGATTGTGGCGCTGCGGGACATTGCCAGCGCTCCGTTGGCTCCCGAAGTGATTACGACGAGCTCGGGCCCTGACGCGAGCCACCGGTGCGCAACCAATTCCATATCTTCGCCCGGATATAGCCAAGCGATGTCTTCGTCGCTGGCTTTCACAACGTCGACCTTGTTCACGAGCGACAGCACTCGTTGCCGGGTTTCGTCGGGGTTCTCCACCAGACTCGGGCGAATGTTCGGGTCGAAGGTGATCAAGGCCTTGTCGCGGCAGTTGTCCACCAAAACTGTCACTGCATCGGCGCCTGGCTGAAGGGTTGCCGCAATTGAACCGACGTGGAGCATGTCAATCGCACAAACCTCCTCAACGGCCAGGCTCCAGTCGATGTCGAACTCATAGTCAGCCGCACCGTCGGCATCGAGGTTCGCAGTTGCGGTTGACGTGCGTGCAGTCCGTTGCGCATGAACTGTGACACCGGAAGCCTGCAGCCAGGCCGTGGCATCGAGGCCCCGTTGGTCCTCGCCCAAGCTGGTCAGCAGTTGCGGACGTCTGCCGAGCCGGCCAAGGGTCAGGGCCACGTTGGCACAGCTGCCCCCTGGTCTCTCCTCGATGGTGCCATCATGCTGGTGCAAGATGTCGGTGAGTGTCTCGCCGACGACGAGAACTCTGGGTTCACCGATTTTGTCTTGCTGCTGGTATCTGGCCACTTTTAGGCCCTTTCGTGACGGATTGCGTGGAAGGCACCATCCCCGGACTGATTCATCCGGGGATGGTGTCTGGTATCTCAGTTGCTCGCGTCGAGTTCCCGGATGGTGATGCCGCTGAACGTCGCGGTCCCGCCGTCGGAGTAGAACGATATCCCGGTGTCGCCATCTGCAAAGTGAACTTGCTGGGAGAGCACTGTGTGCCCGGCGTTGACGAACACTTCGACGCTTTGGGTGTCCACGAAGATTCTCAGATGCATTGAGCGGGCGTTCGCATCGATCGGAGCACATGCCCGGGAGTACGGTGCGAGTTTGTATCCGTTGACGTCTGAGGGGGCCCGGTCAACATAGATCTCGTTGCCGTATTTTCCAATGTTGGTGTGGCGGGTGCCGTCGGCAGACCTCCCCACCGAGACGCCAACATTGGTGGCGGTGTCCCAGCTGATGTCCAGTTCAAGCTCATATGCCCGTCCGGTGTACGGCAGGACAAAGCTTCCGTTGACGTTTTGTCCAGGAATCGGTGTTGTTGCCCCTGCGTAGTTGGCCAGGGATGCCACCGGGCTGCTCAGCAAGCTGTACGCTCCGCCGGGTTGGCGTTCCAGGCGAAGCTCTCGTGTGATGGAATTCTGGCCGTTGTATCCGTCACTGGCGTCCGTGGGTACGTCGCGAGCTGCGTACTTCCAGTTGTTCATCCACGCGATGGCCAAGCGCCGTGTCTCAGGCGCGTCCTTCGATGGCCAGGTGACGGCAGCATACCAGTCCCAGCCCCAGTCCAGCCACTGCGGGGTGAGGTCCTGGGCTGTGAACTGCTCCCCGTCCCACGTTCCCATCCAGTAGGCGTAGGTCATGGGCAACCCAATGCTGTAGGCGTCCATGCTGGCTCCGAGGATCCAGTGGCGGGTACCGTCGCCAGCGGTCATTTCGAACAGGTCGGGGCATTCAATGCCGCCAAGTGCGTGGTTGGGGTAGTCGAAGTTGAGCTTGAGGGTCCAATCGTGCAAGTTGCTTGAGGTGTAGAAGCTTGCATAGCGTGCCCGCCCAATGACGCACACCCATTCATCGCGTGCGCCGTCCCAGTGAATCTTGGGGTCCCGAAACCACTCCGCGTTTTCGATCTCCGCCGGAGTTGTTGCCGTTCGCCCGTCGGTGTTGACAATCACGGGGTTGGGCAGGGCCGCGAAGGTAAATCCGCCGTCGGTGGACCAGTAGAGGTATTGCTCCTGGTACTTGCGGATACCGTCAGTTGGTTTCGTGGCCAGGGCGATGACTGCACCGGCCCCGTAGTCGGCAGTGTTGGCGGTGTCGACCACTGCGCACCCGGACCAAACCGGGAAGTCCGGTTCCAGCGGCATGACGGTGCCGTGGTGGGTGAAGGACACACCGTCGAGGGTGGTGGCATGGTCCCAACCTCCTGGGCCGTTGTTCTGGCCAGAATGCAGGTAATAAAGTTGGTAGGCGCCATTGGTGGTGACTGGTCGTTGCGGGTCACAGAGCCAGCCTGAGGGTGGTGTCATGTGGTACTTGGCCCGGAGGGAGGTTTCTGCCCGAGCGGCAGTGGGCAGGCCTGCGCTCATCAACAGTGCGAGGGCACCGGTTCCTGCGCCTTGCAAGACAGTTCGGCGGGAGATTTCGGGGATCATAGTTGCTTCCTTTCAAAATCTGGCGGGCGCGTGGGAGTGCCCGCCAGGGTCATTTTGGCAGTTGCAGTACAGGTGCATGTGGATCAGAGAAGGGCTGTGGCCCGCACAGGCTGGGCGGAGGGTACCGGTGCCTGCGTTTCGGGCACGTCACAACTTCGCGACGAAATTCTGCCGGGCTGGCTGCTCTCAAGGCGAGCAGTTACTGGGCCCGTTCCGAGGACAACTAGGTTGGATGCGCTTATTTCGCCGTCATTGACGAAGAGTTCAAGCAGCGGCCCGTCAAGGCTTAACAGGAGTTGTGCTGGCCCTGAGGAGTCGAGGGCAACGGTGCAGGTGGCTGGGAAGTGGGGATGCACAGCGGCCACGGCGTCGCCCTGTCGGGTGATGCTCAAGATGCCAGTTTCGGGAGAGTGTTCAATGACGACTTTGGCTTCGGCTTCGCCGTTAAGGGTGACTCGAAATGTTCCGGTTGTGCTTGGATCCCAACGAAGCTCCATAAACGAATGGCCACTCAGGACTGCCTCAAAGGGTTGCGCAAGGAGCCACTCAGCTGCTGGAGCGGCGGATAAGAACCATTCCTGGACGAATTGTGGCGGTTGTTGGATGAGACGCGGTGAGCCGGCACTGGTGCGCAGTGACAACCGCCGGGGCAACGACATTGCTCCCCGCCACGGAGCCGTGGGGATGGCACCGGCATAGCTCCAGTTACTCATCCACCCGAGCATGATCTTTTCTCCGGCAGGAGCGTTATCAAAGGTCACTCCTGCATAGAAGTCCCGCCCATGGTCAAGCCTGGTCAGTTCGTTTGAGTCTGCGGTGAATGTTCTCCCATCGAAGTCCCCAATCACATAGCTCATTGAGGACCCCTTCGGATCGGGGTTGTCGCCGACGGGGTTGGTGCTGATCAGTAACACCCAGCGGATGTTGCCAGTGTCTCCGTCCACGGGAAGAGGGATGAGATCCGGGCATTCCCAGACAACTCCGTCCGCTCCGAGCGGACCAAACGTACTCTCGTGTTCCCACGTGCGCAGGTCAGTCGATGAGTAGAAGAGCACCTGTCTGTCGTCTGCCTCAACGGTGAGCATGATCCAGTGATTATTCCCTTCCCCATCTGCACATTGGATCACTTTGGGGTCACGAAATGCGCTGGTCCCGCGGTCCAAGACAGGGTTTTCCGGGTCCAGCTCCCAAGTGAAACCGCCGTCAACGCTCGTAGCCCTGGATTGTGCTTGGTGCTCGTCTTCGTAGGCACTCGTGTAATAGGCAGTAAGGAGGGGCCCGCCGTCGGATTGGCTGGCCACGATGGAGCCCGAAAAAATCTGTTCCCTATCTCGATAGGGCAGCGCTACGGAGTGCTCGGTCCAATGCTGCAAATCTGCGCTGGTGGCGTGGCCCCAGCTCATGTTCCCCCAGTCAGATCCCTCGGGGTTGTACTGGTAGTAGAGATGCCAGAGACCGCGGTCGTAGACAAGCCCGTTGGGGTCATTCATCCAGTTGCGTTGCGGCGTGAAATGGAATAATGGCCTCGGCATCAGGCCGTCTGAGTGGTTCATTGATGTGTCCTTAGATAGAGTGCCGCAGAATCGGCGGACAGGCGATGAGCGTGGGCACGGCGCCAGAGGAACTTTCGAGGCCAAGGAGCATCCTGACCCCTGCCGCACCCAGCTCGTAGTGGGGAAGGGCAACTGTCGATAACGGCGGGCGAAGATGGGCCGCAATGACATCCTGGTTGTCAAAACCCATGACAGCCATGTCTTCCGGGATCCGCAGTCCTTTTTCACGCAGTCCGTCGTAGAGACCCATGGCCACCCGGTCATTGTGGCAGAACACCGCGCTCGCGCCGGATGCGATGATATCCGTGGTGGAGACGAAACCGCCTTCTTGCTCTGGGGTCGCGAGAAAAACCAGCGATTCGTCGAAGTCAATGCCGGCGGCATCCAGTGCGGCCCGATACCCAGCTAGTCGTCCTGATTGGGCTGGTGACGGTGTGGTTGTGTTGATGAAAGCGATCCGGCGATGGCCGGCGGCTAGCAGTCCCTCTGTCGCGCTTCGGCCGCCTTGTTCCTCGTCTGGGACGACGGAGGCAAGCCCGCTTCCAGATGCAAAGCAATCCACGAGAACCGCATCCGTTTGTTGAAGCATGGGCGGAACAGTAATCTCGCGGTGATACCAGGTCGAATACAGGATTCCCTGCACCTGGTGTTCAAGCATCATGGCAATTGCTTCGTCTTCGGCAGCTTGATTGCCATCCGTATTGGCAACGAGCAACACATAACCGTTCTTCCAGGCCTCATCCTGTGCACCGTGAATAATCTGGCCGGCAAAGGGAGTTGTTGCAATTGCATCTGCGACGAGTCCAATGAACCGAGACGTGCCTTGTGAGAGGGTTTTTGCCAGCATATTTGGTCGATACGCAAGCTCGGCGACAGCGTTGTGCACCCTCTGCCGCGCTTCGTCTCCGATTCGGGCACCGGGCTTGTCATTGATCACGTTCGACACTGTTGCCACGGATACCCCGGCAGCTTTTGCCACATCACGCATCGTCACCACATGGGTGCCCCTGCCAGGCTCTAGAGTGCTCATCCCTTGGTTCCTCCACTCTCGAGGCCACTGATCATGGCCTTATTTAACACGAGGAATACCAGCAGCAACGGCGTCACTGTCACGCAGACGGCAGCAAACGTCGCCGTCCAATCCGTGTTTCCCATCGCGCCAATGTAATTTTGCAAGCCTAGTGGGATTGTCTTGAGCCCATCGGAGAGCACAAAGGTGTTGGCAAAAATAAAGTCGTTCCAGATGAAGATGCTGTTCACCAGAACCACGGTAATGATGGTGTTTACCGACAGGGGGAAGGTAATCTTGGAGAAAATTCTGAACGGACCGGCCCCGTCCAACGAGGCTGCCTCATACATTTCCCGTGGAATGTATTCGTAAAAAGAGCTGAACAGGTATACGGCCATGGGCAATGCGAAAGCGGCCAGCGGGATAATCATGGACATGTGCGTATCCAAGAGGCCAATTTTGGAGTAGTCGATGAACAACGGAACCAAGGCGATCTGCACCGGAACAATGATTCCCAGCAAGAACAGCGCACGCACCACACCGCTAAAGCGGAAGCCGAGGACCTGCAGTGCAAAGGCTGCCATCATCCCGGCCACAACAATCAGCAGACTCGAACCGAGGGTCACGATGAGGCTGTTGAGGATGTTCAGCCCTAGGTTTCCCGCGGAGAAGGCCCTCGAGTAGTTTTCCAGTGTGAACTGTGTGGGAATAGCGAAGGGGTTTCCGGCGGCAAAGTCAGTGGCTGTGCGAAAGCTGGTCAGGACGAGCCAGAGCATGGGATAGACCTGCACGACGACAACCACCACCACTGTTGCGCTCAGGAGCCAACGCTGGACTCGAAGCCGCGTGGGCTTCTTCCTCCGTGCCGGTTCGCGTGGTGTCGCAGGAGCTGTTTTGGTGGGCGGGGTGAGAACTGAGGCGCTCATGATTTGTCCCTTCGGCGAAGGAGTAGGAAGATCAGGCCCACGGCAACCAGGCACTCAACGACGATGAAGACGGAGATTGCGCTGGCGTAGCCGTAGTCGGTGTGGACGAATGCTGTCTTGTACATGTACGTGGTCAGCAGTTCTGAGGACTGCCCGGGCCCGCCATTGGTGAGCAGGTAGGGAATGTCGAAGCCGCGCAGGGCGAACGTGGTTGCCATGATGGTGGTGGTGATCCAGACCGGGCGGATGTGGGGGAAGCGGATGCGCCAGAATACTTGCCACCAGGAGGCTCCATCCAGGCGAGCCGCCTCTTCCAATTCCTTAGGTACGGAGAGCAGTGCCGCGTAGATGATCAGCATGTAGAGGCCCGTGAAACGCCAGCCTTCTGGAATGGAAACAGCTGCCAGTACCGTGTTTACGTTGGAGAGCCATGCGGTTTGCAGTTGCTCCAACCCTACCCAGGCCAGGACTTGGTTGAACAAGCCAACCGGCTCCAGCGAGTAGATCCGTTGGAAGAGCAAAGCGATGGCGACGGTGGAGATTACAGCAGGAAGCAGGTAGAGGGTTTTCACCAGTTCGCGTGCGCGGGTGATTCCCGTCAGGAGCCCTGCAACGGCGAGCGCGCCGCCAAGTTGGAGCACCAGGCAGATGGCCAGGTAGCCCAGGGCGTTGCCGAATGCGGTCCAGAAGACGTCGTCGCGGGTGAACATCTTGGCGTAGTTATCCAGACCAATGAACTTCATGGCCGTGATGCCGTCCCAGCGGAAGAAGCTCAGGAACAGTGATTGAACAATGGGGAAGAGGACGGCCAGACCGTAGAGGAGCAGCGGCGGGACCAGGAATACTGCCACTGAGAGTCCGGACCGGCCAGGAAGCATGGTCCCGTAATCTGACTTTCTTTTCTTGGCGGGTTTGCCCCGCCCGGCCCGGGGGGCGAGCTGTGCTCCGGGGCTTTGCGTTGTACTAGCCATTGTTGTTCTCCGCGAGGCTTGCGTCCATGGTCTTGATGAATTCATCGGGCTTGATGTTGCCCTGAACAAGCAGGGTCAGTTCCTGCTGCAGACGGGTGTTGGTGGCGGGGTCCAGCTGCGTGTCCCAGGGCATGGCGATGGCGTCGCCTACTTCGTCTGCTGCCTTGACTGCGCGCTCATATAAGGGGGTTGCGTTATCAGGAATGGTGGTCTGGACGTTGTTTGTCGGCGAAAGCGCACCGGTGGCTGCATAGACTTCGGGGTATTTTGCGAGGGCGAAAGCCAGGAAGTCGCGTACCAGCGGATCGTAGGTTTTGGCGTTGACTGCCATGCCAATGCCCGACGGCGTGACGTATTCGTTGGTTTTGGTCACGGCTCCGTCAATGGTGGGCAGGGTGAAGTAGTCCACTGAGTCACGGACAGCCGGATTGAGGTTATCAGTGGCCAAGTTGCCCAGTTCCCAGGTGCCGATGTTATACACGGCGGCCTTGCCTGAGGTGAACAGTGCCTGGGCGTCTGCATAGCCGGTTGAGGAGAAGCCTTCCTGGAAGCAGCCGGACTGTCCCAGCTTGTACAACCATTCAGCTGCTGCCTTGCCGGCGGGGTCCCCAAAGGATGCCTTGCCGTTCTTCAGGTTCTGCACGTACTCGGGTCCTGCCATGCGGAAGGGGTAGTAAGCCATGTAGCGTTCCAGCGGCCACTGGTCCTGTCCGTCCAAGGCGATGGGCGTGATGCCCTTATCGCGCAGGGAGGTGCACATCTGGGGGAAGTCATCGAGAGTCTTGGGAACCTCAACTCCGGCGCTCTTCAAAAGCGAGGAGTTGTACCAGAAGGTCTCCAACTGGAACTCGAACGGCACCATGTACAAGGAGCCATCGTCGAAACGCTGGTAGTTCAGTGCTGCGGGCCGGTATTCATCAGTGAGGTTCAAATCCTTGAGCAGTTCTTCCACATTGACCATGCGCCCCTGTGTGGCAAGCTTCTGCGCAAACGGGGTGGCATCCGTGTCGAAGAGTTCTGGCAACTTGTTAGCTGCTGCCAGTGTCTCGTACTTCTGGATGTAGGAAGGACGGTCAGGGGTGGTGATGAGGTTGAGCTTGAAGCCGGGGTGATCAGCCGTGTATTCCTTGGCAATTTGTTCCATGGCCTTGATGACGCCGCCATCGGCCGGGCGGGACAGCAGCCAGGAAATCTCGCGGGGAACAACATCCCCTGCCGGGTTGATGTCAACAGCCTCGGCGGGACCGGTGGATCCTGAACAGCTGGTCAGGGCCAGTGCTGCTGCAACGACGGCGGTGAACAGTGCGCTCTTGTGCTTGGTGATGTGCATTGAGAGAATCTCCATTGATTGTTCTGCGGATAGTGGTACTTATGGCTGGGTAACGGTGGGTGCGGAAGAGATGAGTTAGGAAATGGTGGCGAGGAGTCCGACGTCGGCGGTGTCCCCTATGGGTTCTCCACGTGTGGTGAGCGAGAACTCGGTGACTGTAGTGGTTCCTTCCCCGACGAACACACCCAACAGGCCTGCCTGGTGGTCATAGATGCGGGTGCTGAGTACGGTCGTGTTATCAACGGTGGCGATGCAAATATCACCATCAACGATGACTTCCAGCTCGTGCTCTCCCGGCTCAAGAGACACTGCCCGTTCCAGTTCGACGGCATAGGGCACGTCCCCTGAAATCTGCCACTGTTCTGTGCCTGTGGAGGTGCGGGGCCAGCGGTCAAAGACCAAACGTCCGCGCTGCGGCTCCAATCGCAGCGTGTAGCCGGTGTCCCCGTCCTTGCTGGCGCGCAGCACCACGCCGCATTCGCGGGTATCTTTGGTGATGTCGAACCGGGCTACGGCCCGGAAGGTGGAACCAGGGTCCTCGGGAAGGAGGGCATCGGCGTAGCCATCGGAGGCGTTGAGAAGTGTTCCGGCGAGGTCTTCAGGCAGCGGGTTGGTGAAGGTTTCGCGGAATTCTTCCGTGGGATGGAAGGCGAGTGTGCCATCCTGGCGCTGTTCGGCCTCGAGCACGGACATGGTGCCCGCCCACTGCCAGGCTCCGGCGTCGTTAGAATTTTCTCGGGACGCTATCCAGCCAAAGAAGAAGCGGCGATTATCGCGAGCTGCAGACTTTGCCGCGTAGAAAGCTCGGCCGTCGAGTGAGTCATATTCCGGGACAATCCAGGGACCGGAGAGGCTGCGTGCCATACGGTACCTGGTGGTGAATGAATCACTGAATTCCGAGTACACCATGTACCACCACTGGCCCCATTTGAAGACTTCGGGGCATTCATGAGCGATGTAGCGTCGTGGGTTCCAAAACGGCGGGGCGGCTTCCCACATGGAGAGATCCCGCGAGGTGCACTGGGCAATGACGCCGCGCCGACGTTCCGGGCCGTGACCGTGGCGAGCGGTGATCAGCATGCGCCACAGCTTGGCGTCCTCGTCCCAGAAGACGAAAGGGTCACGCCAATCCCCGGTTTCGTAGCCCTCAGTGGCCCCGAAGGTGTCTGCTTCGTGGCGCTGCCAGGATTCCATGCCGTCATGGCTGGTGGCGTGCATAACCAGTTGCAGGGCTCGGCCGTCAACGCCTGTATTGGCAGGATTCTGACCGGTGTAGAAGAGGTGATGGACTCCTTTGGGATCCAGCACGATGCTGCCGGTGTAAATATTGAAGTCCGGTGCTCCCGGCCCCCCCGAGGCAACTTCCTCCCCAGTTTCTTGGAATTGCACGAGGTCCTTCGTCACTACACGGTGCCAGGGCATCCCCTCTTTGGGGGTCTTCCTGGACTCGTACAAGTAGAAGAGATGGAACTCTCCGTCCTGTTCCCACGGGATGATGTCACCCACCCATGCGTGGTCCGGCTGGTACAAGCCTCGATGATTCATTAGTTACCTCAAGATGTTTGGTTAAGCGGTTATTCAAGACCATAATCGGACTTGCAAGTCATGGTCAAGCGGTTAACCAAATATTTCTCGAAAATGTTATTACCTGTCTTATGTCTCCCGGACGACTCGGACGGCCGCACTGGGTCAGGGTGGATCCACAACGGAAACCGCTCAGGGAGGGTACATGGAAGGCCACGACACAGCGGAAGTCTTGGCTAGCAGGCACAAAGGCGCTCATGAGAAGCAGTAGTGCACGAAGCAGTGTTCCTATTGACGCAAAGGCCACGACTGGGTCACGAGCGACCAGTACCAACGACAATCTTCAGGCCCACCCTGCCCGAGACGAATTGAACGAGCCGCACCGAGCTGGCGCCCTTCGGCGCCAGCAAGGATGCATTTACCCAAGCCGAGGCAGCATTCGATGGGCGGGCCTCACTCATGGGACATTCGAACCGAAACAGCCTGCGCTGAACGATCCAAGCTAGGACCGAAGGTAAATACCAACGAAAACTGTCCCCGCAGGTCAGAGCTTTTTCAGCGCTATAAACCCATCGTCAATTATCAACGCTTATGAACCCCGCTGTCCCGTCAGGGGTCCAGTTCACACCGCCAATGGGTTTTTTGACCTGTTTCTGCATAGTGAGCTTGCAACAACAAGTGATACTAAACGCTCTCCCCTTTGCACTGATTGGGATGAGTTTTGTATGACGTGGTGGGAACTCCCGCCCTACGGCTTCGCGGCCTCAAGCATCGCCAATCAGCCATCACTTCCGCCCTCACCAGAACAGCGAAGCCGCAACTTCAACCCACCCTAAACTCACACCATTATTTTACCGGTAATGGCAGCATACGGCCGAGTATCAGCTGGGCTGACAACCAACCACTAGCACTTTGGCATTGCGAACGCCCATTCCGCTGCCCGTCGCTCGGGCCGCAGGCGTGTGGATGCCCACCGAACCAAAGGGTATCCAGGATGCTATGGCAGGAAACATCCGCATGCCCGATTCCGCATCACTACCCCAAAACAAGACGGCACCATCTGATCAACAACCATTTCAGGCATGGGACAAGGCCCTAATACCACCTGACGAACGTTACTCAATTGCGTAACGATTGAGTAACGTCATTTGCGTCAACTCGTTTGACGAGATCAAGGTTACATCAATCGTTTGCAGTCAAGAGTCAAACGTTTACATAGACCTTGAAGGAGCGTGCACGTCATGTCACTTGTGACACTGAAAGACATTGCCATCGAAGTTGGTGTGTCAATCTCCGCAGTGTCACTCGTTCTGAACGGCCGCGGTGAAGGCCGAGTTAATGCAAAGGTCGCTGCCCGGATCCAGACTGTTGCCGATGATCTTGGCTACGTCCCAAACCTCCTTGCCCGTGGTCTCAAGACTAAACACTCGCTAACCATTGGATTGTTGGCAGACGGGGTGGCATCAACCTCCTTTGCTGGTTCTATGGTTACAGGCGCCCAGACAGCTGCGGCCGAGTTCGGCTATCTTCTAATGCTTATAGACACGGTGGGCATGACCGGGCTGGAAACTCCGGCGGTCAAGGCACTCCTACAGAGGAATATCGAAGGGCTCATCGTGGCTCCCGATTACCACAGTCATGTAAAGCTGCCACGGGTACCACGATCGATGCCGATTGTTGTACTCGACGGACGGCCCGCTCAGGGAGAGGCCGACGCTGATTGGGTTGTGCCGGATGAGGTAGGAGGCGCTGCTACCGCAACACGTCGCCTCCTTCAGGCCGGACACCGTCGTATTGCCATGTGCAACTTGGATGATGAGCGTTACATCGCGTCATCACTTCGCAGGCAGGGCTACGAGGAGGCGATCCGTGATGCTGGGCTCGTACCCGATCCGTCACTGCACGTGACTTGTGCGGAGCTTAGTGCCGAGGCCGCGCGTGCCATGGCGCTGGAGCTCCTTCAAAGGGCAGATCGACCCACAGCTGTTTTTTGCTTTTCGGACAGATTGGCTTTTGGGGTGTATCAGGCCGCAGCCCAAATAGGGCTCAGCATCCCCGAGGACCTGTCCATCGTCGGCTTTGACAACCATCCCTTCGTGGCTGAAAGTCTCCTACCGGGTCTTACAACCATCCAACTGCCACACTATGCCATGGGCGATTGGGCGGCCCGTTGCCTAATCCGACGCAGCCAACACAGCCAAGAATCCATTCAGCCTGTTTCGTACCTTGCTGCCTGCCCACTCGTGGAACGCGGTTCAGTCGCACCACCAGCTGCCTGACAAAACATCTCCATTCACAAACCCCTAACTCTTTCATAGCGAGCGCTATGAACCTTCGCCGAGCCCATAAACGGGACTGCCGGCAACTACCCAGAGAGGACCTCGCATCATGCGATCCATTTCCCGCCGTCAGGCCCTTGGAGGCCTTGGCGCACTCAGCCTCACAGCACTGACACTTACCGCTTGCAAAGCAGCGGGAGGTGGCAGCGACAAATTCACCATCCTGCAATATGAAGATCCCACCACTCCGCAGGGCCAGGGCTGGCAAAAGGCAGTCGAATTGTTCAAGGCCAAGCATCCAGACGTCACAGTCGACGTCCAGCAAACAAGCTTCGATGCTTTCAGGCAAAATGCCAAGATTCTCCTGAGCGGCAACACTGTCCCGGACGTAGTTGAGTTCAATAAGGGAAACGCCGATGGCGGGCAGCTTGCCTCTCAGGGACTGCTGGAGCCCCTCAATGATGCCGTGACCAAGTTCGGCTGGGATAAGAAGGTCAGCGGTTCGATGGCTGCCTTCGCGAAATATGACGAGGAAGGCAAAGCCGGCTCCGGTGACTGGTACGGAATTCCCAACGTCGGGGAATACGTCTACTTCTACTACAACAAGACCAAGTTCGCCAAGGCTGGCATTTCTGAGATTCCCACCGATCTCGCCTCCTTTGAGGACGCGATGGATAAGTTGCAAGCTGTCGGAGAGTTGCCCATTTCCAGTTCCGCCAGCACAAGCCAGGGATTCAACCAAATGTGGATCTGGTACTCCCTGGTATCGGCGGAAGCAAGCCGCAAGGATATCGACGATTTCATGTTTATTCGGGACCAGGTCAACTTCAATTCAGGCGCTTGGAAGGACGGAACCGAGCGTTTTCAGCAATGGATAGATAAGGGCTATATCGGCAGCCAGCTCGGCGGATTGTCCTTCGAACAGGCCACTGTCAACTTCTTGTCTGAAAAGGCGGCCATGCTCCCTTGGAATAACGGCATGTTCGCCCGTATCCGCGAAGACGCCTCTTTCGACTGGGGATTCTTCATCATGCCAGGCGCCCAACTTTCCATGGGATCATCCGGTCATCTTTGGGGAGTTCCCGCAAAATCGAAGAACAAAGATCTCGCCTACGACTGGATCGAGACCACGCTAAGTCCAGAAGTCCAGAACCTGATAGGTCAGAAAGGCGGACTACCACTAGCTGGGGACACCGAAACCATTTCCGATCCACTCACAAAAGAGTTGACCGAAAGGTTCGACGAAGTCGTCAAGGCTGACACTCTGTCCTTCTACCCCGACTACCCCGTGCCAGGATTCTTGGACTTCATTCAAAACCATATGCAGGCGATGTCGAACAAGAACGAATCGGCCGACGAGTACTTGGACGCACTCCAAGAGTTCTACGACAAAGGCACCAAGGACTAGCACCGCCAGCGTCGGGGTGGAACTCCCCTCCTTGCCCCGACTACCCACTCAATCTGGACACTCTAACGAACTAACGAACTAACGATTGGATTCTGCCGTGAGCAAAGGACTGGCGCCAACATTGCGCCGACCGAGCGGCTACTGGCTATACCTGTTGCCGATCTTCATCGGCTTCCTGGCCGTGGTCGCCGTCCCATTCGGGACCAACATCTATTTCTCGTTCTTCCGGTGGAAGGGCGGGGCAGCGCCCATGCATTGGAATGGCCTCAACAACTACTCCACGCTGCTTGCCGATACCGAATTTTGGAACTCTCTGCGTAATTCGATCTTCATGGTCATCGCCATCGTCATCATTCCCACCGTGATCGGCCTCCTGCTGGCGGCACTATTGACAGACACTATCGGCCGGCGCTTTGGGCCACGGATAGCCAGCTTCTTGAGGGCGACCTACTACCTCCCACAAATCCTTCCCATAGCAGTCGCAGGCTTCATGTGGAGCTGGATTCTAGACCCTGCGAATGGCGCCATCAACACTCTCCTGCACTCACTTGGCATGGATGGCCCAGACTGGCTGGGAAATCCCGATCTGGCCATCTACTCAGTCATGCTAATGCTCATCTGGCTGCAAATCGGGTACCCCCTAGTAATTTTCATGGCGGCACTTTCGAGAGTGGATCCAGAACTCTACGAGGCAGCGGCCCTGGACGGTGCGGGTAAGTGGCGACAATTCGTCGCCATCTCCATGCCAACCATCCGACCGGAAACGTTCATTGTGGTGCTGACAGCCACCGTGGCAGCCCTGAAAGTCTTTGCACCGATCCTGATACTCACCGGCGGAGGACCAGAAGGATCCACCGTAGTGCCGTCGTTCTATGCCTACCGCAACTTTTTTGAACTCTCACAAGTAGGCTACGGCTCCGCAATTTCCACCGTAATGGCCCTAGTTATCTTCGCCATAGCAGCGCTCATGCTGTGGTGGCAACGTAGGCAGGAAATAAGATGATTACCACCAAATTCGTCAATGGTGTTCGAACCAAGCACAAAGGCCGCCACCCCAAACATCGGACAGTTAATGAATGGCTACTTCTAGCCGTCGCTGTACTCTGCGGCATAGCTGTTTTTGCACCCTTCGGGCTAATTATTCTCAATGCCTTCAAGTCCTCCAAAGATTATTCAAGCAACGGACCGCTAAGTTGGCCCACATCAATTTCGTTTGATGCCTTCGTGGACTATCTGGGGCGGGTCGACTTTCCCCAAGCGCTCTGGAACTCCCTGCTGATTTCCACACTTGTGGCAGTCATCGCTGTCACTCTTTCGCTAATGAGTGCTTACCCGCTAGGAGTCGGGCGAGTGAAATCAAGCGGAATGGTCCTGGCCGTCCTGCTGGTTGCCACCATGCTTCCTCACGAATCCTTGATCTACCCGCTCTTCTACGGCGCACAGGCCACAGGAACTTTCAACACCGTGTGGAGCGTCATCATAGTATTCTCCGTCCTGCAAGCAGCCTACGGAACCTACCTGCTGTCCAGCGTCATGGGAGCCATCCCCAAAGAACTAATCGAAGCGGCACAACTTGACGGCGCCGGCCGATGGCAAATCCTATGGAAAGTGCTGGTTCCAATCCTAAAACCAAGCCTCTCCGTACTTGTGGTGTTCTTCTTCATCTGGACCTGGAACGAATTCTACATACCCGTAGTACTGCTATCCGACCAATCCTCCCAAACAATACCCATCGCCCTCGCCACCCTCCGCGGACAACACAACATCGACATCACAGTACTCAACGCAGGCTCCCTCCTGTCATTAGTACCCACCCTTGTCTTTTTCCTCCTCTTCCAACGAACCCTGGTGCGCGGCGTCGCAGCAGGGGCAGTCAAATAGCTTTCACGACCAATTCCCCATCAACGAAAGGCAACATCATCATGACCATCTCATGGGCCATCCAGCCCCCAGGCGTCAGCAGCCGATCCATCAACGCTGAAAACTTCACTGGAGAGTCAGGCCAGGGCGCCAAAGCTTCCTCCAAGCTGGGCCCAGGACGAAAAGGCTCCGCATGGGTCAACATCCCACCAGGTGAAACAGCAATCCTGGCCGACATTAAAGGGACAGGAGTCATCCGGCACATTTGGATGACAGTAACGGACAAGACAGACCACGGACCTTTCGTGCTTCGCGACCTTGTACTTCGCATGTACTGGGACGGTTCAGAAACTCCCAGCGTCGAAGTCCCTCTGGGCGACTTCTTCTGCAACGGATTTGCGCAACGAGCTCTTGTCACCTCCGAACCCATCGTCGTAGCACCCACAGGCGGAATGAACAGCTTCATTCCGATGCCATTCCGAGATGGCGCCCGCATCACCGTCGAGAACCAGCACGGAGGAGAACTGACACATTTCTTCTACCAGATCGACTACACACTGGGCGACGACGTAGCCGACGCGATGTATTTCCACGCCCAGTGGCGCCGCTCTAACGGAAACCTCCCACTCGGAGAAGATCATGTAATTCTGGACGGTGTAGAAGGCAAGGGCACCTACCTAGGTACCTACGTAGGCATCGCCTCTCTACAGCGCTATTGGTGGGGGGAAGGAGAGGTCAAATTCTATGTAGATGACGACACAGAAAACCCCACGCTTTGTAGCACTGGGCTTGAGGACTACGCAGGAGGCGCCTGGGCTTTCCAAGACGAACTACGCAGCGACCCCGAACCCAAAGTCCTCACATTCAACGCACCTTATTTCGGCTACCCATTCCACGAGACAGTCGATCGAACCAAGGGCGCGCCCTTCCACCCCGGGATGCCCCCCATGCATGGCGTCTACCGTTGGCACATCCCCGATCCCATCTACTTCCAAGAGCGACTTCGGGTAACTGTTCAACAGATCGGAACCTGGGACCACGGAGGACTGTTCGAACGCAGCGACGACATCAGTAGCACCGCCTACTGGTACCAGGACAGCGTGAACCAGGATCTTCCTGAACTCCTTCCCGCCGAACAACGGTGGCCACGGTAGGTCTTGGCCTCCCCTACCTATACACAACCTGGCGCGGAACCCACGCCGGGCAAGGTCTCTCATACCTGCCGCTACTACCCATGAAGTTTGGGTTGCGGAGACTAATAGCGACCTCGAGCACCTAGGGAACACACGACCGGAAATCCAGCTATAAAAAGCAGAGGAGCCAGTCACCTAGGGCTCACATTCAACCTGTTATGGAGAAGCAGCCCTGGACTCTGGACGAGTCCAGGGCTGCTTTGTGCAGTCAGTCAGAGGGCCAGACAGTCCTCTCGCCCAGCACTTCCAGGTACAGGCCTGGAGCTAGAGACAATCGAACCGAAACAGCCCGCGTTGGAGGGCTGGAATTTCAACCGCATGTAAATACCAACCAAAACTATCACCACATGTTAGAGCATGTTGAGTACTCAAAACCTCTCATTAGCTTTCAATAGCTAAGAGCCCCGCTGTCCCGTCAGGGTCAATTTCACGCTACCATTGGGGCGTTTTGACCTGTTTCTACATGGCGTGATTGCAGCAACAATAAGTGATACTAAATACTCTCCACTTTGCACTGATTAGGATGAGTTTTGTATGACGTGGCGGGAACTCCCGGCCGATTGCTGCTCGGCCTCGGGCATTGTCAGTCAGCCACCAATGTTGCTCTTCTCATTCTACTCTCGATACATCCTGAGCTGCCCGTTCTATTCTCACCGGGCTGATTTTCTTGTGGATCCGAGTGAACCCGATGATCTGGAGCATAATGCGGGCCATGCGCGAGTGAATGCCGCTTGCCCAAAATAGGCAATCGTGAAAACAGCGGCAATGCAGAGGAACAGTCCCCCAGCTGAATGCTGAAGGGTGGTTTGGGAAGCTATCGAAGTCCCCTCCGGTCACGGAGGATTCAACCTCTTTCACGGCTAGTATGAATTCACGTGCGGCCGGGTGTTTTCACGAGGCGGCTCGCAGCTGACCCCAGGACTCCGGTCATGGCGATTTAATACTTTTAGCATCATGCCTTGTTTTTGATGGCGTATTTGAGGATCAGGTTGGTGCCGGGGTAGCGGGTTTTGGTGTTGGTGAGGTGGTCGCAGAGTTCGGCGGCTGCCGCGGTTTTGGCTTTGGTCGGTAGCGGGTCCAGGGTGATTGTCAGGTGCCCGGGCTCGGCGGTGTCGATGTCGCCGGTCTGGTTAAACATCTGGCGCATGAGGGCGTGGGCTTCCTGGTTCGCGCGTTTGTAGCCGGTGTTGGTGCGGATCTCCCTCGCGATCGTCATCGCGGTGTTGTAGGCGGCCATCCGGATGCCGGTATGGATCAGCTTCGTCTCAGTATCCAGGACTTGTTGGCCCGGGTTCAGGTCCCCGAGGCGGAGCTTCGCCGGAATTCCCTGATGAACTTTTTCAGCAGCAATCAAGGCGTTTTCTGCTTCCCAGAGCGGTGCCATGGCCTGGTTGTGCATGTCATTGGTGACCGTGACAGTCAGTTCCTTGGAGCCTTCCGCCGGGGTTTTCAACGCCATCAAGTTGATATCAGCGATCGCGGCGGCCTCGGCATGGGCGTTGCGGGCGGCAACAACTTTTTGGTAGGCGCGGGCCTTCGCCGGTTCCGGCACCAAACGGTCCTCGTTGTCATCGGTGCTGGTGTAGGAGTCGTGTGAGTCGAGGGCGAAGTGCATGCGCGCATAGCGGAACTGGTTTTCCTGCCGCCACCGATTCCCCATCCGATACACGACCTCCCCAGCGCTCATGGTCCGGTCAGTGGTGAGGATGTGGATTTGCCGTGTGCCACCACCGGTGGTGCCCACGATCCGGCTGATCTGGCGGATACTGAAGACTTCACCGGTCTTCTTCGTGGTGTTCAGGGGCAGGTCAACGAGCGTGTCAGCGACCGACCAAGTCTTCTCTTCACCGTGCTCATCGGTGTAGGACACCTGGGCGAACAACTTTTCTTCGATGTCTTTGGTGGTGCCTTTGCGCCAGGTCAGCACATCAAAACCAGCACTATCCATGTGCTTGAACAAGGCGGGGGACCATCCTCCGCGATCGAAGCCGACCAACACGCGGCGGTCATCACCCACCGCTGTGCGCAGTTCCGGCAACAGGTCGCGGAGTTCGGCGGCCAGGGACGCACCGGGTGCGGCCATGACGACGAAGACCGGCGAACCGTGCGCGTCGGTGACCCAGGTTTCCTCGGTCGCCGGGACCGGGAACTTCAACCTCGTGGAGTAGAGCTTCCCGATCTTTTTCGTGCCCTGGTAGGCGCGCACATGACCATCAACATAGAGGATCGCTGACAGGTCCTCACCACCGGAACCGGTGCCGGCCAGATGGTGTTTGGCGAGGGCGGCGATCAGTTCCCCGGCTTTGCCCGTTTCGGCAAGTTGGCTGATCCGGCGGCGGATGGTTTTCACTTCAGGTGCCCGATCCAACCCCAACACCCGACCAAGCTCTTCTGGGTTGAAGCGTGTGGCGCCTTCGGCGCGGGCTTCCCCAGCCAATGCCCGCAGCACACTATCAATCAGGATCGTTTCGAGGCCGTAAAACCCATTCGGCAAGGACCCGTACACTTCCCTCGCACAGCTGATCAGGCCGGTGGTTTCCAGGGCGGGGAAAGCCAGAAACAGTCCGGCATGGCGAACACGGGCGGCCGGGGAAAACACCGGGACCGCGCACTCAAGGAGCCCGGCAGCAGCACGCTCGGCAGTGCGTGGTGCCGGGGATGGAAAGAGCGGCAGCTCAGGCTGCGGTGCTGGTACTGGTGTTGATTTCAGAGTTTCAGACTCGGGGGCTGCTGCTTCTGTGGCAGCTTGTTCGGCAGCGATTTTCAGGGCACGGCGGACACTGAACTCCGAGACGCCAACCATGTTGCCGACGGCCTGCTGGGACAGGCCGGAGCTGCGCAGTTCCACGATCTGGGCGATGACAGTGTCGCTGAGTCTGGATGCCTTCTTCGGGCCCTTCTTTTCCGGCACCAACGCAGCAATGCCACCGACGGCCGCCCGCTGGACCCATTTCCACACCGCCACCGAGGAAACTCCGAAAGCGGCCGCGATCTGCGTCTGGGAGGCCGCACCCAAACGCACCAATTTCACTGCCGCCCACCGACGTGCTGCAGCGTCTTCGGCATCCCACACGTCACACAGTTGCCCGCGAATATAGACTTCCCCGCCACGGTCGTTCTCCACCAGGGACACCGCCAAGCCCACCGACACGGCAACAGGATCCATCGTCACAGGCAGGGGAAGTTGAGCAGTCATAAAAACCATCATTTCACCCCTCGATAGACGACAAAACTCTAACTCTATTTTATCGTATCGTGGCCAAAATTAACAGCCCTTCAGCCACTCAAAACCCCTGAAAATCAACGAACTTCAAATGCCTGCCCCCAACCATGACCGGAGCCCTGGACCCGGGAAGCAATCTATTGACCGCTTTCCGCGAAATAGCCATGCCATGCTATCGGCAGCAGCAACCGATTGGCGTCCGTGAGCAAAGTAATCCATTCCGGGCCATCACCACCCGGCAGTCAAGTACCCATCAGGTACCGCTGCACGCGTAAACTCGCGTCAACCAGCAGGCAAATTCATTCGAAAGTCATCCACGAACCCAGCCAATCAAGTGCCCATCTGGCAGGAATCGTATTCATTGGCCACGGCTGTCTAGAAGAGGTTTTCCGTAGCAGGCGTGAGGCGATCGGGTAGCGGTTACGGGGAGATCGGGTCAAACGCAGGAGCCCCGGTGTCTCGGATACAGCCGGGTCCTGTGTCAACCATGTGACGAGGATAAACACCAACTACGCGGATGTAACTTCGTGGACTACCGGCACCAACTAGGGCTATCCGCCAGGGAAAATGCGCCCCGTTTCATGGCGTTCCTGTGGAAGTTCGCAATCATGATCCCGCGGCTCGCAAGGTGAAACATACTCTACCGACGTCACCCGTGGCGCACGCACCGACTGTCACCCGCCATCAAACTTGCGGGCCATTTAGCATCCAGCCGACCTTGGAGACGCCTTTGGATAGGCCCAAGAGCGGCTGTTTCACCGGCCCCATCCATTTGGCGGCGGCTGCGACCCGCAATTCACCCACGCGCAAAGGGCGGACTGCATGAAGGTAGCTAAACAAATAGGGCGTGATCCTCTAGGTCCCGCGGTCTTCAGCATGGCGCGGATCCCGACGGCTAGAAATTAGACCCAGCGCAGGCCACACAAGGCCCGACTCGTCGATTGATTACAAAATAAGTTGACCAGCCACCGCTTTGCGTGATATACAATCGATAGTCCATGACTCAGAGAGTTCCGCGGACAGGCACCCCTCGACTAAGTACGAACAGTTAAGGCCACCCACTCGCACGGAGGCCTTTCGTTAGCCTGAAGGAAGCGACTTAATATGTTAAATAAGACCACCACCAACGGACGTATCAAATGACTGGTCCTCAGTATCCTGCGGTAGGCATTCCCGACTTGGGAGACAGCCGACCAACACTCAAAGACGAAGCGGGCTCCATAGTCCGTCGCGCACTTATGTCTGGGGCTATGCAGCCAGGTAAGATCTACTCCGCAAACGCCCTGGCTATCCAACTTGGAGTGTCAAACAGTCCAGTTCGCGAAGCAATGATGGCACTGAGCGAAAAAGGACTACTCGAAGTAGTCCGAAACCGGGGATTCCGTGTCGTAGAGATGAGCGCAGAAGACCAACGGGAGATTTACGGCCTTCGCCTATTGATCGAAGTCACCGCTGTCGGCCGCGTCGCCGAACAAGGCATCTCCGCGGACGATGGTAAACAGTTGTCTGCCATGGCAAAGGCAACTCTAGCGGCCGCCAATCCAAATACCATGGATGACTACCTCGAACTTGACCACGAATTTCACCTATCCATTGTGCGACTATTGGGCAGCCCCCGCTTGTCCAAGATCGTCGAGAACCTTCGGGATCAAAGCCGGGTTAGCGGCTCCTATCATCTTGCCGAGCGCGGACTAATCGCTATCAGCGCAGCAGAACATGCCCCCATCCTTTCCGGACTGATCGCCGGCGATCGAAAACTAGTTGAGTCACTCATGACCAAACACCTCAGCTATTCATTGCCCTAAACTGCACGGTCGTGGCTCTTGAGAAACGAACTAGCGCAGACATTTATGACTTTTCATCACAAGAATTTCGAATGTCCCCCTGCATCTACGCATACTGCTGGAAATCACGAATAGGTTACCGGCACCCCGTCGATAGCCTCTGGCCGTAACGTTGGTACATTCATCTGGTATGTCACCCCGTGGGCGTCAACAACCGAGCGGCTCCAGGCACGGTTTCCGGCCTACCGCGCTCTCAGGCCCTTCGGTCAATCAGATGTGTCAGATGCAATATCCGAAGACACCACCGGCCTGACTATCGGAGCTCGTACCTCATAGTCGGGCGGGCCCGGGGAGCCGGGGAGCGCCGCGGTTTGAATTGAACACCCATCGGCACATGCCCGGCCACGGCCCTCCGAACAAGCACCGGAGCAGCAGGCTCAGCTCACCCAGTACAGCCATGGGATCAGCCCTCCAATGTCATTCAGATTCTTCAGATAGTCGCGCAGTGCTCCCCGCCGAGAATGGACCTGCGTCGCGCGCACCCATCAGGCTGGCGCCTGCCAAACGGTGAGCGTCAGCATAGGGTTCACAGTGCCCAATACCCTCGATGGGGAAGCTAGGATCCGTTTCCCCCATGACAGCCCTTGATGCCACAGCCAGCAAGCAGCTGGTCCATAGGGCCAAGACTCTCGCCCCGAAACCTTCCTGGGTACTGAAACGCATCGAGTTCGCAATGGCCGTCTACGATACCGGCTCCTGGGACGCGCGAAGCCACCTCTCCGCGCGTCCATAAGCGATGACACGATGAACCGAGCTTTGCTTTCAGTGATGGGCGAATACCAGGCAGAAAGGGCGACGGCGGGAGCGACCATTGAATCCACGCCACGAGCGCCCGCATGAACAAGCCGGTGAATGAATGAACTCCAACACCATGGACCCGCCGGGCCCGGCACAACATTGCGTCAGAGACTCCGCCCCACCAGGCCGTCGCACAGAAAGTCATTTGTCAACTTACTTGACGTAGCTCACATCCTGCCTCATGATGGTTGTATATAACCCGTTACCGATAGTTGCTACCCGCAGGGCGGTGGGTACGACATCCGCGCCTGAGACAGGATGATCAATGTCAAATGTGGTCTCGCTACAGCTCCCCCCCGGAACCAAACAACCCTCACACGCGGATGTCGTCATCATCGGTGGAGGCATCATGGGAACCAGCATCGCATTTCATCTTGCCGAAGCCGGTGTTCGCAACATAGTAATTGTTGACCGGTCCGAGCTCGGAGCAGGGTCATCCTCGAAGCCGCTCGGCGGCGTGAGAGCAACATTTTCAGACCCCGCCAACATAGTCTTGGGCCAACGTAGCCTCGCCGCGTTTGACACTTTCCAGCAACGCTTCGCTACGGACATTGGTTTGCGCAAGGTCGGATACCTCTTCCTGTGCCGCAGTGAGTCAGAAATGCTGGACTGCGAGCGAAGCACCATCATCCAAAACGGTCTGGGCGGGGACAGTCGAATGGTTTCCCCCGCTGAAGCAATAGGGATCAACCCCTTCTTGAGCCAGGACGCACTCATGGGCGCTTCCTACTCACCTAATGACGGATTTGCCGAGCCCGGGAAGGTCGTAAGGGCATACGCCGATGCGGCGGCCGCCCTTGGCGTGCGCATTCTTGAACACACGGAAGTCATGGATGTCGGCACGACCGGCGCAAGCATAAGTTCAGTGACCACTAATCGCGGCACTATTAGGACAGAAGCAGTAATTTGTTGCGCCGGCGCCTGGTCTCGCCGCATTGGTGCAATGGCTGACGTCAGTCTCCCTGTAGTACCGTTGCGGCGCCAGATCGGCATCACCCGTCAAATGAGCACCCCCATGCCCACCGTGCCGTTCACGTTGGACCTGTCGACCACCATGTACTTCCACAACTACCGCAACGGCATGCTGCTCGGCATCTCCAACACCAACCAGGAGCCTGGGTTTGACCGGGACTTCACACATGAATGGCTGCCCGAATTTACTGCTGCAGCCCGAGTGTGTGCGCCTGCACTGGCTGAACCGGATCTTGAAGGTGGATGGGCCGGGCTATATGAGAACACTCCCGATCACAACGCACTCATCGGCACGTCTCAGTCCGTCGAAGGGTTCTACTACGCCACCGGATTCTCCGGCCATGGATTCCTGCAAGGACCTGCAGTTGGGGAACTTATTCGAGACCTCTATCTAGGCCGGGAATCCTTCATGGACCACACATCGTTTTCCGCAGAACGCTTCGAAACGGCCGAGCATCGCATTCAAGAAGTCCACATCATTTAGAGCGGGACCCGTGACACCCGGCAATCTAATATCATCAGCAAATTTATCGAAAGGAACCATGCAATGACTGCCCTTGAAACGTGGGAGCTTCGAGCCGAGTTCGCTAGTCGGCTCTCCATCATGTACGGGCAGGAAGTGCCTGCCTACAACACGCTCGTCGATGTTTCCACGGAAGTGAATGAAGCCTATGTCGCCAAACATGGCGCCGAAGCTGAACGGTTGGGCAGCATTTCACGCGTCACGGCCGAGCGCCATGGTGCCATCCGCGTAGGATCACCGAAGGAAATGGCCCAGGTTGCTCGCATCTTTGCAGCTTTTGGCATGTACCCGGTGGGGTTCTATGACCTTCGCGACGCATCCTCAAGTTCAGTGCCTGTTATTTCGACGGCGTTCCGGCCCATTGACAAGGACGAGCTGGCAAGGAATCCGTTCCGCGTCTTCACGTCCATGCTTGCAGCGGAGGATCCGAGATTCTTTGACTCTGAGGTGCGCGCCGAGCTGGCCGAATTCATCGGGGCACGCAACCTGTTTGGAGAGGACCTGCTGACCCTGGCCGACAAGGCCACGGCCAGTGCCGGGCTTGACCCGGACGACGCGGAGAGACTGCTCGACCTTGCCACCGCCGCCTTTGAACTCTCGGGTGAGCCCGTGGACTACGAGTGGTACAAGAAGCTGGAAGCCATCTCGGCTGTGGCCTCCGACATCGGCGGCGTTTCCACAACACACATCAACCACCTCACGCCACGTGTCTTGGACATCGACGATCTCTACGAGCGCATGCAGGCCCGCGGAATTACGATGATCGATGAAATCCAAGGGCCACCGAACTGGGGTGGACCGGACGTCCTCCTTCGCCAAACTTCCTTTCGGGCACTAGGCGAAAATCGAGTATTCCGGTACGCAGACGGTTCCACCGATGAAGGCGAACTGCGGGTGCGCTTCGGCGAAGTTGAGGCACGCGGCATTGCCCTGACAGTGGGCGGGCGCGACCTCTATGACCGTATGGTGGCCGAGTCTGATGCCAGGCTCGCAGCAGCCCCCGAAGGCACGACCCGCGTCGAGGCAGCCGCCATGGTGTGGGCCGAGAACCTTCCGCTCACCGAGAAAGAGCTGGCCTTGCAGGGCCTGGCCTATTTCACCTACGGGCTCGATGAAGGGCAGCTGCGCCAAAAGGATTTGGCCAGCCCGGTCACCTTGGCCAGCCTGGTCGAAGCCGGTATTGCTGTGCCGGAACCAATCGTTTATGAAGACTTCCTCCCCCGCTCCGCTGCGGGAATCTTCCAGTCAAATTTGACCGAGGAAGGCTCCAAGGACGAAGAGCAGATCGGAACCAACTACGACATCCACCAGATGTCAAAGATTGTCGGGACGACGGTCCATGACCCCAACGATCTTTACCAACGCCAACAGGAGGACTCCATTGCGGCCCTCGCTAGTCGCCTCAACGTCACCATCACCCAGTAGCCCCATCCACAAACCATCAAGACCAACCAACCAACCGTAGGAGATCACGATGCCTGAAACTCTGACCCAGACGTCCGAAATTGCAACAATGGTTCGAACCTCACTCGAAGCCTGCGGCGTCAATATTGATGCTCTCGGCGGCCCCCACGAGGCTTCTTCACCCCTCACCGGCGAAGTGCTGATGAACCTTCCGGTCAACTCGGCCACGGACATCCACACCATGATCGGGCAGGCCCACGAGGCGTTCAAAACGTGGCGCGATGTTCCGGCTCCGGTTCGCGGCAATCTGGTCAAACGCTGGGGTGAGCTGCTGACCGAGCACAAGGAAGACCTGGCCAATATCGTGACCGCAGAGGCGGGTAAGATACGGTCTGAGGCCCTGGGCGAAGTGCAGGAAATGATCGACATCTGCGATTTCGCCGTCGGTCTTTCCCGCCAACTCTATGGCAAGACTATGCCGTCGGAGCGTCCAGGCCACCGACTGATGGAGACGTGGCACCCGCTCGGTGTCGTTGGCGTCATCTCCGCCTTCAATTTCCCCGTTGCCGTCTACTCCTGGAATACGGCGGTGGCCCTTGTCTGCGGCGACACCATTGTGTGGAAGCCGTCCGGGATGACGCTGCTCAGCGCGCTGGCAGCTGATGCCCTGCTGGCCCGTGCTGCGAAAGATGTTGGTGCGCCGGAGAATCTGCACAAGCTCGTCATGGCCGACCGCGATGGCGGGCAACTGATTGTCGATGACCCCCGGGTTGCCCTGCTCTCCGCCACCGGGTCAGTCCGGATGGGGCAGGAAGTCGCCCCCCGGGTGGCACAGCGTTTCGGCCGCGCGCTCCTTGAACTGGGCGGTAACAACGCGGCCATCGTCACGCCGTCGGCCGACCTGGATCTGGCTTTGCGCGGGATCGTATTCGCCGCTGTTGGAACCGCCGGGCAGCGCTGCACATCAATGCGTCGCCTGATTGTCCACGAGTCGATTGTCGACGAACTGACGGCCAAACTGGTCGGCGCCTATGCGACGCTTCGCATCGGCACTCCCCTGGATGAGGAGAACCTGATCGGCCCGCTGATCAACAAGGCCAGCTTCGAGGGAATGCAGAACGCCATCAAGGCGGCCCAGGATCAAGGCGGCACTGTCCTGTGCGGTGGCCGCCGTGTCAACGCTGACGCCGAGCCCGGCGCCTACTATGTTGAACCGGCAATCGTGCGCATGCCCGCACAGACTGCCGTCGTCAAGGACGAAACGTTTGCACCACTGCTCTATGTCATGACCTACACCGATTTTGACGACGCCGTTGCCCTGCAAAATGATGTTCCGCAGGGACTGTCGTCCGCTGTGTTCACTAACGACCACGCCGAGGCTGAACGCTTTATGTCTGCCAGTGGCTCGGACTGTGGCATTGCCAATGTCAACATCGGCACCTCGGGAGCTGAGATTGGTGGGGCCTTCGGTGGCGAAAAGGAAACCGGTGGTGGTCGTGAGTCAGGCACCGACTCATGGAAGACCTACATGCGCCAGGCAACCAACACCGTCAACTTCTCAGGCCAGCTCCCGTTGGCCCAGGGCGTGAAATTCCTCTAGTATCCGCACGGTGTCGGTGCTGGCATATCCTGCCGGCACCGACACGGACCACCCCGTTACCTACCCAATTACTTTGCGGCAACACATAAGGAGTATCCAGCGATGGCCAGTCTGTTCGACATGATGGATGAATGGGGACCGGAAAAAATCGTTTCGGTCAGCGATTCAAAAACTGGAATGAAGGGCGTACTTGTCATTGACAACACCGCCCGCGGCATGGGCAAGGGTGGTACTCGCATGCAGCCGGGAGTCACTGTCGAGGAAATTTCTCGGTTGGCCCGTGTCATGACGTGGAAGTGGGCTGGTGTCGACCTTTTCTTCGGGGGCGCCAAGGCCGGCATCCGGGCCGATCCCCATTCCCCTCACAAGGAAGCAATGCTCCGTTCATTCGTGAGGGCCCTCAGCAACGAAGTACCTTCCGAATACGTTTTTGGTCTGGACATGGGGCTGACCGAGAACGACGCAGCCATCATCATTGATGAGCTCGGTGACCGCGGCGCCGCTGTGGGTACACCCTATGACTTAGGTGGTGTGCCCTACGACCAGTTGGGCATTACCGGCTTTGGGGTCGCTGAAGTAACCGATGAGGCAGCGGCTACCATCGGACTCCAAGGCCAGAGGGTCGCCATTCAGGGCTTCGGTGCCGTCGGCCATGCCGCCGCCTCCCGGCTGCACGAGCTGGACTACAGTGTTGTGTCCATTTCCACGGCAGAAGGCGCCTTGCACGACCCGGACGGCCTGGACATTCCGAAACTTTTAGCGATGCGTTCCAGGCTTGGCGACGGCTTCGTGAAGGAGTTCCCGGAACTGGCCATCCCGATAGGCACCGAGTTGTTCGTGGATGCCGAGATCGCCATTCCTGCTGCTCTCCAAGATGTCATCAACGAGGCGAACGTTGGCGGGATCTCCGCCAAGCTTGTCGTGGAAGGTGCCAACCTTCCCACTAATGGCGCCGCACAGCAGGCTCTTCGCTCCGCATCCGTCACCGTGGTACCGGACTTCGTTGCCAACGCCGGCGGCGTCGTTAGTGCAGCGTTTGCGATGGAGGCCAGGTATTCGCCCTTCCGTCCCGAAACGGAACAAATCTTTACAACCGTATCCACGAAGCTCCGAGCCAACACGGTCACCGTCCTGGCCGAGGCCGACAGACTGAACTCGACCACACATGAGGCAGCCCGGTCCTTGGCACAGAGCCGTGTGCGCCGGGCAATGGAGCTCCGCGGCAAGCCCCTTCAGCACTAATCTCCGCCCCACCTCTGCAGGAAAAAGGAAAGCACCGCGCATGAATATCGATCAGGTTGTCCGCGAATTGACCGCGGCCGTTGCAGGCATCGTGGACAGCAGCACGCGTCGGCGCGCGGAGTATTCAACGGATGCCTCGAACTACCGAGTGGTACCCCAGGTGGTAGTCATGCCCAAAGACGAGGACGACGTCGTCGCGGCCGTCAAGATTGCCCGAAAGCACAGCCTGGCAATCACCGGTCGGGGTGGCGGCACGTCCTGCGCCGGCAATGCTGTCGGCCCCGGCATGGTGCTGGACTTCAGCAGATTCATGAACCGGATCATCAGCATTGATCCTGACAGCAAGACCGCGGTTGTCCAGCCCGGCGTTATTCTCAGTGACTTGCAGCAGGCTGCAGCTGTCCACGGGCTGCGTTTTGGCCCCGATCCTTCAACGTCGGCACGGTGCACCATCGGAGGCATGATTGGCAACAACGCATGTGGCCCCCACGGCCTCTCGTATGGGAGAACAGCTGACAATGTGCGCAACTTGCGCTGGCTGACGGGCTCCGGCCAAGTTGTCAGTCTGGGGTCGGGGAAGGACGCCACGGCGCAGATTCCAGGACTGGATGAATTCATCCTCTCGAATCTGGAGGTACTCCGGCTGGAGTTCGGTCGGTTCGGCCGGCAAATCTCCGGCTACAGCCTCGAACACCTTCTCCCTGAAAATGGTCGGAATGTTGCGTCTGCCCTGACGGGCACGGAAGGAACCTGCGGCATCATTCTCGAGGCAGAGGTTCGATTAGTGGAACAGGCACCTGCCCCTGCCCTCGCCGTACTTGGATACCCTGATATGCCTGCAGCTGCGGATGCGGTCCCGCATTTGCTCCCACATCATCCTCTGGCGCTCGAAGGACTCGATGCCAAGCTTGTGAATGTCATCCGCACTGCAAAAGGCGAACAATCCGTCCCGAACATGCCAGCCGGCAACGGGTGGCTCATGGTGGAAATTGGCGGTGCAACCTCCGAAGAAGCCGTCGTCGCAGCCGAAAAGATGGTTCTGGATGCGGGCGCACTTGACTCGCTGATCCTCCCGGCCGGACCCGAGGCGAAGCGATTGTGGCAAATTCGGGCCGACGGTGCCGGTTTGGCAGGCCGAACCGCGGCAGGAAACCAGGCATGGCCGGGTTGGGAAGACTCAGCCGTCCCGCCTGAACATTTGGGCGACTATCTGCGGGATCTTGAAGCTCTGATGGCCAGCGAGGACGTCTCAGGATTGGCATATGGCCATTTTGGCGACGGCTGTGTTCACGTTCGGATTGATTTCCCGTTAGACGGTGACACCGTGGTGATGCGGCGTTTCCTGACAGCGGCCGCGGGACTCGTTTCCAAATACGGCGGATCGCTATCTGGGGAACACGGTGACGGACGAGCCCGAGGCGAACTATTAAAAACCATGTATTCGAACAAAGCACTGGAGGCAATGGCGGGATTCAAGGCACTCTTCGACCTGCAGGACATCTTCAATCCAGGTGTGGTCGTCAACCCGGAACCATTCGACGCAAACTTGCGCCGACCCCAGGCCAATAACCTGTTGGCTTCCGACGGCTTTGCCTTCGCGCACGACGGCGGCAACATCGCCAATGCGCTCCACCGTTGCGTTGGAGTGGGTAAATGTCGTGCGGACCTGCGCCAAGAGGGAGGATTCATGTGTCCGTCGTACCTGGCGACCAAGGACGAAAAGGACTCTACCAGGGGTCGTGCACGTGTCCTGCAGGAAATGCTCAACGGCGGTAGCGTGGACATGTCATGGAATTCTCCCGAGGTTCATGACGCTCTTGACCTGTGCCTCAGCTGCAAGGCCTGCGCCAACGATTGCCCCACTGGCATCGACATGGCCATGTACAAATCCGAAGCTCTGCACCAGACCTACAAGGGAAGACTGCGCCCCATCAGCCACTACACCCTTGGGCGGTTGCCTACATGGCTGGGCATGATCGGACCATTTGGACCCTTGCTCAACAAGGTTGCCTCCATTGGGGTCCTTCGCCGTACGATGCTCCGTCTGGCGGGAGCGGATCCCCGTAGAAGCCTGCCCACGTTTCCCAAGGCCCCCTTCCATTCCCTCAAGGAAGCCGCTCTCCCGGCGGAGGACGATTCCCGCCTCTCGGCTACCACAGCGACTAACCCCACATCCAGCGACGCAGCCCCAAAGGTACCCCGAGTCCTGCTCTGGGTGGATTCATTCTCCGACGCACTGAGCCCAGAGGTCCCGATTGCCGCCCTCAAAGTCCTTAAGGCCGCGGGGTGCGACATTGAGTTAGCGGGTCCTGGCGCCTGTTGCGGATTGACCCTCATCTCCACCGGACAATTGACCGCAGCCAAGGCCTCCCTGCGTAAGACCCTTGACGTTTTGCATCCCCACGTTGTGGACGGAAGGACAATTATAGGTCTTGAACCATCCTGCACGGCCGTGTTGCGCTCGGATTTGCTGGAACTGTTACCCGACGATGAGCGTACCCGGGCAGTTTCTGGGGCAACCAAGACAGTGTCGGAGTTCCTGACGTCCATCAACTGGTATCCGCCAACCAGTGGCGAGCGAATCGTCGCGCAGCCTCACTGTCATCAACACGCTGTCATGAGATATGGCAAGGATCTGGAATTGTTGGAATCCATGGGCTGCGATGTCGAAGCTTCCAATGGCTGCTGCGGTCTCGCTGGAAACTTCGGGATGGAAAAGGGCCACTACGACGTTTCTGTTGCGATCGCAGAACAGGGGATCCTAGCCAAGATATCAAGCGAACCCGATCGTTCGATCGTTGCTGATGGATTTTCCTGTCGAACGCAGGTGAGCGATCTGGCCGGTCTGGAGTCTCGACACATCGTCCAGGTCATCGCCCAAGCTCTCGACAACTCACGCGTTGACTGACTGAACACTTCGAAGGAATCAACCCTTGCCATTTCGAGTGGACAGGAGTCCAATTCAGGTTCCTACCGCAAGTCGTTTTCAAGGTCGAGTTTGCGCTCGCGTCTATTTTGGGTCCGTCGGCGTACTAATCGGCAGTGGTCTCGAATTCTGTTAGGAATGATAGGGCGATTAAATTGGCGTGGCAGAAATACGGTTTCGGGCTGCAGTGCATTGGGAAAACCCGCGTGCTGATCGGAGACAAGTTCGCTCGCACGGAGGCGCGGAACAACGGCGCCAGGCATGTCCACGGTCTACTGTCGGATATGGAGCACAAGACCTCTTAGCCCCTGTCCGAGGGGTGCCCGGCAGGGTACCCCAGATATGATGCAGCGGCTGCTCTCGACGACCGACTGCGGCCGGGCGCAATCCGCAACGCCCTGTTCGGCTACATGAAAAAGCACCCGGGCGCCCTGCAGGCACTCTTGGCAATTCAAGAAATCCGTCTCCTGAAAAGGGAACCCCGTCGGCTGGAATCGCCAGCCAAAATTTAAGCGCCACAATGCGGGCGAAAACTGCCTGATCGACTGTTCCTGCCTAGGCTTGCCGGCCCGGCGCATATTCCTGGATGGGGCACGCTGGCGAATACCGAAATGAATGACGCGGCGCGCCGCAAACGGGCGGAGGTTCCGGTGGATCGGGTGATGTCCACCAGGCCATCCTTGCTGCTGAAATGATTGGCCATGCTCTGGGTGCCGGAGTTGAGGCCGAATGGGAAACCGGGGTCACCGTCCAGCATGCCGGGCTGCACCGTTTGGAATCCCCGGAGGCATGTGTTTAGCAGAAGCTTTCGGTAGCACGTGTGGGTCGATCGGGTAGCGGCTGTGGGACCCGGTAGCGCCGGGTCCCACAGCCGCTGCTTATGTTATTGGCGGTTGCGTCACCTCGCTCCCCGACGTGGGTGCGGCGGTCCGTGTTGGACCCGTTGCGCTGGATGTGTTCGCCGGCATTGGAGAAGACGGGGTGGAGGCGGATTCTCCAATGGCCTCGCCGCAGGGAATTGCGTCCATGAGATGTTCCTCCAAATACAGGTTTGTGGGTTGGCCATTCGGGGACCGGTAATTTAGCACAGTCGCGCCACTCAATTTCTGTCAGTGCCGGGGCGGCCAGACGAGTCGCCACTGGCCTGGCAGCCCAGGTGCAGCAGCCTGTCCACGGTTGCGTGGCAAGGATCTTGGGCATGAGAGCTCATCGAAGCAGGCCGGGTGTACTTTGGAGGATGTCGTGGGGGAGCAATTCGAGTAAGCAGCGTTCTGGACTCAGCCGAGCCCTTCGGCGGCGTCGGTTGCCACGGGCAGGAGCTCGAAGCCCATCGGTTATGACCCGATCAGTGTGCAGCTGGCCGGAGGGCGGCTTTCGTGACTGTCTGTAGACGTGGGCAACGGTTGGGGATCCGGAAGAGCTGACCAAGGGATTTGAGAAAGTAGGCCTACCTGGCGCGAAGCGGCCGAGGGCGACAAGCCATGAAAGCCGTCGTCATCCGGCGCGACCGAAAGCGCTACCCGGTCCCCACGCGCACGCTACCGGATCGACCCACACCTGCTATCCGAAGCCCTTCTATGCAAACACCAGCCCAACAACCACCACGTCACCTCGACAACGAAAGCCCCGCCGGAAACATCCAGCGGGGCTTTTCAACGCCACCCACACCGTCAAAAAACCTGACGGCTAACACATTGGGCTGTACAGCCTCAGTCATATGTCACACCTACAGAAACGGCCAAGCCGGCTGTTACCACCGTTCTAAGGCGCCGCGCGACACCAATAGAACAATACGATGCGCTGATTGGCAATGATACTTCTCTACGCCAGGGGCCATGATTAGTCACACAGAGGCATATCAGAAGGGAACATCGACTCCATAATTATTTTCGAGTGCCCCTTGATAGACGGCCCACGCCGCGGCTGCATCTTGGGACCCAAACCCGAGGCTATGAAAAACTATGATCTGCTCATCGTTTCGCCGCCCCTGCGCTGTCCCCGTCCAGATGTCGCCCACCGGAACTAACTGATCATGCGAGAGGACCCCTGCGTTCAAAGCCTCAACAACACATCCAGCATTGACAACTGCCTTCGATACATCGTCCACGACAACCAGATTGGCTCGAGCAGTAGTGTTCAAGTCCAGTTCTCGCTTGTCCGCCTCATAAGAGCCAAGAGTCAGAACCGTCGCTCCTTGTGCCAACCAAGTTCCATCGATTACCGGTGCCAAACTAAGTGTTGCGGTAGCCACGATTTGAGCGCCTTCGACGGCCTGCCGGCATGTTTCAGTCGCTTGGACATCTATGCCGGTCACCTCTTGTACTTCCAATGCGAGTCTTTCACGATTGGCCTTAGTGGGACTCCAGATCCGAATCTTCGTTATGTCCCGAATCTCCGAAACATGGAGTGCAAGCTCCCTCGCCTGCGCGCCAGAACCAATGATGGCAGCTTCAGTTGCATCCTTACGCGCAAGCAGGTCAGCAGCTGCCAATACACCGTGAGCCGTCCTCATCGTAGTAATTTCAGCACCATCCATGCAGGCTAGCGGGACACCGGTATCAGCGTCCAGCACGGTAACTAGGCCTTGAACAGTTGCAATTCCGGCTGATGAATTACTTGGGATTTGTACACCAAACTTGCACGTAATTCCTGTTGCACCTCGAGTCAACCCAGTATGGACGAACACAAATGAATCTGATGTTGTTCCGGGGTGTTGGAGACTACCACCGACAAAATCATCATGGCGAAGCGCAATAAATGCATCCCGCTGGGCCGCGAGCGATCGCCTAATCGATAGAGACTTCCGAATCTCTGTCGCACTCAGAACTTTAAGCCCCATGTCACACTCTCCTAATTTATCAAAACAATGATCAATTAAACCCTTGAAAGAAACGACTTCGTCCGCTCATGCTGCGGGTTACCTATTACACTTTCCGGGGCACCTTCCTCGACGATATATCCACCGTCCATAAAAACAACATGATTGGCCACATCCCTGGCAAACGCCATTTCATGAGTGACTACAGCCATTGTCATGCCGTCCTGAGCCAGCGACTTCATCACCCAGAGAACCTCACCGACGAGCTCCGGATCGAGAGCAGAGGTTGGTTCATCAAAAAGCATTACCTTTGGCTTCATCGCCAGAGACCTCGCAATGGCTATTCTCTGCTGTTGCCCACCAGAGAGTTGATGCGGGTAGAACCGTGCCTTTTCCACGAGCCCGACTCGGTCTAGCAATTCCATGCCGGCCTTCCGTGAGTCCTCATACTTCTCCTTCTTAACCGTCAGCGGCGCCTGCATGATGTTCTCGAGAGCCGTAAGATGCGGAAACAGATGAAACCCTTGGAACACCATTCCCATGGCTTGACGTTGGGCTGCAAGCTCTTTGGGGTGCATTTCATAGAGCTTATTTTTTTCCCATTTCATCCCAACGGGGCAGCCATCCAGGTATACAACTCCCGAATCAGGTGTTTCCAATCTATTCAGGCACCTAAGAAGAGTACTTTTTCCTGAACCGGACGCCCCAATAATACACGTTACGTCCCCGCGTCTAATAGTCAGGCTGATGTCTTTTAGGACGTGGTTAGATCCAAAACTTTTAGAAACACCATCGACGACCAGTAAAGGTTGTGTAGAAGTAATCACAACGAGCGTTCCTTTCCAACGGAAAATCTAAAGGCATCGCGCCAAGTTCGACCCGCCCCCTTGATTGCGGCGTCGTTTCGCCTTTTGAGTCGCTTTTCGACCACATGCAGAGCAAATGTGAGTATTGTAGCTAAGGCAAGATACCAAAGCGTCGCTACGATCAAGAGTGGGACAGTTTGGTATGTACGTGCGTAAATCATCTGTGCCGAATAGAGCAAATCTGGAAGAGCCAGAACGCTGACTAGGGAAGTGAATTTAAGCATAGAAATGGTGTCGTTACCTATCGGTGGTATGACTATCCGGATGGCCTGGGGCAACACAATTTTTCTCAATGTCTGGCCTCGCGTCATTCCAAGGGAGGCAGCCGCTTCGGTCTGTCCCCCACTGACCGCTTGGATTCCAGCGCGAATCATTTCAGCCGCATACGCGCTCTCCGTCAAAGCGAGACCAAGAATAGCCGCACTAAACGGTGTGATAACCGTATTTGTATCCCACGACATCAAATCTGCGCCAAACGGAATTCCCAGTTTGAGTTCCGGAAATATGAGTGCAAGATTGTACCAGAGCACAAGCTGCACTAGCGGAGGCACGCCGCGGAAGAACCAGATCCAGCCCAAGCTTACCCACTGAAATACTGGGTTATCTGATAGCCGCATAACGGCCACAATGACCCCGATAAAAAGCCCAATAACCATGGCAATCACTGTCAAGAGTATTGTACGGCCCAGGCCAGAAAGGATTTCCGGTGCAAACAGATACTGAAATACTACGGGCCATTGTAAGTTCTCATTGGTTACCAACACTCGCGCGAATGCGAGAACAAGAAGTGCAATGATCGCGCCACCGATCCACCATGATGGATGACGCCGCTTGATGGCTTTTTGGTCGACATGCACTTTCGGGTTGGGACTACTTGTTCGCTCAATGATAGTCATAGCCTGCTCCTTTTGGGCCGAGTTGTTAAAGATTATGTGGCGCCGCCAGATCTGTCTCGGAGGCGCCACACTTCTCTGTTTTTAGGGATTTGGGTTGTTCTCAGTGACAAGAACAGCCTTCTCAAGCAAACCCTGAGTACCTACGCCCCATTTGTCGAGAACTTCTTTATACCTTCCATTATCGATGAGCACTTGGATTGCTGAACGAATTGATTCACCCAGCGGATTTCCTTTAGTAACACCGATCCCGTTGTACACGGGATTCGAGAGTAGATCAGAGACGTACGTCGTCCCTGTTTGTTTGGCGCTGTAGAGAAGCTTTGCAGAGCCGGCGGCCACGATTTCGACACGCTTGGAGGAAACTGCAAGTTCGGCATCGTTCTGAGTCGTAAACTGCTTCAGGTCGATTGGGTTGGCTGAGCAATTCTTCTTGCTCTCTTCAAGGAGATACTGGTAGTCCCAGGCGCCGGTGAGGACAGCTACCGAGTGTCCACACAGATCAGCTGTACTGTCCACCTTGATCGGAGCTGAGGCCAAGGACCCGTACGCAGTTCCTTCTTTGCGCTGCGGGATGAAATCAAGCGATTTGAGTCGATCGGGTGTAACCCCAAAGGATGCAAAACCTGCATCGTACCGTTTGGTGGCTAGCCCCGGAATGACGGATTCAAAAGTCGTTCCCTCGATGCTGTAATCGACACCTAGGACCCCGAAAATTGCAGCTGCCATGTCGATGCTCCACCCCTTGAGCTGACCATCCTCCATGAACTCATCCGGTGGCCAGTCATTGAATGCACCCACCTTGATTTTCTTGCCTTTATAGGCAGCGGGTAGGGCATCGTGCAGGGCTTGGTCAAAATCTTGCGATTTGGCTGCCGGTGACTCGCTCGTGTTCGTCGCTGCATTTGTACCGCCGCATGCACTCAGCATCAATGCTGAGCTTGCCAAAATAGCACAGATGGAGACTACCCGTGATCCGCGCGCATGGCTGGATGTTCTGAACATGATGTATTCCGATCTAATCAATTATTGGACCATCGAAAATTTAGTAATCAACCTGCCACATATAGCGACGACCGTCGAGTTCGTAGCCTGTGGCCGCCGAGAGATAGGCGGCAATTCGTGTTGTGAGTGCGTGATAGACAATTGGACTGACAAAGGCCCGCATCTCGGAATCTACCCCCGAAAATGTAAAGCTCTTGGAGTCGACATACTGAACTTCACCCGCATACGTTTCAAGGAATCTCTTGACACGCTCCCCCATCGGACGCGTGCCGTCTTCACCTAAGAAGACAATGATCTTAGAGCGCTTATCCACGACCTCAAACGGACCCTGGAAAAATTCATTTGAATTCACTGTTGATGCGTGCATCCACTGCATTTCCTGCATAAAGCACATGGTGAAGGTCAATGCAGCACCATACAGTGGTCCAGAAGCAAGCACATAGGTCATGGGCGCCTCTTTGATTGTCTGGGCAATCAATTCTGCTTGTGGCTCGAATTCCTTGAGTGATTCTAAAATCACGTTCGGCGAGTCAACAAGGACCTGCTCTCGAGACGATGTATCGACCCCGTCCAGTCGAAGGATGGCCAATCCAGCGAACTGCAACATCAACTGCGATGCAGCCAGGCCGCCCAATTGAGAACGCAGGCCATCTTCCTCAGGCTCTGGCACAAAAACGGTGTCAAATTGCGAACCGAGTGGCGAGTCTGGCTTGAGCGTGAAAGCAAGAACTGTGGCACCTTGCTCGGCAGCCCAAGCTGCTGCCCTCACCGTTTCCGCAGTGTTTCCAGTGCCTGACAGCGCAATTACAAGGCTGTCCGGGCCAACGGATATCGGTTTACGGTAGTAGAATTCGTCGGAATTGATCCGAGTCGTGGGAATGCTTGACTCGGTATCGAGAATGAACTGCAGGGGAACCAGCCCTACATATGAACCACCTGACCCCACCAAAAAAATTCTCTTAGGAAGGCCGGCCAGACTGGAAATCTCTTCGTCGATTTT
The DNA here is from genome assembly GCF_017876675.1 of Arthrobacter stackebrandtii. Lineage (NCBI taxonomy): Bacteria > Bacillati > Actinomycetota > Actinomycetes > Micrococcales > Micrococcaceae > Arthrobacter > Arthrobacter stackebrandtii. Next base: position 980,099 of record NZ_JAGIOI010000001.1, read on the forward strand.
ATTGCGAACGCTCAAGGCCTTCTGCAGCGATGGCATCAGATCCTCGGGGATAAGGGAAGCCTCGCGGATACCTACGTATGTGCCATTTGTCATGGAATTTCCTCTCGAATAATACAATTATCGTGTTTACTATTGCTGTCTGGTTGAATACTTCTATGTCACTCTTTGGTGAAGAATACTTGGGGCACCATGCCCCACTCCACCAAAGTGTGTGCAAGTTTCTGCCGCCCTACGTGCAGCCTCCTGCAAGAAATCCTGGGGTTGCGTGCCGGCAACCAGCCCAGACAAGACGGTGGCCACGAAAGTGTCGCCCGCACCCAAGGTGTCCAGTGTTTCGACAGGAACAGGAGCAACCGAGAAGGATTCTTTTGCTGAGCGTAGGATGGCTCCGTTACTACCGCGGGTGACGAGAACCCATTGGGAACCGCTAGTCAACGCTAGGTCAACAAGTTCTTCCACCTCTGAATCATCGAGATTTCCTCCCGAAAAACTGGCCAGAAAACAGTATTTCCCAATTTCTCGGATAAATTTCTCATCCGAAATCGTGGAGAAATCATAAGATACGAGAGTTTGTTCAGCCAAGGCTCCAATAAATTCGTCAGTCCCACTTTGCTGGGCGGAATGAACGATTGTATGTCTCGCGGCGAAAGCGATATCACCTTCCGAGAGTTGGAACCTTGAAACTCCCACGTTTGAATCGAGAAACACTCGATCCCCATCCTGGTGTCCAATAATACAATATGCGGATGGGCCATCTATTATACGACCACGTTCAAAGCTGACGTTCTCTTCTTGCAAAGTGGCCCGAATCAGATCGCCTCGAGCATCTGTCCCAACGGCACCAAGATATGAAACCGTCATTCCTGTTCGAGCCGCCTGGATGGCGACATTCAAACAATTGCCACCAGGAAACTCGAGTCCCAGATCTGGATAGCAGTCAACCAGGTTGTCACCCACTGTTAGGAGTGTTTGCATTCAAAAGACCTTCCCATCAGTTACATATTTACAACGCTTGCAGAGCAAATCCGCATCCATGATGTTTATGTGGTGGACATATGTCCGCATTTGCCGCAGACGTATTCCACTCGTTGGCAACGGAGCCAATTTGATTTATTTAGCAATTTACTTGCCATTGACACAATCATGCCCGCGTGTGACTCGGGACACAAGCGAGAGTTCTTGCCTGGTTCCGTTTAGCAAAGCTAAACGATTCTGAGTGATAGTTGGTCCATGCTGCGTCATGGCCCAGCACGGCAGGCGAGCCTGGTCCGACTCGTCAGTCTTCTGCTCTCGTCATGTGGCGGCTTGTATCCGGGAGAAAATAGTCGCCATTTCCTGCTTCACCAAGGCATCACTATGGAATGCCAAGCCCACGAACAGTCTCAGCAATCACCTCAGCCGTCCTGAGCGGAGCTGATCGATCATAGTTATCTTGCAGCCGCTCGATCAGGACGATCTGACGTTGAACTGGCGTATCGAGGCTACAGACCCTTAGGCTACGAGACCCCGCGAACTCAAGCATCATTGGTGTAACCAGACACACCCCTAGCCCTGCAGCCACTAGCGACAGGGAAGCAGCCGTGTCATTAATTTCAAAGGCAGCCCGTGGTTCGAAGCCTGCCTGGCGGCATACGGTCCGTACGGCCACACCGAAGTGAGTGTTGGCAGGTGGAAGGATCCAGTCTGAATGTGCCAAATCAGTCAAGGCCACGCAGTCAGGCATCTCGGAAGTCAATGAAACGGCCAGCCCAAAGTCCTCGGCAAGGAGAGCACGAAGTTTCGTCCCTTCCTCCCTTGGGATGGGCGCTGCCGAATAGTCAAGACCGAGTGCAAGATCCACGTCAGAGAGACGAACCCGTCGCCCAACTTCATCAACGGCAAATTCACGCGCTTGGAGAATGATCAGGGGATATTGGATACGGAGTTTCTCAGCTACGGGCGGCAGCAAGCTACCTACCGCAGTTGCAAAAACGCCCAGTGACACAGTTCCTGCGGCGGCCTGCACCGCGTTTCGCACAGCCTGACGAGAACTCGCTTGTGCCTTTAAGAGCTCGTCGGCGTGCATTGCAAGTACGCGCCCGGCATCGGTAAGCTCCACTATCCTCCCCACACGTTGAAGCAATGGAGTTCCCACAACCTTCTCAAGCGATGAAAGTTGTTGCGAAATTGCCCCAGTCGTGTAGCCTAGCGCCTCAGCGGCGGCGATCATGGTGCCTCGATTAGCGACCTCTTTTAGAGCCCGTAAGGAGGCCCAGCTCATATCCATATCTGATCCTAACTCTCACCCCGAGGATTCCATGAGCGTGGCAAGGTATGGCTCTTTGGCTCCGTAACAGAGGTGATTAAACGCAATTCACTGGACATCATTGGCATGCAAACACAGCCAAGGCCTAGTGGCAGCACCCGCTGACGTAACCCCCCAAGTGTTGCCGACTGAGATTTGCTCCATGGCACTCTCCGTGAATCTTCTGATGCTTTCCTCTTTGCCTAGACGAGTCAAGACAGAAGCAGCACCCTCGGTTTGGTCGACTTTTGGGTGTTGCGCCATGCGTCGTCAGCTGGACTTTTGGCTTATCGAGCGCGTTCAGTGCACGCTTCATCACGTCAAGTTCGATCGTGCCGGCGCTAACACCGAAAAGCTTGATCGCCGGGCGAGCTCCTGCCGTCCTCCCTTGGTCGCCTTAATAACGATTGCGCCAGGGGTCGGGAGGTCACCAAGCCGTATGAACCGCGACCTCGCCTCCGACATTGAGCTCGGTTTCTTCCTCGCCGACTACCGCAATTTCGCCGTCTCCAGCATCGCCGTGACACTTCAACGCAACGGTAAGATCAGCGAACGACCCACGAAGCGCTCCTACGACACCGCCATCATCACCTACGAGCTCATGACCCGCGGCCTGAACAGCGACCGCAGCCGCCACATGACCCGCCTGCTCAACCACGCCCACCGCCACGTTCCCGGCAGCCAAGAAGACTTCCTCTACGTCCTCCTCACCCTCCTCGTCCCAGGTCCAAGGAAGTGGGACACTCCCCCATGAAAATATCTCCGTCCTGGGCTTAGCTCTAGCCGCAAAGGACGGGCGAATCCCAGCAAACGCGGCGACCGGACATTCCAACCGATATTGCTTCGTCGAATAAGCGGTCTAAATTCTCCGACCCAATACATCCAGGAAACTATCGCCGCAGGTCAGCGACATATTCGACGCCGGACAGTCATCAAGAGTTTTCAACGTTTGTCACCCCGCTGTCCTGCCATGGGTCCATTTCAAGCTGCCAATAGGCCCTTTTGACCAGTTTCTGCATGGCGTGATCGCAACAACTAGCGGTACTAAACACTCTCCACTTTGCACTGATTAGGATGAGTTTTGTATGACGCGGTCGGAACGCCTGCAGGACCGTCTAGAGACCTCAAGAATCGCCATTCAGCAACCAACTCAATGCGAGCTATTTTACTCTTGATTTCTCCCGAACGGCCTGTGCATGATCCCAGATCGGTCTTTGTGCAGATCGAACTCTTGCTGCATAGAGAGCAGTGTCATACCCTCAGAACAACAGGCTGGTTGGACAAAGGAGTAGGCGATGTGGATTATGAGATGGTCATTTTCGCATCGGGTATTCACTGACGACAGGATCCAGTCAGAACCGCTGGCGCAACGCTACAAGAATTCTCGGTTTACCGCCCATGTGTGCTGACTGCGCCACAGCTCAATCCTTCAGATTCACGAATATCGGATCTCGCCACCGCTTGACCATGGCTACACGCATTAAGAGTGATCTTGTCAGGTCGGGCTCACAGCACCAGACCTCGGGCCGGCTCAACTTGGGTGCCGCGTACGCCAATTTTGTGAACGCAGTAAAATCACCCGACGTCGTTGGCGGCGCAGTTTCTTATGCGGCAGCCCACCTGTGGAACTGTTCCCCGACCATTGGCGAATTGCGGCTGCCCCAGATCCAGCGCCGAGTCAAGCGTGTGAAGCATGGATCTAATAAGTCGAGCAGAGAGCAGCCCTGTTGGATAATCATCGGGATGATTGATGACCACAACCAACCCGAGGATGACGCAGATGCTCGTGAGCCACGCGCGCGGGAAGGGCATTTGGCATTTGGCGACGGCAACGGCAAAGTCGCGAAAGTGGAAAGGAGCCGTTGCAGATTCCTGAGCTTGGTGACTCATCCCGAAAGGACGAAGGATAACGGCCTTACCAGTGTTCGGCTCGTTCGGGTCAACCAACCAACCCAGATGCGAGGTTCACTGGTCTGGGAGCAGTGTGCCACTAGCCACCGGTCTGGCAGATACCAGCTTCATTTTGCCCCTTGGGCGACAAATTCAGAGACGAATCAGGAACAATCCTGGGAGTTCCAACGCCGTACGAAGTCCTCGTTAGGGCACAGAAAGACGATGCCCCCACCCTCTTGATATTGCGCCTACATGCTTGAAAAAGGAACCTCCGATGGCAAGACCTCTTACCAGCAAAATCGTCCGCACGCTAACTTTAAGGGACGCAAGGGAGTTAATCACTGCGCTAATTTGGACGCCGTTAGCCTTAACAGGAACAATAATAACAATTATTGCCTATTTTGGACTGCAAATACAGCCGCTAATACTCTCCATAATTTTTGTTTCGTATGGAGTCAGCGCCATCCTTGGCCTGATTAGCCTCACCGTGATTTACAGACGGAGAATCGCTCGGCTATCGCAAGAGATAGCGGGAAAACAAGACGAGGCCACGAAGCTGGAGAAGAAATTACGCACTCAAATTGCAATTCATCAGAATCAAAAATCTCTTATCGAAACACAATTCGGAAAAATTATTCGCAACAATGTGGGGCCCCGACACTCCATCAGCTGGACAGAAAAGATAACCATCGGCAGCAACGGGGATACTGTAATTGATCGCATTATGCGAATAAAAGCGATGAAGGGAGGGAATTCAGTATTCTACACGAATCTGTCCGGCAATGACACGTCAACTGAAAGTGACATTACCGTCGAGGCTTGGAGAGTCAGTCTAGACAGCGTTGGAGAGACCGCGGCAGATCTGATACACCTTTTCATCCCATCGAAGAAGCAAAGTGAAATTTTCGTTTTACTTGGGCGAGAAGTTGAGGAGGATGAAGAGTATATTATCCACATACGCTGGTACTGGAGAGGGTACAGCAGGTTACTTATGAGCGGCGCTCGAGAAGACTGGATAATAACTATTGGAAATATTTGTGACCAATTTAGTATAATTATCGACGTACATAAGACTGATTACTTTACTAATAATCGCCTTTTCTTAGACAAGCCTTCTAATAGAATTAATACCCAATTGGATTGGAATCGGACTGAGTCTGACGAAAAATATAGCATGGTAGCTCGAGTCTCTGGAATCAAAGCAGGAAGCGTTCTTGGTGCGCGCTTTAACCCCACAGTTGACCCCACGGTTCAACAATTAGATTAATCTCAATAACGATTGTTATTTATCTTCTCGATTGCATGTGTATAGAGGAGGCTTTCGGTAGCGGGTGTGGGTCGATCCGGACATACAAACCCATGAGTCCCGGCGCCTCCGAAGAGATGAGATTAGATGTCTACGAATTCACGAGATTGCACACCGGATCGACCCCAGGCCTCCGGACATGGTCAGTGCGCGGTTTTTGTAGTTTGTTGAATTGCCGCGGTTCTTACTGCGGCTGAGGCTGTTAATTTCACGCCTGTTGTGAGATAATAAAGGCGTGATGATTTCTTGTGTGGGTGGGTGAAACAATGGTTTCAATGACTACCCAAACCGCCCTTCCCGTACTTCCGGACCTTGGCGCTGTGCTCATGGGCGAGCGTGCGGCCCTGCTGGAAAACGCCTCTGGTGGCAAGGTCTTCATTAACGGGCAGCTGGCCTATGTGTGGGGTGCGGGCCAGGACGGTCTGCGCCGGTTGGCGGCCTCTCAACTGGTCGATACCGGTGCCGCCCAGGTCAACGAGGTCGCCGCAGCTTTCGGCGTCAACACGGAGTCGTTGCGGCGCTGGCGCAAGTCCCTTGAAGGCACTGGCCTGATGGGCCTGGCACCGGTAAAGAAGGGACCCAAACGCCCTTCCCTACTCACGGAAGCCAAAGCAGCAGAAATTCGTGCTATTCGTGCCGGCGGTTTGAGCCTGCGGGCCACCGCTGAAGCGACGGGGGTTTCCACCGACACGGTCCGGCGCGCCATGGCCATGACCACCACGGCAGAAACACCGACCACTGATGCTGCCCACGATTCTCTGGTACCCCTTGAAGCAGCGGGGCAGCGTGCACTGCCGCTCTTACCAGCCCCGGTGGCCCGCGATGCCGAGCGGGCCGCTGCCGGCCTGCTCGAGGCTGCAGCGCCTTTGTTTGCCCCGGCCGCCAACGTTCGCCACGCCGGCTTGTTCCTGGCCTTCCCCGCACTGGAATCCACCGGTCTGATCAGCTGTGCGAAAGAGGTGTACGGGGCGTTGCCGAATGGTTTCTATGGCCTGGAAACGATCCTGATCGATAGCGTGCTGCGAGCACTGGCCGGGGAATCTAGGGCTGAGGGCGCCACCCGCTTTGACCCGGGTGAGCTCGGGCGGGTGTTGGGGTTGGATCGGGCCCCGGAAGTAAAAACCATACGCCGCCGGATCAGCCAACTCGCCGAAACCGGCAAGGCCGGGGAACTGATTGCCGCCCTGGCCAAACACCATCTGACAGGCACCGGGCCTGGCGGTGAGGACCTGGCTGCGGTGCTTTATGTTGACGGGCACGTGCGCGCCTATCAAGGCACGAAAAAGATTGGGAAGATCTACTCCACGAGGCTCAAGTTCCCAGTCCCGGCGACCGAAGAAACCTGGGTCACCGACGCCCATGGTTCACCGATCTTCGTCGTCATGGCACAGCCCGGTGCGTCCCTGGCCGCCGAATTGCGCGAGCTGCTGCCGGAGCTGCGCACAGCCGTTGGGGATGACCGGCGCGTGTTGGTCGGCTTCGACCGCGGCGGCTGGTCACCGGCATTGTTCAAGCACATGGACTCAGCCGGTTTTGATGTGTTGACCTGGCGCAAAGGCGTTACGGAGGACATCAGCGAAGATCTCTTCACAGAGGTCACGCACACCGACGACCACGGGCAGAGACGCAAATGGTCGGTCGCTGACACGCCCGTTGACCTGCCCCTGGCCACCACCAAAACCAGCGGTGAAGTCTTCACGATCCGGCAGATCAGCCGGATCGTGGGCACCACCGGTGACGGGAGCAGGCAAATCCACATCCTCACCACCGACCGGACCATGAGTGCCGGGGAGGTTGTGTATCGCATGGGCAATAGGTGGAGGCAGGAAAATCAGTTCCGCTACGCCCGGATGCACTTCGAGCTTGACTCCCACGATTCCTACACCAGCACCGGTGACGATGAGGAGCGGATGGTGCCGAACCCTGCCAAGGCCAAGGCGTACCAAAAAGTCGTTGCCGCCCGGAATGCTCATGCCGAGGCCGCTGCGATCGCCGAGACGAACCTGATGGCGCTGAAAACCCCGGCAGAAGGCTCCACGGAACTGGCTGTCACGGTCACCAGCGCCATGCACAACCAGGCCATGGCACCGCTCTGGGAAGCAGAAACGGCGCTGATCGCGGCCGAGAAGGCTCACAAAGCCATTCCGGCAAAACTCCGTCTCGGGGAGCTGAACCCGGGCCAGCAAGTCCTGGATACCGAGGTCAAGCTCATCCATACCGGCATCCGCATGGCCGCCTACAACACCGCGATGACCATCGCCCGCGAGATCCGCACCAACACCGGCTACCGGCGCGCCAGCCAGGAAGCCCACGCCCTCATGCGTCAGATATTCAACCAGCCCGGCGACATCGACACCACCAAGCCCGGCGTCCTCACCATCACCCTGGACCCGCTGCCCACCAAGGCCAAAACAGCGGCCGCCGCCCAACTGTGCGAGCACCTAAACAGCGCTGAAACTCGCTACCCCGGCACCGAGCTCATCCTGCGCTACAAAATCAAGAACACCACCTAGCACCCCACAGCAATTACCTCACCATGACCGGAGCCCTGGACCCACACCTGCTACCGAATGCCTCGTCTAAACATTAAGCAGAAATTGCGAGAAATACCAAGACTGCGAGAATTCACCGTGTCCTGCTGGATGGTTCGTTCAGCGGTGAATGAAGCCTGCCAGCTCACGCTCCGGGACGTTGACTGTTGGGCTCCAGGATACTGGACACCAAACCTATGTGCGAATTACTGGCCTAGAACACAGGCAATGACCAATATGAATTTTGTTCACAGCTACTGATTGCTACCTCAGGGGGTAAAGCCAAGCCTGATTAGAGTCGCGCAAGCAACCAGTCCCAGCCCCGCCATTGAGGCAAGAATGAGTGATACCTTTACGAGCAAGTGCTTTTGCCAGGTGATTTTACTCATGCGTACCAACTGGTTAGTCAGGATAGGCAGCATCTTTGCTTCTTGGATCTTGGCTGGCAGTTCATTAAGTGGCCAAAATTTCAAATGACCAAAATAGATAAAATTGTCTTGCCACTCATTTTTGACATGTCGCATGCGAAGTCGCGGGATAACCACCCACATTGCGCATCCGGCAGCCATGATCAAAGCAACAGCAGCCCCGTAGTAGGTTAATTCCTGCCAAGGACCTTCGAGCCGATTGAACAATCGGTCCTTGCCCGAAAGGGTGACGACCATGGCGAAGCCAGCAGACTCTAGCGCAAAAGCAAATGAGGCCTTCGCATCTACTTTGCCGGTCCAGTCAACTATGGCCCCGTGGATACGCCACGCAGTGTCCAAGGCTTCCTTGTCGTCGCTAGCTGGCTTGCGCTCGGGCCGTTGACTCCACCGCATCAGACTCCCCACCTTGCATTGCTTCGGAAGAGCGTCGTGAGCCCACCCTCTTCATTCCGAACATCAGTACGTGTCCAGAAGGCCGTTCCCTCGAAAGAGGTCACCTCGTTGGACATCGATTCATAGACGGCTTTTGTGATGGTGAGCGAGTAGTCATCACGGATCTCACTCAACTTAGCTGCTTGATTTGGCGCTTCGCCGATTGATATCAGGTCGTTGTTGTCCCTCACTCCGCCGCGAACAATCAGGGCCTCCCCAGTGTCGATTCCGATTCCATGTTTAATCGTGTAGTAATTCTCGAAGTCGGTCCAGCGTTCGGCCATCGCCGGCCTCAGGATTTCGACCACCGCCCAGTTGATGGCCAGGGCGGCGCGCACCGCCCTCGTCTCTTTGTCATGCCCGATGAATACGGCCATGACTCTGTCACCATCAAAGCTGCGTATCGCTCCTTGATATTCCCTAAATACACGAGAAGCCGTACTAATGTATGCCCGGATGACAGCAGCGGTGACTTCTTTGTACACAGTCTTGGCCAATTTTGATGACCCAGCAAGATCGGCATACACGTAGGTTGCATTGACCAAACGCCCGCCGTTCTTCAATACAATGTCGTCGGTTTTTGGCACAACAGTTCCGTTACTGATGTTCCAGTCGACGTAAAGGATGTCTTGAACCGATTGCTGAAGGGACGGATACAAGAAGGATCTCCTAAGTGCTTGAAGGGGGATGCGATGGGTCAGCCTCCTGCCCCACTGCCAGACAATCGTTGGTCATTTAAGCGGCCAAAAGTACGATGTTTTGTAGTATGAGTAGGTTTTCCCTCCCATGGCGTAACTGAACGGACCTCGCCACATATCGACACCTTTGCTCAGTTTGGCCGCATCATTCAGTTTGTTGTACGTGCCACTACCGATGAATGTCGAGAAATGATCTTGCCTGAGATCGCTCAATTTTGCCGCGAGGTTTGGAGCGGTCCCGACCGAAATCATGTCGTCGTTTCCTCTGAACCCTGCCCTGACAAGAAGTGATTTCCCGCTTGCTATTCCGCACGCGTGTCGAAGCTGCCATCCGCTTTCTTTGATGGATCCGAACTGACTAGCGATGGCAGGCTGTACCAAGCTGTTCATCGCCCATTTGATTTGCAAAGCAGATTTTGCCGCTCGTGAGTACCGGTCGTTTCCTGCAAAGATCCCCATGACTCTATCGCCGTCGAAGCTACGGATATGTCCATTGTTAGCTCGGATTATTCGTGTACTCACTGACAGGTACGCCTTCATGACTCTGGCGACAGTTTCGGCCGGGGATACAGCAACCAGACCAGAAGAGTCTGCCATGTCGGCGTAGAGATAGGTCGAGGGCAAGTACACGCCCTCTGAGTAACCCATGTTGGACGGGTCAGGAACAGTTTCAAGTGCAAAATCGGTTCGCACAGTGGTGCTAAGCCGCGTATTGACCGTCTTGGCGATGTCGCCTTCAATGTCAGACCTAAGTGCCAAGTCCCCTCCTGTGCTACTTGAACGATGTAACCAAGCCTATCTGGGAGCACCGACATTCAGCTTGCTGTTCGGCCCATATGTCAGCCATGTGTTGGCGTCCAGTTCAAACTGTCCAATCCCGGCCATGTGGGCTGTCTACTTGCGGCCAACAGTGGCGGCCGCCGGCCGGCACGGCCGGGTTCTGGTTCCCACCATTTTCTGGATCGTTTGGGGCTGGTGGAAAAGCGCAGGCAAGCGACGGCCCCGGGTAATCTCTCGTTGGGCATTCGAGAGTCGCCCCGATCTGAACGGCGGTGCTGATTGGAAGACTTCGCGAGCATCACGTCGTTTTAGCTGAACAGAGGCCAAGAGCATGACACTGCTGATCCGCAGTGCCAGAGTCAAGCAGAGACGATGCGAACTGTTCAGGGTTCCTGGACATGGACTGTGCGCCGGAAGACCCGCCCCTCCTCACCCGGCGGCACGGGCGTAGGCACAGCTGCCGTGCCACCGGCAGTCAAAACGTGCCGTGGGCCCCACTGCAGACGACGGGTAACACTCCCTCGGTATTGGCAAACCGTCGTGGACTCCCCACGGTGCAAATGCAGCCTGGTGAACGAGAAGGTGGCAAGGCCGGAGACCATCGTGGGTGCGTCGACGGTCATAGTTGAGGTGAGCTCCAGCTTGGCCCGGAATTTCCGTGCAGTTCCTGCCGATGGGTCTGACTGCCCGCGGGGGCATGAACTGGCCATGGCGGCCAAAATTACCGCGAGCCCACTGGAGGCCAGTGGGCAGTTTCAGTTGTCCGCCGACCTACACGGCTGAATGTCGGACCCAAAAGATAGTCTTGAACTAACTACGAGTGGGAGCAGGATCTCTTGGACCTTGACCAGTTATTGGACACCGTCAGCAAGCGTACAGCCGATAGATTCGAGAGTATGCCGAAGGTGGTGTACAAATCATCATTGGATTTGGCGAATTTACCCATCGACGCGAAAACCTGGCACCGTCTCGATGACCTTGTTGCTGTCTTCTTCGACTTAAAATCTTCCACAAATTTGGAGAAAGGCCGCCGCCCGGCCAGTACCGCCAGCATCTATGACGCCGGGGTCGGTGGTGTGGTAAAGATATTGGAGGCCTTCAGCGCCGATTTTGTCGATATTCAAGGCGACGGTGGTTTCGGATTATTCTGGGGCGATACCCGATTCGAAAGAGCCATGTGCGCCGGTATCTCCATCCGAACTTTCAGCACCGACTTCACCCAGAAACTCGAGAAGAAATGGCCTGACGCCCCTTCAACCGGTTTCAAGGTTGGCATTGCCAGCGGCCCAATCCTCGTTAAACGCGTCGGCCTTCCCCGCCACCTTGATCTGCAGGAACCGGTCTGGGCAGGTCGCCCCGTTAACTATGCAGCCAAGGCCGCCCAGCAGACGGACCCTGACTATCTCTTGGTCACGGGAAGTGTTTGGGACCAGATCGAGAATAATGACTTTCTGGCGTTTTCATGTGGATGTTCCGGCGGTCAGCCTGACTCTGCTACTCCAGTCCTTCTCTGGGAAGAACGGATTTTGGATAAAATCCCCGACGACGAGCGGTTTGGCCAGGCACTGAAAAGCGGTTGGTGCCCGAGCCATGGGGACGAGTTTTGCAATGCCATACTTGCGGGCGAGACCAAACGTGAAGGATTGACCGAAGCAGCACTCCATGGTCGAAATCTCTTGGGTTCAGGATCAATGGAGAAGCTCGAGGCCACCAAACGCAGAAGGATGGATCGGATAGCACTTGACACCGAATTCATGGCCGAGCGAGCCCGCCAATTGAGAGCACTAATCGACGAGCTGGGCCGCTAGATTTCTACTGCGATGTAATGAATCAACACTGATGGCACATGAATCCAATCCGACTCCCACATCCAATCGCTTAAAGCACCGACTTCGGTGACGTGTAGATCCTTGGGTCCGAAAGATTCGACATTATGCGGTGACAACCCGGGGATACCTGAAATCGGAACCCACGGCTGGGTCACCGGTTCCACAAGGTAGCGCGGTGCTTCGCGATGAGTTCGCGCTCAAGTTTGTGGGCTTCGCCTCCGTTTTCTACGGTTTTCCATCGTATTTCCAGCCTCAAATGATCTATGGCCAGACGAGCCACGGTCTTGGCGCGCTGCGCTTGGCCGCGCAGCGCTTCGCCAAGCCTCTCTTGAATCCATCCAGAATCAGCCAGAGCTCTATCGAACGCATGTTCGCCGAGTCCCGACACCGCTCCTTTTCCACTTGCGTACACGGCCAGACGACCGCGCAGCCCATTCCCCTGCCTGAGCCCCGCCATACCGACATACACGGGGGCAGCGTTCGGTTCCTTCGCTGGTCGCAGCATATAGACCCCTGGAAAGGGTGGAATATGGTCCATTGCATGAGAAAAGTCGAACCAATCAGACCAAACTCCGTGCACGACGGTGGCCTGTGGAGCTGCGCCCCGAAGCGTCAAAACGGCACTCTCTCGAGTGGGGGTCGGCCATTGATTCACGATGGGCTTTGGTAGTTGACCCCGTTTCTGCAATCCATTTTCTGCAGCTAGCTGCTCGACGTAGGTTCGCCGGAGAAACCAGTTTCCTCCTCGTTGAGGTGGAACTTGCCAGGTTCCCTCGGGTCGTTCTCTTCGAAGGCGGCGCCGAAGCGTCTGTAAGTTCATATGAAGTAGCTCTGCAGCTTCCGCAGCAGTGAGCGCGTCGTCATCCATACCAACATTCTGACGAATTTGGCGCGCAATCTCGAATATGCGAATTCGACCGCCACCTCTGTTTCAGGTTCCTTGACCTTCTGCGGCTGCCAATTGTCATGAACGATCGCCATTGCTGGGCCCACGTTTTTCGGCTGGTCGCTGATCAATTCGAGGTCTACGATGGATTGAACCAGCGGCATCAGCGCCAGCAGGACAATGGAGTGATTGATGCCCAGACGGGAGGTCTCCTATGCGCATCCATGCCAGCCTCGCCGAGTCAGCCCGCCGCCAAGCCACAGCCAGCCCCGAGGACTGGGAAGCCACCTACCGTCAGATGGTCCTCTACGACCTCGCCACGGACATCGAGCTCGGCTTCTTCCTCGCCTACTACCGCAACTTCGCCGTCCCCAGCATCGCCGCAACATTGCAGCGCAACGGCGAAATCATCGAACGCCCATGAAGCGCTCCTACGACACCGCCGTCGTCACCTACGAGCTCATCACCAGCGGCCTGAACAGCGACCGCGGCCGCCACATGATCCGCCTGCGCAACCATGCCCACCGCCACGTCCCCGGTAGCCAAGACGACTTCCTCTACGTCCTCCTCACCCTTCTCGTCGCCCCATCCACTGGGCCCGTTCACACGTCTTGCGGGCGCCAACCCAGGCAGAGGAAACCGCAGCAACCCGTTTCTACCAGGAGCTCGGCGCCCGCATGAACATCGCCGGCATCACCGCAACATTCCAAGACACAGAGCACTTCTTCGACCGCTACGAACACGACACCATCGCCCACTCCCCCGCCGGAGCCCAACTGATGTCCAGCACCCTCCAAGTTCTCATGTCCAGGCTCGCTGGCCCTGTCAGGCCGTTGACCAGGCCAATGCTTTCCGCCATGTTCGACGACGACCGTCTCACCGATGCACTCGGCCTGCCCACCCATGGGCAGACGAAGCCGGAATTGCCGTAGCAACTTTGAACCACAATGCTCAGCCTGTTTGCCCAGCGGCATGGACGACTCACATCCTGCGAATGAGCGCCGTCTACAACCCTCCGAACGCCGACAGAGCGAATCATGGTGAGGCGCAACCATCTGGTCTGGTCCATCGCCGCCTCGGCTGCATGGGTTCAATCCCACGCCTAGTTCAGTGTCCTGCGAGCTCTCGAATTCGAACCGAAACAGCCAGCGCTGCCCGGCCCGAAGAACAACCGCATGGAACCAGCAATGAAGACTATCGCAGCAGGTCAGAGCATGGTGAGCACTAAAGACCATTCATCAGTTATCAACGTTTATGAACCCCGCTTTACAAGTATCCTGTTGCCGATTGTTGCCAATACCCGCTGTTGGCCCATGTTTCCGAGAACGACGCGGAACAATGGCAGGTACTAAACACTCTCCAGTTTGTGTTGATTCTGGAGAGTTTGTGGCGAGTCGGTTCCAATTCTCACTTGCCGATCTGTGGCCAAGAGAATGCATCCAACCATTCATTGCCATGTTCGGACTTTTCGGCCAGATCCTCGAGAAAACCTTCTCTCCCAACTTCGAAGGTCGCTTCGATTCCCACGGCCTCAAGCAACTGAAATACGATTAGCACCGCCTGAAAGTGCTCACAGAAAAGTAGTCTGCTGGCGCGGTGGCCATTCCTCTCTGCCATAGTCATTTTCGGAATAGCCTCACGATTCTGCTCGGATATCCTCATTTTCATCGGCCTTGAGTGGTCCAGTTTGGCTACACGCCGGGCATGCGCCGCTGATTGAGTGCGACAGTCCCGAGGTAATCGGCCACCAAGGTGGCTCTTCAGAATCCAGTGTGTGGCCCGGGCTGTCGCCGAGGAGCCGCCGGACGCTGTTCACGGGATGGATCCCTTCCACGTCATCCGCCGGGACAACAAGTACCGCCGGCGGATCCAGCAGTCAACGCGCAGACAACGCGAGCGTGCCAGCGACCCACTCTACAAGGCAAGACCGATGGAATCCGACTGCTTCAGCCCAAAACTACACTCTGGACTCTGAAGAGCCCCACAGTAGGCTCATTCATGACTCGTAGCCGTGTCGTGATGAACGCTCCAAGAACATAAATCACAACACGGCTACGAGCCACCTCTATTTAATGTCATCAAATATTTAATGTCATCAAAACAGATTTTCTCACGAACCGCGGAGAGTCCCCAAAATACTATTCCATGCGAACCAACGGCAGAGAGGTATACTACGTTCAATGCTAAATATATTCAACTTCAGATTGCCCGTTTTGCGATCTATTTGATTCCGTCAGCTCAAATACGGAAACCTTATTTTGAAGCCAAAGCCCAGCAAATTCCTTCAGCCGTTCGGACAAAGAATACTTCTCCAACTCCAAAATATCGAATGATGTCGCAGTGGAACGAGCATCGCGAAGGCGTTCAAATAGTCCATTGGCACCTTCAAAGCTCCGTTCAGCATTTGAAACGCGAGGGACCACTTCTGATCTAGATAGTCCAATCAAAAATGTTGTCTCTATAACACTCTGTGAATTTGATAGATCAATGGAATTTCCAGTATAGAATCCCGTGTATACCCCACGAGAATGCGTCCAATGATTACCCGATTCGATCGTTTTCCAAAACTCATTCAAGAAAATCTCAGACAACTCTTCAGAAAATGCCACGGAATCTTCAAAACCATCACGATGATCTGTATGACCAATAAACATCATCAAGCTGGCCAGCGATGTACTTTTCACATGGAGATATGATAAGTCACCAAAATCGAAAAACACATCACTGAAAGCCATGCCACTCTGCAAGCAATGTTCAACAATTTCCTTCGGTGACATGATTCCAGAAATCATCACATCAGACCGATAGGAGAAATCCAACTCAAAGAAGTGCCGCAGATCGTCCGCAACCTCAGTTGCGATTGCTCGAAATAGCGGCATCCATGTCGACCAGCCCTGATCATGCTGGTAAACGCTCCCCGGCCAGGCTAGGCTCTGCCCAAAAAAGATCATGCGGCACGCCGAAATCCACTGTGAGCTACCACGTTCAGCAATGGCCAATTTGATTTCAACACTATGTACTTCAGCGATAGTCTCCCGATGCGCCTCAACGCCCGAAGACATGAGTTCCAACCAAGGTCTGGTCGAGTAATGGAATTCCATCGATCTAGGTTTATCCATTCCATCAAAGGCGAACTGAACACAAGTGCGGGAGAGCTTGCGTAAAAAAGCCGGTGAAATTGTCGAAAAATAGGCGCATCGTGCAATAAATGCGACAACACTTGTTCGACCGAATAACGACCGCTTGCGCCGCTCGTCCAACATTGCCGTTAGTACGCGCTCAGACCCGCGATCGACGCTTTTGTCTTCAATCTGCACAGCCAATTGAGCAACCACATCCCACTCTTCCTTTGCAACTTTAGGAAGAAGGGTTTTCGCAAGCTTCTCTGGCGTATCATGAACTCGCGTAAGGTGGAATGCAGCAAAGTACTCCATAAATGTGCGATGGGTGAATGTAAACAAAGGATCACCGTCGGCGGTCGTCCCTGCGTCAGAAAATACCCACGCGCGGCCCTTACAAAAGTCCACAAACTCAGTTGCAGCCCGTATAGAATCGTCAGCTGTGTCGAAAGCCCTCCCCCGAAGATAGGAGGCCATTTCCTGAACCAGTTTATCGTAGTCAACGCCCGTTTCAACGTCTTGCGTGTCAAGCATCCAGAAAGCTACGTGTTTGAGTGCGGCGTCGACGTGAGCCCGCGCCTCAAGCGGTACCACAATGTCACGATGACCATCCCATTTTTCGAAGAGAAGGTTGGCGCATTTTTCATATACGGCCGGCCGATTTCTTGGAATAAAGTTCTCGCCTCTGAATATAATGCACATGAGCGACAACATCAAAGGGTTCGAACGCAAGTCCGGCACCGACTGGCTTTGCGTCATGAAAGATTCAGTGAGCTTTCCTACTTCGCCATCACCATAGTCATTCTGGCAAGCGAACCATTTATGAACGTAATTTCTTACATCGCGTTCCTCGAAAGACGAAATCACACGCACTGAGAAAATCTCGGCATCCAATTTTGACTGATTATATCCAATCCTCCGTGAAGTTACCAAAATTCTGGCAAGTGGATAGAGCAAACCAAATATCTCGACAGTTTGGCTCACCAATCTGCGCTTAGTTGTATCAATCAATTCATCTAGTCCGTCAAAAATTACGGCGGCCTCACCGGTCATAAGCAAAGCTTCGACTAGCCCTTGTGGAGCCGGGAATTGATATTTGCTACTTAATTGCTGTTCGATATATTGAACTATATTGAATTCGTTAGAAACCTGTGCATATTCTCGAAGGGTTACATGAAAGGGAATAATCCCTTCATCGCTCCCGGCCCAATGCATAGCTATATAGTTAGAAAAAGTTGACTTTCCGCCGCCAGGATCTCCCAGAAGAATGGTTCGATCTATCGTGGTTCGAAAGCTATCAAAATCGAGATTCGATCCATCATTATAGTTTTGCGGTCCACCAACAGAGACATTTGGCAGCACATAGAGTTCTGCCATTGGAAATTTTTGATTATTATCAAAATCTGGCGGCTGAATGAAACCATGAACTCGCGAACACAAAGTTCTGTACGTTGAAATCCATCGTTGTCGGCTCTCGACTGTGCCGGGCGTCATGGTTTCTGATATTGCGGTAAGATTTTTATCTACGTTTTCTAAAACCGCCGTTAGTCTTTTAAGAAGAGCGCCCTGTTGGAGACTCACCAGTGATCCTGGGTTTTTGGTTCGAATCTGTTCAAGGATGGAGACTGACGCCTCCTCTAAGGATGAGATAACATTGTTGCAAAAGAATTCGCAGTCGTCTTCGCTGGACTTAGAAGACAACTCACTTTCAAGGATTATTCTCATGGACAATTTTGTTGAATCAAGGAGATCATGGCTATGATCGGTAACTATGGCAAGGAACATTTGCTTAATCATTCCCCGGAACGCCTGACTATTTAGCGCGTGCTCGACGTCAGTGGCCGTAATCCCACCGCGCATGAACGTTGCAAGGCGGACGGATGAAACCGAAGCAGCCACTGCCTCGGCGTCGAGTTGTTGAACTGCCATTGTCAGGGTATCGCTTGCTCGCTGCTTTTTTCTGCGCGAATGTTCACCAGCCATGGCTGATGCCTGGATCACACATTCAAGAAGTACCGAAACTAGCCCAAAATCTATTGCCATGACCGTCCATCGTAATAGGTATGTCGATATTAGATAGGGTACAGATCGTGGTCCCATCCTCGAGGATTCTAACAGTTCCTTTTGACAAACTCTCCCTCACATCAAGCGTGGATTCGGTAGCATGGGTAGCGTGGTTGATCGGATTGTCGATATGGGGCCCGGGATCACAGGGACCCACTTTTGCAAATCCTCATCCAGGAAGCCGGGGGCGTGATGTCAAGCAAATTGGGACTGCGAACGGATGACGTCATGTGGCGACAATTTCGAGGAAGTCGCAACGCAGAAAATTGCCTCAGATTCACGTGGTCGCTGGTTCGATTCTAGTCCGGGGCACAAAAGGGCCTCTGACCTGCAATTTTACTGTTTCAGCCGAGCGCGTCGAGGGGCCAAATCACGTTATTGAACGAAAAGTTGGTCACGTTTTTGACATTTTCGGGGCCTAATCCGACTCCATTTGACGTCACGATTTTCAATCTGCGGACGGTAAATCGGCGGAAATCCGCGGTTTTTTCATACCCGGGTGGCTTGAAACCGTCGCAACCAAATATTGGCCCTCAGATCGCCGTACGCAGGGCCCTGGCACAAACCCCCCTTCAATGCCCTTAGTCAACCGGGCTCCTGAAGAATTCGAGCAGAGCTATCGTGAGAAACAAGTCGGCTCGTTACCCGAGGGGACACCCGCAGGGCGGCGACAAAATCTCTGGGAAAGTCCACAGCTTAAACGCAATTTCTGGATGGCCTCGATTATCTCCACGTACGCGAACCAGAAGAGCATGTCCTGGCCGATGAGTCTTCTGAAATTGCATTCAATCGCGCTAGAGAGTTCGGCCGTTAGCAATTGTCGTCTCCCGCGCAGTGCGCCCCGATCCATGAGCAGCTCGGGCGCATAATCCAAGCGAGGTCGCGTCGAGGTGGGTTGTGATTGACAGTTCGATCACACGCCGGATCCGGATATGAGACTCGACCAATAACACGCAGAAGGCGACGATTGAACCGACAGTAGCCCAGACATCCAAACCAGAAATGCCAGGCTCCACGATGGCCGGAAAGGCATATATGGCGATCGTAAGTGGGAGGATGAGACCGCATGACAGCCGAAGGTCGGTCCATAATTTTACCAGCTCACTGTCAGTCGGACCGTCGGCATAGCTAGATGGATAAGGCCCCACGGCCTCACGGATAAAGATTTTGTATGCAGCGGGTCTATCCACACTCTCTAGGTCCGAGTAGTCTGCCACCTCCGCCATCTCCGACTTCAGGCGGCGCACGGTGGCTTGCGGCACGTACAGCGACGTCCAAAGACGTCGCACGACATGCCAATCTTCTGTGTTCACGTGTAGCGGCGCCCATAAAACGACGCGGCGCGCCCATAAGACGGCAAATCCAGACGTAAATCCACACCACCATGACCCCAAGAGCGCCGAGAGCACCAGCGCAAGTAGCAGCCACCCGGGTATACTGATCGAGCTCAGAAGAGGCCAAAAGGCGGGCGCGATCCACTTCTGCGGTTGCGCAAATATAGGCCAGCGAGTCAGTATTATGAGTGCACCTAGGAAAGCCAACAATAGGCCTGTTGGTATTGATGACCGCCAATACCTGAATTCTTGAACCATCTCCATAAGCTTGTCAGTCATGCAGCACTCACCTTAAGAGAGACCGAACTTCTTGGACCACGCGTGGGTAAGCGCGTTGTGAAGTACCAATGTTCCCTGAACATTAAGATCTACGTCATTTCGCCGGTGATAGAAGACTAAATATCTCTCTCCTCCGTTGTCGAAGAGATTTCCGAGAGCTCCCGCAAAAAAGAGCAGGCGAAGGAATTCATCCGCCTTTGTCTCCAGTCCTGGGAAATGCTTCTGCAATGAACGTCGGTAATCACCTCTTGTGAACCGCGAATCCTCCATCCATTTCAGAGCCTGCAGGGCAGCCTCTGCCTCTTCGCGGCCACCTTCGTAGCCAGCAAACTCACCGTGGAGCGCATCGACAAAGTACTTAGTCGAGTACTGCAAGACTCCCTCTCGGATAGTCTCGATGGGCAGTGGCTTGACCGGAGTAGGATCCAAATGCATAGAGGCTAAGCGGATGTGTTCCATGAGCTGGAGGATGTCACGGGGTGTATGCCGCGTTAGATTGAGAAGGTATTGCAATCTCGAGGGATTGCGTTGTCGAACACCTCCACGACCCCCAACAGGAGAAATCTTTTCAGGGAAATATGACAGCACGTCTATTGGTCCATCGCCCCGCTCCTGACCGGATTTGCGGTTGATTAGCTGGATCAGAGGCGACGATACCCCGGCCGCACCAGACAGGACGCGCCAATCCAGATCAAATGCGAAGTCACGCATTTTATGGGCGTCTGGCAATACCAAAGAGATACGCGAAAAGATGTCATTTCGGATCAACAACACCACCGATCCAGTGGCCCTAGCTTCCATCAATTCGATGTTGATTTCATAGGCAGCTTGCGCTAGACCAGACAGCGACTCGTCATAGGCTGCATCGTTGAGGAAAATGGAATCTAATCCATCCAAAAGTAGGATATGCCGATTTGGCGAGGTCAGCGATTTCGCCCAGCGTTCAAGATACGGAAGTAGGGTGTAAATCCCGAGCTCCCGTCCGCCTTCCTCTTTGAACAAGGATCCTACCTGGCTGGTTGGAAAGGTGAACTTCGCGCCATGCGCCTTTAGTAGACTGTGGCCTGAGTCGGCGGCCATAAAACCGAAGTCGCGAAGGCCCTTAATCACGCGCCTAATGTCACGGATCTGAGAAATTTTGGTTTCAGGATCGCTCAGCGCGACGTCCAGATAATTACTGAGGAGAATGAAGCGCCAAGCATTTCTCGTGCGGACGGCACCCTGTGGCTCACCCGTCTTCAATTGAGGAATCTCGGCCAAAGGGAGATGAGACGCGTTTTTCATGCGCGCGAAGTAGCGGCCCTTCATGCTGGTCTTCTCGATGTACAGGCCTAGCGCCGATTTTCCTGTGCCCTTCGGTCCCAGAATAAGGTTGACTTCCCCGCTGACTACTCGATCAATTGCGCCGTTCACGTCCACGTAGCTCTTGATGAAGTCCTCGGGGTTTGACCTCAACTCATGGTTGGGATCACTCTTTCCGAAGTACAGCTTCGTGAATGGCGTCTGATCCATGGCTCCTCGTTCGTTTGCTTTCTCGCATGTGACGATAGCACCACACAACTGTTATGTTCCGGAACTGGGCCGAGGGTGAGGCCATCTGCACTTATACAGCGCCCTGAACAACGCAGTTCGTTGAAATGCGACGGCCCGCTCTCAAAAATCGGTGACATGCCGCCTACCATGTCGAGGAACCTGCAAACGGCCATCAAACGGCGTCTCCGGCACTGTGCTGCAGGGCCTCGTCACGTTTTTGCTCACGTTTTTGAACGACAACACACGCCAATCCATGGCATACCAAAGGGGCACTGTCGTCCCGCACTACCCCGGAACCCGGCGGTTTTTGGCGTGTATCGAAGACTGTTGACATGAGGTTCCTGAGTTTCTCTTGGTCGTGGGTTCAATTCCCGCCCGGGGCACCCAAATGTGGCTCTGACCTGCGGTTTCATTCCGCGGGTCAGAGGCGTTTCAGGCCAAAAACGGCCCAAGTCACGTTTTACTCACGTTTTTGAACGAAAACTTGGTCACGTTTTTGGCTAGTTGCGGGACGGAAATAGGTTCGATTTATAGTCACGTTTTTCACTGAAAGCCCCATATTTTTCATCGTCCATTACTGGCGCTTTGGCAGTAAGAGTCGCCAGTCGGCGCGCTGCACACCCAGCAAATTTCCCTCGCCTCCAGAGTCATATACCCATCGGACATCGAACCAAATCACAGCGGTACATGGTCCATCTGAACGGCATTCGATCACACCGGACCACCTTCAGGGGACCAACACTTCGGAGAGGTTCTACTGTCCCCAATAATAGGCAGCGAGACCTGCACTGAATCAGCCCAAATCCCATGATTCAACCCAGACGCCAGTCAGCCGAACATCTTCCGGAGGTGTCCCCATAGCGCGTCAATTCCGTTACGCTAGTCAGCACGTTTCATGGCGCCAACTTCGCCTATGCCCGACCCGGCAGACAAGCCAACTGGTAGGAATACGACCGGCCTACCCCTTCGAATTGTTCCCCGCCGACCAAGTCAAACGCATCCAAGTCAAGGATTGTCCCAAGGCGCTAGTTCGCGACGGGAACAGCAAGACCCGGTTGACGCCATCTCGTCGCATATGATGCAAGCCAAAGAACCTTTAACGTATGGCCCCATGAACACGGGCGGGAATGGGGAGTAGTGGCAGGTAACAACAACGCCAATTTGGTGTGGAGCATCGCGAATATTCTGCGGGGAACCTACAAGCCGGCACAGTACGGGTCGATCATTCTGCCCTTCACCATCCTTCGCAGGCTGGACTGCGTCCTCGACGACACCAAGCAGGCCGTGCTCGATGAACAGGCAAAGAAACAGCACCTGGGCATCCCCCTGGATACCTTCCTGGAGAAGGCGTCCGGCCACAACTTCTTTAACACCTCAAAGTTCAGCTTTGACAAACTGCTGGACGACCCGGCGAACATCAAGAGCAACGTGCTCAGCTTCGTCCAAGCGTTCTCTGAGAATACCCGGGACATCTTCGAGCGTTTCGAGTTTGAGAAGACTCTAGAGAAGCTGGACCACGCGGATCTGCTTTATCACGTGGTCAAGGACTTCGCCGGGATCGATCTCCACCCAGACACCATCACCAACATTGAGATGGGCCTCATGTTCGAGGAACTCATCCGCCGCTTTGCTGAATCCTCGAACGAAACTGCCGGTGAGCACTTCACGCCGCGCGAGGTCATCCAGCTCATGGTCCGCCTCCTCATTGACACCGAAGATGACGTGCTGACTAAGGACGGAATTGTCCGCAGCATCTACGACCCCACCGCTGGCACCGGCGGCATGCTCACCGTCGCCCAGGAACACCTGCGTGAGTACAACCCCAGCGCCACCCTTGTTGCCTACGGCCAAGAAATCAACGACGAGTCCTACGCCATCTGCAAATCCGATCTGCTCATTAAGGGCCAGGACATCTCCAACATCTACGTCGGAGACACACTGGCCAACGACCAGGCAGCCGGCAAACAATTCGACTTCATGCTGTCCAACCCACCCTTCGGCGTCGAGTGGAAGAAAATCCAGCCACAGATCCTGAAGGAACACGAACTCCACGGCTTCGACGGTCGCTTCGGCCCCGGCCTCCCCCGCGTCAGCGACGGCTCCCTACTCTTCCTGCTCCACCTGATCAAGAAAATGCGCCCAGCCCACGACGGCGGCTCGCGCATCGGCATCGTTCTGAACGGTTCGCCCCTGTTCACCGGGGGCGCCGGCTCCGGCGAGTCGGAAATCCGCAAGTATCTGCTGGAGAACGACTTCGTCGAGGCCATCATCGCTCTGCCCACGGATATGTTCTACAACACCGGCATCGCCACCTATGTCTGGGTCCTGTCCAACAACAAGAGGCGGAAACAGCCCGATCGGGTGGGCAAGGTCCAGCTCATCAATGGCGTGGACTTCTTCCAAAAAATGCGCACGAGCCTCGGCTCCAAACGCAAGGAACTCGGTCTCGACGACATCGCCACCATCGTCAGCCTCTACGGAAGCTTCACCAGTGACGACGACACCTCGAAGATCTTCAACACCACAGACTTCGGCTACCGCGCCATCACCGTGGAACGCCCACTAAAGCTCAACTTCGCATTCACACCCGAACGCGTCGACGCTGTTCTCAGCGCTAAGGCATTGGGAAAGCTCGACGCCGGCACTCGACTTCGACTTGAAGCCTGCCTCCGCACCGAAACAGTAGGCCAGAAGAAGGACGTGGTCTACAAGAACCGCGACCAGTTCACCAAAATCCTCAAGGCTGCACTCGTCGCTGACAAGATCATCTTGGCGGCACCCATTCTCAAGGCGGTGCTGGCTGGCTTGTCGGAGCGCGACGACACCTCCGATGTCTGCACGAAGGGCAAAACACCCGAGGCGGATGCGGACTTGCGCGATACCGAAAACGTGCCACTCAACGAAGACATCCAGGAATACTTTGCCCGCGAAGTGCTCCCCCACGTCCCCGACGCCTGGATCGATGAAACCAAAACCAAAATCGGCTATGAAATCCCCTTCACGCGCCACTTCTACAAGTACGTCGCACCACGTTCCTTGGAAGAGATAGACACCGAACTCAACACCCTCATAGCCGAAATCACGAATCTCCTGGCCGAGGTAGAGAAGTGACGAAGTTCGAGCCATACACCGAATACAAAGACTCCGGTGTGGAATGGCTTGGCCAGATTCCAATTGAATGGGACGCACACCGTATCAAGATGTCGGTGCAATCTGCACGCAACGGCATTTGGGGCCAAGATCCTCAGGACGGCTCTCCCTCAGTTTGGTGTGTGCGCGTGGCGGATTTTGATCGCAAGTCTCACACGGTGGGGTCCGCCACACGGACAATGCGGTCGATCACATCTGACGAATTGGTGCCACGTAGGCTTAGCCGCGGTGATCTACTCCTAGAAAAGTCGGGGGGCGGGGAGAACAACCCCGTAGGTTTCGTGGTTCGCTTCGACTACGACGATGTCGCGGTATGCTCCAACTTCGTAGCCAAGATGCAGCTGCTTCCGGGAATGGACTCCCGATTTTGGACTTATGTGCATGCGACAACCTATTCGGTCCGGCTTACACAGCGTTCAATCAAACAAACGTCCGGAATTCAAAATTTGGATCAGGCGAGCTATTTCAATGAAGTTGCGCCATTCCCGCCTCCCAAAACGCAAGCTCAGATCGCTGATTTTCTTGACCGCGAAACGGCTCAGATCGACGACCTCATCGGCAAACAGGAACGCCTCATCGAGCTCCTGGCCGAGAAACGCCAGGCAGTCATCACTCAGGCAGTCACCAAAGGTCTCGACCCCGAGTCGCCCACCAAACCGTCGAGAATCCCTTGGCTTGGCGATGTGAATGCCGAGTGGCCGATTCGACCGCTGAAGGCGGTCGGAGAAATCAACCTCGGAAAAATGATTCAGCCTATGCCGAAGGCAACCGGTGACGTTCAAGCACCGTATTTACGTGCAGCCAACGTCCAGCCCGGCGGCGTGCTTACGATCGACGACGTCAAGGAAATGTGGTTCACCAAACGCGAGCTTTCCTCGTTGGACGTTTTGGCGGGCGATGTCGTGGTCGTGGAAGGTGGTATTGGCGGATTCGGCAGGGCTGCTTTCGTAGACAACGACTTGGCGGGTTTTGGGTACCAGAACTCAATCAACCGGATCCGTCCCAATCAAGACGTCGACGGACGATTTCTCACCTATCTTTTGCTGACTGCCCGTCAGTCGGGCTTCATCCACGCATATTGCACGGGTGTCTCGATGCCTCATCTGACTGCCGAAAAATTGGCCGTCATCCAGGTCCCATTTCCGGATTATGCCACACAGACTGCTATTGGCGATTTTCTGGACCAACGGTTGAAATCATTCGCACAGCTGTCGTCCAAGGCCAGCAACGTGATCAGTATTCTTCAGGAGCGCCGATCAGCACTCATTTCGGCTGCTGTCACCGGAAAAATCAACGTCTTATCCAAGGAGTTGTAGCATGAGCACGGTTTTCAAACCCGTCGGATGGAAGGTTCAGGGACTCGTTGACTCTGTCGAGTCCGGTGTTGTCCAGTTGCCCGATCTACAGCGGCCCTTTGTATGGCCGAAGTCAAAGATCCGTGATCTGCTCGACTCAATGTATAGGGGTTATCCAGTTGGCGAGCTGATGTTCTGGAACGTGTCTCAGGAGGACTCATCCCGCACCATCTCCGGGGCCACTGGTCGAATCGGCTCACATCAGATCATTGATGGACAGCAGCGACTGACGAGCCTGTATGCCGTGTTTAAAGGTGCTTCGGTCAGGGATGCTGACTACAACAACAAGACTATGTCTGTAGCCTTCAATCCACTCACCGAAAAGTTTGAAGTAACTAACACGGCAATCGAAAAGTCGGCAGACTGGATCAGCAATGTGTCCGACTTCTTCGCAAACCCTTTCAAGGTGAGGAAATCCTACAAGAAGCGTTATGAGGAGGCTCGCGGTGAGCTTGGTGAGGACGAAGAAGAGTTGATTGAAGAACGCCTCGGGCATCTGGAGGGCCTTCGCAACTATGAGTTTACGGTCGTCGAAATCCAGCCCGAGGCGGATAAAAAGGTCGTTGCCGACATTTTCGTTCGGATCAATTCGGAGGGCGTGAGCTTGAAAGCATCTGACTTCATCCTGACGTGGCTCAGCGTCTTCTGGCCGGAGGGCCGGGAAAAATTGGAAGACTTCGCCAGAAACTCCCGCCTGACGACCCAACGAGCTAGCGAAATCGCAGGATATAGCGTCAAGTGGACACCGATCAATAACTTCCTCGCAGTAGACCCCGGCCAGCTCGTCCGTGTTCTGGTAGCTGTTGGACAGAATCGCGCGAAACTGGGCGACGCATACAATTCGCTTCAAGCCAAAGATCGCAGCACAGGGTTTGTTGTCGCAGAGCGCCAGGATGCCGAACTCGCAAAGCTGCGGGCCGCACTCCCTGTGGTCTTGAAAGAGCTGCATTGGACAGAATTCATTCGATGCTTGGCCGTTGCGGGCTTCAAATCTAGAAAAATGGTTACCTCGGATATGAATATCCTGTCCAGTTACGCGCTGTGGATTATGGGGCGCACCCGTTTCGGTGTGGACCTCACTGTCCTGCGAAGCCTAATGGCCCGTTGGATTTTCATGTCTCAACTGTCCGGACGCTACACCGGTAGCGCAGAAACGCAGCTTCAGAAGGATTTAGATCGTTTGACGGCCATCGATGGAAACTTGGCTGCGGACTTCGTTTCAGCACTAGAGACTGTGATTGCCGCGGAGCTGTCGGACGATTTCTGGTCGCTACGTATGCCAGAATCTCTGATCACTTCGTCGGCGGCGCTTTCACCTGCCTACCAGACCTACCTCGCAGCACTCAATATCCTAGATGCAGACATGTTTATGTTAGACAACAAAGTTCAGCAGTGGATGGACCCATCGCTCCCAGCACCGAAGGGCACCGAGGGACATCACCTCAACCCTCGCAAGTACCTGGAAAACGTGGTGGGGGTCAAGGACCTCAAGAAGATCAACCAGGTTGCCAACTTCGCTCCAACAGACTGGAGCACGAACATCTGGATATCCGATCGTGAACCCGCCGAGTACTGGCCAGCTCTGGTGGCTGAGCGTGGATTAGAAGGCGACAGGCTACGCCAACAGATGTTCTGGCATGCCCTGCCCGAGGACTGGCAATCGATGGGATTTGACGAATTCCTGCAAGAGCGGCGCATTTTGATGGCCCAGGTTACCCGTGCCGGCTATGAGCGGCTCAGAGCTGGACAATCAGTGGCTTCTCCCATCAACATAATCGCGCATGCGGCCACACGCCCGGAAACTAATATAGGTGACCTGATCGAAGCAGGTGTCTTGTCTGCGGGTGAATTTCTGTGCCCCGAAGACGACTCCATTCGAATGCGAGCCGAAGTGACTGACGACGGAGTAGTCGTCATCGACGGCCACGAGTTTTCAACTCTTGATGCCGCCGCGCATCATGCTGG
This sequence comes from Arthrobacter stackebrandtii, assembly GCF_017876675.1. Lineage (NCBI taxonomy): Bacteria > Bacillati > Actinomycetota > Actinomycetes > Micrococcales > Micrococcaceae > Arthrobacter > Arthrobacter stackebrandtii. The sequence goes on from NZ_JAGIOI010000001.1 coordinate 1,007,965, forward strand.
GGCGGACAATGTTCCCGGGGCCGATTTCTGGCAGCTGGACAGCGACAACGATGATCAGGTCTCAATTCAGGATTTGATGAACAGAGCTTCGCGATGAACACAGTACTTGCTCGGCATGGGACGACCTACTACTTCCGTCACCGGAGCTGCGAACTAGAGGGCCATCTAGTCAGTGAGGGGATGCTCGTCATGGCCGGTTCGTCGGCGCGTAAGGACCCGAGGCCGGGAGCGCCCGAAACCATCATTCATCGCCGAAGCCGACTTCTGTTGGATGGCACTGCGAAAATTGAGTTCAATCGTCTCGTGCTCGCCCAGAACCATCTTTTTGCTACTCCATCACTGGCGGTGGACTTGATGAACGGGGGTCATGTGCGCGAACCATTAAAGTTGTGGCGGGATGCCAATGGGGGAACACTGCAGGATATTCTTGGAACCGAGTAGGGGAACTCACCATGGCACAGCACAACGAATCAGCGTTTGAGGACGAGATCTGCCAGGCACTGCAGAACGACGGATGGCGGTACTCGCCGAACGATCACGGGTACGACAGGGAACGAGCCCTCTTCCGAGAGGACGTTTTTGGCTGGCTGGAGGACACCCAACCGGAACAGTTGGCAAAAGCCATCAAGCCTTCGGACTCTCCGGCTGAGCAGGAGGCCGCGAAGCTGCTTCTGCTGACGCGCCTGTGCAAGGTGCTGGACAAGCCAGCCACGAGGGAAGCCGGCATGCTCTCCGTACTCCGCACCGGATTCAAAGACGTTTCAGCGAAGTTTGACATGTGCCAGTTCAAGCCAGCCATGGGCCTGAACCCCGTCACTCTTCAGCGTTACGGCAAGGTCCGCCTAAGGGTTATGCGCCAGGTGCACTACTCGACGTCGAACCAAAACAGCATTGACCTGGTCTTGTTCGTCAACGGCCTGCCGGTGGCAACCATCGAGCTGAAGACGGATTTCACGCAAAACGTCACCGACGCCGTCGAACAGTACAAGCACAACCGGCTCCCACGGGATGCCAAGACCAACAAGGAAGAGCCTCTGCTAGCCTTCGGCCGGCGGGCACTGGTGCACTTTGCCGTCAGCAATGACGAAATCCAGATGACCACCCATCTCAAGGGCAAGGACACTTTCTTCCTTCCGTTCAACCTGGGCGACGACGGGCACAAGGGCAACCCCGTCAATCCTCATGGCTCGCGCACCAGCTACCTGTGGGAGCAGGTGCTCCAGCGCGACACATGGCTGGGCATCCTGGGCAAATTCCTGCACCTCCAAGTCAGCGACACCACCAACCCTGTCACCGGAGAGCGTGACGTCCGCAAGTCACTGCTATTCCCGCGGTACCACCAGCTGGACGTCGTCACCAAGCTCGTGGATACGGCCCGTGTGGAAGGCCCTGGGCACAAATACCTGGTCCAGCACTCCGCCGGCTCGGGCAAAACGAACTCGATCGCCTGGACAGCCCACCAGCTCAGCACCCTTCACAACGCCAAAGATGCGAAGGTTTTCGACTCGGTCATTGTTGTCACGGACCGCACCGTCTTGGATACCCAGCTTCAGGACGCGATCTATCAGATCGAGCACAAGTCCGGCGTCGTGGTGCCCATTCGCGGAAACGCCGGATCCAAGTCAGCAGAGCTGACCACCGCCCTGGTGGCCAGAACACCGATCATTATCGTCACCATACAAACTTTCCCATTTGCTCTGAAGGCCATCGCTGAGTCGAAGGCGTTGGGCGGGCGGAGCTTCGCCATCATCGCCGACGAGGCGCACTCATCCCAGGCAGGCGCGACGGCAAACAAGCTCAAGCAGGTGCTCTCCGCCGAAGAACTGGCGGACGTCAACGATGGCGGCGAGATCGACGTCGAGGCGTTTCTCGCCGCCGAGATGGCGGAACGTGCGGATGCGAAGAACATTAGTTACTTCGCGTTCACAGCCACACCCAAAGAAAAGACGCTGGAACTGTTCGGCCGCAAGGGTCCAGACGGGCTGCCGCAGCCCTTTCACCTGTACTCCATGCAACAAGCCATCGAGGAGCACTTTATCCTGGACGTGCTCCAGAATTACACCTCCTACAAGGTGGCGTACAAGCTGGCGCACCAAGGTCGCGAATACGACTCCGAAGATCCGAAGGTGGAGAAGTCCGAGGCACTCAAGACACTCATGAAGTGGGTGAAACTCCACGAGCACAATATTGCCCAAAAGGTAGCTCTCATAGTGGAACACTTCCGCGACAACGTCGCCTGGCGCCTCGATGGCAAGGCGAAGGCCATGGTGGTCACCGGGTCGCGCAAAGAGGCAGTGCGGTACAAGTTGGCCATTGACAAGTGCATTGCCGACGCCGGCTACACCGGGATGGGGGCTCTAGTCGCATTTTCCGGCGAGGTCGTCGACACCGACTCTGGCCCAGAGCCTTTCACCGAGCACAATATGAATGATGGACTCAAGGGCCGATCCTTGCCTGAAGCATTCGCTTCCACGGACTACCGCATCATGCTGGTGGCCAATAAGTTCCAGACCGGGTTCGACCAGCCACTTCTGGTGGCCATGTATGTCGATAAGAAACTCTCCGGCGTCTCCGCCGTCCAGACCCTGTCCCGCCTAAACCGGACCGCCATCGGCAAGGACCAAACGTTCGTGCTGGACTTTGTCAACGAACCAGCCGACATCCTGGCATCGTTCGAACCTTACTTCCGGCAAGCGACCATCGAGTCCATCTCGGACCCCAACGTCGTACACGATCTGCAGGCAAAACTCGATGCCGCCCAAATTTACACGGACTCCGAGGTGGAAGGACTGGTCAAGGCCTACCTCACCGAGTCCGGCAACAACGCTCTCTCCGGTTGGGTAGCACCGGCCAAGTCCCGGTTCAACACCCAATACAACGCCACCGTCGCCAACGGCGACACCACCAGTCGGGACAGCCTGGACCAGTTCCGCAAGGATTTGGGCTCATTCATCCGAGCGTACGACTTCCTCTCACAACTCTACGACTACGCCGAGACGGATCTGGAAAAGCGCTCCATCTATTTCAAACACCTCCTTCCCGTCCTCCGCGTAAACGATGCCAGGGTGCAGCTGGACCTCTCCGAGGTCGTGCTGGCGAAGTACGCGCTTAAGGACAAAGGCACCACCACCCTTGAGCTCTCAGGCGACGGAGAACCACTCAAGCCCCTCACGGATGTGGGGACGGGTACGGCTAAGGACCCGGTCATGGTCACCTGGGCCGACATCATCCAACAGGCCAACCTGCCTTTTGAAGGCGAAAAGCTTGATGCTGTGGCTCACTTCGTAGACGGTGTGAAGCGCGAGCTCGCGAAGAACACCACCTTGCAGTCTCAAGCCCGCAACAACTCCCACCAACACTTCCGCAGCAGCCCCGACTTGGCCCACGCCGTCACCACCGCCGTGTCCGACGCTCTGGACAGCCACACCAGCCTGAGCCTGCAAGCGTTGGGTAGCAAGGACAAAATGAAGGCACTGCTGGAGATGTTGAGCTCACTGGTTTATGAAGAGCTCCAAAGCTGAACGCCATTGTTACTGGGGTTCCTCGCTACTGAAACTATTATTTTCCGTCAAGGAAGGTCCTAACGAGATGACTGATCATGAACTGCCAAAACCCTCTGAAAGGGACAAGAATTTGAATTCTGAGAACGACCATAGCGAACAAGCTGAAGAAGGGTCGACTACCCGTTGGCAACGGATCAAAGGGCACCGATATTTCAAACCTGCACTTGCCATTGGCGGTCTTGTCACCATAGGCGGGATCTCGTTCTTTGCCGCAAAGTCTCCAGAAGCCAGAGAAGCCGCCAAGGATCTATTCATTGACGGACTATCAGAGATAGTCCACGAAAGTGGCAACGTCACGAGCGAGGCGTCGAAGAGAAAGTCGCCGGCTGGGCACACCGTGAGCAGCCACGAACGACGGCAACACTTCGGTCCTGGCCGTACTGAAACCAAGACGGTACCCATTCCGTCTTACCCGCGAGGTGGGTAAAGCCTTTACAAAGTTTGCGATTTGGTAAATAGACACACGCGAAGACGAACGGGACACTCCGGGAGTCCCTCTCAGCGGGCAAGAAGCCCGGTTGGACGGACGTCTCATCGGGGACGAGGGAAAGTTAGGGATCGAGATTCTGCCAGCATCTCGGCAGCGGCAAACTACTTTCAGGCCCGACTAGTTGTCGCCAGGCACAGCACTTGCGGCGCTGAGCGATTTTCATGGCAGCGAGGGTGCCCGAAGCCGCTTTCGCAGGCCCGTCGGAGCTGACGACGTCTGCAGGCGTGGGGTAGCAAGGACAAAATGAGGGTGCTTCTGGAGATGCTGAGCTCGCCGGTTAATGAAGAGCTGCAAAGTTAGCTGGCTGCCGGAGCCAAATGAAATCCGTGTGAACTGAATACGACCGTAGTCACTCGAGTGATGACGGATTCAGTGGGCGCCAGAACTGCAAGCCACTCACAATGCACGGACCAATTCGATTATCCGTGTCCACGGCAGGTGCCTGCGCAATAGTCCAGAACGTTTTCGTGGGTTACTTTCAGCCCGGGCTGCGTCGGCAGCGATTTGGACCACGTCGAGGTCTTCGCCGAGAGCCTCAGCCATCCAGACGTACGCGGCCGGACAAAGCAGTCGGTTGTACGTGGTGCGAGCACTGACGTTCGGGACTTGACGAGTGAACGCACCACTTCCTTGGCTGTTCTGGCCTTGAAACCAAGTAACCATATGCTCCCGCTGACTCGTCCACCACGCTCCCTGAAGTTGCGGACAATCACGCTCATAGGCATCAGATATTGGCAAGTGTGGCTCCAATAACTGCAACACACGAGCAAACTCATCTACATGCAAATCGTCGTTCAAGGCACCCCTGACCATCCCCCAACTTTTACGTAAACTTTAGCGCCGTTTGTCCACTGAGCTGACCCACCGGGCATCCTGAGTTCGTAACTGTAGATCCGCCTATTCTGACACCATAAGAGGCTAGACAAGCTGGCGTGTCAGCATATCGGAGAGAAGATCGGCAAACTCATCTCGGAGCTCGGGGAGAGCGTCGGCTGCGTCTCGGTTCAGGAGCTCGTCCACACTCCAGACTGCAAAGAACGGTTGCCGGGGCAGCAGAATGCCGACCCTACGAATGCCCAACGAATCATCAACGTCAAGCAGGGTGTAGCCCAAGAGCTGGAACAAGGTCTCCCGGAGCCAAGGATTGGTGACCTTCTCCGTTGTCTTGAGATCCACGAGAAGGTCCCCGATGGTCCAATCTGCGTCGGCCCCTCCCACCGCTGCACTTCCCAGGAATCGGGGATTCGGCACATAACGTTCGCCTGCCGCGATCTCTTGATTCCACTGATCAATGAGCGGTGTTGCACCGTCACGCATGAGTTCAATGTCGAAGAGCAGCGACTCATCGATGCCCATCATGAGATCGACGGCATCTTTTGCTCGTCTGATCTGCCGTCCAAGATTGCCCGACAACGCCAGTTCAGGGCCGACTCGCATGATGCTCTCGCACCACGCGAGAGCGACGGAGGCTCTGGCAACACTCATACGATGGGGGTTCTTCTCCTTGAGGGTGTTATAGGCAAAACCCAGGGCCATCTCGAGTACTTTGTGGATATGCTTCCCCCGAGGGACGACCGTCATGTCCTTGGCGAGAATATCCAGCCCTTTCTGACCGGCCGTATTTGCGAAATCGAACCCCGGTAGGTCCATACGCAGGCGGTAGTCAAGGGCGATTCCTGCAACGATGGCATGGCTCTTTCGATCCTCAACTGCCTCAGGAATCGAAAGCCGAGCTTCACGTGCCGTAAGTTCATCGAAACCGAAAAACTCAGCCATCGCCTTTCCATCGCGCCCAGCGGTTCCGGCAAGCGCGAGCTCCGGGGCACATGCTTGGATGAACTGCCGAACAGCCGACTGCTTATCACTAAGGTGGGATGTAAGGGTCATGGGGCAACCCTACCGTCGACGACCGACAGTTCAACGGAATGCCGAATCCAGTGTTCTGTCATCGGGCCAGGTGCCGGAAGCCCGGTGCCAGGTCGAATTCCGTCCACCATTTACTATCCGACGTCATAAAGCCCCGCACCCAAATTGAGGTGTCTAGTGAATTCTTGAAATTCATCGAGCTTAAGAATCGGCTGGCCGCAAAAGGCAGCTTCAGGTGGCCAGCAGCAATCTCCACTCGACTTTTGTCCACTATCTGCCAATCCATTTGAATCCAGGCGCTCAACGATGTCGTACTAGAGCACCCGACACGATGAACGAGCATGAACAAGAGTCTTCATCCATGGACTGAGCGCAGTCACACACCACCGGTCAGCATAAGCGACCCCGCCAGTCGATGGACCTGCATGAACTCATGCCGAACCGCGTTGTGCCTTCTGGTACCCCATCATCGCTGGGCGGGCCCTCCACGCAACCAGGGCGCTACGCGCCGGCCACTCCTCCAAAAATTCTTCCTCGGCGCTCCTGCGTCGCTTATTTCCTCGAAACAATTTTTGCCCCGTGCCCGGTACCCCAAGTTGCCCTCCGGCCCCTAACACCCAGCGGTGATTCCTCTTACCAGAAGGCACCAACAGAGCAGGCGGCTGTGAACAACCAGCCACTGTGCACACAGGAAGAGCACGACAATGGAACCGATCAGAATCAGCAGCCCGGCCGACGCCATCAGCTACATGGGCCACAGCCTCGGCTACTGGCCCAAGGACAGCCTCGTCTGCGTCGCCCTCGACGGCAAGAAACTGGGCCCCACCCTCCGCGTCAACCTGCCCAGCACAGCAGACGTCGGCCAGAGCTACGTCGAACGCGTCGCCCACGCCGTCGGCATCGACCGCGACGCCACGGCCGTCCTCATCGCCCTGTTCACCCACCAGCCATGGGGCCCAGAACACCCAAAGCCCTTCGCCGCCATGGTCCAGGGACTCCAGCGACGCCTCCTGGCCGCCGGGCTGCTCGTCCACGACGTGTGGATCGTCGGCCCCGAATCCTTCGCCACCTACGGCGGCGCCAACCCAGCCTCGTGTGACCAGGAGACCCCGCTGGCGGCCCTTGAATCCTGCCTCCTGAACGCCGAGCTGGTCTACCGGGCTGCCTCATCGAACAGAACGACCCTCCCGCCATCCCCGAACTGTTCACCGCCGTCGACCACGAGGCCGTCGAAGCAGCCCTTCAGAACATGACTGCCGACCCGGGCAAGTGCCTCGACGAGGCCTACTGGTTGTGGGTGGACCTCATTGACCACGATGGTGAACCAACCCATGAGCAGTTGGCCGAGGTCCTTGCCGGGCTGCAGCACATTGGGCTCAGGGACCAGATCCTGGCCGACATGCCCGGCCTCAATGAACCCATGGCAGCCACACTATTCGGCGCGACGGAGGCAGCACAGCAGTGGGACCGGATCGACAGCTCCGAGAAGTTGCTGCGTCAGCTGCTCACGATCGCGTCCCCAGCCCACGCTGCCGCGCCGTTGACGATGCTCGGGCACATCTGCTGGTGGAAGGGCAGGGGAACGGCTGCCGCGAATTACATGCACGTCGCCCTGACGTTCGACCCCGACTACCACCTGGCCCGATTGCTGAACCAGCTGCTCGGCGCCGGCGTCGTGTCTAGTTGGGCACAACACAAGACCACCGCGTACCGGAACCACCATTAGCCATTCCACACGATTCAACGCCGGAAGAATCAGAGAGTGAGGTGAGGGCAATGAACGTCATGGTGTACAGCAAGCCAGGCTGCCAGCAATGCAAGTTCACGTGCCTGTCCCTGGACCATGCCGGCATCTCCTACGACGTTGTCGACCTGACCACCAACGCCGCCGCCCTGGAATATGTCCAGGACCTCGGGTATTCCCAGGCCCCAGTCGTCGTCGTGAACGACCACCACCACTGGTCAGGTTTCAACCCCACCGAGATCGAGCGGCTCAAGCTCGCGATCCAATAATCACCCTCCAGCTGGAGACCCAGTGCCGCATGAAAACCTCATGCGGCACTCCCCTGCGCCACCACCCGTTCACCGATATCTCCCCCCAACCCACCGCTGCAGCCAGATCCCACTTCGATCAATTCCTCTGGCAAAAGCACCCCGACTTACCGCGCAGTTTCCGCTACAAAAAATCCCTTCACACATCTGGCATCCAAGGTTTGGGCGTCGATTTTGAGCACGTCGCTGACTGATGCGGACCTTCAAATGGCAGTGTATTTCTGGCCAGGATTTGATGCATGTAGGCGGAGCACCCTTCGTGCAACACCACAAGCCACGCCTTCTGCCCCAATGCTCCGCAACGGAACTCGTTGGCTTCTGTGGCTACTCACAGAGCCTTTCGCTTCCTCAATGTCCGTCTAAGAACAGCCAAGTAACCATGAGTAGAATCCGCACAGATCACGTCGTTTAGCCTGCGCACCACCATGAACAGGTACGAAGGAAACCGGAGGAGGCTGAAATGTATGAGCAAGTGGTAGCAACTGATTCGATCGCTGCAACGACGGATGAGTGGCTGACGCCAAAGGAGATCTGCAGTCTGTTGCAAATCCCGGAACAGACGTTTTACCAGTGGCGAGCCAAAGGGGTGGGACCGCATGCATACCGGATCGGCCGGCACTTGCGCGTCACACGGCAGGATCTGAATGCGTGGCTCGCCCAGCGTTCGGAATCCTAACCGCACAGAACAGGTCATTCAACGATGAGCAGACAACCGCTGCCCCTCGGCGCATGGGGAACCATCCACACCAAACGGTCTCCAGCCAATACTTGGCTGGCGGAATCCCGCTACCGTGACATGGACGGAAAAGTCCGACGGGTGGAGGCACGGGGCCCATCCGCGGCCGCCGCCCGCCGGGCATTGCAACAAAAGCTCGCCAACCGCAAGACGCCGCGCTTCGGTTTGATCACCCGTACCGACAAGATCGACCGCCTCATTGAGATATTTCTTGTGGACCTGGAGGCGTCCGACAGGGCTGCACGCACCAAGGACAAATACGTCTATATGGTGAACAAGCACATCTCCCCCAAGATCGGCTCGATCAGAGTAGGAGAGGCAACCTCTGGTCTTGTTGACCATTTCATACGCTCCGTTGTTCAGGACTCGGGGCCTTCCACTGCCAGAACCTGCGGCGCCGTGCTCTCCTGGATGTTCAAGGTTGCCCTGCGCCACGATGCCGTCGTCGTGAACCCGGTTCTCGGGGTATCGATTCCCCGGCTACGGACGAAGAAGCCTCAGGCCCTGGATGTCTTGCAATATCAGGATCTCCGGAAGAAACTCATTGCGTGGGAGCAAGCACCCGCACTCGGCAGGCCACGTTCACAGGAACTCCACGAAATAGCGGACGGCTTGGTCGCCCTGGGTGTCCGGCCAGGAGAGCTCTTCTCACTTCTCTGGGAAGACCTTGATTTGGAGACCAAACCACCCACCATCTTCGTCCACACCACTGTCATCAGGACCACCAACGGCGGAGTCACAATCCAGGACCATCCAAAGACCAGACACGGCATCCGCCAGTTAACAGTCCCTGACTTCTTGGTCCAGCAACTAAGTGAACGCCGCCTCCGTCAGGCAAAATCAGCGATACCCAACCCGCTGGGCTTGATTTTTCCGTCCTCCACCGGCACTGTGACCGATGCGAACAACGTTGGAAAAATCTGGCGCGAAGCTTCGGACTCGATCGGCTATGACTGGGTGACCCTGAAGACGTTCAGGAAGACCAATGCGACTCTCATTGCCAGGACTCTAGGCCCCGAGGCCGCCGCCTACCAGGCGGGCCATTCGAAGGTGTCCATGACGCAGGAGCACTATATTGAAGAACGCCGCGGGGCGCTGGACACCAGAGCCGTCATTGATGCCTTCAAGCCAACAGACGGGTCTCGACAGCCTCCCCCAGCGAAGCAACCAGCCCCGAAAGCTGGGGCGCAAGGTCCCACCGCCGGACCCTGACAAATCACCGCTTTTGGAGGATCATGGGCCTCATGAAGACCCTCCAAAAACAGCGGAAACTAGCGGCAAACAACGAAAGTGGAGAGTCAATCTGGAGAGTTTGTGGAGACTTTAAGGACGAATGGCCCCTTTCGGGGCCATTCTCACTTCCAAAATCCCTGTAAATCCGGGCTTTTTGGGCCCCCTATCAGATTCGAACTGATGACCCCCGCTTTACAAGAGCGGTGCTCTGGCCAGCTGAGCTAAGGAGGCAGACGCAATCAAGCGCTCCACAAGGCTACCGTAAGCGGGAACAAAAAAGAAAACCGGCCCGTCCGGCGGCAGTGCCGCCCAACGGGCCGGTTTCGCGGGCCGGCTCCCTAGGGATCCAGACCTCAGTCGGCCTTACTTCTTGGCATCCAGGACGCGGGTCTTGAAGGCGTCGAACGACTCCTTCGAGGACCACTGCTCGCCGTCCATGAACACGGACGGGGTGCTGTTGATGCCGTGGTTGGAAGCCAGGGTGCTCGTGAAGTTCACGTACGGGCGGTACGTCTTCGCGTCCACGCAGGAGCTGATGTCGGCCGCGCCGACCTCCTTCGCGTAGCCCACAAGCTTGGAGTTGCTCAGGCCCTTGGAGTTTTCCTGCGGCTGGTTCTGGAACAGCTTGTCCAGGAAGTCCTGGTACTTCTCCGGCGATTCCTCGGCAACGCAGACCGCGGCGGCAGCCGCACGCGAGGAGTAGTTGGTGCCCTGCGAGAAGCGGTCCAGGAAGCCCAGCGCACGGTACTCAAGCGTGATCTTCTTGTCCGTGGCCAGCTGCTTCAGCTCGGCGCCGTAGGTCTTCTCAAAGTCGCCGCAGAACGGGCACATGAAGTCGAAGTAGATCACGGTCTGGACGGGCTCGCCCTTGGCCGTGGCCTTGATGCCGATCTCGTCCAGGCCGGTCGCCGCTGTGGGCGCCGCCGTGGGGGGCGTTCCGGCGTCGGCAATGTCAACGGTCTTCACCGTGGTGGTGGGCGGAATCAACGCGCCGTTGGCACCGAAGGCCACACCGCCGTAGGCGTTCATGTTGCTGGAGACGGGGCCCGCGGCAGGAATGGGCTCATTGTTCTTCTGCGTGTTGATGACCACCAGGGCGATGATGACAACAATGGCCAGCGCGGAGGCCAAGACGCCGCCGCGGATCAGCCAGGAGTTGCGCTTTTCCTTTTTCAGCTGGGCCTCGCGCAGCTTCTTCGCGGTCTCGCGGGCCTGCGCGGTCCGCTCTGCCTTGGTCAGGCGTGGTTCGTTCTTGGAGCTCATAATTCCTCAAGTCATTGGGCAAGAAAAAAGCCGTCCACCGGCGAGTTCCAGATCATCTTATGGGAGAAACCTTGGAGAACGCCGAAAAGTTGGGCATCCCGGATCGTTACCTCTTATATGACGGCATTTACACCCCACCGGCTAAGCTGGCAGCAACCTGAGACCTAATCAATGGGAGTTGCACGTGCCTGAAGAAACAATCAGTAAACCGGCCCTCCACCCCGGCAGTTCAGACTTCATTGTCGTCTCCAACAGGCTGCCAGTGGACAGGGTTTCAACGGAAGATTCCGACGACGGCTGGCGGCGTTCGCCGGGCGGGCTCGTCACCGCGCTGGCACCGGTCATGGCCAGCCGCGAGGGTGCCTGGGTGGGCTGGCATGGCGCCCCCGACGAGGAACTGGCCCCCTTCCACCACGAGAACATGGACCTGATCCCCGTGGCGCTCTCCGCCGACGAGGTGGAGCTGTACTACGAGGGCTTCTCCAACTCCACCCTGTGGCCGCTCTACCACGACGTCATTGCCCCGCCGGAGTTCCACCGCACCTGGTGGGACGCCTACCGCAAGGTCAACAAGCGCTTCGCCGCGGCCGCCGCCAAGACCGCTGCGCACGGTGCCACGGTCTGGGTGCAGGACTACCAGCTGCAGCTGGTCCCCCAGTACCTGCGAGCGCTGCGCCCCGACCTGAGCATCGGCTTCTTCAACCACATCCCCTTCCCTCCTCCGGAGATCTTCGCCCAGCTGCCCTGGCGCGCCGAAATCATCGACGGCCTGCTCGCCGCGGACCTGATCGGCTTCCAGCGCCCCAGCGACGCCGCGAACTTCCTGCGCTCCGCCCGCCGCTTTGTGGGCGCCGGCGTCAAGGCCGCACAGGTGCAGATCAAGGATGAGGAGGGCTCCGTGGTCCACATTTCCCGCGCCGCCGCCTTCCCCATCTCCATCGACGTCACCACCATCCAGGAACTGGCGGTCCGCCCCGACATCATCAACAGGGCCCGGCAGATCCGCGAGGACCTGGGCAACCCGCGCACCATCCTGCTCGGCGTGGACCGGCTCGACTACACCAAGGGCATCACCCACCGACTCAAGGCCTACGGCGAACTCCTCAACGAGGGCACCCTGACGGTGGAGGACGCCGCCATGATCCAAGTGGCCAGCCCCAGCCGCGAGCGCGTGGAAAGCTACCGCCTGCTCCGCGAGGAGGTGGACGGCATGGTGGGGCGCATGAACGGCCAGTTCGACACCATCCTGCACACCGCCGTCCGCTACCTCCACCACAGCTACCCGGTGGAGGAAATGGTGGCGCTCTACCTGGCCGCCGACGTCATGCTCGTGACCTCCCTGCGCGACGGCATGAACCTGGTGGCGAAGGAGTACGTGGCCGCCCGCGGAGACAACACCGGCGCACTGGTCCTGAGTGAATTCACCGGCGCCGCCGACCAGCTCAAGTCCGCGCTCCTGGTCAACCCGCACGACATCGACGGGCTCAAGGCCGCCATCATGCGCGCCGTGCACCTGGCCCCGGGCGAGTCCAGCCGCCGCATGCGCGCCATGCGCCGGCAGATCCTCACCCACGACGTCCAGCGGTGGAGCGAGGACTTCCTCACCACCCTCGCCACCCAGGCCACGCCGGTATGACCCTGGCACCCGAACTCCGCGACGCCCTCGCCGCCCTGGCCCGGACCCCGCAGCTGCTGCTGGCCCTGGACTTTGACGGCACCATGGCACCCATCGTCTCGCGCGCCGGCGACGCCCGCCCCCTCCCCCGCTCCGCCGCGGCCCTGCAGGCCTTCACGGAACTGCCAGGCACGACGACGGCGCTCGTCTCCGGGCGCGCGCTGGCCAGTTTGCGGGAGGCCGCCACACCGCCGGCACCGACACTTTTGGTCGGCAGCCACGGGGCGGAAAGCTGGTGGGGGCCGGACTCCCCCGCCCTGGAGCTGACCGTGTCCCAACAGGCGGCGCTGGACGAGGCCCGCACCAGCGTGGCCGTGGCAGTCGGGGCAAACCCGGGCACCCTGGCGGAGCACAAGCCCGCCGGGGTGGTGCTGCACTACCGGCTGGCCGAGGCGGAGCACGCACGCAACGCGGTCGAGCATGTCCTGAAGACGCTGGGAAACCACCCGGGGCTGCACATCAGCACGGGGAAGATGGTGCTGGAGATCTCGGCCATCAAGGCCGACAAGGGCCAGAGCCTCACGGCGCTGCGGGAGTTCTGCGGCGCCACGGCCGTGTTCTTTGCCGGCGACGACGTCACGGACGAGCACGCCTTTTTGGCACTGCAGCCCGGCGACCTCGGCATCAAGGTGGGCCCGGGCACCACGGCGGCGCCGCACCGGATCGAAACCCCGGACGACCTCCCCGAAGTCCTGGAATTCCTCCTGCAAGCCCGCCAGGCATTCCTCACCACCTAACCCTCACCACCTAACGCGTACCACCCACCTTCCGACGCTGTCGCAGCAATGGCCGGCTTTTCCCCGACGCTGTCGCAGCAATGACCGGTTTTTCCCAAACGCGGTCGCAGCTGTTGGCTAAACTCGGACGCGGCGGCAGCTCCTGCCGCCAAGACCGAACCCGGCACCACCACGCCACGCCACCGCCGTCGAAAGGCCCCGCCATGCCAACAACCCTGATCCGCAACGTCCGGCCGTGGGGCGGGGAGCCCAGCGACGTCACCGTGGCGGGCGAAACCATCGCCGCCGTCACCGCGCACGAGCCGGGCTCCGCCGTCGTGCCTGCCGAAGGGACCACCGTGGTGGAAGGGCGGGGCCGGCTGCTGCTGCCGAGCTTCTCCGACGTCCACGTGCACCTGGACTCCACCCGACTGGGCCTGCCGTTCCGCGAACACACGGGCGCGCCCGGCGTGTGGGGCATGATGCTCAACGACCGCAACAACTGGCGCCACGCGGAGGCCTGCATCGATGAGCGGGTGGAGACCACGCTGCGGATGATGATTGAGCGCGGCACCACCCGGGTCCGCAGTTACGCGCAGGTGGACGTGGACTGCGGCCTGGAGCGCTTCGAGGCCGTCGCCGCCGCCCGCGAGACGCACCGGGGGCGGGCGGACGTGCAGATCATCGCGTTCCCGCAGGCCGGGCTGCTCCTGGAGGACGGCTCCGCGGCCATGCTGGAGGAGGCGCTGAAGGCCGGGGCGGACGTGGTGGGCGGGATCGACCCCTGCTCCCTGGACCGCGACCCCGTGCGCCACCTGGACATCGTGTTCGGCCTCGCCGAGAAGTACCAGCTCCCCGTGGACATCCACCTGCACGAGCCCGGCGAGCTGGGCCATTTCAGTGCCTCCCTCATTGCCGAACGCACCCGGGCGCTGGGCATGCAGGGCCTGGTCACCATCTCCCACGGCTACCCGCTGTGGAGCGTCAGCGAGGCACACACCCGATCCCTCATTGAGACCTGGGCGGAGCTGGACATTTCGACGGCGACCGTCGCCCCCGCGGGCCCGCACCAGCTCCCGCTTGCCAGGCTGGCGGAGGCCGGCGTCCGGGTGGGCCTGGGCGAGGACGGCCAGCGCGACTACTGGTCCCCGTACGGCAACGCCGACATGCTGGACCGCACCTGGCAGCTGGCCTTCGCCAACGGCTTCCGCGCCGACGAGCTCATTGGGCACGCCGCCGCCGTGGCCACCATGGGCGGTGCTGCCATCCTTGACCGTTCCCTGCCCAGGCTGCGCTCAGCCGCCGACCGCCCCGGAACCCAGGTGTCCGACGTCGCAAGTTTCATCCTGGTCCCCGGCGACAGTGTTGCGGCCGCCGTCATGGACCGGCCGGCGGACCGGACAGTGCTGCACCGCGGGCGGGTGGTGGCGGACCAGCTGGCGCTGGTGTAGCGGCCCCGATGTCCGCATGCTGGGCGAAAGCGGCCCGTGAGTTGGAACACGCAGAAAATGTGTCATACTTCATAGGTCAGCTCACAAACTGCCTCGGTGGTTTGCGGCCTGGTGAAAGAAACAACCATTCACAACGGATCGTTCGGCACGTACCTGCCGATGAAGGGATTTATTGCTGTGGCTACAGTAACTTTTGACAATGCAACCCGCATTTACCCGGGCACCACCAAGCCCGCTGTTGACAAGCTCAACATTGACATCGCCGATGGCGAATTCCTGGTTCTGGTCGGCCCCTCCGGCTGTGGCAAGTCCACGTCGCTGCGCATGCTCGCCGGCCTGGAAGATGTCAACGCCGGCCGCATCCTCATCGGCGACCGCGACGTCACTGACGTTCCGCCGAAGGACCGCGACATCGCCATGGTCTTCCAGAACTACGCGCTGTACCCGCACATGTCGGTTGCCGACAACATGGGCTTCGCCCTGAAGATCGCCGGCGTTTCCAAGGAAGAGCGCGCCAAGCGTGTCCTCGAAGCCGCAAAGCTCCTGGACCTCGAGGCGTACCTGGACCGCAAGCCGAAGGCACTCTCCGGCGGTCAGCGCCAGCGTGTTGCCATGGGCCGCGCCATTGTGCGTAACCCGCAGGTCTTCCTCATGGATGAGCCGCTCTCCAACCTCGATGCCAAGCTCCGCGTGCAGACCCGTACGCAGATCGCATCCCTGACCCGCCGCCTGGGCGTCACCACCGTATACGTGACGCACGACCAGGTCGAGGCCATGACCATGGGTGACCGCGTTGCAGTCCTCAAGGACGGCCTCCTCATGCAGGTCGACACCCCCCGCAACCTCTACGATGCCCCGCAGAACGTGTTCGTTGCCGGCTTCATCGGCTCCCCCGCCATGAACCTGCTGGAACTGCCCGTTGTCGACGGCGGCGTGAAGTTCGGTGGCGCAATCTACCCCGTTCCCTCCGCTGTTCTCGGCGAGGCCGCAGGCAACACGGTCACCGTTGGTGTCCGCCCCGAGGACCTCGAGGTTGTTGGCGCCGGTGAAGGCCTGGCTGTTGAGGCCGACGTCGTTGAAGAGCTGGGTGCCGACGCTTACGTCTACGGCCACTCCATCATCGACGGCAACGAGCGCGACATCGTCGTTCGTGTCGACGGCCGCCGCCCACCGCTGAAGGGCGACACCATCCACGTCCGCCCGCAGGCCGGCCACGTCCACCTGTTCGACGCCACCTCCGGTGCACGTCTGGGCGACAAGGCTGTCATCCGCGACTAATTCGCGGCCTCGCTTGTCGAGACCTTGCAAGGCGCGGCTGCCTGTTGGATTTTTCCAGCAGGCAGCCGCGCTTCACTTTTTTGCCCGGCTTTACCGTTTGGCCCGGCTTTCCGTTTTGCCAGGCCGCCGGCAGGCCGCAGGCCGTCCGCGGGCCGCCTTGTGCCTAACCAGAGGCCACCTTGTGCCTGCTAATGGACCGCCTGCACCGGTCCGCGGGCCGGGACTTTGAACATGCGCACGCCGGGGTTCCTCGCTGGCGCAGCCATGATGGTGGCGCACGCGCAGGGGGCTTCGCCGGCGCATGTCCAAAGTCTGCCTCCGGCATGCGCCACGCCGGCGTCCCCACGCGCGCATGTCCGAAGTCGCCCTCCGGTATGCGCCCCGCTGCGACGCTGCCGTGCGCATGACGCGCCGACAATCCACCAGCGCCACTTTTAAGGGAGAATTTGAAGCATGACTGAACAACCAGGCGCCAAGTGGAACCACGAGCCCACCGACTTTGACCAGATCGGCAAGCTGCCGCGCGATTCCGCAGCACCGGCCGCCGTGCTGGGCTCGCTGAACATCACCGCAGCAGCCGCCGACCCCGGCCTGCTGGACCTGCCCTGGCACATCCGGCTCGAGGACTGGCCGGCTGCGAACCTTGCCGCACTCCCCCGCGGCATCTCGCGCCACATTGTGCGCTTCGCCCACCTGGACGGCTCCGTCATCGCCATCAAGGAAACGTCCGAGCACGTGGCCCGCCACGAGTACCACATGCTGCGCAAGCTCGCCCGCCTGGACGTGCCCTGCGTGGAGCCGGTCGCCGTCATCACCGGCCGCACCACGCCGGAAGGCGCACCGCTGGACCCCGTGCTCGTCACCCGGCACCTGAAGTTCTCCCTGCCCTACCGCGCCCTGTTCTCACAGAAGCTGCGCCGCGACACCCTCACCCGTCTCATCGACGCCCAGGCCCTGCTGCTGGTGCGCCTGCACCTGGTGGGCTTCTACTGGGGCGATGTCTCCCTCTCCAACACCTTGTTCCGCCGCGATGCCGGAGCCTTCGCCGCCTACCTCGTCGATGCCGAAACCGGCGAGCTCTACCCGGACCTGTCCACAGGCCAGCGCGAATACGACCTCGAAATCGCCCGCGTCAACATCGCCGGCGAACTCATGGACCTCCTCGAGGGCGGGCTCATCGAGGACAAGGTGGACCCCGTCGCCACCAGCGAACTCATCATGGAAAGCTACCGCCGCCTCTGGGCCGAGCTGACCGAGAAGGAGTCCTTCGAGCTGGAGGACCGTTGGCGCGTGGGCGCCCGCATCCGCCGCCTGAACGAACTCGGCTTCGACGTCGAGGAGTACGCCATCAAGACCACCCCCGACGGCTCCACCATCCAGCTCCAGCCCAAGGTGGTCGACGCCGGACACCACCAGCGCCGCCTGCTCCGCCTAACGGGGATCGACGCCCAGGAGAACCAGGCCCGGCGCCTGCTCAACGACATGGACTCCTTCCGCGCCGACTCCGGCACCACCGTGGATGAGGAAATCAGCGCCCACAACTGGGTCAGCTCCATCTTCGAACCCATCGTCCGGGCCATCCCACGCGAGCTCGGCGGCAAGCTGGAACCGGCCGAAGTGGTCCACGAGGTCCTCGAGCACCGCTGGTACAAGTCCAAGGACGAGGAACGCAATGTGCCCCTGGCCGAGGCCGTCCAGTCCTACGTGGACAACATCCTGCGCTACCGCCGCGACGAGGATGCCATCATGCTCAGCACCGACACCGAGACGATCAAGATGCTCGAGGGCGGGGTCCTCCCCGACGCCGCCTTCGAAGACTGACCCCGCCGCCGGCCCCTCTTTCCCGATGCTGTCGCACCATTGGCCGCTTTTCCCTCGACGCCGTCGCAGCAATGCCCGGTTTTCGGTCGACGCTGTCGCACCCTGCGCCAAGCGGTGCGACAGCGTCCGTGAATAATCAACCATTGCTGCGACAGCGTCCCTTGCGGGCGCCGGATGGCACAGGTAGGATCGGGCGACGGCGTCCCGTCGGGCCCCGGCCGCGTGCCCTTGGGCGCGGGCGTTCAGGGGCGGGCGGGGATGGCCTTGCCCGGGTTGAGGATCCCCTGCGGGTCGAACAGTTCCTTGATGCGCCGCTGCAGCTCCAGCACGTCCTCGGCCTGCTCCAGCGGCAGCCACCGCAGCTTGTACTGCCCGATCCCGTGCTCGCCCGTAATCGTGCCCCCCAGCTCCAGCGCCTTGGCCACCGACTCGTCCAGCGCCGCATTCAACGCTGCAATCCCGGCCGGCTCAAACGTGGGCACCGAGAACGTGGGGTGCAGGTTGCCGTCGCCGGCATGCGCGATCACCTGCAGGTCCACCCCGTGCCGCACCGCCATCTCGCCCAGCGCCGTAATGTAATGCACCAGCTGCGAGCGCGGCACCGCCACGTCCTCCCCCACCCGGTTCTCCGCGTCCACGTCCAGCCCTCGGTTGTTGCGCCGCAGATCCACCAGCCGCCGTGCCTCCTCCGGGTCTTCCCGGCTGACGGTGCCGCCCAGTTTTTCAAGTTCGACGGCGGCCACCGCCTCTTCCGCTTCTGCCGCCAGCCCGTCGAACTGGATCAAAAGTAGCGCGGTGCCCCGTTGGGAGAGGTTGCTGCCGTTGCGGAAGTCGAGTTCCTCCAGGGCCTGGCCGTCCATGAGCTCCAGGATGCACGGCTGCACGCGGGCGGCGCCCAGCGCCAGCACGCCGGCGGCGGCCTGCTGCACCGAGGGGAAGAATACGGCGAGCGTCCGGACAATGGTGGGCAGGTATTTCAGCCGCACGGTTGCCCCGACTACGATGCCCAGCGTCCCCTCCGAACCCACAAACAGGCTGGTCAAGTCGTAGCCGGCGACACCCTTGAATGTGCGGTGCCCCGTGGTGATGAGCGATCCGTCTGCCATGACCACGTCCAGCGACAGCACGGCATCTCGGGTCACCCCGTACTTGGCGCAGCGCAGCCCGCCGGCGTTTGTGGCGATGTTTCCGCCGATCGTGGAGATCTTGTAGCTGGCCGGATCCGGCGCAAACATCAACCCGTGCGCTGCAATGGCGGTGTTGAGGTCGCCGTTGATGACTCCCGGTTCCACCCGCGCGATCTCGTCGGCAGGGTTGATCTCCAGGATATGGTTCATGCGTGTTAAATTAAGCACTACGCAACCGGCGGTGGCATGGGCGCCGCCGGAGACGCCGGTGCCGGCACCCCGCGTCACGAGGGAAACTTTGTGGGAGGCCGCGGCACGCACCACGGACTGGACCTGCTCCACCGACTCCGCCCACACCACGGCCAGGGGCAGCTGGAAGTCAGTCACCGGCCCCTGGTCAATGGCGAACGTCTGCAGGTCACCGCCGTCAACGCTGACCTGGTCCACGCGCAGCACCGCCCGCAACTCCGCCAGAAATTCCCCGCCCGGCCCGATTTCCTGTTCAGCCATGTCCTGCAAGCCCTTCCCACGTCCTCGATTGCAGCTTCCAGTCTATGGTGGCCGGCAGCCGGGCACCCATGCGCGGGCACGCGGCCGCGCCCCGAGGCGGCAACCGGAAACAACGGTCCGCCGGCGTTTTTTCACAACCCGCCATTGCTGCGCTGGCGTCGGGGAAAAAGCAACCATTGCTGCGACAGCGTCGGAGAGGAGGGAACAGGTCGAAGAGAACGCGGAGACGGGGAGAAGGAGAATCGGAGAGGGGCGCCGGCGGGCACCGGCGAGCGGGCCGGCGGGCGCCGCCGGCGGGTGCCGGCGGGCGCGGGCCGGGAATCTAGCGGGAGAAAATCACCACGCCGGCGCCTCCAGCCCGGGCAGCCGCCACACATAGGCCCCGGGACCGCCCAGGGTGAGCTCCGACGCCGTGCCCGCAACGGAGCCCACGCTGAACGCAGGCTCGCCCAGCGCACCGGCCGCCAGCCCCAGCTCGGCCAGCTGCACCGTGGCGGGCGCCCGCACGGCCACCACCAGCAGCGACTCCGCCGCCGACTCGCGCACAAACGCCAGCACGTCGCCGTCGGCCAGCAGCCAGCGCATGCCGCCGCGCGTCGCCGGGCTCCCGTGCCTCAGCGCAGCCAGCGCAGTGTAGGGCTCCCGCAGGTCGGTGACCACGCGGTCCGGCTCGTCCCATGGCATGGGCGTGCGCGACGCCTCGCCGTTCCAGCCCTCCAGGCCAAACTCGTCGCCGGCAAAAACCACGGCAATGCCGGGCAGCAGCATGGACAGCGCCGCCGCCACCACCGGCCCGCCGGGGATCATTACCGACGCCGCGCGGGCCGTGTCGTGCGTGTTCAGCGCGTTCATGGTGGCGCTGCGGACCGGCCAGCTGAAGGCGCTGGAGAGGTCGCGGTGCGTTGCCAGCACGACGTCGGCCGCCACCTTGGGCGGTCCCGACATGGGTGTGCCAAAAAAGTCGACCGACGCCTTCGGGTCGCCCAGCCACTGCCAGATGGGTCGGGTGAAGTTGGAGTACGTCATGGCACCCTGCCAGCCGAAGCCGTCAACGTCAGGCCCGGCATCCGAGGTCTGTTCGCCAAGGACCAGCGCGTCCGGATTGATCTCCAGGATGCGTTTCTGGATGAGGTCGGCGACCTCCTTGTTGAGGTCCTGGGCGCCGAGGCGTCCGGTCATGTTCCCCACGTCGATCCGCCAGCCGTCCAGGTTGAATGGAGGCTTGAGCCAGCGGGCCACGACAGAGTCCTCGCCGGTGACGAAGGCCTCGCGCAGCGCCTCCGAAGCCCAGTTCAGCTTCGGCAGGGACTTGATGCCCCACCACGATTCATAGTCCGTGTGGTCTTCGTTGAAGTAGTAGTAGCCGGCCTCAACTGAGTCCGGGTCGGCCTGGGCCCGCTTGAACCATTCGTGGGCGTCGCCCGTGTGGTTTGAGGTGAGGTCGCCCATCACCTTCATGCCGCGGGCGTGGGCTGCCTCAACGAGGCGGACCAGCGCCGCGTCGCCGCCCAGGAGCGGATCCACCTCGTCAAAGGTGGACGCGTCGTAGCGGTGGTTGGAGCGGGCTGCAAAGAACGGGGTCAGGTACACGATGTCCGCACCCAGTGCCTGCAGTTCGTCCAGTTTTTCCGTCACACCGTCGAGGTCGCCGCCGTAGAACTGGGTGGCGGTGTCCGGGCCGCGGCCCTGCACCGGGGTGTCCCAGTCGCAGGGCACGGCCCATTCAGGGCTCGGGTGCTCCCCGGCCGCCGCGGAACGGGCGAAACGGTCGGGGAACACCTGGTAGAGGACGGCGTCGCGGGACCAGTCAGGTGCCGCAATCGCCGTGGTGCGGCGGAAGTCGTGGTAGTCGGAGGTGTCGCGGTTGTGCAGGCCCTGGTTGTTCAGGTGCCAGTAGACGGGGCCGTCGCTGCCGGGGACCTCGATGACAAAGCGGTACAGGGCCACCGGGTTGACCTGCAGCATGGAGGCCTCCCACCACACCCAGCCGTCAGCACTGCCTGCGCGCCCGACGCCGCTGCCGCCATCCGCTGCACCGGCGCCTTGTGTGCCTTCCGCAGCATCCAGACGAACGGCCTCGTCGTAGCGAGGCTCCGCGTCCTGGACGCTGCGCACCCAGACCCGGGAGGCGCTCCCCCAAACCTGGGGCACGCGCAGCCGAAGCCGGCAGCGTTCGCCGAGTGCCGCCGTCGTGCCTTCAACATGCAGTGCCGAACCATCATGGTGCGGTTGATTGACCGTCATTGCTACCCCTTTACTCCGCCTTGGACCAAACCACTGACAATGTACCGCTGAAGGAACAGGAACAGCGCCATGACAGGCACTGCGGCCAGGACCGCGCCGGCGGAGAAGACGCCCCAGTTTTCGGACCGGGTCTCGGCCACGAAGGAATACAGGCCCACGGCGAGGGTCTGGGTGTCGGGGTCCGTCAGCACCACGGAGGCGATCACGAACTCGCTGGAGATGCCGATGAAGGACAGCAGCCCCACGACGGCGAGGATGGGTGTGACCAGGCGCATGATGATGCCGAAGAAGATCTGCACGTGGGAGGCGCCGTCGATCATGGCCGCCTCGTCCAGGGACATCGGGACCGTGTTGAAGAAGCCGTACATCAGGTAGGTGTTCACGCCCAGCGCGCCACCGAGGTACACCATGATCAGGCCGAGCTGGCTGCCCAGGCCCAGCCACGGGACAACATCCGAGATGCCGTTGAGCAGCAGGAAGATCGCGACGACGGCCAGCAGCTGCGGAAACATCTGCATCAGCAACAGCGAGAGCAGGCCCACGCGGCGGCCCTTGAAGCGCATGCGGGAGAAGGCGTACGCGGCCATCGCGCCGAGGAAGACCGTGGCGGCTGAGGTGACCAGACCGATCACCAGCGTGTTGACGAACCATTTCGCGAACGGGCGGTCGGGGTTGTTGAACAGGTCCACGAAGTTGCCGAAGTCGATGGTGGTGAACAGCCCGGCCGTGCCCACCAGCGTGCCGTTGGAGTTCAACGCGGCGGAGAGCACATACAGCAGCGGAAAGATGGCGAAGATGGTGACCACAACGCCCACCAGGTGGCGCCAGCCCTTGTCCTTGAACCAAGCGCCAAAGGAACGACGGCGGTGCATGGGTTGGTCTGTCTGGGTGGTCGCGGGAGCGGTGATGGTGCTCATCGGTTCACTTCCTCAAGTGCCTTGGTTTGCTTGAAGCTGATGGCTGACACGGTGGCGACAATGATGAAGATGATGATCGCCAGCGCGCTGGCCAGGCCGTAGTCGCGGCCGGTGCCCTGGCCGAACGCCACCTTGTAGACGAGCGTGATCAGGATGTCCGTGGAGCCGATGTTGCGGGTGGTGTCCTCGAAACGGGGCCCGCCGCCGGTCAGCATGTAGATGACGTTGAAGTTGTTGAAGTTGAAGGCGAAGGACGCAATCAGGAGCGGTGCTATGGAGACCAGCAGCAGAGGCAGCTTGATGGAGCGGAAGACGCGGAACGGGCCGGCACCGTCCACGCGGGCCGCTTCGTCCAGTTCAGTGGGCAGCGACTGCAGGGCGCCCGTGCACACGAGGAACATGTAGGGGAAGCCTAGCCACAGGTTCACCACCAGGACGCTGATCTTGGCCAGGACAGGGTCCGTCAGCCAGCCGATCTCGGCACCGCCCAGCAGTGTCTGGTTGAGCCAGCCGAACTGCGGGTTGAGGATGCCGGACCACACCAGGCCGGACAGGAATGCGGGGAACGCATATGGCAGGATCATGAGCACGCGGTAGACCTTCTTGCCGCGCAGGTCATCCCGGTTGAACGTGATGGCCAGGAACAGGCCCAGGGCAAAGGTCAGGATGACGGAGGCGATGGAGAACGTGAACGTCCAGAGCATGACGCTGAGCAGCGGCGCCCGCAGGGTGGGGTCCGTAAAGGCCCGGACAAAGTTGTCAAAGCCCACGTTGATCTTCCAGCCTGTGGAGAGCTGGCTGCCGTCCGCAGCGGCAAAGGCTCCTTCCCCGTTGTCGGTGTACGTGGCCCCTGTTTCAACGTCGGTAAAGGTGTCAGTCGCCGCGTCGTAGGTCATGCTCGGCTTGAAGGCGAAGGATGTGGTGCCGTCGGGCGTCCGCAGGCTGCCCTGTGCGGGGTCGTCGGAGACGGGGACCGCGATGTCCAGGATCGCATCCTGCCGGGCGATGATCTGGTTGAAGTTCAGGGTGTCATAGCCGGGGACGGAGATGGCCTTGCCGGAGCCGTCCGTGACGGCGTCGGTGACGGTGCTCATCGGCTCGGTGGCGGATCCCATGGTCACCACGCCCTCGGGACTGGTGAACAGCAGGAAGAGTTCGCCGTTCTGATCCAGGACGGACGTTTGGTAGGCGGGCGAATCCGGCACACGGGTCTGAGCCATGATCTGGATCGCCGAGATGGCGTCCTCCTTGGTGCTGTTGTGTCCGTCTCCGTAGTTGGTGAAGGCGATGTAGCCGGAGTACAGCACAACAAACACCTGGAACACCACCAGGAAAAACACTCCCGGCGCGAGGTACTTTGCGGGGAGCCCTCCCTTGCGGAGGTAGATCCAGTTGATCAGCACTGTCACCGCCGCAGCGATGGCCAGCACCACCCAGGACTGGGCCATGAACAGCATCATCATGACATAGACGGCGAAGGCGTCCACGAGTCCCAGCAGGACAATCTTGACCAAGATGCCCTTAAGAGAGTCGGGGCCATGGTCCTTGAACTGGCGGGGGCGGCGCTTCAGCTGCGAAGGGGCAGGGGAAGTCGCGACCGCGGCGTCATCGGTGGTTTGGGGGGCTAGCGTCACTGGGGGTCCTCTATAAAAGCGTTTTTCTAGATCAAGGAGGGGTGTGCGGCCGGCAAGGCAGCACACCCCTTCCACTCAGGCTGGGTGGGGCCTAGGCGCCGATCTTGGACTTGATGGAGTCGGCCATCTTGGGCCAGGCGGTGGCGGGATCAGCCTTGCCCTTGATCAGATCAAGCTCGGTGGCGCCCCAGTCGTTCCACACGGCATCCATTTCGGGGATGGCCGGCATGGGAACGCCGCCTTCACCGATCTTGCCGAAGGCTTCAACAATGGGATCCTTGGCAGCCTTCTTGAAGGAGGCGATCAGGGCCGGCGGGCGTCCACCGGTCGTGAACATGGAATCCTGGGCGTCTTCCGTGGTCAGGTAGTTGGTGACGAAGGACGTGGTGGCCAGGGCATTGGCGCTCTTGGCGCTGATGAAGAAGCCGTTGACTCCGACGAACGGCTGGGCCTTGTGGTCGCCCGCGGTGGGCAGCGGGTCGATGGCAAGGTCAATGCCGGCAGCCTGCAGGTCCGGGACATTCCACGGGCCGGTCAGGTAGTACGGGCTCTTGCCGTTCTTGAACTCTTCCTTGGCAATGTCGCCGGTGATGTTGGAGTTGAGCACCTTGGAACCGGTGTCGCCCCACTCAACGAGCTTCTTGGCAAACGCGATGCCCTCGGGGCCGCCGATGACCAGCTGCTTGGCGTCGTACTCGCCCTGGGCATCCGTGCCGAACACTGCCGAACCCATCGAGGTCTGCAGCGGGTACAGGTGGTAGGGGTCTCCCTGCTTGGGGTCCAGACCAACCAGGAAGGCGTACTGGGCCTTGCCTGCGTCAACGACTCCCTTGCCGGCGGCCACAACTTCGTCGAAGGTGGTGACGGCGGCGGGCAGCAGTGCCTTGTTGCGCAGCAGTGCAATGTTCTCCACTGAGTACGGCACGCCGTAGGTGGCGCCGTCGAAGGTCATGGCCCGGATGGACGTGGCAGTGAACGCAGCGGCCTTGTCGCCAAGTTCCACCGGTGCGATAACGCCGTTCTGGACAAACTTGCCTACCCAGTCATGCGGGCCAACAATCAGGTCCGGGCCCTTGCCCGTGGGAACCTGGGTAATGAAATCGTCGCGGACCGCGGAGAAGTCCTTGACGACGAGCTTTACTTCAATGCCGGTCTCTGCCTTGAACTTGGCGGCAATGTCCTTCAGTGCGGGTGCACGCTCGGCATCCACCCACATGGTGATGGTGCTGGCCCCGCCCGCAGCGAGATCCGAAGGCGTCGGAGAGCTGGTTGCGGGCTTGTTGTCGGCGCCGCAGGCGCTGAGTGCAACTGCGGTCACTGCAGAGAATGCGCCCATGGCAAATACGCGGCGGCTAACCGGTGTGGCGCTGATGTTCGGCAACTTCATTGTGTCCCTCTCTTGGGCCCTGCACAGCCGTGACGGCCAGTTCCGGGCAAAAACTTCTGATGGTGGTCCACCTCACAGGTGGTGGGTAGTCACCAACATACATGAAAGCGTTTCCAATTTGAAGTCCGATTTACCAAATTGTGACCTAAGAAGTCACACAAGACGCCGGGAAGCGCTTCACTCTGCAGGCAACGCAGTTAAAATTGCAGGGGCTTGAGACCCGAATTCCCCGCCATTCAGCGATCATTTGCCCTTGCGGGCCGACAAATAATGAGAACGTTTACATTTTTACTTCAAGTCTCTACTCTTAGACACATGTCTTCCATCAACACGGCACACGCAATGACTGCGGCAGCCTCCCCACGCATCGACCCGGCGGCTGCGCCAGAGACGGCCTCCCATCCAGCGCCCGCCGCAGCGCAGTCCCCCGCACCCGCAGCCGCTCCGGACCACCATTGGTCGCGCGACTCCGTGATCTACCAGATCTACCCGCGGTCCTTCAGGGACACCAACGGTGACGGCGTCGGCGACCTTGCCGGAATTACGGCGGAATTGGGCCAGCTTGCCGATCTTGGCGTGGACGCCGTCTGGCTGTCCCCCTTCTTCAAGTCGCCGCAGCGCGACGGCGGCTACGACGTCGCCGACTACTGCCAGGTGGATCCTCTCTTCGGAACCATGGCCGACTTCAACCTGCTCGTGGCCACCGCCGGCCGGCTCGGGCTGCGCACCATCATCGACCTCGTGCCCAACCACTGCTCCAGCGACCACGTTCTCTTCCAGGCGGCACTGGCCGCCCCCGCCGGCAGCCCCGAACGGGACATGTTCATCTTCCGGGACGGCCTGGGAACCGATGGCAGCCTGCCGCCCAACAACTGGCAGTCCCACTTTGGCGGATCTGCCTGGACCCAAACCACCAATGCCCACGGTGCTCCGGGCCAGTGGTATCTCCACCTGTTCGACCCCACCCAACCCGATTTCAACTGGGACAATCCCGCCGTGCATGCCGAGTTTGAACGCATCCTAAGGTTCTGGCTGGATAAGGGCGTGGACGGGTTCCGCGTGGACGTTGCCCATGCGCTGGTCAAGGCAGCAGGCCTGCCCGACTGGGGCGGCACGGCCTGGGGCGGCAGCATTGAGGGCTTCCCCGGCGAGAAGGCACCCATGTTTGGCCAGCCCGGCCTGGCGGACATCTACCGCCGCTGGCGCGAGGTGCTGGCCGAATACGGCCCGGACCGGATTCTCTGCGCGGAAGCGAACGTCGACCCCCTGGACCGCATGGCGAACTGGGTGCGTCCCGACCAGATGCACCACGCCTTCAACTTCCCCTACCTGGTCACGGGCTTTGAGGCCCCCGCGCTGCGGCAGGTAGTGGATGACTCGCTGCAGGCCTTCGGCGGCGTCGGCGCCACCAGCACGTGGGTGCTGTCCAACCACGACCGGGTCCGGCACGCCAGCCGCTTCGGCTATGAGGGCCGCGAACCGCGGGAGGAGGACGGCGTTGGCCCGGCCGACCCGCAGCCCAACCTGGCGCTGGGGCGCCAACGGGCCGCTGCGGCGTCGTTGTTCATGCTTGGCCTCCCGGGAGCCGCCTACCTGTACCAGGGGGAGGAGCTTGGCCTGCCCGAGCACACAACCCTGGCCGACGAATACCGCCAGGACCCCACCTTTGCCCGCACAGGCGGCGAACGCATCGGCCGCGACGGCTGCCGCATCCCCCTGCCCTGGCGCGCACTGTCGGACGGCGCAGGCTTCAGCCACGGCACCGCCACAGCCGCAGCACCCTGGCTGCCGATGCCGGAGGGCTGGGAGGAATACGCCCGCGACCTGCAGTCGGCCAGCCCCTCCTCGCACCTGTCCATGTACCGCAATGCCCTCCGCATCCGCCGTGAGCGGGCCCTTGGTACCGGTTCACTGCAATGGATGGAAGAATATTGCACAGGACACACTCTGGCCTTCCGCAACGGAACCACCGTGGTCCTGCTTAATACGGGCAGCACGCCGGTGGAGCTCCCTGCAGGAACCATCCTGCAAAGGTCCCAGGCACATCTGGGCGGGCACGCCGTCCTGGAAGCCAATGAAGCGGCCTGGCTGGCAACATAAGTGAAGGAACCAATGGACAAAAAAGTCGCAGGCATCAAAGACGTCGCGGAACTCTCCGGACTGTCCATCGCCACCGTCTCCCGGGCCCTCGGCGGCAAAGGCAGCGTCTCCCCCAAGAGCCGCAAGCTGGCCCAGGACGCCGCGGCCGAGCTCGGCTTTGTCCTCTCCTACGCAGCATCCAGTTTGGCGTCCGGGCGCAACCACAACGTTGGTGTGGTTGTGCCCGCCGTCAACCGCTGGTTCTTTTCCTCCCTCGTGGACGGGATCTCCTCGGAACTCATCGAGGCCGGCTACGACCTCACCCTCTACACCACCAGCCAGAATGAGAGCCACCGCGCCACCATTCTCACGGACTTCCTGCTGCGCAAGAGGCTCGACGCCGTCATCGCCGTCTCCCTCGAGCTCACCGAATCGGAAATCCAGCAGCTGCTGGCCATCCACCGCCCCGTCATGGGCGTGGGCGGCGCCCTGCCCGGGGCCGACAGCATCCGCGTCGACGACTTCCAGCTCGCCAAGATGGCCACGGAGCACCTGATCGGGCTCGGACACACACGCATCGCCCACATTGGCGGCGCCAACGAATACGACGCCGACTTCAAGCTACCCCGGACCCGCCGCAGCGGCTTCGAGGTGGCCATGCAGGAAGCCAAGATCAGCTACCCGGCGGAATGGCTGCAGACCTCGGACTTCACCGTGAACGGAGCCTTCGCCACGGCCAAGTCCCTCCTCGGCACAGGCCGAACGCGCCCCACGGCCATCTTCGCCGCGTCCGACGAAATGGCCTTCGGCACCATCATGGCAGCCTACGACTTCGGCCTGCGCGTCCCCGAAGACCTCTCCGTCATCGGCATCGACGGCCACGAGCTCGGCGAGGTCTTCGGCCTGACCACCTTCGACCAGAACCCCCGCGGCCAGGGAGCCCACGCCGCCCGTCGCATCCTTGCCCACCTGGAGCAGAAGTCCCCCAGTGAGCGCGTCCAGCACGAGCCCTACGCCGAGGAATTCCCCACCAGGCTCGTGGTCCGGCACAGCACCGCCGTCCCCCCGGCACCGTAGCTTCCCTGGGGCACCAGGGCAGGCTCCGGCATTCATCCTTAACGCACGACGGCGGCACCCGGCATGGGTGCCGCCGTTCTGTTTTGTGGGCCCGCCTCCCGTCCCTGGCGGACGCGGCTACGGCAGGAAGGGAACGTCAGTCTTTGCCCAAAGCAAAGACACCAGCCGGGTCCGCGTTATCGTGGACAACAAGACCGGGAACATCATCACCGTCATCAAGGGATAGAGCCATGGAAATTACCTACGACTCTCAGGCAGACGCAGCCTACATCAGGATCGGCGGGCCCATCGCTGACGGCCAGGCAACACAGCAACTCAACGCGATCGAAACACCCGGAGGAAACGGGGAAATCACCCTAGATTTTGATGACGCCGGACATCTGCTGGGCGTTGAAGTACTGTTCGCGTCCTCGGTGCTCGCCCCAGATGTACTAACAACCGCCACGAAAATGGACTAAATCCAGTTTCAGGCGATTCAGGCCCTCGTGGCAGTACCGCACGGAGCACAAACCCTGTTAAGTTCTTCGTGCTCTACTGCAACAAGGGAGTGACCGGGGCCACGCCGTGGCCGGAGCGCAAAAGCCCTGGTGCCTGGCGCCGTTCACCAACCCGCCGGCCGGCCCCCAGCCTGCACCCGGCACGAGCCCGACGACCGGACCCCTCGGCGGACGGCACGCCCGCACCCAACACCAACACCAACACCAACATGGTGGCAGGATCCTTCTCCGCGCACGCGGCGGGCGCTCCCCGAACGGGGGCTCATGCGGCGCATGCGAAGGCTGGTGCCTCCCCGGGGCGATGGCCGGCACGGTGCCGGTGGTGGTGTGTGGGTGATGAAATGCGGGTGGCCGCCTGGTGGGGCGGCCGTGGTGGTTTAAGTGGGTGTGGCCGCCTGGTGGGGCGGCCGGGGTGTGGGTGTTAAGTGCGGGTGGCCGCCTGGTGGGGCGGCCGGGGTGTGGGTGTTAAGTGGGTGTGGCCGCCTGGTGGGGCGGCCGTGTGGTTTTGGGGGTTAGCGGCCAGAATGTGTGTATGAAAAGTGGCTTTTGGCCAGTAATCATATGGGATGCAGGGCCCTGTACATGCTTTGAAAGCATGTACGGTGACAGTTCCCAAGAATCACCCCAGGTGTGGTGTATGTACTAAGAAGCTCGTAAAGAATGGCAAGACCAGCGCGGGAAGAACTAGGTGGCGGTGCAAGTCCTGTGGTGCTTCCATCACCCAGTCACGTGTCGATGTCAGCAAGAAAGCAGAGTTCACAGCGTTCCTGTCCTGGATCACCGGCAAGGACCGTCAGGAAGCCCATGCAGGCTCCGCACGCACCTTTAGGCGTCAGAGTGCCTGGTGCTGGACGGTGTCCCCTACAGCCGTCGTGAGCGGCGAAATACACCCCCAGATCATGCTTGACGGAACGTACTTCAACGACTGGTGCGTGCTGGTCGCCTACACCGGCAACCACGTCATCGCCTGGCAGTGGTGCGACAGAGAAAAGAATGCGTCCTGGTCTGCCCTGCTGCAACAAATCCCGGCACCTGCGGTCGCGATCGTTGACGGGCACAAAGGCCTGGAAAGTGCGCTGCGCGAGCACTGGCCAGAGACGAAGGTGCAACGGTGTCTTTTTCATATCCAGCAGAACATTCGAACACACCTCACGATGCGCCCAAACCTCGATGCCGGCAAGGAATTACTGGCACTAGCCAAGGCCCTGACACCGATCCAAGACCTTGACCAAGCCGCTGTCTGGGCCGGGGAATTCGCTTCCTGGGAAGCACGCTGGGAGTCCTTCTTGAAGACCCGAACCTACGCGAAGAAGAACGGCGAGAGGCCCTCCCATATCGGCACGAACCAGCAATGGTGGTTTACACATCTACGCCTGCGTCGGGCCCGCGGAACACTGGCCACGGTATTGAAAAATGGGCACCTGTTCACTTGGCTCACCGCCGCCACCAACGAGCACAAGATCGACCGCACCACCAGCCCCTTGGAAGGCGGAATCAATGCCGGTCTCAAGCACCTTCTACGCGATCACCGTGGTCTCACCGACGACCACGCCAAACGAGCCGTTGACTGGTACCTCTACCTCCACAGCGAGTCTCCGAAAGACCCCTGGACGTTCGTGAAACCCAGCCACTGGCAGCCCCAAAGAAAACAAAGCAAAACCATCGAAGAGCCCATCGGGCCAGCCCTCTACGACACAGCCTTCAGCCCCGAAGACGGGAACGGAATCCAACAAGGATGGGGCGGAAGAAGCCGATGACACGCCCGGGCCATACACACATTCTGGCCGCTAACCCGGCTCTCCGTGGTTCGTGGTGAATTCTGGTTTCGTGTCACTGAACGGAGGTGGCTCGTAGCCTGCGTTGTGATGGATGTTCTGACGCATTCATCGATGACAGGACTACGAGCCTTGAACGAGCTTACTTTGCCGCACGCTGATGCTGCCACCACGATCTTCAATCTTCACGATTACCGCGTTCTGGGAGCCGAGACGTTGAGTTTCGGCCAACGCAGAATCCATATTGAAAGCACCGTCGATTCCGGATGCCCTAGCTGCGGTGTCATCGGCACCCGGCGCCATTCCGGCCGGCAGCAACGCGTTCGCGATATCCCGGTGGCTGGTCCGGTGGAAGTCGTGTGGGCCAAGCGGCGATTGTTCTGCGACGAATCATCATGTCCCCGCAGAACCTTCTCTGAATCCACGCTCGAGATCCCGGCCAGGTCACGCACCACGAGCCGGCTCCATGGCGCACTCGTTGATGCGGTGGTCTCTTTCCGGGCGGGCAGCGACAGAAACAGCCATCGCCCATGGGGTCTCGTGGTGGTTGGTGCAAAAAGCCTTGACCTTGGCGGCAACGAAACTGCCCAACGTTGATCTCTTACGGCCACGCATGCTCGGTATTGATGAACACCGTTTCCGGTCCGTGCGCTTCTTCAAAGACCCGGAAACGAGTCTCTGGAAGCGCATTGAGCCGTGGATGACGACGATCGTTGACCTGGATACCGGGCAGATACTGGGTGTTGTTGACGGGCGAGACCACACCGGGGTCGGTGCGTGGCTCATCAAGCGGCCCCTGGAGTGGCGGCTCGGCGTGCAAGTTGTTGCTATTGATCCCTCAGCAGCCTTCCGAAAAGCATTGCGGATGTGGCTGCCCCGCACCGCCGTCTCAGTGGATCATTTCCATCTGATCCAGCTAGCGAATCAGGCACTGACAGAAGTCAGGCAGCAACTTTCTCATCAGGTACGTGGTCGCCGTGGCCGGGCCGTGGATCCAGCCTGGGCGCACCGGATGCTGCTCCTGCGGGCCAGCGACACACTCTCAGATCGAGCACGGGCGAAGCTAGAGACAGTCTTCGCGACCGATGACCCGACGAGGAAACTCAAGGCTGCCTGGGACGTGAAAGAGCAAGTGCGAATGCTGCTGCGCACCGGCTCCTTGGAGGATGCCGAGCTGGCCAAGGAAGAACTCGAACGCCTCGTCAAGGAATCCAATCAGCCAGAAACGACCAGGCTCTGGCGGACCATTTGCCGTTGGTGGAAAGAGATCGAGGTCCTCATCGTCACCGGCGCCACCACAGGAAAAGTCGAAGCCAACAACACCAGCATCAAACACATCAAGAGGACCGGCCGTGGCTTCGTCAATAGCGCCAACTACACAACACGTATTATGCTCAGGAGCGCCGCCCGAACAGCGGTGAATCATCCATGACAACAATGGAATTCACCACGAACCACGGAGAGCCGGTTAAAGGGGTGTGGCCGTCTGGTGGGGCGGCCGGGGTGTGGGTGTTGAGTGCGGGTGGCCGCTTGGTGAGGCGGCCGTGGTGGTACCGGTGGTGTGGTGGTGGTGTGGTTTGGTTTTTAAGTGGAGGGAGGCCCCGCACCTGGTGGTGTGGGGCCTCGACCTCGTTTTGGTGTTGTCCGGCGGTGTCCTACTCTCCCACATCCTCTCGAATGCAGTACCATCGGCGCTGTGGGTCTTAGCTTCCGGGTTCGGAATGGGACCGGGCGTTTCCCCCACGCTATGACCACCGTAACTCGTTCCCCGAACCGTGTTTGGTTGGGTGGCTTGTTGGGTGTTCCTTTTGTGAACAACTTGTTGTTATTTTATTGTACAGGCCCCTGGTGCCGTCCCGTACCGTTGTGGTGGTGGGGGTGGTCACAGGGTTTCTGTGGTGTTGGGTTTCCAAACGGTTTGTTGTTTGGGAACCACATAGTGAACGCGAGCAGTCTTAGTGTTTATAAGAGTGTGTGTGGTGTAAGTTATCGGCTTATTAGTACCGGTCAGCTTCACGAGTCTTTAGTCCTCGCTTCCACGTCCGGCCTATCAACCCAGTGGTCTAGCTGGGGGCCTCTCACACATAAAGTGTATGGAAATCTCATCTTGAAGTGGGCTTCCCGCTTAGATGCTTTCAGCGGTTATCCCTTCCGAACGTAGCTAATCAGCGATGCACTTGGCAGTACAACTGACACACCAGAGGTTCGTCCGTCCCGGTCCTCTCGTACTAAGGACAGCTCTTCTCAAATTTCCTGCGCGCGCAGCGGATAGGGACCGAACTGTCTCACGACGTTCTAAACCCAGCTCGCGTACCGCTTTAATGGGCGAACAGCCCAACCCTTGGGACCTACTCCAGCCCCAGGATGCGACGAGCCGACATCGAGGTGCCAAACCATGCCGTCGATATGGACTCTTGGGCAAGATCAGCCTGTTATCCCCGAGGTACCTTTTATCCGTTGAGCGACGGCCATTCCACAATGTGCCGCCGGATCACTAGTCCCGACTTTCGTCCCTGCTCGAGGTGTCCCTCTCACAGTCAAGCTCCCTTGTGCACTTACACTCGATACCTGATTGCCAACCAGGCTGAGGGAACCTTTGGGCGCCTCCGTTACTTTTTAGGAGGCAACCGCCCCAGTTAAACTACCCATCAGGCACTGTCCCTGACCCGGATTACGGGCCGAAGTTAGATGTCCAAAGTGACCAGAGTGGTATTTCAACGATGACTCCACCACAACTAGCGTTGCGGTTTCACAGTCTCCCACCTATCCTACACAAGCCACTCCGAACACCAATACCAAACTATAGTAAAGGTCTCGGGGTCTTTCCGTCCTGCTGCGCGTAACGAGCATCTTTACTCGTACTGCAATTTCGCCGAGTTTATGGTTGAGACAGCGGGGAAGTCGTTACTCCATTCGTGCAGGTCGGAACTTACCCGACAAGGAATTTCGCTACCTTAGGATGGTTATAGTTACCACCGCCGTTTACTGGGGCTTAAATTCTCAGCTTCGCACTTGCGTGCTAACCGGTCCTCTTAACCTTCCAGCACCGGGCAGGAGTCAGTCCGTATACATCGTCTTGCGACTTCGCACGGACCTGTGTTTTTAGTAAACAGTCGCTTCCCCCTGGTCTCTGCGGCCCACACCCGCTCACGGACAGCTAGTGTCCTTCACGGGGCAGGCCCCCCTTCTCCCGAAGTTACGGGGGCATTTTGCCGAGTTCCTTAACCATAATTCTCTCGATCGCCTTAGTATTCTCTACCTGATCACCTGTGTCGGTTTGGGGTACGGGCGGTTGGAACCTCACGTCGATGCTTTTCTTGGCAGCATAGGATCACCGAATTCCCCCATGCGGGGGTCCCATCAGATCTCAGAATCGTCATCAAAGACAACACAACGGATTTGCCTATCGTGTTTCCTACATCCTTAGACCGGGACTACCATCGCCCGGCTCGGCTACCTTCCTGCGTCACACCTGTTAATACGTTTACATCCCCAGATCGGGTCCCACGCGCAACAAGACTCCCTGGCCCGAAGGCACGCAGAATCAAGTCTTGGGTGGTTAGTATCACTGGTTCAATAGGGGCGGTTCTTCACCGGTACGGGAATATCAACCCGTTGTCCATCGACTACGCCTGTCGGCCTCGCCTTAGGTCCCGACTTACCCAGGGCAGATTAGCTTGACCCTGGAACCCTTGATCATTCGGCGGACGGGTTTCTCACCCGTCTTTCGCTACTCATGCCTGCATTCTCACTCGTGCAGCCTCCACCACTCGTTCACACGGCGGCTTCAATGGCTGCACGACGCTCCCCTACCACTCCAAACCCCTGAACCAACTTGCGTTGGCTTGGGTAGTGTTTGAAATCCACAACTTCGGCGGTGTACTTGAGCCCCGCTACATTGTCGGCGCGGAATCACTTGACCAGTGAGCTATTACGCACTCTTTTAAGGATGGCTGCTTCTAAGCCAACCTCCTGGTTGTCTAAGCAATCCCACATCCTTTCCCACTTAGCACACGCTTAGGGGCCTTAGTTGGTGGTCTGGGCTGTTTCCCTCTCGACTATGAAGCTTATCCCCCACAGTCTCACTGCTACGCTCTCACTTACCGGCATTCGGAGTTTGGCTGACGTCAGTAACCTTGTAGGGCCCATTAGCCATCCAGTAGCTCTACCTCCAGTAAGAAACACGCAACGCTGCACCTAAATGCATTTCGGGGAGAACCAGCTATCACGAAGTTTGATTGGCCTTTCACCCCTACCCACAGCTCATCCCCTCCATTTTCAACTGAAGTGGGTTCGGTCCTCCACGCGCTCTTACACGCGCTTCAACCTGGCCATGGGTAGATCACTTCGCTTCGGGTCTAGATCACGCCACTACACTCGCCCTATTCAGACTCGCTTTCGCTACGGCTTCCCCACACGGGTTAACCTCGCGACGTAACACTAACTCGCAGGCTCATTCTTCAAAAGGCACGCCATCACCACAACAAGGTGGCTCTGACGGATTGTAAGCACACGGTTTCAGGTACTATTTCACTCCCCTCCCGGGGTACTTTTCACCTTTCCCTCACGGTACTTGTCCGCTATCGGTCATTAGGTAGTATTTAGGCTTATCAGGTGGTCCTGACAGATTCACACGGGATTTCTCGGGCCCCGTGCTACTTGGGATACTCACCAGGGAGTGCACTGCATTTCAGTTACGGGACTCTCACCCTCTACGGTCGGCCATTCAAAACCGTTCACCTATACATGCACCATTCCCCTTCCCAGTCCGGCAGAACTGGATCGGTAAGTCCCACAACCCCGCACCATGCAACGCCCGCCGGCTATCACACATGACACGGTTTAGCCTGATCCGCGTTCGCTCGCCACTACTAACGGAATCACTATTGTTTTCTCTTCCTGTGGGTACTGAGATGTTTCACTTCCCCACGTTCCCTCCACACACCCTATATATTCAGGTGCGGGTCACCACCTCGCCTTGCGACGGGTAGCGGGGTTCCCCCATTCGGACACCCTCGGATCAAAGTTTGGTTATCAACTCCCCGAGGCTTATCGCAGATTCCTACGTCCTTCTTCGGCTCCTAATGCCAAGGCATCCACCGTGCGCCCTTAAAAACTTGACCACACACATGCAGTCAAACTCACAAGAACAACACAAAATGTTGCACTCACAAAATTTTTGTACTTCTATCGAGAGAACCATGAAAACAAACACCAACCACACACACAAGTGCATGCAAGCCGGCATCCAGTTCCAGGTTCATTCATTTTCTCAAAGAAATTGCTTTCTTATAAAAGATGCTCGCGTTCACTATGTAGTTCTCAAACAACAACCCCACCACACACATCCCCACCAACAACACCAAAGTGTCCAAGTCAGCAAGTCCGTCATGTGCGGGAAACCAGGCACAACCACAAACCCAACCCCACAAAAAAGGGGGAGGGCCTGTTGTTGTTCCAGGACCCAACAGTGTGCCAAACACTACCCACCAGAACACAGCAATCCATGATGAAACGTTCCCCGCAACCCCCAAAAGGATTGCTGTACTAATCTCGGACTGCCCCGTGCCGGCAGGCACCTGTTTCATTGATATTCCACCCTTGAGCAACCCACCGAGAAACAAACGTTCTCGCAATGGATTATTCTCCTCACACCACCGGCAGTCACCATGCGGTGCCTGTTGTGGTGTTTGGTGCTCCTTAGAAAGGAGGTGATCCAGCCGCACCTTCCGGTACGGCTACCTTGTTACGACTTAGTCCCAATCGCCAGTCCCACCTTCGACCACTCCCTCCCTTGCGGGTTGGGCCATGGGCTTCGGGTGTTACCAACTTTCGTGACTTGACGGGCGGTGTGTACAAGGCCCGGGAACGTATTCACCGCAGCGTTGCTGATCTGCGATTACTAGCGACTCCGACTTCATGGGGTCGAGTTGCAGACCCCAATCCGAACTGAGACCGGCTTTTTGGGATTAGCTCCACCTCACAGTATCGCAACCCATTGTACCGGCCATTGTAGCATGCGTGAAGCCCAAGACATAAGGGGCATGATGATTTGACGTCGTCCTCACCTTCCTCCGAGTTGACCCCGGCAGTCTCCTATGAGTCCCCACCATTACGTGCTGGCAACATAGAACGAGGGTTGCGCTCGTTGCGGGACTTAACCCAACATCTCACGACACGAGCTGACGACAACCATGCACCACCTGTAAACCGACCGCAAGCGGGGCACCTGTTTCCAGGTGTTTCCAGTTCATGTCAAGCCTTGGTAAGGTTCTTCGCGTTGCATCGAATTAATCCGCATGCTCCGCCGCTTGTGCGGGCCCCCGTCAATTCCTTTGAGTTTTAGCCTTGCGGCCGTACTCCCCAGGCGGGGCACTTAATGCGTTAGCTACGGCGCGGAAAACGTGGAATGTCCCCCACACCTAGTGCCCAACGTTTACGGCATGGACTACCAGGGTATCTAATCCTGTTCGCTCCCCATGCTTTCGCTCCTCAGCGTCAGTTAATGCCCAGAGACCTGCCTTCGCCATCGGTGTTCCTCCTGATATCTGCGCATTTCACCGCTACACCAGGAATTCCAGTCTCCCCTACATCACTCTAGTCTGCCCGTACCCACCGCAGATCCGGGGTTGAGCCCCGGACTTTCACGGCAGACGCGACAAACCGCCTACGAGCTCTTTACGCCCAATAATTCCGGATAACGCTTGCGCCCTACGTATTACCGCGGCTGCTGGCACGTAGTTAGCCGGCGCTTCTTCTGCAAGTACCCTCAACCAGTCAACGACTGGCCTTGTTCCCTACTGAAAGAGGTTTACAACCCGAAGGCCGTCATCCCTCACGCGGCGTCGCTGCATCAGGCTTGCGCCCATTGTGCAATATTCCCCACTGCTGCCTCCCGTAGGAGTCTGGGCCGTGTCTCAGTCCCAGTGTGGCCGGTCACCCTCTCAGGCCGGCTACCCGTCGTCGCCTTGGTGAGCCATTACCTCACCAACAAGCTGATAGGCCGCGAGTCCATCCAAAACCAATAAATCTTTCAACACAACCCCATGCGGGACCATGTCAATATCCAGTATTAGACCCCGTTTCCAAGGCTTATCCCAGAGTTAAGGGCAGGTTACTCACGTGTTACTCACCCGTTCGCCACTAATCCCCCCGCAAGCGGGGTTCATCGTTCGACTTGCATGTGTTAAGCACGCCGCCAGCGTTCATCCTGAGCCAGGATCAAACTCTCCGTTAATAACTAAACAGACACACACAACCACACCGGAAAAAGATGACAGCTGCGTGCACTAAATTCGAAACCAGCTAAACGATCATGCATCACCACAGGGGCGGCAACACACAACCAAATAACCAATCAAATAAATAAATTGGTATCAATAAAACTTGGCACACTATTGAGTTCTCAAACAACAACCACACCCAGCCACACACCCAAACCAAAACAAACGCTTCAGTCCGTGGCGATCAGCACCGGGGCAACTTTTCAATCTTACCCCCCAACAAGCCAGAAAGCAAAACCAACCAAACCGGCCAGCCCCACCCACCAGAACACAACCATCCACCAGCAAAACAAGTCCGCCGGCAAACAATCAAGAAAGGGGATCCGTTGACCTCCGCACCAAGCGGGGCAACTCGAAAAACAATACACCCCTTTCCACCCAAACGCACATCCACCACCACCCCCCACCACCCAAAAACACCCCACACCAACCCACCAACCCCCCAAAAACCCCGGAAACACAACCAACAAACACCCCACTGTGATCCCCATCCCACACCCCACCAACACCCAAAAACCACCACCAAAACCACCACCAAAACCACCACCACCATGACCCACACCACCCCACCAGACCAGACCACGCACCCTCCGCCCGACACCCCGCACCACAAAAAACCCGGGGCCCAGGGGCACACCACCAGACCCAGCAACCAGACCCCGGCCCATCGCTGGCAGCAACCAGCCCCCTGCACCCCCGCCACCAGGCCCCCGCCCATAGGTTGCAGCAACCCGGCCCCGGGGCACCAGGGAACAAGCCACCAGGGCCGCCGGCCGGGCAACAAATCCACCATCCCGGGCCACCAGCGTCACACCCGGACCATGACCGCCGGCAAAAAAATGCGTCCGTGCCACGGCACCCGGCTCCCGGCACCCGCCCCAGCAGCCACAACACCAGACCTGACGCGACGACAGTGCAGGCGAGACAGGCAGCCAAGGGAAACCAGCCCCAGGGCAGGCAGACGGCCAAGGGAAACCAGCCCCAGGGCAGGCAGACGGCCAAGGGAAACCAGCCCCAGGGCAGGCAGACGGCCAAGGGAAACCTGCCCCCCGTTACCTTTTTAGTAGCCCCTAAACGAGTAAGAATTGGGGTTGTTGGCCTGTCGGTCCCGGCATGATTAAGTCCCCCAGTCGTTGATGATCCGGGGGGTGTTGTCACCGGGGTCCGATAGGCGC
Source organism: Arthrobacter stackebrandtii (assembly GCF_017876675.1). Lineage (NCBI taxonomy): Bacteria > Bacillati > Actinomycetota > Actinomycetes > Micrococcales > Micrococcaceae > Arthrobacter > Arthrobacter stackebrandtii. Next base: position 1,047,814 of record NZ_JAGIOI010000001.1, read on the forward strand.
CAGGGGATCGCTAATGGGGACCGGACCAGCACAAGGAACCGTCGTGTAGGTCAGCCGTAACGTGGATGCCGAGCCTTGCCGCCGTAGGACAAGCCAACGAATGTTTCACAGGACTAGATTTCTGGGAGGTTTACGTTGATCAACAACCATGACGAAGTCGATATCTTCATCGGTGTTGACGTCGGAAAGAGCAATCACCACGCGGTCGCTATTGACCGGGCAGGCAAGAAAATCCTGGACCGGGCCCTGCCTCAGGACGAGGCGAAGATCCGGGCGATCATCCAGGCCGTGGCCGGCAAAGGCACAGTGCTGCTCGTCGTTGACCAGCCCTCGACCATCGGGGCGCTGCCGGTGGCCGTGGCCCGTGCCGAGGGCATCATGGTCGGCTACATTCCCGGCTTGGCCATGCGTCGCATCGCGGACCTGCACCCGGGAGAGGCGAAGACCGACGCCCGGGATGCTGCCATTATTGCCGAGGCAGCCAGGTCGCTGCCGCACACGCTGCGTTCGATCGCCCTGGCTGATGAGCAGGCCGCGGAACTGTCCATGCTCTGTGGTTTCGATGATGATCTGGCCAAGCAGGCCACCGCGACCTCGAACCGGATCCGGGGCCTGCTCACCCAGATCCACCCGGCCCTGGAACGGGTTATCGGCGGCCATCTGGACCACCCGGCCATGGCCGAGTTGCTGATCAAATACCCCTCCCCGGAGAAGATCCATAACGCCGGGCAAACCCGGGTCAGGACGCGGTTGACCAAGTACGCTCCGCGGGGCGGGAAACCCTGGTCTGCGGACATCTTCGCCGCCCTGAGCGAGCAGACAGTGACCGTGCCCGGGAGCGGTTCAGCCGGGATCGTGCTGGCCCAACTCGCCGCGATGCTCAAGCAACTGCGCACCGCCCGCAATGAACTGCTGACACAGATCGAAGCGCTCGTGGAGGCCCACCCTCTTCACGAGGTCCTGACCTCCATGCCGGCCGTCGGTGTCAGGACCGCAGCACGCATCATCACCGAAGTCGCCGGCAAAGAATTCCAATCCTCCGGGCACCTGGCCTCCTACGCCGGCCTCGCCCCGGTCACCTGGCGCTCCGGGACCTCGATCCGCGGCGACCACCCCTCAAGGAAAGGCAACAAAACCCTGAAACGGGCCTTCTTCCTCTCCGCGTTCGCCGCGCTCAAAGACCCGCTCTCACGCGCCTACTACGACCGGAAACGCGCCGAGGGCAAACGGCACAACCAAGCCCTGATCGCCCTCGCCAGACGCCGCTGCGACGTCCTGTTCGCAATGCTCCGCGACGGCACCCTCTACGACGCCCCAACCATCAAAACCACCTAACACCCGGCTCCCGGCACCCGCCCCAGCAGCCACAACACCAGACCTGACGCGACGACAGTGCAGGCGAGACAGGCAGCCAAGGGAAACCAGCCCCAGGGCAGGCAGACGGCCAAGGGAAACCTGCCCCCCAGGGCAGGCCGGAGGCCATGGGAAACCTGCCCCCGGACCCGTGTACGGGAGCCGTCCCCGGGGTCCGGCACCGCCAACAGTGCGATTCCAGCCGGGCGATGAAGGCCCCGGCACCCCTTCAAGGACCTCCCTCCCCAGCCCAAACCCCATACCACCCACACCCCACAACCCCACGGCAGCACGGCTGCAGGGGCAGCGGGGCAGGTGGCGTCGGCGGATTCCTTGCGGGATGCCGGTGTTTGAACCGGCAACCACCGGGACCGGCACGAAAGGAAGGCACCAGGGAACCAGCCACACCGGCAACGCCGGGCCCGCCGGGCGTTCCGGCAACCGGTCATACGTGGCCGGAGCGCAAAAGCCCTGGCGCCGTTCGTCAACCCGGGGCCGGCACCGGCAGCTGCCTGGTGGCAGGATCCTTCTCCGCGCACGCGGCGGGCGCTCCCCGAACGGGGGCTCATGCGGCGCATGCGAAGGCTGGTGCCTCCCCGGGGCGATGGCCGGCACGGTGCCGGTGGTGGTGTGTGGGTGATGAAATGCGGGTGGCCGCCTGGTGGGGCGGCCGGGGTGATGAAATGCGGGTGGCCGCCTGGTGGGGCGGCCGTGGTGGTTTAAGTGGGTGTGGCCGCCTGGTGGGGCGGCCGGGGTGTGGGTGTTAAGTGCGGGTGGCCGCCTGGTGGGGCGGCCGGGGTGTGGGTGGTTAAAGGGGTGTGGCCGCCTGGTGGGGCGGCCATGGTGTGTGGTTGAGCCGGCCGCGGAGAGCCGCCGTGGTGGTTTTGGTGTTTAAGTGGAGGGAGGCCCCGCACCTGGTGGTGTGGGGCCTCGACCTCTTTTTTTGGTGTTGTCCGGCGGTGTCCTACTCTCCCACATCCTCTCGAATGCAGTACCATCGGCGCTGTGGGTCTTAGCTTCCGGGTTCGGAATGGGACCGGGCGTTTCCCCCACGCTATGACCACCGTAACTCGTTCCCCGAACCGTGTTTGGTTGGGTGGCTTGTTGGGTGTTCCTTTTGTGAACAACTTGTTGTTATTTTATTGTACAGGCCCCTGGTGCCGTCCCGTACCGTGTTGGTGGTGGGGGTGGTTACAGGGTTTCTGTGGTGTTGGGTTTCCAAACGGTTTGTTGTTTGGGAACCACATAGTGAACGCGAGCAGTCTTAGTGTTTATAAGAGTGTGTGTGGTGTAAGTTATCGGCTTATTAGTACCGGTCAGCTTCACGAGTCTTTAGTCCTCGCTTCCACGTCCGGCCTATCAACCCAGTGGTCTAGCTGGGGGCCTCTCACACATAAAGTGTATGGAAATCTCATCTTGAAGTGGGCTTCCCGCTTAGATGCTTTCAGCGGTTATCCCTTCCGAACGTAGCTAATCAGCGATGCACTTGGCAGTACAACTGACACACCAGAGGTTCGTCCGTCCCGGTCCTCTCGTACTAAGGACAGCTCTTCTCAAATTTCCTGCGCGCGCAGCGGATAGGGACCGAACTGTCTCACGACGTTCTAAACCCAGCTCGCGTACCGCTTTAATGGGCGAACAGCCCAACCCTTGGGACCTACTCCAGCCCCAGGATGCGACGAGCCGACATCGAGGTGCCAAACCATGCCGTCGATATGGACTCTTGGGCAAGATCAGCCTGTTATCCCCGAGGTACCTTTTATCCGTTGAGCGACGGCCATTCCACAATGTGCCGCCGGATCACTAGTCCCGACTTTCGTCCCTGCTCGAGGTGTCCCTCTCACAGTCAAGCTCCCTTGTGCACTTACACTCGATACCTGATTGCCAACCAGGCTGAGGGAACCTTTGGGCGCCTCCGTTACTTTTTAGGAGGCAACCGCCCCAGTTAAACTACCCATCAGGCACTGTCCCTGACCCGGATTACGGGCCGAAGTTAGATGTCCAAAGTGACCAGAGTGGTATTTCAACGATGACTCCACCACAACTAGCGTTGCGGTTTCACAGTCTCCCACCTATCCTACACAAGCCACTCCGAACACCAATACCAAACTATAGTAAAGGTCTCGGGGTCTTTCCGTCCTGCTGCGCGTAACGAGCATCTTTACTCGTACTGCAATTTCGCCGAGTTTATGGTTGAGACAGCGGGGAAGTCGTTACTCCATTCGTGCAGGTCGGAACTTACCCGACAAGGAATTTCGCTACCTTAGGATGGTTATAGTTACCACCGCCGTTTACTGGGGCTTAAATTCTCAGCTTCGCACTTGCGTGCTAACCGGTCCTCTTAACCTTCCAGCACCGGGCAGGAGTCAGTCCGTATACATCGTCTTGCGACTTCGCACGGACCTGTGTTTTTAGTAAACAGTCGCTTCCCCCTGGTCTCTGCGGCCCACACCCGCTCACGGACAGCTAGTGTCCTTCACGGGGCAGGCCCCCCTTCTCCCGAAGTTACGGGGGCATTTTGCCGAGTTCCTTAACCATAATTCTCTCGATCGCCTTAGTATTCTCTACCTGATCACCTGTGTCGGTTTGGGGTACGGGCGGTTGGAACCTCACGTCGATGCTTTTCTTGGCAGCATAGGATCACCGAATTCCCCCATGCGGGGGTCCCATCAGATCTCAGAATCGTCATCAAAGACAACACAACGGATTTGCCTATCGTGTTTCCTACATCCTTAGACCGGGACTACCATCGCCCGGCTCGGCTACCTTCCTGCGTCACACCTGTTAATACGTTTACATCCCCAGATCGGGTCCCACGCGCAACAAGACTCCCTGGCCCGAAGGCACGCAGAATCAAGTCTTGGGTGGTTAGTATCACTGGTTCAATAGGGGCGGTTCTTCACCGGTACGGGAATATCAACCCGTTGTCCATCGACTACGCCTGTCGGCCTCGCCTTAGGTCCCGACTTACCCAGGGCAGATTAGCTTGACCCTGGAACCCTTGATCATTCGGCGGACGGGTTTCTCACCCGTCTTTCGCTACTCATGCCTGCATTCTCACTCGTGCAGCCTCCACCACTCGTTCACACGGCGGCTTCAATGGCTGCACGACGCTCCCCTACCACTCCAAACCCCTGAACCAACTTGCGTTGGCTTGGGTAGTGTTTGAAATCCACAACTTCGGCGGTGTACTTGAGCCCCGCTACATTGTCGGCGCGGAATCACTTGACCAGTGAGCTATTACGCACTCTTTTAAGGATGGCTGCTTCTAAGCCAACCTCCTGGTTGTCTAAGCAATCCCACATCCTTTCCCACTTAGCACACGCTTAGGGGCCTTAGTTGGTGGTCTGGGCTGTTTCCCTCTCGACTATGAAGCTTATCCCCCACAGTCTCACTGCTACGCTCTCACTTACCGGCATTCGGAGTTTGGCTGACGTCAGTAACCTTGTAGGGCCCATTAGCCATCCAGTAGCTCTACCTCCAGTAAGAAACACGCAACGCTGCACCTAAATGCATTTCGGGGAGAACCAGCTATCACGAAGTTTGATTGGCCTTTCACCCCTACCCACAGCTCATCCCCTCCATTTTCAACTGAAGTGGGTTCGGTCCTCCACGCGCTCTTACACGCGCTTCAACCTGGCCATGGGTAGATCACTTCGCTTCGGGTCTAGATCACGCCACTACACTCGCCCTATTCAGACTCGCTTTCGCTACGGCTTCCCCACACGGGTTAACCTCGCGACGTAACACTAACTCGCAGGCTCATTCTTCAAAAGGCACGCCATCACCACAACAAGGTGGCTCTGACGGATTGTAAGCACACGGTTTCAGGTACTATTTCACTCCCCTCCCGGGGTACTTTTCACCTTTCCCTCACGGTACTTGTCCGCTATCGGTCATTAGGTAGTATTTAGGCTTATCAGGTGGTCCTGACAGATTCACACGGGATTTCTCGGGCCCCGTGCTACTTGGGATACTCACCAGGGAGTGCACTGCATTTCAGTTACGGGACTCTCACCCTCTACGGTCGGCCATTCAAAACCGTTCACCTATACATGCACCATTCCCCTTCCCAGTCCGGCAGAACTGGATCGGTAAGTCCCACAACCCCGCACCATGCAACGCCCGCCGGCTATCACACATGACACGGTTTAGCCTGATCCGCGTTCGCTCGCCACTACTAACGGAATCACTATTGTTTTCTCTTCCTGTGGGTACTGAGATGTTTCACTTCCCCACGTTCCCTCCACACACCCTATATATTCAGGTGCGGGTCACCACCTCGCCTTGCGACGGGTAGCGGGGTTCCCCCATTCGGACACCCTCGGATCAAAGTTTGGTTATCAACTCCCCGAGGCTTATCGCAGATTCCTACGTCCTTCTTCGGCTCCTAATGCCAAGGCATCCACCGTGCGCCCTTAAAAACTTGACCACACACATGCAGTCAAACTCACAAGAACAACACAAAATGTTGCACTCACAAATATTGGTACTTCTATCGAGAGAACCATGAAAACAAACACCAACCACACACACAAGTGCATGCAAGCCGGCATCCAGTTCCAGGTTCATTCATTTTCTCAAAGAAATTGCTTTCTTATAAAAGATGCTCGCGTTCACTATGTAGTTCTCAAACAACAACCCCACCACACACATCCCCACCAACAACACCAAAGTGTCCAAGTCAGCAAGTCCGTCATGTGCGGGAAACCAGGCACAACCACAAACCCAACCCCACAAAAAAGGGGGAGGGCCTGTTGTTGTTCCAGGACCCAACAGTGTGCCAAACACTACCCACCAGAACACAGCAATCCATGATGAAACGTTCCCCGCAACCCCCAAAAGGATTGCTGTACTAATCTCGGACTGCCCCGTGCCGGCAGGCACCTGTTTCATTGATATTCCACCCTTGAGCAACCCACCGAGAAACAAACGTTCTCGCAATGGATTATTCTCCTCACACCACCGGCAGTCACCATGCGGTGCCTGTTGTGGTGTTTGGTGCTCCTTAGAAAGGAGGTGATCCAGCCGCACCTTCCGGTACGGCTACCTTGTTACGACTTAGTCCCAATCGCCAGTCCCACCTTCGACCACTCCCTCCCTTGCGGGTTGGGCCATGGGCTTCGGGTGTTACCAACTTTCGTGACTTGACGGGCGGTGTGTACAAGGCCCGGGAACGTATTCACCGCAGCGTTGCTGATCTGCGATTACTAGCGACTCCGACTTCATGGGGTCGAGTTGCAGACCCCAATCCGAACTGAGACCGGCTTTTTGGGATTAGCTCCACCTCACAGTATCGCAACCCATTGTACCGGCCATTGTAGCATGCGTGAAGCCCAAGACATAAGGGGCATGATGATTTGACGTCGTCCTCACCTTCCTCCGAGTTGACCCCGGCAGTCTCCTATGAGTCCCCACCATTACGTGCTGGCAACATAGAACGAGGGTTGCGCTCGTTGCGGGACTTAACCCAACATCTCACGACACGAGCTGACGACAACCATGCACCACCTGTAAACCGACCGCAAGCGGGGCACCTGTTTCCAGGTGTTTCCAGTTCATGTCAAGCCTTGGTAAGGTTCTTCGCGTTGCATCGAATTAATCCGCATGCTCCGCCGCTTGTGCGGGCCCCCGTCAATTCCTTTGAGTTTTAGCCTTGCGGCCGTACTCCCCAGGCGGGGCACTTAATGCGTTAGCTACGGCGCGGAAAACGTGGAATGTCCCCCACACCTAGTGCCCAACGTTTACGGCATGGACTACCAGGGTATCTAATCCTGTTCGCTCCCCATGCTTTCGCTCCTCAGCGTCAGTTAATGCCCAGAGACCTGCCTTCGCCATCGGTGTTCCTCCTGATATCTGCGCATTTCACCGCTACACCAGGAATTCCAGTCTCCCCTACATCACTCTAGTCTGCCCGTACCCACCGCAGATCCGGGGTTGAGCCCCGGACTTTCACGGCAGACGCGACAAACCGCCTACGAGCTCTTTACGCCCAATAATTCCGGATAACGCTTGCGCCCTACGTATTACCGCGGCTGCTGGCACGTAGTTAGCCGGCGCTTCTTCTGCAAGTACCCTCAACCAGTCAACGACTGGCCTTGTTCCCTACTGAAAGAGGTTTACAACCCGAAGGCCGTCATCCCTCACGCGGCGTCGCTGCATCAGGCTTGCGCCCATTGTGCAATATTCCCCACTGCTGCCTCCCGTAGGAGTCTGGGCCGTGTCTCAGTCCCAGTGTGGCCGGTCACCCTCTCAGGCCGGCTACCCGTCGTCGCCTTGGTGAGCCATTACCTCACCAACAAGCTGATAGGCCGCGAGTCCATCCAAAACCAATAAATCTTTCAACACAACCCCATGCGGGACCATGTCAATATCCAGTATTAGACCCCGTTTCCAAGGCTTATCCCAGAGTTAAGGGCAGGTTACTCACGTGTTACTCACCCGTTCGCCACTAATCCCCCCGCAAGCGGGGTTCATCGTTCGACTTGCATGTGTTAAGCACGCCGCCAGCGTTCATCCTGAGCCAGGATCAAACTCTCCGTTAATAACTAAACAGACACACACAACCACACCGGAAAAAGGCGACAGCTGCGTGCACTAAATTCGAAACCAGCTAAACGATCATGCATCACCACAGGGGCGGCAACACACAACCAAATAACCAATCAAATAAATAAATTGGTATCAATAAAACTTGGCACACTATTGAGTTCTCAAACAACAACCACACCCAGCCACACACCCAAACCAAAACAAACGCTTCAGTCCGCGGCGATCAGCACCGGGGCAACTTTTCAATCTTACCCGCATAAATTCTCCGGAGTCAAATCCGTGATTTCGACCGGTTCAAACTCTCATTTGAACACAATTCAGTGGGCCCTTTTCGAGGCCATTGATTTGGTCTTGTCCGGATCTGAACGGTTCGTTCAGCGGAGTACTAACTCTAGCACCTCCCCGCCGTGAACACCAAACGGAGGGGAGGTGCCCAAAAATTCCCCGGGTTCTAGGCGTTTTTGGGTGCCAAATACAGTGCTGCGAGGGGCGGCACCCTCAGGGTCACAGTGTGGTCCTGGCCATCCCAGGGAAGCCGCTTGGCGGAGAGACCGCCGATGTTCCGGACATCCGATCCGCCGTACTCGGCAAGATCGGTGTTCAGGACCTCCTTCCACACCCCTCCGGCCGGGACCCCGACGTTGAAATCCTCGTAGGCGACGCCGGCAAAGTTGAATACGCACACAAGCGGGTTCCCGGCCTTGTCCCACCTGACGAAGGAGAGCACGTTGTGGGCCGTGTCCCCGCCGTTGATCCAGGTGAAGCCCTCCGGGACATTGTCCAGTTCAAAGAGCGCGGGGTTGCCGGCATAACTGCGGTTCAGTTCGCGGACAAGTTGCTGGACCCCTTCGTGGGCAGGGTTCTCCGTCAGCCACCAATCGAGGCCGTGCTGTTCACTCCATTCCGCTTCCTGGGCAAACTCGGTTCCCATGAAGATCAGCTGCTTGCCCGGGTGGGCCCACTGGAACGCCAGGTAGGCGCGCAAGTTGGCGAGCTGCTGCCACCGGTCCCCCGGCATCTTGCGCAGAAGGGATCCCTTGCCGTGCACCACCTCATCGTGGCTGATGGGCAGCAGGAAGTTCTCGGTAAACGCGTAGACCAGGGAGAACGTGATTTGGTTGTGGTGCCAGCCCCGGTTGACCGGGTCCTCCGCCATGTACTTGAGCGAGTCGTGCATCCAGCCCATGTTCCACTTGATGCCGAAGCCCAGCCCCCCACCGCTGGTGGGGGCGGTGACACCGGCAAAGGCCGTGGATTCTTCGGCGATGGTGACAATGCCGGGGTTGCGCCGGTAGGCGGTGGCGTTCATTTCCTGCAGGAAGCTGATGGCTTCCAGGTTCTCGCGGCCGCCAAAGCGGTTGGGGCTCCAGGCGCCGTCATCACGCGAATAGTCCAGGTACAGCATGGATGCGACTGCATCCACCCGCAGCCCGTCGATGTGGAACTCCTCAAGCCAGTACAGCGCATTGGCGACCAGGAAGTTCCGCACTTCGTTGCGGCCGAAGTCAAAGATCAGCGTGCCCCAGTCGGGGTGCTCCCCCAACTGCGGATCGGCATGCTCATATTGTGCGCCGCCGTTGAACCTGGCCAGCGCCCACTCATCCTTGGGGAAGTGCGCCGGCACCCAGTCCATGATGACGCCGATGCCGGCCTGGTGCAGGGAGTCGACGAGGAACCTGAAGTCGTCGGGATGCCCAAACCGGGAGGTCGGAGCATAGTAGGAAGTGACCTGGTAACCCCAGGAACCTCCAAAGGGGTGCTCTGCCACGGGCATCAGTTCCACGTGGGTGAAGCCGAGCCACCGGGTGTACTCCACCAGCTCCTTGGCCAGCTCACGGTAGCTGAGCTCGGGCCGCCACGACCCGAGGTGCACCTCATACACACTCATCGGCGCATTGTGCGGGTCTGTCGCCGCGCGCCGGGCCATCCAGTCCTGGTCCTTGAAGGCGTAGGAGGATTCCACCACGCGCGACGCCGTCAGCGGCGGCACCTCTGTACCCTGCGCCATGGGGTCGGCCTTCTGCAGCCACTGCCCCTGTTCGGTCAGGATCTCAAACTTGTAGCGTGCGCCGGCGCCCACGTCGGGGATGAACAGTTCCCAGATGCCGCTGTTGCCCAGGCTGCGCATGGCGTGTCCGCGCCCGTCCCAGCCGTTGAACTCCCCGACAACCCGCACTGCCCGCACCGCCGGAACCCAGACGGCGAAGCTGACGCCGCTGACCTCGCCCAGGGAGGAGTGGTAGCGCTGCACATGGGCGCCAAGGACGGTCCACAGGGTCTCGTGGCGCCCCTCTCCGATGAGGTGCAGGTCAACTTCGCCCACGGTGGGTAGGTAACGGTAGGGGTCATCGGTGCGGTGCGAACCCTGGCCGTAGTCGACGTCGATCCGGTAGTCGGGCACGTGGCCGGCCTCGTCCACAGGAACGACCGCAACCCAGATTCCGCCGTGCTCGTGGACCATGGGAAACACCCCGGCGCCGGTCTTCACCGCGACACCCGTGGCCAGGTGGCGGAGGGTGCGGATGGTGGCAAAATCCTCCCCGGCGAGGTGTGCGCCCAGCACTGAGTGCGGCGCATAGTAGCTTCCGGCCGAAATTTGGGCCAGGATTTCTTCGCTGACCGCCAGAGGGGCAATTTTTTTCAGTGCCATGTCACACCACTTTCCTAGAATGAAACAATTCCCGCACCGCATTGACCGGCACCCACGCCCAGCCGGGCCTGTTTTGCAATTCGTAAACCACCTCGTAAAGCGCCTTGTCCAGCCACAATGCCACGAAAAGGGGGTCGGTGCGTGAAATCCCCGCCTGCATGACGTCCTCGTACCCTTCCAGGAACGCCCGGGAGCAGTCCTGCACCCACTGTGCGGCTGTTTCGACGGGTTCAGTTCCGGCGCGGGCCTGTGCACCTGCGTAGTCAAAGGAACGCAGCATGCCCGCGAGGTCGCGCTGCACCACGTCCGGACGGCCGCGTTCGGCCAACGGGCGCAACGGCTCGCCTTCAAAGTCCAGGAAATACCACCCGCTCCCCGGCTCCTCTTCCCGGAACAGCAGTTGCCCCAGGTGCAGGTCGCCGTGGATGCGCTGCAGCGGCGGCAGGGCCTTTATTTGGTTCAGTTGTGCCACAACTTCCTGCAGCTGGTCCCCGTAGGGCCCGACGGCGGGGCCCGCAACTTTCCATGAGCCCTCCAGCCGGGTGCCGATCGCCCGCGTGAAGTCCTCCACGGCGGCACCGCGTCCGGGCACGCCGGGCATCCGTTCGCGCATGGCTGTGTGGAGCCTGGCCAGTTCAGTGCCAATGGCCCGGGCGTGGGCAGTAAAGTCGGCGCCCGGTCCGGCCGCTGCCAGGGCAACTGCCCAGCCGTCCGTGGCCCCGGCCAGGAAGTCATGGACCCCAAAAAGTGTTGCCCCGCCGGGTGTCCAGTTGGCCGCCGCCTGAAGGGCGGGCACGTGGACAGGCGGACCGGCGGCCAGGGCGCGGCCAACGTCGACTTCAGGGTGCAGGCCCCGGTGCAGGACTCGGAAGAACTTGGCAATCAGCTGCCGTCCGCCCACATCAAAGACGACCGAGCTGTTGGACTGCTCGGATGTCACCAGCGCGGCGGAGCCGAGCTCTTCTCCCCCGTCCGGCTGCCAGGCCGGGTTGCGCCACAGCTGCACGCCTGGCAGCCCGGTGGTGCCCGCCGCGACGGACAGCCAGGCCTGCACGAAGCGGCGGTCCGCCAGCCCGTCGAAGACCCAGGCGCCAGGCAGACCAGCCTGCGGCGCCAGCCACCCAATGCAGGCGGGCGAATCGGCTGCGGCAGCCGCGGCGTCGGGCCCGCCGCCGGGGGTGCCCGCGGCACCCAGGGTTCCCGTATGTGGCACAGGCGCGCCATCTTGGGCAATGCTCAGGGGCAGCTGCAGCAAAAGGCCGGATCCGGCGTCGTGCGGGGAAGCGGCGGGCCCGTCCTGGCCGGGATCGGAGTCAGGGGGAAAGTCCACCGTGACGAGCAGGACCAGCAGCCGGACGGCGGGGTCGGGGGACGGCAGCTCGATGCGGCCGGCAACGCTCAGCCGCGCTCCGCCGATGCCCTTGCGCGGGTACCAGCGCTGGTGCGGCAGCCAGTCCGCCAGCAGGTCCAGCAGCGGCCCCGCCATCAGTACCCGAACTCCGACCCGGTGATGACGGGCAGCGCCTGGGTCTGCGTGGAGAGCGTGTTGGAGGCCTGCGAGCGCACGCGGAGCCAGAAGAAGTCGTAGGAGCCGAGGGTCAGGGTGAGCTGGCCGTCGTCGCCGATGCCCGGGAAGATGTCCGAGCCGAAGAGGTCACGCAGGCCGCGGCCGGCGAGCGCGGGCAGTTGGATGCTGGCGGCGGACGGGTGTTGGGAGAGGTTGTAGACGCAGAGGACGGATTCAGGTCCTTCCCCTTCAACGTTGCCCACCGGCAGGACGCGGAGGAACGCCAGGACGGAGTCGTGGGAGGTGGCAACGTGCTCGTAGCGGCCCAGGCCGAAGGCGGGGTGGGCCCGGCGGACGCTGAGGATCTGCTTGGTCCAGTGCAGGAGCGAGCTGCCGTGGGCCATCTGCGCTTCCACGTTGACGTGGTTGTAGTGGTAAACGAGCGACTGCACGACGGGGAGGAAAAGCTTGCCGGGGTCGGCGCTGGAGAAGCCGGCGTTGCGGTCGGGGTTCCACTGCATGGGGGTGCGGGAGGCGTCGCGGTCGTTGAGCCAGATGTTGTCGCCCATGCCGATCTCATCCCCGTAATAGAGGAAGGGGCTGCCGGGCAGGGCGAGCAACAGGGCGTTGATGAGCTCCATCTCGGCGCGGGAGTTGTCCAGCAAAGGTGCCAGCCGCCGTCGTATGCCAATGTTGGCCTGCATCCGCGAATCCGGGGCATACCAGCCCAGCATGGCCTCGCGCTCGGTGGGCGTGACCATCTCCAGCGTGAGCTCGTCATGGTTGCGCAGGAACGTCCCCCACTGGGCGCCGTGCGGAATGCCCGGGGTGCTGGCCAGCGTGTCGATGATGGGCGCGGCCTTCTGGTCGCGGAGCGCGTAGTAGAGGCGGGGCATGATGGGGAAATGGAAGGCCATGTGGCATTCCGGGGCCTCTTCGGTGCCGAAGTAGTCCACAACCTCGTCCGGCATCTGGTTGGCCTCGGCGACGATGATGCGGCCGGGGAACTCCCTGTCCACCATGGCGCGCAGCTCCGCGAGGAACTGGTGGGTTTCCGGCAGGTTCTCGCAGTTGGTGCCGTCCTCGGCGTACAGGTACGGGATGGCGTCGGCTCGGAAGCCGTCGATGCCCTGGGCGAGCCAGAAGCGGGCCACGTCCATGACGGCCTCGCACACGGCCGGGTTGCGGAAGTTCAGGTCCGGCTGGTGGCTGAAGAAGCGGTGCCAGAAGAACTGGCGGCGGATGGGGTCGAACGTCCAGTTGGACTCCTCCGTGTCCACGAAGATGATGCGCGCGTCCTGGTAGAGCTCCGTGGTGTCGGACCACATGTAGAAGTCGCCGTAGGGCCCCTCGGGGTCTTCCCGGGAGGCCTTGAACCACTCGTGTTCATCGGAGGTGTGGTTGATGGGCAGGTCGATGATGATCCGCATGCCGCGCTCGTGGACCTGCGTGACGAGCGACTTGAAGTTGCCCAGCGTGCCGTAGCTGTCCATGACGGCGTTGAAGTCCCGGACGTCGTAGCCGCCGTCTCGCAGGGGCGAGTCAAAGAAGGGCGGCAGCCACAGGCAGTCGATGCCCAGCCACTGCAGGTAGTCCAGCCGGGCGATCAGCCCGTCGAAGTCCCCGGTCCCGTCCCCGTTGGCGTCGGCGAAGCTCTGGACCAGGACTTCATAGAAAACGGCCTTCCGGTACCAGTGCAGGTCATGCGCCACGCCGGGCGCATTCAGGTTGAACTGCGGTGCACTGTTGCTGAACGTGAAGGCCATGGCGCTAACGCCTGATGTGCAGGATGTGGGCCGGTTCCATGTGCGCGTCCAGCCGGAAGTAGTTCCTCTTGCCCCAGTTCCAGGTGGCCCCCGTGACGAGGTCATCCACAATGAAAGTCCCGTCCGGGGAAAGCCCGTCCAGGTGGAGTGCGTCGAGGTCCAGTATGACCTCCCCCTCCCGCATGCTGTGGGGGTCCACGTTGATGACCACGATGATGGTGTCCTTGCGGGCCGGCTCCGTGTCCGTGGCGGCGACGGCCTTGTGCTTGCTGAACACGAGCGTGGCCTCATCAGTGCTTTCGTGCAGGCTCAGGTTTTGCAGGTCCAGCAGGGCGGGGTGGGCGCGGCGGATCCCGTTCAGCAGGGTGATGAACGGGGCCAGTGACTTCCCGGCAGCCTCGGCGGCGGCGAAGTCACGGTCCTTGTACTCATACTTCTCGTTGTCGATGTTCTCCTCGGAACCCGGGCGGGCCACGTGTTCATACAGTTCGTAGCCGGCGTACATGCCCCACAGCGGGCTGGACATGGCCGCCAGGATGGCTCGGATCTTGAACGCGGCCGGCCCGCCGTACTGCAGGTATTCGGTGAGGATGTCCGGGGTGTTGACGAAGAAATTGGGGCGGAAGTAGCCGGCGGATTCGCGGCTCACATGCACCAGGTACTCCTCCAGCTCTTCCTTGGTGTTGCGCCAGGTGAAGTAGCTGTACGACTGCTGGAACCCCGCACGCCCCAGGGCGGCCATCATGGCGGGCCGGGTGAAGGCCTCGGCGAGGAAGACGACGTCGGGCCTCTCTGCGTTGATGGTGCCGATGAGCCACTCCCAGAACCAGACCGGCTTGGTGTGCGGGTTGTCCACCCGGAAGATCCGCACGCCGCGCTCCACCCATAGGCGCACAATGCGCAGGATCTCCGCGCTGAGCCCGGCAGGGTCATTGTCAAAGTTCAGCGGGTAGATGTCCTGGTATTTTTTGGGTGGATTCTCGGCGTAGGCGATGGTGCCGTCCACGCGCGTGGTGAACCATTCCGGGTGCGCGGCGGCCCAAGGGTGGTCGGGGGCGCACTGCAGGGCCAGGTCCAGGGCAACCTCGAGGTCCAGCTCACTGGCGGCCTCCACGAAGGCCGCGAAATCCGCCTCCGTGCCGAGGTCCGGGTGGATGGCGTCATGCCCGCCGTCCGCCGAGCCGATGGCCCACGGCGAACCCGGATCCGCCGGCCCCGCCACCAGCGAATTGTTGGGGCCCTTGCGGTTGATGGTGCCGATGGGGTGGATGGGCGGCAGGTAGACCACGTCGAACCCCATCGCGGCGACGGCCGGGAGCCGGTGCGCGGCGGTGCGGAAGTTCCCGCTGGTCCACTCCCCCGTCTCGGGGTGGCGGCGGGCACCCTCCGAGCGCGGGAAAAACTCATACCAGGCGCCGCGGCCGGCGGCGTCGCGCTCCACAAGCAGCGGGTACTTTTCGCTGCGGGTCACCAGGTCCCGGAGCGGATGGCGCACGACGGCGGCGCGCACCTCCTTGCCGGTGCCGGCGGCCAGGCGGTCGTTGGTGTTCAGGGACGTGTCCCCCAGGGTTCGGGCGGCCTGCTTGAAGATTTTGGCCTGCTCCGGGGCGGCCGCCTTGGCCTCCCTGGCCGCGTTGCCCAGCAGCAGCGCGCCCTCGGCCAGCATGACGTCCTCGTCCACGCCGGCGTTGATCTTGACCTGGGCGTTGTGCGCCCACGTGGCGTACAGGTCCGTCCAGCCCTCCACAGCAAAGCTCCAGCTGCCCTCCGCTGCGGGGGTGAGCACCCCTTCCCAGGAATCCGTGCCCTTGGCCCCGGGGGCCATGGCGGCGCGCTGTGCCTCGCTGCCGTCGGGTGCGAACAGGATGGCCGTGGCGCCCAGGACGTCGTGGCCGTCGCGGAACACCACGGCGCTGACGCGCACGTCGGCACCGCGGATCCCCTTGGCCGGGAAGGCGCCGCCCTCAATGACGGGCTGGACGTTGGTTACCGGAATCCGGCCAAAGCGCAGGCCCTCACGGGGGTCGGCGCCCGGGGCCTTGGCGGCCTCTGATGCGGGGGTGTCCGCGGCGGGGGCGGCCGCGGCCCTCCTCCCGGCAGCGGCAGCCGCCGCGGCGGGCACAGCGGAAGGCGGGACGGGCGCCGTCGTGCCTGGCCTTGAAACAGCGCCATCCCCGGAAGCGGTGGCCGGGGCTGCGGCGGCGGGCACTTTGGGCGAAGGCTGGGATGTACTCACAATCTAGACGTTAGCGACTCCCGGCCCGGATTGCTAAGGTTTGCGGCGATTAGGGCCCCGCGGCGCGTCACGGGTGGACGGCGGCGCGTAACAAGCGCCAAATTTGTCACAGCTTGTGTCGGGGCACGGCGGCGGTGGGCTAGTGTGACCGGCATGAAGGCAATCCGCAGATTTACCGTTCGCACCGTCGTTCCTGCGCAGATTTCCGCGCTGACCAAACTGGCCACCAACCTGCGCTGGTCGTGGCATGTGCCCACCCGCGCCCTGTTCGAATCGCTGAATCCGGAGCTGTGGGAGAAGTCCCGCCGCGACCCGCTGGCACTGCTGGCGGCGCTGTCCCGCGAGCAGTTCCAGGAGCTCGCCGCCGATCCCGGCGTGGTGGCCCGGGTGGACGCGGCGCAGGAGAGCCTGGAGACGTACCTGTCCGAGCCGCGCTGGTACCAGGGGCTGGGGGCCGGCGCGCCGGAATGCATTGCCTATTTCTCCCCGGAATTCGGCATCACCGAGGTGCTGCCGCAGTACTCGGGCGGGCTCGGCATCCTGGCAGGCGACCACCTCAAGTCCGCATCCGACCTCGGGGTGCCGCTCATCGGCGTCGGGCTCCTCTACCAGGCGGGCTACTTCAAGCAGTCGCTGTCCAAGGACGCGTGGCAGCAGGAGAGCTACCCGCTGCTGGACCCGGATGCCCTGCCGCTGACGCTGCTGCGCGAGGACGACGGCACGCCGGCGCAGGTGACGCTGCCGCTGCCCGGCGGGCGGGTGCTGCGCGCACACATTTGGCGGGCCGATGTGGGGCGGGTGCCGATGCTGCTGCTCGATTCGAACGTGGCGGGGAACGATGACGCCGCGCGCGGGGTGACCGACAGGCTGTACGGCGGCGGCGGCGAGCACCGGCTGACGCAGGAACTGCTGCTGGGCATGGGCGGGGTCAAGGCGCTGCGCGTGCACGCCCGGCTCACCGGGACCGCGGCGCCGGAGGTGTTCCACACCAACGAGGGGCACGCCGGATTCCTCGGCATCGAGCGGATCCGTGAGCTCATGGACGCCTCGGTGACTCCGGAGCCGCTGTCGTGGGGCGAAGCGCTGGCGGCGGGCCGGGCGTCCACTGTTTTCACCACGCACACCCCGGTGCCGGCAGGCATCGACCGCTTCCCGCGCGGCATGGTGGAGCACATTTTCGACGGCGGGCTGGCGCCGGGCGTGCCCGTGGGCCCCATCCTGGAGCTGGGCGCCGAGAATTACGACGGCGGCGACCCCGGCGTGTTCAACATGGCCGTCATGGGGCTGCGCCTGGCCCAGCGCGCCAACGGCGTGGCCAAGCTGCACGGCGTGGTCTCGCGCGGCATGTTCTCCGGGCTGTGGCCGGGCTTCGATGTGGCCGATGTGCCCATCACCTCCGTGACCAACGGCGTGCACGTGCCCACCTGGGTCGACCCTGACCTGGCAGCCCTGGCCCGGGAGCGCTTTGGCGCCGAGGTGCTGGACGGGCCCGACTGGTCCAAGGTGTACGAGGTCAGCGACGCGGATGTGTGGGCGATGCGCCGGCGCCTGCGTTCCGCCCTGGTGGACGACGCCCGGCTGCGGCTGCGCGCCTCCTGGAAGAAGCGCGGCGCCGCGGACGCCCAGCTCGCCTGGACCGATTCCGTGCTGGATCCCGATGTGCTGACCATCGGCTTTGCCCGCCGCGTGCCCACGTACAAGCGCCTGACCCTGATGCTGCGCGACCCCGCCCGGCTCAAGGCCCTGCTGCTGCACCCGGAGCACCCGATCCAGATCATCATCGCCGGCAAGTCCCACCCGGCCGACGACGCCGGCAAGAAAATGATCCAGGACCTGGTCCAGTTCACCGACGACCCCGAGGTCCGCCACCGCATCATTTTCCTGCCCAACTACGACATCGCCATGGCCCGCACGCTGTTCCCCGGCTGCGACGTCTGGCTCAACAACCCGCTGCGGCCCCTCGAGGCGTGCGGCACCTCCGGCATGAAGGCCGCCATCAACGGCTCGCTGAACCTCTCCGTCATGGACGGCTGGTGGGATGAGATGTACGACGGCGAAAACGGCTGGGCGATCCCGACGGCAAATACCGGGGCCGGGGACGATGAACGGGACGACATTGAGGCGGCAGCCCTGTATGAGCTGCTCGAAACGCAGGTTGCCCCGCGGTTTTACGGCGAAGTGGTGGCCGCGGCCGCCGGTGCTGCCGGGCCGTCGCAGCCCCACTCCGGCGGGCTGCCGGCGCACTGGATCTCCATGATCAAGCACACCCTTGCCGACCTTGGGCCCAAGGTTTCTGCCAACCGGATGGTGGCCGAGTACGTGGAACGGCTGTACCGGCCCGCCGCCGAATCCGGCCGGGCCGCCCGGGCCGCCAACCATGCCTCGGTGCGCGAATTGGCGGCCTGGATCGACCGGGTCCGGCCGGCCTGGCCTGCGGTCCATGTGGAGCATGTGGAGTCCCACGGCCTCTCCGACGAACCCCAGATCGGCGAGTCCGTCCTGGTCCGCGCCCACGTCAACCTGGGCCCGCTGGCCCCGGAGGACGTGTCCGTCAGCGTGGTGTACGGGACAGCCGGCGACTCCGACGAGCTGCTGGACACGCGTGTCCTGGAACTCGGATCTGCAGAGGAGACCGGCCCCGGCCGCTACCAGTTCTCCGCGGATCTGCTGATCGACCGCTCGGGCAATTTTGGCTACGGCATCAAGGTGCTCCCGCGGCACGCAGCCCTGGCCAACCCCGCGGAGCTGGCGCTGATCACCACGGGGTAGCTGGCGGCTGCATCAATCGGAGGTCCGCGCTGACGACGTGGCAAGCTGGCGAGTGTCCATGAAATTTCATGGACGCTCGCCAGCTTGCCACGTCGTGGGTCCCGACAGCCTCGGCCAGTGGCGTGGCAGTTACCGCGGGGTGAGGTCGTTGCGGTAGATCTGGACGGTGTTGGCGTCCACCCGCACGGCGTCTGCCGGTTCCACCAGCGGAACCGAACGGGGCAGGCGGAAGGTTGGTTCGCCGTCGTCCATGAAGGAAGGTGCCTCCGTGGACATCCGCAGCATGTAGGGGCGGGGTGTGCCGGCGCGGGAGCCGTCGGGGCCGGTGAAGCGCGGGTTTGCGGGGAGCACCACCTGCTCGTCGGTGACGCCGGTGTTGAAGACGATGAGGCCGTCGACCGTGCCGTCCGGGGAGCCGATCAGCATGGTCAGGACGCGTTCGTGCGGGTTGGTCCAGCGTTCCGGGGTCATGGGTGTGCCGTCGGCGGCGAACCAGTGGATGAATGCCTGGCCGCCACGGGTGGGGTAGGTGCTGGGCTGGGCGGCGAGGAAGTCCTTGCGGATCTGCAGGAGGCGGCGGGTGGCGGCGAGCATGGTCAGTGCCTCGCTGTCCATGGTCCAGTCGATCCAGGCGATTTCATTGTCCTGGCAATAGACGTTGTTGTTGCCGCCCTGGCTGCGGGCGAGCTCGTCGCCGGCGGTGATCATGGGCACGCCCTGGGCCAGCAGCATGGTGGCCATGAGGTTGCGGGCGGTGCGGGCGCGCTGGGCCAGGGTGTGGGGGTTGTTGGTGATGCCCTCGATGCCGTGGTTCCAGGAACGGTTGTTGTCGGTGCCGTCCCGGTTGTCTTCCTGGTTGTCCTCGTTGTGCTTGTGGTTGTAGGCCGTCAGGTCCGCCAGGGTGAAGCCGTCATGGGCCGTGATGAAGTTGATGGAGGCGAGCTGGCTGCGGCCCGAGGCGGCAAACATCGCGGCCGAGCCGCCCAGGGCGTCCCCAAACGTGGCCAGCCCCTTGCGGTGGTGGCCGGCGAGCATGGCCGCGCGGTCCGTCAGCCACACCTCACGGACGGTGTCGCGGAAAGTGTCGTTCCAATCGGCCCAGCCGGTGGGGAAATGCCCCGTCTGCCAGCCGCCGTAGCCCACGTCCCACGGTTCTGAAATGAGCTTGGTGGAGGCGAGCACGCCGTCGGTGGCCGCCGCGAGCAGGAACGGGTGTTGGTTGGTGAATTCGTGGACGCCGTTGCGGGCGAGCGAGACGGCCAGGTCAAAGCGGAAGCCGTCGATGTGGAACTCCTCCACCCAGTAGCGCAGCGAATCCATGGCCATCTTGATGACGTGAGGGTTGCCGAAGTTCAGCGTGTTCCCGCAGCCGGTGGTGTCGTAGTAGTGGCCGTCGCGCATCCGGTAGTAGTGTTCCTCGGCCAGGCCCCGCCAGCTCAGGGTCCGGCCGCCGCGGCCGCCCTCGGCGGTGTGGTTGTAGACCACGTCCAGGATGACCTCGATGCCGGCCTCATGCAGCAGCTTGACCATGCCCTTGAGCTCGGCCTGCACCGCCTGCGGGCCGGCCTTGCGCGCGGCCTCGCTGGCGTACCCCACGTGCGGGGCAAAGAAGCCCAGCGTGTTGTAGCCCCAGTAATTGGTTTTTCCGGTGCCGTGCAGGTGCGGCTCGTCGATGTGGAAATGAATCGGCAGAAGCTCGACGGCGGTCACGCCCAGTTCCAGGAGGTGCTTGATCATGGCCGGGTGGGCCATGCCGGCATAGGTCCCGCGGATGTCTTCCGGGATGTCCGGGTGCAACATGGTCTGGCCCTTGACGTGGGCCTCGTAGAACACAGTCTCGCGCCAGGGCGTGTTGGGGCGCCGGGCCGCTCCCCAGTCGAACCCCCGGTCCATCCGCACCGAAAGGTAGCGGCTTTCGCTGTGGACGGCGCCGGCACCGTCCGCACCGTCCACGCCGTCGGGCTGGTCTGTTTGGTCCGTCTGCTCGATGTAGTGGCCGTAGGGATCCAGCAACAGCTGCACCGCTTCCGGATCGATCAGCAGCATTTCCTCCCGGGAGGCGCCGGGCTGGGTGTAGAAACCGTACCGGCTGCCCACGGGCAGGTTTTCCACCAACCCGTGGTGGACGCCGTCGGTCTTGTCAGGCAGCAGGACGGCCTTCCAGTGGCCGCCGGGAGGCTGGAAGCAGAGCACCACGTGGCTGAACGACGGCGAATACACCGCCACGTTGACAGCATCCGGGCCTTGTTCCGCCGGCAGCCCGGTGACGCCGAGCGGAAAATGGCGCGACAGTGCCGCGCCCAAGGTGCTGATGGCCTGGATGACTGTCACTGCCATGGGCTACGCCTGGACCGCGCGCTGCCTCGAGATCTCGTACAGGCTGATGCCCACCGCCATCGAGGCGTTCAGGGACTCCATGGCGGAATCGATCGGGATCGAGACAATCTGGTCGCAGTTTTCGCGGACCAGGCGGGACAGGCCCTTGCCCTCGGAGCCAACCACAATGCACACGGGCTCCTGCGCCAGGGTGAGGGCCGGCAGCGAAACGTCGCCGTCGCCGTCGAGCCCCAGGACAAAGAAGCCCATCTTCTGGAAGGCGCCGATGGCACGGTTCAGGTTGGGGGCCTTGGCCACGGGGACGCGGACGGCTGCGCCGGCGCTGGTCTTCCATGCGGCTGCCGTGACTCCGGCGCTGCGGCGCTCCGGGATGATGACGGCGTGGCCTGAGAAGGCCGAGACGCTGCGGATGATCGCGCCGAGGTTGCGGGTGTCGGTGATGCCGTCGAGGGCGACGATCAGCGGGGCATTGGAGATGTGGCCCTTTTTCCACTTGGCGATGATCTCGCTGGCGGTGTCCACGGCGTCTTCGTACTCGTACGGCGGTATCTGCAGGACCAGGCCCTGGTGGACTGCGTCTTCGGTGAGGCGGTCAAGCTCCGGCTTGTGGGCCTCCAACAGCGGGATGCCGCGCTCGGTGGCGAGCTTGATGGATTCGCGCACGCGCTCGTCCATCTCGATGCGGACGGCAACGTAGAGTGCCTTGGCGGGAATTGCCGCACGCAGCGCCTCAAGCACGGAGTTGCGGCCGGTGACGAGCTCTTCCATGGCCTTGCCCTTGGGGCCGGAGTTGCGGCGCGGGGAGGCGCTGGTGCCGGCACGCTTGGCGGCGGAGCGCTCGGCGAGCGCCTTGTTCTTGTAGGCCTTGTGGTACGTGCGTTCCTCAGCCTTGGGGGTGGGCCCCTTGCCTTCAAGCGCCTTGCGGCCCAGTCCGCCTGTGCCCTTGGAGGGGCCCTTCTTAAGCTTGCGGACGGCGCCGGAACGGGGATTGTTGGCCATGGTGAAACCCTTACGATTGGTGCGGTGCCTAAGTGTTGGCCCCGAAGTTCGTCAAACAAATCTTCTCAGCGGGCACATTTTTGGCACGCTTGATAACGGGAAACAACAAACCCGTAGCTATTAGCTTACGGCCTCAAGGCAAATCGGCCATGTATGCGACGTGAAAAGTGCGCCTTCTCACCATGCTTGGCATCCAAGGCCCCACCGCCGGCTCGTGTTTCGCGGCTCCCCACCCGCCTCTTCCGCACACGACGCTGTCGCAGCAATGGCTGGTTTTTCGGGATCGCTGTCGCAGCAATGGCTGGATTCCATTCAGCGCCGTCGCACTGCCCGAGACGGAGTGCGACGGCGTTGGTGAAAAAGTGGTCATTGCTGCGAGGGCGTCGAGGAAAAGGCGACCAATGGTGCGACAGCGTCGGGTGCGGGGTGAGGGCGGGTGGGGCTATTTCTTCAGGGACCAGGTGGCGCCGTTGGCTGTGTCGGCCACCTCGACGCCGGCAGCGCCCAGCAGGTCACGGATCCTGTCCGACTCCGCCCAGTTCTTTTCCGTCCTTGCCTGCGCGCGGGCTTCCAACTGGGCCCTGACGAGCACGTCCAGGGCGCCCAGCTCGGCTTCGGAACCGCTCCCCTGCTGCCACTGCGGATCGAGCGGGTTGATGCCCAGCGCATCCGTCATGCCCATGACGGCCGCCACAGCCTTCGCCACAGCCTTGCCGTCTCCGGCGGCGATCGCGGAGTTGCCGGCACGGACCGTTTCGTGGAGCACTGCCAGGGCGGCGGGGATGTTCAGATCCTCATCCATCGCCTCCCGGAACTTGGCCGGAATCGCGGAGCGAGACGAGAGCGCCCCCAGGTCCCGCAGCCTTCCGTGCTGTTCCTGCGGCGCCAGGAACGGCGTCGCCGCATCAAGGAAGGTTTCAATGCGTTCGACGGCGGCCGCGGCCTCCGTGAGCGAGCCCGGCCGGTAGTCCAGGACGGAGCGGTAGTGTGCCTGGCCCAGGTAGTAGCGGACCACGAGCGGCCGGGCGAGTTCGAGCATTTCGCGCGGGTTGATGGTGTTGCCGATGGACTTGGACATTTTTTCACCTTCATAGGTGACCATGCCGTTGTGCATCCAGAAGTTGGCGAAGCCGTGCCCGGCGGCCTGCGACTGGGCCATCTCGTTTTCGTGGTGCGGGAAGCGCAGGTCCAGCCCGCCGCCGTGGATGTCGAACTCGGTGCCGAGGTATTTGGTGACCATGGCGGAGCACTCAAGGTGCCAGCCGGGGCGGCCGGCGCCCCACGGGGAAGCCCACTTGGCGGTCTCAGGCTCGCCCTCCTTGTGGCCCTTCCACAGCGCGAAGTCGCGGGGATCGCGCTTGCCCCGGGGGTCGGCGTCGGGCGCGGCCTGCATGTCATCAATGTTCTGGTGCGTCAGCGAGCCATACTGCGGCCAGGAGCGGACGTCGAAGTAGACGTCGCCGGAGTCATCCAGCGCGGGGTAGGCGTGGCCGCGCTCGATCAAGGTGGCGATGAGCTCGTGCATCTCCGGGATGTGGCCGGTGGCGCGGGGCTCGTAGGTGGGCTTGAGGATGCCGAGCGAATCGTAGGCGTCCTCGAAAGCCTGCTCGAAACGGTAGGCCAGGGCCCACCAGGGCTCGGTGTTTTCCTCGGCCTTGACCAGGATTTTGTCGTCGATGTCGGTCACATTGCGGACCACCGTGACGTCGTAGCCGCTTACCTGTAGCCAGCGGGTCAGCTGGTCGAAGGCGAGGGCGGAGCGGACGTGGCCGATGTGCGGCTCGCCCTGGACGGTGGCGCCGCAGTAATACAGCGAAACCTGCCCGTCTTTGAGGGGGGTGAAGTCGCGGGTGGCGGCGGTGGCGGAGTCATGGAAGCGCAGGGTCACGGCTCTAGGGTATCCCGTCGGGTCGATTCGGGGTGTGTGGATTCAGGTTGGGTGCGTTGGACCACCAATGCGGTGGCCATGGCGGTGATGCCTTCGTTGCGGCCGGGGAATCCCAGGCCGTCCGACGTCGTGGCGCTCACCGACACGGGGGCCCCTGCGGCCTCTGTCAGGACGGCTTCGGCTTCCGCGCGGCGCGGGCTGAACTTGGGCCGGTTGCCGATGAACTGTACGGCAATGTTGCCAATCTCAAAGCCGGCATCACGCACGATGCGTGCGGCCTCGGTGAGAAGGCGGACGCCGGAGGCGCCGGCATATTCGGGCCGGTCGGTGCCGAAATGCGTGCCGAGGTCGCCCACCCCGGCCGCGGAAAACAGGGCGTCGGCAGCCGCGTGGGCCACGGCGTCGCCGTCGGAGTGGCCGCTGAGGCCGCGCTCGCCCTCCCACAAGAGGCCGGCAAGCCACAGCGGGGCCGGGGCATCGTCGGGCGCGAAGGCATGGATGTCGATGCCGATGCCGGTGCGGGGCAGGAACATGCTCACCCCTCCACCCAGCGCGGGCGCAGCGGGCCCTCCAGCATGGCCTCGGCCAGCAGCAGGTCCATGGGCGTGGTGACCTTGAAGCTGTGGGTGGATCCCTGCACCACGTAAACCTCGTCTCCCAACGCTTCCACCAGCATGGCGTCGTCGGTGATGCGCGAGGCGGTCTCGGCGTCGAACGTCAGGGCATTCTCATGGGCGCGGCGCAGGGTGGCCAGGTCAAAGCCCTGGGGAGTCTGCACCGCGCGCAGTTGGTCGCGGGACGGGGTGCCGACAACTTTTTCCAGCCCGGCGCCGGTGCGGGGCAGGTTGGCGGGCTGGACGGTCTTGATGGTGTCGGTGACGGCGAGGGCCGGGATGACGGCGGTGGCACCGTCGCGCAGGGCTGCGGCCACGCGGTTGAAGACGCCCGACGGCGTAAGGGGCCGGGCAGCGTCGTGGACCATGACGGTGGTGGTGCCGTCCGCGACCTCGGCCAGCGCTGCGGCAACGGAGGCGGACCGGTCCGCACCGCCGTCGACCACGGTGAACTTCACGCCGGCAGTGGCGGCCTCGGCGCCCAGGCCGCGGCAGATCTCGGCCAGCTCGGCGTCGTCGGCGGGGATGGCAACGCAAATCTGCGCGGCGATGCCTGCCTTGAGGACGCCCTTGACGGCATGCGCCAGCAGGGGTTCCCGGCCCAGTGGAACGCGAGCCTTGGGGACCCCGTGGCCCAGGCGCTGGCCGGACCCTGCTGCAACAATCACCACGGCGCAGCTGCCGTTGTCTACCTCACTCATGGTTCCTACATTAGTCCGCCCGCGCAGAATTGGCCGTGGAGGAAGCCGGGCGCTGCGATGAGGTCCAATAGAAATCAGCCATTGCCGTTGCTGCGATGGCGATGAGGCAAAACCAGCCAATGCTGCGAGAGGGTTGGTGGGCGCGGGCATGAAAAAGCCCCCGCACCGTGGGTGCAGGGGCCAGTTCGTACGGCAAATGCCGGTCAGGCTATGACGCGAGAACCTCGTCGAGGACCTCGGCGGCCTTGTCTTCGTCAGTCTTTTCAGCCAGGGCCAGTTCCGAAATCAGGATCTGGCGGGCCTTGGCGAGCATTCGCTTCTCGCCGGCCGACAAGCCGCGGTCGTTGTCACGGCGCCACAGGTCGCGCACAACTTCTGCAACCTTGATGACATCGCCGGAGGCAAGCTTCTCCAGGTTGGCCTTGTAACGGCGGGACCAGTTGGTGGGTTCCTCCGTAAACTCAGCACGGAGCACTTCAAAAACGTGCTCCAACCCTTCCTTGCCAACTACGTCGCGCACCCCAACAAGGTCCACGTTCTCCGCAGGAACTTCAATCGTCAGATCCCCCTGGGCAACCTTCAGCTTGAGATAGATCTTCTCTTCACCCCGAATGGTGCGCGTCTTGATCTCCTCGATCTTTGCTGCACCGTGGTGTGGATAAACTACTGTCTCGCCAACCTCAAAAAGCATGTGGATTCTCCCTTTCCAATGCCCCTAGTTTACCACGGTTAACCAGTCACTCCCTTGAGTTTCCGCAGGTCAGGCCCCGCCGGAGCTACGCTTGCGGCGCAATTCCTCCAACATTTGGAGATTTCCCGACCCTTGACTATTTCCCGCCGGGATGCATCCGAGGGCCTGGTCCCGTCGCCCCTGACGCAGCTGCCGGAGTCCCGAAGAGTACATTTTGGGCAATTGCGGATAAGCTGGACAAAGATATTTTGTCTTTTCCATGAGGAGTTACTGACGTGAGAATCGCTGCCGGCATTCGCGGTACCAAACGAGCGCAACGCTTGAGCCTGATTGCAGCCATCGGCATTGGTGCCATGGCGTTCACCGGTTGCAGTGCAATCAACCAACAAAGCACCACCATGGAGGTCACTGTTTCCGACGGTGTCAACCTGAACATGGGTCCGCTGGAACTGCGCAACGTCTTGATCATCTCCGAAGCTGCCGGCGAACCCGGCAACGTCATTGGGACCTTCTACAACACGTCCGACAGCGACATCACACTGACCGTCAGCGGCGCACAGGGCGCTTCGACTGAAATCACCGTCACACCAGGCGCGCCCACCGTTGTGGATGCCAAGGCCAACCGCGCAACCCTCAGCACCACGGCCGAGGCACCCGGCGCCATCGAGACCCTCGAGCTGTCATCCTCCGCCGGTGAAACCGAAACCCTGAAGGTCCCCGTCCTCGACGGCACCCTGGCAGAGTACAAGGCACTGGTTCCCACCGCGGCCGCAACGGAGTCCACCCCGTAAGGTTCGGCTGGTTTTACAGAGCTTCGCTCCAGCAGCACACAAGCGGGGCCGGTTGCCATGATGGCAACCGGCCCCGCTTTTGTTGTTCCTGCCGTGTCCCGACGGCGTTGCCTGGCTTTGCCGTGGCCGCTGCGGTTCCGGCGGTGACCTTGTGTGGAACGGAGTCCTGAGCGCGCCGGGCACAAAGCCACCGGGTTTCCACGGACTGCTCCCGCGTCAGGAAAAAGTTGACCACTGCTGCGCTGGCGTCAAAGAAACACCGACCATTGCTGCGCTGGCGTCGGGGAAAAAGCGGTCAATGGTGCGACAGCGTCGGGTATGGCTGGGGCAGGCACCGTTTGGGCCGACGGCGGGAGGCTGGCTTGCGCCGGCATCCCGCCGTTGGTCGGTGCAGCTTTCGCAGGTCGGTGCTGCTTTCTCGGTCGGTGCTGCTTTGTAGCTCGGTGCTGCTTTCGCAGGTCGGGGCTACTTCGCCGGCGGACCTGTGATCTTCAGTGCCTCCCAGCCATGCAGGGTGCCGTCCCCGGCAAACACGGCAACCTTGTTGTCTCCCGGCTTGGTGTCCGCCGGGGTCGAGACCGTGACGGTTCCATCCGCCAGGGCCTTGTGCCAGCCGAGCCCGGCGTCGTTGAGGTACACGTAGAACCATTCGCCGGCAGCCAGGTTCGCCAGGGCCACCTCGCTGGTGCCGCGCGGGAACTTGTTCTTGCCCAGCCCCAGGTCGACCTGGCTCCCCTTCATCAGGTCCGCCTTGGCAGCCGGTTCGGGGGTGAAGGCCGGCTCGGCCGCTTCCGGCGCGCCGACCGTGACGGCCAGCTCCGTGCTGCCCAGGACCGCACCCGACACCGCATCCTTGATGGAGACCTTGGCTGTGTAGCTGCCGTCGGCGGCAATCGCACGGCTTGCCGTGAACGCGCCGCCCTTCACGGGAACCGTGACAGCTTCGCCGCCGTCGCCGAAGTCGACGACTGCATTGGTGAGCGCACCGTCCCCGATGGCAGCCAGCGCGGAGGTGCCGCTGATGGCAACGGGCGTGCCGGCGTCGTACTTCTCCTTGTCAGGCGCTGCCGAAACCTCCGGCAGCGTGTACGACGGGGCCGCGTTCAGCGTGGTGGGCACGCCGCCGAGGCTGGTGCCGCGGTCCACGAGGGTGAAGGAGTCCGGGCCCTCGCCGTCGCGCTCGGTGGTGAGGGCGATGGCGAGCGTGTTGGTGCCGGACTTGTTCAGGAAGCCGCTGGGGATGGTGAAGGTGCTCTGCGGGCCGACGTTGCCGACCCAGGTGCCGGTGTTCCAGCCGTTGACGTAGATGACGGCGCGGGCGAAGGACTTGCGCCCGTTCTCGAACTTGGCGTCGTTGATTTTCAGGCCGACGGCGGTGTCCGTGCCGGCCGGGACGGCGAGGTCGAAGCTGGTGCGGTACCACGTGACGCCGGCCTTGGCGGGCTTGAACATGGTGGTGCCGGCCCAGGCGCTGTCCGGGTAGCCGGGCAGGTACCAGCCGGCGCGTTCGCCGTAGAGGCCGCCGGTGTTGTACATGGTGCGGTCGGTGTCGACGGGCGCCGCCTTGTCCTTGGCGCCCTGCAGCTTCCACGTCACGGCGCCGCTGCTGGGCAGGACGGCGTCGAACAAGCCGCGGTTCTGGCGGGACAGTCCGTCGTCGCTCCAGTCCAGGTTTTGGCCGTGGTTGCGCACCACTGCCGAGACCACCGTTTCCTGGCCGGCCTTGATGACGCCGGCCGGGACCTGGATGGTCGCCATGCCGCCGTTGGCCGCTGCGGCGCCGGCGAAGGTGCCGTTGACCCAGACGAGCATGTTGGCGCCGTTGCCGCCCTGGCCGCGCAGCTGGATGCTGGTGGCGTCCGATGCCGCTGTGAAGTGCGCGCGGTACCAGGTGTCGCCCTCGTAGAAGCCGTAGAACGCGGTGTCCAGGACCTTGCCCTGGTTGGGGCCGGGGCCCTGGCGGGTGTTGGCGGCCGTGGTGGCGGTTGCCTCCAGCCAGGCGGAGTCGTCAAAGTCGACGGCGGACTCCGGGTTCTCGCCGGAGACCTTCCATTCGGTGAGGGCCGGCAGGGCGGCTGCCGCGGGGCCTTCGAGCGTTGCCTCGAGTTGGCCGTTGGTGCCTGCCGTGGTGGCCAGGGCCGTGCCGTTCCAGGTGGCCTTGGTGATGCCGGCGGGTGCGTAAATGCCGATGGTGCGGGCGGACTTGGAGTCGCCGGTGAGGTGGACGGTGTCGCCGTCGAACTCGGCCGAGCGGACCAGGTCGGTGCCGGTGACCATGACGGTCTTGTTCTCCTGCGTGCCCTTCACGAGGCCCTCCAGCGTCCACTGCTGGGACGTGGCGGTGCGGTCGGTGGTCAGGATGAGCAGGTCGGGGGCGCCGCCGCCGGTGATCTTCACCGTGGTGCCGGCGCCGTGGACGTAGTTCAGGCGCAGGGTCTTCTTTTCAGCATCCCAGGTTGACTCCACCGGAGCGCCGCCCAAGGCGGCCACCTGCGGTTCCGAGGCGTACTGGAGAACTGTCTCGCCGCCGTCGTCCCTGGCACCGTTCAGGGCCAGCAGCGTGCCGTCCGCGAAGGGCATCCTGGTGAAGATTTCGGAGGTGCTGTAGAGCATTTTCTGCCCGTCGAAGGCCCAGTCGGCGACGACCATGGCGGCGTCGCGGCCGTGCAGCTTCAGGAAGGTGCCGGCCTTCTGCGGGATGCGGTCAAAGCTGACGGCGTCCGCGGGGGCCTCGGTGCCGGTATCCGGTCCGGAGGTTTCAATGGCGTCGAGGCCGATGAAGGTGCCGTCGGCTGCCGGGTCGCCCTTTTCGCCGGTGTTGACGACCTTGATGGTGTGGTCGGCGCTGGGATCCAGGCCCGTCTTTTCGAAGGCCGTGAAGCCGGACTGGCCGTTGGGGTTGTTCACATAGGAGTTGGTCTGGCCGGCCAGGACGCCGTCAATGTAGACGTCCGCCTTGGCGTGGTTGGTGGCCTGCGGGGTGATCAGGCGGACCTCGGCGGCACGGAAGGTGTATTCGTAGAAGGCGCCCTTGACGTTGCTGAAGGTCTGGGTGCCCTTGTAGTCGTTGGCCGTCCACACCTTGCCGCTGGCATGCTCCCATTGGGACGCGCCGTTGGCCTCGGAGTAGCGGATGGCGGGGTCGACGTCGTCGAGCTTCACCGTGGCGGCCTGGTCCGGGGAGGCGATCACGTCGAAGGCGTCGATGGTGACGAAGGTGCCAGAGCTGGCGGCATCCTTCTGGCCGGTGACGACGATCTTGATGGTGTGCTCAACGGCGGGGTCCAGGCCGTCCTGCTGGAAGGCGACGTACTGGAAGTTGGCGTTCTGGCCGCGGTAGGTGTTGGTCTGGCCCACCTTGACGCCGTCGATGTAGACGTCGCCGTAGCCGTGGTTGACGGACTGGGCCGCGATGACGCGGATGCCGGCGCCGGTGAACTTGTACTCGACAGAGTCCCCTGCCTTGTCGCTGAAGGTTTCCGTGCCCTTGTAGTTGCCGGCGGCCCAGGCCTCCCCGTTGGACTTGCCCCAGTTGCCGGTGAAGGTGATGGCGCCGGTGTCGCGGTCATCGCTGGTGTAGCTTGCCTCGACGACTTCCTCGGCGGCGCCGAGCGTCAGCGGGACCGTGAACTGGGCCTCGGCGGTGCTGTTGCTGTCCGACTGGCGGAAGCCGAGGTAGCGTGCGCCGTTGCCGGTGACCGAGTTTTCCGCCTGGCCTTCCGAGGCGATGCGCTGGTAGGACTTGACGCTGCCGTTGCCGCCGTCCACGGGGGCGCCGTTTTGCGGGACCATGTTGGAGATCGGGTCGAAGTCGCGCTGGAAGTAGCCGAGTTCCTTTTGGACAGTGGCTTTGGGGGTCAGCTGGCGGTCCTCGTTGATGGCTGCACCGTAGTCATAGGACGTGAAGCCGGACGACGGCGAACCGGTCCAGCCCCAGTTGGTGCCGCCGTACTGCATGTAGTAGTTGAACATGTTGATGCCGTTGTTGAGGTTGTTCACCCCGTACTGGCGGGTGAAGGCCGGGTCCACAAATTCGGCACACCGGTCGGTGTTGAAGTTGGCGCCCCACGGGGTGAACGCGCCACCCTGCCCTTCTGCAATGAACATGGGGCTCGTGGCCGTCATGGCGCGGAAACGCTGCTCCATGTCGGGGATCTGGCCGCGGCCCGCCGAACACGTGAAGCCCAGCGGATACTGGTCAAAGGCGTAGAAGTCCAGGCCAACGTTGCCGCCGGCCGTTCCGGATCCGGGGACGTAGGCGCCGTTCATGCTGTAGTCGTTGTGGAAGACGGGGACGGTGATGCCGTCTCCCTTGATCTTGTCCACGAGCGCCTTCATGAAGGCCGGGCGGTCGCCTCCTTCATTGAGGAGTTCATTTTCGGCCTGGTACATGACGATCGATCCGCCGCCGTCGGTGACCTGGTGCTTGAGTGCGATCTTGTTAAAGGCGTTGATCCAGTCAAGGGACTCCCGCAGCGCTTCCGGGTCGGTGCTGCGCAGCGAGTGCGAGCCGTTCTTCGTGAGGTAGGCGGGGAGGCCGCCCATGGAAATTTCCGCGTTGACGTAGGGGCCGGGGCGGGCGATGACGTACAGGCCCTCCTCCTCGGCCATGGTCAGGAGGAGGTCAAGGTCCTTGATGCCGGTGAAATCGAACTGGCCGGGCTCGGTGGAGTGCAGGCCCCAGAAGAAGTACAGCGAGACGGCGTTGAATCCGCTGGCCCGCATTTTTTGGAAGGTGTCACGCCAGTCGTCCGGGCTGGGCAGGCGCCAATAATGGAACTCGCCGGACCAGACGTTGAGGCGTTCCCCGTCAACCATGAACGACTTGGAGTCATGGGTGACGGTGTGGGCCCGGCCGTCATTGCCGGGAAAGAGGACCTTGTTGCCGGACGCCGCCGTTCCGGCCACGGCTTCCGTGGCACTGGGCGCGGCTCCGGCGTTGGCGTCGGTTGCGAAGGCGGGAGCGGAGATGCTCATCAGGCCCATGGCAGCAGTGGCCATGATGGCGGCAGCCTTCACGCCGTGGCGCTGCCTTGGGGGTCGGGACGAAAACACAACCATGGGTCAAGTCCTTCAAATCTGGCGGGACCGCATGGTCCGCGCGTGATGTTATCCATCACACCGTATGACGTGAAGCACACTCAGGCAAGCAAATTTGAACAAATTACCCGAAATTACGAACAATCTAGCCGAATGGCCAACAGCCTGGACCGGCACCGTTTTGGGGCAGGCGCCGCGTTCGCCGGGCATCGGCGGGAACGCCCGAAAGCTGAAAGGCCGTCTTTCGGCAGGCGCCCGGCGATGGCAGGGCGCCTGCCGAAAAGCCCCCAAAGGTGGCAAGGGGCCTGTCAGGGCTCAAACTTGTAGCCCAGTCCGCGGACGGTGACCAGGAACTTGGGCGCCGCGGGGTCGGGTTCGATCTTGCTGCGCAGCCGCTTGATGTGGACGTCGAGCGTCTTGGTGTCGCCCACATAGTCCGATCCCCAGACCCTGTCGATCAGCTGCCCGCGCGTGAGCACCTTGCCGGCATTGCGCAGCAGCATCTCAAGCAGCTCGAATTCCTTCAGCGGGAAGCTGACCGACTCCCCGTGCACGTTCACCACGTGCCGCTCCACGTCCATCCGGACGGGGCCGGCCTGGACGGTGGAGTTCAGCAGCTCCTCGGGCTCGGCCTGGCGGCGCAGCACGGCGCGGATCCGCGCGATCAGCTCCCGCGATGAGTACGGCTTGGTGACGTAGTCGTCCGCGCCGAGCTCCAGGCCAACGACCTTGTCGATCTCCGAGTCCTTGGCCGTGAGCATGATGATCGGGACGCTGGATCGCTGGCGCAGGTGCTTGCACACCTCGGTCCCGCTCATGCCGGGCAACTGCAGGTCCAGCAGCACCAGGTCGGCGCCGCTGCGCTCAAATTCAACCAGGGCGTCCAGGCCGTTGTCGGCCACCTGGACGTCGTAGCCCTCCTTGCCCAGCAGGAAGGACAGCGGGTCGCTGATGGATTCCTCATCCTCAACTATCAAGATTCTGCTCACGCTCGTTGCGCTCCTTTGTTAAAGATTGGGGTGCCGGCCGGCGCTGTGGTGCGTGCCGGCGTCGGACGTTGGATTGGAAAGTTGAGGCAGGCGCACGGTGAACGTGGACCCCATCTTTGGCGCAGACCACAGTGTCACCTCGCCGCCGTGGTTGCCCACGATGTGCTTGACGATGCTCAGGCCCAGGCCCGTGCCGCCGGTGTGGCGGGAGCGGGCGGCATCGACCCGGTAGAAGCGTTCGAACACACGGTCCTGCTCGGCGGGGGTGAGGCCGTCGCCCTGGTCGGAAACGCTGACGGACACGACGCCGCCCTCGACCGAGAGCCCGATCCCCACCTGGGTGTTGTCGGGCGAGTAGCGCACCGCGTTGTCGATCAGGTTGCGCAGGGCGGTCACCAGCTGGGACTGGTCGCCGTAGACGGCGGCCGGCAGCGCGGCGCCGACGGCCAGCGTGATGTTCTTGCTCTGGGCCGGCATCCGGGTGCGGTCCACAGCCTCGGCGATGACCTCGTTGATGTCCACCTCGGTGGCCACTTGCGCCACGTCCTTGCCCTGCAGCCGGGAGAGCTCGATGATGTCCTGGACCAGCGCCGCGAGCCGGGCCGATTCCGTCATCATCCGGGAGGCAAAGCGCTTGACCGTGGCCTGGTCCTCCGGGGCGGACTCCAGCGCCTCGGCCAGAAGGGAAATGGCACCGACGGGGGTCTTCAGTTCATGGGAGACGTTGGCGACGAAGTCGTTGCGGACGGCCTCCGTGCGGGCGATCTCGGTGCGGTCGTCGGCCAGCAGGAGGATGTATTCCTCCCCCAGGGGGGCCACCCGGACCTGGATGACCAGGGTGCCCTGTCCGGGACCGCCGGCCGGGGCCGCCTCCGAAGGCGGGCCGGGCGCCGTCGAACTTGGGGACGCGGCACTGGAGAGGACGACGCGCGGGAGGATGAGGTCCGCCTCCTCGATGACGCCGTCGCGCCGGACCCGCTGGGCAAGCCTGACCAGTTCCTGGTGGACCACGGTGTGGCCGCGCACCAGGCCGAAGGCGTAGGCGGCGGGGCTGGCCCGGACCACGCCGTCGACGGTGTCGATCACGATGTACGCCTTGCCGACGACGGAGAGGACTTCGGCGGCCCCGTCGGGCAGGGTGGGCTCGTCAATGTGCACCGGAAAGCGGCGCGAGCGTTCACTGAGACTGAACGCGAACATGCCGAAGATGCCCAAGGCCAGGCCTATGAGCCCGGCAAACAGTCCTACAACCATGGGATCCACGCCTCAAGCCTATGCTGTGGGCACGGCGAATTCGGCAAAACCGGTCCGTTGCACGGCCCGTTCAACAAACGTTCACTTTGCGGTGCCGCGCAGTTCACCTTGGGATGGCATGCTAATAGCCACATATGGGCACAACTCTCTGCCCCTTGAAAGGACACACGCGTGCGTAAAGTTTTCCAGGCCGAGCTTCACCAGATCGGCGAAGGGCTCATCGAGATCTCCTCACTGGTGGGCGAGGCCGTCATCAAGGCCACCACGGCTTTTGCCTCTGCGGACCTCCAGCTGGCCCAGGAAGTCATCGCCGCCGACGCCCGCATCGACTTTTTGCAGAACGACCTCGACGAGCGCGCCATTGACGTGCTTGCGCTGCAGGGGCCCGTGGCGAGCGACCTGCGCATGATCGTGGGTTCGCTGCGGATGAGCGCCTCCCTGGAGCGGATGGGCGACCTCGCCCGCCACATCGGCCAGCTGACCCGCCTGCGCTACCCCAACCATGTGATCCCGGCACCGCTGACGGAGACGTTCGCGGAGCTGGCGCGCCTGGACATCCACATTGCTGAAAAGGTCACGGAGCTGCTGGACAGCCGCGACCTGGAACTGGTCGCCGACATCTCCGCGGCAAAGAGCCAGATCAATGCGCTGCACAAGACGGTGTTCTCCACCATGGCTGCACCCGAATGGCAGGAAACGGCCGCCACCACGGTGGATGTGACGCTGGCCAGCCGGTACTTCGAGCGCTTCGGCGACCACGGCGTCTCCGTGGCCCGCAAGGTCTCCTACCTGGTCACCGGCGAATGGCAGCCCGAGGACTTTCTCGCCGGCTAGTTCCTGTTTTGCCCAGCTGTGCATTTGCCCAGTGAAAAATGATCCCGATCCCGCCAAATGATCCCGGAATATCGGGGTCATTTGGCAGGATCGGGATCATTTTTGTGTGCCGCCGCGCGTTGGCCCGCCGGGGCGGCGCTTAACGTTCGACGGCGGCCGGTGACCTTTCGCGCGAAAGGTCACCGGCCGCCGTCGTAATTTAAGGCAGTGTTGCTGCTTGCCTTACTTCTTGCCCTGGTTTGCCACGGCCTGGATGGAGGCGGCTGCGGCTTCCGGGTCCAGGTACTTGCCGCCGGGGGTGATGGGGGCGAAGTTTTCATCCAGTTCGTAGACGAGCGGGATGCCGGTGGGGATGTTCAGGGAGGCGATGGCGTCGTCGGAGATGCCGTCGAGGTGCTTGACGAGGGCGCGCAGCGAGTTGCCGTGGGCCGTGACCAGGACCGTCTTGCCGGCCTTGAGGTCTTCCTTGATGTCCGATTCCCAGTACGGGAGCAGGCGGACCAGGACGTCCTTGAGGCACTCGGTGCGCGGCAGGGCGTCGCCGAGGTCTGCATAGCGGGGGTCGTGTGCCTGCGAGAACTCGCTGTCGTCAGAGAGCGCGGGCGGCGGGGTGTCGTAGCTGCGGCGCCATTCCATGAACTGCTCTTCGCCGAACTCGGCGAGCGTCTGGGCCTTGTCCTTGCCCTGCAGCGCACCGTAGTGGCGCTCGTTCAGGCGCCAGTCGCGCTTGACGTCGATCCAGCCGCGGTCGGCCTTTTCCAGGGCCAGGTTGGCGGTGTTGATGGCACGCTTGAGGCGCGAGGTGTAGAGGATGTCGGGGAGGAGGTTGTTCTCCACGAGCAGCTCGCCGCCGCGGACGGCCTCGGTGCGGCCCTGGTCGTTCAGGTCAACGTCCACCCAACCGGTGAACAGGTTCTTGGCGTTCCACTCACTGTGGCCATGTCGAAGCAAAATCAGCGTATAGGTCATGCTGCCATCCTACCGGGCAGGGTTGTGCGGCCCGGAAATACTACGCGCTTGCTACGTCGCCGGGGGCATTGCCTGCGGAAAATGTGTCCGGTCGCACAGCCTGCAGGGGCCCGTTTTGGCGAGACGGTCCGCAGGCACAAAATAAAATTTACAGGTGGTTCAACGTGCGCAAAGAGTAGGCAGCCCCTCCGCCGACCCCTCAAAACGGGCCGTGCGGCAACGCAACAAGCCGTTTGGCAACGCCACCCGCGGCACCACCAATCCCAACCGCCTGCGCCGCGTGGACCGCTGGCTCGCGGGCCCCGAGGCGTGGCGCCTGCGCTGCGAGAGCAGCCCCCTGGTGGTGGACCTTGGCTACGGCGGCTCCCCCGCAACGGCCGTTGAACTGTACTCCCGCATCCACGCCGTCTGCCCCGACGCCCACGTGACCGGCATCGAGATTGAACCCGAGCGCGTCCGCATCGCCAAGCCCCTGGAGCACGACGGCCTGGACTTCTGCGTGGGCGGCTTTGAAATCCCCATCCCCGGCCAGGCCACCATGGTCCGCGCCTTCAACGTGCTGCGCCAGTACGACGAAGCCGACGTCCGCCTCATCTGGGACACCGTCTGCGCCCGCCTCTCCCCGCACGGCATCTTCGTGGACGGGACCTGCGATGAGATCGGCCGCCGCAGCACCTGGGTCGCCCTGGACGCCGCCGGCCCGCAGTCGCTGACCATCTCCATGCGCTTCGGCGGCTTCGAGCTGCCCTCCGACATCGCCGAACGCCTCCCCAAGGCGCTCATCCACCACAACCTGCCCGGCGAAAACATCCACGGCTTCCTGCAGGCGCTGGACAAATGCTGGCTGGCTGCGGCTTCGCTGGCCCCGTTTGGGAACCGGCAGCGCTGGCTGCGCATGTGCCAGGACATGCACGACGCCGGATGGCCGGTTGTGCGTTCACCGGCACGTTGGCGTCTGGGAGAGTTGACGGTCGACTGGGCCGCGGTGGATCCGGCCGCGGTTTATGTGCCGCCCGCGTCGGCCGCCGCCCCCGTGGCGGTTTAAGGCGCCGCGCGCTGCAGCACCACCCGGTGCCAGTGGCGCAAGCGTGCTGTTCTGCGCAAAGTTTGATGCTGGCCCGACGCAGGACAGTGTCATGCGTCGGGCCGCGGCCTGGCTCTGCGCAGAACAGTGCACTCTGCGTGGATTTTTAAAGCCCGACGGCGGCCAACGCACCTGGGCGGGCCGGACGCCGTCGAGCTTCACGGCGCCTGCGCACGGTTAAATTCGAATCGTGCGCAACTCCAAGAGCGGCGCACGATTCAAGAAAAACCGCGCGCAGGCGTGGTGAGTATTGGCAGGCAGCGAAGAAATTCAGCCGCTGCGCCCTGCTGGTGGGGCAATCAAGTGGGCCAGCCACCGAACGTATACGCATGGCTCAGGCCCAGTCATGCGCCTGGGCACTCATACGCACAACTCAAGCCCAGTCATGCGCATAAGTTCTCCCATGTCTGCGGCGGGCAGGGCTGCATGCCGGCGGGCGGTGCCGGCTGCTACCAGGAGGAGCCGCGGTTTTGGTGTCCCCTGCCCCGGCCGCGGACCTCTGCGAGGGCGGGTCGGACGTCGGCCAGGTAGACGCCTGCTGCGGTGGCCCCGGCCAGGGACAGGATCATGCCCATTCCCATGGAGGGCACCATGAGGGCCATCAGCGGAACCACTGCATAGAGGAAGCCGAAGAACACGGCGCCTGCTGTGATGGCCGTCCAAAAAGTCTTGGTCTTCTTGTAGACGCGCTCAAAATCGGCGGACGGCGTGCGCAGGCAGTCAACCAGTGCCCACACCTGAATTCCCAGTGCCAGCAAGCCGAGGGCACCGAGGACAAAGAACTGGAAGAAATTCAAGTAGATAGCCACAATCCAAGCTTACAGTGGCGCGCCTGCAATTCGGCAGGGCTTCGGCTGGGATTGCGCTGGGCGCCACCGTTCCGTCGGCGGTACCGCCCGGGACGCTACTGTGCCGGGGCGGCCAGGCCCCCTCGGGCAGCCTGCGACAGCGCCTGGTTCAGGTCGGCCCAGAGGTCCTCGACGTTTTCAATGCCCACGCTCAGCCGCAGCAGGCTGGCGGGGACCGTGGCCGGCTCATTGGCGTGGCGGCGGCGGCGTTCAATGAGGGATTCCACCCCGCCCAGCGATGTTGCCGGCGTCCAGACCTTCAGCGCGGACACCACGGCGTCCGCCGCTTCCTGGCCGCCGGCCACCTCAATGCAGAGGATGGAACCGAAGCCGCTCATCTGTGCCTTGGCGCGGACGTGGCCCGGGTCGGAAGGCAGACCGGGGAACAAAACCCGGGAAACGCCGTCGTGCATGTCCAACCGGTGGGCCAGGTCCAGCGCGCTTGCCTGCGAGCGCTCCACCCGCAGTGCCAGTGTGCGCATGCCGCGCAGGGCCAGCCAGGCCTCAAACGGGCCCGCGATGGCGCCGTGGATGGAGCGGTGGTGCAGGAGGGTGTGGCGCAAGTCGGCATTGGAGGTGGCGAGGGCGCCAAGGATGACGTCGGAGTGCCCGGCCAGGTACTTTGTGACGGAGTGCAGCACGACGTCCGAGCCCAGTGCCAGCGGCTGCTGCACGAGCGGAGTGGAGAAGGTGTTGTCGGTGACGACGAGGGCGCCGACGGCGTGGGCGGACCGGCAGAGCACGGCCATGTCGGCCACCTCCAGCATGGGGTTGGTGGGGCTCTCCAGCCACAGCATGTCCGCGGCCTTCTCCCCGGCACCGGTGAGGGCGGCGATGACCTCGTCATTGTTGGCAACGTCCACGGTGCGCAGCGTGAACAGCCCCTTGGCTGACTGCTCCTGTGCCATGACCAGCGCGCCCTGGTAAGAGTGGGAGGGCATGACCAGCACCCCGCCCACGGGAATCAGGGAGAGCGCGGCGGAGACTGCGGCCAGGCCGGAGCCGAAGACCAGGGCCGGCTCCGTGGCGCCTTCGAGCTGCGCAATGGCGTCTTCCAGCGGGTCCCACGTGGGGTTGGAGTAGCGCCCGTACGCGCGGTCGCCGTCCACCACCTGCCCGGTCCCCACATAGGTGGAGGAGAGCACGATGGGAGGGTTGACCGGTGCGTCGTGCCCGCGGGCGGGCCGCCCGGCCGCCACTACAACGGTGTCGGGGCTGAGCTGGTCTGGGTGTGCGGAAGGCTGGTACGTCATAGCTTCCAGCGTAGACCGCCCGCGCCGCCGCCCCCGCGCAATGTGACATTTGCGCTCAACATTGTGGATAACACGTAATTGTGGACAACTCCGCCACGGCCCAAGGATGCTTTCAGTTTGGGCCGGTAGGCTTATGGCGTGACTGAATACTCTGCCCCGAAGCCGGGCCTTTTTATTGCCTTCGAGGGCGGCGACGGTGCGGGAAAATCCACCCAGGCGCTGCTGCTGGCCAAGGCCATGTCCGACGCCGGCCAAACAGTCGTGCGGACCCGTGAACCGGGCGGGACACCGGTGGGCGAAAAACTGCGCTCGCTGGTCCTCGACCACGGCCAGGGCGAGATTGATGCGAAGACCGAGGCGCTCATCTTTGCCGCCGCCCGCGCCGCACACGCCACCCAGGTCATCGCCCCCGCCATTGCGCGCGGCGACATTGTCATCAGCGACCGCTACGCCGATTCCTCCATCGCCTACCAGGGTGCCGGGCGCGGGCTCGGCACGGACGCCATCGTGGCACTCAACAACTGGGCCACGAGCGGGCTGTGGCCCGACCTGACCGTCCTGCTGGACGTCTCCCCCGAGTCCGGCCGCGACCGCCGCACCGCCGGGGACGCCGCGGAGGACCGGCTGGAATCCGAGCCCGACTCCTTCCACGCCGCCATCCGCGAGGCCTTCCTGGCCCGTTCCTCCGCCCACCCGGACAAGTACCTGGTGCTGCCGGCGTCCGCCTCCGTGGCCGAGCTTGCCGCTGCCATCGAGGCCCGCGTCAAGGCCCTGCTGGCCGGCCACGGCGCAACCGCCGCGGGCTCCGCATGAGCGTCTGGGTCGACCTCCAGGGGCAGGACTCCGTGGTGGCGCAGCTGCGCCGTGCCGCCCAGTCCAGCAACCCCACCCACGCGTGGCTGCTGACCGGCCCGCCCGGCTCCGGCCGCTCCAACGCGGCCCTCGCCTTCGCTGCAGCCCTGGTCTGCGAACAGGAACAGCTGCAGGCGCGCGGCTGCGGCATCTGCAAGGCTTGCCACACCACCATGAGCGGCACCAACGCCGACGTCACGTTCATCGCCACCGAAAAAACCACGATCACCATCGAGGAAGCACGCGAGCTGGTCCGCAAGGCCCACGACAGCCCGTCCTCCGCCCGGTGGCGCGTCATGATCGTGGGCGACGCAGACCGCATGGCCGAGCGCACCACCAACGTGCTGCTCAAGGCCATCGAGGAGCCGCCGCCGCGCACCATCTGGATCCTGTGCGCCCCCAGCCCGGCAGACGTCCTGGTCACGATCCGCTCCCGCTGCCGCACCCTGACGCTGCGCCTGCCCCCCGTCGAGGACGTGGCCGCGCTGCTGGTCCGCCGCGACGGCATCGAGCCGGAGCTGGCCCTCACCGCAGCCCGCGCCGCCCAGAGCCACATCGGGATCGCCCGCCGCCTGGCCACGGACGCCGGGGCCCGCGAACGCCGCGACGCCACCGTCCGCCTGCCGTTGAACCTGCGCGACGTCAGCACCGCCGTCATGGCCGCGGCCTCCCTGCTGGAGTTGGCCCAGGCTGAGGCCGCCTCCTCCAATGAAGAGCGCGACGCCGTTGAGAAGGCTGCGCTGCTGCGGTCCCTGGGCGCACCGGAGACCGGGACGCTGCCGCCCCCCATGCGGTCGCAGGTCCGGGCCCTCGAGGAGGACCAGAAGCGCCGGGCCAAGCGCTCGGTGACCGACCACCTCGACCGGGCCCTCACCGACCTCCTCTCCTTCTACCGGGATGTGCTGGTGCTGCAGCTGGACACCGCAGGAGGGTCCGGCGTCGGGCAATCACCGGCAGACCTTGTCAACGAGCCGCTGCGCGCCATGCTCACCGATTTTGCCGCACGCTCGCGCCCTGAAACCACCTTGGCGCGCATGGATTCGGTCAACGCCGTCCGGCGCCGCCTCACCACCACCAATGTCGCCCCGCTGCTGGCCCTTGAGGCCATGGCAGTCAGCCTGCTCTAACCCGTGAAGGATTCCCCATGACTGCCGCACCCGTCCGACGGCGACCCCGCCTCCGCCTGCCCCTCACCGCCGCCGCCGCGGTCCTTGGGCTGCTGCTGAGCTCGTGCTCGGTGCTGGCGCCGGAGAAGCCCGCGGCGACGCAGCAGACCTCCGCCGGGCCTGAGATTGTGGGCGACGTGCCGGCCGCGCTGGCGGATTTTTACACCCAGGCGGTGACCTGGACTGCCTGCAACGGCGGGTTCCAGTGCGCCGAGGTGAAGGTGCCGCTGAACTATGACAAGCCGAAGAAGGACTCCATGGCGTTGTCCGTCATCCGGCTGCCGGCCACCGGCAAGCGGCTCGGGGCCATGCTGGTCAACCCGGGCGGGCCGGGAGGTTCGGGCGTGAACATGGTGAAGGACGGCGGGAAGTCGTACTTCTCGGCCAAGCTGCGCGGCGCCTACGACGTGGTGGGCTTTGACCCGCGCGGGGTGCAGCGCTCGGCGCCGGTGAAATGCCTGGACAACGCGCAGATGGATGCCGCCCGCCAGGTGGACTACGACCTCTCCACCGACGCCGGCTTTGCCGCGGGCGAGGCCGAGACGAAGGCGCAGACTGAACTGTGCAAGAAGAATTCCGGGCCCGACCTGCCGTTCATCGACACCGTCAGCTCCGCACGGGACATGGACATCCTGCGGGCCGTGGCGGGCGATCCCAAGCTGAACTACATGGGATTCTCCTACGGCACCAAGCTCGGCGCCACCTACGCGGGACTGTTCCCGGACCGGGTGGGCAAGTTCTCCCTGGACGGCGCCCTTGATCCGGCGCTGGACATCGACGCCGTCTCGATGGGCCAGGCCGTGGGCTTTGAAAATGCGCTGCGCGCGTGGGCCGCGAACTGCCTCACCGGGGCGGACTGCCCCGTGTCCGGCACCGTTGACAACGCCATGGAGCAGATCCGGAAACTAAACGCCGTGTACACGGCCACCCCGCAGCAGACCCCGTCCGGGCGGGTGGTGACGGGATCGGAGTTCATGAACGCCATCGCCTTCACCATGTACTCCACGGACCTGTGGGAGCCCCTGTCCGGCGCCCTGGCCCAGGCCTTCGCCGGCGACGCCTCGGGCATGCTGATGCTCGCCGACTTCTCGGCGGACCGTGATTCGGACGGAAACTACAACTCGAACACTTCCGCCGCTTTCACAGCGATCAACTGCCTTGACTACCCCATGAACTGGGACCTCACGCACATGCGGGAGCAGGCCGCCCTGCTGAAGAAGGCGGCACCCACGTTTGGTGAACTGCTCGCCTATTCCGGGCTGTCCTGCAAGTACTGGCCGTATCCGGCCACAGGCACGCCGGCGCCCATCACCGCCCCCGGGGCCGGGCCGATCCTGGTGGTGGGCACCACCGGGGATCCGGCCACCCCCTACAAGTGGGCCGAGGCCATGGCCTCCCAGCTGGAATCCGGCGTGCTGGTGACGTGGGAGGGCGAAGGCCACACCGCCTACGGCCGTGCCAACGACTGCCTGACGAACGTTGTTGACGACTACTTTGTGGACGGGAAGGTGCCGGCCTCCGGCACGCGCTGCTGACCCCGGGGCGGGAGGATCGCTGGCGGCGGCAGTTCCCGGGCCGGCGCAGCGACGGGCAGCACGGCTCCGTCCGGACCGGACGGCGGGTGCGGATTTTGTACATCCGCCCTGCTCATATTAGAGTTGTTTCTTGTGTTCAGCTGCTCGTCCCTGATGGGACGGAGATGACCGCAGGCCTCCATAGCTCAGTTGGTAGAGCGTCTCACTCGTAATGAGAAGGTCAACAGTTCGATTCTGTTTGGAGGCCCCACGAAAACCCCGCCACGGCGGGGTTTTTTTGTTTCCCGGCACCCGAGCTGCAGGCTCCGGTACATCCCGCACACCTGCCAAACGCATTTCGGACGGTGCCTGCGGAAAGGGACGGACGCATTTCCCCGTCCTTTCCGCAACTACCGTCCTTTCCACCGGAGGGCGTCCTGGGGCCCGGGTCTACCATTGGCACATGGACGGAAAGCCCACAAGAGGTGCCCTGCCCGGCCGTCCCCGGGACGCGACTGGCCAGTCCAAGCGACGGCCGACGCAGGCGCGCAGCCGCACCCCTGCCCGCGAGCCCGGCAGGGTCCACTGGATGGAGCTGTTTTTCGACCTCGTGTTCGTGGCCTTCGTGGGACAGCTGGCCCACGGCATCCATGGGGATCCAGGCTGGGCCGAGTACGGCACGTTCCTGCTGCTCTTCTTCCCGGCATGGTGGGCGTGGGCCAACATCGTCTCCGTCATCAACCTGCTGCCGCAGCTCACCTCGCGCTCTCTGGGCGTGGCCATGCTGGCGGCCATGGCGGCCTCCGCGCTCATGGCTGCGGCGGCGCCGGAGGCCCTCGGCCAGCGGGCCTGGGCATTTTCGCTCGCCAACGCCGTGCTGCGGGTCCTGCTGCTGGTGCTGTGGCTGTACCAGCACCGGGGGCATTCCGCGGACCCTTCCTGGCGCATCTGGATCTACAACGGCGGAACGGCCGTCCTGTGGCTGGTGGCTGCGCTGCTGCCGGTGCCGGGCGCCGTCGTGCTGTGGGCGGTGGCCATCGCGGTCGAGGTGGGCATGGTGGCCAACAGCAACCGGATCGGGGCCGACCGAAGCA
Source organism: Arthrobacter stackebrandtii (assembly GCF_017876675.1). Classification (NCBI taxonomy): domain Bacteria; kingdom Bacillati; phylum Actinomycetota; class Actinomycetes; order Micrococcales; family Micrococcaceae; genus Arthrobacter; species Arthrobacter stackebrandtii. The sequence goes on from NZ_JAGIOI010000001.1 coordinate 1,091,565, forward strand.
TGGCGGGCATCAACATTGAGCACGCGGGCGAGCGGCTGGGCCTGTTCGTCATCATTGTCCTGGGCGAGTCCGTGTTCAGCATTGTCACGGAGGCGGCGGAATATTGGAGCGCCGGCGCGGGCCTGGCGGCGGCGCTGGGCTTCCTGGTGGTGGCGCTGCTGGGCTGGGCGTTCTTCCAGTACGGGGTGGGCACGCTGAACGCCGGGCTGGAACGGCTGCACACCCGCGGGGACCTCACCGGCATCCTCCAGACCACCTTGTTCCTGCCGTTCATCCTGATTGTCGGGGTGACGTCCCTCGCCGCGGGCATCGCCACGGCCATTCCGGCACCGTTCGACCCCCTGCCGTGGGGTGCGGCCATCGCGGTCGGCGGCGGCATCGCACTCTTCTACGCCACCAACGCCGCCGTCTCCCTGCGCTACGGCCGGCCGGCCCGGCCCGTCTTGGCGTGGGGCATCCCCACCGTGGTGCTGGCGCTGGGACTCGTGCCGCTCGGCGCAACCCGGCCGGCCGCCGTCGTGCTGGGGGCTGCGGTGGTGCTGCTGGCGCTCGTGACCACCTACGTCGAAATCAAGGCACGACGGCGCAGCGCCGCGCCCTGGGTGCCGGGCACGCCGCCGGCGGGCCCCGGCGAATGATGCGGCGTTCGCAAATACGGGCGTTTATCTGATGCGGCGTCCGGGAAAACGGGGACGTATGTGATGCGGCGTCACTCGTCCCAGGGGAAGATGACGCCTTCGCCCACGACCTTGAGGGACAGCTGCGTGCCGGGGCGGGCCAACATGGCGTTCCAGTGGCGGATGTTGATGGTTTCGCCGCCGACGGGCTGGTGGGGGTCGCGCGGGTGCTCTGCGTCGACGAGGATTGGTTCGAGTTTGATCCGGACCGTGGTTTCGGGGCCGAAGTAGTCGGTGTCGACCACTGTTCCGCGGATCGGCCCGCCGCTGGAGATGCGGATCTGCTCCGGGCGCAGCATGATGTGCACCTTGCCCTGGACCGGCGGACGGCGCACCGGGATCCCGCCGAGCGAACACAGCGCCAGGGAGCCTTCCATCCAGGCCTCGAGGATGACGGCGTCGCCCAGGAATTCGGCCGTGGCCCGGTCTGCGGGGCGGGTGTAGACCACGAACGGGCTGCCGGTCTGGGCCAGCTTCCCGTCGCGCATGACAGCCACCTGGTCGGCGAAGCTGAGGGCCTCGGCCTGGTCGTGGGTGACGAGGATGGTGGTGACGCCGGCCTGGTCCAGGGTGTCCGAGACCGCCTTCCGGGTGGCCACACGCAGCCCGGCGTCGAGGGCGCTGAAAGGCTCGTCAAGCAGCATGAGTTCGGGCTGGCGGGCCAGCGCACGGGCCAGGGCCACGCGCTGCTGCTGGCCGCCGGAGAGCTGGTGCGGGCGGCGCTTGGCGTAGGCGCGGTCCATGGAGACCATTTCCAGCAGCTCCCCCACCCGCAGCGAGGCAGCCTTGCCGCGCAGGGGCAGGCCGAAGGCGATGTTGGCGCCCACGCTCAGGTGCGGGAACAGGGCGCCGTCCTGGGCCACGTAGCCCACGCTGCGCTTGTGCGCCGGCAGCCACTTTTCCGGGCCCGCCACCTCGGCGCCGCCCAGGGCGATCCGGCCCGAATCCGGTGCCGAGAATCCTGCGATCAGTCGCAGCAGCGTGGTCTTTCCCGACCCTGAGGGGCCGACGATGGCTGTGGTGCGCCCTTGCGCCACATCCAGGTCGACGCCCTTGAGCACCTCCGTGCCGCCGAAGCTCTTGTGGACGCCGGTGATTTGCAGATGGTCGGGGACGTCGCTGGAATCGTGCACAAAGGTGCGGCTGTCGGACCCCGGGCGGGCCGCAGGGGCAGCCGCCGACGTGCCGCGGGAGGGGTGGGGCTGGGTTGTCATTGTCCTGCGGCTTTCTTGGATTGCACAAAAAGAAGGTAGGTCATGGGCGCCGAGAGCACGATCATGAGCAGGGCATAGGGTGCGGCGCCCATGTAGTCAATCTCGCTGCTCATGGACCAGAACTGGGTGGCGAGGGTGCGGGTGCCGTTGGGCGCCAGCAGCAGCGTGGCCGTCAGCTCGTTGACGATGCCCAGGAACACGAGCGCAGCCCCGCCGGCTGCGGCTGGTGCGGACAGCCGCAGCGTCACCTTCAGGAAGGCCACCAGCGGCGGCTTCCCGAGGGCCTGTGCCGCCTCGTCCAGGGTGGGCGGCACCTGCGCCAGGCCTGCCCTGAGGTTGACCAGGGCGCGCGGCATGAACAGCAGCGCGTAGGCCGCCACCAGTACGATGGACGTCTGGTAGATGGCCGGCAGGTTGTGGACCGTGATGGTCACCAGGGCCAGGGCCACCACGATGCCCGGCATGGAGCTGGAAATGTAGTTGACTGCTTCCAGGACCTTGCTGACGGGCCCGGGGTGGCGGATCACCAGGTAGGCGAGGGGGAAGGCGAGCACGGTGGTGACCGCGGCGCCGGCCAGGCCGTAGCCCAGCGTCTGCAGGAGCGCCTGGAGGAGGTCGGCCCGCTCCCAGACCGCGGCACCGCCGGCGATGAGCCACCGCCCCACGTGCCAGAACGGAACGCCGAGGGCCAGCGCGGTGACGGCCGCCAGCCCCAGCTGGGCCGGGAGCTGCCAGCTGCCCAGGCGCAGCCGCTGCGGGCTGGACTGCACGCCGGCACCGACCCGGGCGTAGCGGGCGCTGCCGCGGGTGCGGGACTCGGCCAGCAGGAGCAGCAGGCAGAAGAGAACCAGGACGCTGGCCAGCATGTTGGCGGCCGCACCGTTAAAGGTGGAGCGGAACTGGTCGTAAATGGCGGTGGTGAAGGTGTCGAAGGTGATCATGGCAAAGGCGCCATACTCGGCGAGCAGGTGCAGGGACACCAGGAGGGCGCCGCCGGCCGCCGACAGGCGCAGCTGCGGCAGCACCACGCGGAAGAAGACACGCCATGGGCCGAGCCCCAGCGATGCGGCCGACTGTTCCAGGGCCGGGTCCAGCCGGCTCAGCACGGCAGCCACGGGAATGTAGACCAGCGGGAAGTAGGACAGCACGGAAATCAGCACGCCGCCAAAAATGCCACCGAGCGACGGAATGGCGCTGACCCACGCGTAGCTGTTCACAAATGCGGGGATGGCCAGGGGTGCGGCCAGCAGGACCGACCAGGCCTTGTGGCCGGCCAGCCGGGTGCGTTCCACCAGCCAAGCCCCGCCAATGCCGATCACCACGCACAGCGGAACAGTGATCAGGACCAGGGCAAGGGTGTTGAGCAGCAGTTCGCCAACGCGCGGGCGGAACACCAGTTCAACAATGGTGTCCCAGCCGGCATTGACGGTGGCAGCCACAACATAAACCAGCGGCACGAGGGAAAACGCCGCAATCAGGCAGCAAATGAGGACAACCGGCCAAAGGCCGGGGCGTCTGCCCCGGCCTTTGGCTCGGTGTTTCAAGGGTCGGGCACCTGGCGGGCCAACCGCCGTCGTGCCTGTCCTTGAAGAAAGGTCTTGCTGTGGACTCATTGAATTTAGAGTAGCCCAGCCTGGGTCATCAGATCGGTCACCTTGGCGGAGTTCAGCGTGGCCGGGTCAACCTTGGGGGCGTCCAGGTCCTTGAGCGGGACCAGCTGGTCGTTGGCTGCAACGTCGGAACCCACCGGGTATTCGAAGCTGCCGCCGGTCTGCAGGACGGTCTGGCCGGCCTTGCCCGTGACGAATTCGAGGAACTTCTGGGCGTTGTCCTGGTGCTTGCTGGAGGCCAGCACGCCGCCGCCGGAGATCGAGACGAACGCGCCAGGGTCCTGGTTCTTGAAGTAGTGCAGGGCCACGTTCTTGGAGTTCTCGCCCGTCTTGGCCTGGTCGCCGAACCAGTAGTAGTGGTAGATGACAGCGCCCTCAACCTCGCCGGCGTTGACGGCCTTCATGGCGGTGCTGTTGCCCTCGTAGGCCTTGGAGTTTTCCTTCATGCCCTTGAGCCAGGCGCTGGTGGCGTCCTCGCCCTCGAGCTCCAGCATGGCGGAGACGATGGCCTGGAAGTCGGCGCCCGACGGCGATGCGGCCCAGCGGCCCTTCCAGTCCGGGTTCTGCAGGTCCATGAGGGACTTCGGCAACTGGTCTTCCTTCAGCTTCGTCTTGTCGTAGGCGAAGACGGTGCTGCGGGCGGCGATGCCGGTCCACTTGTTGGTGGAGGGGCGGTACTCGGCCGGAACCTGCTCCTGGATCTTCTTGCTGGTGTCGGCGAAGAGGCCGGCGTTCTCCACCTGCGTCATTGCAGGCGAGTTTTCCGTCAGGAAGACGTCAGCCGGGGACTTGTCGCCCTCGGCGATGATCTGGTTGCTCAGCTCCAGGTCGCTGCCCTGGCGGAGGGTGACCTTGATGCCGGTCTCCTTGGTGAACTCGTCCACCCAGGCCTGCGTCAGCGATTCGTGCTGCGCGTTGTAGACCGTGATGCCCTGCTCCGAGCCGGCGGCGCTGCTGCCGGCCGGCGCGGGGGATCCGCCACAGGCGGCCAGGGCCAGGACGGAGGCGCCGGCCAGGGCGGCCAGCGAGGTCTTGCTAAAGGTCTTCTTGGTGAACCAGGTGCTCATGGGGGCCTCTCGGCGTTGAAAGTAATTAGCGAACGTAAATTGATCGTAATCCATGAGACGGCAGGCTTACCTCACAAATGTCCAATTGTGACGCAGCTCTCCCCATGTTTTTTGCCCGAACGCCCGCTACTCGCCGGTAGCTGCCGTTTTGTGCAGCAGCGCCCCGGCCCTGGCCACATGCCGGTGCACTATTTCCGCCTTGAGCCCGACGCCGGACACCTCCCCTGCGCCCAGCCTCACCAGGGCGAGGGCCTCGGCTGCGGCCGCGAGTGCGGTTCCGGCCTTTGAGAGTTCGCGGTGGACGTCGTTGAGGTATCCGCCGGTGCCCAGCGGCACCTCCAGTCCGTCGCTGGGTGCCGTCTTTTGGGCTTCCATGGCGATGCTGCGGACCTCCGGCAGCAGGTCCGCCAGCCCGTCGGCCAGCTGCACCATGGCGGCGTAGTTGTCCCGCGCGGACTCGGGCGCCTGTCCCGCGGCGGGCGCCGCTTCGGCCAGCCCCTCCAGCATCTGGTGGAAGCGGTCCAGGCCGCGGCGGAAGCGGTCGTGGGCGCGGCGCCAGACGCCCTTGCCGAGTTCGGCGTCGTCGCGCTTGGCTTGTTTTGCGGCGCCAAAAAGTCCCTTGAACATGCGGCTCAGAGGTACTGTCCGGGGGTGCCGGAGTCGGGTCCGCCCATCGCGGAGCTGTCCTGTCCTGTGGTGGCGGGGCCGCCGCGGCCGGCGGGGGCCCGCTGGGGTTCACCGTTGGGGCCCACCACGACGCCGGGTGCAATCACGGTTCCGGGCGGCAGCTGGTGCATGGCAAGGCGCGCGGCGGTCTGCTGGTTGGCCATGGCCTGGGCGGCGATCGCCGTCTGGATGCCGTGGAACAGTCCTTCCAGCCAGCCGACCAGCTGGGCCTGGGCTATGCGCAGCTCGGCATCGGAGGGTGCCTTGTCATCGGTGAACGGCAGGCTCAGCCGGTGCAGTTCCTCAACAAGTTCGGGGGCCAGCCCGTCCTCAAGCTCCTTGATGGAGCGCCCATGGATTTCCGCCAGCCGCGTGCGGGCGGCATCATCCAGCGGCGCGCTCTTTACCTCGTCCAGGAGCTGCTTGACCATGGTTCCAATCCGCATGACCTTTGCGGGCTGGTCCACCATCTCGGCGACGTTTGCCGGGCGGCGACCCTCCCCGTCTTGCGCAGCGCCGGCGCCCGTGGACCTCTCCCCCGCACCGCCGGGGCCAACTGCGGATCCGCCGGCTGCCGTGTCCAGAATTGTGCCTTCGGCCGGGTCTTCAGTGGCCGGGTTCTGCGCCTTTTCACTCATAGGGCCAGTCTCTCACGGCCGCGCAAGGCCTACACCCCGGGTCCACGCCCGTCACTGGGCCCACGCCTGCGAGGGGCCCGCTGCTGGCTTGCCGGCGGTGGGAGCAGGTGGGTGGGTCCACAGGGTCGCGGGCCACATTGACTGTTGGCCCAGCGAGCCGGCAATGGGGAGAACCTGGGGAACGACGCCGCGTCCCCGTCCCCTGCCGACCCGGCACCCTGGTGCCGGCGGGCTGGTGCCGGCGGGCTGGGTGACGGGACCCGGCGTCGTCCGTGGCATTAACCGCCGATGACGTGGCAACCTTGCGAATGTAGGGGTAATTTCCACTACGCTCGCCAGCTTGCCACGTCATGAACGCAGGGTCAGCAGCAGCGGCCCTCCGGGTTGGCATCCTGGCGGTCGGTTTTGTCGCGCCAGAACTCCTTCACCGTCATGGGTGCCGTGGCGCAGCCGGTGGACTGGTGGTGGGCCAGGTACTTTTCGTAAGAGTCCTCGCCGAGGACCCCCTTGAGGTACGTGGCGACCACCGCCAGACCGCGGCCGGCGGCGCGCAGCACACCCATGTCTAGTGCCCGCTCCGGACAGGCTGCTTGCCGGAGTCGGCCCATTCCTTCAGGACTGCCTGCTCGGTGGAGTTGGGCAGGATCTGGGCCGGGGCGAAGATCCTCGAGACCACGGCCGGGTCTTCCTTGCTGGATCCGCCGCCAGCCTTGATGGAACGGACGGTGACCATGACCGCCGTCGTAATCACGATCAGGGAGAGCACCACAAAGATGATGGACAGCGTGCCCTGGACGAAGGTGTTGCGGACAACGGCCTCCATCGCTTCGACGGTCTTGGCAGTGCCGTGGCTGGTTTCGCCGGCGGCCAGCGCCGCCTTGAACGCGTTGTGCTGGGCCCAGTAGCCGACGGCCGGGACGGTGGAGAAGATCTTCTGGAACGAGGCCACCACGGTGACCACGGTGACGAAGACGAGCGGCAGTGCCACCATCCACAGGTACTTCACCTGGGTGTTTTTGGAGACGATGACCAGGCAGACGGCGAGTGCGATGGCGGCGAGGAGCTGGTTGGCGATGCCGAACAGCGGGAACAGTGTGTTGATGCCGCCAAGCGGGTCGGTGACGCCCATGATCAGGATGGCGCCCCAGCCGGCGACCATGATGGCCGTGGTGATCCACATGCCGGGGCGCCAGGCGGTGTCCTTGAACTTGGGGACGAAGTTGCCGATGGAATCCTGCAGCATGAAGCGGGCCACGCGGGTTCCGGCGTCGACCGCGGTGAGGATGAAGAGCGCCTCGAACATGATGGCGAAGTGGTACCAGAAGCTCATCATGGCCTGCCCGCCGGCGACCTGCTGCATGATGTGCGCCAGGCCCACTGCCAGGGTGGGGGCGCCTCCGGTGCGGGAGACGATGGACTCCTCGCCGACGTCCGCCGCAGTCTGGGCGAGGGTGGCGGGGTCAACGTGGACGCCGGTCAGGCCGAGCGAGTTCACGAACGCCGCGGCGCCCTCGATGGTGCCGCCGGTGGCCGCGCCGGAGGAGTTCATGGCGAAGTAGATGCCGCGGTCGATGGACAGCGCCGCGACGAGCGCCATGATGGCCACGAAGGACTCCATGAGCATGCCGCCGTAGCCGATGTAGCGGGCCTGGCGTTCCTTTTCGATCAGTTTGGGCGTGGTGCCGGAGGCGATCAGGGCATGGAAGCCGGAGAGCGCGCCGCAGGCGATGGTGACGAAGAGGAACGGGAACAGGGCGCCGGAGAAGACGGGGCCGTCGGAGCGGCCGGCAAATTCGCTGAATGCCGGGACGTTAATGCTGGGGCGGACCAGCACAATGGAGCCGGCCAGCATAACGATGGTGCCGATCTTCATGAACGTTGAGAGGTAGTCGCGCGGGGCCAGCAGCAGCCACACGGGCAGGATGGCGGCGATGAAGCCGTAGATGATGACAGCCCAGGCGAGGGTGGTGCGGTCCAGGGTGAACGTGGCCGCGCCCCAGTCGGTGGCCGCAACCATGCCGCCGCCAATGATGGCCGCGAGCAGCAGGACAACGCCGATCAGGGAGACTTCCATGACCTTGCCGGGGCGCAGGTAGCGCAGGTAGACACCCATGAACAGGGCGATCGGGATGGTCATGGACACGGAGAACACGCCCCACGGGGATTCGCCGAGGGCGTTGACCACAACGAGGGCGAGGATGGCGACAATGATGATCATGATCAGCAGGGTGGCGATCAGGGCCGCGGTGCCGCCGACGACGCCGAGCTCTTCGCGGGCCATCTGGCCGAGGGAGCGCCCGCCGCGGCGCATGGAGAAGAACAGGACCAGGTAGTCCTGGACCGCACCGGCGAGCACGACGCCGACAATGATCCAGATGGTGCCTGGCAGGTAGCCCATCTGGGCCGCCAGGATGGGGCCAACCAGCGGACCGGCGCCGGCGATGGCGGCGAAGTGGTGGCCGAACAGGACGTTGCGGTCGGTGGTGACGTAGTCCTTGCCGTCGGCCTTGTACTCGGCCGGGGTGGCGCGCTTGTCGTTGGGCTTGAGGAGGTACTTCTCAATGACCTTGGAATAGAAGCGGTAGCCGATCAGGTAGGTGCAGACTGCGGCGAAGACGAACCAGATCGCGTTGACGGATTCCCCGCGGACCACGGCAAGCATGACCCAGGCGACGCCGCCCAGCAGTGCGATGGCTGCCCAGATGGCAATCTTCAGCGGCGTCCACGGGTGGTCGGCCGCCTCCTGCTCGAGGTCCACTGCCACCGGTGGCAGGTTGGGGTCCTGGACAAGTTGGTCGCCCGGATCGGCGGCCCTGTTGGACGGCGTTGTCATAATCTTCCCTACGCTAAAACGTGAATGCGGCCACATAACCGTAGCGACATGACTCACACCCTAATGTCAATGTGGTCCGAATCATGGTCAGCATGCGGTGAACGGTGGCGTTTCAGCGGCGAACGGGAGTGATTGTCGTGATGTCCGACGGCGGGAGGCGGCGTTGCGCTGGCACGCCACCTCCCGCCATTGCTGCGCCAGCGTTCGCAAAAAACCCGCCATTGCTGCGCTGGCGTTGGGAGGGTGGGGTGATTGCGCCGGTGGACGGTGGGGTGATTGTGCCGGTGGACGGTGGGTGCCAAAGGGCAGGGCGCCAGGTGGCGGACCCCAGCGGGCTCAGATCGTCAGAAGAACCTTGCCCACGTGGGCACCGGAGTCGAAGTACTGGTGCGCGGCGGAGGCCTGCTCCAGCGGGAATGTCCTGTCGATCATGGGCTTGACGGCGCCGGAGGCGACCAGCGGCCAGACGCTCTCGCGAACACCGTCCATGATGGCCGACTTTTCCTCGACCGGGCGGGCGCGCAGGGTTGTCCCGATGACCGCCGCACGCTTGGTGAGCAGCGCACCCAGGTTGAGCTCCGCCGTCGCGCCTCCCTGCAGGCCGATGACGACCAGGCGGCCGTAGGTGGCAAGGGAGGCGACGTTGCGGGCCAGGTATTTGGCGCCGACGACGTCGAGGATCACGTTGGCTCCGGCGCCGCCCGTGAACTGCCGCACGCGCTCAACAAAGTCCTCGGTGCGGTAGTTGACGGCCGCGTCGGCACCGAGGTACCCGGTGAGCATGGCGACCTTTTCGTCGCTGCCGGCCGTGGCGATGACCCGTGCGCCGGCGGCCTTGGCGAGCTGGATGGCCATGGCGCCGATGCCGCCTGCACCGCCGTGGACCAGGAGCGTCTCGCCGGCCTGCAGCTGGGCCGTCATGAACAGGTTGGAGTGGACGGTCGCGGCAACCTCGGGCAGCCCTGCGGCCGAAATCACATCAATGCCCTCCGGCAGCGCCAGCACCTGGCCTGCCGGCGCCACCACCTGCGCGGCATAACCGCCGCCGGTCAGCAGCGCCACCACCTTCTGGCCCACACTGAACGGCTTGGTGACATGCGGGCCAAACCCTGCAATCCGCCCGGAAACCTCCAGGCCCAGGATGTCGGAGGCGCCCGGCGGCGGCGGGTAAAAGCCGCGGCGCTGCTGGACGTCGGCCCGGTTGATCCCAGCCGCGACCACGTCAATGAGCACCTCGCCCGGCCCCGGGACGGGCGCAGGCGCCTCGATCATGGACAAAACTTCCGGGCCGCCCGCCCCCGCCGCAACAATCGCCTTCATCGCCTTCTCCATCCCCGTGCGCTACCCGCAAAATCCCGGCGGCCGCCCCGCCATTTTGGTGGCACGGCCCTGCTTATGAAACACTACTAGGGTAAGGAAGGTTGTCCGAGCGGCCGATGGAGCTGGTCTTGAAAACCAGTGTGCGGTAACCCCGTACCAAGAGTTCGAATCTCTTACCTTCCGCGCATCAAGAAGGGAAGTTGGCCCGTCACGGGTCGGCTTCCCTTCGGCGTTTAAGGAACACCTTTCCCAACGATGGCGGCCAAGGTGCGGCCGGAATTCTCGGCGGCGGCATTTCCGGAGATCACTGCGGCAGGCCGCAAGACGTGCGACGGCGCGGGGCACCTTGGGAGCGAAGCGGAGCCGGCCGCCGCCGTGCTTTGGGCGCCGGCGGACGGCGGGGTTGAACCCGCGGGTTACGCGAGCCAGCGAACTGCGGCCACCTTGAACCGGCAGATGATGCGATGGTTGGGCTGATGCGGCGCGCCAACCAGCGGCCCAAGCAGACAAGTTGGATCTGCCGCCGGCTCAAGTAGGCACCGTGCCGTGCGCTGGGCGGGCCTGGGCAGCATCAATCGGACAGCTCCTGCGACCTCCGCACCGTCCGGCCAACCATTCGGACAGCTCCTGCGACCTCCGCACCGTCCGGCCAATCATTCGGACAGCTCCTGCGACCTCCGCACCGTCCGGCCAATCATTCGGACAGCTCCTGCGACGTCGAGGCGGTTTTAGCCGCGTTTGCTGTCCGAATAAATCGTGCGGGACGTTTCTACCCACGTTTGCTGTCCGAATAAATCGTGCGGGTTGCCTCTACCCGCGCTTGGTGTCCGAATGATGCCTGCGGCGGGGTGGCGGCCCTGGATGGCTGCGAGCGCTGCACGGGATGGCGCAGCCCCGCATCATTCCGTGACACGTTTTCGCGGTTTGGACCAAGCTCTTTCGTTTCCACGTAACGTCCGTGCCGTTTGCTTGACCGGCAGCATCCGTTCATGGTTGATTCACATCTATGTGTTTGTATCAAACACGTCCTGCAGGGCCCCTTGGGTCTCCCTAACACTTGCCCCAATTGCAAACTGCGGTTCATCACCACTCGCGGCACAAGGACGTGCCACCCCTTCGAGAGCTGGAGACATGCCGAACAAATCATCCACCAGGGCCGGACTGGGGGCGGTGCTGGCCTTTGGGCTGGTCGCTGCCCCGCTTGCCCTTTCACCTGTGCAGGCCGCACCTGCGGAATCGCCGGCGGCAGCCGCCACCCACGTCATCATCAATGAGACGTACATGAACGGAGGCAGTGCCGGAGCAACACACAAGAACAAGTTTGTGGAACTGTACAACCCCACGGCCGCGGACATTGACCTCAGCGGCTGGTCGGTGCAATACCGCTCCTCGACTGGAACAGCTGCACCGTCGGGCGTTGCGGCACTGACAGGCATCATCAAGGCCAACGACTACTACCTCGTCAAGGGTGCCGCAAACGGCGGCGCCACCCCGGCAGGCATGGACCTGCCTCCCGCGGATTTGGACACCAGCAGCTTCAGCCCTGCAGGTGCCGCCGGAACCGTCATCCTCTCCAACCAGGCCGGCAAGCTTCCCGCGGACCTGCCCGTCGGCTCCCTGGTGGGCACAGCCAACATTGTTGATCTCTTGGGCTATGGCACCTCCAACACCTTCGAGGAGGCCGCGGCCACAGGCCAGTCCCTCACCAATTCGCTGAACCGCACGAACTTCGCCGACAGCAACAACAACGCGGCAGACTTCACCAGCGCAGCCCCGACCCCCACCGGTTCGCAGGGAGCCGGGGAAGTCATCCCTCCGCCCGGCGACGCCGGCACCAAGACCATCGCCGAGATCCAGGGCGAAGGCGCCAAGAGCCCGCTTGAAGGCTCCACCGCCACCACCCGGGGCAAGGTCACAGCGGCCTACCCCACCGGCGGCTTCAACGGCTACTACATCCAGACCCCCGGCACCGGCAGCGACCTGGACATGGCAACGCACAAGGCCTCCGACGCCGTGTTCGTCTTCTCGCCGGCCACTGTGGGCTCCGTTGCTGTGGGCGACTACGTTGAGGTGACGGGCCTGGTCAAGGAATTTGGCGGACCGGACGCGACCACCACGGAGATTGACGTCCCGGACGGTGGCATGACGCAACTTTCCGAGGCCGCGGCAGAGGTGAAAGCCGCCGTCGTCAGTGTCCCGGAAACCACCGAGGGCCGCGAAAGCCTTGAGGGAATGCTCGTGGCACCGCAGGGCGAGTTCACCATCACGGACAACTACTCGCTGAACCAATACGGCGAAATCGGCCTGGCCGTGGGGAACAGCCCGCTGCTGCAGCCAACCGCCGTCGGGCAGGTGGGTTCCGCTGAGCACGCGGCCCAACTTGCACTGATTGCGGCAAAGGCGATCAAGCTCGACGACGGCGCCAGCACCAACTTCTTCACTGCCGCAAACCAGTCGATCCCGCTGCCGTGGCTGAGCGCCGAAACGCCCATGCGCCTGGGCTCGACGTCCGAGTTCATGGCACCGGTCATCTTCGACAACCGCAACAACGCCTACAAGTTCCAGCCGCTGGAGGCGCTCACGCCCGCCAACGCCGAGGCCGTGCAGCCGATCGCGTTTGGCAACAGCCGCGCAGCAGCCGTCCCCGTGGACGTGGGCGGCAACCTGAAGGTGGCCACGTTCAACGTGCAGAACTACTTCATCCAGACCGGCGACATGGACTCCGCCTGCCAGTTCTACAACGACCGCGACGGCAACCCCATCGCGGTGCGGAGCGGCTGCCTGCAGCGCGGCGCCGCAAATGCGGAGAACCTCAAGCGCCAGCAGGACAAGATCGTGGCCGGCATCAATGCTTCCGGCGCCGACGTGCTCTCGCTGGAGGAAGTTGAGAACTCCATCAAGTTCGGCACGGACCGCGACAAGGCCCTCGCCGCACTGGTGGACGCACTGAACGCCGCCGCGCCGGGGACGTGGGACTACGTCCGCTCCCCCGAGCAGCGCCCGGCCGCGTCCGTGGAGGACGTGATCCGCACGGCGTTCATCTTCAAGCCGGCCGTGGCCAAGCCCGTGGGCGACTCCGTCATCCTCGACGACCCCGCCTACACCGGCATCGCCCGGCAGCCGCTGGCCCAGGCCTTCACCCTTGCCGGGAACGCGACAGCCGAAAAGGTCATCCTGATCGCCAACCACTTCAAGTCGAAGGGTTCGGCGGCCACGCCGGATGACACCGACCAGGGCCAGGGCAATTCCAACCTGGCACGCACGAAGCAGGCCACGGCACTCGTGGCATTCTCCACCGCTCAGCAGGCCGCACAGGGCACCGACAAGGTGCTGCTCATGGGCGACTTCAACTCCTACAGCTTTGAAGACCCGATGCTGGTGATGGCCGACGCCGGCTACGTGGACCTGGGCGCCAAGACCGGCAAGCAGTCCTACGCCTACGGCGGCCTGGTGGGTTCCCTGGACCACATCACGGCGACCCCGGGCGCCAATGCGCTGGTCACCGGCCAGGACATCTGGAACATCAACTCCGCCGAGTCGATCGCCATGGGCTACAGCCGGTACAACTACAACGTCACGAACTTCTATGACGACTCTGCCTTTGCCGCCTCCGACCACGACCCCATGATTGTTGGGCTCAACCTTGGCGGCGCTGCGGCGGGCACCCAGGACATCAACCTCCTGAACATCAACGATTTCCACGGCCGCATCGACTCCAACACGGTGAAGTTTGCCGGCACGATCGAGCAGCTGCGCGCAGCCGCAGGGGACGCCAACACCGCGTTCCTGTCCGCCGGAGACAACATCGGTGCCAGCTTGTTCGCTTCTTCCTCACAGGGCGACAAGCCCACCATTGATGTGCTGAACGCGCTGGACCTGCAGGCCTCCGCGGCGGGAAACCACGAATTCGACAAGGGCTGGGCAGACCTGGACGGACGCGTCAGCGACGCCGCCGACTGGGACTACCTGGGAGCCAACGTGTATGCGAAGGGCACCACCACCCCGGTGCTCGATGAGTACAAGGTCGTTGATGTCAACGGCGTGAAGATTGCCATCATCGGCGCCGTCACGCAGGAAACCCCCACCCTGGTCACCCCCTCCGGCATCTCCATGCTGGAATTCGGCGACCCGGTTGAGGCCGTGAACCGCGTGGCCAAGAAGATCACCGACGGCAACCTGGCCGACGTCATCGTGGCTGAATACCACGAGGGTGCCGGCGCCGGAACGCCCGACGGAGCCACCTTTGAACAGGAAGTTGCCGCCGCCGGCGCCTTCCGGGAACTTGTCACACAGACCAGCTCCTCGGTCAACGCCATCTTCACCGGACACACGCACAAGCAGTACGCCTGGGATGCCCCGATCCCCGGTGTTTCAGCTGACGCCGCACTGAAGACCCGCCCCGTGCTCCAGACCGGAAGCTACGGCGAGTTCATCGGCCAGATCGTCTTGACGGTCGATGCCGACAACAATGTAGTTTCCTACACCCAAGGCAACGTCGCACGCCTGGCAGCAGCCGACAAGGATGACAAGGAAGCCAGCGCGGCACTGGACGCCGAACTCGCCGCCACGTACCCGCGGGTCGCCGAGGTCCAGGCCATCACTGACGCAGCCCTGGCCGAGGCCGAGGTTGCCGGCAGCGTCCCCGTCGGCAAGATCTCTGCGGACATCACCACCGCGCAGACTCTTGATCCGGCCACGGGCATTTACACCCGCGATGACCGGTCCAGTGAATCCACACTGGGCAATCTGGTCGGCAATGCCCTCCTGGAAGCCTTGAAGTCTGAGCAGACGGGCGGGGCCGAGATCGGCGTCGTCAATCCCGGCGGCCTCCGCTCGGACCTACTGTACAAGAACGAGGGCTTCGAGGACGGTGTGGTCACCTACGCCAGTGCCAACGCGGTGCTGCCGTTCGTGAACAACCTGTGGACCACCTCGCTCACGGGCGCCCAGGTGAAGACCATGCTGGAGCAGCAGTGGCAGACCAATGCGGACGGCAGCATCCCCAGCCGGCCGTTCCTGAACCTGGGCCTGTCCAAGAACGTGGACTACACCTACGATTCCTCGCGCGACTTGGGCGACCACATCACCTCCGTGGTCATCAACGGTGCTCCGCTGGACCTTGAGCGTTCCTATCGTGTGGGCACGTTCAGCTTCCTGGCCACCGGCGGGGACAACTTCCGCATCTTCACCGAGGGCACCAACACCAAGGATTCCGGCCTCATTGACCGGGATGCCTGGATTGCGTACCTCGGCGAGCAGTCGGCCATTGCACCGATCGCTCCCGACTTCTCCCGCCGCGGCGTGGATGTAGTCGATGCGCCGGCCGCCGTGGTGGAAGGCCAGCAGGTAACGCTGGGGCTCAACAAGTTGGACCTCACCTCACTGGGCGTCACCGCCTCCACCGAGGTCACTGTCCGCTACGAGCCTTCGGGCAGCGGCGGCGGCTTGGGCTTTGCGGTCCTGGCAGCAGCTGTTCTCCCGTCCGAACTGGGCACCTTCCCGGTCACCGGCGGAGCCGCAACCTTGGACTTCACTGTCCCGGAGCAGCTCAACGGTGGTCGTATCACCATCACCACCGACGGCGGCACGTACGCCCGGCTGCCGATCACCATCCCGGTGACGGCAGAGACGGGCACACCGACGGAGACTCCGACCGAGACTCCAACCGAGACCGGCACGCCCACGCCCACGCCGACTGAGACGGACACTTCCGTTCCGGCTCCCACCGAGACGGGCACGACGCCGGCCCCCACCACCCCGGGCGACTCGCCTTCCCCGACGGCCGGCTCGGGCGCCGGCAACGGCAACGGCAACGGGTCGGGTGCTGGCAACCTGGCCTCCACCGGTGCCACGGCGCTCCCATTGGGCTTGGGCGCACTGGTTCTGTTGAGCGCAGGTGCCGCGATTACCTTCGCTGCACGCCGCAAGGCGGCCAGGCACTAGCCCATCGCTGCTGAATCGAACTCTTGATTCAGCAAGGGCACATGAAACTGGCGGGGGCGTATGAATTTCATACGCCCCCGCCAGTTTTTTCATCTGCTCCCGGCAGCAGGGCGCAGGCCCAGTCGTCAGGCTCAGCCGTCAGCCGTCAGCCGTCAGGATGTGCGACGCGATGGCGTCGGAGTCCAGGACGGTCCGGTAGCCACTGCGATATTTGGCCGAGGCCTCGGCCGCAATGGCTGTGCCCCACTGCGTCGAGGACAGCTGCAGCCCCAGAACATACAGCCCCTCAACCGGCGCACCGGCACCGTCCACCACGCGGTACGGAGGCGCCGAGACGTCCAGCCCGCTCGTGGTGACGGGTTCGCCGTCGGACGCCAGCATCAGGCGGGGGCGTGCCAGGCCGTCAGCCATCAGGTTTTGCAGCAGCGTGGATGCCGTGCTGCGGACCTGGTTGGACGGGGCCAGCGCCTCCACGAGGTGGCGGGCCTCGCGGGGAGCACCTGCCACCCACGGGGAGCTGGCCGTGAAGCGCCCGTGCTGGATCCGGAAGACAGGGTCGGGCCCGGCAAAGTGGACCACACCGGCGCGCACCAGGGCTGCCAGCTGCTCCACCCGGAGGGCGGGCGGCCCGCTGGCCAGCCCCTCCACGAACCCCTCGAACCAGCCGCGCAGCTCACCCAGCCACGAACCCTGCGTGATGCCCTGGTCCGCCACGAGCGACTTGATGACGGCCCGGCCGGCGTTCAGTGCACCGATGGCCATCTTGACGGGGTCGTCCTCGCCCAGCGCGGAACCCGCTGCATCCGCCCGGAGATACTCCAGCACGGCGGAATCCAGGTCCCCGTACGAGCCAAACCCGGCCCCCGCGGCGGGCGCATGCGCCGCCAATGGTCGCGCCAGCCCCCGCAGGTCAAGGATGTATCCGTCCCGGACATGCCCCGCAAGCAGGGTCTTGAGACGGTCCTCCCAACCCTGGCCGCCGCCGTCGAGCCCGTCCTGCAGCAGCGCATCCAGCTCCGGCACCAGCGCCGGCGAGACCACCTCCGGCCGGGTCCGGGCCAGGGTGGTGTAGTAGGCCCAGAGGGTGTCGCGGTGCAGGAGCGGCCAGATGTCGTGGTCAAAGCCGGCCGTGGCACCCATTGCCCGGATGGCCGCCACTGCATCCTCGCCAAGGAACCGCAGCTCCACCGACTCCGGGTAGTAGCTGGCCAGCTCCGCCTTGGCCCGGTACGGCGTCCCCCGCCGCGACGCGCCCACAATGACGGGTTCGCGGCCCGACGCCACATAGCGCAGCGCCTCCCCGGCCGGACCGCCGGTGTCCTCAAAACGCCCGCCGCGGCCTTCCGTCAACTGGCCCACCACGTCAAAAAAGTTCAGTCCCATGCCGCGCACCAGCACCGTTTCACCGGCGGGCAGCTGCTCCCAGTCCACATCATTGGGGACGGCCGGGGGCAGGTAGCTCAGGCCGTGTTCGCGTGCTTCGTCCCGCAGTTCGCGCTGGGCGGGACTGAGCTTGGACTCCACGTGGCCCAGCGCCAGCACCACCTGGTCCGCCGCGATCCGCGTCCCGTCCAGCAGCACGACGGCGAACCCGCCTTCCGTCCGGTCACGCACCACGCGCTTGGCCTCCGCGGCATGGACGGTGAGGCGCACGCCGTCGGGCATGGCTTGGGTGAGCTGCGTGAAGCACCACTCAAGGTAGCGGCCGTACAGTGCGCGGCTGGGGAAGTTGGCGGGGCCGAGGGCGGCGAGCTCTTCGATGTCGCCGGCGCTGAGCCGGGCGCAGGGGTTGTCCTGCTGCAGACGGCGCCACTTGTTGAAGCTGCAGCCTGCGACAGGTTCCGCCGCGACTCCCTGGTCCGGGACCAGCGTGGGGAAAAAGCTCTGAGTGTTCATCAGGAACAGGCGCGACTGCTCCGTGCGCCACACGTGCCCGGCGCCCGGCGGGAAGGGGTCGATGAGGTGGATGTGCAGGGGCCGGGGCGCTGCTCCGCGGGCGGAACTCGCTGCATGAGCGGCATGGTGCGCCAGCAGCCGTTCCATGACGGACGTCCCGCGGGGTCCCGCCCCCACAATTGCCACCGTCTGCATGCCCATAGTTTCCACCCCTTGAGCTTAACCGATGCCCGCTCTCACGCTCCTGCGCCCGGTTATCCCTTAACCACGCGCAGCTCCAGGAGTGGCGCGCCAATGAGCGACAACCACGCGCAGGCTCAAAGTCGGCGGCCCGGTTGCCTAGGATGGTGCCATGACTGACACCTCCACTGCCGCCCCGATCGCAGACCAGCCCGCCGATGAGTTCCTCTGGCTTGAGGACATCCACGGATCCGACGCCATGGAATGGGTCCGCGAGCACAATGCCCGCACGGATGCGGCGCTGGTGAACCCCGCCTACACCGCCCTCGAGGCGCGTGTGCTGGAGGTGATGGACTCCAAGGACCGCATCGCCATGGTGTCCAAGCGCGGGGACTGGTACTACAACTTCTGGCGCGACGAGGCGAACCCGCGCGGGCTGTGGCGCCGCACCTCCTGGGAAAGCTATCTGGGCGAATCCCCTGCGTGGGAGGTGCTGCTGGACGTCGACGCACTGTGCGCGGAGTCGGGCGAGGACTGGTTCTGGGCCGGCGCCTCGCTGCTGCGCCCCGCACCCGGGGAGGAGTACCGGCTGGCCATGGTGGCGCTCTCTCCTGACGGCGGCGACGCCGTTTCCTACCGGGAGTTTGACCTCACCGCACGCGCCTTTGTGCCGGGCGGCTTTGGCCTTCCGACGGCGAAGACCCGCCTGAGCTGGGTGGACGCGGACACGCTGTACGTGGGGACCGACACCGGCGAGGGCTCCATGACGGCGTCCTCCTACCCCGCCGCGACCCGGGTGCTGCGCCGCGGTGAAACCCTGGAGCAGCTGGCCCGGAAGGCGCCCTTGTTCGAGGTGCCGCTGGACCACCTCAGCGGCGGCGTCTCGCACAGCAGCACGCCCGGCTTTGAACGGGACGTGGCCTACGACGTCCTGGATTTCTTCAACAGCCGCAGCTACCTGCGCGTGGGCGGGGACTGGGTTCACATCGACGTGCCGGATGACACTAACGTCTCGCTCCACCACGAATGGCTGCTGCTGCGCCCGCGCACCGACTGGACGGTTGACGGGTCCACCTATGCCGCAGGCACGCTGCTGGCCATCGAGCTGGATGCGTTCCTGGCCGGCAGCCGCGCCCTGCGAACCATCTACGCGCCCACGGCGGCCGAGTCGCTGCAGTCGTGGAGCTGGACCCGCGACTTCCTGCTGCTGAACCTGCTCCACGACGTTTCCTCCAGGATCCTGGTCCTGGACCCGGCTGCGGACTGGGCCGCCACCGAGCTGGACGCCTGCCCGCCCCTGCACTCCGTGGACGCCTACGCCGTTGACGACGAGGACCCGGCGGCCGGCAACGACTACTGGCTCATCGCCACAGGCTTCCTCACGCCGTCCACGGTGCTGCGCGGCTCGCTCGACGCCCGCGGCACCGGCGGTGACGCTGCGGCGCTGGTGCGGGAGGCGCCGTCGTTCTTCACTGCGGAAAACTACAGCGTGGAGCAGCACTTTGCCACCTCCGCGGACGGCACCCGCGTGCCCTATTTCCAGGTTGGGCCCA
Source organism: Arthrobacter stackebrandtii (assembly GCF_017876675.1). Classification (NCBI taxonomy): domain Bacteria; kingdom Bacillati; phylum Actinomycetota; class Actinomycetes; order Micrococcales; family Micrococcaceae; genus Arthrobacter; species Arthrobacter stackebrandtii. The sequence continues at coordinate 1,111,162 of NZ_JAGIOI010000001.1, forward strand.
AGGATTTGAAGCTCGACGGCGGGAATCCCACCTTGCTGGGCGGCTACGGAGGGTTTGAGGTGTCGCGGACTCCGTCGTACAGCGGGTCTGTGGGGCGCACCTGGCTGGAGCGCGGCGGCGTGTATGTGGTGGCAAACATCCGCGGCGGCGGCGAGTACGGCCCGGCGTGGCACACGGCGGCGCTGCAGGAAAAACGGCACAGGGCGTATGAGGATTTCGCCGCAGTGGCGCGGGACCTGGCGGCGCGCGGGGTGGCCCGGGCGGAGAAGCTGGGCTGCGCGGGCGGCAGCAACGGCGGGCTGCTGGTGGGCAACATGCTCACACAGTACCCCGAGCTGTTTGGGGCCGTCTCGTGCGGGGTGCCGCTGCTGGACATGCGCCGGTACACGAAGCTGTCGGCGGGCGCGTCATGGATTGCCGAATACGGTGACCCGGACGTGCCGGAGCAGTGGGAGTTCATCAAGACGTTCTCCCCGTACCACCTGCTCCGCTCCGACGTCCCATACCCGGCCACGTTCATTTGGACCGCCACCTCGGATGACCGGGTGGGGCCCGTCCAGGCCCGCAAGATGGCGGCGCGGATGGAATCCATGGACATACCCGTCTGGTTCCACGAGGCCCTCGAGGGCGGGCACGCCGGGGCCGGAAACAACCAGCAGGCGGCTCGGCTGCACACGGCATCCCACGAGTTTTTGTGGCGGGCGCTGAACGGCGGGCTGTAGGCCTGGAGGGTCTCGGCGAGCTGGGATTCCCCCGCGCGCCCCTGCCCGTGATGCCGCAGGGAGCCCTCGTTTTGCTTTGAGGGCCTTCTACTGGGTAAAGTTTGGGATGCTGGTTAGGGGCTTCTACCCTTTCCAGCGCTGGAGACGTGCCAGAGCGGCCGAATGGGCTTCACTGCTAATGAAGTGTGGGGGTTAAACTCCACCGGGAGTTCAAATCTCCCCGTCTCCGCCAAAATATGCACCTCTCGATTCGTCGAGGGGTGCATTTTTGCTTCCTGTCACATGCGGCATTCTTGGCCCCATTAGAAACATCCGACCATTAGACTGTGTGCATGGCTGTAACTGACGAGGCAATCACAAAAATCAAAGACATGATCATCTCCGGTGAGCTGTCGGCCGGTGAACGGCTGCCTCCCGAGAAGGAACTCAGCGAAAAACTGGGCCTGTCCCGCAGCTCCCTCCGCGAGGCCGTCAAGGCATTGGAGATCATCCGCGTGCTGGACGTGCGCCGCGGCGACGGCACGTACGTGACCAGCCTCGAGCCGCAACTGCTCAACGAGGCCATGACCTTCATTGTGGACCTGCACCAGGACAAGTCGATCCTGGAGATCTTTGAGGTCCGCCGCATCCTGGAACCGGCGGCCGCCGCCATTGCCGCCAGCCGCATCGGCCCCGAACAGATCGCCGCGCTGCACGCCACGCTGGAAAGCGTCGACACGGACACGAGCGTTGAGGCGCTGGTCGAGCACGACCTCATCTTCCACAGCCTCATCACGGCCGCCGCCGACAACGCCTACATGGCCAGCGTGCTGGACGCGCTCTCCAGCAGCACCGTGCGCGCCCGCATCTGGCGCGGCCTGACGCAGGAGAAGGCCGTGGACCGCACCCTGGCCGAACATACGGCCATCATCGAGGCGCTCGAACGCGGCGACGCCGAACTCGTCAAGGCGCTCGTCACGGTGCACATCAGCGGCGTCGAGCACTGGCTCCGGCAGGCACTGTAGCCCCTCCCCGCATCATTCCGGCCCGCAGGGGCTCCGAAAATCCGACACATTTCGCGGATTTTGGCGCGCCTGCGGGCCGTCCGCTTTAACTGAAGCTTGCCACGCTATCTAGTTAGACATACTATCTAGACATGAGCCCAACACCTGACGAACCTTGGCCGTCCGACTGGAACCGCGCCTCCCTGGGCCTGTGCACCCTGCAGGCCCTGGCCGGCGGCCCCACGTACGGCTACGCCATCATCACCGCGCTTGAAAAAGCCGGTCTCGGCACCTTCAAGGGCGGCACCCTTTACCCGCTGCTGGCCCGCTTCGAAACGGCCGGCTGGGTCGACATCGAGTGGCGCCCCGGCGAAAGCGGCCCCGGCCGGAAATACTTCTCGCTCACCTCCGCCGGCCGCGGGGAGCTGGACCGCCAGCACCAACAGTGGCTCACCTTCACCGCCAGCACGACGGCGTTTCTCGCCCTCCCCACCAATCAAGGAGTCTCGCAATGAACAGGGAAGCAACGACGAACACGCCCGCGACCAGGAAGTGGGTCGACGAGCTGACCCTTGAGCTGCGCCTCAAGGACGTCTCCGGCCGGTCCATCGGCGACGCCCTGGCCACGGTTCAGGAGTTCCTCGCCGATTCCGGCCAGGCTCCCCAGGAAGCGTTTGGCACTCCGCGGGAGTACGCGGCCAGGCTTGCCGAAGAAATGATGCCGGCCGGCGGCAAGGCCAACGGCACAGGATTGGGCGCCTCGGTCACGCTGAGCACCACGTCGCTCGCCGCATTCCTCATCTTTTCCGCGGCGCTGTCCCCGTGGCTCAAGGGGACGGATCTGCTGGTGGCCGGCTGGCAGCTGGCATCCCTGGCGGTCCTTGTGGGCCTCGTCCTGGCTCTTCCGTTCTACCTGAACTTTATGGTTCGGCACTGGTGGGCGCTGGTCGCGGTCCCCGTTATTGGCGGGGCCGCGGGCGTGCTCTCCGCCATCCTGGCACCCGACACCCCCACCGACGCACTGCTTGTCCTCCCGCCGGCCCCAGTCCTGTTGGCCACGGTTGGCGTGATGGTTGCACTCTCCATCGTTGGCACCGCCATCGCCTTGCGCGAAGCCCCGGACCCCGTCACCGGCCCCCTGGACCCCGCGCCCGCCAAGACACTGGCGGCCCGCTGGTTTGAGATCCTCACGCAGTGGCTGTTCCCGATCTTCGCGCTCGTCCTGCTCGGCTTCACCGCCCTGCTTGAGGCGCTCTCCTAACGCCAGCACGACGGCGCACCCCGTCTCTCGGACGCTGTCGCACCAATGGCCGTTTTTAGGCCGACCCTCTCGCACCAATGGCAGGTCACAACAGGCCCGCGCACGCTGAGGAAAGCGGACTGCGAGGGCGTCGCAAGAAAACAGTTCATTGCTGCGAGAGGGCCATGGTAAAAATGGCCATTGCTGCGAAGGGGTTGGGCAGGGTTAAGCACGGAAGACCCGCAGGCCTTTGGGCCGTGCGGGTCTTCCGTGCTTAACGCCTACTCGTAGAGGTTCGCGGCGATCTTGTCGTCGTCGATATTCTCGGCGTCGTACCAGTAGAAGCCGGTGTCGATGACCTTCTCCACCTTCTCGCCGTTGATCGCGGCGACGGCGGCCTTGACGGTCTCGTAGCCGATGCCGACGGGGTTCTGGGTGACGGCGCCGGCCATGAGACCGTCGCGGATGGCATCCATCTGGGCCTTGCCGGAGTCGAAGCCCACGATGGTCAGATCGCCGGACTTGCCCATCTCCTTGACTGCGTTGACGACGCCGATCGCGGCACCCTCGTTGGTGCCGTACATGCCGGCCAGGTTCGGGTTGCCCGTCATCATGGCCTTGGCGGCATCCGTGGACTTGGCCTGGTCGCCGTCCGCGTACTGGATGTCCACGATCTTGATGTCGGGGGCGTTGGCCTTCATGTAGTCTACGAAGCCGTCGCGGCGGTCGGTGCCGGAGGTGGCCGTCTGGGAGTGGCCGATGATGCCGATTTCACCCTTGTTGCCCAGCAGCTCGGCCATGTGCTTTGCAGCCTCGGCGGCAGCGGCCTTGTTGTCGGTCGAGGCGGTGGCCACGGGGATGTCGGAGTCGACGCCGGAGTCAAACGCGATGACCGGGATGCCCTTGGCCTTGGCATCTTCCAGCACGCCCTCGGCGGCCTTGGAGTCCAGCGCGGCCAGGGCCAGCGCCTGCGGATTCTTCGCCATGGCGTTGTTGAGCTGGTCCATCTGCTGCTGGACGTTGGTTTCCTTGTCCGGGCCCTCGAAGGAGATCTCGACGTTGAATTCCTTGGCAGCGTCCTCCGCACCCTGCTTCACCGACTGCCAGAACTGGTGCTGGAAGCCCTTGGAGACAATGGCGATGTACGGCTTGCCGCCGCCTGCGCCTCCGCTGGCAGCGGGGGCATCGGCCGGGGTGTCACAGGCTGCAACGCCCAGTGACAGTGCGGCTACCGAGGCGAGGGCCAGAAATTTCCTTCTCTGCATGATGTTTACTCCTTTGTGGAAACGGTGATGATCAAATGAACGGTGATGCTGGTGAAAACTAGTTGACGGCCTTCTTGCGGCGCATCATGTCCAGGTAGACGGCGAGCAGGATGACGACGCCCACGGCGACCTGCTGCCATTCCTGCGGGATGGACATGATGGAGAGGCCGTTGGTCAAAACCGACATGATGAGCGCACCAATGACGGTGCCGATGATGGAGCCCTTGCCTCCGGCCAGGGAGGTTCCGCCAATCACGACGGCGGCAATCGCCTGAAGCTCCAGGCCTGCACCGCCTGCGGGCTGGGCCGAGTTGAGGCGGGCGGTGGCGATGACGCCGGCGAGGCCGGTGAAGCAGCCTGCAACGGTGTAGATCAGCACGGTCCACTTGGTGACGTTGACACCCGAGAGCGCCGTGGCCTGCATGTTGGAGCCGATCGAGTAGGTGTAGCGGCCCAGGATGGTCTTGGACAGCAGGAGCCCGGCAATGATCGCAGCGGCGAAGAGGATGAAGACAGCGTTGGGAATGACCAGGCCCGGGATGGACTTGCCCAGGGCGAAGATCTTCTGGAACCCCTCAACCTCGTTGGTGTAAATGGGCTTGGTGCCGGAGATGACCAGGGCCAGGCCGGCGGCGACCATCATCATGGCCAGGGTGGCGATGAAGGAGGGGATCTTCATGACCGCCACCAGGAAGCCGTTGATGCCGCCCATGAGTGCACCGAACAGCACACCGCAGAGGACTCCCACGATCATGGGCATGCCCATCTGCGTCATGAACACCGCCGTCATGACCGAGCACAGGGTCATGCCCGTGCCAATGGACAGGTCAATGCCGCCGGTGATGATGACAAACGTGGTGCCCAGCGCCAGCAGCCCCGTCACCACGGTGGAGAGCAGGATGTTGGAGAGGTTGGCGGCCTGGTAGAAGTTGGAGCTGGCCACGGAGAAGAACAGGACCAGCGCCAGAAGGCTGGCAAACGCCAGCAGCTGCTGGAAGCTGGCGCGGATTCGCGTGTTGAGTTCTGATTTCTTGTGGCTGGCAGCCTTGGCAGCTTGCGCAGCTTCCTTGGTCAAGGTCATCTGAATGCCTTTTCTTTCTTAGTTCGGGACGCGCTGCGCGCTGGATGACGGGAGGGGTGCCAGGACGGCGCCGGCGATGTTTTGGGTGGCCAGTTCCATGATCTTTTCCTGGCTGGCTTCCTCGTTGCTGAGGAAGCCGGTGAGCCGGCCTTCGCTCATGACCGCGATGCGGTGGGACAGGCGCAGCACTTCCGGAAGCTCCGAGGAGATCATGATGATGGACTTGCCCTGGGCGAGCAGTTCGTTCAGGAGTGAGTAGATCTCTTCCTTGGCCCCGACGTCGATGCCGCGGGTGGGTTCGTCAAAGATCAGGATGTCGCAGTCCTTGACGAGCCACTTGGCAATGACGATCTTCTGCTGGTTTCCGCCGGAGAGGTTCTTGGCGATCTGAGCACTGGAAGGGGTCTTGATCCGCAGCTTTTCGATGTATGTGGCTGCGGAGGACTTCATGGCCTTGTCGTTGAGGACACCCATGCGGGAGAACATCTTCAGCGAGCTCAGCGCAATGTTGTCCTTGACGTCGCGCTCCAGCAGCAGGCCCAGGTGCTTGCGGTCCTCCGACAGGTAGCCCACGCCCAGTGCCGCGGCAGCGGCGGGGTTGGCGATGGTGACGTCCCGGCCGTTGAGCTCAATGGTTCCAGCGGACAGCTTGTCGGCGCCAACAATGGCGCGGGCCACTTCCGTGCGCCCGGCGCCCATCAGGCCGGCGAAGCCAAGAATTTCGCCCTTGTGCAGCTCAAAGTTGATGTCCTTGAGGAAGTCCCTGGTTTCCAGGCCCGTGACCTTCAGGACCACTTCGTCCGAGGGCTGGTGGGGCTCGGGCCGCTGGTTGCCGGAGATTTCACGGCCGACCATGAGGTTGATGACCTCGCCCATGGTGGTGTCCTCGGTGTTGACCGTGTCGATGTATTCGCCGTCGCGAATCACGGTGATGCGGTTGGAGATGGCCTTGAGCTCATCCATGCGGTGTGAAATGTAGATGACGCCGGTTTCTTCATTGGTGAAGTTGCGGATCAAGTCGTGCAGTGTGGCGACCTCGGCGTCATTGAGTGCCGCCGTGGGCTCGTCCATGATCAGGATGCGCGACTTGTAGGAGAGCGCCTTGGCGATCTCAACCATCTGCTGCTTGGCCACCGTCAGGTCGCCGACCCGGGCCTTGGGGTCCAGGTCGATGTTGATCTGGTCGAACAGCAGCCGGGCCTTGCGGTTCAGGGCGCGTTCACTGAGGAAGAGGCCCCCGAAGCGGGGTTCGCGGCCGATGTAGATGTTTTGCGCCACCGTCAGGTCCTGCATCAGGTTGAATTCCTGGTGGATGATGCTGATGCCCAGCTCCTGGGCGTGCTTGGTGCCGTTGATGGCCACTTCCGTGCCGTCAATTTCAAAGGTGCCAGAGTCCGGCACGTAGATGCCGGAAAGGAGCTTCATGAGCGTGGACTTGCCGGCGCCGTTTTCACCCACGAGGGCCAGCACCTCGTTGTGGTCCAGGTCCAGCTGCATGTCGGACAGCGCCTTGACGCCGGGGAAGCTCTTGTTCACCCCGGTTATCCGAAGAAGTTTTTTACTCATACTGCCCTCTCAAGCTTCAGATCCGACATCAGACCTCTGTTGAAGCCCACATCGTTGACAACGTTTGCCCGCATTCTGGTTGGAACCCGCCCGGAGCGGCCTGCCCGCATCAGATGTTCACCCTGCGGAGCAAGTCAACATCAGTCATCGTACGTTAGCTGGAACACACATGGGTGTTTTTGACCACAATACATCCGATGTTTACGCAATTGTTACCCAGGCCACAAAGTGTGTGGACGGGACTGCATTGGGGCAAAAAATATCCGGCCCGCAGCTGCAGCTGCGGGCCGGATGGAGGCGCCAAGATGTGTCCAGTGGAGACTAGAATCCATAGGCCCTGCGGGCCGTGCCGGCCCAGACGGCCTGCGCCTCGGCCCGGCTCAGCGAACCGATGAGCCCGGCAATCACGCTGACGGTCTCCGCGTAGGTTCCGCCCAGCAGGCTCACGGGCCAGTCGCCGCCGAACATGAGGCGTTCCGGCCCGAAGGCGGACAGCGCCACGTCCCAGGTGCGGGCCAGGGCCGCCGCGGAAAAGTCCACGCCACCCTCAAACAGGCCGGACACCTTCGCGACGGTGTTGGGCACGGCGGCAACGTCACGCAGCTGCCGCTCCCACTCGGCCATGGAGGCATCTCCGGCTGCACGCGGCGGCTTGCCCAGGTGGTCCACCACCACAGTCAGTTCCGGGAAGTCTCGCGCAATGGCCGCGGTCTGGCCCAGGTGGCGCGGATAGGCGTTGGGCACGTCGAAGGCCAACCCCGCCTTTTCAATCAGCGCCAGCGTTGACCGCACCGGGCCAAGGTCCAGTACGTTGGCCCGGGGGTCGTCGTGGATCAGCGTCCGCACGCCGCGGAACTTGGGGTTGGAGCCCCACGTTTCCAGCAGCGCTGCAGACGCCGTCGGGTCCTCCAGCGGCAGCCAGCCGACCACCCCGACGATCCAGTCGTTGGCGTCGGCCGCTGCGAGCATGGCCTCGTTGTCTTCAGCGGTGTCGTCGGCCTGAACCAGGATGGCCTGTTCGATGCCGGCGGCGGACAGCGCCTCCCGGGCCTGTTCGGCGGTAAACGAGTCGTACAGGACACCGTGCGTGGGCTGCAGCCACGAGTAGCGCCCCTCCCCCAGTTCCCACAGGTGAAGGTGGGAATCCAGGCGGGCCGGAGTGCCGCCGTCGGGCATGGAGACAGTGCCGCTAGCCATGGAAAAGACCTTCATCCAGCAGGCCGCGCGAAACCATCGCGGTCCACATTTCCGTGGGGATGTCGGCCGTCATGCGCTGGGCCGTCTCAACGATCTGCCCCGGCTTGGAAGCGCCCACCACCACGGAACTCACGGACGGGTGTGCCGCGGCAAACTGCAGTGCGGCGGCCGGCAGCTCGACGCCGAACTCGTCGCAGCAGGCGGCCAGGGCCTTGGCACGGGCCAGGATGTCCGCCGGGGCCGGTGCGTAGTTGTAGTTTGCGTCGTCGGGCACCACCGGACGGGCCAGCAGGCCGGAGTTGTAGACGCCCACGTTGACAATGCCCACACCGCGCTCCAGGCACAACGGCATCAGGTCGGTCGCGGCGGGCTGTTCCAGCAGAGAGTAGCGCCCGGCCAGCATGATGATGTCCAGGTCCGCCGCCTGAACGCAGTCGCGCAGCGCGTCCGAGGAGTTGGCGCCGACGCCGATGGCCGAGACGAGCCCCTCCGCGCGCAGCTTCTCCAAGGCGGGCAGTGCCTGGTTGATGCCGGCTTCGAGGTCATAGACATCCGGGTCATGCAGGAACGCAATGTCGATCCGGTCCAAGCCGGTGCGTTCCAGGGAGTCCTCGATGCTGCGGCGGATGCCCGCTTCGGAGGGATCCCAGCGGCGGACGGTGTCAGCCGGGACGTCAAAGCCCTGGGTGTCCCGCGCCCCGGAGGGGTTGTCCACCGGGTCCAGGACGCGTCCCACCTTCGTGGAAATGACAAACTCGTCGCGCGGCTTGGTGGAGAGAAAGGCTCCCACGCGGCGCTCGGACAGGCCCAGCCCGTAGTGCGGTGCCGTGTCAAAGTAGCGCAGGCCCGCGTCCCAGCCGGCCTCCAAGGTGGCGGCAGCAACGTCGTCGGACATGGCCTTGTACAGGTTGCCGATGCCCGCGGCGCCAAAGCCCAAACGGCCCAATTCCGGAACACTCACGGCAGCTCCCACACCTTCGCCAGGCCCATGTCGTCGCCCGAGTAGTCGTCCTCAACTTCCAGCAGTTCCGCCATCACGGCCTGCCACTCGATGTTGACCGGGTCCGTCGCGAGCTCCTTGCGCATGGCCTGGTAGTTGGCCACTTCCACCACGTGGAACAGGTCCCGGCCGCTGCGCCAAATGTTCCAGCTTGTGACGCCGGAGCGGCGCAGTGCAGCGTCCAGCTCGTCGCTGATGCGGGCGTGGACGCGGTCGTACTCGGCTTCCTTGCCGGGCTTGAGCCGTGTGTGCAGGGCAATCTTCTGGGTCATGCGAGTTCGCTTTCTTCAGTGAGGAATAGTTCGATGACGGGCACCGCAACGTTGGGGCGCTGCACTGGAAGCCTCAGGGTCAGGGTCCCGGCTGCTTGCCCGGCAGGGGTCATGTGGCCGGCTTCCTGGCCTTCTTCGAGGATCATCATGGCGACCTCAGAGGCATCATTGAGCAACTGTGCATACCGCACCTTGCCGGCCAGTCCTGGCAGGTGCAGGAACTGGAACGGCCAGGCGAAGGCGTGCACGTAGACACGGTTGCCGCGCTGGGTGTAGCGCACGTCAGTGGGTGGCTGGAAACTGGATGCCCCGGCGCCGTAGATGGACCGGCCGTGGACACGCATCCACTCCCCCATCGCGGCGAGGGCATCGGCGGCCCTCGAATCAATCTCGCCACGCGCCGTGGGGCCGACGTTCAGCAGCAGGTTTCCACCCTTGGCAACCCCGTCAATGAGCATCCGTACCAAAAGGTCCGGCGTCTTGTAGTCCAGGTTGTCGCGGTCATAGCCCCATGAGCCGTTCAGGGTTTGGCAGGCTTCCCAGGGCACCAGCTTGTCGCCGCTGACCATGGCACCGTCCGGCTGGTACTGCTCTGGTGTGACAAAGTCCCCGGGGATGTCCAGGCGGTCGTTGACGACGATGCCGGGCTGGAGTTCACGGATCATCTCCATGAGCGCTTCGGAGCCCCACGCCTCGCGGCCCTTGCCAGGGAACCGACTGCCGGCCGATGCCGTGCCGCCCTCGTTGGGGTAGGAGAAATCAAAGAAGAGGTAGTCGATCGTGCCGTAGTTGCTGAGCAATTCGCGGACCTGTCCGTGCAGGTATTCGCGGTACCGCTCACCCGTCCGGGTGGCGTTGATGGCATCGGCATCGGGGTTGTTGCGGTCCGCATGGTTGCCGTCAATGGCGAAATCCGGGTGATGCCAGTCAATGACGGAGTGGTAGAAGCCGACTTTCAAGCCGGCTTCGCGCAATGCTTCGACGTAGGGCGTCAACAGGTCCCTGCCGCAGGGGGTGTTGGTGGACTTGTAGTCCGTCAGCGCCGAATCCCACAGGCAGAAACCGTCGTGGTGCTTGGTGGTCAGCACCACGTATTTCATGCCGGCGGACTTGGCAGCCGCCGCCCACTCACGGGGGTCATAGAGATCCGGGTCGAAGTGCTCGAAGTACTTGCGGTACTCGGCCACCGGAATTTCTTCCCGGAACATGACCCACTCGTGGCGGGCGGCCAGCGAATACAGCCCCCAATGCACAAACATGCCCAGTCGGGCTTCGGTGAACCACGGCGCATGGTCAATGTGGACTTGGGCGGTATTCGGCTGCATCTTTGTCAGACCTGTTTCATTGCTAGTGGTTGGCTAGTGGACGGCGGCGTTCGTCAGGGCGTCGGCAACCCAGAATGCACCATCGGGGAAAGTGTACTCAGCAACGGACGCGGCATGCATTTCGCTGCCACCGCCCGGGGCAACGGGCGGCCAGTAGCAGCCGTCGTGGACGTCAATCGGCGTGATGAAGTGCTCGTGGAGGTGGTCCACGAACTCAATCATGCGGTCTTCCTTCTGGCCGGAGACGGCCACGAAGTCGAACATGGACAGGTGCTGGACGGCCTCGCACAGGCCAACGCCGCCGGCATGCGGGCAGACGCGGACGCCGAACTTGGCGGCCAGGAGCAGGATCGCGATGTTCTCGTTGACACCGGCCACACGGGCGGCATCGATCTGCAGGACCTGCAGCGAGTCGGCCTGCAGCATCTGCTTGAAGACCACGCGGTTCTGCACGTGCTCACCGGTGGCCACCGGAATCGGCGCCACGCCGCGGGCAATGGCGGCGTGGCCCAGGATGTCGTCGGGGCTGGTGGGCTCCTCGATCCAGGCGATGTCGAACGGTGCCAGGTGCTTCATCCACTCGATGGCTTCCGCCACGTCCCAGCGCTGGTTGGCGTCCACGGCAATCTTGATGTCGGGCCCGACGGCGGCACGTGCGGCGCGCAGGCGGCGCACGTCGTCCTCGAGGTCGGCACCGACCTTGAGCTTGATCTGCTTGAATCCGTCGGCGACGGCCTCGTGGGCCAGGCGGGTCAGCTTCTCATCGGAGTAGCCCAGCCAGCCGGGGGTGGTGGTGTAGCCCGGGTAGCCCTCGGCCAGCAGCGTGGCGGTGCGCTCTTCGCGGCCGGGCTCCGCCTTGCGCAGGATCTCGAGGGCTTCCTCTGGGGTGAGTGCGTCGCTGAGGTAGCGGAAGTCAACCAGGTTGACCAGCTCTTCGGGGCTCATGGTTCCCAGCAGCTGCCACAGCGGCAGGCCGGCGCGCTTGGCCTTCAGGTCCCACAGTGCGTTGGTCACGGCGCCGATGGCCATGTGCATGACGCCCTTTTCGGGGCCCAGCCAGCGCAGCTGCGAGTCGTTGATGAACTCCTTGTAGGTGGCGCCCATGTCGCCCAGCAGCTCTTCAACGTTGCGGCCCAGCAGGTACGGGGTCAGCGCCTTGATGGCGGCCGTTTCAACGTCGTTGCCGCGGCCAATGGTGAAGACAAAGCCGTGGCCTTCGTGGCCGTCGCCGCTGTCCGTGACCACTCGCAGGTAGGCGGCCGAGTAGTCAGGATCCGGGTTCATGGCGTCGGAACCGTCCAGGTCCCGGGACGTTGGAAAGCGTACGTCGCTGGTTTCAACGGCGATGATGGTGCTCACAGGCGCTCCCTATAAGAGGTGTCAAAAGTGGTGGAAGTTACCTCAAGCTAAACATCCGATGTTTTGCATGTCAATATCAGACTTAATGCTGGAAACACGGCCACCTATGGGTAAAGTTGCCTTAAAGCTCAGATGTTAAGGTCCGGCAAGGGCCACCGACAACAAGAACCGCGCACTAAAGCGGTTGCAGAGGAAATGAATTTCATGAAGATTGCACGCCTTGGCGAGCAGGGGCGGGAAATTCCCGTCGTCATTGCCGCCGACTCCAACGGTGCCGAGCAGCACTTCGACGCACGCCCCGTCACAGCCGAGATCGACGGCGTATTCCTGGCCAATGGCGGCCTGGCTACGCTCCGCGCCGCCCTCGACGCCGGCACCCTTCCCGTGCTGGAAAATGCGGCCGAGCTGCGCATCGGCTCCCCCGTGGCACGGCCCAACAACGTCATCTGCATCGGCATGAACTACGCCGCGCACGCAGCCGAGTCCGGCGCCGAGCCACCCACCATCCCGGTGGTCTTCCTCAAGCCGAACAACACCGTGGCCGGCCCCTACGACGCCTCCCCCATTCCGCCGCTGGCGGCAAAGTATGACTGGGAAGTTGAACTGGGCGTCGTCGTCGGCCGCGAGGTCAGCTACCTCTCCTCGGTTGAGGAAGCCGCCTCTGCGGTGGCTGGCTACGTTGCAGCCAACGACCTCTCCGAACGTGAATACCAGCTCCCCGGCGCAGCCGGCCAGTGGACGAAGGGCAAGTCGCTGCCCAAGTCCACCCCGCTGGGCCCGTGGCTCATCCCGGCATCCGAGGTCGATGCCAACAAGCTCCAGCTCAAGAGCTGGGTCAACGGCGAGATCCGCCAGGACTCCAACACGGCAGACCTGATCTTTGATGTCCCCACCGTCATCCACCACCTGAGCCAGTACATGGTCCTGGAACCGGGCGATGTCATCCTCACCGGAACGCCCGAGGGCGTGGCCCTCTCCGGCCGCTTCCCCTACATCCAGGACGGCGACGTCGTGGAACTTGAAATCGAAGGGCTTGGCCGCCAGCGCCAGGAGTTCTTCCGCGCCGGCACCACCAAGGAGGCCTAGATATGAGCCAGGAACTGTCAAACCTCACAGCTGTCATCACAGGCGGCGCCTCCGGCATCGGTGCCGCGATCGCCACAAAGCTGCAGGCCATGGGCGCCAACATTGCCGTCCTTGACCTGAACCCGGAGAACCTGCCCGAGGGCCAGCTCGGATTCAAGTGCAACGTCTCCGACGACGCCTCCGTCAAGGCTGCCATCGATGGCACCGTTGCGGCATTCGGCGGCGTGGACATCGTGGTGAACAACGCCGGCATCGGCGCCATCGGCACTGTCGAAGACAACGACGACGCCGAATGGGCCCGCGTCTGGGACATCAACGTCGTGGGCATGGTCCGCGTTTCCCGCGCAGCGATGCCCCACCTGCGCAAGTCAACGGCCGCCGCGATCGTGAACACCTGCTCCATCGCCGCCACGGCCGGACTCCCCGCCCGGGCACTGTACTCGGCCACCAAGGGTGCCGTGTTGTCGCTGACCCAGGCCATGGCTGCCGACCACCTGCGTGAAGGCATCCGCGTCAACTGCGTCAACCCCGGCACCGCCGACACCCCCTGGATTGGCCGCCTCATGGACCAGGCCGACGATCCCGTGGCCGAGCGTGCGGCACTGAACGCCCGCCAGCCGCACGGCCGCCTGGTGTCTGCCGACGAGGTGGCCGGCGCAGTTGCATACCTGGCAAGCCCGCTGTCCGGCTCCACCACGGGCACGTCCATCGCGGTCGACGGCGGCATGCAGGCCCTGCGCCTGCGCCCCGCAGGCCAGTAGCCCCGCCCCACCAACGCTGCATCACCTTTGGCCCCTTAACGGCCGACGCTGTCGCAGCATTGGCCGGTTTTTCTCGAACGCCGTCGCACCCCGGTGCGGCGGCGTTCGCGGTCTCTGGCCCTTGCTGCGACAAGGATCGTGGGGGCGCCGGGACGCTGATGGAGCTTCGGTGAAAATGGCCCGGAAGGTGACAGAGCGTCCGGGCGGTGCGTGAGCGCGCGGGCCGGTTAGCCGGCCTGGGCAAGCACCAGCGGCAGGACCTGGCCGGCGCCGGCCTGGCGCAGGGCGCGCCCCGCCACGGTCAGCGACCAGCGGCTTTCCACCAGGTCGTCCAGCAGCAGGACAGGCCCGCCGCCGTAGCTTTCAAGCCCCTGCTGCAGCTCCGGCCCCACGGCAAAGCGGTCCCAGACGCCGGCGAGCCGGTAGGCGCTGTTGCCTCCCCGCTCCCCCGTGGGCCCGCCAAATGCCAGCGACATGGCACCAAGGTACGGCAGCCTGCCAATCTCACAGATGGCCTGGGCAAAGGACTCCAGCAGCTGCGGCTTGGTCCGTGAAGGCATGGCAACCACGGCCACGGGGCGCCCGGATCCTTCCCAGCCGCCCTGGCCCCACTCCCGCAGCACCGCCACCACGGCCTGTGCCATGGCGGGATCGAGAGGGGCATCCGGTGCGCCGGAGGCAAACATGGCACGCAGCGCGTTGCCCCAGCCAAGGTCCGTCATGCGGGCCAGGATGCGGCCGGAGGCGGACAGTTCCTCCGCCTTGAGCTTGCCCTTGACGGGCACCCCCAGCCTGTCCATGCCAGTGGGCCACATCGCCCGCGGGTCCAGGGGCAGGCCGGCGTGGCGCAGCGCGTCCCCGGCAGCCTCAGCCGCGCTCGAGACGACGTCGGCGGCAAACCAGCGCCCGGCACAATTGTCACAGCGCCCGCACGGCGCCGCGGTCTCGTCGTCGAGGGCGGCGGCGAGGTACTCCATGCGGCATCCGGACATGCGCTCGTACTCCACCATGGACTGCTGTTCGTCCACCCTGGCCTGGGCGATCCTGCGGTAGCGTTCCTCGTCGTACGCCCACGGCTGGCCCGTTGACTCCCAACCGCCGGACACGCGGCGCACGGCGCCGTCCACGGCCAACACCTTCAGCAGCAGTTCCAGCGGCGTGCGGCGCAGGTCCACCCGGGCCTCCAGCGCGGGGGTTGACATGGGCCTGGGCGACTCGCCGAGCGCCTCGAGGACGGCCATGGCCTTGTCCTGTGCCGGCATGGACGCCGTGGCAAAGTAGCGCCAGATCTCGGCATCCTCCGTGCCCGGCAGCAACAGGACATCCGCGTTGGCGCTGCCGCGGCCGGCACGGCCCACTTGCTGGTAGTAGGCCACGGGCGACGACGGCGCGCCGAGGTGGACGACGAACCCCAGGTCGGGCTTGTCGAACCCCATGCCGAGTGCACTGGTGGCCACGAGCGCCTTGACCTGGTTGTTTTTCAACGCATCTTCAAGCGCCTCGCGGTCCTGGGTGTCGGTGCGGCCTGTGTAGGCCTTGACCACGTGGCCGGCCTCGGCCAGCAGCCGTGCGGTGTCTTCCGCGGCGGAAACAGTCAGGGTGTAGATGATGCCGCTGCCGGGGAGCTCGGCCAGGTGCGTCAGCAGCCAGCCCAGCCGGTCGCGGGAGTCGGCCAGCCGCAGCACGCCCAGTCGCAGCGATTCGCGGGCCAGGGGGCCACGGATGGTGAACACGCCGGCGCCCAGCTGTTCCTCAATGTCGGCCACCACCCGGGAGTTGGCCGTGGCGGTGGTGGCCAGCACCGGAACGGAGGCGGGCAGCTGTGCGATCAGGTCGGCGATGCGCCGGTAGTCGGGGCGGAAGTCGTGCCCCCAGTCGGAGATGCAGTGTGCCTCGTCCACCACCAGCAGTCCCGTGCGCTGCACCAGGGAAGGCAGCTGGTTTTCCCGGAACGACGGGTTGGTCAGCCGTTCGGGCGAGACCAGCAGCACGTCCACCTCGTCGGCGGCCAGCGCTGCTGAAACCTGGCCCCATTCGGTGGCGTTGGCCGAGTTGATGGCCATGGCCCGCACACCCGCACGCTCGGCGGCGGCCACCTGGTCGCGCATCAGCGCCAGCAGGGGCGAAACAATCAGCGTGGGGCCGGCACCTCGGGCCCGCAGCAGCAGCGAGGCCACGAAGTACACGGCTGACTTCCCCCAGCCCGTGCGCTGGACGACCAAGGCGCGCCGTCCGCCGTCGACCAAGGCCTCAATGGCCTCAAACTGGCCCTCATGGAAGACAGCATCCGGGCGCCCCACCAGGGCCCGCAGCACCTCCAGTGCCTGCTCGCGCGTGCTGGACGGGATGGCTTGGGAGGGTGCTGCGGGGAATGTCATGCCCCCAGTATTCCAGCGCGCACCGACAAACGGCCCAACGGGCGCACCGCCCTGTGGATAACCGTCCAGCTTGGCCCCCGGCGGTAGGATGGCATGGTGACTACTGAAGATAATTTGCCGGTTGACCTGTCCAGCTCGTTCAAGGCCTACGATGTGCGCGGGATCGTGGGTGAGACTATCACCACCGAGTCTGTGCGTGCCGTGGGCGCCGCATTCGTGGACGTGCTGGAGCTGAACGGCCAGTCCGTCCTGGTAGGCGGGGACATGCGCCCGTCCTCCGCCGGCTTCTCGCAGGCCTTCGCCGAGGGTGCCGCCGGCCGCGGCGCCAACGTGCGGCTGCTGGGGCTCGTCTCCACCGACGAGCTCTACTTCGCCTCGGGTGCGCTGAAGGCCGCCGGCGTGGTCTTCACCGCCAGCCACAACCCCTCCGAATACAACGGCATGAAAATGACCCGGGCCGGCGCCGTTCCCGTGTCCTCGGAGACCGGCATGACCGAGATCCGCGATCTCGCGCAGCAGTACCTCTCCAGCGGGATTCCTGCGGCGGAGGCCACGGGCACCATCGGCAGCGAAGACGTCCTGAAGGCGTACGCCGAGTACCTGCGCTCCCTCGTGGACCTCTCCGGGTCCCGCCCGCTGAAGATCGTGGTCGACGCCGGAAACGGCATGGCGGGCATGACCACCCCCGCGGTCCTCGGCAATGCGATCCTGCCGGGCCTGCCCTTTGACATTGTCCCGCTGTACTTTGAGCTGGACGGCACCTTCCCGAACCACCCCGCCAACCCGCTGGAGCCGGCCAACTTGCTGGACCTGCAGGCGGCCGTGGTCAAGCATGGGGCGGACATCGGCCTGGCGTTCGACGGCGATGCGGACCGCTGCTTTGTCATCGACGAGCTCGGGGCGCCCGTGTCGCCGTCGGCCGTCACCGCCCTGGTGGCCCGGCGCGAGATCGCCCGTGCCAAGCTCGGCGGCGAAGCCGAGCCCACCGTCATCCACAACCTCATCACCTCCCGTGCGGTGCCCGAACTGATCAAGCACGACGGCGGCCGGGCCGTCCGCACGCGGGTGGGCC
The DNA here is from genome assembly GCF_017876675.1 of Arthrobacter stackebrandtii. Classification (NCBI taxonomy): domain Bacteria; kingdom Bacillati; phylum Actinomycetota; class Actinomycetes; order Micrococcales; family Micrococcaceae; genus Arthrobacter; species Arthrobacter stackebrandtii. Next base: position 1,128,469 of record NZ_JAGIOI010000001.1, read on the forward strand.
ACTCCTTCATCAAGGCCACCATGGCGGAGGAAGGTGCCGTGTTTGGCGGGGAGCACTCCGCGCACTACTACTTCCGCGACTTCTTCAACGCCGACACCGGCATGCTCGCCGCCATGCACGTGCTCGCGGCGCTGGGCGAGCAGGACGGCCCGCTGTCCGAGCTGGGCCGCGAATACGAACCCTACGTCTCCAGCGGCGAAATCAACTCCCAGCTGGCCGACGTCCCCGCCGCCGTGGCCCGCGTCCGCGAGGCCTACACCCGCGACGACGTCGTGGTCGACGAACTCGACGGCATCACCTTTACCGCCAAGGACGGCACGTGGTGGTTCAACCTGCGCGCCTCCAACACCGAGCCCTTCCTGCGCCTGAACGCCGAGGCCGTGGACGCCGTCACCATGGCAGACATCCGCGACGACGTCCTGGCGCTCGTGCGCCGCTAAGCGGCCCCAACACCCCATAAAGGAAACACCATGGAGCACACCACAACCGAACAGAACACGCCGGAGACGTCCGCCCCCGCCGAGCTGGCCCCCGAGGTGCAGGATGACCTGAACAAGCTCATCGGCACCGCCCTGGGCGTTGCCGGCGAGCAGCTCGAGGAGCACGGCGCCTTCCTGCCCGTGGGCATCGTCCTGGCCCACAACGGCGAACTCAGCCTCGTGGCCGTCTCGCCGACGGAGGTGGACGGCGGGGAGGAAAGCGAACTCGACGCCGACGCGATGGTGGCGGACCTGTTCGCGGCACTCGCGCAACAGCGCGAACAAAACCGGGCAGCCGCCGTCGTCTGTGACATCCACCTGCCCGACGACGTCACGGACGCCATCCATGTCATGGCCGAACACAGCTCCGGCGTGGGAGTCTCAGCCGTGCGCCCGTACCGCCAGGCGCCCACCGGCTGGGAGTTCGGCAACCCCTTCCTCGAAGTCGGCGAGATCCAGATCTGGGCCTAAGCCATGCGCATCAACTCCTTTTCCGACGTCAGCCTGCGCCTGTTGATGGTGCTGTGCTCGGCGCCGGAGGGCGAACTGTCCACCACCCGCGATCTCGCGGAGCAGGTGGGCACGCCGTACAACCATGTGAGCAAGGCCGTGCTGAAGCTGCGGCAGATGGGGCTCGTGGAAGCCATCCGCGGCCGCACCGGCGGGGTCCGCATCTCCCCCGCAGGGAAGGCCACCACGGTGGGCCAGGTGCTGCGCGTGCTGGACGACCACCAGGACGCGGCCGAATGCCGCACCGAGATGGGTGAATGCCCGCTGGCCCACAACTGCGGGCTGCGCGGCGTGCTAAACCACGCCCGGGAATCGTTCTACGTATCGCTGGACAACGTGACCATCTACAGCCTGGCCAGGAAGACCAATGACGGGCCGGTGCCTGTGATGTTAAGCACAACCCGCCCTGGCTGATCCGCACCAAATCAGCATTTTTCTACGACTTGTAGAAAATGGGAATTTAAACTCGCATTTTAAATGCTACTTTGGGTTTGTCATCCCGACTTTCACCCAAGGAGTACCAAGATGCTTTCGGAAAAATCGCGCCCCATCATTGAAGCCACCCTGCCCCTGGTGGGTTCACGGCTGGGCGCCATCACCCCGAACTTCTACGGCCGCATGTTCGCCGCACACCCGGAGCTCCTCGACGGCCTGTTCAGCCGCGCCAACCAAAACAACGGCGAGCAGCAGAAGGCCCTGGCCGGTTCCATCGCCGGATTCGCGTCCGCCCTGGTGGCCAACCCGGACCTGATCCCCGAGACCATGCTCAGCCGCATCGCCCACAAGCACACCGCCCTGGGCATCACCGAGGACCAGTACGACATCGTCTACAAGTACCTCTTTGAGGCCATCGCGGAAGAGCTCGCCGACGTCATCACGGCCGAGATCGCCGAAGCCTGGACCGAGGTCTACTGGCTCATGGCCAACGCGCTCATCAAGATCGAAAAGGGCCTCTACGCCGCCCAGGCCAACGACAAGATGTGGATGCCCTGGACCGTCGTGGCAAAGACGCCCGCCGGCACCGACTCCATGACCTTCGTCCTGGCCCCTGCCGACGACACCCCCGTCACCGCGGCCCGCCCCGGCCAGTTCGTCTCCGTCAAGATTGCCCTGCCGGACGGCCTGCTGCAGGTCCGCCAGTACTCGCTCAGCGCCGACGTCGAGTCCACCACCCGCCGCGTGTTCACCACCAAGCGTGACGACGGCGGCGAGGTCTCGCCCGTGCTGCACAACAATGTGAAGGTGGGGGACGTCGTCGAACTTTCCAACCCCTACGGCGATGTGACGCTCGACGGCGAGGGCCCGGTTGTGTTTGCGACCGCCGGCATCGGCTGCACCCCCTCTGCGTCGGCGCTGCGGTCGCTGGCCAATGCGGGCGGGGACCGCGAGGTGCTGGTGCTGCACGCCGAGAAGAACCTCGAGGCCTGGGCGCTGCGCGAGCAGATGACCACCGATGTGGACGCCATTGACGGCGCCACCCTGCAGCTCTGGCTGGAGGAGCCCACCGAGGGATTCCACAAGGGCTTCATGTCCCTCGAGGGCCTTGACCTGCCGGCTGACGCGTCGATGTATGTGTGCGGGCCGCTGCCGTTCATGAAGGCGATCCGCAGCCAGGCGATCGATGCCGGCATCCCGTCGACGAAGATCCACTACGAGGTCTTCGGCCCGGACGTCTGGCTCACCGGCGCCGCCAACTAGCCGCTCCCCATCCCGACGCTGTCGCACCAATGACGGGTTTTTCGGCAACGCTATCGCACCGACTGCGATGGCGTTGCCGAATTTCCTGCCATTGCTGCGATGGCGTCATTGGGCCAGGGACGGCAAAGGGCCGCGGTTCCCGTTTCGGGAGCCGCGGCCCTTTGGTTTGTCAGGCTGCGAAGCGCTGCTTCAGACCCTCAAGCTCGGCGGCCATTTCCGCAGGGAGGGAATCGCCGAAGCGGGCGTACCACTCGTCGATGCCGGCGAGCTCGGCCTGCCACTCGGCCGGGTCCACCTTCAGTGCATCCTCGATGTCCGAGGCCGGAACCTCCAGGCCGGCCAGATCCAGCGAACCGTCCGCAGGGACAAAGCCGATCGGCGTCTCGACTGCATCGGCGGTGCCTTCGATGCGCTCGATGGCCCACTTGAGCACGCGGGTGTTCTCACCAAAGCCCGGCCACGCGAAGCCTCCGTCGGCGTTGCGGCGGAACCAGTTCACGAGGAAGATCTTCGGCAGGCGGTCCTGGTTGCCGCCGGCAGACAGGTCAATCCAGTGTTTGAGGTAGTCGCCGGCGTCGTAGCCGATGAACGGCAGCATGGCCATGGGGTCGCGTCGGACCACGCCGACTGCGCCAGTGGCTGCGGCCGTGGTTTCGGAGGACAGCGTGGAGCCCATGAAGATGCCGTGGGTCCAGTCGCGGGACTGGGTGACAAGGGGAACCGTGGTCTTGCGGCGTCCGCCGAACAGGATGGCGTTGATCTCAACACCGGCGGCGTCGAAGTAGTCCTTGGACAGCATGTCCACCTGGTCGATCGGCGTGCAGAACCGCGAGTTGGGATGGGCGGCGGGGCTCCCCGCATCGGGGGTCCAGTCCTGGCCGCGCCAATCCGTCAGGTGAGCGGGCACTTCCTCGGTCATGCCTTCCCACCACACACCGCCGTCGTCCGTCAGGGCAACATTGGTGAAGATGGAGTTGCCCTTGACGATCGCGGCCATGGCGTTGGGGTTCGTGGACCAGCCGGTGCCCGGGGCGACGCCGAACAGGCCGGCTTCGGGGTTGACGGCGCGCAGCTCGCCCTCCTTGCCGAAGCGCATCCAGTTGATGTCATCCCCCAGGGTCTCGGCCTTCCAGCCGGGAATGGTGGGCTCGAGCAGGGCCAGGTTCGTCTTGCCGCAGGCCGAGGGGAAGGCGGCAGCCACGTGGTAGGTCTTCTCCTCGGGGCTGGTGAGCTTCAGGATCAGCATGTGCTCGGCGAGCCAGCCCTCGTCCCGGGCCATGACAGAGGCGATGCGCAGGGCGAAGCACTTCTTGCCGAGCAGCGCGTTGCCGCCGTAGCCGGAGCCGTAGGAGAAGATGGAGCGCTCCTCAGGGAAGTGCACAATCCACTTCTCCTCGTTGCAGGGCCACGGGGTGTCGGCCTGGCCGGGCTCCAGCGGGGCACCGACCGAGTGCAGCGCAGGCACGAAGAAGGCGTTGGTGGACTCAATCTTGTGCAGCACCTCGGAGCCGATGTTGGCCATGATGCGCATGGAGGCCACCACGTAGGCGGAGTCGGTGATCTCCACACCGAACTTGGGGTCCTCGGCATCGAGCGGGCCCATGACGAACGGAATGACGTACATTGTGCGTCCGCGCATGCTGCCGGCGAAGCGGTCGTTGAGGATCTCCTTCATGGCGGCCGGTTCCATCCAGTTGTTGGTGAAGCCGGCGTCGCGCTCCTTTTCGGAGCAAATGAAGGTGCGGCCTTCAACCCGGGCCACGTCCTTGGGGTCCGAGAAGGCTGCGAAGGAATTGGGGAACAGCTCCGGGTTCAGCCGCGTGAGCGTGCCCTCTTCCACCAGCTGGTCCGTGAGCTGCGCATATTCCTGTGCAGAGCCGTCCACCCAGCGGATGTTCTCCGGCAAGGTCAGAGCTGCAACTTCCGACACCCAGGCGGCGAGGCCCTTGTGGGTGGTCATTGCCTGCTCAACGGATTCCTGCACTGGCGCGTGGACCATTATGTTTCCCTTCATTGGGTTTTTAGGTGGTGTCTAAATGCTATGACCCGGCTTTCCCGACTTTTGGGCATTGGATGTGGGATGTATCCACCTCCCCTTGGGGCGATTTCGCGCGTTTCCGCGGTTTTCATTCTCTTTCCCAGCTCAGTTTTGTGACTCACATCACCTAGACCGGTCTAGTGCTGGGGAACACTGTCCCAACAGGGCTTTCCGATTTGGACTCTCCGGCCAAGGTGGGTTAGAGTTATTCACGGCCCGAGGGTCAACAAAGAAACAAAGAAACAAAATATGCGTGCGTAGCTCAACGGATAGAGCATCTGACTACGGATCAGAAGGTTGGGGGTTCGAATCCCTTCGCGCGCACTTCAAGAAAGAGTCCCAAGCTTCGGCTTGGGACTCTTTCGTTTAAGGCGATTGTCTCGCATGGCCTTGGCGATTTCCAGCGATCGGTGTGACCGCCTCATGGATGCTCTCGCAGCAATGGCTGGATTGCGCGGATCGCCGTCCACTTTGAAGTGCGATGGCGTTTCAAATTATCCAGCCATTGCTGCGACAGCGTTTCAAAGAATCGAACCATTGCTGCGATGGCGTTGCCCGGAAAGCCTGGATTGCTGCGCCGTCAGGCCTCCGCCGCCAGTTGTGCCACGGCATGGCCGACGGCGGCCAGCACCGTTTCATCGGACAGCGTGCGGAAGTGTCCGGAGACGGGCAGTTCAATGTTGGCGGCACCGGCCAGGGCACTGCCCCCGGGAATGTGCGGATCAAATTCCGGGTAGATCGAGACAACCTTGTGGTTCAGGGCAGCCTGTTCCTGCAACGCCAGGAGCGCCCCGTCCGCGGGCGAAAAGTCGCGCATGGTCCGGGACATCAGATATCGGGCGTAGGGCGAGCCGGCAAACGGGGTGGCCACGGCCACCATCCCCAGCACCTCTACCCCGGCGGCGGGGGCTGGGAGGGGCGATCCGCCGTCGCGCGTCAGGTCGGTGCGGTGCAGCCGGACGCCTTTGGCACGGTCGGCGTCCAGCATGAGATGCTTGCCGATCAGCCCGCCCTTGCTGTGGGCCAGCAAAATGCACCGGGTGACGCCATGGCCGGCGTGCAGCGCGGCGAGCCTGGCCGTGGCGAGTGCGGCGGAATCCGGCACGGGCAGGCGGTTGAAGCCAAGCGCCGGAACCGTGAAAACCCTGTACCCCAGGGCGCTCAGGCGGGCGGCGGCAGGATCCAGGAAGAACCATGATTCGTACACGCCTGGCAGCAGCACGACGGCCGGCAAGGCGGGGTCGCCCTGTGCGTAGTGGGCCGGGGCCCCGCGGCGGAACACCGACTCGAGCTGGCGCCAGCCCGCGTACAGGTAGTCCAGCGACCACCAGCCCAGGCGCTTGAGCATCTTCATGCGGCGCCCACATGGGCCAGGATGTATTCGGCAACGCAGTGCCCGTCCTTGACCATGGTCTCGTGGCCGCGCCCGGCGACCTCCACCATGGTTGCGTTCGGGATCATCGCCGTGACCCCCTCAACCCAGCCGTGCGGGCAGACGCGGTCCCGGCCGCCGCGGATCACAAGCGTCTGGGCCTGGATGCGCGGCAGCGTGTCCTCGATGCTGTGCTCCATCATGCTGTGCAGCTTCTTGATGAACCAGCGAGGACCGGTTTTCGCATAGTTCCGCACGCCGACGGCAACGACCTTGGGGCTTTCGCCGAACAGGTCCTGCGCCATGCGCCAGGCTTGTTTGCCGATGGTGCGTTCATGGCTGTTGACCGTGGGTGCCACCAGCACCAGCTCCGGGAACAGGTCCGGGCGCTGGGCTGCAGCCTCGGCCACCACCTGGGTGCCCATGGAATGGCCCACCAGGATGGGCCGGTCCAGCTGTTCGGCCCGCACAAAGTCTATTAACAGCGCCCCCATTTGGGCCATGGTGAGTGCCTGTTCGGGTTCGCGTGCGTCGCCAAAACCGGGCAGGTCAATGGCCACCACGCGGCCGTGGCCCTCCAGCGCTGTGCTGAGCTGCGCAAAATAGGAGATTCCCATGCCAATGCCGTGCACCAGCAGGAACGTCCGGGCCGCCACAGTGCCGGTGTCGGTCATGACGATCTCATGCTCACCGAAGACTACTTTGCGCACGCTCATGCTTCACAGTATCGCCGAGTTTCGCCAACCCGGGTGAGACGGGCGCCCGGGTAGTTCACCAGGGCGACCGGCAATGGTCAGTCAACTTCGACGAAGAGCCTGATTTTGGTGCGGATGCCGTCGAAGTGGCGGCTGAGGAGTTCGGCAGCGGCCGCGGCGTCCTTGGCTGAGACTGCGTTGTAGATGTCTCGGTGTTCGGCCGCCGTGTTGACCAGGTTCACGCTGTCCGTGCCGATCTCAACATGGATCTTTCGGTAGACCTTCCAGAACACGCTCATGAGGTTCATGAGCAGGTCGTTGCCAAGCGGCTCAAACAGCAGGCGGTGGAACTCTGCGTCGGCTTCGGAAAATTGTTCACCGCTGGCGGCGAGTGTCTCCATCTTCACCACGGCTGCTTCAATCTCCACCAGGTGTTCCGGGCTGACCACGCTGATGCACCCTCCGATGAGGCCCGATTCGAGAGCCTGGCGGATGTCAACGAGCTGCAGCGCCTCAAGACCTTCGTGGCGCAGTGACAGGCGCCCCCGGAAGGTCAGCCCGTCCGCCAGGGCATCAAAGTTGCTGGGTGCCACAAACATGCCGAACCCATGACGGATCTCAATGACGCCCAGCGCCTGCAGGACTTTCAACGATTCGCGCAGGGTGTTGCGGCCAACGCCGAGAACTTCACACAGTTCGCTCTCGGTGGGCATGGGGTCCCCGGCATCGAGGTCCCGCTCGAGGATGAGTTCCATGATGTCTGCCTGAAGCGCACGAAGCCGTGCCTGGGCACTGAACCTGGCCTTCGGCACTGCGGTTGAAATGGACAACTAAACTCCTCAGTTAGATAGGTGCTGCACGGTCCACACAGATTTTCACTTCAATGGCGAAATCAGGCGAACCGTCCCCGAGTACCATTGTTTCCAAGGCACGTGATCACCGCGGCTCGTGAGCCGGGCACCCGCAAGGGCGCCAAGGTGACCTAAGACATACAATATCGGATGTCCGACGTCTTGCCTATCCCCGCCACGCAGAGGGCCCCCGCCAGGCTTCACCACCCATTCGGGGAGGCTTGACCCGCGGACCCCTTCCGGAACCGGCGTCGCAACCGCCGTCGCGCCCTGGAACTCACGGACGCAGTCCGTGACCAAACCGAGACCACATTGCCACTTGACCTATCTTAGTGATGGCAATTACAGTTTCATCATAAGCATCGGACGTCCTACATCCGATAACTAATAAACGAAATGGTGAGTCCACAGAATGAGCAATACTCTTCAGAACCTACCTGCGACACCGGCGTCGCGTCGCACCTTCCTCAAGGCCGCTGGCGTCCTTGGTGCTGCAACAGCTTTCACCGCCACCCTGGCCGCCTGTGGCTCCAGTGATTCCAAGCCGGAGACCTCTGGCCCCGCGGGCGCAATCAACAAGGATGGCAGCATCGAAGCTGGCATCTCCTACTCGCTGTCAACTGGTTTTGACCCGATGAGCTCCTCGGGCGCAACCCCGATGGCAGCCAACCTGCACATCTTCGAAGGCCTGGTGGAACTTCACCCGGCAACGCGTGAGCCCTACAACGCCCTCGCCAAGGAAGACCCCAAGCAGATCGACGACCTCACCTGGCAGGTCACGATCCGCGACGGCGCCAAGTTCCACGACGGCACCCCCGTCACCACCGAGGACGTTGCCTACTCCTTCGAGCGCGTGCTGGACCCGGCCAACGCCGCCCTGTTCGCACAGTTCATCTTCTTCATCGACTCCGTCAAGGCCCTCGATGACAAGACGGTTGAGTTCAAGCTCAAGACCGCGTTCGCCGGCTTCGGCCCGCGCATCTCCGTGGTCAAGGTTGTTCCCAAGGCCATCGCCTCCAAGGACCAGAAGTCCTTCGACGCCAACCCCGTCGGCACCGGCCCGTACAAGTTCGTCTCCGCAGCCAAGGACGACAAGATCGTCTTCGCCCGCAACGACGACTACAACGGCTCGAAGCCGGCACTGGCCAAGGACATGACCTGGTTCCTGCTCTCCGATGCATCGGCCCGCGTCACGGCCATGCAGTCCGGCCGCGTCCAGGCCATCGAGGACGTCCCGTACCTGGACGTCGATGCCCTGAAGTCCAAGGTTGACGTTGAGTCCGTGCAGTCCTTCGGTCTCATGTTCCTCATGTTCAACCTGTCCAAGGCCCCCTTCGACAAGAAGGAAGTCCGCCAGGCACTGCACTACGCCATCGACAAGGACGCCCTCATCAAGACCGCCCTCCTGGGCAACGCCGCGGCCGCCACGTCCTACTTCCAGGATGGCGGCGCCAACTACCAGAAGGCTTCCACGGTTTACACCTACGACGCCGAGAAGGCCAAGTCGCTGCTCGCTGACGCCGGCGTTTCGGGCCTGAAGCTGACCCTGACCAGCACGGACACCGCCTGGGTCAAGGACGTCACCCCGCTCATCAAGTCCAACTGGGATGCGATCGGCGTGCAGACCACGCTGGAGCCCCTGGCCTCCGCAGCCGTCTACGCTCCTGACAAGGTTGGCGGACTGAACTACGACGTCCTGGCAGCCCCCGGCGACCCGTCGGTGTTCGGCAACGACGCAGACATCCTGCTGAGCTGGTTCTACCGCGGCGACACCTGGGCCAAGAACCGCTTCGCATGGAGCGACTCGGCAGAGTACAAGGAAGTCCAGACCAAGCTCGATGCAGCCCTGGCCGCTTCCGAGGCCGACGCCAAGAAGCTCTACAGCGAGATCATCAACATCGTGGCCGAGCAGGCTCCGCTGTACCCGATCTTCCACCGCAAGCTGCCCACCGCCTGGAACCCGAAGGAACTTGACGGCTTCACGCCGCTGCCCACCACGGGCATCTCCTTCATCGGAGTCGGGCGCGTCTAGCAACACCGTTTCACACAGACCGGAGGGGCTGTGGCCTACCACTGGCCACGGCCCCTCCGCTCTGACACCATCTTTCCTATGACGCAGCGCACAGTCCCCGCTGGCGCCTGCAAAATAGAACCGGAGTAAAGTACATTGGCAAACTTTTTGCGACTGCTGGGACGCCGGCTCGCAGCCCTACCGTTGATGATCCTGGGTGTAACCCTGCTCGTCTTCGTGGTGCTGCAGTTCGCTCCTGGTGACCGTGCCGTTGCAGCCCTGGGCGAAGGTGCCTCACAGCAGGCCCTCGAACAGTACCGCGAGGCAAACGGTCTCAACGACCCCCTATTCATTCAATACTTCAACTACCTCGGCAAGCTGCTCACGGGTGACTTCGGCACGACACTGCCTCCGGCAAAGCCGATCACCGAGGTCATCGCCAGCGCCTTCCCCGTAACGTTGCAGTTGACCTTCCTCGGCGTCTTGATTGCAGTCGTCATCTCCCTGATCTTCGGCGTTCTTGCAGCCCTGTACCGCGACACCTGGGTTGACCAGGTCATCCGCATCTTCTCCGTTGCAGCCATCGCCACCCCGTCCTTCTGGCTGGGCATCCTGCTGATCCAGTGGTTTGCACTCGGGGACAACTCCTGGTTCCCCTCCGGCGGCCTGGCCGATCCCGATGAAGGGTTCGTGGGCTGGCTGCAGTCGATGACGCTGCCGGCCATCGCCCTGGCCATCCCGGTCTCCGCATCGCTGATCCGCGTTGTCCGCACCTCAATGGTTGAGGAGCTGGACCGCGACTACGTGCGCACCGCGATCGGCAACGGCGTCCCGTACACCACAGTCGTTTCCAAAAACGTCCTCCGCAACGCCCTTGTCACCCCGGTGACCGTGCTGGGCCTGCGCATCGGCTACCTGCTGGGCGGCGCCGTCGTCATTGAAATGATCTTCTCCCTGCCCGGCATGGGCCAGCAGATCCTCAACGGCATCACCAACGTCGACACGAACCTGGTCCAGGGCGTTGTCCTCGTCATCGCCGTGACCTTCGTCATCGTGAACATCCTGGTGGACCTGCTCTACCTGCTCATCAACCCCCGAATCAGGACGGTCTAAGTCATGCGTAGCAAACTTGCCGAACGGCTCAGCGCGCCTGGCCTGCGCTTCAAGGCCCTGACACTGGGTTCCAAGCTGTCCCTGCTGTTCCTGGTCTTCATCACCCTCGTGGCGATCTTCGCCCCGCTCATCGCCCCGCACGACCCGCTGCAGACCGGCACCCCGGCCCAGCCGCCGAGCAGCGAGAACTGGTTCGGCACCGACCGCATCGGCCGCGACATCCTCTCCCGCCTCATGTACGGTGCCCAGGCATCGCTCATGATCGGCATCGGCGCCGTCGCCCTGGCCATCGTGCTCGGTGCAACCCTTGGCGCACTGGCCGCGACGTCCTCGAAGGGCGTCAACGAAGTCATCATGCGCATCATGGACATCCTGATGGCGTTCCCGGGCATCGCCCTGGCCGCCGTGCTGCTGACCTCGTTCGGCAACTCGGTGCCCACCATCATCATCTCCATCGCCATCATCTACACCCCGCAGCTGGCCCGCGTGGTCCGCGCCAACGTGCTCTCCCAGTACGGCGAGGACTATGTCCGTGCCGAGCGTGTGATCGGTGCAGGCCGCGCCTACATCATGGTCAAGCACATCGTGCGCAACACCGCCGCCCCCGTGCTGGTGTTCGCCACGGTCATGGTGGCTGACGCCATCATCCTGGAAGCCTCCCTGTCCTTCCTGGGCGCAGGCATCCAGGACCCCGACCCCAGCTGGGGCAACGTCATCTCCTACGGCCGAAACCTGGTCCTCTCGGGCGGCTGGTGGGCCACCACGTTCGCCGGCCTGGTCATCCTGATGACCGTGCTCTCGCTGAACATCCTGGCCGAAGGCCTCACCGACGCCATGGTGAACCCGCGCATCAAGCGCGCTGCGCCGGTGAAGGACGACGACGGTTCGGCAGCTGCCGCTCTCGAGCTCGCCAAGGCTGACGCGGCGGCACGCGCGGCGATTGAAGATCCCTTTGCGGCCCTGAACGAAGAGCTGCTGCAGCTTCGGGCCGTGGAACTCTCCCGAGGAGACCGCCTCCCGCAGGTTCCGGAGACGGCCCGCGTGATCCTCGAGGTCAAGAACCTCTCGATCCGCTTCCCCGGCCGCTACGGCGACACCGCCATTGTGGACAACGTCTCCTTCAGCGTCCGCGAAGGCGAAACCATGGGCCTGGTGGGCGAGTCCGGCTGCGGCAAGTCCATCACCTCCCTCGCCGTCATGGGCCTGCTGCCCAAGACCGCCGAGATCACCGGCTCCATCACGTTCGACGGCAAGGAACTGCTGGACCCCGCCACCAAGCACGCCTCCACGAAGGCCTATGAGGGCCTGCGCGGCGAGCAGATCGCCATGGTCTACCAGGATGCGCTGAGCTCGCTCAACCCGTCCATGCTGATCAAGGACCAGATGCTGCAGCTGACCCGCCGCAACGGCCGCAAGACCCCGGCCGAGCTGCTGGAACTGGTGAAGCTGGATCCGGAGCGCACGCTCAAGAGCTACCCGCACGAGCTTTCCGGCGGCCAGCGCCAGCGCGTGCTGATCGCCATGGCCCTGTCCCGCTCGCCCAAGATCGTGGTGGCCGACGAGCCCACCACAGCCCTGGACGTCACGGTGCAAAAGCAGGTCGTGGACCTGCTGAACGAACTGCGCGAGCAGCTCGGCTTCGCCATGGTCTTCGTCAGCCACGACCTTGCCCTTGTCGCCTCCCTGGCGCACAAGATCACCGTCATGTACGCCGGCCAGGTGGTGGAATCCGGCCAGGCTTCGGAGCTGCTGGCGCACCCCACCCACGAATACACCCGTGGCCTGCTGGGCGCCGTGCTCTCCATCGAATCCGACGCCGTCCGGCTCCACCAGATCCCGGGCACGGTTCCCTCGCCCCGCGAGTTCGCCGTCGGCGACCGGTTTGCCAGCCGTTCACAACGTCCCGACGCCGACCCGAACCAGAAGCTGGCCTTTGTGCCGATCGTCCGGGACGGCGAGACCCTTGAACACTTCTGGGCAAGCCACAAGAAGGAAGATGCACTGGCGGTTTCCGCCGGGGCAGATACGGAAGGTGCCTCATGAGCAAGCATGCAACAGCTGAAGCCGGGACGGGCGCAACGCCCGTCATCGAGCTGAAGGACCTCCACGTCCACCACCGCACCCGCTCCGGCGGGCTGTTCAAGCCCAGCTACGTGAAGGCCGTCAACGGCGTGAACTTCTCCATCAGCCGCGGTGAAACCGTGGGCATCGTGGGCGAGTCCGGCTGTGGCAAGTCCACGCTGGCCTCCGTGCTGGTCGGCCTGCAGACCCCCACCTCCGGAGAGGTGCTGTTCCACGGCAAGCCGGCCATCAAGCGCAACGCAGCGATGCGCAAGGAGTTTGGCCGCTCGGTTGCGGTCGTTTTCCAGGATCCGTCCACCGCGTTGAACCCGCGCATGACCATCCAGGACATCCTCGTTGACCCGCTGGCCGTCCACGGCATTGGCAACAACGCCTCGCGCCTGGCCAAGGTCTCCGAACTGTTGTCGCTGGTCGGTCTGCCGCAGTCGGCAGCCGAGGTCACGCCGTCGCAGGTTTCCGGCGGACAGCGCCAGCGTGTGGCCATTGCCCGCGCACTGGCACTGGACCCGGACATCATCGTGGCGGACGAGCCCACCTCGGCACTGGATGTTTCCGTCCGCGCACAGGTGCTCAACCTGCTCTCTGACCTGAAGAAGGAGCTGAACCTGGGCATGGTCTTCATCAGCCACGACATCCAGACGGTCCGCTACGTTTCAGACCGCATCGCCGTCATGTACTACGGGGAGATTGTGGAAGAAGGCTCGGCCGAGCAGATCTTCGACAACCCCTCGAACGACTACACGAAGAAGCTCCTCGGCGCCGCGCCGTCACTCCTTCACATCTAATGCCCGTGCCCTCCCGCCTTGGTGCTCCGCACCGGGGGCGGGTCCGGGCACGTGGACCCAACGAGCGGCGGGTATCAACATCTCCCGTTCGTCGAATGGGCCCGAAACACCCATAAATTTCCACCCATCAACACAATTTTGGAGCAATTAACGTGACTACCGTCGCATCCCGTTTCCAGGGCGTCATCCCGCCCGTCTGCACCCCCCGCACCGCCGAGGGCGCCATTGATGTCCCCTCGCTGGAAAACCTCACCCGCCACCTGCTCGAAGGCGGCGTCACCGGCCTGTTCGTCAACGGCTCCTCCGGCGAAGTCACCCACATGACCAACGCAGAGCGCGACACCGTGCTGACCACCATTGCCGGCGTCAACGCCGGACAGGTCCCCCTGCTGGTTGGTGCCGTTGAGCAGACCACCAACCGCGTCGTTGAAGAAGCACAGCGCATGGTGTCCCTCGGTGCCGACGGCATCGTGGCCACCAGCCAGTACTACGCCATCAGCAACGCCGAGGAGACCGGCCGCCACATCCGCACCGTTGCAGCCTCGGTTGACGTGCCGCTGTTCGTCTACGACGTGCCGGTCCGCACCCACTTCAAGATGCCCACCGACCTGCTGCTCGACCTCGGCCGCGAAGGCGTCATCGCCGGAGTCAAGGACTCCTCGGGCGACGACGTCTCCTTCCGCCAGCTGCTCATCGGCGCCAAGGACATCCCCAACTTCGACATCTTCACCGGCCACGAAGTGGTTGTTGACGGTGCACTGCTGGGCGGCGCACAGGGTGTCGTCCCGGGCCTGGGCAACGTTGACCCCAAGGGCTACCGCCGCCTGTACGACGCCGCCGTTGCCGGCGACTGGGCCGGCGCCGCTGCCGAGCAGGACCGCCTGGCAGACGTCTTCAACATCGTCTACACGCCCAAGGCCGGCCGGGTTTCCGGCAACGCCGCGGGCCTGGGCGCATTCAAGACCGCGCTGGTGCTCATGGGCATCATCAAGACCAACGTCATGAGCGCCCCGATGCTGGCACTGGACGAGGACGAGACCGCAGCCATCAAGGTCGTCCTTGAGCGCACGGGCTTGATCTAGTCCCCACGCCCTCCCCAACCGAATCCGCTGGCGCGAATTCGGTTGGGGCCCTCGGGCGCGTGGGCCCAAATCGTGGCCCACGAACGATGCTGGGGCGCACGTGTTTTTGTTTGATTTGAATTTGAAGGATTCCTCATGCGGTATGTAGTTGGCGTTGACCTCGGCGGAACCAAGACGGCGGCCGGTGTCGTGGCCGAGGACGGCTCGGTCCTGCTGACGGACCAGATCCCCACCCTGAACCGCGACGGCGGCGAGGCCATCCTGGACGCCACCGCAGCGATGGTGCGCTCCCTGATGGAACGCGCCGCCGCGCAGGGCGCCACGGTCGATGCCATCGGCGTGGGCTCCGCCGGCGTCATCAACGCCGCCGAAGGCACCGTCATCTCCGCCACCGACGCCATCCTCGGGTGGACCGGCACCGCCATCACCGCGGGACTCTCGGCAAGGCTGGGACTGCCGTCCGCCGTCGTCAATGATGTGCATGCGCACGCACTCGGCGAGGCCTGGAAGGGTGCCGGCCACGGCGCCGAAACAGCACTCATGGTGGCGTTCGGCACCGGCGTCGGCGGCAGTTTTGTGGTGGACGGCAAGCCGTTGCTGGGCCACCGCTTTGTGGGCGGGCATGTGGGGCACTTTGCCTCGCCCCTTGCCGTGCACGACGGCGTTCCCCTCGCCTGCTCCTGTGGGCACGCGGGCCATGTGGAGGCCGTCGCCTCGGGCCCGGCCATCCACGCCGCCTATGTCCGCAACGGCGGAAACCCCGCACTGGCAGACACGCGGGCCGTATTTGACGCAGCCCGTGCAGGTGATTCACTGGCTTTGTCCGTGATTGCCACGGCCTCGGCCGCCGCCGGACAGGCTGTGGGCGGGCTCATCAACATCCTGGACCCGGCCGTGGTGGTCGTCTCCGGCGGGCTGGCAGACGCCGGTGAGCTATGGTGGTCCGGCATGGATACCGCCATGCGTGCCGAGCTTCTGGCACCGCTGGCCGATGTCCCCGTGGTGCGCGCCAGCCTGGGCAACACCGCAGCCATGGTGGGCGCCGCCTCCCTCGTTCTTCACCGCTAATCCCGTTTTATCTAGGAGTCACTGTGACGCTGAAAATGACCAACTTCGATGCACTCAAGGGACAGCTCGTGGTCTCGGCGCAGGCCTACCCGGGCGAGCCCATGCGGGATCCCCGCACCATGGCCCAGATCGCGGCAGCAGCCGTGACCGGGGGCGCCGCTGCGATCCGCGTCCAGGGCATAGCCGACATCCAGTTTGCCCGCGCCGCTGTTGAGGTTCCCGTCATTGGTCTCTGGAAGGACGGGCACGACGGCGTCTTCATCACCCCCACGCTGCGCCATGCCCTGTCCTGTGCGAGCGCCGGTGCCGACATCGTCGCGATCGACGGCACCCGCCGCCCCCGTCCGGACGGCCTGACCCTGGCTGAGACCATCGAGGGCATCCACGCCAACTCCAATTCCCTGGTCATGGCCGACTGCGGCTCCTTGGACGACGCCGTTGCCGCCGCCGAGGCCGGTGCGGACCTGATCGGGACCACCCTGGCCGGCTATTCGGGCGAGCGCCCCAAGACCGACGGCCCCGACCTGGAGCTCATCGCCGAGATCGCCGCCGCCAACCTGGGCAAGCCGCTCATCGCCGAGGGCCGGATCCACTCCCCTGCGCAGGCGCGCGCCGCCATGGACGCCGGCGCCTTCGCCGTGGTGGTTGGCACCGCCATCACGCACCCGAGCACCATCACGGGCTGGTTCAAGGCCGCCCTGGACGCCTGACGACTGACGACTGACAGCCTGCCCTGAAAGGCGGTTTCCTCGCTTGACACGCGAGGGAACCGCCTTTTCCGTGCCCGGTGCGGCCCGCCGTTTCCGGGCCGTGGCAGGCGCAGAACTCCGCGATTCCCCGTCTGCAGGCCGCAGCCGCAGCGGTCCACGTGGCGCGGCTGCCGGATCAGCTCCGATATTCATCTCGCCCACAGTTTGCGCGCCGTCCTTGGGATGGAACAGTCGGTGTGGAAAGCTGGCAGGTGATTGACCCTACGATTTCTTGTACTGACTGGTCAGTTTCTGATATTTTGGGTCGGCTCCCCTCCGGACGAAGGAATGCCCATGCTCAGCACCAACCAACTGCACATCATCGGGCGCAGGCACACCCTGCTGCCGGCCACGACAGTGGAAGCCCACAAGGGCGAGGTGCTGCTCATCCAGGCCGACGGGCAGGAACGCCGCACCGCACTGTCACTGGCGCTGACGGGCCGCATGAAGCCCAGCTCCGGAACCGTGGCGCTGGGCCGCGACGCCTCAATGGCGGCGCTGCGCCGGCGGAGCACCATTGTGGACGCCCCGGACGTCAACGCCCCGGAACACCATTTGACTGTCCACTCCCTGGCCTCCGAGGACCTGGCACTGGTCCCGTACAAATTCCGGGACCGCACCCGGCCCACGGAATGGCTGGTCACGCGCGGCTTCCGGGACCTCCTGGGCAAGTGGGTTGAGGAACTTGAACCTGCCAGGCTGCTTCACCTGCAGCTCGAACTCGCCCTGGCCGACCACGGCGTGGAGCTGGTGGTGGTGGATTCCCCGGACAGGCACAGCGCGGACGCCGGAACCTGGCTGCCGCTCCTGGAACTGGCCGCCGCCGGCCGGATGGGGCTTGGCCCCGAGGCGACTGCCCAAACCCCGCCGCGCCCACTGCTGGTTGTCGGCGTGGTGGGCCGGCTGCCCGACGGCTGGGAAGGGCCGTCCGCCGTGGCCGGCAATGCCGACCATCCGGTCGCACATCCCTCCGCGCAGTCGGCCGCACAGTCGGATGGCACCCAGAACCCCGCCCCGGCGGATGAACTGGTCGAGGCGTCCGATGCAGAGGAAGCCGCCATTGCCAATGTCCCGGCTGGGGTGAATGGCCCGGCCGAAGGGGACAAGCCGGCAGCGGTGGCCGACGCAGCAGAGGCGAAAGACCCGGCTTCGGCGGACGGCACTGCTCCCGACACTGGTGCCGCGGGGGCCGTGGCCGGGGAGGCGGGAGACCCACCCGCCGCACCCGCGGACGCTGGAGGGGAACCCGCCCCACCCGCCGCACCCGCCGCACCCGCCGCACCCGCAGAAAGCACAGCGGAAGCCGGGATGGCGGCGCAACCCGGCCCGGCCGACGTCGAACTTTCCGATGCAGAACACCAAGGTATCCAAAAGGACAAGCAATGACAGTCTTCAGGCTCGCACTGTCCGAGCTCAAGCGCATGACAGGTGGCATCCTGCCGAAACTGACCATCGTGGCCATGGTCATGGTGCCGCTGCTCTACGGGGCCGTGTACCTCTACGCCAACTGGGATCCGTACGGAAACCTTGACCAGCTCAAGGCTGCCGTCGTGGTTGAGGATGAGGGCGCCGTCACGAAGGACGGCAAGGAACTGCACGTGGGGCGCGATGTCGCCGAGAACCTGGTGGAGGGGCACAAGTTCGACTGGCAGCTGGCCGACACGCCGGATGAGGCGAACAACGGGGTCAAGAACGGCAATTTCGCCTTTGCCCTCATCATCCCCAAGGACTTCTCCGCCAATCTCGCATCGCCGGAGAACTTTGATTCCGCCACGCAGGCCATGATGAGCGTGACCACCAATGACGCCAACAACTACCTGCTGACCTCGATCGTCGACAAGGTGACCACACAGGTCCACGCGTCGGTCGCCCAACAGGTGGGCGAGCAAACAGCCAACTCGCTGCTGACAGGCTACGGGACCATCCACGCCCAGCTGGTCAAGGCTGCCGACGGGGCCCAACAGCTGGCCGACGGGGCAGCAACGCTTGATACCGGGGTGGGAACGTTGAAAACCGGAACGGCGGAGTTGCTCACCGGCGCGAATACACTCGCCGCCGGGCAGGCCACGCTGCTCAGCGGGGCCCAGTCACTGCAGGCCGGGGCCGGTGCCTTGAATACCGGCCTGGACCAGTTGAACACCCAGACCGCAACCTTGCCGGCTGACACCCAGGCGCTGTCCGACGGGGCTGCCGCCGTGGCCCAGGGCAATGCCACGCTGAACGGCAAGGTCCAGAGTGCCATTGGCACCGTGGACAAACTGGACAGCGCCGCGTCGGAGGCGATCAGCGGAAGACTCGACCAGCTGGTGGCGGACAAGGTCCTCACCGCGGACCAGTCTGCGAAAATCCGGGAAAGGCTGGGTGAGTCGACCACCACCCCGGCCGTCACCGATCTCAAGGACCAGCTGGCCGCCGACGCCGCTGACATCCAGAAGCTCGCTGACGGCTCCGCCGCCGTGGCGGCCGGCGCCTCCAAACTTGCCGGCGCAACCCCCGCCCTGACATCCGCGATAGGCCAGCTGGCCGCCGGTTCCGCCGAGTTGTCCACCGGGTCCGGGACCCTGGTCGAGGGCCAGGATTCCGCCCTCGCCGGGGCAAACCAGCTGGCTGCCGGCGCCCTGAGCCTGGACACGGGTGCCGGTGAACTGAAGGAAGGTTCCGCAAAGCTGTCCACCGGGGCCGCCGAGCTCGCAGACCAACTGCGCAGAGGGGCAGGCGACGTGCCCGACCCCAACGACAAGGACAAGGACAATGCCGCCGGGGTCATTGCAGATCCCATCCGCGTGGACTCGGTGTCCCAGGCCCAGGCAGCCAACTACGGCTCGGGCCTGGCGCCGTTCTTCCTGGTCCTGGCCCTGTGGATTGGCGCCTTCATGCTGGTGCAGGTCATGCGTCCGTTGACGGTGCGTGCGCTCGCGTCCAACGCCCCGTCCTGGAAGATAGCCCTTGGCGGCTGGCTGCCCTTTGCCACCGTCGCCTCAGGGCAGGCGCTGCTTCTGTATGCGGTGGTGAAGTTCGGGCTCGGCCTGGACCCCAGCCATCCCTGGCTGACCTTGGGCCTGCTGCTGCTGGCGTCGTTGGCGTTCACTGCCCTGATCCAGGGGATCGTGGCCCTGCTCGGCACCCCCGGAAAGTTTGTGGTGCTGATCCTGCTGGTGCTGCAGCTTGTCTCCTCCGGCGGCACGTTCCCGTGGCAGACCACGCCGGAGCCCCTGCACATCATGCACCAAATCCTGCCCATGGGGCATGTGGTGGAGGGGATGCGGCACCTGATCTACGGGGCCGACCTTGCCCCGCTTGTCTCCGTTCTCCTTGGCCTGCTCGGCTACACGCTGCTGGGCCTGCTGATGGCGTGGGCTGCCGTGGCCAAGAAAAAGACGTGGACGCTGAAGACGCTCATGCCGGAAATCGAGGCCTGAGCCGGCGCCCTACCGTGGCACCACGAAGTTCTTCAGTTCGGCATCCTGCCCGTCCAGGGTGGCCCAGTCGCCGGTGTGCTCAAACACGGCGAAGGCGCTGGTGGGAAACCCGGAGGCCAGGTCCATGTAGGCGTCCTGGTCCGAGTCCCGCGAGGCCAGCCGCAGCGCCAGCGACTGGATTCCCGGCATGTGGCTGATGACCATGAGCGTGTTGACGGTCTCCGGAACATGGTTCACAACGGAGAGCATCTGGGTGGCACCTGCCTCATACAGGCCGCGTTCCAGCTTGGGGGTGGGCGCCTTGTCCGCCAGCTGCTGGCAGACCCAGGTGCAGGTCTGCCGGGTGCGCAGCGCCGAGGAACACAGGATGAAGTCGGGCACCACGGCGTTCTCCACCAGCCATTTGCCGGCCAGCGGCGCCTCGGTGTGGCCGCGCTGTGCCAGCGGGCGGTCGTGGTCCTCCACGCCCAGCGGGAATGCGGCCTTGGCGTGGCGCATCAGGATCAGCCGTTTGATGTGGTGTTCGCTCATGCCCCCAGTTTAGTGAGTAATAAAAAGTCCGACGGCGTTCGGCCCACCTGGGGTGGGCCGAACGCCGTCGGACGCTGTCAATGCATGGCCGCAGCTTACGAGAAGTGGGCGCGGCCGGGGCTGGGCCTGGGGCTAGATGGAGTATTCCGGGGCGGCCCAGATGACGACTTCGGGGTGCTCGTAGAAGCGGTAGCCTTCGCCGCGGACCGTGCGGACCGTGTTGGCCAGGCGGCCCAGCTTGGAGCGCAGCCGGCGGACATGGACGTCGATGGTGCGCTCGTTGGGGGCTTCCTCGCCGCCGCCCCACAGGTTTTCCAGGAGCTCGTCGCGGCAGACGGTGCGGGCACCGTTTTCCACGAGGTAGTTCAGCAGTTCAAACTCCTTGAAAGTCAGGTTCAGGGTGTCCCCGTCCAGGTGGACTTCGCGGCGGGCCAGGTCGATGAGGACGCCGGAGGGGCGCTGGTCGGCGGGCGGGGCCGGGATGGCCTCCGGGCGCGGGCGGACCGGGACGGTGGGGTCGCCGAACGTGGAGCGCACGACGTCGAGCGGGGTGCCCACGGCGTCGGCCGGGGCGATGGCGACTGCCGCGTAGCTCTGTGCCTGCGGGACGAGGCTCTGGGCATAGGTGCGGATGTCCTGGGCGAGCTTGGCCAGGGAGGTTCCGGCAGCCGCGGCCGTGTCTTCATCAACGCCGACATACAGCACAAAGCCGCGGGCGACGTTGTCGGGGCTGACGCCGCGCAAGCGGTCCGAACCGGCTCCGGCAATAACGGGCGTGGGTGCTGTCATGGGGCTGCTCTCGGCATGGGGCACCGCGCGAAGGCGGTCTGCGGCGGTGGCGGTTTCAGCGCGGGCACTGTAGCCGGTGTGCTCAAGGTGGGCGGTGCGTGCGCCGGACGTGCGGGCGCCTGCCTTGGCGGCATTTCTTACAGAGATGTGGACGTATCCGGATGCTACTGACATTGAACTACCTCGGTGTATGGCCGTACTCAACGGCGCGAATGCTTCCATCGGTCCACGTGGCATGGTGAACCTTTGATGTCCTTTGGCACAAGGACCGGCCCTGGGGCCAAAGACTGGTGCCGCACCGTTGCGGTTGTTGCTGGCGGTGTGACTCCCAGTGCCTGTGAGCTAGGCCTGCATTCGGCAACCGCAACGAGACTGTCCGGTGGTTGCAAAGGGGACAGTTGCTGCGGCTGCAGAAATCACTGAGTGGGTGTTCACATGTGACAGTCTGCTACGTAACATTCACATCCTGCAAGTAATAAACGGCCCAAACGTCCACCATATGAGATTTTGCATTAATTTGTGATCAAGCGGACTCTGTTGCTTTGCTCTCATTTGGAGCGAACTTTGCCCAAAATATCGAAGATATGGGACGTTGCTTGCCGCACTTCAATAATTCATTCGGTCAGAAAGGCATACGCCACGAAATAATTCACCAGCATTCAATGCATGCAAGTGACGCCCCTGGCAAGTTTGTTTCCATGCACAGCATATTCACAGACAATCACGCTAGGTAAACAGCTGTTTACTGGGCGTAACTCCGCCCGGGTCCGCCCGCCCAGTGCCCCCTGCCTGGCCTGCCTTCGGCAGCTCCCAGTTCAGGCTCCGGGACCCGCGCGGTGCAGGCCGTGGACCATGAACGAGGGCCGCAGCTGCCGGACCTGGTCGCGGAACCGGACGTTGTTCCGCCGGTTCATCAGGAGCAGGGCAAGCATCCCCGCCGCCATGGCGGCCACGGCACCCATGCCAAGGGACCAGCGCGCACCGAACTCGGTGGCGATCCACCCCACCAGCGGCGCCCCGATCGGCGTGCCGCCCTGCAGCACCACCATGTACACGGCGAGCACCCGCCCGCGCATGGCCGCGTCCGTGGTCAGCTGGACGGTGGTGTTGCAGGCGTTCATGAACGTCAGCGACGCCAGCCCCACGGGCACCAGCGCCAGCGCGTACCAGCCAAACGTGGGCATGAATGCGGCCACCGCCACCGTGACGCCAAAGGCCAGCGCGCCGCCCACAACATAAAGCATCCGCATGGTCCTGCGCCGCGCGGCGAGCAGCGCCGCTGCGAGGGTGCCCACGGCCATGACCGAACCCAGCAGCCCGTATTCCCCCGGCCCCAGGTGGAACACGGTGGTGGCCATGAGCGCGTTTGTGATCTGGAAGTTCATGCCAAAGGTGCCCACCACAAACACCAGCACCATGATCATCAGCAGGTCGGGGCGCTGGCGGATGTACACCAGCCCCTCCCGGATCTGCCCCTTGGCGCGCGGCACGTGCACGGCCGGCACCAGCTCGCTGGTGCGCATCCGCAGCAGCGAAAGGATGACGGCGCCGAAGCTCGCCGCGTTGATGAGGAACGCCGGCCCCGTCCCCACCAGGGCAATCACGATCCCTGCCACGCCCGGTCCGGCCAGCCGCGCCAGGTTGAAGGACGCACTGTTGAGTGCGACGGCGTTGGGCACGTCCTCCTTTTCGACGACTTCGGAGACAAACGCCTGCCGCGACGGGGCGTCAAAGGCGCTGGCCACGCCCAGCAGGAAGGCCAGCACGTACACATGCCACAGCTCGACGGCCCCGGTCACCACCAGGACTCCCAGCACAAGCGCACAGAACCCCATGGCCGTCTGGGTGAGCAGCAGCAGCCGGCGCTTGTTGACGCGGTCGCCCAGCAGCCCGGCGTAGGGGCCAAGGAAGACGATGGGCAGGAACTGCAGGCCCGTGACAATGCCGGCGGCCGTGCCGGAATTGTTGGTCAGCACCGTCAGCACCAGCCAGTCCTGGGCAACGCGCTGCATCCACGTGCCGATGTTGGACACCAGCGCTCCCGTCACCCACAGCCGGTAGTTGAACACTTTCAGGGCACGGAACATGGAATTCATTCAGGAGCTCATCTCCTGCAGGATCACGGCCGCCTCATGGAGCGTGGCCCGCTGCTGCGGGGTCAGCGCCGCCACCTGCTTCGCCAGCCACGCCGTCCGCTTGGAGCGCGCCCGCAGCAGGGCGGCCGAGCCCGTCTCCGTGATCCGCACCAGCACCTGGCGCCGGTCCTCCGGATTCTCCTCCCGGCTGACCAGCTCCGCCGCGGCCAGGGCGTTCACGATCCGGGTCATGGACGGCGCCTGGACCTGTTCCCGGGCGGCCAGCTGCCCCACCGTCAGCGGGCTGTGCAGGATGCCTGCCAGCACCGAGTACTGGCCGGGGCTGATTTCCCGGGTGGCAGCCTCGGCCCGGAGCCGCCGCGACGTGCGCATGACCGCAACCCGCAGCTCGGCCGCGAGAGCGCCGGCACCGATGGGCTTGCCGGTTTTCCTCCCGCCCACCCCCTGCGCAACGGGGGCCGGGGCACCCGGGGAAGGGTCCGGCGTCGTGCCTGCAGGGGAAAAGTCAGTCATGGGTGCTCAGCTGCCTCAAGGAATTGGTTTCGTATCGTCAAACATCCACTTTAGATCGTTAGCATTGCTAAGTAAATGACGGTTTCGTCACGTAGC
The DNA here is from genome assembly GCF_017876675.1 of Arthrobacter stackebrandtii. Taxonomy (NCBI): domain Bacteria; kingdom Bacillati; phylum Actinomycetota; class Actinomycetes; order Micrococcales; family Micrococcaceae; genus Arthrobacter; species Arthrobacter stackebrandtii. Next base: position 1,152,446 of record NZ_JAGIOI010000001.1, read on the forward strand.
TGTGAAAGTGTTACCAAAATGTGACACGCGGCACGGATTCCGTTAAGCTGGCAGAAGTGCCGCTTGGACCACTTCCGGTCCGGCACCAGTGGACGGTTCGCCGAGCTCTGCCGCCGCCCACTCCCGTTCCCGAATAACCAGGCAGAGACGGGGGACCCAATTTTTGCGGGTCTCTTGGTAGTGGAGACCCTTGGGGTTAAGCCGTGCAGCGTTTCTGGCCGCACAGCCGGACGCTCTAGTCCGTTCCCGACAGCTCACCTCGCAGGCGTAGAGAGGCTTCCCACATGTCTGCTGCACCGCAGCGCGGCCGCCGCCGCGCCGAACCCCAGCGCCAACGCACCCTTTTGGGGCTGCCGGCCCAGCACCGGGGCACTCATTCCAACAGCCGTTCCATGCATCCCGCCCTCGCCGCAACCGTGCGCGGCGTCGCCACGCTGGCCGTGGTCGGCGCCCTGGTTGGCGCCGGCGTCGTGGCCAAGCAGCTCGATGTCCCGACCGTCACCAGCGCCGTGGCCAACGGCCACTCCCTCGCCAGCATCGCCTCGATGCTTGAGGGACCGCCCGTTGCCGCCGCCACCAACGCCACGATCAAGTTTCCGGGCTTGGAGGTCTCCTCCAGTGCCCGGCCCACCGTTGACCCCATGAAGGCCGAGGCCGAGCGCATCGCAGCCCTGGCCGTTGACGACGCCGCGGCGGCCCAGGCCTACGCGGCCGGACAGATGGCCTCGTTCGGCTGGGGCGCCGACCAGATGAGCTGCCTCATTCCACTGTGGGAACGCGAATCGGGCTGGCGCACCTCCGCGGCCAACCCCTCCAGCGGCGCGTACGGCATCCCTCAGTCGCTTCCTGCCGGCAAGATGTCCAGCGCCGGCGCCGACTGGGCCACCAACTACGAAACCCAGGTCCGCTGGGGGCTGGGCTACATCCAGGGCCGGTACGGTTCGCCGTGCGGGGCCATGGACCACTCCAACTCGGTGGGCTGGTACTGACCCTGCCTGCACTGGCGGCCATTCCCGGCGGTGCCATCACCCTGCGCGACGCCCGCGCCGGCACCGTCCGCGAGGCGGTGCTGGCCCCGTTTTCCCTGGGCCGCACGCAGCTCACCCGAGCCGAGTGGCACCTGGTGACGGCCGACGGCGGGAGCCCGCCTGCCGCCGTCGGCCTCCCCGCGCATCCGGTCACCTGGTTTCAGGCGGTGGAGTTTTGCAACGCGGCCTCCCAACGCGCCGGCCTTGCCCCGGCGTACCGGATCGACGGGCGGTCTGTGGACTGGGATGTTGCCTCGGACGGCTTCCGGCTGCCCACCGAGGCCGAATGGGAGTGGGCCGCGCGGGCCGGGAGCACCGCGCCGGTCTACGGGGAGCTGGCTCAGATTGCGTGGACGGCCGCCGATTCCGTGGCCGGCCCGCAGCCCGTGGGCCTGAAGCGCGCGAACAGCTTCGGCTTGTTCGACATGATCGGCAACGTCTGGGAGTGGTGCTGGGACTACGCCGACACGGCGCGTTACGGCGACTACCGAAGCCTGCGCGGCGGCGGCTGGGATGACCCGCAGTGGAGGGCCCGCGCGTCTGTCCGGCGGGGCAGTGCGCCCGACGCCGTGCTGGAAGACGTCGGGTTCCGTGTGGCTCGCGGGCCGGTTGGCCTGCCCGGGGCCGGAGCCGCACAGGGCTGGTCTGCCGCGGCGGACCGCGAACGTGCCGCCGTCAAGGGCCCGCGGCCGGTGGGCTGGACGCCGCTGCGCGGACTGTAGCCCGCCGAACGTCCAGTCCGCCCCACCCATTCGCCCTCCCGCCAGCCCATTCGCCGAACGTACAGATGATGCCGATGTTCCACGGGAACATCGGCATCATCTGTACGTTCGAGGTAGGTGGAGGAGGTGGGGGCTAGTCCACGACGCCGTAGAGGCGGTCGCCGGCGTCGCCGAGGCCGGGGACAATGTAGGAGTTCTCATCCAGGCCCTCGTCGATCGAGGCCAGGACCACGTGGACGTTGTCGCGTCCGCCGTGGGCGGCTTCCAGCTTGGCCAGTCCCTCGGGGGCGGCGAGCAGGCAGATGCAGGTGATGTCCGCGGCGCCGCGGTCAAAGAGGAACTTGAACGCCTCGATCAGGGTTCCGCCGGTGGCCAGCATCGGGTCGAGGACGTAGACCTGGCGGCCCGTGAGGTCTTCGGGCAGGCGCTCGGCGTAGGTGATGGCCTCGAGGGTTTCCTCGTTTCGGGCCATGCCCAGGAAGCCCACTTCGGCGGTGGGAAGCAGGCGGGTCATGCCCTCGAGCATGCCCAGGCCGGCGCGCAGGATCGGCACCACCAGGGGTGTGGGCTTGACCAGTCCGGTGCCAATGGCCTTGGTCACGGGGGTTTCAATGTCCACGGGCTCGACGCGTACGCCGCGGGTCGCCTCGTAGGCCAACAGGGTCACCAATTCCTCGGTGAGCTGGCGGAAAACAGGTGACGGGGTGGTCTTGTCCCGCAGGACTGTCAACTTGTGGGCAATAAGCGGATGATCCGCAACCAGTACGCGCATGAATAAAAGCTACCATTGAGCCGTGCCCAACACATCGAATTTTCTGCCTTTGGAGACCACCACCACGGCCCGCCACGCCGAATGGATGGGTCTTGCCCTGACGGAGGCACGGCGCGCCTTGGCCACGGCGGATGTGCCAATCGGTGCCGTGGTGCTTGGCCCGGACGGGGAAATCCTGGGCCTGGGCAGCAACGAGCGCGAGGCGCACGGGGACCCCACGGCGCATGCGGAGGTGGTGGCGATCCGGGAGGCGGCGGCAAAGCTGGGCACGTGGCGTCTGGCGGACTGCACCCTGGTGGTGACCCTGGAGCCGTGCACCATGTGTGCCGGGGCGATTGTGCTGGCCCGCGTGCCGCGCGTCGTTTTTGGTGCCTGGGACGAGAAGGCCGGGGCGGCGGGGTCCGTGTTTGACGTGCTGCGTGAACGGCGGCTCAACCACTGGGTCGAGGTGTTTCCCGGGGTCCGCGAGGACGAATGCGCCGCCCTGCTGCGGGATTTCTTCGGCGGCCACCGCAGCTAGACAGCGCCCCTGCGGCGCCGGGTCTGTGCCGTGACACGTGTGCGCCCCGGCCATGCCCGCCGCGACGCGGCATGCGAGTGGCCTGTCAGGGCTCGATGGTGAGCGCTTCCATGGGAATCTCGCACGAGGCCCGCTGAAGATCCCCCGCACCCGTCCCGGCGGATCCGTTCCCGGTGTCGCCGGAACCCTTCAGACGGTTGTTCTGTCCTGTGTCGTCGCACCAGTCAAGGTCGTAAGGGTACGCCACCACGGCGCCTAGGCCGGGGACGGCAGAAGCGGGGATGGTGACAACGGCACTGAACCCGCCGGCGTCGTTCATGGGTGCAAGGGTGTCAACAACTTTTGCCCCGGAACCGTCCATGATTTCCAGCTGGACCTGCGCGCCGTCGCCGTAAGCCGGATTGCAGTCGGCATCTTTCGCACTGACCGTGACATGAGATCCCGGTGCGGCCGCATCGGCGCTGACCGTGAACGGCGGCGGCATGCAGCCCGTTCCCATCGGGTCCTCCTCGGCGGTGCCGCAGCCGCCGCTGGCCAGCACCACGGCCGCCACAACACCGGACACCACCCAATTCAATCCGCCCATGGCCATGCCTGTCCCCCGTCCTGTCTACCGCGATGCGGCATTGAGTGCATCGATCCGTTTTTGGCGGCTCGCCGGCGAGTCGAGGCTGAAGGAGCGGAAGTCGCCGAGATCCTCGCGGATCCAGTTCTCCACTTCCTGGATCCTGCCCTGAACGGCGTCCGTGGGTTCGTGGAAGAGCCAGTGGGCAATGCGTTCGTTGCCGGGGTCGTACTGCCAGAGCCCGATGATCCGGCCCCGGTCCACGATGGGGTGGTCGGGGAGGTCAGCCGTGAGCGCGAGCTTTTCCCGGCCCACAGCGAGGCCGCGGTCCTCCTCCGCCACGTGGTCGGCCGAGTTGCGGCGCAGCAGGAACAGGGCGTCGGAGCCGGCCAGCAACTGGATCTGCTCCTCCGCGGGGGCCGCAAAGGTCGCGGCAGCCTCGGCGTCGGCCGGCAGCATCCAGAGCCCGTCCGGGTCCACCACGGTGGATTCCACGGCGTCCACGGCGGCGAGCGCGGCCTTGGTCTGCGCCACCGTGAAGGCAGTGAACCACTGGGTCTGCTTGAGCGTGGCCCCGCCCGTCCAGCGCAGGTACCTTTCCATCAGCTTGGCCCGGGCCTGTTCCGGCGATTGCTGCGGAGCGGGCAGCCCCCACGCGGTGTAGGCGTACCGCTGCATGTCGAGCCGGCCGTTGACCGGGACGCGGCGGATGCGGCCGTCGGCCTGCAAGAGCCCCAAGACGGTGGGAAGCGTGGTGGAGGCGCCCTTCTTCTTGCCTTCCTCGCCGAGGCTGCGGACGGCGGCGCCCAGCTTCTCCCGCAGCTCCTTCGGGTCCAGCGGGCCGGTGCCGTTGGCGGCCGCTTCCTGCAGCAGGGCGAGCGTCCGGTCCTCGAGGTCCTTGATCTCCCGGCGTTCGACGCCGAGCTTGTCGAGCACTTTCACCGTCGCCTCCGCTGCCCCCTGGCCAAGCGACAATCCCCAGGCGAAGTCGTCTGCGCCGAGCACATAGGTGCAGCCGCGCGCCGTCGGAAGTTCATGGATCTTCAGGGCTGCCACATCTGAATCGATTTGTTTCCTGCGGATGCCGGCACGGGAGAACAGCGTCAAGTAGGGGTTGGCGCCGCCGATCGAGCGCGCCCAGCCCGTCTTGGTGAGGAGCTCGGCGGCGCTGGTGCCTGCCAGGGATCCGTCCAGGCCTTGTTTGTGCCAGCTCCAGGCCCGGCGCGTTCCATTGTCCATACCGCTTATCTTGCCCCATCTGTCCAGCACAGTACTGGCTCATTTTTGTTGTGACGCTTTGAGCCGGTAAGGTTGTCACGTTGGCGATGTGTCCGAGCGGCCGAAGGTGCAACACTCGAAATGTTGTTCAGGTGAAAGCCTGACGTGGGTTCAAATCCCACCGTCGCCGCCAATTGGAAGGCGCTTGTTTCGTTGAATTTTCAACGGAGCAGGCGCCTTTCTTCTTTAAAGGATCCGCCCTATTGTGCCGCCCTCTGTGCCATCCGAACCCCACGGACAAACGTGTCAGCCCCCTGTGGCAGACTAATCATCGACATCTAGAGGGAGCAATTCCTGCAGGCATTCAGGGGGCATTGGATTCATGACCGTTTGGCTGGACACTGGCATCGACTACAAGGTGGGTGTGCGCGATGGCAAGGTCATTGCGCTCAACAAAGCCGGCAAGGAACTCAAAACCGTTCCTGCCAAACTCAAGGACAACGAGGTCACCGCGAATCTGCGTGACCTCCTCGAATGGTTGGCAGGCCACGAACGTGAAGTCGGCGCCCAAATCAATGACTGGATGGTCCAATCCCTGCCGGTCACCACAGAACTTCTGCGCCAAGTGTGGGCTGATGAAAGCTGGCGCACAGCGCTCACGGATCTTGTCATTGTCCCGTGCTCCTCAACCGGTGTCCCGGCCCCGGGCGATGGACCGTCGGGATTCCTCCGCAGCGCGGATACCACCGTTGGCATCGGCCTGGTCACCTTGGATGGCGAAAGCGAAGTCCTCGAATCCGAGCATTTCCTCATTGCCCACCCCATTGACCTCGGCGAGGACCTCGATGACTACCGCGCTTTTGCCGCCGAACTCGGAATCGTCCAAAACACCGCCCAACTCATGCGCGAAACGTTCACCGCCGGCGAGCGCGACCCCGAGTCAACCAGCATCGCTGACTATGCCGACGGCGAGTTCGAAGCCCTTCAACATGCGACCTCCCGTGCCCGCACGCTGGGCTACGTGGTCAAGGGCGGATTCGCCGTCTGCAACCTAACCTCCCAGGGCGCACCTGTTCAGGCAAGCTACTGGGTTGGCTCCGGAGATCCTCAATACGAGACCTCCACAGGCGATCTCAACTGGGTCAGCGGCGGAACCACCTTGGCGCTCAAAGATGTTGGGGCAGCAGCATTCAGTGAAGGCATGAGGATGGCCGCGGCCATCTATGCAGGACGCAAGGTTGAAGCAGGAGACGATGCAGCGTGAGCACCACCATGGAGGCTAAGTTGAGTGCGGCGGGTGCCATCGTCGCAACTGATCCGGGAACTGAGAAAGTAGTGCCTTACGTAGCGTGCAGCTACTCCCACCCAGCTCTTGCAGGTCGCACTGTGGTGCGGGTCCTGCCCCAGGGGCTGCAGGAAGCAGAGGACCTGGCTCTTTCCACCATGGGGCTGGAAGCAGATTCTTCCGCCACGGTTGGTTTTAGCCGTCGCATCGCCCTCGGCTTCCCGGCCTGGCCGCTGATCCACGACCCCTCCAACGCCCGCCATGCGCTGGCGCTCGTCAAGGACCTGGAACGCGCCGCCCGCATGGCCAAGGCCAAGCCCGGCGCCGCCAAGGACGACATCGATGCCCTTGCCGTCCGGCTCGGATCCAGCGCACCCCATTTTCTGCCCACCTTCTTGGAAGAAGTGGGCCGCATATTCGTGGGCCTCGGCAACCGGCCCATGGCTGGCCAGTTTTTTGGCCGTGCCCGCACGGCAGAACGCGTCCACAGCCTGGCCATCGATGAAAACCGCCATCGGGAAGTCTTCCTTGAATTCGCCTTCGCCGGTGCCCTGACGGTCAAGGCCTTGACCGAGGAAGCCAAGGACCTCCCCTCCCGCGTCTCCGCCGAGGAAGCCTACAAGCTCTTCCGCCACCTCAGCGTGGAACGGGTCGAGGGCGGTCTGCCACCTTACGCGGCCATGGCCAAGGATCTTCGCAGCATGGCCAAGGCAGCCAAACTGGATGCCGTGGCTGAGGACATCTCCGTCGTCGCCGAGCTCCTTACCGCCCCGTCCACCAAGAGGGCCGTCAAGGGCTTCTGGACCACCTATGCCAAGGCCATCGCTGCGGCAGCCAAGGACGACGCCGGTCTCAAGTTAGCGCTGTTAACGTTGTTTCCCAGCGAAGTCGACAGCGCAACGTGGGTCAAGATCCTGCGTGCGGCAGGCGCCGTCGACCTTGCCAAGGAAGGGGCGGTTGAGCTTTCCACATGGCTGGGGCAGCTCATGGACCACCATCACGGGTCAGGGTGGGGATATCCCGCCGCCAGTCCTGAGCTTGAGGCGCTGATTGCAGAAATTGGTGCCCTAATTCTCGCCCAGGCGCCGAGCCAGGAGGGCGCCAGGGTGATCGCGCTTACCGCGTGGCGCAATCTCGACCTGGATCTTCTGGACGTACTGGCGGAACTGAACCTTGAAGTCTCCTACGGCGATCGTGACCGTGTACCGATCGATGTCAGTGACCACCTCAAGCGGGCCAACAACTCCCGCAGCTTGGAACATTTGGCCGCATCAGCGCAATGGAAGCCCATCTTGGAACGCGATGTGGTTCATGCCATGGGCCGCTCCACGCGCCCCAACCCACACACCAAGCGCGGCGTCACCACTGATGAACTCATGGCACAGCTGGATGCCTACCCTGGTTTGCGCACCGCATTGCGCTCCCACCTCAGCGGGGCCATGGCCAGGGCGGAGTCCTCACTCTACGAGTTCGGCCGGCTCATGGACCTTGCCGAAAGCCTTGCCTCCCCCACCGCCATGACCATGGTGGGAGACCTGCTAGCCGACCTCCCAGCGCCCGACATCGCCGCCCAAGTAGCCGCAGTTTTCAACACTGGGATCATGGATGAGCTGGGTTGGGAAAGCCTGGAAACAACAGTTGCAGAGTACGAATCACGGGCAAAGGACCGCTCGGTCAGCGTCACTTCTGCATGGCCTAATGCAGTGGTTTTCGATGATGTCCGCGCCACTGTCGTGGGCCGTGAGGGCATAGTCATTGAGCACACTGCTGTGATTCCCAAGGGCTATGAGCCAGGTAAGTACAGCAGCATTAACTTCACATCCGTTGCGGATGACCTCCTGGTTGATTGGTCCCCGGAGAATCACTCCGGTGATTACGCCTATTGGGCCAGCAACCCGCAAGATATTTTCAAAGTTGATGGGGACTGGGTCCCTTCCTGGATCCGTTCACTGCCCGTGGGTGAGACGGGACGAACCTTTGGGCACCGCCAACTGCAGGTGGGAGAGCGCGCAAAGTTGAAGTACAGGACGGATCCCTTGGCCGGTGACGGGAAACATTTTTGGCTGGCCAAGAACTACCACCGCCATGAGAAGAAGAAATCGGTCTGGCTGGAATTGGATGTCGCCACCGGTGAAGTGGGCCGGGAGTCATTCCCTGCCTTCATTTCCACCATTGCCGCACGCCGCGGTGTCACGGTCCAGCCGGAATCCAGCACCTTGCGGCCATTGCCGACCGAATACGCAGACAATCCCCTGGGCTGGGCCAACGGTGCGGTGGGACATTGCTGGTACGTCAACGAGTCCGGTGACAGCTGCATTGAACGCCTTGACGGCGTACAGGCGGGAGGGTTCGTGGAGCTCTCCCGCCGCCGCGATGAACGATACGCCTTCAGTGACAGCCACCTGATGGCATGGCCCGGCGGTTCCCTGGTGCTGGCAATGAGGAGTCGCCTTGCCAACGCGGGCACGGGCGCAATTGTTTCCGCCTCCGACGGCACCAACCGCTTCCACTATTCAGCGGGGACGACTCATTTGGTAGAGCCGGAACACCGGCACAACCTGCGTCCGCGCCACACCCCCACCAGTGAACGGCTACGTACCGTCACTGGTGCGGATCTGGCCGTGTTGGTGTCCGCCACGCAAACAGCCCCGGCCCGCGACGGTAAACGAGCCGAGTTCACCGCCGCGGAGCAAGCCTCAGTGAACAAGCTTTTCCCAGGCATCCCGTACCCGCTCATGGCTGGCATCATGGGCATTCTGCACGGTGCCAAGGCGGATGCTGCCATTGCAGGACACCTGCGCGGCACCGCCATCGGAAGCCTGGGCGGCAGTGGCCAGGGCACCGCTGAAGAAGCGCGTTCTGCGACAACTGAACTCAGCCGCGCCCAGATTCTTTTCCAAAGGGTGCCTGCCGGGTTCACTTCTCTGACGGGCAGCAGCTACCGCGGCAATTACTACTTCAGCGACGACTCGCAGGACGTCTCCCTGACGGGGATGTTCGCCAACATGTCCGCCACGGCAGCCGTCTTGGACAATGCCGCCACCGCAGGCGGGTTGCAGACAACCACTGATGCCAAGCCCGTAGCTTTCTTCAAGAAGCTGCTGGGCAGGAAATCACCGGAACCCACCGCTCCGGGCGCAACGGCTGCCGCGGAGTGGGTCAACACCGACGGCTCATGGGTGGAAGTGTTCCAATCCCCTGCCGCCATGATCGCCCAAGGCATGGCCGCCCATACCTCCGCTGATGACAAGGACCGCTATGCACTGATTCTGCAAGCCGTCGCCGAATCCGGCCTGGCCAACAGTTCAGGTGAACTGGGCGGTGTTCGCGTCAGGGCAGAAGCAAGCCGAAATCTGCAGCCCGGGCAGTTGCTCGAAAGCGGCGCCGGAAAGGTACTGCTCGTTGCGAAAGTACCCCAGTCCTACCCCATCGATGAGAGCAAGAACTTGTTCGCCGCCGTCGTACACGGGGCACCGTCCTACGAGAAGCTCGGACTGGATCTATTGTTCAGTGTTCCGGCGGAAGCCAGCACCTTAAGTGCTGCGGACCTGCAGACGGCAGCTGGCCTGCTTGGCTCCGCCCCGGCCGCCACCGACCGGGCGGCTGCCAATGGGGCGCAGGTGCAGGCGTTGGTCGAGGCCACCGGCATGCTGGAAGAGGAAGCCATTTTCTTGCTGGCAGGCATCCCCGTCCCCGAGCATTCCTGGCACAACTTGGAGAGCGACTTCGTCAAAACCCTGGGCCTGACCGCCAGCAGCGCAAAGTTGGCCCGGGATACTTTTGATGTCCTGGACCGCTATGAGAAGCGGACCCTTTTGGCCTCCCTTGTGCCAAATAGGGCCAGCGACTACTTCACGGCCGGTGTGGACGCGGGAAAGGTGGCCACGTGCTGGACGGCACTTTTCGGCCCCAAGATTGAAGTGGAGCCGGAAATTCTGCGGGCTGCTTTCGCCGGCCTGAAAGGCGTTTCGCACAGCATGGCCCTGATCCGCTGGGCGTTGTCACCAAATACTGACGCCGTGCTCCATCACGGCAGCGTGCTGGATTATCTGCAGGCGTGCCTGTGGCTGGCATACAACCTGCCAGCCCGGCATCCCTCTCGCGCCCTGCTGCCGCACAAAATCATGGCCATCCGCGGCAGCCTGGCCAATTGGACTGAACCTTTACTGGTTGGCACGGACACCAGCAACTCCTTCCGGACCAGCCACGGCCTGCCCAGCAAGCCGCACGGCGCCAAGGCGCACGCCAAGGAAAACCCGCCGGTGGGCAGCGATTCAATGGGAATCTTCACGGCCAACTACGACATACACAACAGGTGGGAAGAGATTGCCTTTGACCAGATCACGGTGAATGCCGCCAAGTTCACGGCTGCGGACCTGCCCGTTTTGGCAACCATAGAGACCCAAGACAGCAGTGCAAACACCTTGCGCACGCTCTTCGATGGATCACTGGATGAGTTCTGCGCAGCGCTGTCCGCGGAAAACTTCGCTGCCCCCGGCGCGTTGACCAACCCGCTGGTCAGCGCCCCGGACACGGTTGCCCAGGCCGTCACGTCCCTGGGTGTTTCGGAGGAGGCCGCCGCGTTGTTCCTGCAATATCTGGCTATGCCTGACCCCACCAATCCCCGGGTACAAAAATGGAACGGGTGGACCCCGGCCAAACGCACCAAGGCCGGGGCAGAGCTGGAGAAGGCAAAGCTCGTGGTCCGTGCCAAGCGGGCCCGTGCCGGCCGGGAACTGTTCCTGGACGGCGGCTGGGTTACGCTCACCGGCAGCAACTTGCCAGTGGAGGCCTGGAAAACAGCGCTCTATGGCCTCCCCGTTGGCGACAAACCGCAACTCCCGCTGGAGAACCTGCTATTGAGTGAAACCCTCCCACAACTCTTTGAGCGTGCCTGGGCCCGTTACGAATCCGGCGACAAACCCCAGTACTCGCAGCTCAAGACAGGACGTGGAGCATGAACCAGGTGACGGCGCAGCGCCAAATCAATCCTCCCGAGGCTAGCTACGCTACGGAGCTGGCGTTTCTCAAGGCGTACGACGGCGGTCCCCGGCCTCCCGGCTGGCAGCTGACACCTGCCGCCGTGGTCACCTTCATCCTCGGCAGCAGCAGCGCGCTGAGCCTGCCCAAGACGGCCCTCACCCAGGCTGAGGTGAGCTCCGGTGCGGTTCCACAGCGGCTGGCCATCACGCCCAAGTATGTGGGCAGCGCATCGCTGGTGGAGCGGTGCGTTGTGACCCTGGCCGGCGAGCGCGGACTCATGCTGGTGGGTGAACCAGGCACCGCCAAGTCCATGCTGTCCGAGCTCCTGGCGGCGGCGGTGTGCGGCACCTCCCAGCTCACGGTGCAGGGCACGGCGGGCACCACCGAGGACCAACTGCGTTACGGCTGGAACTACGCCCTCCTGCTAGCCAAGGGTCCCAGCCCCGAGGCCCTGGTTCCGAGCCCCGTCATGACCGCCATGACTACCGGGGCGGTGGCTCGCATTGAGGAGATCACCCGCTGCCAGCCCGAAGTGCAGGACGCCCTGGTCTCGCTGCTCTCCGAACGCCGCATCTTTGTCCCCGAGCTGGGCGAAGCCACGTACGCCGTGCCCGGATTCGCACTGATCGCCACCGCCAACCTGCGTGACCGCGGCGTCAGCGACATGAGCGCCGCGCTTAAGCGCCGCTTCAACTTCGAGGTGGTGGACCCCATTGCCGAGCTGGCGCACGAGATCGCCCTGGTCTCGGCGCAAACCACACAGGCGCTGCGACGGGCCGGTTCCACGCTGACCCCGGACGCTGTCGTCATTGAAACACTGGTCACTGCCTTCCGGGACCTGCGCCAGGGCCGCACCGTGGAGGGTTGGCCCGTGGAGAAACCCTCCACCGTGCTCAGCACCGCGGAGGCTGTTTCCGTATCCACCTCCATCGCGCTCATGGGCGGCTACTTCGGTGCCGGGCGGGACCCCTTGGATCTCATCCCCGGCCACCTTCTGGGCGTGGTCCGCAAGGACGACGAGAACGACGCCGTCAGGCTCCTGGGCTACTGGGATGCGGCCGTGCGCCGGCGCGCCGAGTCAGGCACCCGAACCTGGGCGCGTATGTGGGAGCTGAGGGACGAGCTGCAGGCGTGAGTCCCAAACACGCCCCTGCTTCATACCGCCAGGAGCCTGCCGACGCGTTGGCCGCTCTGGTGGATTCCCGCGCGCCCTTCCTCATTGGCGTGCGGCACCATTCGGCGGCCCTCGCCGCGTCCATGGAGGAACTGCTGGACAGCTTTGCCCCGGAGGTCCTGGTCATCGAACTGCCGGCCCAGGCCCAGGATTGGCTGCCGTGGCTAAGCTCGCCGGACACGGTGGCTCCCCTCGCGTTCGCTGGCGCCGGGGCCGATGGCTACCTGGCCTTCTACCCCTTCGCTGACTTCAGTCCTGAACTCGTGGCCCTCCGCTGGGCCCGCGCGCACAATGTACCCGTGCTGTGTGCCGATGCTGCCATGGGCTCGGAACCTCTGGCGTCTACGGATACGTCCGACGCCGGCCACCCCGCCCAGGTGCCCGGCCCCGCCGTCGAGGGTGAGTCACCCACGGCCTACACCGCTTCTCTCCTGCGGCACACGTCCGCCGACCGGGACGAGCTGTGGGAGGTGCATGTGGAAGCGCCGGGAGCCGGGGCAGGCGCCGAGGCCATCCGTGTGGCGGGTTTGGGCATTGGCTGGGCACACCGCTGTGATGAGCTGTCGGCGGCCGGATTGGGTCCACAGGACGCCTACCGTGAAGCCGTGATGCGCCATGTTCTGCAAGGTGCATTGGAAACGCACCAGCGTGTTGCGGCCGTGGTGGGCAGCTTTCACGCGGCAGCGCTTCTGGAACCGGCCGCGGATGAGCTGCCTGCTGCGACCACCACGCAGGTGAGCTGTTCTCTGGTGCCTTATGAATTTGCGCACCTGGATTCGCGTTCCGGCTACCCCTCAGGGGTCAAGGACCCTGCGTGGCAGCAGGGCGTACTGGAAAGCCGCCTGGATGTTGCAGCACTCCGCGAGCACACCATCACCATGGCCACCCAGGTGGCCCGCGAACTGCGCACTGCAGGACACCCCACGGGCCCGGCCGAGGCCCGCGAGGCCGTGCGGCTCTCGCTGGATTTGGCCGCGCTGCGAGGCAACCATGCCGCCGGACGGCGTGAACTCCATGAAGGATTCGCCTCGGTTTTTGCCCAGGGAGATGTTTTGGGCAAGGGCCGGGCCGTGGCACGTGCGGCCCAAAAGGTGCTGGTGGGCCAACGACGTGGAGCCATCGACCCCTTGGCTCCCCGATCCGGGTTGGTGGTGAGCCTGGCCGAAACCATGACTGCTGCGCGGTTACCCTTCGGCCCCGATTTGATGTTGGCGCCGAAGATCTATGACCTTGACCCGTTGCGGACCACCGCTTCCGGAAAGGACGGATTGGACCGGCTCCGCCAACTGGTGCTGGCCCGCCTGGTCGTAGCAGGAATCCACTACGCCACTGCCCAAGACGTTCAGAGCAGTTTTGGCCCGGCCCTAACCCACCGCTGGAAGGTCCAGTATGTGGCGGGCACCGTGGCCACAGTGGAACATGCAGCCCTGCGCGGGGTGACCTTGCAACAGGCTGCGGACGGCGCACTCTTGGCAGCGCTGAGCCATCAAGTGAGAGAACAAGGCCCCACCCCGGCTCAAATCACCGAGGGCTTGAACCGCGCAGCGGGGGCGGACCTGGCAACACCCTTCGCGATGTACCTGTCCGCGGCGGAGGAGACCTTCCTGGACCGGGCATCGCTGGCAGAGCTCCTGGGACTTCACGATCTTCTGGAGCAACTCAGCGCCGGGCATATTGCCGTCTTTTCGGCACAGGAGTGGCTGCCGCGAATCACACGGCTGACCCACCTTGTCCTGGCTGCGGCACTCACCCAGGTGGAGGGGCTGCGTGGCAGCAAGGACCCGGAGGATGCCACCTCCCTGGGGCGGTTATTCAGGCAACTTCCCACTCCTCCGCTGCGACTGGTCGCCACCATTGGCAGCTTCAAGGACAAGGCCTCACCCCTTATCCAAGGCGCGGCCTGGGGCATTCTGGCCTGCTCCGGCCACCTCCCGGAAGACGAGCTCGCCCAGGAACTCAGCGGCTGGATCATCGGATCCAACTCAACAGAACAACGTGAAAAGCTGGGGCAGCGTCTCACCGGTCTCTGGCTCTGCGCCGGCTCCCTCCTGGAATCCGGCAACGCCGTCATGTCCGGGCTCATCGCCACGCTTGAGACACTCAGCGATGCAGCCTTCCTGGAACGCGTTCCGGCCCTGCGCGGCGGTTTTGACGTCCTGAGCCCGGCGGACCGGCAGCGCGTCCTGGACTCCGTGCGTTCCCACACGGGGGCAGCTGTGGAAAACAGTTCCGTGGACCCTCAGCTCCTGCTGGCCTGGGCCACGGCCGATCAGCAGGCCTGGGCTTTCCTGGAATCCAGCGGACTGCGCAACGGCATCACCGCTGTGAACCGTTGGCGTTTGGTGCTGGGTCGTGAGCAGCAGGACCTGGATGGGCCGGGGCGCCGCTATGCCCGCAGCCTAGATGAACTGTATGGCCATGGCTCCGGTGAAGGCGCCGAGAGCGACCGGATGGGCCGTGGGGGCGGCCAAGAGGACAGCTTCCCCAGCGCACGGGTTTGGGCCGATGAGCTGGAGGCGCTCTTCGGCAGCGACGTTCGTGAAGAAGTCCTGGCCCACGCGGTAGCCCGGGGCCGGGCCGATGCTCTAGGCCAGGTCCGCCCGGATGCCGTGGTGCCTTCCGTTGAGCTGCTGGGCAATGTGCTCAATCTGGTGGGCGCCCTCCCCGAATCCCAGTTGGGCCCGGCTCGCGCCCTGGTGCGGAGCATCGTGGAGCAGCTTTCCCGCGAGCTGGCCAATGAACTACGCCCCACCCTGCACGGGATAGCCGGGGTACGCACCACCCGGCGCAAGACCCCGCGAATTGATTTGCCCGGCACCATCCGCGCCAACCTCGCCACAGCCCGGCCACGCGTACTGCATGAACCAGGGAAGGAGCCAGTGGCAGGATGGCAGATCCTCCCGTCCTCCCCCGTGTTCAAAACCCTGTCCAGCAAGTCCTCCACCTGGGACATCATCGTCCTGGTGGATGTCTCCGGCTCCATGGAGCAGAGCGTTATTTTCGCGGCCCTGACCTCCGCCATCTTGGCTGCTGCGCCCGCATTGCAGGTCCACTTCGTGGCGTTCTCCACCCAGGTACTGGATCTCAGCGAGCATGTCACGGATCCGTTGGCACTCCTGCTGGAGGTTTCCATCGGCGGAGGGACGGACATCGGCAAGGCACTGGCGTACGCCCGCACACTTATCAGCCGGCCGCAGAAGACACTGCTCGCCGTCGTCTCTGACTTCGAGGAAGGCGCCTCGGTGCCACGCCTGGTCAATGAATGCGCCGATCTGGCTGCCAGCGGCGTGCACATGATGGGCTGCGCAGCCCTCGACCGCAGCGGCAACGCAACGTATAACGTCAGCATCGCCTCGCAGTTGGTGGCGGCCGGCATGCCTACTGCTGCGGTGACACCGCAGGGCCTGACGGCCTGGGTTGCGGAGGTGGTGAAGCGGCATGCCTGAGAACTATCCGCGTGTCAGCGCCCTGCTGCTCGCCGAGGTGTTGGACTCCCTCCCGGCACGGCTGCGCAAGAAAATCGATCTCGCCCAGAGCGTGGATGCCACCGATCCCGGGCACCTCAGCGACGGCTCGTTCGTGGTCCGGCAGGGCAGCGCAACGGTCACCTTCACCGCGTCCATTGCGCTGACGCTGGAAGATGTGAGCTGCGACTGCCTCCTTTCCCCGCGCTGCCTTCACCTGGCCCAGGCGCTGCTGCGCTGCGAAGTTTCCACCGCCCCAGATCCGACGCCGGATGGCTTGGACGGTGCCTCCGTCACCGATTCGGTGGTCACCGTGCCTGCTGCTGATACTGGTTCCGGCCCCCTGACTCCGGACCAATTGGGGGTGGTGGAACGTTCCCTGGCAGCCTTTGTGAAACTTCTTGGCGCAGGTACGGCGGCGCGGGATCCCCTGCAACTTGCAACGTTTTTGCGTCTGGCGCACGAGGCCAAGGCCCAACGGCTCTACACCCTCGGTGTGCAGTGCACCGCTGTGTGCGCCGTGTTGTCCACGCAGGGAACTATTGCCCGAAACTCAGCAGTTACCAACCTCGCGGACGCCTACTTGGCGGCCCACCATTTGGCGCACCGACATGCCCAAGGTGAGGTTCCGGCGTCGTTCTTGGGGAAGCCGCGCAGAAGCTATGCGGGGAGGGAAGCCCTGTCGCTCCAGGGGATTTTCACGGAACCGATCATTGCCGCAACCGGGCATGCAGGGGTGGCCACTTATCTGCGGGACAGCGGCGGTGCACTGTGGAGTGTGCATTCCAACATGCCGGTTCTGGGCGGGGACGTCGCAACCGACCAGGCACGGCAGTACTACCAGCGTGCCCCGCGGCTGGGCGGGATCAGCACCAGCCATCAGGAACTGACGCGGCGCACCCTCCTGGTGAGCAATGCGAAGGCCAGCGAGGACGGCCGGCTCGGTGCGGCCGCGCAGGTCGCCGCGGTGGCGGGGGCCGTCGGCGACTGGGATCCGCAGTGGTTTGCCGCCGACACCACGGAGGAGATTGACTTTGTGCGGCTCGAGGTTCGCGGGCTGAGCGGCACTGCGCTGGCGTTGGCCGGGCCGGACGGGAGGATTGTTACGGTACAGCCCAGTGCGGCGGCCCGTGCGTTGGGGGCCCTGGATGATCTGCTCGAACTGGCCCGGCATCCTGGGACATTGCTGCACTGCGTGCTGCGGCGCACGGTTGACGGCCTGGAGCTGTTGGCCTTCGCCGTAGACGCCGATCAGATTCGACTGCCGGATTCGTGGCATGGCAGAGTCATGCTGGGATTGGACCGTCTGGCACCGGCATACTTTAGCTCCCCTTCCCAACAGGCCCGGCAGCTGCCGCCTGTGGCCGCCGGTCCGTGGCCGATCATGATGCAATGGCTGGGCAGGGTCGCCGTGCACGGGCGTGCCGCGCTGGTGAACGACAGGAGCTCGCTGGCCACCGATGCTGCCCGCCTCCAGGATGCCAATTGTGTTTATGGGGCCCGACTATTGCTCGAATTGCAGGCCGCTGCTCACCAAAGTTCACGGGCCTTCGACGGAACAATCGTGTATCTTCCTGAGCCCCTGCCCAAAGCGTGGTTGGCCCTGGCGGTGTTTGCGCAGGCCTGGCTGGCTGCGGCGTCGTGAGCCAAAACCACTTGGCGATCTTCACCGTGCCTTGAAAACCTCAACGCAGTACCAATTTGGCGGGAATTGCTAAGCTTGGATAAGCGCCGATGCCTTCGGCGATCTTTTTTCGTTGCGCACCACAGCCTCGTGGAAGCACAGCAACGACTCTCACGGTCCTGTTTCAAACGGCCGCCGAACAAAGGAAACCATTGGCTACTCAAGCAAAAGCACAGACCTCAGCACACTCTTCGGAAAGCACCGCCGGCGACCTGGCAGGAAACATCATCGGAGGCGCTGCAGTGTTCATCGGCGTCGTCGGTTTGGCCCTCTTGATCTTCTTCGGCATGTAATAACGCCGTTAGCCAAAATGCCCGCCGCAATAATGCGGCGGGCATTTTTGTGCCCTGGACCATTGGCCATTTATGACACAGCGAACTTCCAGCAACCGTCCAGCCAACAACGGGAAGCATGTCAGAGAATGGTGGCATGCCCACTACCGCAGCGCCCTCAGGCCCGGCCGCCGCAACTCCCCAGCCCGCGCCGGCACACGAACCCCTCCCCAAGCTCACCCGGGCAGACGGCGAGCCCATCCGCGCGCTGGTGGTGGACGATGAGCCCGAGCTGGCCGACCTCATGCGCCGCGGACTGGAAATGACCGGCTGGGAGGTGCGGACCGCCAATGACGGCTTCGCCGCGCTGCGCACGGCCCGGGAATTTGTCCCCGACGTGCTCGTCCTTGACGTCATGATGCCCGGAATGGACGGGGTGGAACTGCTGCAAAAGCTCCGCACCATCTACCCGGACGTGCCCGCCCTGTTCCTGACTGCGAAGGATGCCGTCACGGACAAGGTGACCGGGCTGGCGGCCGGCGGCGACGACTATGTCACCAAGCCGTTCAGCATGAAGGAGGTGCTGCTGCGCCTGCACCGAGTGGTCCAACGCTCCGGGATCACTGCCCCGCAGTTCGCCCTGCTGCAGGTGGGGGACCTGACCCTGAACAAGGACACCAAGGTGGTCCAGCGCGACGGGACGGACATCCCGCTGACCGGCACCGAGTTCGAGCTGCTGAAGTTCCTCATGGAAAACCCACGGCACGTGCTGAGCAAGTCTCGCCTGCTGGACCGCGTCTGGAACTACGACTTCGGCGGCCAAAGCAACATCGTGGAACTCTACATCTCCTACCTTCGCAAGAAGGTCGATGCCGGCCGGCCGCCCATGATCCACACCGTCCGCGGCTCCGGCTACGTGATCAAGCCGGCACCATGACCAACCCGAGCACCGGTGCCGGCCCGGCCGGAGGCGCCATGGCCGGCAGCGTCGCCGGGACGAGAATCAGCACCAGGCTCCGCCAGCTGTCCCGCCCGAACCGCTGGCACTTGAGCACTCGCCTGGTGGCCCTCCTGCTTGCCCTGCTCACGGTCATCGCCGTGCTGATCGGCATGGTCAGCTACGCCACCTTGAGCATGACACTGACCAACCAGTTGGACTCCTCCCTGCAACAAGCCTCGGTGCGCACCGCCGCGTTCTACGCCAGCGCGCCCGGCACCGGCACGCCCGACCCCCTCGAAGCCCGGGCCACCAGTGCCGGCCAGTTGAGCGCGGTCCTGAGCAACGGCCTCGTGCACTATGCAGGAATCCTCTCCCCCACCGGCGTGCGGCAGCAGCTCACCACATCCGACGCCGACATCCTCGCCGGTCTCTCCCCCAACGGCGACGTCAGCAGCAAGCGGCTCTCGATTGGCGGATACAGGCTGCAGGCCGTGGCCGTGCCCGGCGGGGACACCCTGATCACCGGCCTGCCCCTGGCCGCCACGCAGCAGACGCTCTCCACCCTGGTCCTGTCGATCGTGCTGGTCTCGCTGGCCGGCATGCTGGCCCTGGGCTGGGCCGGAACCCTCATCATCCGCCGCAACCTGCGCCCGCTCGCACAGCTGTCGGCAACGGCCACCAAGGTTTCCACGTTGAGGCTCGACGCCGGTGAGGTCGCCCTGGGCGTGCGTGTCCCGGAGGCCGCGGCGCATCCGGGCACCGAGGTGGGCAATGTGGGCCACGCGTTCAACGCCATGCTGGACAATGTGCAGCACGCGCTGGAGGCCCGCCAGCGCAGCGAGACCAAGCTGCGCCGCTTCGTGGCCGATGCCAGCCACGAACTGCGCACCCCGCTGACGGCGATCCGCGGCTATGCCGAGCTGCTGGCCATGAGCGAACCCCTCAGCGCCGACGGCCAAACCGCGCTGGGCCGGGTCCAGGACCAGTCTGTCCGCATGAGCCGGCTCGTGGAGGACCTGTTGACGCTGGCCCGGATCGACGAGGCCCAGCAGTCCGTGGGAGGGACGGCCGGGCGGCCCCTGCAGCCGCTGAACCTGAGTCCGCTGGTCATGGAAGCCGTGAGCGACCTGCAGGTGGCCACGCCGGACCACACGTGGAGCTTTTCCGTGCCCGACGAACCCGTGGACGTCCTGGGCGAGGACGCGGCACTGCGCCAGGTCCTGCTAAACCTGCTGGGCAACGCAGCCAAGCACACACCGGCCGGGACCACCGTCCACACCGAACTGACGGTTTCCCAGGTCGGCTCCTGCACCCTGGCGGTCAGCGACGACGGCCCCGGGATCGACCCGGCGTTCCAGCGCATCATTTTTGACAGGTTTTCACGTGCCGACCAGGCACGCACCAGCACCACGGGCAGCACCGGCCTGGGGCTGAGCATTGTGCAGGGCATTGTCGCCGCCCACGGCGGCACGGTCTCCGTGGCGAGCAGGCCCGGGAGCACCGTGTTCACCGTGCAGCTGCCGCTGGCGCGTGTCGCCTCGGTCGGCGCCCAAGCCGCGCCCGCACAGTAGCCCGCGGGCCCCTTTTCACGGTCGCAGGCCTTCGCCGATAAACTGGCACCCTTGGCCTGATCGAAGGGAGCACCGTGCCGCACGCTCCCTTCAGGCTGCTCCGAACCACGGTTGTGGGTGCCACGGTAATGGGCCTGGCCGCCGGGGCGCACCTGTTCGCAGGCGGCACGCTTCCCGCAGCCCCCATCATGGCGGCGCTGCTGGCCCTGCACATACTCGGCACCACCGCAGCAACCCAATTCCGGCTTGCCCTCCCGGCCATGTCCGGACTGCTTGCCGGCAGCCAGATGGTGCTGCACCAGGCGTTTGAGTCCCTCTCCCACGGGGCACACCTGGGCGCCCAGGCCGGCGCACTCTCCGGCTCCGCGGCCGGAGCGGCCGCCCACCACACCCAGTCCGCGGAGGCTCACGCGGCGGCCATGCTGGCCCAGGCCGCGGCAGACCCCTCGACCCCGACGCTGGCCGCCATGGGCCACGGCCCGATGTCCGGTTGGATGCTCGCAGCACACATCGGCGCCACGCTGGCCGCGGCGGTCCTCCTGGCCCACGGGGAAAACGCCCTGTGGGCCCTCGCAGGCTGGCTCCGGCCGCTGTACCGCAGCGCCGCCGTCGTGCTGCCTGTTCCCGCGCAGCCGGCCCACACCCGGGTGCTGCCGCCACCGCTGCCCCGCCCGCCGTGGCGCAACCTGCGGCCGGACACCAGGCGCGGCCCGCCCCGGCTCCCCGCCTTCGCATAACACCCTTCGACACGGTCGCGGGGTGTCCCCCCGTCATTTCATTCGAAAGGTTTCACCCATGCGATTTTCGCGCACCCTCAAGTCCTCCGCCGCCGTCGGCACCACTGCCGCCCTCATGATGCTGGGGCTCGGCGCCGCCTCCGCCCACGTCAACGCCACGCCTTCGGAAACGGCCGCCGGCGCCTATTCGCTGGTCACGTTCTCCGTGGCACACGGCTGCGACGGCTCGCCCACAACGTCCATGACCATCACGCTGCCGCAGGAACTCACCGACGCCACCCCCACCGTCAACCCGAACTGGACCATCAGCACGGCCATGGAAAAGCTCGACACGCCGCGCACCCTGGCCAACGGCAGCAAGGTCAGCGAGCGGACCAAGTCCATCACCTACACGGCCAAGACACCTCTCGCCGACCACCAGCGCGACGCCTTCACCCTCTCCGTCCAGCTGCCGGAAACGGCCGGTACCACCCTGAACTTCCCCACGCTGCAGAGCTGCGAAAAGGGGCAGACGGATTGGGCCCAGATCCCCGCGGCCGGCGCCGACCACGACTCCGTTGACGCCCCCGCCCCGTCGCTGACCGTCACGGCTGCTGCCGCCGGTGACGGACACGGCGGCCACGGCACTGGCACGAATGCTGCGGCCGGTTCCGGCGCGGATGCCTCCGGCACGTCCGACGGCGGCGCCTCCTGGCCGGCATGGCTCGGCCTGGGTGCCGGGCTGGCCGGGCTGGCCCTGGGCGCTGCGGCGTTCGTGCGCAGCGGCCGCAAGGCCTGACCCTCCACCGTCTATGACGCGGTTGTTGCACTGGAAAGCGCTTGCTTTCACGTATTTGGTGCAACAACTGCGTCACAGTCGGGACCGGGGCTGGATTGTCGGCGCGTCACCATTGACTCATGCTCCGTGCCCGGCAAAAGTGGGGTCATGACCACTGACAACAGCAGTCCCGCCACCCCCGGCACTCCCGGGAAAAAGTCGAACACCGGAAAGGTCGTCGCCCTGACCGTGACCATCACGGTGCTGGCCGTTGCCGTGGTCCTGCTCCTGTGGACCCAGTTCAACGGCAAGGACACGGCCGGGACGGCCCCCACGGAAACGCCCTCCGCCACCGGGGCACCCACCACTGAGGCGGCCCCAAGCGAATCCGCAACGGCGCCCACGGAGGAGGCATCGCCGTCGACCGCGCCCGCAGCATCGCCCCTGTGCACGGCGGCGTCATTGACCGGCGCCCTGGACGCCAGCAGCGGCGGCGGCGCGGCGGGGAGCGTCTACATGCAACTGGTCCTGACCAACAGCGGCTCCGCCGACTGCATCCTGGACGGCTACCCGGGGGTTTCCCTGGTCAAGGCCGGCACGACCGAGCCCATCGGTGCGCCGGCAGAGCGTGATCCGGCGGCACCGTCCAACGGCCCCATCACACTTGGACCGGGCCAAAACGCCTCGGCCACCCTGAGGTACACGCAGGCCGGCAACTACCCGGACTGCAAGAGCGAGCAGGCCGATTCGGTGCTCGTCTACCCGCCGAGCGACACCGGCCACCTGGAAATCGCACACCCTCTGACAGCGTGCAGCAACGCAGACATCAAGCTGCTGACCATCGGGGCGTTCCAGCAGTAGCAGGCACCAGCCGCGGCGGCTACGGCCTCAGCGCCTCGTCGGGGTCGAATTCCTCAAAGGAACCAATGAAGCCGGGGTCGCTGTCCTGTGATTCGCGGCGCCGGCCGTGGCGCAGTTCGTGCAGCTTGTTGGCGGTGAACGCCAGCACGCCGCAGGCCACCAGCTGCAGCGCCGCACCCCACACGTCGGCGTGGATGAGCATCGCCAGGAAGCCGGCAAGGAACACGGCGGCCCCGGCGGTGATGAGCAGCCGGAAGCGTTCGAAGTAGCCGTACACAACAATGGCCGCGCCAATGGCCAGCCACGGGCCGGTCCCATTGAGAAAAGGCAGCAGCGCGCCCAGCAGCAGGCCCGCCACGGTGCCGCCCAGCAGGTACAGGTAATGGTTTCGCGGGGCAACCCACCAGGACGGGTTCTTCCACAGCCACAGCGCACTGGCGCCGCCCACCAGCAGCGAACCGGCCACCAGCAGCCACGCATCGGCGCCCTGCCCACGGTCGGTCACCATGTTGGCCGCGGCCGCCAGCAGAAACAGCAGGGACAGGCCCAGCAGGGGAACCCAGTTGTTCCCCACATGACGTGTTTGAATAGCCCCCACCTACTTTCAAGACCTGCGGAACCCCGCCCGCACCTCCATGGCCCCGGACGGTTGCCGGCAGCTGGTGCCGCATCTATCGCTAGATTACAGCGTGGCCCCGACACTCCTTCACCACTGGTGTCCCGCATCACATGCAGGCGCGTGTTTGCGCCGCCTTCCCCACACAATGTCGGTGCGATGCGGCATGATGGAGCCGTGCACGCAACCACGCCCGCCGCAGGCCACGCGGCCATGAACCAGTTCGCTGCAGCCACGCGCGAATGGTTCCTCGGCGCGTTCGGCTCCCCCACCCCCGCACAGGCCGGCGCCTGGGAGGCGATCTCCGGCGGCGCCCATTCACTCGTCGTGGCCCCCACCGGATCCGGCAAGACCCTGGCCGCATTCCTGTGGGCCCTGGACGGCCTCATCGCGAGGGACAGCGCCACCCCTTCAAGCACGACGCCGGATCCCGGCCAATTGCCCCCCGGCACCTTCAGCGGGGCTGCTTCGGGGACGGGCACCGCGGGTGCGGGCGCTTCCGGTGCGGCGTCCCCGGAGAAGCCGGGCACCCGTGTCCTCTACATCTCCCCGCTGAAGGCCCTGGGCGTGGACGTTGAGCGGAACCTTCGGGCACCCCTGATCGGCATCACCCAGACCGCCGCGCGGCTGGGTGTTGAGGCCCCGCATGTCAGCGTAGGCGTGCGCTCCGGCGACACCCCCGCCAATGAACGCCGCCGCCTGCTCAGCCACCCGCCGGACATCCTGATCACCACGCCCGAATCCCTGTACCTCATGCTGACGTCCAAGGCCCGCGAAACACTCACCGGCGTCGACACCATCATCATTGACGAGGTCCACGCCGTCGCCGGCACCAAGCGCGGCGCCCACCTGGCCCTCTCGCTGGAACGGCTCGACGCCCTGCTGGAAACCCCTGCCCAGCGCATCGGCCTCTCCGCAACTGTGGAGCCGCATTCCACGGTTGCCCGCTTCCTGGGCGGCCTGGCACCGGTCACCATCGTGGCCCCGGCCAGCACCAAGACCTGGAACCTGGCCGTCACCGTCCCCGTGGCTGACATGACCGAACTCCCCGCCCTGGCTGCCGCGCACGACCTCGGCCGCGCCTCCGGCCTGCAACCCAACGCCTCCATCTGGCCGCATGTGGAGGAGAAGATCGTGGACGCCGTGCTGGCGAAGAATTCCACCATCATCTTCGCCAACTCCCGCCGCCTGGCCGAACGCCTCACGGGCCGCCTCAACGAGATCTACATGGAGCGGCTCGAGCTTGCCTTGGCTGGGGAGCTGGTGAAGGACGACGCCGTTCCCTCCGACACTGAACCGTGGCGGACAGCGCCGTCCCCGGCCCGGCTCCCGGCGGAGATGATGGCGCAGGCCGGTGCCGTGGCGGGCGCACCCAACGTGCTGGCGAAGGCGCATCACGGCTCGGTGTCCAAGGAGCAGCGCGCACTGATCGAGGACGACCTGAAATCCGGCCGGCTGCGCGCCGTGGTGGCCACCTCGAGCCTGGAACTGGGCATCGACATGGGGGCAGTTGACCTTGTCATCCAGGTGGAGTCGCCGCCGTCGGTGGCCAGCGGCCTGCAGCGCGTGGGGCGTGCCGGGCACCAGGTCGGTGAGATTTCAGAGGGCCTGCTGTTCCCCAAGCACCGGGCGGACCTGCTGCATTCTGCGGTGACGGTGGAGCAGATGCTGGCGGGTGAGATCGAGCCGCTCGCCATCCCGGCCAACCCCCTCGATATCCTGGCGCAGCAGACCGTGGCAGCCACCGCACTGGAATCCATCGATGTCGATGAATGGTTTGAGACGGTCCGACGCAGTGCCCCGTTCACCGCCCTGCCCCGATCGGCCTTCGACGCCACCCTTGACCTGCTGGCCGGGCGCTACCCCTCGGATGAGTTTGCCGAGTTGCGCCCGCGCATCATCTGGGACCGGACCGCGGGGACCATTACGGGGCGGCCCGGCGCGCAACGGCTGGCAGTCACCTCCGGTGGCACCATCCCGGATCGGGGGCTGTTCGGCGTCTTCATTGTTGGCTCCGAAGAGGGCGCTCCCGGTACCGCCAACAAGGGCGGGCGCCGCGTAGGCGAACTGGATGAGGAGATGGTCTACGAGTCCCGCGTGGGTGACGTCTTTGCCCTGGGCGCAACGAGCTGGAAGATCGAGGACATCACCTTTGACAGGGTCTTGGTCTCCCCCGCGTTTGGCCAGCCGGGCAAGCTGCCGTTCTGGAAAGGTGATTCCCTGGGCCGTCCCGTGGAGCTGGGCCGGGCACTAGGCGCGTTCATCCGGGAGGTCAGCGCCGCACCTCGCGCAAAGGCGCTGGATCGCTGCACCGCCACCGGCCTGGATGAATGGGCCGCCAACAACCTCCTCGGCTACCTTGATGAGCAAAAGGCCGCCACCACCCAGGTCCCCGACGACAAGACGCTCATGGTGGAGCGTTTCCACGACGAGCTCGGCGACTGGCGCGTGGTCCTGCACAGTCCCTTCGGTATGCCAGTCCACGCGCCGTGGGCACTGGCCGTCGCTGCCCGGTTGCACGAACGCTACGGGCTGGATGGTTCCGCCATGGCCTCCGACGACGGCATTGTGCTGCGCGTGCCCCTCATGGACGATGAGCCGCCCGGGGCAGAGCTGTTCATGTTCGACCCCGAGGAACTGGGCGGGATCGTCACAGCGGAGGTGGGCGGTTCCGCCCTGTTCGCCAGCCGTTTCCGTGAATGCGCCGCCCGCGCCTTGCTTCTTCCGCGCCAGAATCCGGGCAAGCGCTCGCCCCTGTGGCAGCAGCGACAGCGTTCCTCCCAGTTGCTGGATGTGGCCCGGAAGTACCCGCAGTTCCCCATCGTGTTGGAGACCGTGCGCGAATGCCTGCAGGACGTCTATGACCTCCCCGCGTTGAAGAACATCGCCGCCTCCATTGAACGGCGCGAGCTGCGCATGGTGGAAACCACCACGAACGAGCCCTCGCCCTTCGCCCGCTCCCTGCTCTTCGGCTACGTGGCCAGCTTCCTCTACGAGGGCGATTCACCGCTCGCCGAGCGCCGCGCCGCCGCACTGTCACTTGACCCTGCGCTCCTCGATGAGCTGTTGGGCCGGGCTGAGCTGCGCGAGCTCCTTGACCCCACCGTCATCGCCCTGACTGAGTCACAGCTGCAGCGTCTCGCCGCCCCCGGCAAGAACAATGATCGCCGCACCCGGGGCCTGGAAGGTGTGGCGGATCTGTTGCGCCTGCTCGGCCCGCTCACCGTTGCGGAGGTTGCCGCCCGTCTGCTGCCTGCGTTGCAAGAAGCGGACGACGCCGGCCTGCCGCCTGCCGCTGTCGACTCACCGCTGCACGTGGCACAGGCCGCTTCCCATTTGGAAGAGCTGCTCAGGACCAACCGTGTCCTCCGCGTGAACATGGCCGGGGAGGAACGCTTTGCCGCCATTGAGGACGCGGCCCGGCTGCGCGACGCCCTCGGCATTCCTCTGCCAATGGGTGTTCCGCTGGCCTTCATCGAGCCCGTGGCTGATCCCCTCGGCGACCTCATCGCCCGCTATGCCCGCACCCACGGGCCCTTCACCACAGCAGATGTTGCGGTGAGGCTGGGACTCGGTGTCGCTGTCGTCCATTCAGGGTTGACGCGGCTGGCCGCGGATCGGCGGGTCACGGAGGGCGAGTTTTTACCCACCGGGCTTGGCCGGCAGGATGGCGGCCCCGAATGGTGCGATGTTCAGGTGCTGCGGCAGTTGCGCAGCCGGTCCCTGGCGGCATTGCGGGCCGAAGTGGAGCCTGTGGATGCGGCCACCTTTGGGCGATTTCTCCCGGCCTGGCAGCATGTCACTGCCGTGTCCGGTTCCCCTGCCTTGCGTGGTTTGGATGGTGTGCTGACAGTGGTGGACCAGTTGGCGGGATTGCCGATTCCGGCGTCAGCGTGGGAGCCGTTGGTGCTTGCGGCACGGGTCAGGGACTACTCACCTGCCATGTTGGATGAGCTGATGTCCACTGGCGAGGTACTCGTCTCCGGCGCAGGTCCCATTGCCGGAAATGACGGTTGGCTGAGCCTGCACGTGGCTGAATCTTCTGAACTCACACTGCACCCGGCCGCCGATTTTGAGCCCACCGACTTCCAGCAGCGGGTGCTCGCTGCATTGGGCAACGGCGGCGCGTACTTCTTCCATCAGCTGCGTGAGATGACAGCCGACGGGCCGGATCTGGTGGCCTCGGATGACGAGTTGACCGTTGCGTTGTGGGATTTGCTGTGGGCAGGGCGCATCAGTAACGACACCTTCGCCCCAATCCGTGCCCTGCTGGCTGGCGGGCACACTGCGCATAAGCAGAAGGCGCCGCCGTCTCGGTTACGGCCTGCGCGCGCTGGGCGGTACGGGCGGCTGCCCGGCCGTGCCGCGGGTGTGCAGCGCGGGGCGCCGCCCATGGGGGCCGGCCGCTGGAGCCTGCTGCCTACTGTGGAAGCTGCCGCAGACACAGCCCAAAATACCCTGCGCAGCCATGCCCTGGCCGAACTATTTCTGGACAGATACGGCGTGGTGACGCGCGGCTCCGTCATGAATCACGGGCTGCCCGGCGGATTCGGGCTCATGTACAAAGTGCTGGCCCGGCTGGAGGAGGGAGGTCGGTGCCGCCGCGGCTACTTCATCGAGCACCTCGGCGCGGCACAGTTCGCCGTCTCCGCCACGGTGGATCGACTGCGCAGTTTCAGCGAAGACGCCGCACTGAATCCTCACCCGCCGCAGGCTCTGGCGCTGGCCGCCACCGATCCCGCCAGCCCCTACGGCGCGGCCCTGCCCTGGCCACCGCTGGATTCCGGACACCGCCCGGGACGGAAGGCAGGGGCACTGGTAGTGATGGTCGACGGCGCACTGGTCCTGTATGTGGAGCGCGGCGGCCGCACGCTGTTGTGCTTTAGCGACGACGAATCATCCGTTTCGTTGGCAGCCGGGGCGCTGGTGCAGGTGGTCAAACGCGGGGCGATCGACAAAATGGCCATTGCGAAAGTCAACGGCGCGGACGTTTTGGGGACCCCTCTGGCCGTAGCGCTGCTAGCGTCCGGGGCCTACAGCTCACCCAGCGGAGTGCGGATCCGCGCCTAACCCCAACGCCGTATCACCTTTGGCACCCTCTTTCCCGACCCCGTATCACCTTTGGCTGGATTCCGCCCAACGCCGTATCACCTTTGGTTGGGTTCCCTTTCTCCATTGCTACAGCGTTGCCGAAAACCCCACCAAAGGTGACACCGCGTCAGCGAATAATGAACCAATGGTGATACGGCGTCGGGGAGAGGGAGGGGTGTGGATCCGAAATGCCTGAGGGCGATACCGTTTGGCGGCAGGCCCGGGACCTGCGCGCAGTTCTTGAAGGCAAGAAACTCGTTTCCAGCGATTTCCGAGTGCCTGCCCACGCCACGCTGGATCTATCCGGCCAAACCGTAACCTCCGTCGAATCCCGCGGTAAGCACTTGTTGATGTACGTTGGCGGACTCGTCATCCATTCGCATCTCGCAATGGAAGGGCATTGGGACAGTTATCCGGTGCACAACGGCCGGTCTGCAAAGTGGCGCAAGCCAACCTTCGCGGCCAGGGCTGTGCTCACAACGGACCAGGCCCAAGTGGTGGGATTCTCGCTGGGCACGCTGGAAGTCTTGCCGGAAGCGTTGGTGGGGAACGCCGTCGGACATCTTGGACCGGATCTGCTGGGGCCGGGCTGGGATGCGGAAGAAGCGCTGCGGCGGTTGTTGGCCGAGCCTGAACGGGCGATTGGGCTGGCACTTTTGGATCAGCGAAATTTGGCCGGGATTGGCAACATCTACCGCAATGAGTTGTGTTTCCTGGGCCGGATCCACCCGGCTTCGGCTGTCATGGGGGTGCCTGATCTGCCGCGGATGGCGGGTCTGGCCAAGCGGCTGCTCGAGGCCAATCATGACCGGTCGCAGCGTTCAACCACGGGAGGCCAGGCACGGGGCGAGGCGGCGTCGTGGGTCTACGGCCTGGCCGGGAAACCATGTAAGCGATGCGGTGTGCTGATCACGCACGGCACGTTGGCCGACCCTGCGTTTACCGTCCGAGCCGCCCGAGATATTTATTGGTGCCCACGCTGTCAGGCGGAACCCGGCGCGAGCTGATCCGGCACAGCATTTGGAAATTCTGCCGGGCCCCCTCGCGGAAGCGTGAAGGCCCAGCCGGCGGCAATTTTTTCAGGCAACACCCTCTTCAGCGCCGTGACGGTATTGCGCCGGTCGCCCCCGCCATCATGTGCCAAGACAACGGCGCCGGGTTCAAACGCCGCCCGAAGATTGGCGGTCAGCGTTGGCACACTTAGATCGTTGCCGTCCCAATCATGAATGACATTGCCCAGACCCAGCGATTGCATGCCTAAGGCCGCCGCCACCTCGGCCGTGTTACCCCAGCTGCCATTGGGCGCCCTGAAATAGGGAACGGGCGCTGACGGATTCTCCACCACTTGCCGAATAATGGTGAGGTTCTCTTTCAAATCCCGCTCCACCTGGCTGCGGGTCCACGACCCCATGTCCGCAAACGATGTGCCGTGATTGCAGAGCACATGCCCCTCGGAGACGATCCGTCGCAGCAGTGCTGCGCCGCCAGGGGCCAAAATGTTCTCGCCGATGACACAGAAGGTGGCAAGAACGCTGTGTTCTCGGAGGAGGTCCAAGACGTCGGAAGTTTCGCCGGGGTTGGGACCGTCGTCGAGGGTGAGGGCAACCGTGTTGCCCTCACCCCGTGCGGCTGCCAGCGGCGCCGTCGTGGGGTTGACGGCCCCTCCAGCTACAAATTCCCGGTCGCTGGCGGGGCGCCACGTTTCCTGCGCCCCACCGCTTTTTGCTGTCATGGTCCCCTCCGCATGGTTGTTAGCGACTGCCGGCTACTTTTCAGACTTGGGCGGGTGCCGCCGTCGAGCCTCTGACAATAAGTTCAGTACCGAGCTCGATCCGCTGGGGAAGTTCCTCGTCACCATCCAAGTGCCGCAGCAGCGCACGCATGGCCGTTTCAGCCATGTGGACCACGGGCTGTCGGACGGTGGTCAGGCCCGGTTCGATCCAATCGGCGGCGGGAATGTCATCAAAACCAATGATGCTCAGGTCCTGCGGAATGCGCAGTCCGGCATTGCGTGCAGCCCGGTAGGCCCCCAGTGCCTGTTCATCGTTGCCGGTGAAAATCGCCGTGGGGCGGTCCTCCAGCTCAAGAAGCTTGCGGGCTCCTGCCTCGCCGGCCGCTACCGAAAAGTCTCCGGGCACAATCAGGGCCGGGTCCATCTCAATGCCGGCGCGTCGCAACGCCGCCAGATGCCCGTCCTCCCGCGCGCTGCTGCATTGCAGATCGGGGCGTCCACCAATCATGCCGATGCGGCGGTGCCCCAAGGCCAGCAGATGCTCCACAGCCGAGAAGGCCCCCTCCCAGTTCGCAGCCCCCACCGTCATAAGGTCAGGTCCCGGCTGCCCCACAGGGTCGATCAGCACCACCGGGATGCCAAGGGATTTGATGCGTTGAATCTGCTTTGCGTCCAGTTCATAGACTGCCAGGAGCAGACCGTCTGATTTACGCTCCGCCAGATTGGCAAGCCAGGGGCGGATCCTGGAACCATCAAGCGACAAGCTGCTGACCACCGTGCCATAGCCCGCGTCTTGGGCTACGCGTTCCACACCCTCAATGATCTCAAGGGACCATTCCGATCTGAGTCCGGGAAAGACCAGATCGATCAGGCCAGCCTTTTTTTGACGTTTGGCCGGTCGGCGCGAATAGTCACGCCGGGCGATGATTTCTTCCACCCGGGCACGAGTTTCGGCCGCAACGTGGGCGTGCCCGTTGAGTACCTTCGACACTGTGGGAACTGAGACCCCGGCTTCCTGCGCTATCTCACTGATCGTTGCGCGACCGGCGTCTTTTTTGGCCACTTGGACCCCCTTTCTACGGCCGGCACCTTCACCAGCCTCATGAATTTTCCGAAAGTCCCCACGTTTGGATCCGTCCGCACATGCCGTACGTCCTGTTGTCCTTTCGTTGCCCCATGGTAGTCCGCGCATCCTGCAAATAGTAACTATCGGCCCGCTCAAGAAACTCCAACTGCGCTCGTGTCGCCGCCGCTTGCCTTTCGGCCCCGTACACCAGCAGCTTCTGCCAGTGGGAAGTACGCGCACCAACGATCCTTGCCGCTGCGTGGTGGAAGTCTGCCAAGGCCGCAGAACCTTCCTCCAGTACAGCCTTCTTCAGCGCAAAATACCCTTCCAGCGCCAAATCCCGCCGACGGCGGGCCGCGGATTCCGTCGTCGGGTCATCGCTGTCGGCGTCGCCGGGTGTCAAGGCCGCTGCCTGGCTGTAGACCGTGCCATCAACAAGGTGTGCGGGCGGAAACGTCATGACGGCATCACCGTTCTCCGGCAGGCCCGCATTCTGCATCACGACCAGGACACGCAGGTCTCCGGAATCATTGATCGCCCGGTGGATGGTGCCGGGGGTAAACCACAGCACGGTCCCCGGTTCCAATGGCGTGGACTTAAAACCGCCGGAGTCCAGGGTCTCCAGCCGTCCGTGCCCCTGCTGCACCGCATATGCCTCTGCCGACGTCGTGTGAAGATGTGGTGCACCTCCGGCCGCGCCGTCCCTTGCGGGCCAGTTGTAGATGCTGACCTCTGAGAGTGCAGTCGCACCTGGGAAGGTAGTCACAAGCGTGCTCAGACCCAAGCACCCAGGGCTGCCGTGGCTACCCCTGCCAGCGACTCTGCCGATTCCTGGTCAACCTCACCGTCGGAGATCACCACGGCATAGCGATACGTCAGCGGGGCGCCGTCCTGCAGCAATACTTCTTCGCTGAAGAAGGGGGCTGACCCCATGCAGGCAAACATGGAGGAACGGGCAAACCACTGGTTCGGGGCGCCCGGATTGGAGCCATCCTCAACAAAAGTGATAGTGGAGGCATTGCAACTCTGGTCGTGCTTGCCGGTGAAGGCCAACCATTCGGAGCGGGTGCCCATGAACTCATCCGTGCCTGTTCCTGCGGCGGAACGGAACTGGCCACCGGTGAAGGACCGCGGACCACGCCAGAAGAGACCGCCGTAGCCGGCGTTGTCCCGTCCCTCGGTGGTGGGGCTGCCGATGCTGATCGGGGCCGGGGAGATGTTGCTGATTTCGGTTTCAAAAAGCAGCGCCCAGGCGAGGACTCCGGGGACGTCCAGGAGTTGGATGTTGAAGCGGCGTTTCTCCGCAATGACAGGATCGCCTTCCTGGGAGCTCCATTCGAGTTCCTCGGCTGCCGTGATGCCAGCCCCGCCGTCGTCGATGCTGCTGAAGGCCTTGTGGTCCATGGCGCCGTTGTTGTCCAGATCCGTATATTCGGTGGCCCGGGTATAGCTTGCACCACCCCAGAAGTTGTCCTTGCCAACGTTGGGCAAGGCCAGGGAGAGTCCCTTGTGCCAGACATGATCCCATGGCCGGAAAATGGTGACTTCGTCGCCCCCCAGTGTGGTGAGCGGGTGGAAATAGGGCCGCGGGCTTTCATATTGAACGTCGGTGGGGTTGTAGGTGTAGCTGGCGATCTGTTGGCCTCCGACGGTGAAGGTCAGTGCTGCACCGTCATCGGAGTAGCGCAGTTTTGTGGAGCTGGGGAGTGTCGTTACGGGGCTGGTCATGTTGGTCTCCTGGAAAGAGTGACGGTCGATTAAGCAGGGTCGGTTAGACGGGGGAAGGCACGG
Organism: Arthrobacter stackebrandtii; assembly: GCF_017876675.1. NCBI lineage: Bacteria > Bacillati > Actinomycetota > Actinomycetes > Micrococcales > Micrococcaceae > Arthrobacter > Arthrobacter stackebrandtii. Next base: position 1,185,295 of record NZ_JAGIOI010000001.1, read on the forward strand.
AAAGGGCGGTTTCATCCAGAACCCGTGTGCCCAGCCCTGCTCCGTCCATCCCTGCATAGAACGGGTGCCCGGGCACGATGTCCCCACGGCGGACAGGTACACCGGTGAACGCGGAGGCATAGATGGCTGCGGCGAGTTCCAGCGTCTGGCGTGCCGAATCGGCGCCTGCAGGAAGAGGCTTGCCCGCATCCAGTGCGTCGTACATGGCCAGGAACTGGGCGGAGTGTCCGCTGCCTCGTTCCAGCGGCTGCCCGCTCCATGCGTTGGCCACCGTGGACTCGTGGCCGGGCGCCGGGGTGAGCGTCCAGTTGTCAGTGGAATAGCCATAGAGGTGGCTGAGCTCAATGGTGGCGAATTCGCAGTCGATCCGGATGTCTGAGGTTTCGCGGGGAGAGAGCAACGAGTTGATCAGAGTTGCCACTGCACCGTTTTCAAATCGGACCAACGCGACGGACAGATCCTCTGTGGAGGTGGCCCGCGCCTGCCTCGAGGCAATGGCGGTGACCTCAGTCCAAGGGCCCAACAGGTGCAGCAACAGGTCAAATTGGTGGATGCCATGACCCATGGTGGGTCCCCCGCCTTCGGCCTTCCAGCTTCCGCGCCACGGTAGTTCAAAGTAGCTGTCGGGGCGGTACCACAATGTGTCACAGCGAGCCACGAGGGGACGGCCAAAATCACTGCCGCCGATCAGGGCCTGCGCTGCCGCCGACGCATCACCAAAGCGGTGTTGGAAAACGCAGGAGAACTGCGTCCCGCCAACGGCCTGTGCTGTGTTGAGTCGGTCAAAATCCGCCAGGCTCAGTGCCGGCGGCTTTTCCGAGAGGACATGCACGCCAGCTTCGAGGCATTCGATGGCTTGGTCAATGTGCAACATCGGTGGTGTGCAGAGGTGGACAATGTCCGGTTTGGCTTCCGCCAGAAGCTGCGTCAGGTCCTGATACCTGCCAACGATGCCGTGCTCATCGCTAAAAGCCGCCAGCCGAGCCTCGTCCACATCACATGCGGCAACCAGTTCCACCCGGTCCTTGGCCCGAGACAGGTTGTCTGCATGGATGGCTGCGATCCCGCCCGTGCCTACCAGTGCTACCTTGTACGTCCTCATCTAAATATCTCCGTCTTTGCAGCTTTGAGTGGTCGCGTCATTCGTGGAAAGTTTCTAACTTGGTCAAGAAGTTTCTTAGCAATCCGCAGGCAAGAAACCCCATGGCTATCAACCGTAGAAACAACATATGCTGAAAGTCAAGGGTTTTGTGCACAGAAAGTAAGCATAACTTTCTGATAATTGTTAAAATGGGCATTTCAAGTCCAAGACGGCTTTGGCTACCGGAATTTCGGGGCCGCGGCCACCAAAGGCTTGCCCCGAATACCACCTCGATTCCACGGTTTGCTTCGCCATCTATTCCGCCGGCAACGCCGCCTAGGCAAAATCGTTTGCGACAGGCTCCATGCCGGATGATTGGTCCCACACCGCCGGAAAGTACAGCGCCGCACAGTTGCTGACGGCAGTGGGGCGCTGGACCCTGCAAGGGCAGGCTACAGGGCAGGCTTGCCCTTCAATGCCCGCCTGAATCAGTACCATGTTAGAAGCCGAGGGTTTCGGCGTCTGGGAAAGGAACGGAAAATGGCCAAGGGCCGCATCACCATTGCCGCAATCGCGAAGGAACTCAGCGTGTCCGTACCGACCGTTTCCCGTGTGCTCAATGGCAAGGAAGACGTCGCCGAGAGTACTCGCGTTCGGGTTGAGGAAGCACTGACCCGCCACAACTACCGCAAGCCCGTCGCAGTGAATTCCACGGCCAGATCAGCAGAGTTGCTTGATCTGGTCTTTCACGAGGCAGGCAGCGGCTGGGCCCACGAGATTATCCAGGGCGTGGAGTACGCGGCGGGGCCGGAGCGTATCGGCGTCGTACTCTCACAACTGGGTGGCTCTCACCGGCCTTCCAAGGAATGGCTCGACAGTATTATGGCCCGCCGTTCCATCGGCGTGGTCCTCGTCCTGTCCGGACTGGATGAATCTCAGCGCCACCAGCTCGATGCCCGTTCAATCCCCTATGTCGTCATCGATGCCCATGGTGACCCCGGGTTGGGTGTGCCCACCGTTGGCTCCAATAACTGGAACGGCGGCCTGGTCGCCACCCGGCACCTCATCAGCCTTGGACACAAGAGAATTGCTGTCATTTCCGGCCCCTCCGATGTCATGTGCAGTAGGGCTCGCGTAGACGGTTACAGAAGTGCCCATGACGAGGCGGGCATCGATTGTGACCCGGCGCTGGTTCGGTGGGGAGACTTCGAGATGACGGCCGGACACAAATATGCTCTCGAGCTTTTGCAGGGCCTTGACCGCCCTACAGCGATTTTCGCCGGTTCCGACTACCAGGCCTTGGGAGTCATGCGGGCAGCCCGCGAGCTGGGCCTGATCATTCCCCGAGACCTATCCATCGTTGGATACGACGATCTTCCCGTGACGGAGTGGCTCACTCCCCCGCTCACCACGGTGAACCAGCCGCTGGTGAAGATGGCAACCATGGCCACGCAGATGCTAATTTCCATAGCCCGGGGAAAGCCACTGGCCTCGTCGCGTGTGGAGCTGGGTACCGAATTGATCGTCCGGGAGTCAACCGCGCCGCCGCAGTCCTAGAACTGCGGCGGCGCCCGCCGCGCCGGACGTGCGCCTACGCAGGAAGCTGCAGGTCAACCTGGGCCGGCCCCGCAGCGAGGTCCACCAACACGTGGGAGTCGCCCGAGGCAACGTCAAAGCTGCCGGCAAACGCGTCAAACTGGATACGTCCGTCGTTGTCGGTGACCAGCTCGACCGGATCCAGCCACCATTCTCCGCGGATGAGATCTCGCAGCGCTGAATACGAGGGTTTCTGCGTGCCGTCTGCTCGCAGAAAACCCACTGGAGCGCCCAGCCACGCGCCTGCATCGTCAAAGCCCCAATAGGTAATCGATTCGACGGCAGGATGCGCCACGAGGGCCGAATAGTGGCGAACAATGTCCTCAGCCTGACGCGCCTCACCATCCGTTGTGGTGGGCCAGTCAGCAACAACGTAATCATTGAGGTCCTCGATCTCCGGTGGCATCAGGTCACCGGACAGGATGGTCGTTTCCGTCCAGTGCAGCGGCAGTCCGAACCGTGCAAAGCGATTGCAAATTTCGTTGAGCTGGTCTTCCCCTCTGAACCCCTGATGCATGTGCGATTGCAGGCCAATGGCATCGATCGTGATGCCTGCCGCCAGTACTTCCTCCACGAGACGCTCATACCGGGGCCCCAAATCGAAGTCATTCAAGATCAGTTGCGCCTCGGGGTTCTGACTCCGCGCCTCCTCGACTGCGAGCGCCACCATGGCTACGCGCCCCTTCTCAGCGCACATGCGTGTGATGGCATTCTTGATGTCGTCCGGCTCGTTGACGAAGTCCGGCATGATGACGACCTCGTTGATCGCGTCCCAGGAATCAACGACGCCGGCAAAGTCGCCCACTTCACGGCGAATGCGCCCGCGCAGCAGCTCCTCTGCCTCGGACAACGGCAGCTCATCCACCCATGGGGCTTTGACTGTATGCCACACGAGCGGATGCCCCTTGAGCCGTACCCCGCGGTTGGCCAACCAATTGGCGCAACGAAGGACGCCCTCACGATCAGTGACACCTCGGACGGGCTCGTAGCGCCCCCAATAGAACGCCAGCGTTGCGGTATCGAATAGTTGGGTCCAGAGTTCGCGGGTTTCGCCTGACTCCTCCGCCATATCCGGCGGTGTGCAGCCAAACCCAAAAGCATGCTGACGTTGCGCAACGGTGATGGGCCTGCCTGACAACGGTCTGCCTAGCTCATCGGTGACTGTGATGGTCGCGTTGACCTTGCGGTGGGCATAACGATCTGTACTAGTCATGATTGATTTCCTTTTTGTTTTCGGCAAGCCCGGAGCTCAGGTAATTGCTATTCAGCGCGGATAGAAGGCATCCAACGCTTTGTATTCGGAAGACTGCAAAGGCAGCACGGTGCCGTGTTTGGTATTTTCCGGGAGACTGAAATACGGCACCCTGCGCCAGTCACCGGCCTCGATATCGGTAGTAGTGTAGGCCTCGTAGCCTTGGGGTGAGCGCGCATATTGGTCCACCCAGAGGTACCATCGGTTCTCATCGTTGTCCCGGAATGCCAATGGCCCTTCAACGTTGGGAGCAATTTCTTGGCCAATATCGTGGGCGACTGTGACAAAGTCATGAGCAAAGAACGCGGAACCTCGTTGATGGAACACATGCAGGCTCCCTGGAGCTGCGTCGTCGTGCTTGGCGAAACGGTGAACGGAGGTGTCCGTCACGAGCACGCTCATGTCAATGACGCCACCGAGCTGCTCCAGATACGTCTCCGCGGGCGTGAAGGCAACAAAGTCCCGGGTTCGCGTCACCATAATTTGGCTGGGCCCGGTCTCTGCCTGCATCTCTGATTCGTGCAGCTGCGGACCACTTGTGGCCAGGCCCGCAGAGAAGAAGACCAGATAATCTCCTGATAACGGATCGTAAACGGCCTTCGGCGCCCAAGCCATCCCTGCTCCTTCCGGAGCGACAGTGATGTATCGCGGCTCAGACCAGCTGATCAAATCGGTGGAATCCCAAATCACCAAATCCCGGCTGCCCTGATGCCTGAATTCCCACCAGTTCGGACCGGCTGGACGCCAGACACGCAGATCTGTCGCGACAATGTGGAACACCCCATTGAGGCCGCGAACGATATTGGGGTCGCGAACGCCGCCTGTTCCACCGCGTGACTCAAGAATCGGCTCACCCTGATTCAAGCGACGCCAGGCAAGAGGGTTGTCTCCCTCGCTCAACGACAGGAATATTTTCTCCATGTGGCCGACGCGATCCTCGACGAAATGCACCAACAGGTAGCCGAAAGGCTCGTTCACTGTCCCTCCCGTAAATCTGAAAAAATGGCGAAGCCGTGATCCCCCGCCGTCAGGGCCCCGTATGTAACTCCCACGAAGCCGCCGTCGTGCTTGGCACAAAGGTGCGAGATGTCCACAGCACCGGACCGTACGGCCACCCCACCATCTGGCTCCCAAACGGCGACCGCGCTGGTGCCGTGCAGTTCAAACGCCAGAACGCCTGACGCCGTTCCCGCCAAGAAATCCGGCGCAGCAAGAGGGGTCCGCAACGTGGTGCGGGCAGATGTTGTCGGAGCGTGCCCATTGAATGACTCAATTTGCACGGCACCGTCACCCACCGTGAGCGTCACGAAAGCCGTGGCGGAGTAACGCAGGCCCAGGCCGGCGCGAACCCCACTGCTGGCATCGACCAGTCGAACCTGCACTCGTGTTGTGAGCCCAGCCAGTCGCTTGGCAACAAAGGCCGGTGTGGATCCGCTGAGGCCTTCCCCGGACTCGATCCGGAACTCATCAGAATCGTCGGTCAACGTGCAGAACTGCGAGGGATGCCGCCGCACAGCGATAACATCTCCGTGCCGGCCAGTGCTTGACGTCGCCGTCTGCTCAGAGTTCACAAAAGTGGCAGAGCTCGAGGGTTGCTGGACTATGAACCCGCCGGGGTTGAGTGGCAACTGCCCCTCGCCCGGCGCGAACACCGGCCACCCGTCTTCCCACGACACGGGGACCAGGAACGTCTCCCGGCCCAGCAGGTCGCAGTGATCCCAGGCCCGGGTGGCCAAACAAACGGCCCACCAGGTACCGTCCGGCGCCTCAACAAGATCGGCGTGGCCAACGTTTGACACGGCTGCCCCACGACCCAGATTTCGATGCGTCAACACCGGGTTTGCCGGGTTTCCAGTGAAGGGGCCGAGGGGAGATGCGGCCCGGGCCACAATAATCGCATGGTAAAAGCCCGTGCCGCCTTCAGCGGCCAATAAGTAGATATACCCCTCGTGGTGGAAGAGATGGGGGCCCTCCGACCAGATTGCCCCGCGCAAGGCCCCGGACCAGATGATGGTCTCCTCGCCTTCCGGTTTAAGCGTTTGGCTGTTCAGCCGCCTCACCCAAACTTCTGTTTGCTGCTCCCATTCAGGCTCGGGAGCCAAGCGGGTGCCATGGGCCCACAGCGTGCCGTCGGGCTCAACCATGATGGAAGGGTCAATGCCGTCCATGTCCCACCAAATCGGATCCGACCATGGCCCTGCCGGGTCAGTGGCGGTGACAACAAAGTTTCCCGATCCATGTTCGCCGCCACCCACCAGCGTGCAAACCAGGAGGAAGCGGGTCCCGTCATGGCGGATCGTTGGCGCAAACAAACCACCGGAATCGCCAACCAGCGAGACATCGATTTGGCCGGTCCGGTCCAGCACATGACCGATCAATTCCCAATTGATCAAGTCCCGGGAGCGGTGAATCGGCAGCCCGGGCAGATACTCAAAGGTGGAATTGACGAGGAAAAACCACGTTCCATCCTCCCCGTCAACACGACACACGGACGGGTCCGGATAGAAACCAGGCAGTACCGGGTTGACACTATCCCAAAGTAAGGCAGTTTGCTGATCAGTCATGTGTGATGAACCTCCGTGTTATCTCAGTAATCAATGGTTGTGCAATGAGCCAGAGAATCCCCATGAAGGCCCAAGCGAGCAGTAGAAGTGCCAGTTCGGAGCCTAAATTGACGGTGCCCACGGCTACCACCAACAGGGCCAAGAAACCAAGGCTCACCCGCCACTGGCTAAACACCTCAACCGCGGCAATCCGCATCGAATCACGGGTCCTGAACGAGAACAGCGAGGCAGCGACCAGCACATGCGCCGACCAGACACCGAGCAGCACCAGGATAACGAAGCCCACCGGCCGTAGTACTGAGGCGAACGGAACGGAGTCAGCGAAGGCAATGTTGACGATCAGCACCGTGTCCGCCGCAACCACGAGGGTCCACCACTTCATGGTGTCTGTGAAGTTCAGCTTGTAGCCACGCCACAGGGCTCGGGCCGGAGAAAGATCCGGTGCTGCGGTCCACGCACGGAGGCCATAAATCGCCGCTGAGAGTGCAGGCCCCACAGGGAGCAGCGCAACGACGAAGAAGCCAATGTTTGCCGAGTTGGCACCCAATAACGTCCACACAACAAGTGTTGGCGCGCACATCAGGGCGAGAAACGCGGCCAGCACGATCAGCCGGTAGGTGGTTGCTGTCATTCGAGACAAAGCGCCCTGCCCAATCTCGGCCGACAATGAATTCGAGCTCATCGCTAACCCCGCTTTGCTGTGTCGGGGTGAACGTGGACCTGGCAGATGGCCAGCAATTCCCGGTCCATGCCAACGACGGTTTCGCGCCCCACCAATGTTCGCCGGAACACGGCGTGCACGTCGCTGCTTGAGCGGGAAACGCGCAGCTCCACCGAGCCCGGCTCCACAATTTGTTGCAAATTGAGCCCAGCGAAGGAGGTCAGGTCCGAGTGCAGCGAGAACTGCACATTCGCACTCTCCCCCGGCTCAAGTACAACCCGCTTGTAAGCCACCAAGCGGATGTCTGGCCGGGTCACCTGCGCCACAGGGTCGTGCAGGTAGACCTGTACGACGTCGGCCATCCTCCTTGCGCTGCCATTGGTGATTTCCACACTCAAGTTCGTATGCTCCCCAATCGGCCATTCTTGGGCGTCACCGTTCGTTTGTCCCCACGTAAGTTCGCCATAGGAAAGGCCGTGCCCGAAAGCAAAAAGTGCCGTGGGGTCCAGATTTGATACGTCGTTGAGCATCCCCAGTGGCGGAGCAAGGTATGTTCCTGGCTGCACGTTGGGTTCCCGCGGAATACTCACGGGAAGGTGCCCGCTGGGGTTGACCGCACCCGTAAGGACTTCGGCGATGGCCTGGCCTCCACGCTGACCGGGGAAAAATGTCTGCACAATGGCCGCACATTTATGCGCCACGTCGCCCAACGCGTAGGGGCGCCCGGCGAGCAGGAGCAGGACCACCGGTGTTCCGGTTTCCAATACTGCTTCCAGCAGAGCCTGCTGCTCGCCCGGCAGGCGTAGATCCGCCGCATCACAACCTTCTCCTGACGTGCCCCGGCCAAATAGGCCGGCCTGGTCACCCAGAACCAGCACAGCAACCTCAGCGCCTGCTGCTGCCTGTGATGCAGCAGCAAACCCGCTCCTACCCTCAGCTTTAACGTCACATCCCTGCACGTAGGAGATCCCACTCCCGTGCTGTTCACGCAGTTCGGACAGCACCGTTCCAATCTCCAACCCAAGTCCACGTTCTGGGTGTTTGACGCCAACATGTGCGGGAAATGAGTAGCAGCCAAGCATGGAATACGGGTCATCGGCCAGAGGACCGATCACTGCGATGCGCGCGGCTGGTTTAAGCGGCAACACCCCATCGTTCGCTACCAAGACCACGGCCTCACGGGCGAGCTCAAGTGCCAGCGACTGAGACCCGGGAGTGTCGAAATCCACGGTCTCCGGCGCAGTGGGCTGGTAATCGGCATCCAGCAATCCCACATCAATCTTCTGGATTAGGACCCGCCGCAGCGCCCGGTTAACGATGTCCTCGGAAATCGAACCGGCACGGACCGCATCGTTCAGCGGTTTCCCGTAGGCGGCAACCGAGGGCAGTTCAACGTCAATCCCGGCTGAGAGCGCCCGGCCGGCTGCTTCGCCGTCTGTTCCTGCGACGCGCTGCAGCGTTCGCAGAAACGCGATGGCAAAGTAGTCGGCCACCACCACACCCTGGAACCCCCACTGCTGACGCAGTACTTCCGTGAGCAGTTCCCGGTCCGCAGCAGCAGGGACGCCGTCAACTTCGGCATAGGAGTTCATGACAGAGCGGGCCCCTCCATGGCGCAGGGCCATTTCAAAGGGCGGGTAGTAAACGTCCGCCATTTCCCGGGGACCTGCTGCCACAGGAGCATGGTTGCGGGCCGCCCGCGATCCGGAATATCCGGCGAAGTGCTTGAGCGTCGCGACAATTCCGGTACTTTCTAGGCCCTGAACATAGGCTGCACCAATGGTCCCGACCAAGTATGGGTCTTCACCGATGGTCTCTTCCACCCGGCCCCAGCGATAGTCACGAACCACGTCCAGCACGGGCGCCAGACCCTGATGCACGCCGACGGAACGCAATGACTGGCCAATTTGCGTAGCTACCCGGGCCACTAGCTCTGGATTGAAACTCGCCCCCCACGACAAGGGGACCGGGTATGCGGTGGCTCCCCACGCGGAGAAGCCCGCAAGACACTCTTCGTGGACTTGGGCTGGTATGCCGAACCTGTTGGCTGCCATGATTTGACGCTGGGCCTTGGCCAGCGACTGAGCCCCTGACAACGGATCAACGGGAACGGTGCCGAAGGGCCGGGTGAGTTGTCCGAGCCCGTCGATAATGACGTCCGCGAACACCGGCGCGTCCTTGCTCATATCACTTTGGTAGGGGGCGACATCGCCACCCCCGTCATCAGCACCAACCCACAAGCCGACCAACTGGCTCGTTTTCTCCTCGAGCGTCATTTCTGCGATCAACGCATCCGCCCGAGCTGCCGATGAAAGCGAAGTGTCCTGCCATGGTTTGGCATGGAGGGATGTCGTCTGGGCGACGGAGCTGTCAATTGTCATTCTTTGCAAACCTTTAACTTGTAGATGGTCCTGGGCAGAGAGCCGAGGAAAGAGCACCGAACAGAGTGCGAATGGTACGTCTAGCCCTTGACGGAGCCAAGCATGATGCCCGAGACAAAATGGCGCTGGACAAATGGGTAGACGCACAGGATCGGAATAACGGTGAGGATCATGGTGACCGATTGGATGTTGGCGGACAGTTCAGTTGCTGTGCTTCCCGCCGCGGCAGCGCCTTCTGTCGCAGCGCTGGACGCACCGGCGAGCAGGTTCCGAAGAAACAAGGTGACGGGGAAGAGTTCACTTTTGTCGAGGTAAAGGAACGCGGCAAACCAGTCGTTCCAGAACGCCACAGAATAGAACAGCACCATCGTGGCGATCACTGCCTTCGACAGGGGCAGGACAATTCGACCGAAGATCCCAAACCAGCTAAGCCCATCGATCTGGGCGGCTTCCTCCAAATCCTTCGGAAGGTTCTCGAAAAACGATTTCATCACCAGCAGGTTGAACACGGAGATTGCACCAGGAATCACCAGCGCCCACATGGTGTTCTTCATGCCCAGAGAAGAGATCAGGACATAGTTTGGAACAATTCCACCATTGAAGAACATGGTGAAAACGGCAAGCCCAATTAAAATCTTTCGTCCACGAAGGTGCTCCTTGGCCAGTACATAGGCGAAACTCGTGGTGAGCACCATGGCGATGATCGTCCCCACCACGGTATAGAGGACTGTGTTGCCGTAGTTGCGCCAGAACATGCCGTTGTTGCCTACTGCTATGTAGGTGTCTATGTTGAAATCGACTGGCCAGAAACTGACCATTCCTGCCTTGATCGCCCCAGGGGAGCTGAAGGACTGCGCCAGCACGGTCACGAAGGGGTACAACATGATCAAGCACAGAATCACCAACAGTGTTGAGTTCACCCACGTGAATATCCTGTAGCCCTTGGACTCCCATGGGCCCCTGGGCTTCCTTGGCTTGTCTGACCGGCGTGTTTTCGCACCTTTAGCCAGGTCTGTTTGAATCACCATAGACTTGCTCCTACCACTCGACGCGAAATAAAGTTCGCGGTCAGAACCATTACCAACCCAATCAACGCTTGAAACAATCCGATTGCAGCGGCATAACTAAGATTGTTTGACACCAGGCCCACGCGGTACAGATATGTCGAAATGACGTCCGCCGTGGAGTAGGTCAAGGGGTTGTAGAGCAACAGGACTTTTTCAAAGCCGACGTTAAGGAAGGTACCGATGTTCAGAATCAGCAGGGTCATCATGGTCGGACGAATGCCTGGCAGGGTGACATGCCAGATCTGGCGCCAGCGATTGGCGCCGTCGATCTCGGCAGCCTCATAGAGTGAAGCATCCACCGTCGTCAATGCCGCCAGGTACAGGATCGTTCCCCAACCCACTGTCTGCCAGACTTCAGAGCCAACGTAGATCGCGCGGAACCATTCGGCACGTTGCAGGAAGGGAATCGCTTCCCCTCCCATCCCCGTGATGATCTGATTCACGGTGCCCTGCAGGGATAGCAGCTGCATGACCATGCCGACGATAATTACGATCGAGAGAAAATGCGGCAAATATGAAATTGACTGCACAATACGTTTGAACGTCTTCTTACGTACCTCGTTAAGAAGGAGCGCAAGCAGGATAGGAAGGGGGAAACAGACGATGAGCGTCAGCCCGCCTAATATTACAGTGTTGGAGAAAACATGCCAGAACACTGGGTCGTTGATGAACATGGAGACATAGCGCATGCCCACCCACTCATCACCGAATATATTGCCGCCCGGGCGAAAACGCCGGAAGGCAATGACGTTTCCAAGCATTGGTGCATAGCGGAAGATGGCAAGGAAAATCAGTGGCAAGATAGCGAGCGCGTAAAGCTGCCAGTCCCGCTGGATGGCTTTGCGCAGCGGCCGCCGTCCCGCGCTCTTTTTCACGCGTCGTGATTGCCCCAGCGGTTCGGTGCCAATCTGGCCCACTGCCCCGCGGCCGGGGAGCCCGCCCGGGGGTGGTGCCGCAGCCGGGTCCGGCTGCTTCGTTTTTATTGTGGTCATTTCTTTGCTCCATCAGTTCGACCGTTTATCGGTTCGAGGCGCCGTGGGGCGCCTCGAACCAGCGAAAATTGCAACGGACTACGCTTTGGCCGCAAAACGCTCGCGGGCGTTGTTCATCAGGTCAACATATCCGGCAAGCCCTTGACCTTCGAGCTCCTTGACGAACGCGCCCCATTCGCTGAGGTCACGTTGTCCGAGGATGAACTTCAAAGTGTTGGTGTCGACAGTGTCCTTCAGCGGAGTAGCCGTCAATGATGCCTGCTCGAGTTCACCTTCTTCCAATGGAGCCGGCGGGGTAGGGGCAAGTGGCGTTCTGGTTGAAAGAACGGCATCGATATATTCAACGTCTTCTGGTGTGCTGTATGACTCCTTCAGCTTTCGACTCTCCGTCGATTCCGAGGGGAAGGTCGCAAAGCCGAGATCAACTTCAAGGTCGGTCTTCCCGTCCGGGTTCAGGTTGCGAGCGTCAAGGGAGAACTCTTTGTTCAGCGTGATTGTTCCGGCTGCGTCCTTGGTGTAGTGCTTGCCCTCAACTCCCCAGCGCAACAATTCACGCGCCTCCGGGTTGTAGTAGAACCAGTCAAGGAACTGCAGGAGGGCCAGGAAGTTCGGCTCGTCTTTCGCCTTGGAACTGATCATGAAACCATGCCAGAAGTTACGAGGCTCCACTATGTTGCCTGCAGGGCCACTCGGAGGCGGAACGAGGCCTACCTTGTAGGCACCGGCACCCAAGGTCTTATCGAGCGCGATCGAGTACTCAATCGCGGTATTAGTGGAACCGGACGCGGCGAAGATCTTACTATTGGCGAACTTCTCGGAAACTGTCGCGTTTCCGCCGCCCGCGTCGGCCGCCGTCATGGACTCAACATCAAGCAAGCCGTCTTCCACCAGTCCGTGGAAGTAGGTGACCATCTCTTTGTATTCGTCAGAAGTTGCAGCGTACTTGAACTTACCTGCGCTTTCGTCCCACATCATGCCGTTGCCGAAGCCCCAGCCTGCCTGCGTCCCGAACGCACGAGCCGCGTAATTCAGCAGCGACTGACCCTCAAAGCCGTCGGCCAGCGGGTACGAATCGGGGTATTTCTCCTTGATCTTGAGCATTGCGGTGCGCAATTCATCCCAAGTATCGGGGATTCCTCCGCCAACTTCCTCAAACACGTCTTTACGAAGCACCACAGAGAACACAGGTACTGATACTTCCTGCAGGCCCGGCATCATGTAGTATTTGCCGTCGGACTGACGCAGGTTTTCAACCATGGCCTCCAGATCCCATTCCGTCGCATACTTCTTGAAGTTAGGCATCATGTCCGAGTAATCACTCAGCGGCAGGACAGCACCGGAGGACACAAATGCTTCCTCTTCGCCTGTGTAAATGAGCGGAATGATGGAGGGGGCGTCACCGGCGCTGATGAGCAGACTCCGCTTTTCCTTGGCGTCGCTGAAGGGGATGTGTGTCAGGTCAAGGGTGACGTTGGTGCGCGACTTGATTTCCTTGAAAATCTCCCAGGAATCCTTCACCGGGGTGTCGGGCCAATCAGTCCAGAGCAAACCAAGGTTCAGTGCTTCGGTGCTCTTGAACTGCGTGTCCGCAGCAAAGTTCTCCATCGCACCGAAATTCTGGGTCGTGATATCAACTTCGGCTTTAGGTTTGCTGCTGCAACCTACCATCGCAAACAATCCTGTCGCGGCAATGCCCGTGATGAACGCGCGCCGACTGACGGGCGGTGTCTTGAACGTGAAAGGTGTCATTTTTCTCTTCCTCGAGTATTGATTGAGCTATCCTGCATCTAGTCCGATAGTTTCGATATATTTCCGATACTTTTGAAGAGTAATTCAGGTCACACTCTATGTCAATGGCTTCTCACGAATGCACAGGCGCAAGAAGACACCGCAAGGCGGAAGCGAGATATCACCCGCCACCACGCAGGGGATGCAAAGCGATTTACCATGACGCGTCGGTACTGGTTCCACCGTCGTTTATTGAGTGGTTGCCACAGACCCCTTGGACGTAGTCCATCCACTGGTGCTGCGTTGCCAAGTTGCCCCGACAGTCAAAGACTGCGGCGCTCAAAGTCCTGCCTTACGGCTCCAGACGCGTGCCCAGCAGCTCCACACCGGGTCCCCGGAGGTCGTCGAGGTAGGCGGCGCGGCCGGCCATCGCCATGACCAAGTTCAGAGTTGGGCCGGTGACGAGCGGGCCGTCTCCGTATATGAAAGGGCCGTCAATGGCTTTCAGGCGCAACCCGGCAACGTTGTTCTTGCTGGGTACGGCAAAATTGCGACTGGCGAAGAATTCAGCAACTGGGGTCAGTGCTTCAACGGTAGGCTCCGTGCTGAGCCCCAGCGGCTGGCGGATGTCCTGGGCATGGACCACAACCTCGCCGAGATACGCCGGAATGTCCGACGTCGGAGCAACAGTGCTGCTCACAACTCGCCGAAAGTTTTCCAGAGTTTGGCTCGGCGTGGTCCCCTTGTGTTCGTTGAGGCGGCGCAGGTTGTGCATGTCAGGGCGGAATCGGGCGCCCGCCATGCTGCGGATCCAACGCCACTGGCCAATGCTTGCCGCGGCGGTCAGGTGAGCCACAACCTGTTCCACGTTCCATTGTCCACACAGTGTTTCATGCTGCCATTGCTCCGATGACAAGCTTGCTAGGTCATCTGCGAGCGCCGCACGTTCAGCATGCACCAGGGCCCACAAATTGTTGTGTTGGTTCTTCGCCATGTGGTTACTTCCCCTATTTCCGTTTACGTGGCTCTAATCCTATGGGGCTGTCCTTAAAGCAGTCTGCTGGTGCGGTTGGCCCCGTTCGTTGAGTCAACCGCACCAGCAAGTCTTGTGTTCATCCCCCACGGAAGGAGGTTTACGGCGCTGAATCCACCACCGAAGTGCGGATGGTGGTCCAGCCAATGGTGGTTCCTGCCGGGATGGATCCCCGATCGGTCAGGGCCACTTCCCGTTCCCCGATCAACTGCCCCGTGGCCGGATCAATGATGATGTCCTGGCGAAATTGGGAAACGTCTTCCACCCTGCCGATGGCGACGCCGGTTTGACCGTCTAGGGTGGCTTGACTCTCCGTGACAGTTACACCCGGAATCATTGCAGCGGCCTTGTAGAGTGCGGCTCGCAGGTCAGCCGGAACAAGTCCCGTTCGCAGAAAATCTGCAATGAAGACGAGGGCCTCCCCGTCCACCGACTGGCCCTTCCCCGCGGTTTTCAGGTAGATGCTGTTCAGCAGCATGCGCGGGTCCCGGGAGTAGGCGGCTAGTTCTTTTTCGTCTGGAAAAGAGCTTACTGAGTCATAAAACGCCCCCCGGTTGCCTCGGAGAAGTTCGGAGGTGTCCCCCATTTCTTCCTTTTGACTCATCGCGACTTCCTTGGCTTCCTCGCTGAAGAACGTGGTGGGGATTCGTCCTGATCGTTCCCAGACCCACTCTTGGTCACGGTCGGCAGGAACATACATGGACATCTTTTCCGTGTCCAGCCAATCCACCTCACCATGAGCACCAACGCCGTCTGGTGGATAGTGCGCACTGGAACGCGTCAGCCAAAGGTTGGTGCTGTCAATCTTCAGGTACTGGCCGGGCCCCACGACGGGATCGCTGGTCTTGATGGCCATCTCGGCGGCCTGGTTGAGTACCTCAGCGGCCTCAGCAGTGGAGGCTCCGCGCCAGCCGGCGAGCCCCACCACATTGGTAGCCACCAGCGCTGTTGCCAAACCCAGCGTGGCAACAGAAGCCAACGAGATCCGCAGAGCCTTGGTCCGGCGTCGTACCTTACCCTTGGCGCGCGGATCAATCCGCTGCAGCAATTGCTGCCGACCGCCGTCGAACACGGCGTCCTTCACGATGGGGGTATCTTTGCGCATGTCACGCAGTAGCTGGAGCTCGTCCATGATCTGCCTCCTCAGTGTTGTTCAGAAAAGCTCCGGCAGCCTCTTTGAGTTTGCGCCGGGCCCGGTTGAGTCGTGACCTCACAGTGCCGACAGGGACGTTGGTTGCCTCGGCGATGCCTTCATAGTTCAGGTCCGCCCAGGCGTAGAGCAGGATGCACTCCCGGTCCGCCGCGGATAGTTTCCGCAGCGCTGCCGCCAGGGCCGAGGTGGCCGCCGCCGCATCAAGCTGCTCGGCGATCCGCTCCGTGCTGTCCGCATAGGCGTCACGACCGGATGACTTGGCCATGATTTTCAGCATTTTCGCCTCGGTCCGATGGTGCTTGCGCAGCAGGTTGGTGGCGATGCCAAAGAGCCAGGGCCGGGCGTCCTCCCAGGCATGGTCGAAGGATTCCCGCCGCTCAAAGGCGATGAGGAACGTCTCTGCCATGACATCTTCCGCGGCAGATTCGCCTGCCCGGCGGCCTGCATAGCGATAGATCATGCGGGCGTATTTGTCGTAGAGCGCGGTGAAGGCGTGGGGGCTCTCACCGGATCTGCGGATCAATTCACTGTCTGTAGTCACGCCATGTATTGCACGGTGGGTCGAAAAGAGTTCACGGGTGCCGCCGTCGTGCTTGTTGTTGCTGTCCGCCAGCGGGTCCTCCAATGATCCTTTTCACCCTAGCAAGCGCTGTGGTCCGGGCTGACCGGAAGCCTCGGTACCCTTGAAAGGTGATGAAATCTCCTCTTCCCGTGCGCAATGGCGTCAATGCCACCCGCATGAGAATGCCCGAAGAAGGCCCCTGGGCTACTGCCATGGAATACGTGCTGGACAAGTTCAACCACGTTGACCCGGTGGGCATTGTGGACCGTTTTGAACGCGGCGAGGTCAAGGCGCTGGGCGGGGAAATCGTCACTCCAACCACACCCCTGAGCGAGCACCTGTTCATTTGGTACTACCGCGAACTGCCGGTGGAAAAGCGCCTGCCGGTGGAGTTGTCTGTGTTGCACCAGGATGAGCATCTGGTGGTGGTGGACAAGCCGCACTTTTTGCCGACGACGCCGGGCGGCATGTATGTGCAGGAGTCGGCGCTGGTGCGCCTGCGCGTGCTGCTGGACCTGCCGGACCTGGTGCCGATCCACCGCCTGGACCGCATGACGGCAGGCGTGCTGCTGTTCTCCGCGAACCCGGAGACCCGCGGCAAATACCAGATGCTGTTTGAGAAGCGCCGGATCGAAAAGACGTACCGGGCCGTGGCCCCCGTCCGTGACGAGCTGGAGTTTCCACTGGTGGTGCGCAGCCGCATGATCAAGTCGCGCACCTACCTGCTGGCGCAGGAAATTGCGGGCGAGCCCAATGCGGAAACCCGGATCGAGCTGATGGACACCCGGGTTTCTGCCTCCGGCGCCACGCTGGGGCTCTACGACCTCCAGCCCCACACGGGCAAGACCCACCAGTTGCGGGTCCATCTGGCGTCGCAGGGAATTGGGATCCTCAATGACCTGTTCTACCCGGTGCTCCACGAGCAGGCGCCGGACGACTACACGAAGCCACTGCAGCTCTTGGCACACAGCATTTCCTTCCAGGACCCGTTGACGCGCGAGCCCGTGAAGTACTTCTCGCAACTGGAGCTCGCGGCGTTTCCGGACCACAACTAGCCCTCGGGTCTTGCCCCTATGTGATGCGGCGTTGGTGAAAACACACCCCTATGTGATGTGGCGTTGGGGAAAACACACCCCTATGTGATGCGGCGTCGCAGGCGCGGGACTAGAGGGTGAGCCACTTCCCGGCGGAGCGGCGGAAGGTGCGCAGCGCACCCGTGGTGGCCACGGTGTTCACACCATGGGCCAGCGAAACCGCAGCGTTGCGCGCAAGCTGGTTCTCGGCGTCGTACTCGCTGGCCTCCACCATGAAACGGACGGTGATCCGGGGAGTCCCGGCCACAATGTCGAGCTGGTTGGCCTCGACCACATGGGCGGCGCCGACGGCGGCGACGGCCATGTCCATGACCTCTTCGGGGGCGTGGCCGGGACGCAGGCCGGTGATCTGGATGGTGGCACGGAAGGAAGGCATTGTTCCAGCCTATTGCGTGCGGGCGCCATCCTTTCCACTGGCGGGGCGGATCAAGCAGTCGTAGGCTCGAGACGGCGGCAAAACAGCGTTGAGGAGCAGCCATGAGCGAAAGAAACCAATACCCGGCCGGGGTCCCGTGCTGGGTGGAGACGTTCCAGCCAGACGTGGATGCGGCCGTGAAGTTCTACTGTGACGTGTTTGGCTGGGAATCAGTTGGGCCCGGACCGTTGGGCGACGGCGGCCGATACTATGTGGCGCGGCTGCGGGGCCTGGACGTGGCCGGCATTGGCTCGCAGCCTTCCCCGGATGTACCGACGTCGTGGCTCACATCAATTGCGGTTGCGAACGTGGACGACGCCGTTGCCTCCGCCGTGGAGGCCGGCGGCTCCGTTGTCATGGGCCCCTTGGACGCCGCCCCGGCCGGTCGGTCCGCCGTGGTTGCCGATCCGCTGGGCGCCGTGCACGGACTGTGGGACCGCGGCACCCGAGCCGGCGCACGCCTGGTCAACGAACCCGGCGCCTGGGCCATGAGCCAACTGCGCACACCGAATCCCGCCGGTGCTGCAGACTTCTATGCGGCCGCCCACGGCTGGACCACCGAAACGTTCGGTGAGGGCGACGGCGCAGCCACCATGTTCCGGCTCCCCGGCTACGTGGGCGGCCTGCCGGAACAGCCGGTGTCCCGGGAAGTCGTGGCCACCATGGTGCACGGCCGCGGGCCGGCGCAGTGGAGCCCCAACTTCTGGGTCCCGGACGCCGATTCCGTGGAAAAGCTGACGGCGGAGCGCGGCGGGCGGACCGTGGTTCCGGCCTTCAGAACGCCAGCCGGCACCACGGTGGTCCTGCTGGATCCGCAGGGCGCCCTGTTTTCCGTGACAGAGGTGCGCCGCAAGGGTTGATCGGCGCTGCCGTCACACAAAAATGATCCCAATCCCGCTTTCTGACACCGGGATCGCGGCGTCAAAAGCGGGATCGGGATCATTTTCCAACGGTGCAGGTGTGGTGTGCGCGGGGAGCTGTTGGGAGGGGCCCACGCTCCCGAGGGCCCCGCCCCGAGCTCGCGAGAGGCGGGAGGGAGTGGGGATTACCCCGTGTTGCGCAGGCCGGCGGCCACACCGTTGATGGTGATCAGCATGGCGCGTTGCAGGCGTTCGTCGACCTCGCTCGCAGTGATGTCTGCCTCGCGGACGCGGCGCAGCAGTTCCACCTGCAGGTAGGAGATGGGATCCAGGTACTGGTCGCGGACGTTCAGGGAACGCTTGAGCAGCGGCTGGTTGTCCAGCAGCTCCGTTTCGCCGGTGAGGAGCTGGATTTCAGCCACGGTGAGGTCGTACTCGGCGCGGATCGTGGCGAACAGGTGCTGCAGTTCGGCGGGCACCAGGGTGGCCACGTAGTGTGCGGCAATGGCCATGTCCGTCTTGGCCAGGGTCATTTCAACGTTGGAGATGGTGGAGGAGAAGAAGTGCCAGTTGGCCAGCATCTCCTTCAGTTCGGCCTCGCGGCCTGCCTCGCGGGCCGCCTTCAGGCCGGAGCCGACACCGAACCAGCCGGGCACGATCTGCCGTGACTGGGTCCAGCCGAACACCCACGGGATGGCGCGCAGGCCGCCCAGGCCGGCGCCGGAGTCGGGGCGCTTGGACGGGCGTGAGCCGATGTTCAGCGACCCCAGCTGCTCCACCGGCGTGGAGGCCAGGAAGTAGGCGGGCAGGTCCTCGTGGTCGATCAGGGTCCGGTAGCTGCCGAACGCGGCATCCGACATGACTTCCATGATCTCGCCGAAGCGGCCCAGGTCGTCCTCGGAGTGGCGCGGCGCCTGGTGCAGCGCTGAGCCCTGCATCACGGCCGCGAGTGAGAGTTCAAGGTTTTCGCGGGCCAGTTCCGGCAGGGAGTACTTGTCGGAGATGACCTCGCCCTGTTCGGTGAACTTGATGGCACCTTCCAGGACGCCGTTCGGCTGGGCCATGATGGCGTCGTAGGTGGGCCCGCCGCCGCGGCCCACGGAGCCGCCGCGGCCGTGGAACATGCGCACGTTGACACCGTGCTTGACGGCGACGTCGCGCAGCTTGCGCTGGGTCTTGTGGATCTCCCACTGCGAAGTCAGCACGCCGGATTCCTTGTTGGAGTCCGAGTAGCCGAGCATGATTTCCTGCACGTTGCCGCGCAGGCGCACCAGTTCGCGGTAGGCCGGGTCGGAGAGCAGCTGGTCCACGATCTCGGCGGAGGCGCGCAGCTCGTCAACGGTTTCCAGCAGCGGGGCGAAGCCGATCTTGGCGTAGCGGTTTTCGCCCGTGAGCTGGACGAGGCCGGCCTCTCGGGCCAGCACGGCGGGGGCCAGGACGTCGTCGGCGCCGCGCGTCATGGAGATGATGTAGGTTTCCACCACGTCCGGACCGTAGGTGCGCAGGGCGCGGCGCACCACACGGAAGACGTCGTAGGTGCCGTTCGCTGCGCCGTCGAGCTTGATGGGGTGGCCGGAGAGCGGACGGTGGCTGGCCAGCTCGGTGCTCAAGACGGCCATGCGCTCGGCGCGGTCCAGCTCCGCGTACGGCTTGCCCAGTTCGCCCACACGGTCCACCAACTGGCCGACGGCGTCGTGGTGGTGGTCGGCGTGCTCGCGGATGTCCAGCGTGGCCAGGTGCAGGCCGAAAGAGGAAATGGCCCGGCGCACCGAGGCGAGCGCGCCGTCGGCCACCAGTGCGGCCGAGTTGTTGCGCAGGGAGTTTTCGAGCAGGCCCAGGTCCGCCAGCAGTTCGGCGGTGGTGCTGTAGTCGCGGCCGGGCTCGTGGTAGGCATCCGCAGCCACGCGCTTTTGCGTGTTGATGAGCTTGGCCTTGATGCAGGTCAGCTTCAGGCGGTAGGGCTCGTCGGCATTGAGCTCAAGGACGCGGGGGTCGATGTGCGGCAGGTTGAGCAGGTCCGCCACGATGGAGTCAGTCAGCGCCTCGTCCGCGCCGTACAGCGCAATCGAGTTGGAGAGGATGCTGAGCAGCTCGTCAATCAGGGCCAGGGAGATCTTGACGGCGTTCTGGTTCTGCAGGATCAGGACCTCGCGCGTGACGTCGGAGGTGACGTTCGGGTTGCCGTCGCGGTCCCCGCCGATCCAGGAGCCGAAGCGCAGCGGTGCGGCGTCGGCCGGCAGGGTGACGCCGTGCTCGCCGAGAAGGTCGCTGAGCTCGGTCAGGACCTCAGGCATGGCGTCGGTGAGGATGTTGCGCAGGTAATAGATGGCGTTGCGGGCCTCATCCATGGGGGTGGGGCTGACCTTGCGCAGCTCGTCCGTCTGCCACATCTGGTCGATGATTTCCGCCAGGGCGCGGTCCTGCCGGGCGCGGGTGGTGGTGCCCTCGTCGGACGGTGTGGCCAGGATGTCGGAGAGCTTTCGGATCTTGTCCAGCACGGACCGGCGCGATGCCTCGGTGGGGTGGGCGGTGAAAATGGGGCGGACGTCGAGTTCGTTGACCACCTTTTGCAGCGCCTCGGTGCCGGCCTGTTCGGCAATCTCAGACACAGCCTTCGCCAGCCAGCCGTCTTTTTCGGCGCGGCTGCGCAGGCTGCGCACGCGGTGCACCTGCTCAGCGGCGTTGGCCAGGTGGAAGTAGAACGCAAAGGCGCGCACCAGGTCGGTTGCCTGCTCAAGCGGCAGGGAGGCGAGGACCTCGCGGACCTGCTCTGCGACGTCGTTGGCGCTCCACGGGCCGGTGCCGGTTTCGCCGCGGGCGGCTTCCTTCGATTCCTTGGTCAGCAGGCGGACCTGTTCCACCATGGCCAGCAGTTCGGGGCCGTGCTGGCGGACCAGTGATTCACCCAGCAGGGTGCTGACGCGGCGCACATCACGGCGCAAATCGGTGTCCTGCTGCGGATCCTGCGCGGCGTCCTGGGGTGTTGTGGGCAAGTCTGAGCTCATGAGTCAGCGTCCTTACGGTCTGTGAATCTGGGGTGCTCGTATGCGGCATTGAATACGGTTGGGCCCAAGACAGGGCCTCTAGGATCCTACTTTGCGCAGGCGATCGGCGGCGAATCTGTCTCACATGATGACGACGCTGCAGCCTGCGCTGCCATCCATGCCCGACGGCGGGGCGCGCCCGGGTGCCCGGCGCTACCCGGCGGCGTACAGCGCGTGGACCTGTTGCCAGCAGGGGTGGAAATCGTCCCACCAGTGCTGCCAGTCAACGCTTTTGCCCTGCAGCGCCTCCTGCAGGTGGTCCAGGTGGACGTGCCAGCCCGCCAGTTGCATGGCCACCACCTCAGCCGGCACCTCAATGGTGTTGCGGAACGTCATCACGGTGCCGCCGCCGTCGGGCTCCAGCTCGATCCGGATCCGCCCGTGCATGGCGTTGGAAATTTCCAGCAGCCGGGGTGCGTCGGCCTCTATGACGCGTCCGTACCACCAGTCGGTCTCGATCCCGTGGCCTTCGTCCTTGACGTTGAGCCATTTCAGGTCGAAGGAGGAGCCGGTCTTGGCCATCCCCCGCGTCCGGGCCCACCACATTTCCGTCTTGTCCGGATCGGTGAACATGGCCCAGACGTCCCCGGGTGCGGCGTCGTAGCGGCGGGTGAAGACCAGCTCCGTCCGTTCCTTGTCCACGGCGGTGAAGGCCCCCTGGGGGAAGCGGGTCATGTCCTTGTTCAGGCCTGCATTGTTTGCGCCTGGTGAATTTGCTGCGTTTGTTGCCATGGGCCCATTGTTTCATCACCATGGCACCGACGTACCGCGCAGCCGCGGTTGGCGGACCCGCGGCTGGCGGCGGAATACGTTCGCGCCTCCGCCCGTTGTGGCAGGCAGTGGACCACCCGCCTCAAAGGAGCAGCATGAGCACCAGCACCGCCGAACTCGACCGCCTGACCCAGCGCTGGGACTGTTTCCGCACGGGCCGCAACGCCGCCCTGGCCGCACCGCACGGCTGGCTGTCGCTCACCTCGTTCCACTGGCTCCCCGCCGCCCCGTCCGCACTTCCCGGCGTCCCTGGTCTCTGGTCCTTTGACGGCACGACGGCGTACCTCACCGCCGCTGCGGAGGACGACCTTTCGATGGTCTCCAGCGGGCAGCCTGTTCTGGGGACCGTCACGGCTGAGTTGTCGGACGAGGAGTCGCTGATGTGGGTCGCGTCCGGCTCCATGGTGGTGGAGCTGGGCATGCGCGCCAACCGCTACATGGTCCGCACCCGCGACGCACAGTCACCCACCCTGGCGTCCTTCTCCGGGGTCCCCGCGTTTGACTACGATCCAGCCATGGTCGTCACCGGTTCCTTCACGCCGTTTGACGCACCGCGGCCCACACCCATTGCCACGGCAAGCCCCGAGGTCCCCGGGGTGGCCGTGCTGGCGGGCGAGGTGTCCTTCGAACTCGACGGCATCCCGTACACACTGGCCGCCGAGGAAGGTGCGCTCGGCTCGCTGGTCATCACCTTCCACGACGCCAGCAATGATGTGTCGTCCTCGCACTGGCGCATGCTGGAGCTGACGAATCCGCGCCCCGACGGCTCCGTGGCGGTCGACTTCAACAGGGCCATCAACTACCCCAGCGCCTTCACAGATTTTGGCACCTGCCCGGCGCCCGTGCCCGGCAACACGCTGCCCGTGGCCATCGAGGCCGGCGAGCGCGACCCGCGGAAGTAGGGACCGCCCGGCCCCGCACCCATCCCCGCCCCAGGTCCAGCGCGACATTCCTCGTGCGCCGCACCTGCACGGGGTTCCACTGCTCCTGCGCACGGTCAAGTCCTCATGGTGCGCAGTTCCTGGAGTTGCGCACGGTTCATGAAGCACGGTGCGCAGGAGTAGTGAAGCTCGACGGCGCCCGGCCCACCCGAGGCGGGTTGGCCGCCGTCGGACATGGCAGACCGGCGCACAAGTGCACTGTTCTGCGCAGCGTCCCGCGCCCACCTGGCGCACAACACTGTTCTGCGCCACGCCGGCACCTAACCCTGCGCAGAACAGCACGCTTGCACCGGATTCGTCCGGAGATCTCACACGATCGCGGAGATGCCTGTGACCGCCCGGCCTGCAATGAGCGTGTTGATCTCGTGCGAGCCCTCGTAGGTGTAGATGGCCTCTGCGTCGGCGAACACCTTCGCCATGCCAAAGTCAGAGACAATGCCGTTGCCGCCCAGGATGGAGCGGCCCAGCGCCACGGTCCTGCGCATGGCCGCCGTGGTGTGTGCCTTGGCAAGGGCAACCTGCCCCATCGCCGGGCCGTCCGGGGAGGCATCCTGCAGCCCGGCGATCCGCACCATCATGGCCAGTGATGCGGTGGCGTTGCCGAGCATCTCCACGAGCTGCGACTGGACCATCTGGAACGATGCGATGGGCCGGCCGAACTGTTGGCGTTCCACCGCATAGGCACGGGCAATGTCAAAGGCGGCCAGTTGCTGGCCCACAGCCTGCCACGCCACGGAGATGCGAGATCCGCGCAGCAGTCGGTTCGTGTCCTCAAAGGAATCCACCGATGCAATCCGGTCGGCTTCCGGCACCCGCACGTCCGTCAGCGTAATGTGCGCGTTCTGCACCGTCCGCAGCGCAATCTTGTTCTCAATCTTCACCCGCTCAACGCCGGGCAGGTTTGCATCCAGGAAGAAGCCGCGAACTTGCCCGGTTTCGGCGTCCCTGGCCCAGAGCAGCATCCGCTCGCAGAATGTCCCGTTGCCAATCCAGCGCTTGGCGCCGTTGAGCACCCAGTGGGTGCCGCCGTCGTCCTCCACCTTCAGCGCGGTGGCGGCCATGCCCCCAGCGACGTCGGAACCGTGGTCCGGCTCGGTCAGGGCGAAGGCGCCGGTGGTCCGCAGCGCCACGGCGTCGGCGAGCATCCGCGCCTGCTGGTCCGGGGAGCCGAAGTCGATGAGCGCCTGGACGAAGAGGTCGTGGTGGACCAGGAAGAACGTGGCGAGGGACGTGTCCGCCCGGGTCATCTCCGCGACCACGAGCCCCGTGAAGAGGTGGCTGTAGCTGCGGCGGTCGGGGGCGGCAAGGTCCAGGGCGGCGATCTTGGGCAGGAGGTGGGCCGGGAACTCGGCGTCGTTCCACCAGCCCACTGCATGCGGGGCCACCTCCTCCGCCAGGAAGACGCGCAGCTGGGCCAGCTTCGCAGCCTCCTCCGCACTCAGCAGCGCCTCGAAGTCGTAGAAGTCGGCGGCCGGCAGCTCCGCCGCCCCTGCGGCAAGGGGGCTCACTTGGGTGCCATCCGAATGGCGCCGTCGAGCCTGATCGTTTCCCCGTTGAGCATGGCGTTGGCAACGATGTGCTCCACGAGCGCGGCATACTCGGCGGGCTTGCCCAGGCGGGAAGGGTGCGGGACCTGCTGGCCGAGGGAATCCTGCGCGGCCTGCGGCAGCCCCGCCAGCATGGGCGTCTCAAAGATGCCGGGCGCAATGGTCATGACCCGGATCTGCGAGCGCGCCAGCTCCCGCGCCACCGGCAGTGTCATGGCCGCCACGGCGCCCTTCGACGCCGCATACGCCGGCTGCCCGATCTGCCCGTCAAACGCCGCAACCGACGCCGTGTTCACAATGACCCCGCGCTCCGGGCCAAACTCGCCGGCGAGGGGTTCGGCGGCAGCCATCGCCTCGGCGCACAGGCGCAGCACGTTGAAGGTGCCCACCAGGTTGATCTGGACGACGCGGCTGAACTGCTCCAGCGGCAGCACGCCCTCGCGTCCCAGCACCTTGCCGGGGGTGGCGACGCCGGCACAGTTCACCACGACCCGCAGCGTTCCAAGCTCCGCGGCGGCGGCAATCGCGGTGCGCACCTGCCCTTCGTCGGTGACGTCGGCGGCCGCAAACACTGCCCGCTCCCCCAACTCCGCGGCCAGGGCATTGCCGGCCTCCGCGGCATGCGGCAGGTCAACCAGCACGACGGCGGCTCCCGCACCATGCAGGCGCCTCGCCGTCGCTGCGCCAAGGCCCGAGGCACCGCCGGTGATGAGTGCGACGGTTCCGTTGGACGAAATTTCCATGGTTCCTCCTCGTTGAGGTCCGCCCCGGCCGAAAACAGGGACGAAAAGAAAATGTTGCGTTAATGCATACTAACTGAATAAGGTCCCCGTTGGCCCCCTCCCGCCGCGCCGGCACACAGGCATCCGGCCCCACATGCGCCGGCTTCCCGGCCGGTACGCTTGGGCTTATGACAGGCGAGTCCCACCATCCCGCAGCACCCGCCGGCTGGGCAGCCCACGCCGAGAATGCTGCCGCGGAGGTCAACAGAATGTTCGGGCACCGCCTCATGGGCCTGCCCGGCACATGGATCGGCGCCATTGCCAGCCCCGCCACGCAGCGTCCCGTGCCGTGGTCGGAATGGCATTACTGGTGGCAGTCGCACTATCTCGACGCCATCATCGACACCGGATTCCAAGGCCTGGAACGCGGAGACAGGACGGGCGCCCGCCGCGAACTGCGACGGGCCCGGGCACTGCTTCGCGGCATCCTCATCCGCAATTTCGGCCGCTTCCCCAACTTCTACTTTGACGACATGGCCTGGCTGGCGCTCGCAGCCGGACGGCTCAACAACCTCTCGCTGCGGCTGGCGGCCCGCCCTGCACGCCTGTCCGCCTTCGCCGCGGGGACACTGACCCGCCAGCTCCACGCCGCCCATGACAACGTGCTGGGCGGCGGCCTCTACTGGTCCCGCAAGCGCGACTTCAAGAACACCCCCGTCAACGGCCCGGCCGCACTTCACTTTGCCAGGACCGGCGACACCGGCACCGCCGCCGCCATCACGGACTGGCTGCGCCGGGAACTGTTCAGCCCCGAACTTGGCCTGTACATCGACGGCGTCCACCCGGCGGCCACCACCCCGGCCACACCCAACGGCCGAAACACGGAACACACCATCTACACGTACAACCAGGGCCCCATCCTTGCCGCCCTGCTGGAATTGGGCCGCCCGCAGGACCTTGCGCAGGCAGCCGCCCTGATCGATGCCGTCGAGGTGCAGCTGGCAACCCCCGGCAACGGCATCCGCCTGGAGCCGGGCGGCGACGGCAGCCTGTTCACCGGCATCCTGTGCCGCTACCTCGCCCTTGCCGCGCACGACGCAAGGCTGCCCGCCCATAGCAGGGACACGGCGTCGCGCCTCATCCAGGACACCGCCCGGCAGGTCCTCGGCCAGCAGCCACAACAGCTCTCGGCCGCCGTCCAGCGCTGGATGGTCTTCTCGGCTGCCGCCTCACTTTAGGCACGACGGCGCCCGGCCGGCGGCAGGTGCCCCGCCGCCGGATCAGCGGGTGGCAGCGCCAGCTGCCAGTTCCGTCCGCGCCGAGTGCGCTGCAGCGAGGGCCTGGTCGAGATCGGCCATCAGGTCGGCCGGGGATTCCAGGCCGATGGACAGCCGGACAAGGTTCGCGGACGGCCTGGCCTCGGGTGCGACGGGGCGGTGGGTCAGTGCGGCGGGGTGCTGGATGAGCGAGTCCACGCCTCCCAGGGACACGGCGTGCGTGAATAGCCGGACGCCGGACGTCAACGCCTTGGCCGCCTCGAAACCGCCGTGCAGGCTGATGGAGACCATGGCGCCGGGGCCGGACATCTGGTGCTGCAGCAGCCCCTTCGGGTCGCCGTCAAGGCCCGGGAAGTGGACCTTTTCCACCGCCGGATGGTTCGCCAGCCATGCTGCAACTTGTTGGGCGCCTTCCTGCTGGGCCCGGACACGCACGGGCAGCGTGGCCAGCCCGCGGTGCAGGAGGTATGCGCCTAGCGGGTGGAGGATGGCGCCGGTGATGGCGCGGACGCGGCGCAGGGACTCGGCCGTCTCCTCGCTGCAGGCGATGATCCCGCCGACGGCGTCGCCGTGGCCGCCAATGTACTTGGTGGCGCTGTGCAGCGACATGGCTGCCCCGAGGCTGATGGGGTTTTGCAGCACCGGTGTGGCGAAGGTGTTGTCTACCAGGACCGGGACGCCGTCGGATTGCGCAACGACGTGGCGGATGTCCACCAGGTCCAGGGTGGGGTTGGCCGGTGTTTCCAGGATGACCAGCACAGTGGTGTCGCGGATGGCGGCGGCCACCCCGTCCTCGTCGCAAAACGTGGTTTCCACCCCGAGCAGTCCCGAGTCCAGCAGGTGGTCGGTGCCTCCGTAGAGCGGGCGCACGGCCACGATGTGGGGCAGGGCGCCGTTGCCCGCACCGGCCCGCGCCGACCCCTTGCCGGCCAGGATCGCAGCCGTCACGGCAGCCATGCCCGAGGCGAAGGCCACGGCGGCCTCCGCCTTTTCCAGCACCGCGAGGCCGGCCTCAAAGCGGGCGACCGTGGGATTCCACAACCGCGCGTATACGTTCCCGCCCCCGGGCAGCGGGTGCCCGCCGGTGGCCATGGACTCGTAGGAGTCCCCGCCATGGTCAATGTCCGGCAGCGGGTTCGTGGTGGACAAGTCAAGGGGCAGGGCGTGGACGCCCAGTGCCGTCAAGTCGTCCCGCCCCGCATGGACGGCCTGGGACTCGAGGTTCATAAATTCAGCAGTCATGCCCCAACCATGAACGAAAATGCAATGAATGGCTAGATAGTTGGGCGAAAGGCCCATAGAATCGGCCCAATCAGCATTTTTCACCACCATAAGGCAATGAGACGGGTGTCACCTTGGAGAAAAAGCAACGGGCGGCAGCCGCACCGGCGGGGCTGGACCACACCGACCTGGCCATCCTCCGCGCCCTCACCGCAGACGGCGGCCTGACCAACAAGGCCGTCGCATCGCACCTGGGCCTGGCCGAGTCCACCTGCGCGAACCGCCTGCGCCTCATGCGCAACTCCGGCGTCATCATCGGCAACCGCATCACACTGAACCTGGCCGCCCTGGGCTTCCCCATCCAGGCCGTCATCAAGGTCCGGCTCGGCAGCCACAACGCCGAACACGTCAATGCCCTCTACACCGCGCTGACCCAGGTCCCCGGTGTCATCCACGCATTCCATGTGGCCGGCGAGGACGACTTCCACCTCCACGTCGCGGTGGAGAGCCCGGAGGCCCTGCGCGACCTCGTCCTCAAGCACGTCACCGTCAACCGAGTGGTCCGCCAGACCGAAACCCAGCTGATCTTCGAGGCCCGCGACGGTGTGGGCGTCCTGGCCAACTAGGAGACTCCGGTCACAAAACTTTCTCCTGCCATTTCCAATCCGTGCCGGGAACGGCTCCGAAGTACTCCCTGACAGCCCAAACCGGCGTCGCATTTGCGGCAACGGTCTGGGAAGCGAAACGGAATCCTTCCGCTTTCACACTAGGGAGAATCATCATGAACACCACCTTGAAGTTTGGAAACCGTAAGAGCCTCAGCCTTGGTCTGGGCCTCTTGGCCATCACCGCCTTGGGCATCACCTCGTGCAGTGCTGGAACCACAACCACTCCCAGCCCCACGACGGAAGCCCCGATGACAACGTCGGCACCCGCCAGCACGGAAGCCATGGACGGCGAAGGACTCGTGGGCGCCGGTTGCGCCGCCTACGCAGCTGCTGTCCCCAGCGGAGCTGGTTCGGTGGCCGGCATGGCTGCGGACCCTGTTGCCACGGCCGCATCCAACAACCCCTTGCTGAAGACCTTGACGGCCGCAGTTTCTGGGCAGCTGAACAAGGACGTCAACCTGGTTGACACGTTGAACTCCGGCGAGTTCACGGTGTTCGCCCCGGTTGATGACGCCTTCGCGAAGATCCCGGCCGAGACCATCGAGGGATTGAAGACGGACTCCGCAACCCTCACGTCGATCCTGACCTACCATGTTGTCCCCGGCCAGTTGGCCCCCAGCAAGATTGCCGGCGAGCATGCAACAGCCGAGGGCAGCAACTTGGAGGTCACAGGCACCGGCGACAACTTGGAGGTCAACGGTGCCAAGGTCATCTGCGGCGGCGTCAAGACCGCCAACGCCACCGTGTACCTGATCGACACGGTCCTGATGCCGCCGGCCAAGAAGTAGCCGGTCAAGCAGCAGAACTTTCCAACACAGATCGAAAGGCGCGGTCCCATGGGCACTGAGCGTGACAAAGTGGAGACCATGCGTTTACCCTGGTTGCGTTCCGTGGAGCCCCTGGCACCACCAACCCACGAAGACTTGATCCGCCTCGTCGCCCTCGGCGACGAGGCGGCCTTCGAGGAACTCTACGACGCGGTCGCACCCAGGGTTTTCGGTTTGGTGCGCAAAGTGGTCCGAGACCCGGACCAAAGCCAAGAAGTAACCCAGGAAGTCTTCGTCGACATTTGGGCGCAGGCTTCCCGCTTTGATGCCGACAGGGGAAAGGCGATGTCCTGGATTCTGGTTATCGCGCACCGCAAGGCAGTGGACAAGGTTCGGGCCAGCCAGGCCAGCAGCAACAGGGACCTGCGCGAGGGCATCAAGGAGTATCAGGAAAGTTACGACGATGTCGCGGATACTGTTGAATCCCAGTTGGAGGCAGAGCGCGTCAACAAGGCGCTTGACTCACTGACGCAGGTACAACAGGAAGCGATCCGGCTGGCCTACTACGGCGGGTACACACACCAGGAAGTAGCCGAACTGTTGAAGATCCCGGTCGGTACTGTTAAGACAAGGATTCGGGACGGCATGATCAGGCTCAGGGACAGGTTAGGAGTGGCGTGATGGAACAACAATTGCATTTACTGACCGGCTCCTACGCCTTGAACGCCCTGGGCGAGACGGAACGGGGAGACTTCGAACGCTACGCGTTGACTGACCCCCAGACATTGGAGGAAGTCCGCAGCCTGAGCGAAACGGCCGCACTGCTGGCCTACGGCACTCCCACTGAAGCCCCGCCCGCTGCATTGAAGGCGGAGATCATGGCGGCGATTCGCAACACCAGACAGCTTCCGGCAGCCTCCGTGGTGCGCGATATTTCCACCGCGACGGGTACTCCGGCACAATCAAGGCGAAATCATGTGGCGCGCGGCCGCGCAACTGAGCGCCCGCAAACCGCCGACGGCACGATAAAGCGCCGGGTTCCTGTGCTCAGCGCCGCGGCGGCACTGGTGCTCTTTGCCGGCGTCGGCCTGGGCGGTTGGGTCGCCGGACAAGCCGCAACGCAGCGGGACATGGAACAAAAACTTGTTGCCATCGCGGCACAACAGCAGGCTGCACAAACCCAACAAGAAGCCATGTTGGGCATCGTCAGCTCTCCCGATGCCAAGATCGCCACCACGGCGCTTTCGGACGGCGGCTCCGTGACAGTTGCCTCCTCAAGCGAGGCGAACAAGGCTGCCGTCATGGTCCAGAATTTGCCTGCGCTGCCCTCCGGCAAAACATATGAATTGTGGTTCATTTCGGCGGCCGGCGCCGTTCCGGCAGGGCTCATGTCCACCACCGATCCCACCGTTGCCGGCATGCAGGTGCTCAACGGGCCCCTGGGCGGGGCAACCCATGTCGGCATCACGGTGGAACCTGCCGGCGGTTCCGCTGCCCCCACCTCCACCCCCATAGTGGTGCAGGAGCTCTAAGGCCTCTGTTGCGCCGGCACCACAGTGGCCTTCAGTTTTTGCAAGCAATCTTGCCGGCGGGCAATCCGGCGGGCGCCCGGCTCCGAAGTACAAGAAAGCACTTCCACCGGCTTCGTCCAGCGGTGGCCACAAAAGATCTTTCAAGGAGCCTGGCATGGGCAAGCGAAGCACCACCACACGGCACAGCAACTGGCGCAGCATGGCAGCAGGATCACTCACGGGCATCGTCGCGGCAGGCAGCCTCTTTGCTGTGGCAGAGCTGGCATCGGCCTTCTCTGGGCCTGCAGCGTCCCCACTGGCCTCGGTGGGGTCAACGTTCATCGATTTCACCCCGGCGTGGCTGAAGAACTTTGCCATCGCCACCTTTGGCACCAACGACAAGCTCGTGTTGCTGATCTCCATGGTCGTTGCAGCGGCAGTGCTGGCGGCGGCGGCTGGCGTGGTGGCACAGCACAAGCCCAGGGCCGGCGCTGCCATGGTGCTGGGTTTCGCCGTCGTCATGGGCTTGTGCATCACCACCCGAGCCGGTGCCGGCGCCTTTGACCTTGTCCCGCTCCTGCTCGGCACCGCGGCCGGCCTCTGGGTCCTGCGTTATCTCACGGCTGCCGCTGCCGGACACTCCACCAACTCGCGACCACCGGCGGAAAGCTCGACGGCGGCAGGAGCCACAGCGGCTCTCGGCCAGGGGGATGCCTCCTCACCCAGCAGACGCGCGTTCCTGTTGCGTTCGGCAGCGGTGGCCGGCGTGGCCGTCGTCGTCGGTTTTGGCGGGACACTGCTCTCCACTGCCCGGAACACGGCGGTGGCGGTGCGCGAGTCGCTGAAGCTGCCGGCACCGAAGTCCAAGGCCGCCCCGCTGCCCGCGGGCGTTCAGGCCCCGGTGGAGGGTATAACCCCGTTTGTCACACCCAACAGCGACTTTTACCGCATCGACACGGCCTTGATTGTGCCTGAAATTGACCCGGCCAACTGGGAGCTGCGCGTCCATGGGATGGTGGAGAATGAGTTCACCCTGAGCTTTGACGAGCTTCTGGCCGCCGAGCTCGTTGAGTCCCATGTGACCCTGACCTGTGTTTCCAACGTGGTGGGCGGGAATCTGGCTGGCAACGCCAAATGGCTAGGCTATCCGCTGCGGGAGGTCCTGGCCCGCGCCAAGCCAACAGCCGGGGCCGACATGGTGCTCTCCACCAGCATTGACGGCTTCAGCGCTTCCACCCCACTGCCGGTGTTGCAAGACGGCCGGGACGCACTGCTGGCTGTCGGCATGAACGGCGAACCGCTGCCCCTGGAACACGGCTTTCCGGTCCGCATGGTGGTGCCGGGACTGTACGGTTTTGTTTCCGCCACCAAATGGGTCGTGGACCTGGAAGTGACAACGTTCGCCGAGAAGGCCGGTTATTGGACGTCCCGCGGCTGGTCGTCCCACGGACCCATCAAGACCGCATCCAGGATCGAGGTGCCGCGGGCGCTGGCCCGGGTCCCGGCAGGAAAGGTCGCCATCGGCGGCAGCGCCTGGGCCCAAACCACGGGGATCTCCAAGGTTGAGGTCAGGATTGACGATGGCGGTTGGCAACGTGCGGAGCTGGCTGCGGAAGCGTCGGTGGACACTTGGCGGCAGTGGTCCTACTCCTGGGACGGCGCAGTGTCCGGCACCCACAAGGTGCAGGTGCGCGCCTATGACAGCCAGGCCCGGTTGCAAATCGAAGAGCAGGCCCCGCCGGAGCCCGACGGCTCAACGGGCTGGCATTCCATAACGTTCACGGTGGCGTAGCCCCGCTCCCGGGACGGCCCCGCCTGGCATGCCGCCATCGGCCTACGCGGGGCGGCGTTTTTGCGGATATGGCGTTTCGCCAGCCTCGAGCATTTGCACAAATCCGGCGATCTTTGACGCCCGGACGGCCGGGGTCTTGACCGAGGTGGTGCGGTAAATAAGGGCATATCGGTTGACCGAGGTAAGCACGTCGAACATGGCCTGCGCCGCTGGACTGGCCGAAATCGCCTCGGCAAGATCATCCGGGACCTGGGCATCCGCCTGCCCGGAGTATGCAATTTCCCATCGGCCGTCTGCCTTCGCTGCGTCGGCGGCTGCCGTCCCGGCCGGGCGCATGCGGCCCTCCTCGCAGAGCCGCTCATAGTGCCCGGTGTTAATCTTTGACCAAATACTTCTGCGCGTCCGGGGCGTGAATCGCCGCAGGTGGCTGCCGTCATCGCGTTTGCCGGCCACCCCGTCGATCCAGCCGAAGCACAGCGCCTCATCCAGCGCGGCCGCGTAAGTCAGCTCCGTGACGGTGCCGCCCTTCTTGTGCAGGACGAGGCGGACGCCGAGGCTTGCAGCGTGGTGTTCAACGAGCCATTCTCGCCAGGCAGCAGCATCGGGCAACAGAAGTTCAGGGAGTTCAGCCATGGTCCAACACTAATATTGGAAACAACCACCGCACCACCAGGAGAAACCATGCTGCGCGTCCGCCCCGTCCACTTCACATCCGATCTCGACGGCTACGCCGCCCAGTTGGAAGACCAGGGCCTCAAATGCGTGGAAAACCACGGCGACTGGCGCGTCTTTGACTCCGGCAACGGCAAGGTGGGCATCCACCAGGCTGATGCCGGCAGCCCCATGGACGGCGCCACCGAGCTGGGCTTCGAGGTGCGCGACCACGAAATCTTTGTCCGCCGCACGCTAGAGGACGGAACACAGGCGGAGGTGGTGGATTCCCGCCACGGCGGCACGGCCCGCGTCACGGCGCCCGGAGGGTTCAATTTTCTGGCCGACCCCGTCACGGACCTCAGCCTCCCCACGGGCGGGCCACTTGCCGTCACGGCTGTCTGGCACACCCCGGACACCGCTGCCGCCGAAAAGGTCCTGGCCGACATCGGCGCGAAATTTGTGCAGCACCGTGCGGACGGCGGATCACTGTTCCGGGCCAAGAACGGCGGTTTCGTGGCGACAATCAAGGGTGGGTCGAACGCCGTCGAACTTGAAATCAGCCGCGACCTGGACGGTGGGGGCAGCGAACAGTGACGGCATTTGTGCAGCGGAGGCGGCACCCGGGCCGCGGATGGGGTAGAACTTAGTTATGAGCGTGCGCACCCCTGACCCGTATCCCGGCTGGCTGTCCCCCGAGGACCTGTACGAGGCCCGCAACCGGCTGCCCATGGTCTACGTCGAGGCGGTCCCGGTGCGCCTGGATCCCCTCGGCTACGTCAACGAGGTGGGGCTGCTGCTGCAGGCAGACGAGGAAGGCTCCATGGTCCGGACCCTGGTGTCCGGGCGCGTGCTGTACCGCGAGACCATCCGCGCCGCGTTGATCCGCCACATCGAGAAGGATTTGGGGCCGCTCGCCTTCCCGCAGCTGCCGGTCAGCCCGGTCCCGTTCACGGTGGCGGAGTACCTGCCGTCGCCGTCCCAGACCGGCTTCACGGATGAACGCCAGCACGCCGTGGCCATGGTCTACGTGATCCCCGTGACGGGCGAATGCACGCCGCGGCAGGACGCGCTGGAGCTGACCTGGATGACGCCCGAAGAGGTGCTCAGCCCCGGCGTGCAGGCCGAGTTCGTGGGCGGCCGCGGCGCCCTGGTCCGCCAGGCGATCTCCTACGCCGGCCTGGGCCGCTGACCCTCCCCTCGACGCTGTCGCAGCAATGACCGCTTTTTAGCCGACGCCATCGCAGCAATGACCGGTTTTTCTGCGATGCTGTCGCACTGCCCGGCACGGCGCCGGAACGCGGCGGCACGCTGGAAGGTGGGCTGCCGCCGTCGGACTTTGGGCCGGGAATGCCGGGATGCTGGCCCGAACAGCCGTTCCAGCGTAGATTACGTGTCATGGCGACTAACCAGCTCTCGGTCCTCATCAACGCCGATGCCGAACAGGTCTGGCTCATGCTCCGCGAGCCGGCCCGCATTGCGCAGTGGCACGGCTGGGACATGGACGGCCTGGACGAGGAAATCCGGCAGATCTACGACTCCAACGTGGTCGAGAGCGGCGACCACCTGCGCCTGACGCTGGAAATGGGCGACGTCTTTACGCTGGAACCGCAGCCTGACGGCACGCTGCTGACCATGACGCGCGGCGTGGCAACGGGCGAATGGGCCAAGTATGACCCCGACATCACGGAGGGCTGGACCATGTTCCTCCAGCAGTTGAAGTTCGCCCTGGAACGGCATCCGAAGACGGCGCGGCGCACCTTTTACGTTGACGGTGCCAGCTCCGCGAACACCAACTTGTGGGACGCCCTGGGCATCGACACCGGCTGGCTTCCGGATCCGGGCGAACCATATGAGCTCACGCTGGCCACGGGCGCCACACTGTCGGGCAAGGTCTGGTACCGCACCGATTCGCAGCTGGGCCTGACGGTGGAGGACTACGCAGAGCACGGCGACGGGCTGCTGATTTTGGCCAGGCAGTCGCGGCTGGAGGGCATCCGCGAACATCCGGGGGCACAGGTTATCGCCACCACGTACGGCCTGGGCGCAGCGGACTTCGACGCGATCGGCAGCCAGTGGGATGCCTTCATGGAGACCCATTTCCCGGACGAATAGGCCGGCCGGCGGTGCGACAGGGTTCCACAGAACCTGGCCATTGCTGCGCTGGCGTCGGCAAGAATTGAGCCAAAGGTGATGCCGCGTCGGGGAGGGGTTGGACACCTTCTGCCGCACCAGCCGGCAATCACTGGCAAAATGGTTGAATGCCCTCCCCTGACAACATGCCTGAGCTCCTTGTGTCCGCGCCCGCCACCACCCCCGGCCAGGCACCCGCCGCAGCGCCGGGCACCGACCCCGGCCATCCGGCGTCGCAGGCGGAATTTGGCTTTGCAGTCACCACGCGCCTGAACGAGACCTGCGCACCGAGCGCGGCGGCGATCGAGCAAAACGGGGGCAAGTTCCAGGGCCGCACGGGCGTCATCACCACACCCCACGGCATCATCAAGACCCCTGCGTTCATCGCCGTGGGCACCAAGGCCACAGTGAAGGCCGTGCTGCCGGAGTCCATGGAGGACCTTGGCGCGCAGGCACTGCTCTCCAACGCCTACCACCTGTACCTCCAGCCCGGCGCGGACATCCTCGACGCTGCCGGCGGCCTGGGCAAGTTCATGAACTGGCAGGGCCCCACCTTCACCGACAGCGGCGGCTTCCAGGTCATGAGCCTGGGCTCGGGCTTCAAGAAGGTCATCAACATGGACGCCGTGGCCGCCTCACCGCACGCCGGAGCCGACGATTCCGTGGCCGTGGGCAAGGAGCGCCTGGCGCACATTGACGACGACGGCGTCTGGTTCAAGTCGCACCTGAACGGGGACATGCACCGCTTCACCCCCGAGGTTTCCATGCAGGTCCAGCACCAGATCGGGGCCGACATCATGTTCGCCTTCGACGAGCTGACCACGCTGCTGAACTCCCGCGGCTACCAGGAAATGTCCCTCGAACGCACCCGCCTCTGGGCGCTGCGCTGCATCGAAGAACACTTCCGCCTGACCGAGGAGCGCACCGGAAAGCCGTACCAGGCGCTGTTCGGCGTCATCCAGGGCGCCCAGTACGAGGACCTGCGCCGCAAGGCCTCCCACGACCTCGGCGAAATGAACTTTGACGGCTTCGGCATCGGCGGGGCCCTCGAGAAGGAAAACCTGGGCACTATTGTGCGCTGGTGCGCCGAGGAACTGCCCGAGGACAAGCCGCGCCACCTGCTGGGCATCTCCGAACCGGATGACATCTTCACCGCGATCGAGAACGGCGCGGACACCTTCGACTGTGTCTCCCCCACCCGCGTGGCCCGCACCTCCGCGTTCTACACCCCGGACGGGCGCTTCAACCTCTCCGGCGCCAAGTACAAGCGCGACTTCACCCCGCTGTCGGAGGAATGCGACTGCTACACCTGCGAAAACTACACGCGCGCCTACATCCACCACCTGTTCAAGGCCAAGGAAATGCTCTCCTCCACCCTGGTCTCGATCCACAACGAGAGCTTCGTGGTCAAGATGGTCGACGACGCCCGCCTCGCCATCGAGGACGGCACCTTCTTCGAGTTCAAGGCCGAGACCCTGCGCCGCTACTACCCCAACCGTTAGCCGCACCGCAGAACCTTTAAACGTACGACGGCGGCACCTGGGTGGGCTTTCCAACTCACCCGGGTGCCGCCGTCGTTCATCACATCACGCGGCCGGCGCAGCGGCCGGGGACTACGCGGCTGGGACGGCCTCCACGTAGGAGGGCTCGTGGCGCTTGAACCAGCGGATTGCCAGCGCGGTGACGGGGATCAGCGCGTACTGCACGCCCACCTTGTAGACGAAGCCCACCAGCACGTAGTTCGCGAACATGCCAAAGCCCACGATCCCAATGACGGGGGCTGCGACGGCGCAGAAGATCAAGGTGTCCAGGAACTCGCCGGCGCCGCTGGAGCCCATGAGCCGCATCCACAGCTTCCGCTCGCCGTGGTGCGCCTTGAGCCGGACCATGATCCAGGAGTTGACGGTCTGGCCGGCCAAAAACGCCAGCAGGCTCGCCAGCACAATTTGCGGGACCGGGCCCAGCGCCTCGGTCAGGGCGGCCTGCTTGGCCACGCCGTAGTCGTCGGTGAAGCCGGGCAGGGCGATGATCACCCAGTAGCAAAGGGAGGCGAAAATGGACAGGGCAAAGGTGGTGAGGATGGCCTTGCGGTTGACCTTGAAGCCGTACAGTTCGCTGATCACATCGCCCAGGATGTACGCGAAGGGGAACAGGAAGAAGCCGCCGTCGGTGATGATGGGGCCAAACTGCACGCCCTTGGAGGCGCCAATGTTGGACAGGATCACAATCACGGCCATGCATGCCAGGAGAATCCCAAAGTAGGGGCTCCCGACGGCGGCAAAGGCGGCACCGGGTGCCGGGGCGGGGGTCGTGGATTTCCCGGTCTCTGGGCCGGTGGTGCGGGGAGGGGTTGCCGAAGCATTGCTTTGCAGCGGGGACGTCATGGGTCTCAAATTTCTTTAGCTGAGTGGTTCGCTCATGCCGCACCCGCAGGGGTACGGCCGGCTGTATTATCACTGGGCCCGTCTGCACCCGGGCCATGCACCATTGTGTCACGGCGCCGAAACCACCCGGTCAACCACGGCATTTCACCTGCGCACCCCCGCCCTGTACCGCACCGCCCTTGCGGCAAAAGCGATCTTTCTTCCCGCAGGCCCGGACACGAAGGGAGGGGACGCGTTAGGCTGAATCGAACGTCGAGTGCCATCGCACGGGAAGCCGAGGAGTTGCACAAATGAATTACTGGTGGGTCAGCCATGGCCGCAATTACGAATCAGCCATCAATGACGGAATGCTGTGGAGCTGCCCGGATCCACACGGCGATCCGGACGGCACCCGCGAGCTCATCAAGGAGCTGCGCAAGGGCGACATCGTGTTCAACTACTTCGGCCCGTATGTGCGCGCTGTCAGCGTGGTGCTGGAGAGGTGGCAGGACGCGCCCCGGCCTGAGGGCTTTGAAAAGGGCCTGGACGAGTCCGACAACGGTTGGCTGGTCCGCACGCATCCGCTGGCCAAGAACCTCCAGCTGCATCGGGACCGCGCCGCGGACATCACTGCCGCCGATGAGCCCGAGGCCGGCGAACCCAAGCCGTTCAACGCCGCCGGCAAGCCCCGGCCGCGCTACATTTCCCCGCTGACGGCGGAAGAGGGCCAGGAGCTGCTGGCGGAGGCCGGCGTCACGGCGCCGCAGTCCTCCGCCATGAGCCTGCGCGGGCTGCCCGGCAGCGCCTGGGGCGCGGACGAACCCGATGACCAGACCCTCACCACCATCCGCCTCGAGCAGGCCTACCTGCGCAAACACCTGCTCAGGGACCGGCTGACGGCCTCCTGCGCCATCTGCGGCGAACACCTCCCGGCCCGGCTGCTGATTGCCGGCTATATCAAGCCCCGGCCCGCCAACAGCGAGGAGGAGCGCATGGACTACGAGCACAACGCCATGCTGACCTGCGCGCTCGGCTGCGACGCCCTCTACGAGTGGGGCTACATCGTGGTCGGCGCCAAGGGCCAGATCCAGCCCGGCCAGCCCGCGGAGACGCCGCGCATCGAGGACGCCGTGGAGGCGCTCGTGGGCCGCAACTGCAGCGCCTTCGACGAAAACACGGCAGATGCCTTCGCCGAAAACAAGCGGCTCATGCTGGAGCCGCAGCCCTAAAGGCACCGCAGGATGGTCGACGGCGGGCACCCGCCAAGGTGCCCGCCGCCGGCTTTCGCTGTGCCCGGCTACCGGGCGAAGGTGAGCACCTCCGCCAGCTGGCTCCACCCGTCCACGGCGGCGAATCGCTGCGCCTGGGCCTCCCCGGCCACCAGGTAGATGACGTCGGCGCCGTGGGCGAAGGCCTCGTCACCCAGGCCGGCCACCATGGCGTGCTCAAACCGGGCAAGCTGCTCCTCGTGCCCGTCGTCAACCGCCAGCCGTGAAATGACGGCCAGCCCGGCACCCATGGCCAGTCGGCCGCTGCCCACCGGCCGGTCAAAGAGGGCCAGCTCCACCAGGTCGTAGTTTTCCATGGGCGCATCGGCCAGGTACGCGTCCGCCGGCAGGTCGGGGTTCAGGTCAAGGTCCTCGGTCGCTGCCCGCAGCAGCAGGGCTCGGTCCGTGGTGCGCAGCCCCAGCGACTGGGCATACCCAACGGCCCCCGCCGCATCCTCGGTCACCAAGACCAGCTCGGCACCATCCACCGGCACGGCCGCCTCACCCGGCCAGACGGCCACGCGCCGGCCGCCCATGAGCACCGCAGCGCCCTCCGCCGTGGACTCAAGGTCCTGCACCGCCGCCCATGCCCGGGCCCAGTCCTGAAAAGTGTCCTGCCAGGAATCCATGTCCTCACCTTTTCCTCACGTACGAATCTGCCGCGCAGCCGCAGGATCCAGCCGGAGAGCGGCCGCGCCCCTCCAGCATAGGCACACGGCGGCGCGGATAATTATCGGACACCGCACGGCCCGCCACACTCGCCGCAGACACCCCAACCCGTTAGCATCAAGCCATGACCTCTTGGCAGCAAGACATCCTCGGCCCGGACTTTGAACAGCTCACCCTTGACCTGCTCGAGGGCTCCCCCGCCACCCTGGTGAGGTACGCAGGCCATGCCCCTAAATGGGAGCCGTCGTCGCTGACCGGGGCCGACATCCTCTACGTCCACGGCTGGTCCGACTACTTTTTTCAGCGCGAACTTGCCGAATTCTGGCACCGCGCGGGTGCCAACTTCTACGCCCTGGATCTGCACAACTACGGCCGCAGCCTGCGCCCCGGGCAGGTTCCCGGCCAGGTGGCCTCGCTCAACGAGTACGACGGCGACATTGCGGCGGCGCTGTCGGCGATGGGGCGCGCCGTGCCCGCAGAAGGTGACGCGGCGCCGCCGGTCCCGGCCCGGGCCGCCGACCAGCAAACTTTTGAACGGGCCTTTCTGGAGGAGGCCCGGCAACGGCTCAGCGCCGCCTTCGACGCCCTGGCTGGGCGGGAACGCACCGAGGTGCCGGAACCGGTTCCCGGTGTCCGGCCTCTGGTCCTGTTGGGCCATTCAACCGGCGGGCTGACCCTGAGCCTGTGGGCCGCCCGGCACCCGGGTGCGGCGGCCGCCGTCGTGCTCAACAGCCCCTGGCTGGAATTCCAGGCCAGCGAGGTGGGGCGGGCCGTGGTGGCCCCGCTGATCCAGGCGCGGTCGCGGTTCAAGCCCCATGCCCCGCTGCCGCAGATCGATCCCGGCTTTTACACGCGGGCGGTGTCCAAGAAGTTTGATGGCGAGTGGGAGTATGAGTCCCAATGGCGCCCGGACCACGGATTCCCGGTGACGCCGTCCTTTTTGAATGCCGTGTTTCAGGGCCAGGCGACAGTGGCTCGCGGGCTGGGCATCGACGTTCCTGTGCTTGTCATGCTGTCCGACAAAAGCTACCTGCAGCCGAAGTGGTCGTCGGACGCGCTCGCGGCAGACGTGGTGCTGAACGTTGATTCGGTGGCGCGGCGGAGCCTGGAACTCGGGCCCGCCGTGACACTGCAGCGGATCACCGGAGCCTTCCACGACGTGTTCCTCTCGCCCGGAACCGTGCGGGCGCAGGCCTATGCCGGGATGGGGCGGTGGGTGGAGGCGGCATTGAACACCGACTCGCGGCGGTTGTGGGACCAACGGACCCGGCCCGGGCAGGCGCAGGTGGGGCAGGCTGCCGGATAGGCCGAACCGTGTGAGCAAGGGCACGGAATCCCGGCCGGGGCGTGCCCGTTGAAACAGGTGCAGCGACGAAAGGAACGTATTCACCATGAGTGCAACCATGAAGGCCATGAGCTACGCCGTGTACGGCGGCCCCGAGGTCCTTGAATTGACTGAACGCCCGGTGCCCAAGGTGGCTCCCGGTTCCGTGCTGGTCCGGGTCAAGGCCGCCGGGGTGAACCCGGTGGACTGGAAAATCATGGCCGGCGGGCTCGACCCGTTCATGGACATCAACTTCCCGGTGACACCGGGCTGGGACGTGGCCGGCGTGGTCGAGGCGGTGGGCTTTGACACCCCCGAATTCCAGGTGGGCGACGAGGTGTATTCCTACGGCCGGCGCGACACCGTCCAGGGCGGCACCTTTGCCGAGCTTGTGGCGCTGCCCGCCGCAATCGTTGCGCACAAGCCCGCCGCGCTCAGCTGGGAGCATGCCGCGGCCCTTCCGCTGACCGGGATGACCGCCCAGCGCACCCTCGACACACTGGGCGTCAGCCCGGGCGAGACCCTCCTGGTCCACAACGGTTCCGGCAGCGTGGGCCGCACCGCCATCCAGTTGGCGGTGCTTGAGGGTGTGCGGGTCATCGCCACCGCGTCCGCGAAGAACCACGCACGCCTGCGCCAGCTCGGTGCGGAGCCGGTGGAGTACGGCCCCGGCCTGCAGGACCGCGTCCGGGAACTGGCCCCCGACGGCGTCGACGCCGCGGCCGATTTCGCCGGAGGTGTCCTGGAGGACACCCTCGCACTGCTGAAGCCCGGCGGACGGCACGCCTCCATTGCCGACTGGACGGTGCTACAGCACGGCGGGCAATACGTTTGGGTCCGGCCCGACGCCGACGAGCTGGCCCGCCTGTCCCTCTTGGTGGAGGCCGGCGCACTGGTTGTCGACGTCGCGCAAACGTTCCCGCTGGAACAGGCCGCCGACGCCTTCCGGGCGAGCATGTCCGGCCACGGCGCGGGCAAGATCGTCCTGACCCCCTTCACCCCCTAACCCGACGCCGCATCAGATAATCCCCACTTTCCCCCAACGCGGCATCAGATAATCCCTATTTCCACCCAACGCGGCATCAGATATGGCGCCGTTCGTCCCAACGCCGCATCACGTGCGGGCATTCTTCGCCGATGCCCGCACGCCGGAGGCGATAACGTTGTAGGGATTCGTCCCGCTGACCGCAAGGAACCCTGTGGCCAAGAAGTCCAAGAACACCAAGAAATCCCGATTCGGCAACCCGGCCAAAGCAGCGGCGGATGCTGCAGCAAAGACTGAAGCCCGCAGTGCTGCCGATGCCCGGCTGGACCGTGCCATGACGGCTTTGTCGTCGGGTTTTGTCGACTGGCTCGAAGCCCAGAGCCGCCCAGATACGTCAATCGATGTCAGTTTGGCCATCTTGGACGACTTCTTCGACATGTACCGGATCATTGAGCCGCACGCGGACCCCACCAATCTGGTGCCCGAGGCCGTCTACGAGGTCATGGATGTCACGGCGGACGCCAACCCCCTCGGGGTCCTGACCCTGCGCAGCGGTGTCAACGATTACGTCAGCTATCTGGCCCAGGCCAGCCTCTGGACGGGGACGCCGGAGGACCTGGCAGCGGTGCGTGCCGAGTTGGTGCGCACCGATGCGCCGGAGACGCTCGACGGCGCACACCTCACCGATGCGGACGGACCGGACGGCGGCGACTTCGAGTTCGCTGACATTTTTATTCCGGAGCTGTCGCCGGAGGATCTCGTGGCGGCCGCGCAGCATTCCCCCTTGTGGTTGAACACCCTGGCACTGTTGGACTGGGTGGGTGACGGCCGCGAGCTGGGGCCGGACGGGAAAATTACCGACCAGGAACAGGCAGCCGCCGTCATCAGCCACAGCGGATTCAAGCGCTTCACGAACGCCCAAAACAACAACACTGCTGGCCAGCATGGTGCAGACCGGTTGGCCTTCTATTGGGAAATGCTGGCCGCGAACAGCATCATCACGGTGGCCGACAACAAGATTTGCGTGGCCGATGGCGCCCCGCAGCAGGACGACACCGACGACATTGCGCACACCATGAGCAACCTGCTCGGCTACTACGTTTTCTCGGTCATCCTGGCGGACGCCGTGGACGATGACCTCGAGGACTGGCAAAATGCCATGGCCGGTTGGCTTTCCAGTGCCGCATCCGCAACCCCACCGGCGGCCGCCGTGCTCTTGCACGCCTTGGAAGAGCCCGAGGAAGATCCGGCCGCCTACTACACGGCCGAGTACATCGCACGATGGGCGGAAGAAGGCCTGGTCACCTTGGATGAGCACCTGCTGGTTCCACCCGCATGGCGCGCCGACGTGTACGACATCCTGCACGATGATTTCCCCATCCAGGCCGTGGGTCCGGGCGCCGAAGCGGGCCAGTAACCGCAGCAACTCCCGCTGCCGAAAGATCCCCTGTGCCCGAGCAGCTACGGTTGAAGCATTCATCCCCTGACCGCAAGGAACCCTGTGGCCAAGAAGTCCAAGAACACCAAGAAGCCCCGATTCGGCAACCCGGCCAAGGCCGCCGCCTCAAAAGCCGCTGGGACGGAAGCGAGCAACGTCCTCTCACTCAGTGACGCCATTGCACAACGTGCCAAGGCCGGATTGCTCCCAGAAACCATGGATCGCCTGGCAGCTGACTTCCGGTCATGGATGACTGCGGCCGGCGTCCCTGGCGACGAGGTCGACCGCTTGTCCAGCCTCCTCATGAACTACTTCCGCAACTACGCAGCCAGCGTGAGCATCCCCGATCC
The DNA here is from genome assembly GCF_017876675.1 of Arthrobacter stackebrandtii. Lineage (NCBI taxonomy): Bacteria > Bacillati > Actinomycetota > Actinomycetes > Micrococcales > Micrococcaceae > Arthrobacter > Arthrobacter stackebrandtii. Next base: position 1,229,176 of record NZ_JAGIOI010000001.1, read on the forward strand.
CACGAATCTGGACGTTGAGTTGACCGGCCTGATGCTCGAAGACGCGGGACGTTTCCACCCCGAAATGCGCATCAGTGTCTCCCTCGCACTGAACTCGTACCTCAAGTTCATGGTGACCACCGGGGCATGGACGGGTCCGACAGATGCGATGCTCGAATTGTTGGACCTGACGGCCACCGACATCCTCGCCCCGCCACGCCACGAGCTGGCACCTTATGTTTTCCACGACTCGGCGAATCCAGTTGCGGACGGCGTGGACCGTGCCTCCCGTCCATACGTCCAGCGGGCGGTGGCCCTCCTGACCTGGATCGGCGGAGGCCGCCCGCTGACCGCCACGGGCCTGCTGCGCCGCAAGGACATTGCCGAGGCTGCCGCGTGCGTTGATGCGCACGTTGTCGGCAGCGCACGGGTCGACTACGCAGGGCCCGGCAACGGATCTCCCCGGGCGGTCACATCCATGGCGAACGTGCCTCGCCTGATGGACTATTGGCATGCCCTGATTGACACAGGCCTGCTCACGGCCGGAAAGACCAAGGCGGCACCGACCAAGGCAGCCGAGGCCTTCCTCAAGGCCCCTGAACTGGCACAGGAAAAGACGATGCAACTGGCATACTGCCTGTTCTACGATTGCGCCATTCCTTTCGATGACGCGGCCCCGTCTGTATCCGCCGAGGCTGGGGTCGCCCGTTTGTTGGCAGCGGCCGCTTCCAACCGTCCCGACATCGCTATCCCGTTTGACCCTGAAGAACCCGAGCCGCAAGCAGACACCGAGGGACCAACCCCGCCTTTTCGGCTCAGCTCGTGGCGGACACTCAGGGTGAACAGTTCAATTAGCGAGCTTGTCGGCGCCGGCCTTGTCGAACAAGGACCGTTTCCGGTGGTCCCGCCGTCACTGCGGGGCGCATTGGCGCCCGTATTGGAACACTTTGACGAGATGATCCAGGCAGCAGGGCCCGAAAGGTGATGCCGCGTTCGCCGAAAGAGGCCATTGAGGTGCAGCGCCCGGAAGGGTTTTAGCCCCGGGCCATCCCCGCCTCGTGGACGCGCAGCTGCAGCAGGGCCAGGTCCACCAGAGGTGTGTCCACGCCAACGCTGCGCGCCCTGCGGGCGAAGTCGCCCACGATGTGTTCCCCCTCGTTGGGCAGCCCGGCCGTGACGTCGCGGTACAGCGAGGACGTGAAGTCGGACCCGTCTTCGGTCAGGAAGGCCACCGTCTCCGCCTGCTCCCCCGGGGACACCGGGAACCCGGCAGCCGCCGCCACCGCACCGGCCTCCGCCACGACGTCGGCCACAAAACCGGCACCGCCGGGAACCGCGGCGATGTCGCCCACGGGCCCGCGCATCAGGCACGTCACCACGCCGGCGGAGACGATGAACACCCACTTCTGCCACATCGCGTCGAGGCCATCCTGCGCCGGGACCACATCGATGCCCGGCACCGAGACCTCCGCCACCAGCCGTGCCAGGCGTTCCGACGCGTCGCCGCCCTGCTCCCCCAGCGTCCACCGCGCCAGCGGCCGCAGCACCGCAATGTCGCCGGCCGCATCGATCGTGCCCACCAAATGCACCACGGACCCCAGCACCTTCTCCGCCCCAAACGCCTCCGCGAGCGCATCCATGTGCGCCATCCCGTTCAAAAACGGCACGATCACGGTCTCGGGCCCAACGGCCGGGGCCACATCGGCGATGGCGCTTTGGAGCCCGGCAGCCTTCACGGTGAGAAGGACGACGTCGAACGTCCCACCCAGCTGCCCCGCCGTGGCCACCTTTGGCTCGATGCGCAGCTCCCGCTCCAGGCCGGCCACGCGCAGTCCCCGCTCCCGCAGGAATTCGGCGCGCCGCTCACGGACCAGGAAGGTGACGTCGCGGCCGGCGTCGGCCAGCCGGGCACCAAAATAGCCGCCGGTGGCGCCTGCGCCCACAATGAGAATTTTCATGCCGTGCCGTCCTTTTGCCCAAGCCGTGTTCGGTGCCGGCGGTATTCGTGCCAGGTGAGCACCACAATCAGAATATCGAACAGCGTCAGTGCCACCAGCCCCGCCGACGGCGTCACGGCCAGCTGGTAGAACTGGTACAGGATGAAGATGGCCAAGACGACGATCATCCACGGATACGCCCATAACTTATTACGAAGCAGCGCGGCCACGAGCACCACTTTCACAATGCCGTGGGCCAGCAGGTAGAAGGCGGTGAAGAGGACAACATGGTCGGTCAGGCTGTCGGCGCCACGAAGGATGTGGGTCGCGATGAAGTCGTTGGGATCCTCCGTCAGTTCCGGCTGGGTGACAAGGATGGCCAGCTGCCTGATCCTGTCCGGTGCGGTGAAGAGCAGAAGCGTGCCGGCAATGAGTTCCAGGACGCCGTCGAGGCCCTTGACGATGATGCCGACGTAGAAAAGCCGGGCCCACCAGTCGAATTTTTGAGTAATTTTCACCGTATCTCCTCGCCGCTTGGTGTGAGCGTAGCACCGGAGGGGTGGAGTGGGGCCCGGGCCCCACGTACCCCGGCCCTGGTTGACGTGGGCGCAGCGGCGGCGGAAGCTTGAGCTACATGGTCCGGACGCCGCCCGGCGGAACGGGCCATGGCAGCGCAACCGCCGCGGCCGCCCCGGCCCCGGCAGCAGTCAACGGCGACCGTCAAGGCGGGGTGTTTCGTGGAGCAGGTTTCAGCAGGCACGTTCAGGCAGGCGGGCAAGGTCATCGCCGTCCATGTGTCCTACCGCTCGCGTGCCGAACAGCGCGGCAGCATGCCAACGGAACCGTCCTACTTCCTCAAGGCCGCCTCGTCGCTGGCCCTGTCCGGCACAGAGGTTGAGCGCCCCGCCGGCTGCGAGCTGCTCGCCTTCGAAGGCGAGATCGCGCTGGTCATCGGCACCGCCGCCCGCCGCGTCAGCCCTGCGGAGGCGTGGTCCCACGTCCGGTTCGTCACCGCCGCCAACGACCTCGGGGTCTACGACCTCAAGTATGCCGACAAGGGCTCCAACGTCCGCTCCAAGTCCGGCGACGGCTTCACCCCGCTGGGCCCGGCCCTCATCCCCGCCCCCGCCGTGGACCCGGCCGGCCTGCGCATCCGCGCCTGGCTCAACGGCGCGCTCGTCCAGGATGACAGCGGCGCGGGCATGCTGTTCCCGTTCAGCCGCATCATCGCGGACTTGTCGCAGCTCATGACGCTGGAACCGGGCGACATCATCCTCACAGGCACCCCGGCCGGATCCTCGGTGGCCGTGCCGGGCGACACCGTCGAGGTGGAGGTGGACGACCCCGCCGCAGCCCTGTCCACCGGCCGGCTGCGCACCCCCGTTGTGCAGGGCCAAACCCCCATGGCGGTGTACGGCAGCGGGCCCCGTGCCACCGACGCCGACCGCATCGACGCCTGGGGCTCCCCCGCCGCAGCCGGCATCCCGGAGCCGGCCCCGCCCCTCCCCGCCGGCGGACTCAGCCCGGAACTGCGCCGCAAGCTGCTCAGCGTGGGCACCGCCACCCTCAGCTCCCAGCTGCGCCGCCGAGGCCTGGACAACGTCAGCATCGACGGCCTCGCCACCACCCGGCCCGGGGTGCGGATCGTGGGAACTGCCCGGACACTGCGCTTCGTGCCCAATCGCGAGGACCTCTTCAAGCGCCACGGCGGCGGCTTCAATGCCCAGAAGCGCATCATCAATTCCCTGCACGACGGCGAGGTGCTGGTCATGGAGGCCCGCGGTGATCCCGGCGCGGGCACCTTGGGTGACGTCCTGGCCCTGCGGGCCCAGGTGCTTGGCGCCGCCGCGATTGTCACCGACGGCGGGGTGCGCGACATCGCCGAGGTCGCGGCCCTGGAACTGCCCGTGTTCCACGCCGGAGCCCACCCCGCAGTCCTGGGCAGGCGCCACATCCCCTGGGACACGGACGTCACCGTCTCCTGCGGCGGCGCCACCGTCCAGCCCGGCGACATCATTGTCGGCGACGATGACGGCGTGCTGGTCATCCCGCCGTCGTACGCGGAGGACGTGGCGGACGCCGCCATCGCCCAGGAGCACGAGGAAATGTTCATCGCGGAAATGGTCGCACAGGGCCACAGCGTGGAGGGGCTGTTCCCCATGGACGCGCACTGGCGGACCCGGTTCGCCGTATGGGCCGCCGCGCCCGGAACCGCCCGCCACCCGGGCCACACGGGCCATGACAGCCAAGCAGAAGGAAACGCCCCATGAGCCATTTCATCCCGGACAAGCTGCCCGCGCACATCCGGCACTACATCGACGGCGGCCATGCGGACTCTGTGGGCGGGGAGACCTTTGACGTGCTGGACCCGGTGTCAAACGGCAACTACGCCACGGCCGCCGCCGGGCAGAAGGCGGACGTGGACCGGGCCGTGGACGCCGCCACGCGCGCATTCCGGGACGGGCCGTGGCCGCGGCTGAAGAACCGCGAGCGCGCCCGCGTGCTGAACAGGATTGCCGACGCCATCGAGGCCCGCGAGGACCGGCTGGCCGAACTGGAAACCTTTGACACCGGCCTGCCCATCACCCAGGCCCGCGGCCAGGCGCAGCGCGCGGCGGAGAATTTCCGCTTCTTCGCAGACCTGGTGGTGGCCCAGCTCGACGACGCCATGAAGGTTCCCGGCGCGCAGCTGAACTACGTGAACCGCAAGCCGGTGGGCGTGGCCGGGCTCATCACGCCGTGGAACACGCCGTTCATGCTGGAGTCGTGGAAACTGGCGCCCGCGCTCGCCTCCGGCTGCACCGTGGTGCTGAAACCGGCTGAATTCACTCCGCTCTCCGCGTCGCTGTGGGCCGGGATCTTCGAGGAGGCGGGCCTGCCGCGGGGCGTGTTCAACCTGGTCAACGGCCTGGGCGAGGAGGCCGGCGACGCCCTCGTGAAGCACCCCGGCGTACCGCTGATCTCCTTTACGGGCGAGACCACCACGGGGCAAGCCATCTTCGCCAACGCCGCCCCGAACCTGAAGGGCCTGTCCATGGAGCTCGGCGGCAAGAGCCCCTGCGTGGTGTTCGCCGACGCCGACCTCGACGCGGCGATCGACTCCGCCCTGTTCGGCGTGTTCTCCCTCAACGGCGAGCGCTGCACGGCCGGCTCGCGCATCCTGGTGGAGCGGGGCATCTACGAAGAGTTCTGCGAAAGGTATGCCGCCCGGGCCAGGAACATTGTGGTGGGCGCCCCCCACGACCCCGCCACCGAGGTGGGCGCGCTGGTGCACCCGGAGCACTACGCCAAGGTCATGCGGTACGTGGACCTCGGCAAGTCGGAGGGCCGCCTGCTCGCCGGCGGCGGCCGCCCCCCGGGCCTGGACACCGGAAACTACGTGGCCCCCACCGTCTTCGCGGACGTGGCCCCCGACGCGCGGATCTTCCAGGAGGAGATCTTCGGCCCAGTCGTTGCCATCACGCCCTTTGAGGACGACGCCGGGGCGCTGGCCTTGGCGAATGGCGTCAAGTACGGCCTGGCCGCCTATGTGTGGACGAACGACCTGGTGCGTGCCCACACCTTCGCCCAAGGCCTGGAGGCGGGCATGGTGTGGTTGAACAGCCACAACGTGAGGGACCTGCGCACCCCGTTCGGCGGGGTCAAGGCGTCGGGGCTGGGGCATGAGGGCGGCTTTCGCTCCCTCGACTTCTACACCGACCAGCAGGCCGTCCACATCACGCTGGGCACCGTGCACACGCCCAGGTTTGGCGCGGGGCCGTCTGGGGATGCAGGCCCCGGCCGCCCGCCCCGGGAGGAGCGGCCATGACAGATTTCGTGCACACCCCGAGCCTCCCGCCGCCGGACATCGTGCGCTGCGCCTACATGGAACTGGTGGTCACGGATCTCGCCGCGTCCCGCGAATTTTACGTGGACCTGCTGGGCCTGCACGTGACCTTTGAGGACGCGGACACCATCTACCTGCGCACCCTGGAGGAGTTCATCCACCACAACCTGGTCCTGCGGCGGGGCCCGGTGGCCGCTGCCGCCGTGGCAGCCTTCCGGGTCAGGACCCCCGCCGACGTTTCCCGCGCCGAGGCGTACTACCAGGCGCTGGGTGCCCGCACCGAGCGCCGCCTCGGCGGTTTCGTGAAGGGCATTGGCGACGCCGTCCGGGTGGAGGACCCGCTGGGCTTCCCCTACGAGTTCTTCTACGAGGCGGAGCACGTGGAACGACTGACCCAGCGCTACGACCTGTACAGTGCAGGCGAGCTGGTCCGGCTGGACCACTTCAACCAGGTCACCCCGGATGTCCCGCGCGGCCAAAAGTACCTGCAAGACCTGGGGTTCCGCGTCTCCGAGGACATCCAGGACGCCGCCGGAACCACGTATGCGGTGTGGCTGCACCGCAAGCAGACGGTCCACGACACCGCCCTGACCCAGGGCGACGGCCCCCGCATGCACCACCTGGCGTTTGCCACGCATGAAAAACAAAACATCATCGCGGTCTGCGACAAGATGGGGGCGCTGCGCATCTCCGACAGGATCGAGCGCGGGCCAGGCCGGCACGGTGTCTCCAACGCGTTCTACCTCTACATCCTGGACCCCGATGGGCACCGGGTGGAGATTTACACGCAGGACTACTACACGGGCGATCCCGACAACCCCGTCATCACGTGGGACGTGCACGACAACCAGCGCCGTGACTGGTGGGGCAACCCCGTGGTCCCGTCCTGGTACACCGAGGCCTCCCTGGTCCTGGACCTCGACGGGCGGCCCCAGCCGCTCAGCCAGCCGGCGGGCGTATCCGAGCAGGACGTCACGGTTGGCGCCGACGGCTTCTCCTACACGCGCGGGCCCAGCGGCGTGCAGCACGGCGAGGGCCACGGCGATGGGCCGCAGGGTTTCAAGCTGGGCGGCCAGCTGTGAGGGGGCCGGGCCATGCTTGACGCCGCCACCGTGGCAGCCATCGCCGACGAACTCGTGGAGGCCGGACGGACTAGGATCCCCGTCCCACTCCTGACCGCACGTCACCCCGGCATGACCGTGGACGACGCCTACCGGGTGCAGCGCCTGTGGCGCAGGCGCGGCGAGGCGTCTGGCCGGGTGGTCGCCGGGCACAAGATCGGCCTGACGTCCAAGGCCATGCAGCGCGCCACCGGCATCACGGAACCGGACTACGGCGTCATCTTCCGCGACGCCATCCTGGACAGCGGCGCCACGCTCGAGTGGTCACGCTACACCCGCCCGCGCGTCGAGGTTGAACTCGCCTTCCTGCTCAACAACGACATCCACGGTCCGGACGCCACTGTCTTCGACGTCCTGCGCGCCACCGAATACGTCACCCCTGCCCTGGAAATCCTGGACTCCCGCATCGAGATGGAGGGCAGGACCATCGTGGACACCATCAGCGACAACGCCGCGCTCGGCGCCGTGGTGGTGGGCGGCACCCCGGTGAAGCCGGACGCCGTCGACCTTCCCTGGGTGGCGGCGGTGCTGCACCGCAACCACACCGTGGAGGAAACCGGGGTCGCGGCCGGCGTCCTGGGCCACCCGGCAAACGGCGTCGCCTGGCTGGCCAACAAGCTCGCCGCCCACGGGGAGATGCTCAGGGCGGGCGAACTCATCCTCGCCGGATCCTTCACAGCCCCGTTGTGGGTCAACGCGGGCGACACCATCTACGCCGACTACCGCGAACTGGGGACCATCACATGCCATTTCGAGTAGACCCGTCGCTCAAGGACGCCCTCGCCGACGCAACCCGCCCGCTCGTGGGCATGTGGGTGTCCTCCGGCAGCGCGCTCATGGCCGAGATTTGTGCGGGGTCCGGGCTGGATGTGGTGCTGGTCGACGGCGAGCACGGCCCCAACGGGCTCGAGGGCATCCTCGCCCAGCTGCAAGCCGTCCGCGGCCACCCGGTGACGGCGGTGGTGCGCCCGCCAGTGAACGATGCCGTCGTCATCAAGCAGTACCTGGACATCGGTGTGCAGTCGCTCATGGTCCCCATGGTCCACACCGCGGCCGACGCCGAGGCTGCCGCAGCCGCCGCGCACTACCCGCCGCGGGGTGTGCGCGGGGTCGGCTCGGCACTGGCCCGGTCCTCCCGCTGGAACCGCATCCCGGACTACGTCCAGCGCGCGTCGGAGACGATCACGGTCATGGTGCAGATTGAATCCGCCGAGGCCGTGGGGAACGTGGCGGACATCCTGGCCGTGGACGGCATCGACGCCATCTTCCTCGGCCCGGCCGACCTCGCAGCCTCCATGGGCAGGCTGGGGGCGCAGGACCATCCGGAGGTGGTGGCCGCCGTCGAGCATTGCATTGCTGCGGCGAAGGCGGCGGGCAAGCCGGCGGGGGTCAACGCCTTCGCCGAGGCCACGGCCCGGCACTACCTCGGCGCCGGTGCCGGCCTGGTGGTGGTGGGCGCGGACGTCACCCTGCTGGCGCGCGGCAGCGAGGGGCTGGCCGCCACCTATATTCCCCAGTGATGGAACGACGGCGGCGCACCGGCCAGCGGGCTGGGCCCGGTTTTGCCGTGTGGCAGGTGCCCAGTCAGCGGAGCGTTAGCCGGGGCGGACCGCCGTGAGGCAAAACGGGTGGCCTGCCGGGTCCAGCAGCACCCTCCATTGGTCGGGGGCCGGCTGGATCTTGGCGGCAGTGGCACCCAGTGCCACGGCGGAATCACTTGCCGCATCCAGTTCCTCCACGGCGATGTCCAAGTGAAGTTGCTGCCGTTGGGGGCCTTCCGGCCAGTCCGGGGGAACAAAGCTGTCAACGCGCATCAGCGTGAGCATGGGACCTGCCCCTGCCAGGGCGATGACCCCTCGGTCCGGAGTCGCGAAGGCCTCCGTGAGGCCCAGAAGCCGGGAGTAGAAAGCCGCCAACACGTCTGTATCCGGGCAGTCCAGTGAGATGGAGGCAAGTTGTCCGACACGCTCAGTCATGGACTAAAACTACAGGAACGTGGCCCGGTCCGGGCGCCCTCGAATTGGCCCAGCCGGTTGAGGAAGTCGGCACGGGCGGCGGAAGGCAGGGGTAGCGGGCCAATAGCATGCCAAGGACACGTCCCAACCGGCCGCAGTAGTATCAACAACATGTCATGGACAGAAGTGGGTGCCGGCGTGTTTGTGCAGCGGTATGAGGCCGGGGACATCAACATCGCGGCCGTCGTCGGGCCGCACGGGGTGACGGTGGCCGACACCCGCGGTTCCGGCGCGGAGGCGCAGGAAGTCCTGGACGACGTCGCGCGGCAGTTCGAGCTGCCGGTGGTTGCGGCCATCAACACGCATGCGCACTACGACCACAGCTTCGGCAACGCAACTTTCGCCGGGCTCGGGGTTCCTGTCGTCGGACACCACCGGATTCCCGCCCACTACGCAGCCTTCGAGGCCCCGCGCCTGGCAGCATGGCAGGCAGATCCGTCCCGCGAACCCGACAAGCATTGGCACGACGTCGTGCTGGCGCCGCCCACGGACTCCATCCACCGGCCCACGACGCTTGCGCACAGCGGCCGGGACATTGCGTGCATCCCGGTTTCCGCCGGCCACACCGACACGGACCTGGCCGTCCTCGTGCCGGATGCGCGGGTCTGGCTGCTCGGAGACCTGGTGGAGGAATCCGGGCCGCCCATGTTTGGTTCCGGAAGCCGGCCGCTTGGCTGGCCGGGCGCCGTCGATGAAATCCTGCTGCAGATCCGGCCTGGTGACGTTGTGGTGCCGGGCCACGGCCGGATAGTTGACCGCGATTTTGTGGTGCACCAGGCATCCGCCCTGCACAGCGTGGCCGGCGCCATCCGCAGTTCCCATGCCGCGGGGCACACGGTCGACGAGGCGGTGCAGGCCGCGGCCCTGCCCTGGCCGGATTGGATGCTGCGCTCCGCGTTCGAGGAGGGGTTTTCCGAGCTGGGTGCAGCCCCGCAGGAAGTCCGTTGACGTAGCCTGCGGCCTGGCCTGGACGCAATTCTCGCGGTCCTGGCCCCTGACCGCGCCGTCAGCCGGACGGGGGCGTGAACTGGCTGGCGGTGAATTGGGCTCCCTGGGGGTCCCGGATCAATGCCGTGCGGGTCCAGAGGCTGTCGCTTTGGCCCATGATGCTGGCACCGAGCCGCCCGGCCGCATCCACCGCCTGGTCGCGGTCGTCAACCGTGAACGAAACATGCCAGTGAGGCGGCTCGTTGGGTGCGGAGTCCGCAATCCACGCAATGGCATCCTCGAATCCGGAGGGTGTGGCTACGTTTGCCTGCCGCGCCCTGATGCCGGGATCGATGGTCGCCTCAAGGTGGTCTCCGTAGCCGGGCCTGCGGATCAGCAGCCCGAAGCCAAGGTCGTCGACCTGCCAGCCGAATGCGCCGCCATAGAACGCCGTCGCCGCGCCGGGGTCTGAGGTGTGGAGGTCGCTGAAGTTCCAGGAACCGGGCATGTTCGCCACCTGCGACCCCGGACGGCGCCGGGCCTGCCAGATGCGGAATTCGGCGCCTTCAGGATCTGTGAGCACTGCCGCTCGGCCTCCCTCCCCCGCGTCAGCCGGAGGTGATTTCATCGTGGCACCAGCGGCGACCAGTCGCTGGGAGGAGGTATCGGCGTCGTCCACGGCGATGTAGGTGTTCCATGCTGCCGTGCTGTTCCCGGTGCCGGCGATCCCGCCCACATCCTGGCCGTTGAGCTTGGCTATCAAGTAGCGGCCCGGCGCGTCAGGCGGCATGGCGTCCTCGAATGTCCAGCCAAACATTCCGCCGTAAAATGCGGCGGCCGCATCGACGTCCGGCTGTTCGGTGTCAATCCAGCATGGCACGCCCTGGGGGTAGGTCCGTTGTGTCTTCTCAGTCCCGTCCATGTCCAAAGCCTAGCGAGGAAGGGTCCGCCCGGGTACCCCTGGGCCACGGCAGCACCGCATCAAGGCAGCATGCGGGCGAACAATGCCGGGTAGTCCCGATCGGCCAGGTCCAGGGTGTTTGCCTCGTCAACGCTGAACCAGGCGATTTCGTCATGTTCATCCGGTGCAGCATTGACCACGTCACCATCCCAGTCATCAATCCGCCACACCTCCACGAAGAGACCACCATCGCGGCGAGTATGAACTGCACTGCCGGCCGGCGGACTGATTGCCACGTTCAGTTCTTCCCTCAGTTCGCGAACAAGTGCCTGCCTGCCACTCTCGCCGGGCTGCCGATGCCCGCCAGGAAGGTCCCAGACATTGGGGTGGGAAGGCTTGGTTGGCGACCGGTGCACGAGCAACACGCGCCCAGCCCGAACCAGCAATCCGCACGAAACCTGGTGCCCCACGGCCTGATCCATGAAACGAGTCTACGGACTTCTGAGCTGCCCGGGCCATGCGGATCCCCCGCCCCGCCTTTCGTATCTGGTCCGTGCAGGAGTGCCGCCACCCCACGATGGTGCAGCTAGCGTGCCAGTTGGCGAAGTTGGTCCTCCGCAACCGGGAACGGCAAGGTGTAGTAGATCTGGGGTGCGGTCATGTCGCCCCAGTCGTCCTTCTTGACACGGACGGCTGTGGGCGACACCTCGGCGATTCGTACGCGCAGCCATCCGCCGTCGTCCTGGCGCAGCTCATGTGGTTCGGCAAGGTAGGCCAAGCCAAGTTCATCAAGGGTCTCTTCGGCGTGCAGCCAGTCCACCGCGCCTGTCCGCCGGCGTCCCAGCAGGTCGATGGCGACAAATCCTTCCCCGTGGGGCACCATCCATCCGACGCGCTCCCCGTCACCGGTTCTGCGATGTTCTATCCAGCCCTCTTCCATCCATCCACTCTATAGATCCCGCGCCCCTGTTGCCGGGCATGTCACTGGGGCGTCCCGGCTCGCGGGATACCCCTGTCCTGCCACCGCCAGGCCGGTGGAGCACCATCGACACAACGTCGGGCAATCGCCTTGGACTGTCGGCCGCCATCGGAGCGGTTGTAGAGTCAAATCAATCGAGAAGACAGGGGAACCCATGAGGCTGCATCACGTGCAAGTTTCAATGCCCAAAGACGGCGAAGACCAAGCCCGGATGTTCTACGGGCAGGCCCTGGGGCTGACAGAGGTTGAAAAGCCGCCATCGCTGGCTGGCCGCGGCGGCTGTTGGTTCCGGGCGTTTGAGGGTTCCTCCGTCGTGGCGGAAATCCACTTGGGCGTCGAGTCTGTGTTCATGCCGGCCCAAAAAGCCCACCCCGGCCTTGTGGTTGCCTCCACGGCCGAGTTGGAGGAACTGGCGGACAACATTCAGTCGGCTGGCCTGGAGCTTTCATGGGAAGAGCGGTACACCTTTGAGGGCTACGAGCGGTTCCATTGCCGGGATCCCTTCGGCAACCGGGTTGAAATTCTCACCGCACTGAGCGACTGACGCCCGGAAAAGCCGCCCGCCACCTCCAGCACGCCCGCATATTCAATCACTGAACACAGACCAACAGATGTCATTGCGGCGTGCCTGGTCTTCGAGTATGAGGTCATAAAGGCCGCCGGGAAGCTGCCTGCGCTGCCAGTCACGCTCGGCGCGGCCCGCCTCTTTGGCCCGCACGCTGGGTGCCGCGGCCTGAACGGCCTTGATGGCGTAGGCGGCAGCGCCGAGGTCGTGCTCCGGCACATGGGCGACGCAGGCTGCCTGGCCGGCCGCATAGGCGGCAAACCGTGCGGCGCCCCGCAGCGGGCGCGCTGCCCCCATGGCGTGCCCGCCCAACGCTCGGGTCGCCATCATCTTGGCCTGGCCGAGGGCCCAGGCACGCGCGGCCCCGATTGCCTCGCGGGGACGGGTGTCGCCGCCGCAGGCCTCCTCAAAGAAGTGCAGGACGTGTTCAGCACAGTCGGCCGCCCACAGCGCGAGAAGCCAGTGGTCGCCATCGCCCAGAGTCCCGCCACGGCGGATGCCCACGAGCCGCGGGTCTCGAACATCAGGGAGAATCATGCGGCCACTTTACGCCGCCACGGCGCCTGAAAGGGGAACCCTGCGTGTTGATGACGGCCGGGGCGCCTGTTCATTTGCCGTTGGCCTGCCCCTCATGCAGCACGGAACCAACGTTTGCAAACCACCGCTACCGTGTTGGGCTGAATCCAAACGGGAAAGGTTGTCAATGAACCAGGTGTCACGCAGGAGCGTTGTTCGAGGAATTGCCGGAGCTGCGGCGTTGGGGGCGTTGTCGGCAGCAGGAGCCGGCTCCGCCGCCGCGGCAGCCCCCGACAGGAACCCGTTGAAGGTGCTGGTCCTCAACGCCTGGCACGGCGGCAAACAGGTCCCGGGCGGCGTTGGCATGGTTGCGGACATCATCAGGGAATCGGGGGCCACGCTGGCCTTCATCCCGGAAGCCAACGAGACAACACCTGACATAGTGGCCAGGCTCAACGCCTCGGGGCTGAACTACCAGTACAAGATCACCGGCGACAATGCGATCATCTCCGCCCACCCCATCAGCGAAGCAACCGCCATGCCGTACATGACCAAGGCCGTCGTGACCGTCGGTTCCGTCGAGGTTGCCGCCTACGCAGCCCACCTGCAGTACCAGTGGTACGCCACTTATCTGCCGCGCGGCTACGGCGCAGGCGTGCCCAACGGCGAGTTTTCCGAGTTCGGCTGGAACAAGATGCCCGGCGGCCCGGTGACGGATGCCGCGGCCGTCGCCCGCGTCAACGACGCCTCCGGACGGCCGCAGGTCATCGCCCGGTTCATCGAGGATGCACGCAAGGAGCGGCAGCTGGGGCGCGCAGTCATCCTCGGCGGTGACTTCAACGAGCCCTCAACCCTGGACTGGACACGCCGCACGTCGCGGCTGTTCGACCACAACGGTGTTGTCCTGCAGTGGGGCACAACGCAGGCGTTGCAGGAGGCCGGTTTCGTCGATGCGTACCGGCGCCAGCACCCCAACCCCGTCACGCACCCCGGATTCACCTGGCCTTCGGACAACCCCCACGTCACCACCGGGCAGCTGACGTGGGCCCCGGAGGCGGACGAGCGCGACAGGATCGACTACATCTTCCACCATCCAGACCCGCGCCTGAAGTTGCAGGACGCCCAGGTCGTCGGCCCCCAGACATCGATCGTGCGGAACCAGCGGGTCGCCGAATCGGGCAAGGACCCTTTCGTGCTGGCCGACATGCCCTGGCCCACGGACCACAAGGGGGTCCTGGCGAGCTACACAGTGCGCGGGTAGGACCGCCGCGCGAAGGTGCCGGCCGCCGTCGAGCCTTGTAAAAGACAGGCACGACGGCGGCACACCGGCCGGGCGGTGATGGTCACCGGCGGCGCCGGCATCCTTGCCGCCCTCCGCCACGGATTTCGCCACCTGCCATCACAAGCGGTTTACCCTTAACCTCATGGATGCGACAGGGACGAATCACCAACGCCGGCGTGAGTTGCTGGCTGGGAAAGTTGCCGGGCCGGGGGTCACTGATCCGCAGTTGCGGGCCGATGTGATGGCGCGTAGCGCGGGCGCCACCATATCCGTCGAGAACCCCTACGATGCCCTGGCCCGCCAGATCGGCGAGTCGTCGTATCGGGTAACGGACGCGCAGGTGGAAGCTGTGAAGGTTGCCGCCGGGAGCGACAAGGCCGCCTTTGAGATGGTTTTCGCGGCGAGTGTTGGCGCAGGCCTGGCTCGGTGGGACGCAGCATTGAGTGCCATTGAGGGGCTTGACGATGCGCCTGCATGAGATCGAGCGGGGAGACCGTCCCTCGAGCCGAATGCTGTTCAAACTTATTTCCGCCATGTCCGGAGTCCGGTTTCCGGACGCTGCGCGGGTGGCCTTTTACCACCGTGATTTCGCCGGTCCGGCGCTCAACAATTGGACGCAGCAGGTCATGCGCGGCCCCAGCGAGTGGTCCGTGGGCGAACGGGAGCTGATGGCGGCCATGGTGGCGCGGTTCAACTCCTGTCCGTTCTGTGTGGGCGCCCACGGCGCCGTTGCCGTCCACGGCCTCGGCTCTGAAGTTGTTGATGCAGCTTTGGGCGACTACAAGTCGGCCCCGATTTCCGGCACCCTGCGGGCGGCCCTGGCGTTCATTGAAAAGATGACCCGCACACCCGATGCCCTGGGGACCGATGACGCCCGGGCAGCAATCGCTGCCGGCGTCAGCCGGAACCAGCTGCTCGACGCCGCTGCCGTCGCGACCGTCTTCAACATCGTCACCCGCTACGCGAACGCCCTGGACTTCGAAATTCCGGGTCCCGACGACTTTGCCAAGTCTGCCAAGACGCTGCTGAAACGCGGATACGCGTCCTGATCCCTCGTTCCTACCGGCGATAGGTGACGTGGATGGTGCCGCTTTCGGCGGTCTCGCTCGTGACGGTGTAGTCGTTTTCCAGGCCGCGGAGCTCATCCCACAACCGGATCCCACGGCCCAGCAGGATCGGGGTGATGCCAACATGCAACTGGTCGACCAGTCCGGCCTTGAGGAAGTCGCGCGCCGTCGTGGGGCCTCCCCCGATGCGCACATCCTTGCCGCGCGCCGCCTCAACTGCCCGCCCAAGTGCTGCGTCGGGGCTGGCATCGATGAAGGTGAAGGTCGTGTCGGCAACTGTGATGGCCGGGCGGGGTTTGTGGGTCAGGACAAAAACGGGGACATGGAACGGCGGTTCGTCGCCCCACCAGCCTCGCCAGTCGGGGTCATCAGGGTAATTGTGGAGCCCGAACATGCCGGCCCCCATGATCTCCGCCCCGATCCCCTCGAAGTAGGCAGCCGCATACTTGTCGTCAACGCCCGTGGTGCCTTCGCCGCTGCTCTCATGCAGAACCCGCTCGCGAAAAGTGCGGGTCGCCGTGTAGGCCTCAACAAGGCGGCCCCAGTCCAGCCCAAACGAGTTATCCGGGGTTGCATCCGTGGTCGTGGCGAACCCGTCCAGCGAGATATTCAGGTCAACTCGAACGGCCATGGTGCAGGTCCCCTCACATGAAATGGTGGCGGTGTTGCCGGCATCAGGATATGTCCGGCAGGCCCCCGGCGGAACCCCTCGGGCACATTTTGGAACACGCCCGACGGCGGCAGGCCGGTTGGGTGCCCTCGGCCGCGCGGCGCCGTGGGTACTGTGGGACAACCGACTTACCGGACTTTCTGGACACCACATGGCAGGAGCCATCCATGAACATCGACGAAAATGCACGACTGGCCGCAGAGTACGCCAACAAGGCGTCCGAGGTTGCCGGCAAACTGAAGCCTGGCACCTATGACGCCGTCCAGTCCCTGGCCCTTCTGTCAATTGCCCACAGCCTCATCGCCCAGAACAACGCTGACAAACCCACTCCCTGAGAGGGCTCCGCATGGCGGCACCGTCCAGCCCCTTCGGACAGTCAGCGCGAGTCACCGGATCGAGTGGAACCCGCCAGCGGCATCAGTGGCTGCGTCCGTGCAGGCATGGCACCACGCCAGCCCTGAATGCTCCATCGCGCGGGTCAGCGCCGGAACGCCCGCCAAATCCGGGCGCCCGCCAGGAAGGCCACAAGGACGATCGCCGCCGGCACCATCAGCCACGCCCAACCTCCGGTCCAGCCGATGCCAAACCCTTCCGGCGAAGAGAATGCCTGGACGGGAATGAACAAGAACTGCGAGGTGGCGCTGCCGACAGATGCGCCGTCGACCACGGCGAGCATGCCAAGGGCATAAGTCAAAAACAGTATCCAGTAGACCAAGAGGGCAGCCCCTGCCGTGACAATCCCGATCGACCACAGCGGGCGCAGCGCCCCTTCATCGGTGTAGCGCGCTGCCAATGTCCGCGGCGTCCCCAGGTCGCGCAGTGCAGCGCCCGTCTCCCGGGGATCCGCCGCGAGTTCCTCCCGCAGCCCCTTGACGACGGCCTTGCGCTCCCCGCCTGGCAGGCCGCCCTCAAGGTGCCACTCAAACCTGGTCATATAGGCATCGATGCGAAGGCGGTCGGCAATGGACCTCCGCGAACGGATGGCCGGCGCAATGGCATCAGTCATGGTCTTTTCCTTCATTGGTGAGGGCACTGTCGACGGCGCATGAGACCAGGTGCCACTGCTCCCGCGCCGCATTGCGCGCCTTTTGTCCGGCTTCGGTGATGGCAAAGTACTTGCGCGGCGGCCCGTTCGGCGACGCGACAGGGCGGGTTGTGACCTGGCCGTCCCGTTCGAGCCGGGCAAGCACCGGGTAGATGAGCCCCGTGCTGACGTCCAGGCCCAGGGCACCAAGCCGCTCAAGAATCTCATAGCCGTACGACTCGCGCTCCCCGATCAGGGTAAGAGTGAGCAGCGGCAGCGCCGCACGGACTATTTGGGCATCCTGTTGGGCCTGTATTCGTGACACACTACTAGTAAACTATTAATAGCAAGAAGGCGCAACCATCCCTCAATCCCCCAGCATTGACGGGTAAACTACGCCAGATGAAGGGCCTGGAATCTCAATTGCTCGGCAGCACGCCACCATCGTCCCCGCTGGACGCCCAACTCAGCGCAACAATCGACACTTTCCTGGCGGAACGCCCTCCGGGCGCCGACGAAGATGTCCACATGGTCTCAGCCCTCGCGGACCACATCATTGAACGCTGCACCAAACCGGGAGACCTGGTGTTCGACCCCTTCGCCGGCTTCGGCACAACCCTCGGCCGCGCCGTCGCACTGGGCCGAAGGGCCCTCGGCATCGAGCTGTTGCCCGAGCGCGCGGACTACCTGCAGGAGCGCATTCCGGGGGCGCGCATCATCGAAGGCGACGCCCGGGAGCTGCTCCGGCTTGTCCTCAGCATGGAGCCGCCCGGCGCCGTCACCAGCGTGGACATGGTCCTGGCGTCCCCGCCCTACATGACCTCCACGTTCCACGAGCCCGACCCCCTCACCGGTTACGAGGAAAACAACGGGGACTACAACCGGTACCTGTCCGAGCTCGGCCTCGTGGCAGCCCAGTGCGCCAGCCTCGTGGTGCCCGGCGGCTACGTGGTCTGGAACCTCTCCGACATCCACCACATGGGCCGAACCACCCACCTGATCAGCGACTGCGCACACGTGCTCGCCCAGCACCTCACCCCTGTCGGCATCACCGAGATTGTGTGGGACGAGTACCCGCACGATCTCATCGCCGACGCCCTGCTCGTCTTCCAGCGCCCGCACTCGTAGTTGCCCACGGTTGGGAAGCAGCTCCACGTCCACAACCAGCTCCGATTCAAAATTCCTGGTCGACTCGAGGCTGTCCCACACTGGTTGGCATTTCCTGCCCGTGGTGGAGGTGGTCGTTGTGGCGAAGAGAAGGGGTGGTCAGATCTCGCCGCGGGACGCTACGGCGACATTGCCGATGAGAACCTCGATGGCTTCATCGGACAGCTCGGTGCCCACGCAGCACGGGCCGGTTGATGGCGCGATACCGTCAGACCCACGTCGCTCAGACCGATATCAGCCGGTGGCCCTCAACTTGGGAATTGCGGGCTGAGCTGTGTCGCGTACGACCCGCTGGCATTCAAGACCGGTGAAGCGGCCGCCATGCAGGGCAGGCTTTCCACCTGGGATGGGTCGTTTCGGGGACGCCACGGACCTCTCCCGAATTCCAGCCGTCCCGCCAGCCTGCCGCGGGCAAATTATTCGTGCAATTCCTTGAGCAGCAAGGGATAATCTTCTCCATGACCAGCCGTGAGCCTGACAACCCTGAATCCGCACAACAATCGTCGGACCCTGCAGCGCAAACCGACGTTGCCTTCACGCTGCCGGAAGCCATGACCGGCAGGGCCAGCCCGGCAAAGGCGGCAGTCGGCGACAAGCCCGTCTTCACGTACATCGCCAGCCTGCCGCAGCCGCAGCGCGGCATCGCCGAAGCTGTCGATGCGCTGGCGGCCAGAACGTTGCCGGACCTCCAACGCTCGGTGAAATGGGGCATGGCCTACTACGGCGTCGGGGACGGCTGGTGCTTCAGCTGCGGCGGCTTCGCCAGCCACGTCAAGCTCATGTTTGTGAACGGGGCTTCGCTTGAGCCGGTCCCGCCGGTGACGCCGGTGGGGATGGGCAAGTTGACCCGGGGCGTGGACCTCAAGTCCATAAACGACATCGATGAACAGCAACTCGCTGCGTGGATGAAGCAAATCACGTCCGTGCCGGGTGTTGGCGGCAAGAAACGCTGAAGCGGAGTCCTGATGCCAGGGAACGCACCCGCCCAGGGGATCACGGTGATGCTGTCCATGGCAGCCACGATCACCGCCGCGGCAGCATGATCCCGTCAAAGAACGCAGAGAGCCCCGCAGTCTCCGCCAGCGGCAGCACGTTGGCCACGTACTGGTCCGGGCGGACCACCACCACGGCTCCGCCGCGCGAAATCCCGCGCTCCGCAAAAATGTCCCGCAGGGGATCGGCAGCGTAGACCAGCTCGTAGTCAATGAGCCCAAAGGGGCCCGTCCGCGGCATGAAAAGAGCAGGCACGCGACCCAACGGGACACCCTCAAAGTCCTGCTGGGCAACAAGTTTCACGTCAAACACGGCGTCAATGTCTGCGTCCGGCGGCGTGTAGCGAAGCAGCGGCGAATCCGGTGAAGTGGACATCCACGCCGCCCAGTCCGAGAGCAGGGACGGTTCCCCCACTGCCGGCGCATCCGCGAAGGCGTAGATGCGCCAGCGCCCGTCGGCCCGGTGGTGGTGGCCCAACTGGACAGGATTGGCGTCGGCCACGCGCACCACCGGCGCCGACTTGAACCGCTTGCCAACCGGAAAGCCCGTGGCCAACTCCTGGTGCACGGCAGTGCCAGTGATCATGGACGGCTGGTATTCCGTCATGAAGCCGGCCGGAAACTCAAACGTCCGCACATAGAAGTTTTCCAGCTCGGTGGGGTCCTCCATGTCCTCAGGCCGCATGGCCATGAGCGTGGACCACTCCAGGTCAAAGTCAATGAGGTTCTTCGCAATGACCTGCCGCTCGGCCGAGTACGTGGCCAGCAGGCTCGCGGGACTGCGCCCCTCCAGCACATGCGCAATTTTCCACGCCACGTTGAACCCGTCCTGCATGGACACATTCATGCCCTGCCCGGCCTTGGCGCTGTGCGTGTGGCAGGCGTCGCCCGTGATGAACACCCGCGGCAGCCGCCCGCCGCACTCGGCGAGGGGGACGTCGTCGAACCTGTCCGTCAGGCGGTGCCCCACCTCGTAAACGCTGGTCCAGGCGACGCTGCGCACATCGAGCGTGTACGGGTGCAGGATCTTGTTCGCCTTGGCGATGATCTCCTCGATGGTGGTGCCCCGGACCGCCTCCGAGCCCCCTTGGGGCACCTCGCCGAGGTCCACATACATGCGGAACAGCGAGCCGCCCTCGCGCGGAATCAGCAGAATGTTCCCGCCGTCCTCCGACTGGATGGCGCACTTGGACCGGATGTCGGGAAAATCGGTGACGGCCAGGACATCCATGACACCCCACGCGTGGTTGGCGTGGACGCTGGTGTGCTTGGCGCCGATGCATTCCCGCACCCGGCTGTGCGCTCCGTCCGCACCCACCACATACTTTGCCTGCACCACACGTTCGACGCCGGCCCCCTCACCTTGGGTGCGCGCCAGCGTCACGGCCACCGGATACTCCCCTGATTCGGCGATGGACAGGCTGCGGAACTCCCAGCCATAATCCGGCTTGATGCGCGCGGGCGAATAGGCCATAACCTCGGCAAAGTAGTCAAGCACGCGGGCCTGGTTGACGATCAGGTGCGGGAATTCGCTGATCCCTGTGGTGTCGTCCGGGGCGCGGGCCGCACGGGCGATCTTCGTCCGGTCTGCCGGGTCCGGCTTCCAAAAGACAGTGGCCGTGATCCGGTAGGCCTCCGTGATGATGCGCTCGGCGAAGCCAAAGGCCTGGAACGTCTCCACGCTGCGGGCCTGGATGCCGTCGGCCTGGCCAATCTCCAGCCGCCCGCCGCGCCGCTCGATGATGCGGGTGTTGATGCCCGGGAACGCAGCCAGCTGGGCGGCCGCGATCATTCCCGCGGGGCCGGTGCCCACGACGAGCACGTCCATGGTGTCCGGCAGCTCCGCCGGGCGGTCGATCCCGGTCCCTGCAGCCGCCTTGATCCGCGGGTCGCCTGAGACATATCCGTGCTGGTGGAACTGCATCTGCTGCCCTCCGTACCTGCCAACCCTCCGCCCGCGCCAAGGGGGCGCTGCACCTTCATCATGTGCCACCCGGGCACCCCAATCAAGGGGTGCGGCGGGACACCCGGGGCGGCAGGCCGGCGTCGTGCATCATTGTCCGGGACACCGCAACGGGACACAGGAGTTACGGCAGCCGGGCGGCGTGGGCGGCGGCGATTTCCAGCAGCCGCGGCACTCCTGTTTCCAGCGCGGCCCCGAAGTCCCCGCCGTCGGCACGTTCCCCGTTCTGCCAGCGGGTGTAGATGGCCTCGCTGAAAACGGCGGCCTTCCACAGCGCGAGCGCCTGGTACCAGGGCAGCGCGGACAGGTCCAGGCCAAAGTGCGCGTTGTAGCGCTGCGCCAGTTCGCCGCGGTCCAGGTAGCCGGGCTGCGCCGTCACGGGCGTGAGTTCCAGCAGGGTGGAGGGCGCGCCGGCCTGGGCGTACGTGGCCGTCAGGTAGCCAAAATCTGCCAGCGGGTCTCCCAATGTGGCCATCTCCCAGTCGAGCACGCTCTTCACATGCGCGGGGCCCTGCCGCGCGAACATCAGGTTCCCGAGCCGGTAGTCGCCGTGGATGACGGCGTTGCGCTGCGTGTCCGGCCGGTTCAACTCCAGCCACCCTGTCAGCTCCGCCACCTGCGGCAAATCCCGGGTGGCGCCCATGTCCCACAGCGCCGCAAACCGCGAGACCTGCCGTTTCAGGTACCCGTCCGGGCGCCCGATTCCGGCAATGCCGCCGCTGCCGGCATCCACCGAGTGCAGCCGCACCAACATGTCGACGGCGGCTTCGCTCGTGGCGCGGCGCTGGGCGGGCGCGTCCAGGTGCGCCGGAATTTCATCCGTGATGACGTCTCCCTCCACGTGGCTCATCACATAGAACGGCACGCCCAGCACGTGCTCGTCAGCGCACACGGCCAGAATTTTCGGCACCGGAATGCCCAGCGGCGCCAGCAGCGACTGGATGTGCGCCTCCCGGACCATGTCGTGCGTGGACGGCGGCAGAGGCGGCCGCGGACCCCTGCGAAGCACGACGTCGGACCCCTTCCGTTTGATCCGGAACGTCACGTTGGACTGTCCCCCGCCGATGCGCCGGGCGTGCACAGGGCCGGAGCCGATGCCGGCCGCGTCCAGGAATTCCGCCACGCGCTCGAGCACCAACAGCGGCGGTGCGTCCTGCCGGGCCGCTTCCCCGGTGGTCTGCACGATGTCCTGGCCGGCGCCCATCAGCGTTCCCCTTCGTAAATTCTGGCTGTGCCCTGGAATGGTTCCCCTGCTGCAACTGCGCGGCGGCGTTCCGATGCCGCACGGCGGGCGATGGCCCATTTGTGGGTCTCGGTGGAGCCGTCGTAGATGCGGAACGGGCGGACCTCGTTCAGATATTGGGCCAGGGGAAGGCCGTCGGAGACGCCGTCGCCGCCGCAGAGCTGCACGGCCCTGTCGATGACGCGGTACACGGCTTCGGAGACGTGCACCTTGGCCACGGACGACAGTGCGGACCCGGCCTTTGCATCGACGGCGAGCAGTGCCGCACACTTGGCGATGATGGCGTCTGAGGTTTCGATGTCGATGACGGACTGGGCGATCAAGTCCTGGGCTATGCCCAGCTGTGAGAGGTGTGCACCGAAAATTTCCCGGGTGTTGGCGCGGTCCAGCATGATGTCCATGGCGCGGCGGGCCAGTCCCAGCCAGCGCATGCAGTGGGTCAGCCGGGCCGGGCCCAGCCGCACCTGGGCGTACTTGAAGCCGAGGCCGGCCTCGCCCAGGACAGCGGAGCCGGGGACGCGGACGCCGTCGAAATGCACGTTGGGGTGCCCGCCGGGTAGATAGCTGTCCACCGTGTGGATGGGGTTCCCGATCCGCACCCCGGGTGTGGCCATGGGCACCAGGAACATGGTGGCTCCGGCGGGGGCTGACGCTGCCGTGCCCGCAGCCGCCGGGTCCGGCGCGCCTTCCGTGCCGGCCCCGTCCGCCCCTGTGCGCGCCATGACGATGGCAAAGGAGGCGAAGGTGGCGCCGCTGGTGAAGCGTTTGTGCCCGGTGATCAGCCAGCCGCTGCCGTCACGGACGGCGGTGGTGGCCAGCGCGTCGGGGTCGGATCCGGCGCCGGGGTGCGGCTCGCTCATGGCAAAGCACGAGCTGATCTCGCCGGCGGCAAGGGGCCCCAGAAAGTCCCGCTTCTGCGCGTCGGTGCCGATCAGGTTCAGCATGTGCATGTTGCCCTCGTCCGGTGCCATGCAGTTCAGCACTGCCGGGCCGATCGGCGAATAGCCGGCCTCCTGGAACACAGTCGACCAGTGCTCCAAGGCCAGCCCCTGCCCGCCAAATTCCTCGGGCACGTGCGGGGCGAACACGCCGGCGTCTCGCGCGGCAGCCTGCAGCTCGCGCCGGACGGCCAGGTTCAGTGCCTGGCCAGGCCGCGGTTCGGCCGGGACCACTATCTCGCGGATGAAGGCCCGCGTGCGCACCCGCAGTTCTTCAACGGACGACGGGTGGAGGCCGGCCGGAGGAACGCTGTTCATCCCAGGCCTCCCGCGTTGCGCAGGCCGCCGTCGAGCGTGAGCACCTGCCCCGTCACCCAGGAGGCGTCGGCGGAGGCGAGGAAGGCAACCGCGGAGGCAACGTCGTCGGGCTCCCCCAGCCGCCCCAGCGGATAGGCCGCGGCCACCTCCGCCTCACGCCCCTCATAGAGGGCAGCGGCAAAACGGGTCTTGACCACCGCCGGCGCCACGGCGTTCACCCGGACTTCCGGCGCCAGCTCCATGGACAGCGTGCGCGTCAGGTGCGCGACGGCGGCCTTGCTGACCCCGTAAAGTCCCAGGCCGGGTGCGGGGACGTCGCCGCTGATGGAGCCCACGTTCACCACATTCCCGTGCCGCGCCCGGAACCGCAGCCCGGGATGCGCCAGCACGGCCTGGGTCCAGGCGAGCGTGCCGATCACGTTGACCTCAAAGATCTTGCGCGCCGCGTCCAGGTCTGCTGTTTCCAGCGGCCCGTAGACCGGGTTGATGCCGGCGTTGTTGACCAGGATGTCCAGCCCGCCAAAATGATGTTCGACGGCGGCCAGCACCTCCGCGCGGTGGGCGGGGTCGTCCGCGTGCCCGGCAACGGCAAGTGCACTGCCGCCGAGGGTGGACAGGGCCGCATCGAGGGGTTCCTGGCGGCGTGCGGTGATGAGGACGCGGGCCCCCTCGGCCGCCAGGCGTTGCGCGACCGCCAGCCCGATCCCCCGGCTGGCACCGGTGACAATGGCGTTCTTGCCGGTGAACCTCCGGCCCGGGCGCGTCGTTGCAGGCATGCTGTCTTGGGGCATGGCGGTCCTCAATCGTTGAGCCTCGCGATTACCTGGCAGTAACCAATGCCAGCATGCTGCGGTTTTCGGCAGCGGTCAAGGGATCGCGGCCCGGACGCCACGGGTCCGCGCGCCCGGCTGGGGCCTCAGCCCTTGTCGCGAAGGGCGTTTCGGTTTGCCACCGTGGTGACGGTTGAGACGTGCAACTGCTCGGGTGTCAGCCCGTCGCGGTTGAAGGGTGGGCGGAGTTCGGCGCGCATGGCGTCTTCAATGCCGGCCATGCTGTCCGTATCCTGAAACACGCAAAACGACGTGCCAAGGTTGCTGGCCATCCAGACGCTCAGAAGCTCCTCGTCGGTGTCGGTCAGCCGCGGATGCGCGGACCTGCCGTGCCACTGGGCCTGGAGCCCCAGGACGGCCGCCAGCGAACGGCGAAAAGTGGACTTTGACGTCTGTGTGTCATGGTGCCGTGCCCGGCTGCGCAGGTTCGTCGCCCGCCCCACGTAGATCAGGCCTCCGCGTTTCAGGGGCTGCAACTCGGCAGGCCATTCAACGTTTTTGGGCAGGCCTCCGGTCAGGTAGTACTTGTAGATGCCGGGACCAAGGGGCATCTGCTGCCACGCGGTCTTGGCAGGTGCGGTCTTTGTCCATTTGAGTGCTTCCATGCGTTGACCTTACGGCACGGTTGCGGCGAACCGTCCTTCCGGTTCGCCGCAACCGTGCGGCAGGCTGCGTCTGGCTCCAGCCGGCTTTAGGCCTCGGCGAAGTCCTCTTCAAGCTCAAACTCCACGCTGGCAAGCACGTCATGTGTCAGGGGGTCGATCATGACCGCCTCCTCGTCACCGTCGATCATGATGAATGCGCCCTGGTCGGTGGTGAAGTGCCAGGCCAGGACAGTCTCGCCGTTGTGCTCGTGGTTGGGGTCGCCCATGGTGATCTTCACGAGCTCGTGGCCGGAGACATCGCAGAGCTCGCGGATGATCAGCTCGAACTCCGGGGCGTCCTCCAACTCCGCCTCGGCCCGGCGCTCCTCGAGGTCCTCGATCAGTGCCACACGGTCAGCGATGTGCGCGGCAAGTTCAGCTTCTTCCAACACGAGCATCCCGAGCTGGCTGCGCAGCCAGGCGGCGTTGAGGCCGGTGACGTCCTCGGCCTCGAACAGGTCCTCGAACTCGGCGTCGAGGGCATCCATGGCGACGGCGCCGTCGGCACGGTTTCCTTCCATGTCCGTACCCTCGTCGAGGTAGTCCTGCAGTTCCGTTTCGGTGAGCAGCTCGTACAGTGCGGCGGTCCGGTTGAACAATTCAAGGTGGGCTGTGGCGCCCATGGCCTCGAGCCCCTCGCGGATGTACGTGTCCAGTTCCTCGCGGTCGGGGGTCATGAAAACATACTGGGCGAAACCGCCGTCGAGCGCCTGGGTCAGGTAAAAGTCCACGAAGTAGCTGCGCAGGGCGTTGGGCGCGATTTCATCGGCGTTCAGCAGGGAACGGTACATTTCATTGACGACGGAGACGTTGTCGCCGACAACGTCCTCGTTGTTGCCGGCAGCGCCCGCAGCGGTCAGGACGACGGGAATGTGGTGCGTGGTCATGGAGGTTCCTTAGCGTTCGGGGCCATTGGTGCTGACGCCTTCACGCTATGCGGCCGATTGGGACGCACGACACATGTTCGGGTGAACGTCCGGCGAAGAACCGGGGAACGTTTCCTGCTAACTCAACGGCCCTGCCCGTGCATCGATTGCCGCAGCACGCTGATCTCCACCCGGTTGCACGCGAGTAGTGTTGAGGGATGGAAATAAGGGCTGGGGTGTCCGGCAAAGACGAAGTATCCAGCGTCAAGCTCTGGCTTGACGCTTTGGCCGCGAGGGACGGCGAGGTGGATTCCGAGTCCGTCGGAGCGCGTGCCCGCGAGAAATTCAACGAACAGATCGTCCGATTCGCTGTGCTGGGCCGTGGAGTGGATGGGTTTGCCCTGACCACCAACCCGGATTGGGGCGTGGCCCGTTTGGAGATGCTTGCCATCTCTCCGCACACGTCCATCCGTGGCGGGGGCCGTGCTCTCTTGACCGATGCCATCAGCCACGCCGGAAGGGCCGGCTTCCACCGCTTCGAACTTCAGGTTCGCGACGGCAACTCCAAGGCGATCGGCCTCTACGAATCAGCTGGACTGAAGCAGGAAGGAGTAGGGCAAAAACATCCGTTGGGCGGCCGGCCCATGCTGACTTTTTCCCTATCCCTTGCCGTGATTTAGCTGCCGTGGAACGCCGCCAGAACTAACGCCCTTCATGGGCCGCCAGGAACTTGTACACCTCCGTCTCATCAACCCCGGGGAAGGCGCCCTGCGGCATGGCGGCCAGCAGGTGGGAGTTGGCGCGCGTGGACGGCCACGCATTGCCTGCCCACTGGGCCGAAAGCTCCGACGGCGGCCGGCGGCAGCAGTCCGGGTCCGGGCACCGCGACTGCGAGCGCTCGGTGGTTTCCCGGCCGCGGAACCACTTCACGTGCGCGTACGGCACCCCGATGCTCAACGAGTATTCGCCCGATGAGTGGCGCTCCGTTCTGGCCGTGCACCAGTATGTTCCCACGGCCGTGTCGGTGTATTGGTTGAAGGCGCGGAACTTGTCCGGCACCTCAAAGACGGCGCGTGAGGTCCAGAACCGGCACACGGCCTGGCCCTCGATGGCACCGGTATGGTCGGCGGGGAAGTTCACTCCGTCGTTCTCGTAGGCCTTGTGGATGATCCCGGATTCGTGCACCTTCTGAAAGTGCGTGGTGATGCCCAGGTGCTCCGTGGCCAGGTTCGTGAAGCGGTGGGCGGCCGTTTCATAGGAGACGGCGAAGGCGTCGCGGATGTCCTCAATGGCCAGCTCCTTTGCCGCCTTGGCCTCCTTGAGGAAGTCCACCGTGGCCCGTTCGGGCATGAGCAGCGACGCAGCAAAGTAGTTGGTGTACACGCGCTGGCGCAGGAAGTCGGCGTAGTTGCGCGGCGTCTGGTGCCCCAGGACGTAGTGCCCGAGCGCCTGCAGGAGCACCGACCGCGGATCATGGTCGGAGCGCTGCCCGTGCGTGAGGTAAATTCGGCGGTTCTTCAAATCCGTCACAGACCGGGTCGAATGCGGCAAATCCCCCACGTAATGCAGGTCAAAACCAAGGTGCTCGGCAACGTCGGCGGCTACGTGGTGGGACAGCGGCCCGTGGTCATGCCCCACCGCCTTCAGCAGCTCCTGCGCCTGGCGTTCAATCTCCGGGTAGTAGTTGTTGCGCCCGCGCATTTCCATGCGGATTTCATTGTTGGCCCGCCGCGCCTCCTCCGGCGTGGCCGACTGCTCATCCAGCCGCCGCTCCAGCTCGTGCTGCAGCCCCACCAATGACTCAAGCACTTCCGTGGAAAGCCGCGAGTTCACGCGGACTGTGGGCAGTCCCAGAGACTGGTAGAGCGGCCCGCGCTGCGCCCTTTCCAGCTCAATCTCCAGCGCCGCGCGCCTGCTGGGAGGCTCGTTTCCCAGCATCTGGTCAAGCCCGACGCCGAGTGCACCGGACAGTGCCTGGAGCAGCCCCAGCTTGGGCTCCCGTTTCCCATTTTCAATCAAGGAAAGTTGCGACGGCGCAGCACCCACCTTGGCGCTCAAATCATCCAGGGTCATGCCCAGATTTTTGCGCAGGTGCCGCACCCTCCTCCCAAGTGAAATGATGTCCAGCTCCCCGGAACCGGCAGCTTCCTTGCCGCGCTTGCCCTGCACATCGCCTGTGTTCCAGCCCACATTAGTCATTTCTTGAGGATACGCGAAGAAATACAATTCTTTCCACCATTGCCCCCTAGAAACCCCTTGAAAAGCCCTGAATAGTAGAAATCACAAAGAAGAACCCCTTCCGGACAGACTCGGTCCCCGATCAGTCCGGATACCCCCACCAATGGCGGTGGGGACAAACACAAGGAGCTCCATCATGACTGCAGCATTCGAACCCGCAAAGACGCCGGAACAGATTCGCACCGAAGCTGTGGCCGCCCTCGAACTCGAGTGGGCCGCAGACTCCCGCTGGAACGGCGTGGATCGCTCCTTCAGCGCAGATGATGTCATCCGGCTCCGCGGCCGCGTCAACGAGGAACACACCCTGGCCCGCCGCGGTTCCGAGAAACTCTGGAACCAGCTGCGCAATGCGGCTCCCGGCGGCTACACCAACGCCCTGGGTGCACTCACCGGCAACCAGGCCGTCCAGCAGGTCAAGGCCGGGCTGAAGGCCATCTACCTCTCCGGCTGGCAGGTCGCCGCCGATGCCAATTCCAACGGCAACACCTACCCTGACCAGTCCCTCTACCCCGTGGATTCGGTGCCCAAGGTTGTCCGCCGCATCAACAACGCCCTCCTGCGGGCAGACCAGATTGAATTCTCCGAGGGCCTGCAAACCGTCGAGGACTGGCTCGTCCCGATCGTGGCCGACGCCGAGGCCGGCTTTGGCGGCCCGCTCAACGCCTACGAGCTCATGAAGTCCATGATCACCTCCGGCGCCGCCGGCGTGCACTGGGAAGACCAGCTCGCCAGCGAAAAGAAGTGCGGGCACCTGGGCGGCAAGGTCCTCATCCCCACGGCCCAGCATGTCCGCACGCTGAACGCCGCAAGGCTCGCGGCCGACGTCGCCGGCGTCCCCTCGGTGATCATCGCCCGCACCGATGCCGAGGCTGCAACGCTGATCACCTCCGATGTTGACGAGCGCGACCAGCCGTTCCTCACCGGCGAGCGCACCGCCGAAGGTTTCTACCACGTGAAGAACGGGATCGAGCCGTCCATCGCCAGGGCCCGCGCCTACGCCCCCCACTCCGACCTCATCTGGATGGAGACCGGAACCCCCGACCTCGAGCACGCCAAGAAGTTTGCCGAGGGCGTGAAGTCCGAGTTCCCCGACCAGATGCTCGCCTACAACTGCTCACCGTCGTTCAACTGGAAAAAGCACCTGGACGACGCAACGATCGCCAAGTTCCAACGAGAGCTCGGCGCCATGGGATACACCTTCCAGTTCATCACGCTGGCCGGCTTCCACTCCCTGAACTACTCGATGTTTGATCTTGCCCATGGTTACGCCCGCAACGGCATGAGTTCCTACGTCGAACTGCAAGAGCGTGAATTTGACGCTGAAGACCGCGGCTACACCGCAACCAAGCACCAGCGCGAAGTAGGCACAGGCTACTTCGACCTGGTGGCGACCGCCCTGAACCCAAACAGCGGCACCCTCGCACTGGCCGGCTCCACCGAAGCCCAGCAGTTCCACTAACCCTCCTTCCTTCCCCTTCACATCCATGACGCAGTTGTTGCACCGAAACAGGCCAAATTGGTTGAAATTGGTACAACAACTGCGTCATAGATGAATCCAGACTTGGAGAACTCCCATGAACTCGACCAACAGCCTGAACGGAATCACGTTCAACGGCATCACCATGACGGCACCGCCCATCCACCGCCAGGAAGAAATCCTCACCCCCGAGGCCCTGGACTTCATCGCCGCCCTCAACCGCACCACCACCGCGCGCCGGCAGGAACTGCTCGAAGCCCGCAGCACCCGCCGCTCCCAGATCCTCGGCGGCACCGACCCCCGCTACCTGCGCGAAACCCAGGCCATCCGGGAGGACCACCGCTGGCGTGTCGCTCCCCCGGCCCCCGGGCTGGAGGACCGCCGCGTGGAAATCACCGGCCCCGTTGACCGCAAGATGACCATCAACGCCCTGAACTCCGGCGCCAAGGTCTGGCTCGCCGACATGGAAGACTCCTCCACACCCACCTGGGGCAATGTCATCCGCGGACAGCTCAACTTGATCGACGCACTCGAACGCCGCATCGACTTCACCAGCCCCGAGGGCAAGGAGTACAAGCTGGCCCCGGCGGAGGAACTGCCCACCATCGTGGTCCGTCCCCGCGGTTGGCACCTGCCGGAGAAGCACCTGCTGATCAACGGCAAGCCCATGGCCGGCGGAGTTGTTGACTTCGGCCTGTACTTCTTCCACAACGCCCGCCGCCTCATCGCCCAGGGCAAGGGCCCGTACTTCTACCTGCCGAAGATCGAAAACCATCTCGAGGCTCGCCTCTGGAACGACATCTTCATCCAGGCACAGGACCTGCTCGGCATTCCGCAGGGCACCATCCGCGCAACTGTCCTCATCGAGACCATCACGGCCGCCTTCGAAATGGAGGAAATCCTCTACGAACTGCGCGACCACGCCGCCGGCCTGAACGCCGGGCGCTGGGACTACCTGTTCTCAGTCATCAAGAACTTCCGCACCCGCGGCCCCCGCTTCGTGCTCCCGGACCGCAACCAGATCACCATGACGGCACCGTTCATGCGCGCCTACACCGAACAGCTGGTCCGGGCCTGCCACACCCGCGGCGCCATGGCGATCGGCGGCATGGCCGCCTTCGTGCCCAACCGCCGCGACCCCGAAGCCAACGCCAACGCGATGGCCAAGGTCCGTGCCGACAAGACCCGCGAGGCCAACGACGGCTTCGACGGTTCCTGGGTGGCACACCCGGACTTGGTCCCCGTTGCCATGGAGGTCTTCGACGAGGTCCTGGGCTGGAACCCCAACCAGATCAGCCGCACCCGCGAAGAGGTCGAGCTCGATGACCGTGCCCTGTTGAACATCGCCGGCACGGAAGGGAAAATAACCGAACAAGGCATCCGCGACAACATCTGGGTGGGCATCCAGTACATCGAATCCTGGCTGCGCGGCCACGGCGCCGTCGCCCTGAACAACCTCATGGAGGACGCCGCCACCGCGGAAATCTCCCGCTCGCAAATCTGGCAGTGGATCCACAGCCAGGCCATCACGGACACCGGCGAACTCATCACCTACGACTGGGTCCGCGAAATGCTCGAGGAGGAATTCATCAAGCTCCCCCGCTTCGAGGGCGACCGATTCGACGACGCCCTGGAGATCTTCACCGACGTGGCCATGGGCGAGACCTTCCCCGCCTTCCTGACCACCTCGGCCTACGCGAACTACCTGCACGCCGAGCAGACCGAACGGCAGCTCGCGGCGGCTTAAGTTTGGTTGCCGCACCGGATGCGACGCCACTGCAGGCCCGAGATCCGGGTTCCGGTGAGGCAGCCTTAGTTTCACCCACAGTACGACGGCGGTTGGCGGGTTTCACACGGAACCCGTCAACCGCCGTCGAACTTTGTGCGAGCCGGCCACCCCTGGCAGGGGCCGGCTGCTGTGCCGGCTACTGCCGGTAGCCCTCGACCTCGTCGACCGGGCGCACCTGCGCCTCGTCGGGGCTTAGTCCAGCATGGAGCTTCGCCTGCCGCTGGCGCAGCAGGTCCCAGCACTGGTCCAGCTGGACCTCAATGGCTTTCAGCTGTGCGGCGCGCTCGGGCAGCTTCGCCTGGTCCGGGGCGGAATCGCGCAATTCCTGCTCAGCCTTGACCAGTTCCTCGATTTTGTGGTGCACCTGGTTGTTGTCCATGCCGCATCTCCTCAGCTGCTGTCCGGCCGCATTTTCACTGTCCAGTCCCACGTTAGTGCTGTTTTGGCCCATCGGCGAGGGATGCGCCCGAGGCCAGCACCGTGGAATAACCGGCGCGCCCACCCCGTTGGCGAAAGTATGAAGATTGAAATTTGGTCCGATGTGGCCTGCCCCTGGTGCTACATTGGCAAGCGCCGTTTTGAAACTGCCCTGGACAGCTTCGCCCACAAGGATTCCGTGGAGGTGCAGTGGCGCAGCTACCAGCTGGACCCCACCATCCCCGAGCACTACGACGGCACCGAGCTGAGCTACCTTTCCGAGCGCAAGGGCATGGACCCGGCCCAGGTTGCCGGCATGTTTGAGCATGTGACCGCGCAGGCTGCGGGTGAGGGCCTGAACTACAAGTTCGACGACGTGGTGGTCGCCAACAGCTTCAACGCACACCAGCTGCTGCACCTGGCCGCGGCTCATGGCAAGGGTGACGCCGTGAAGGAAGCGCTGCTGTCGGGCCACTTTGAGCACGGCATGGACATCGGCTCGCGCGAGGCACTCGTGGAGCTCGGCACCGGGGCAGGATTGTCTGCTGCCGAGATCAACGAGGCGCTGGACACCGACAAGTACGCCGACGACGTCCGCCACGACTTTGCCGAGGCCCGCGCCATCGGCGTCACCGGAGTGCCGTTCTTTGTCCTGGACCGCAAGTACGGCATCTCAGGCGCACAACCGGCCGAGGTGTTCAGCCAGGCCCTCGAACAGGCCTGGCAGGAAGCCAACCCGCTGACGATGGTTGCCGCCGGATCCACGGACGGCTCCTCCGACGCCGAGGTGTGCGGCCCGGACGGCTGCGCCATCTAGAGATTTTCCCCCGGCACGGCCGGCCGCCACAAAGCATGCCGTAGCATGGGCCTTGACGCCGCGTTCGCGGCCGTCCTTGATTGGGGTCCCACATGACTGCTCAGCAAGATACCGCCTGGTTCAGGCGGCTCCCGTTGTCCACCTGGATTGCCGCCGCCGTGGCCCTGGCCCTCGTCGCCGGGCTGTTGGGCGGCTGGATCGGCAGCCTGCTGACGCGCCCCGCGGCCACGTCCGCCGCATTGTCCGGCAGCTGCGACGCCACCGATGTGGCCCAGGGCGTGCTGCCCGGCGTCGTCACTGTCTCCGTCAGCAACGGTGACGCGTCCGGCGTCGGAAGTGGTGTGATTGTGCGCCGCGAGGGCTACATCATGACCAACAACCATGTCATCTCCCCGGCGGCCTCCGGCGGCAAGATCGAGGTGCTGTTCAGCGACGGCAACTCCGCGCAGGCGGAGCTGGTGGGCCGTGACCCCAAGTCGGACCTTGCTGTCCTGAAGGTCAAGTCCAGCAAGGGCCTGCCCACTGTTGAGCTGGGCAAGTCTGCGGCGGTTCTGGTGGGCCAGCCTGTTGTGGCGCTCGGCGCTCCCCTGGGACTCTCCAGCACGGTGACCTCCGGCATCGTCAGCGCACTGGGCCGCAACGTGCCCGTGCCCAGCGACGACGACTCCACTGCTGTCCTTGTTGGTGCCATCCAGACCGACGCCTCCATCAATCCCGGAAACTCCGGCGGCGCGCTGGTTGACTGCGGCGGGAAACTGATTGGCATCAACAGCGCCATTGCCACCATTCCCAACGAGGCCGACGTCTCCACCGGCAGTGTGGGGATCGGCTTCGCCATCCCCGTGGACCTGGCGGCCCGGATCACGGACCAGCTCATTGAGACAGGCAAGGTGGCCTATCCCTACTTCGGCGTGAGCGCCGTCCCGCTGCCGCCCGAGGCGGCAGCGCACTTTGGCGTGGAGGACGGCCTATATCTGCAGTCGGTGGCGCCAGGTGGCCCCGCCGACAAGGCCGGGCTGCGGCGCAGCGACATCGTCACCCTCCTGGATGGCCGGCCGGCCACCAGCATCGCCGTCCTGACGGAAGTCACGCTGGCCAAAAAGGCCGGGGACACCCTTAAAGTGACCTACGTGCGCGGTGGCAAGACGGCCACCACTAACCTCACGCTGGGGATCATTCCGTAGCCTTCTCCATCGGGTAGGCGACCATCGCAATCCTGCGGCCGTCTGGCGACCAGCTCGGAACATTCATGGTGCCCTGCCCGCCAAAGACGCGGGCGAGGTCGCGGATGCTGCCGTCTGCCTCCAAAAGGCGAACGACGACTGGCACGTCGGCCGGGTGCCCCAGCGTCCCCGGTGGGAAGCTGACATAGGCGATTCGGGTGCCGTCGGGCGAGGGGTGCGGGAACCAGTTGACGCGTTCGTCAAAGGTCAGCTGCTCGGGTTCGCCGCCCCCGGCGGGCATGCGGAACAACTGGGCGTGCCCGGGTTTCGATGAACCGCGTTCCGAGTTGAAGTAAATCCACTGCCCGTCCGGTGAGAACTCGGCGCCGTCGTCGGGAAACCTGTCATTTGTCAGCTGCCGGTCCGGGCCGCCGACGGCCGGGATGGTGTAGACGTTGGTGCACACTTGTCCACCGTTCACCTCGAGGCCGATGTAGGCCAGCGTGGTGCCGTCCGGGGAGACCCCGTGCAGGTAGTGCCTGAAGTTCGGGCCGTTGTCGTTCGTGACCCGGCGGGGTGCCTGGCCGGCCGTTGCCCGTTGGGTTGCCGCGTCCACTCCAGCAAGATCCACGGCGTAGATGTGGCCGTCGTCGCTGGAGACGTAGGCCGTGCCGCCGTCCGGGCTGATGACGTGGTCGTTGTTGATCCCGGCAATGCCTCCCAGATCTATCTCTTCCAGTCCTGCGCCGTTGTCCGCCGAATCCGCACCACGGTGCCCATCCGCGTGGACGGGCAGCCGGAATAGCTTGCCGCCGCCGTTGATGATCAGGTTCCCGCCGTCGGGGCTCCAGTTCGGCGCCTCGAAGTGCAGTGTTCTCGATGTGTATCGAACTGTGGGCGCACCGGTCGCCACATCGAGCAGCTGTAGTTCAGCACGTTGTTTCGGATGCATCCTTTTGCCCTCCATTTTCGCGAGGACGTGGCAAGGCGGCGAGTGTCGGGGAAATTTGCCCTACGATCGCCAGCTTGCCACGTCACCGGTGAGTCAGGCGAGGAAGGATTCCCTGGCCGGATTGGTCACTGCCGGCTGCTGGCGGTGCTGTTGCGGCTGGGCCACCCAGCCGACGCCGTTGGCGAGGACCCTCTGCACCTGAGGATGGTGGTAAACAGGGTACTCCTGGTCGCCGGGGCTGAAGTAGAAGATCCGCCCCTTGCCGCGGGAGAACGTGACGCCGGAGCGGAACACCTCGCCGCCGGTGAAGGAACTGATGAAGATCAGGTCGTCCGGATCCGGGATGTCGAACAGCTCGCCGTACATCTCCTGCTCCGGGATGACGATGGGGCTCTCCACCCCGGCGGCGATGGGGTGCGACGGCTTGACCGTCCACACCAGTTCGCGCTCGCCCTCGTTCCGCCATTTCAGGGAACAGGTTGTGCCCAGCAGTTTCGTGAAGATCTTGGCGAAGTGTGCCGAGTGGAGGGCCACCAGCCCCATCCCGCCCAACACATGGCGCTGGACCCGTTCCACCACCTCATCGGGCACGTCGTCGTGGGCCATGTGCCCCCACCACAGCAGCACGTCGGTGGAGGCCAAGGTTTCCTCGTCCAGGCCAAATCCCGGGGATGCCAGTGTGGCGGTGGTGATGGCGGCATCCGGGTAATAACGCTGCAGCGCGTCTGCGATGGCTCCGTGCATCCCGTCCGGGTACATGTCCGCCATGGTGGCTGGGTCGTTGTTGCGTTCGTGGACGCCTTCGTTCCACACCAGGATGTTGAGTTTTTGGGTCAATCTAGAGCCTCACTTCTCGTTGTTCACGGGCTGACTGGTAGCAGGCGTCGATGATCAGGGCCCGGGTGAGCGCCACTGATCCGTCATGGCTGCCCCATTCGTCCGCACCCGCGCGGATGGCCGCGACAAAGTCGTCCACCACGGCTTGGTGTTCCCCGTCCTCCAACGGCTCCGCCATATAGTCGGTGTTGGCGCCGTCCTTGTCGGCAAAAATGCGAAGGCTCGATGCCGCGGCGTCGGGTGAATCGACGACCCGCAGCTCGGCCCCGCCTTCCGTGCCGAAAACACTGAAGTCCATGAGGTCGGCCGGGTCCCGGTAGCCGGCCCAACCGGCCTCCACCACCAGCGTCACCCCGCCCTCGAGCCGGATGAATGCGGAGGCCAGGTCCTCCACCTCAAAGGCAAGGCCCGACGCCGCAGCGGTAAATCCCTCACTGCCGCCCCTGCCCCTCGGCCCCAGTTCGGCATAGGTGGACGCCGACACCGAAATCACTTTTGGTTCGCCGAGCAGGTGCAGGGAGTAGTCGATCACGTGCACCCCGATGTCGGCCATGGGCCCGCCGCCGGCCAGCTCAGGGCTGGTGAACCAGCTGCCCAGCGTGGGGATGCCGCTGCGCCGCAGCCACGAGGCCTTGGCGTAGTAGGGGCGGCCCAAGCCGCCGTCGTCAATGATGGACTTGAGCTTCCTGATGTCCCCGCGCCGCCGGTGGTTGAACACCACGTCCAGCACGCGCCCGGCCCCGCGGGCGGCAGCGACCATGGCCGCGCCCTCCTCGCCGTTGCGGGCAAGCGGCTTTTCACTGAGCACGTGCAGTCCACGTTCCAGGGCTCCCACGGCAATGGGTGCGTGCAGGAACGTGGGCACGGCGACGCTGATGGCATCCAGGCCTTCCAGTTCCAGCAGGTCCTCCCACCGGGCGAAGCCGTGCGGAATGCCGTACTCGACCCGGAGCGATTCCAGCAGTTCGCTCTCCATGCCCGCCACGGCCACAATCTCCACGCCGTCAATGGCACGGAACGCCTTGAGGTGTTGCTGCCCGGCCCAGCCGACGCCGACAACACCCACCTTCAGCGGTTCCGGCACGATTTCATTGCTCACAAGGGCACCTTTTCCTGGGTTGTAGGACTTGCCTGAATCTTTCGCGGACCGCCCGCAAATGAGAGCCGGCGCACACTGTCCAAGCTAATGGAACTTTGGTGGCCGTTCAATCAGCCACGGCCCTGCCAATTTTTGATGGACGACGGCGGCACCCGGGTGAGAAGGAAATCCCACCCGGGTGCCGCCGTCGTACCGTTCAGGCGCAATTTCCGGGCCCGCGCATCGCAGCCCGGCCGGCGCGCCTGCTACTTCACGGCGCCGGCTGTCAGGCCTGCCACGAAGTTCTTTTGCAGCAGCAGGAAGCCGATCACGATGGGGATGCTGACCACTACGGAGGCAGCCATGATCTGGTTCCAGTAGACGTTGGTCTGCGTCGAATACAGCTGCAGGCCCACGGCCAGTGTGCGGTTGGCGTCAGTGGTCATGACCGAGGCGAACAGGACCTCGCCCCAACTGGTCATGAAGCTGTAGATGGCGACGGCCACCAGGCCCGGGCGGGCGGTTGGCAGGATCACCTTGAACAGGGCGCGCATGGGGCCGCAGCCATCGACCTTGGCGGCCTCGTCGAGCTCACGCGGGATGCCGTTGAAATAGCCGGCGAGCATCCAGATGGAGAACGGCAGCGAGAACGTCAGATAGGTGATGATCAGTCCCGTGCGGGTGCCCACCAGCTGCAGGCCGAAGTTCGTGTTGATGTTCACGAAGATCAGGAACAGCGGCAGCAGGAACAGCACGCCCGGGAGCATCTGGGTGGAGAGCACCGTGGTGGAGAATATTGTGCGCCCGCGGAACGAGTACCGGGAGATGGCGTAAGAGGCGAAGATCGCGATGATCAGCGAAAGCACCGTGGCCACGGAGGAGACAATTACCGAGTTCACAAAGTAGTCGGCCAGCGGGACGGTCTTCCACATGTCGATGTACGGCTGGATCGTCAGGGTTGAAGGCCACCACGAGAACGCCCCCTGAACATCCTGAAGCGGCTTCAGGCCGGAGATGACCATGACGTAGATGGGCACGATCGTGAAAATGCTCAGCAGCGTGATGGTGGTGATGCGGAAAATCTTGGTGCCGGTTGTGTCATGCATTGTCTTTCCTCCGGTTCATGGCGAGAAGGTAGATTCCGCTGACAACCAGCAGGAACAGCAGGAGCAGCACTGACATCGCGGCGCCGGAGCCGAAGTTCCAGGTCAGGAACGAGGCGTTGTAGATGTGGAACGAGATCAGGTCGCCGGCCGGGGGCTGCGAACCACCGAAGAGGACGAAAGGGGTGTTGAAGTCGTTGAAGGTCCACAGGAACATGACCAGGACCAGGACCATGTTGACGGGGCGCAGCATGGGCAAGGTGATGGCCCACCACTGGCGCAGCGGCTTGGCACCGTCCACGGCAGACGCCTCGTAGACGTCGTTCGGGACGGACTGCAGGCCCGCCATCAGCATGAGGAAGGCGAAGGGCCACAGGCGCCAGATGGCAACAATGACGACGGACAGAAAGGCGTTGTCGCCAATCAGCCAAAACGGCTTGTCGCCCGGGAGCCCCAGGTTGTCGAACAGGAAGTGGTTGAGCGCACCATTGTCCTTCTGAAGCATGAACTTCCAGGCGATGACGCCGGCGTACATGGGAAGGGCGTAGGGGATCAGGAACAGGGTGCGGAAAATGGCGCGGCCCTTGAATGCCTTTTGCAGGGCGACGGCGGCAGCCATGCCCAGCCCCCAGGACAGGCCCACCACAAGGATGGTGAAGGCTACCGTGATGCCGAAGGACTTCAGCAGTCCCATCCCGACGGCGGAGTCAAAGTCGAGGGCGACCTGGTAGTTCTTCAGGCCGATGAATGGTGCATTGCCCCAGTTGGCGATGAACATCTTGGTGAGCTTGAGGAAGCTCATCCAGATGCCCGTCACCATCGGGATGACGTGAATAACAAGTTCAAAGACGACGGCGGGGGCCAGCAGGGCGTACGGCAGCCACCACCCGGCGCGGCGGGGCTTGCCAGCCCTTCTCTTGGGCGCCCCGGCTGCGGGACCGGATTTCTTCAGGGCGGTGGGAGCAGACACTGCAAACACTCACCTTTCATGTGTAGGGGTTGAAGAAGCGGCCGGGAGGCGTCCCATGCGGGACGCCTCCCGGCCAGGGATGATCAGCCTGCTGCTTCAACTGCCTGCTGTGCGGTGGTCAGTGCTGCCTTGATGTCGGCCTTGCTGACGGTGCCTCCGGAGGCGACTGTGGCGAACATCTGGTTCATGGCCTTGCCGACCGTGCTCTCAAACTGGTCCTCGGCGGGAACCAGGGGAAGGGGCTTGGACTTGTTCTCGTAGATGTCGGAGAAGGTCTTGGCCAGTTCCGCGTTGTCGGTGAAGCTCGGCGTCACGCCTGCCAGCACGGGAAGGGCTGCGAAGGGCTTGTCCAGGGTGGCCTGGGTTTCCTCGCTGGTCATGAACTTCACGAATTCCAGGGCGGAGTCCTTGTTCTTCGTGTTCTTGAAGATGGACATGTTGATGCCGGCCACCATGGTGGCAATGTCCTTGCCGCCTTCGGGTGCGGGGAAGGCCACGACGCCGAAGGCATCCTCGGCCATGCCCTGCGAGGCGATGGAGCTGTTGGCGTTGTTCTGGCTCAGGACCATGGCCGCCTTGCCGTTGGCAAAGTCATTGATGGCGTTGGTGGCGTTGTCGTACTGGGCATCGGCCGGGTCCACCACCTTGTCCGTCTGCATCAGGTCGAGGTAGCGGGAGATGCCGTCCACGATGCCGTCCGAGGTGAACGTGGGCTTGCCGTCGGCGTCGAAGAATTCGGCACCGTTCTGGGCGGCGTTGATGAAGGCGAAGTGCGAATTCTCGGTGTAGCTGCCGGCCGCCAGGGCGAAGCCGTGAACGTCACCTGTGGTCAGCTTCTTCGCGGCCGCCACCATTTCCTCCCACGTGGTGGGCGGGGTGATGCCGGCATCCTTGAACATGGCCTTGTTGTAGTACAGCCCATACGCGAGGCCGTACAGGGGCACCGAGGTGGGATCCTCGCCGGGGATGCCGCCGGTGTCCATGGCGGTCTTGACGAACTTGTCCTTGCCACCGATCGCGGTGAAGGCGGCATCGTCGAAGGGCATGAAGGCTCCGGTGGACTGCAGCGAAGCGGCCCACGTATTGCCGATGTTCAACACATCGGGCGCCTGTCCGGACGTGACCGCGGTCTGGATTCGGGTCTGCAGGTCATTCCAGCCGATGACTTCGAGGTTGACCTTGATTCCGGTCTGCTCCTCGAACTTCTTCAGCTCCGGGGTGAGGACTTCCTTGTCATTGTCCAGGCTGGTGCCCTGGTTGCTGGCCCAGTAGGTCAGGGTCTTGCCACCGGCATCGGTGGATCCGCCGCCTGACCCTCCGCTGCAGCCGGTGGCCGTGACGGCAAGGGCTGCGATCGCCGCAGCCGCGGCAAAAGTACGTAATTTCACTTGGATGACTTCCTTGTCTGTGGGGAACTATGCGCAATTATTGGACGTTTGCGAACGCCGAAAGTGCGTTGCGCCCGGCGTGATTCCAAACCTAGAACAACTTATGCCGGTCGTCAATCAAAAGTACGAACTACTTTTGAAACTTACGTACTTTCGACATGAAGAACGGCCTCACGAAACTCGACAGAGCCACCGTTTCATCAGCCAAAATCGCTCAACCATGCCGAAAAGACGCGTATTTTCGGTCAGTCAAGGTGGTGTAACCAGAATAACTGAACCGGTTCAGCACATGAGCTAAGTTACCAAGTTGTTATGAATGGTTGGCGGTCCTGGCCGGCGGCAGCAGGGCAGTCCCATGACTGGCCGAAAGCACCGCCGGCCCGCGCGCCTGCACTGGAACGCCGCGTCGGCCAGCAGTTTAATTCGAACGGCGCGCCGCCCTAAAAGGTGTTGCGCCCCAGGCTCTCACGGACGCTCAGGACGCCGGGAGCGGCTTCCAGGTTGCGGGGCGCGTGTCCGGCGATCAGCTCCAGCAGCAGCTGGGCGGAGTTGCGCCCGAGCTCGGGGACGTTCCGGGCGATGGCGGCAATGCCCGGAGAGCTCAGCCGGCACAGGATGGAATCGTCCCAGCTGACCACCGAGACCTGCCCGGGGACGCTGAGGTTCAGGCGGCCAAGCGCCTGCAGTCCACCAATGGCCATGAGGTCGTTGCCGTAGATGATGGCCGTAGGGAACTCAGGCGCCCCCGGGACCAGGCCGGCCATCAGCGCAATGGTGGCCAATCCGCCGTCGTCCGCGGAATAGTCGGAAGAGCTCAGCGCCACCGTCATGCCCAGCCGTGCGGCATGGGCCAGGATCTCCGCTGTCTTCACCTCCTCGTGGACCAACCCCACCGGTCCGGAAACAAAGGCGATGCGCCGGTGCCCCCGTTCGTGCAAGGCATCCACCACCGTGGCCGCGCCCAGGGCCTGTGACACGGTCAGGTTGGAATTGCGGGGCCCCGGCGGGGTGTCGATGCCGGCACCGAGTCGCACGTAGGGCATCCGGAATCGGTCCAGCACGGCGGGCCGCGGGTCGTCGCGCACCAGGTCGAAGAGGATGATCCCGTCCACGCGCCCCTCCCCCGCCCACCGTTCGTACACGGCCAGGTCCCGGCGCTGTGGACCGGCAACCGTACGCGGGTCCATGATCCGCAACAGCAGGTTCATGTCGTGGGCGCCCAGCACGGCCTCGATGCCGGCGAGAACGCTCATGTAAAACGGTTCTTCACCGATCTGTTCCGGATCACGGTACAGCACAATCCCCACAGCCTCGGTGCGCGACTGCGAGAGGGCCCGGGCACTTGAGCTGGGGTACCAGCCCAGTTCTCCGGCCAGGGCCAGGACGCGTGCCCGGGTGGATTCGCTGACGCCGGGCTGGCCGTTGAGCGCATAGGAAACCGATGCCTTGGAGATGCCCAGCCTGCGGGCCAGGTCGCTGATGGTCACCTTGCCAGCCGGGCCGGAGTCCACGGGGCTCACCCTTGCGGCTGTGCTGCGACGAGCCGGTCCACGGACGCAGGCGCCAGGACGTGGTCAACCACCATGCGGCCGGCGCCCAGCACGCCGGCGTGGTCTGCGGCCATGGACTGGACAATCCGCAGGCGCGCCGTGGCCAGTGGCAGCGAGCGCTGGTAGACAATCTCACGGACTCCGGCCATGAGGTATTCGCCGGCCGAGGACAGGCCTCCGCCAATGACAATGACGGAAGGGTTGAGAAGGTTGACGGACGCAGCCAGCACGTCGCCGATGTCGCGCCCGGCCTGGCGCATGGCCTGGATCGCGGCGAGATTTCCGCGGCGGGCCAATTCCAGCACCTCCTCGCCAGTTTGGGCGGGGACGCCGGCCGCGGACAGCGTTGCTGCCACGGCGGGGCCGGAAGCCATGGCTTCAAGGCAGCCGTAGTTTCCGCAGCGGCACAGCACGTCCCCGCCCCGGGGCACGCGGACGTGGCCGATGTCGCCGGCGGTGCCGTCGGCCCCCCGCTGCAGCAGTCCACCGCTGATGATGCCGGCCCCAATGCCCGTGGCGACCTTGATGAACAGAAGGTCCTGCGCTTCGGGCCAGAAGTTTGCGCGCTCTCCCAGCGCCATGATGTTCACGTCATTGTCCACAAGCACGTCAGTCGCGTACCGCTGTTGCACATAGCCCGGAACGTCAAAACCGTCCCAGCCGGGCATGATGGGCGGGCTGGCCGGGCGTCCCGAGGAATGTTCAACGGGCCCGGGCAGGCCAATCCCAATTCCCACCAGCTCCCGCTCATGGCGGCCGGCCTGTGCCAGCACGGTGCTGCACAGTTCCAGCACCGCATCAAGCACGGGTGTGGGCCCGGCCGCGATGTCGATGTTCTCACGCAGTTCGCTCAGCACCCGCCCGCCAAGGTCCGTCAGGGCGATGAGGACGTGTGTGGCGCCGACATCCACAGCCAATATCACCCGGGAAGATGGATGAAAGGCAAAGCGCGACGGCGGTCGCCCGCCTGAGGAGACGGCCTCGCCTGCCGGACCTATAAGCCCCACCGCGCTGAGCGCCTCGATCCGGGCAGCTACGGTGGAGCGGGCCAGCCCGGTGATCTCCGCCAGTTCCGCGCGCGTGCGCGCCTGCCCGTCACGCAGGACTTGGAAAACGTCACCGGCCCTGGAGTGGCTGAACGGCTCGGCGGCCGTTGGGCCCGCGGATCGCGAATGTTGCTGAACTGGTGACTTTGACATTCCCAATAAATAACACACAGGCTTCCATCTGTCACAATTCAAAGGATCGGCCATTTCGGGTCAACTTTTGCTTGACGCTCGTCAAAAGTTCCCATAGGTTGATGTGGAACACACTTTCATGCCCGCTAGGAGCTCCAATGACGTATTCCCTGCAGTTGTACACCGTCCGCACGCCACTCGAGGCGGACCTGCCCGGCACCATCGCCCGGGTGGCGGAGCTGGGCTTCACCAAGGTTGAGCCCTACAACTTTGTGGCCACGGCCGATGAACTGGCCAAGGCCTTTGCCGAAAACGGCATCACCGCCCCTTCCGGCCATGCACCCCTGCTGAGTGCCGACCAGGACGAAATCTTTGCCGCGGCCAACAAGCTGGGCATCACCACCGTCATAGACCCCTTCGTCCCGGCCGACCGGTGGCAGAGCGCAGAAGACATCCAGAAGATTGCGGACGGCCTTAACGCGGCCGCAAAGAAGGGTGCCGGGTACGGCGTCCACGTCGGCTACCACAACCATGCGTGGGAGCTTGAGTCGAAGGTCAACGGCACCACGGCACTGGAGTACCTTGAATCCCTGCTGGACCCTGAGCTGGTGTTGGAGGTCGACACCTATTGGGTCTCCGTCGGCGGGGCAAACGCCGTCGACATCCTGACCAGCCTCGGCGAGCGGGTCAAATACATCCATATCAAGGACGGCCCCTTGAACAATGACACCAAGGCCCAGCTGCCCGCCGGCCAGGGCGAAGTTCCCGTCTGGGACGTCATTGGCGCGGCAAAGCACATGGAAGTCGGGGTCGTGGAGTTCGACGACTACGCCGGAGACATCTTTGAAGGCATCGCCGCAAGCCTTGCCTTCCTCAATGCTGGAAAGGCCTAAGCACCATGGCAAAAAACGGACCCGTTGGAATCGCCTTCATTGGCGCCGGCAACATCTCCAAGCAGTACCTGGACAATCTCACTTCCTTCCCCGACGTCAAGGTGCTGGTCATCGCTGACCTCTTCGAGGAGGCAGCGGCAGCCCGTGCAGCCGAATACGGCATTGAGGTTTCCGGCGGAGTGGATGCAGCACTGAACCACCCGGATGTGGAAATCATCGTCAACCTGACCATCCCGGCCGCCCACGTGGAGGTGGCCACCGCGGCTGTCCGCGCCGGCAAGCACGTGTGGACGGAGAAGCCGTTCTCCTTGGACAGGGAAAGCGGGCTCGGCCTGCTGAAGGAGGCGCAGGCTGCGGGAGTCCGCCTTGGCTGCGCCCCCGACACCTTTCTCGGGGCGGGCCTGCAGACGGCCCGCCGACTGATCGATGCCGGGGAAATCGGCACGCCGCTGACGGCCCTGACCATGTTCCAGTCCCCCGGTCCGGAATCCTGGCACCCCAACCCGGCATTCCTGTTCCAGGAAGGCGCCGGCCCGCTCTTTGACAT
Source organism: Arthrobacter stackebrandtii (assembly GCF_017876675.1). Classification (NCBI taxonomy): domain Bacteria; kingdom Bacillati; phylum Actinomycetota; class Actinomycetes; order Micrococcales; family Micrococcaceae; genus Arthrobacter; species Arthrobacter stackebrandtii. The sequence goes on from NZ_JAGIOI010000001.1 coordinate 1,273,343, forward strand.
GGCCCCCTACTACCTGACCACGCTTGTCCAGGCTTTCGGTTCCATCGACAAGGTGGCCGCCGTGGGCAATACAGCCTTTCCGACCCGCACCATCGGTTCCGGGCCCAAGGAGGGCGAGGTGTTCGACGTCGAGGTTCCCACCCATGTCAGCGCCATCGTCCAGTTTGCCTCCGGCGCGTCGTCGCACAGCGTCTACAGCTTCGAGTCGCCCAAGGCCCGGATGGGGTTTGTGGAGATCACCGGAACCCAGGGCACCATTTCGCTGCCGGATCCCAACAACTTCGACGGCGACATCAAGCTGTGCCGCCGCGGCGAGGACGACTGGACCACCATTGCCGCCGAGGGTCCTGACAACGGCCGCGGCCTGGGCGTGCTGGACATGGCCCGCGCCATCCGTGCCGGGGTTCCGCACCGTGCCACGGGCGAGCTTGCCTACCACGTGCTCGACGCCATGGTCTCGATCAGCGAGTCCGTGGACAGCGGTGAATTTGTCGCCGTCAGCAGCACCGCCCCGACCTCCGAGCCGGTCCCCGTTGACTGGGCACCGACCGCAGCAACCCTCTAGGAACCTCCCATGACCTCCCCCCAATCCAACAGCCCCGGCACCCGCCCCCTGGGTGTCGCCGCCATCGGCTACGCCTTCATGGGCCAGGCCCACTCCAACGCGTGGCGTTCGGTGGCAAACCACTTCGACGTCCCCGCTTTCGAGCAAAAGGTCTTGGTGGGCCGGGATGCCGGGGCCGTGGCCGCCGCCGCCGCCAAGTACGGCTGGAGCGAATCTGCCACGGATTGGCGGGAGGTCATTGCACGCGAGGACATCGACATCATCGACATCTGCGCCCCCGGCTGGCTGCATGCTGAAATTGCGACGGCGGCCCTCGCCGCCGGCAAGCATGTGCTGGTTGAGAAGCCCCTCGCCAACTCCATGGCCGAGTCCGTGTCCATGGTCGCCGCCGCGCAGGCCGCCCGTGAGATTGGCGTCCGGTCCATGGTGGGCTTCAACTACCGCCGGATCCCCGCACTGGCCCTGGCCCGCAAGCTCATCGCCGACGGCGAGCTGGGCACGGTCCGGCAGGTCCGGGCGTCGTACCTGCAGGACTGGCTGGCCGATCCGGAGTCCCCCATGACGTGGCGGCTGCGCAAGGAAACCGCAGGCTCCGGTGCGCTGGGAGACATCGCCTCCCACGCCGTCGACCAGGTCCAGCACCTCCTGGGCGACACCGTCATCGCGGCCTCCGGCAAGCTTCACACCTTCACCACTGAGCGCCCGGGTCCGGACGGCCCCGAGCCGGTCACGGTCGACGACGCAGCCTGGGCCACGCTGGAAATGGCCGGCGGTGCCGTGGCCAGCGTGGATGTTTCGCGGGTGGCCCTGGGCCAGAAGAATGCGCTGCGGGTGGAGGTTTACGGCACGAACGGGGCCCTGACATTCAACCTGGAGAACCCCAACGAACTGTTCTACCTCAATGCCCGGGAGCCCATCGAAGTGCAGGGGTTCCGGCGCATCCTGGTCACCGAACCCGTGCATCCGTACATTTCCGGCTGGTGGCCGCAAGGGCATGTCCTGGGCTGGGAGCACAGCTTCACGCACCAGATCAGGGACTTCCTGCTGAACATTGCCGACGGAACTGACCCCTCGCCGTCGTTCGAGGAGGGGCTCGGCGTCCAGCAGGTCCTGGCCGCGATCGAGGACTCCTCCGCCGCCGGCGGCGCAACCGTCACGCTGGCCGAGCCCGCCATATCCACCACCCGCACTTCCTAAGGACTGAATTCATGGCACGCCCCTACACCCTGTTCACCGGCCAGTGGGCCGACCTCCCCTTCGAGGAAGTTGCCCGGCTGGCTTCCGAATGGGGCTACGACGGACTGGAGATTGCCTGCTCGGGCGACCACCTGGACCCGTGGCGCTGGGACGAGCCCGGCTACGTTGCCGGCAAGCTCGCCACCCTGGAGAAGTACGGCCTGAAGGTCTGGGCCATCTCCAACCATCTCAAGGGCCAGGCGGTGTGCGATGACCCCATCGACTTCCGCCACCAGGCGATCGTCGGCACCAAGGTGTGGGGCGACGGCAATCCCGAGGGAGTGCGCCAGCGAGCCGCCGAGGAGATGAAGCTGACCGCACGGCTGGCCCAGGCACTCGGCGTGAAGACAGTTGTGGGCTTCACGGGCTCGTCCATATGGCAGTATGTGGCGATGTTCCCACCCGTCCCGGAATCGGTCATCGAGGCCGGATACCAGGACTTTGCCGACCGCTGGAACCCCATCCTGGACGTCTTTGACGAGTGCGGCGTACGCTTCGCCCACGAGGTGCACCCCTCCGAAATCGCCTACGACTACTGGACTACCGTCCGCTCACTGGAGGCGATCGGCCACCGGCCGGCGTTCGGGCTGAACTGGGATCCGAGCCACTTCATGTGGCAGGGCATCGACCCGGTCTCCTTCATCTGGGACTTCAAGGACAGGATCTACCACGTTGACTGCAAGGACACGAAGCTGCGCCCCACCGGCCGCAACACGGTCATGGGCTCGCACCTGCCGTGGGGCGATCCGCGCCGCGGCTGGGACTTTGTCTCCGCAGGGCGGGGCGACGTGCCCTGGGAATCCTCCTTCCGCGCGCTGACCGCCATCGGCTATGACGGCCCCATTTCCATCGAATGGGAGGACGCCGGCATGGACCGCCTGCAGGGGGCGCCCGAGGCACTTGCGGCACTGAAGAAGTTCGACTTCGCCCCCTCGGCCTTGTCTTTCGACGCCGCCTTCAGCAACCAGGACTGATTCTTTTTAACCAACGACGGCGGCACCTGGGTGGGATTTTCTTCCCACCCAGGTGCCGCCGTCGTTCTTGTTTTTTCCTAGGCAGCTTCGCGGCGGTCGAAGGTCAGGCCCCCGGGGACCTGGAAGGTGGGCATGAGTTCCAGCATGCCCACGTTAACGTGGCGCGGTGTCTCAACGGCATAGTCCAGGGCGTTGACGATGTCGTCGGTGGTGAGCGATTCGTACCCTTCGTAGTACGTCTCCCACGCTTCCTGCATGGCCTCCGGCGAGCCGCCCATGTTGCGTCCGAAGATCTCGGTTTCAACACGTCCCGGGCAAATTTCCGTCACACGGATCCGCTTGCCCAGGGTGTCGTTGCGCAGCTGCCGCGACACCTGGTGAACGGCCGCCTTGGTGGCGTGGTAGGCGGTGTGACCGAAGAAGTTGTAGAGGCCGGCGATGGAGCTGATGTTGACGATGTGCCCCAGATCCCGCTCAACCATGCCCGGCAGGACCAGGCGGGTCAGCTGGAGCAGGCCGCGAAGGTTGACGTCGATGAGCTCGTCAATGTCGTTTTCGGACGAGGTCAGGATGTTGCCCGGCCGCGAGACTCCAGCACAGTTCACCAGGACATCCACCTTCAGCTCCGACACCATTGCTGTGAGCGCGGCAGTGTCTGTCAGGTCGAGAACGTGCGGGATGGCGCCCGTCCGGTCGGCCAGTTCCGCGAGCCGTTCCTCGTTCCGGGCCACGGCATGGACCGTCAGGCCGCGCTTCGTAAGGCGCTCCGCAATGGCGGCGCCCATTCCTGTTGACGCCCCGGTGACAAGAGCCGTTGAGTAGTCGGAAAATGACATGGTTGTCTCCCAATATGTGTAGTGAATCGTCTATTTGGTACCCGCCGGACGGCTGTTGGGCTGCCCGTCTTGCTGCCTATTCGTCGCGCAGCGGCAAGTGGGCCCTGTCCTGGACCGTGCTGACTGCCAGCAGGGTTCCCAGTGCCGTGATGACCGCATAAAAAGCCGGCATGTAGATGTTGCCCGTGGAGGCAATGAGCCAGGTCATCAGCAGCGGTGCCGTTCCACCAAAAAGTGCCGATGACACGTTGTAGCCGAGACCGTACGCCGAGTACCGCACCCGTGTTGGGAACAGTTCCACGATGAGGATGTGGATTACGGCGGTGTGTCCGGAGAATGCGATCGCCATGATGCAGGCGCCCAGGATGGCCAGGCCCATCTCCCCCGTGGCGATGAGCGCATAGGACGGGATGCCCACAATGGCCATGGCGATGGCGGACCCGGCAATGACCTTCTTACGGCCAATCCGGTCTGAAAGGCTGCCCATGATGGGGATGGCAATGCAGATGACCACCAGGCTGCACGCCGTGACCAGCAGCGCCTGGCCTATGCCAAAGTTGAGCTGCTCTCCCTTCAGGAACGTTGGCATGAAAGAGAACAGGACGTAGTACCCGGAGCCGTTCATCAGGGGAATGAAGAGCGCCAGCAGCATGGCCCGCCGGTGGACGGGGGTGGCGAACGCTTCCTTCAGCGGGTTCTTGGACAGCCCGCCTTCCTCCTTGAGCTTCTCAAAGTTGGGGGTGTCGGTGATCGACTTCCTGATGTACCAGCCAATGAAGCCCATCGGGATGGCCACCAGGAACGGGATGCGCCAGGCAAACGCACCAAATCCGCCGCCGTTGATGGCTTCCTCGGTGAGCCATGGCGACATGGAGTAGGCCACCAGTGTGCCTGTGAGGAGTGCCGCAAAAGAGGCGATTTGGGCATACGAGGTAATGATGCCGCGTCTGCCCTCGGGTGCGTGTTCGGCCAGAAACGTCATGGCACCGGCCGATTCGCCGCCGACCGAGAAGCCTTGGAGAAGGCGCAGGGTGATCAGAAGGATGGGTGCTGCGATGCCGATGGCGGCATAGCCGGGCAGCATGCCGATGCCGGCAGTGGCCACACTGATCAAAAGAATGACGAAGACCAGGAGACGTTGGCGCCCGATCCGGTCTCCGAGATAGCCGCAGACGACGGCTCCCAGCGGGCGGACCAGGAAGGAAATGGCGTAGCCGGCAAAGACGAACAGCAAGGCGTTGTCAGGGTTGCCCGGCGCCAGGAAGACCAGGGCCAGGGTCCCGGCCATGAAGGCAAAGATGCCGTTGTCGTAAAGCTCGACAAAGATCCCTACGCACCCGGCGGTGACGACCTTCCGGGTTTGTGCCGCGTTGAGCGGTGCCTCTGGCGTGCTTTCAACACGCATTGTTGTGCTTGTCATCTATATTCCTCATTGAATTCATGGACGGGCCGTGGCTGGGGTGGTTCATAGCCTCAGGCCGTTTGATTGCTCTCGAGAGCGTTGGCTCCGCTCCCGGTGGTTCCGCTCTGCAAGCCGAGCAGGCCGAATACTGTATTGACGCGGGTCCGCAGCTTATCCAGCTCACGCATTGCGGAGCGGTGGTTCGCAGTGGCTTCGGCAACTGTCGTGTGGCGAAAGGTGATGAGATGTCCTGGCCGGGCTTGCGCCAGGGCATCGAGAGAAAGGCTTGTGACCACTGCCATCACGGGATATCCCGCGGTCACTCCGCGTCCTCGGTGCAGCACCAGCAGTTCGTCCCGCGAGGGGACTTCGACGGCCCCCACGGGCACTCCGCGTGAGAGCACCTCTGAGGTGAGCTGCCGCTCGGGCAGGTCGCCGCGGAGCCGGAGCCCTATGTGGTTGCTGCGGTCACCGACAGTGTAGGAACCGCTGAACAGCTTTTGGGCTGTTTCGCCAAACTCCTCGATGTCCGGGCCGTCCGTGACCTCAATGACCGGATGCGTGCTGATGCCGGGCCTGGACAGTCCGAGCCGGAACAGCGGCAGGTCAAAATAGGGCTGGCGGATGGGTCGTACGCTCCGCCTCGTTGCCAGGGAGTCCCCGTCCATGAGCCGGTGGCCGAAGCCAACCACCGTGTCGGGCGCGCAACTGCCAAGAAGGGTGGGTGTTTCGACGGAGCCATGGATTGCAAGGTACGCACGCAGGCCGCCCCTCATGGCGCGAATGGAAATCGTTTCCCCTGCTGCCACCGAGACCGGCTCCCACTGCGGGCATTCCCTGCCTCCCACGGTCAAGGTCAGGGACGCCCCCGTCACGGATATCAGGATGTCCTCGGTGCTGCGCAGCCGGACATCCAATGCGGTGATTTCCAGCAGCGGCTCATTGTCATGGTTTCCCACGAGAATGTTCGCCGCACGTGCAGAAAACTGGTCCAGGGCACCGTTGACGGGCAGGCCGTAGCGCGGGCCGCGGACACGGCCAAGGTCGGTGACGACGCTGTGGCCGCCTTGTTGAACCAGAAGTGTCCCAGTCATGGCAAAGCCTCCAGCGGTTGGCCGTCGTAGCGTGCGAAGTCCTCGGGTGAAATCCGGTGAAAGCGCAGGACATCCCCGGGCAGGTAGGGCACCAGTGGTTCCCTGGATGCGTCAAGCAGCGTCAGTGGTGTCTGTCCGATGACGCACCAGCCGCCCGGAGCGGAGGCCGGCGCGATGACCGCCTGCCGGCCGGCCACCGAAACGGCACCTGCCGGTACTGAGATGCGTGGGTCCTTCAGCCGCGGAACCGGCAGGGGAAAGTCGGGACCGTCCATCATGGGTGAACCGGCGGGTGCGCCCAGGCAGCGGATGACATAAGACTTGGCTGTGTGAAGCCGGATGATTTCCTCAACGCCAAGGCCTTCATGGTCGGCCACGCGTGCCAGGTCCGGGCCGAACTGCCCGCCATAGACCACGGGTACTTCAAATTGCCGAGGGGTGCGGGAGGTGGCGCCGACGAAGTCGATCTGGCGCATCGCCAGGAGCACAATGGCACGCACCTGGCGCGCCGAGGTGAGGTGGGAGTCAAACTCCACGAGCAGCGAATCATAGGTGGGGACGGCCCCGTGGATGCCGTCCATGCCTGACGAGTCAAGCCAGCCGGCCAGGGCATGGACTGTCTTCCAGTCATGCTCCCGGTCGCCGGTGGTGGCGACGACCCGCAGGGCCGCGTCACCAGCTTCATGCACCTCGATGGTGGTGGATGCACCCATGTCAGGCCACCAGCCGCTTGTTCTCAAGGACCTTGCGGAGCGGCGCAATGCGCACGCCGGAGGCCGTCAGTTCGGTGCGTATAAGCCTCGCAAGGTCCACGGCACCCGGGTTGTCTCCGTGCAGCAGCACCGTGTCTGCAGTGATCGGGAGGTCAGTTCCGTCCACGGCCCGGATCAGTCCTTCACAGACCATTCGAATGGTCCGGTCAACGATTGCCTTGGCGTCGCGGATGACCGCACCCGGCTGGCTGCGGGGAACGAGCGTGCCGTCAGGCATGTAGGCGCGGTCGATGATTCCCACAATTCCGACTGGCAGCCCACGCTCCGAGCCGGCCTTGGACAGCTCCCCGTCCTGCGCCACCAGGATGAGGTCCGGGCGCACGCGGGCCGCCGCATCGGCCACCGCATCGGCGTAGTCCGCCCTGGTGGCCACGAGGTTGCCCAGGCGGCCATGGGGGGCAATGTGTGAAATTTCGGTACCGTGGTAGGCGGCGAAGCCGTTCAGGGCGCCGAGCTGGTATAGGACGTCGTTGCGGACTTCGGCGGCGGTCAGGTCCATGGCACGGCGGCCAAATCCCCTGAGGTCTGGAAAACTGGGGTGTGCCCCGATGCTGACTCCGCGGCGGACACATTCGGCAACGGTGGCCTCCATGATGTCGGGGTCCCCGGCGTGAAATCCGCAGGCGATGTTGGCGCTGGAGACGATGTCCAGCAGCGCCTTGTCGTCCCCCATGCTCCAGGCGCCGAATCCTTCGCCGAGATCTGCGACAAGATCAATTGTGGGCCCCATTGCTGCCTTCCTATACGTTGTTTGGCGTTCCGTGCCGGGAGCTGTTTCCCGGTTTCATGTCATTGAGTCTGTCACCGAGAGTTGGCTCACACAAAGACCTAAAAACTGTCATGAGACAGCTTCGGCTTATGACCCACGCCACGGAAATGGCGGGTGCCGGGCATCCGCCGACACCCGCCAAGGGGTTCTAATTGAGGGCTTTGCGGAGCCCCATGACACGTTCCACCACAACGACGACGGCCAGGGAGATCAGGATAAGGATCACCGAGAGTGCGGCCACGGCCGCATCGGCCGAGTTTTCCACATACCGAAGGACCTGGACGGGAAGTGTCGGGAGCCCGGATTCGGCGACGAAGAGCGAGATCACCGCTTCGTCGAAAGAGACGATGAAGGCGATGACTCCGCCGGCAATGACACCGGGGCGGATGATCGGCAGGGTGACCCTGCGAAACACCGTCCAGGGGCCGGCACCGAGGATGCGTGCCGCATCCTCGCACGAGGTGTCGGCGGTGGCCAGGCTCATGATGGTGGTCCGGATGACGAAGGGGATGGTGATGGCCACGTGCCCAATGATGATCCCTGTGTATGTGTTGTTCAGGTTCAACGGCCCAAACAGAAGGACCATGCCCAATGCCAGGACGATGCTGGGCGTCAGCAGCGGCGAAAGAAAGAACGCTTCCATCGCCGGCTTGGACTTGAATTCGAACCGTTGCAGGGCCATCGCCGCGGGAACGCCGATGGCCAGGACAACCACCGTGACGAACGCGGCCACAATGAGGCTGACCTTCATGCCTTCCACGAAGATGGTTTCCGAGGGAAGCGCCTGGTACCACTTCAGCGTGAAGCCCTCGGGCGGGAAGGAGAGGTATTGGTTGGATGCGAAGGACACCACGAAGACGATGATCAGCGGCGCCAGCAGGAAGAGGTAGAGAAGAAAGACGACGATGTTGAATATCGGCTTCGCGGGATTGAACCGCGGTTTGAAAAGGCGGAGTTCACTCATGGTCAGCCTCCGATCTTTTGGACGATGCGCTGGTATATGGCAATGATGGTGCCGAACAGGACCAGCAGGATGACGGACAGGGCAGCAGCAAACGGCCAGTTCAGCAGGCCCGTGGTTTGGTCGTAGATTTCCGTGGCCAGCACTTGCACACTGCCGCCGCCAAGGAGTCGCGGGGTGATGAACGTGCTGATGGCCATGACAAAGACCAGTAGGAACGCAGTGAAAACACCGGGAAGGCTCAGCGGCAGGGTGATCCGCATGAATACCTTGAACTTGCTCGCACCCAGTGATCCGGCCGCTTCCTCCAGTTGCGGGCTGAGCCGCCCAAATCCGGAGATCATGGCCAGGATCGCATAGGGCATGAAGATCTCGACCAGGCCTATGGTCACGCCAGTCATGTTGTTGGTCAGTTTCAGCGGTGAGCCAATGAGGCCCATGGATTCCAGTGAAGTGTTGACGAGGCCGTTGGTGCCCAAAATGACCATCCAGCCGTAGGTGCGCACAACAGCGGATGTCAGGAGCGGTGCAATGGCGATGGCGAGCAGTAGCCCCTTGTATTTGCTGGTGCTGCGCACGAGGAACAGTGCGATCGGGTAGGACACAACCAGGCACAGCACGCCGACGGTCAGGCCCATCCTGAACGTGTCGAGCGTGACCCGCCAGTAGTAGGGGTCGGTGAGGGGCTTGATGTAGGTCTGGAATGTGAAGGTGTCGATGACGACGCCGTCCGGCGCTCCTTCGTTGAAGGACATCCTGACCATATAGAGCAGCGGAAAGACGAAGCTGACCAGCAGTCCGAGAATCCCCGGTATCAGCAAGGCCAGGTAGGCGCGCTTGCGCCGCTTGTTCGCAGCCGCTTCAAGAACGCCCGATTCCAGGCCCTTGCGGATTCCGGGAACAGGGTTTTCTGTCTTGATCATTGTCATGCCGCAACCGCTTTCGCATGCTCCGGGAGGATGTACGCGTGCTCGGGGTCCCACGACAGGTATGCCGTGTCACCGGTGTGCGGCAGGCTGCCGCTGGTGGTGTGGAGCTGCGATTGCAGGATTTCATCGCCGACCCTGACGGCGATCGTCAGGGTGTCACCTGTGTAACTGACCTGTTCAACGGTGCCCTTGAGTTCCTGGGCGGAAGTTGACGGCTGCAGGGAAGCCCTGAGGCGGTGCGGGCGGATGAGCACGGGCAGGCTGTTGCCGGTCAGTCCGGGGGCGCCCACGGCGCCGAACTGTCCCAGCCCCGGCACCTCGATCTTGTAGTTCCGCTCCCCGGCCGCGGAGGCCTGGCCGACGTCTTCGCCAACTGTGATGGTGAGGAAGTTTGCCTGGCCGATGAAGTTGGCAACAAAGTGTGTGCGGGGACGTTCGTAGACATCGACGGGCGAGCCGAACTGCTCAATGAGGCCGCCGTTCATGACGGCGATGCGGTCGGCCATGTCCAGGGCCTCGTCCTGGTCGTGCGTTACGAACAGGGTGGTGGCCCGGGTGCGCTGCTGGATGGACCTGATTTCCGTGCGCATCGTGTCGCGAAGCTTGGCGTCCAGGTTGGACAGCGGCTCATCGAGCAGCAGCAGGGTGGGTTCGACGACAAGCGCCCGCGCGAGAGCGATGCGCTGTTGCTGGCCACCGGAGAGCGCCTTGGTGGCCCGCTTGCCAAGGTGGCCCAACTGGACCATGTCCAAGGCTTCGGCGACACGGACCTTTTGTTCGGCTTTGGGAACCTGGCGCATCTGGAGCCCGAAGGCCACATTCTGCTCAACGTTCATGTGCGGGAAGAGTGCATAGGACTGAAAAACCATTCCCATGCCGCGCTTGTTGACGGGTTCCTGGGTGATTTCGCGGCCGTCGACCATGATGGACCCGGCGGTGGGATCCATCAGGCCGGCAACCATTCGCAGCGTTGTTGTCTTGCCGCAGCCGGACGGTCCCAGAAGTGCCACCAGGTGCCCTTCCTCCACTTCCATGTTGAGGCGGTCGACGGCGGGCGCCAGGCCTGCAGCGTACTTCTTCGTTAGATCAACGATCGACAGTTTTGATTCAGTCATGGTTTGGTTCTCCTGGAGCGGTAAGTGTGAAGGGCACCTGGGTGCAGTTACTTGATGATCTGGCGCTTCCAGGTGTCAGTCCACTTATCTCTTGCGGATGACAGGAAGTCCACGTCAAGCGGGACGATGTTCAAGGAACCGTCAGTGGGTACAACACGATTCTTGACGTCCTCCGGCAGCTCCGCGTTGGTGACGGACGGAGCATAGAAGAGCTTTTCGGCAAACGCTGCCTGCGCTTCGGCTGACAGCGCGTAGTCGATGAACGTCTTGGCTGCTGCGGAGTGCGGGGCGTCCTTGACCAGGTTGATGGTGTTGATCTGGTAGACGGTGCCTTCCTTGGGGAATGTCACGCCCATCTTCTTGTTGCTCTGGTCGCTGTAGAACTGGCCTCGCGCGTTCTGCCCCAGGCCGAGCACCGTCTGACCGGTGATGATGCTTTGGTATTCGTCGGGGTTCGGGGCGAACGTCTGGACGGCCGGCGCCAATTCCTTCAGGCGGGCCACCGCCTTGTCGATGCTCTTCGTGTAGTCCTCACCCTCCATTTTGGAGGTGATGGCGGTCAGCGAAAGGCCCAGCAGTGATGGCGGCGCATTCACGTTGATCTTGCCTGCGTAGGCCGGATCCCACAGCACATTCCAGCTCTCAGGGGCTGTTGGGAATGTGGCGGTGTCGTAGACCAGGCCAATGGCATCGAGCATTACGACCGGGCCGAATCCGTCCTTGTTCTGGAACTCATCAGCGACGTTGGCCAGGTTGGGAACTCCCGCTGCGTCGATTTTCTCAAACAATCCCTGCTTGTTGCCTGAGGTTGAGACGGAATTGTCCATGATCGCAACGTCCGTGGCCGGCTTGCCCTTTTGGCCTTGCAGCGCACTGAGCATCTCGGCGGACGAGCGCTTGGATGAGTATGTGATCTTGATGTCGGGGTATTTGGCCTTGAAGGGCTCGATGACGGCAGCGTTGTACTGGTCCTGCCAGACACCCGAGTACGCGATGAGGCTCACTTCGCCCGACGTCGGGCTGTCGCCGCCGGCGGCACTGCCGGACCCGCCGCATGAGGCCAGTGCCAGCGCCATTGCGGAGACCGTCGTCACTGCAGCAATCTTGCCCATAATTGATTTCTTCATTTGCAGATTCCTTCTACTTGGCAAGGCACCAGCCTTGCAGTGGACTATTCAAAAAAGCAGGTTTCAGCATTTTCTGCCGATCGGCCAGCGACACTTCCATGTGCAACTACGGCGACAATCCCGGATTGAAGAAGTTTTCATCCCGATCGCCGCAGGATAGAATTGGCGCGGCGTCGGAATTTCCGTCTCAGATCAACCTATTATGCGAGACGTGGATCACACAAAGACCTATTGTGTGTCCCTCCATACATTTCAGATATGACCCCTGACCCGACACCCAGGAGCCATCAGGAAAGAAGAGCACCATGGACACGCGCAGGCTTGCCTATTTTGTGAAGATCGTTGACTCCGGCAGCATCACCAAGGCCGCGGCGGCCCTGCATGTGGCCCAGCCGGCACTCAGCCAGCAAGTCTCTGCATTGGAGAAGGACCTCAAGCAGCGGCTCCTGATCAGGAGCAAGCAAGGCGTCTCCCCCACCGCCGCCGGATACACCCTGTACCGGCACGCCCAAACCATCTTGCGCCTCGTGGAACAGGCCCGCTCGGACGTTTCCGCCTCGGGTGCCGCACCATCCGGGCGCGTCTCCATCGCGATCGCACCCTACAGCATGGCGTCGACCCTGACACCGCGGATCATGAGTGAGGTCAGCCGGAGATATCCCGACATTGTGCTTCATTTGACGGAGATATATGGTGGCGTGCTCAGTGACGCCATCCGCAACGGCCGCCTGGACATGGCCCTCATTTATGAGCCCGGGCCCATTCGGGGTGTCCAATTCACCACTTTGAGCATCGAAGAACTTTATCTGGTGGCAAACGCCAAGCGCGTGTCAGCGGCCGTTGCGGAAAGCGGCATGACAACGTTGCAGGAAGCCGCCAGCTTTGGCATGATCCTTCCGGAACAGAACCACACCCTGCGGCAAATCGTCGAGGAAGGTTTCAAGGACAAGGGTCTGGAACTTCAGCTGGTGGGCGAAGTCGAGTCCTCCCCCACCCTAAGGCAACTGCTTCGCGCCGATCTGGGAGCCACCATCCTTCCCCGTTCAGCCGCCGAGTCCCTTTTTGACGACGAGGATTTCGTCTTCCTGCGTATCACCGATCCCACATTGTCATGCAAGATTGCATTGTGCACCCCGGACCACGAGCCGTTGTCAGAGGCAGCATCCGCCGTTCTGAGAATTCTCAATGAGATGTTCCATGAAATGCTCACCGAAAATGGAGTGCAAAACGCGTAATTAGTCCATTTGCATTTCTAATTCCAATTTCGAACGTTTTCATCGGACCGGTCTGCCCCTCAAAATAGAATTCATTTTGAGGGGCAGGCTGCTGCGTGGACAATTTATCCAGGCCTCTTGGCTACGCGTCCTCAACCAGGAGACCCTTGGCCTTGAGCACCTCCGTGAGGTTGCACAGCTCAATGGTTGTGCCGCCTGCCAGGTACCTGCCCATGAGTTCGCGCTCTTCGTCGTCGCGCTGCTGGGACAGGCGGATGACATCTTCGATTTCTTCACGGCGAATGACGACGACGCCGTCGGCGTCGCCCTTGAGGATGTCGCCGGGGTAGATGATCTCGTCGCCGAAGACCACCGGGTGGTTGATGGGGCCGATCGTCTCCTTGACGGTTCCCTTGATGCAGACGTTGGCCGAGAAGACGGGCAACCCCAGTTCGATGAGGTCCTGGGTGTCCCGGACGCCGGAATCAGTCACCATCGCGGCCAATCCCTTGGCCTTCATGGCGGTTCCCAGCACGTCACCGAACGTTCCGGCTTCACCGTATTCGCCGGCTGACACCAGGACGACGTCCCCGGCTTCGGCATAGTGGATGGCCACCTGCAGCATGAGGTTGTCCTTGGGCGCGCAGCGCACGGTCACGGCCGGACCGCAGAAGGACATGTTCCGGTCGATCGGCTTGATCTTGGAATTGAGTGCGCCCTTGCGGCCCTGCGCCTCGTGAATGGTGGCGGATGAAAACTTGGCCAGCCTGGCAACGGCTTCGGCGGTGGGGCGCTCAAACTTGGTTTTGACATGAATCATGGCAGTGCTCCTTGGGTGTTTGGTGTGGAAACTAGCTAAGTGCCATGACGGATTTTTCAATGGCGGCAAGCGCCTCATTGATGACTTCCACGCTGGTGGCGTAGGAAATCCGGAAGTACGGGCCGACCCCGTAGGCGGATCCCTGAATGACCGCCACTGAGGCGCTGTCGAGCAGGTACATGGTGAAATCCTCATCGTTGCTGATGACGGCACCGTCGGGGGTTGTCTTGCCAACGACGCCGGCACAGTTGACGTAGGCGTAAAAGGCGCCGTCGGGCGTCCTGCAGGCCAGGCCGTCGATGGCGTTGAGACCGGCCACGGCAATGTCGCGGCGGGAGCGGTACACGTCCCGGCTTTCCAGCACGAATGTCTGGTCCCCGATCAGGGCTTCGGCGGCGGCAGCCTGGCTGACGGATGAAGGGCATGAGGAAATCTGTGACTGCAGCTTGTTGATGGCGGCAATCACGGGCTTTGGCCCAACCGCATAACCCAGTCGCCAGCCGGTCATGGCGTACGACTTGGACACTCCGTTGACCATGAGGACGCGCCCGTCCAGTTCCGGTGCCACCCTGAGCAGGCAGGCCGGGCGTTCGGTGCCAAAGTAGATTTCATCGTAGATTTCGTCCGTCAGGACATGAACCTGGGGGAAATCAGCCAGGACCCGGGCCAGTCCGCGCAGTTCCTCTGCAGTATAAACGGCACCGGTGGGGTTGGAGGGAGTGTTCAGGATCAGCCATTTGCTCCGGTCCGTCAGTGCAGCGGCCAGCGACTCGGGTGTCAGCTTGAAGCCGGCGTCTTCACCGCACTCCACAATGACGGGCGTTCCTTCGTTGGCCAGGACCATGTCGGGGTAGGACACCCAGTAGGGGGCGGGGATGACCACTTCGTCGCCTTCGCCCAGTGAGGCCATGAAGGCCGTGAAGATGACCTGCTTGGCGCCGCCGCCAATGGTGATCCGATCTGGCGTGTAGCGGACGCCGGTCCGGGATTCCATGGAGTGGATGATCGCAGCCTGCAATGCAGGCGTCCCTGCAACCGCGGTGTACCTGGTCTCACCGTTACGGACAGCCGCGATGGCGGCTTCCTTGATGTTCGCCGGGGTGTCGAAGTCGGGCTCGCCGACTGTCAGGTCAAGAATCCTCCGGCCCTCTGCCTTGAGCTCGCGGACACGTCCTGCGGCTGCAACGCTGGGCGAAGATTTGATGCGGGTCACCCGAGATGCGGGCACAAATTCAGTCATTGGAATTCCAAGCACTAGGACCGGATGGGGGGTTTCACTTCCTTTGAGCCTAGGTACCCCGGGTGGCCTGTGACCAAGACCTAAACCGCGTGGAACTATAAGCGGATCTTATGGCCTGCGTCACGGAACCTGCTTCCGCCGCTTTCTTATGGCGGCACGCATTTTAGGTATGTCCCCGCCAGACCATTTTCTGAGTAGCCTCCTAGTGAGGCAACAACCCAACCCCTGCAACTGAATCGAGCAATCGCATTGTCCCGCAGCCAGGATGTCCGCCACCGACCAGCATTCTCAACATCCGCGCCGGCGGCGCCGGGATCCTCCGCTGCCGGATATCGATACCGCGGCAATTCCGGTTTGGACCAAAATGCCGCACAGCTTGACCAACTCAGGAGCAGGTTCCAGCAGCAACGCCAGCTTCTTGCTTTCAAGTCCGCCAGACTCCGCGGAGTGACGTCAACGCTGAACCGGCAGCTGGCACTGGCGTTGGAAGACGGCGTGAAAGCCGGGGCGCTGGCGGAGGCCGCCCAGCTCTCACGCAAGGAAGTGATGCATGCGGGGCTGGCGTTCGAGGAGCTCCACCCAACAGGGACGCCGGCCCGACACCACTTGGCGGCTGTTCACAACCTGGGCGACGAGCTTTCCTCGATGAAGCTCTCCAAGGCGGCGACCGAGGCCGACCAGTTGGAGCTGCTTGCGGCTACCCGGAGGCAGGGCATCATGGACGACTTCGAGCTGGCACGCCTGACAGGTCTTCGGCATGACCAGATTCGACGGTTGGCATGGGGCGTAGGTACACACGGCGCAACCTCCCGGCGATCCGGCGGGCCGCAGTAGACTCAAGACATTATGAGCATTCCCAAAAGTTCACCGGCGTCGGTGCGCATTGACGCTTGGCTCTGGTCCATCCGCGCCTACAAGACCCGGTCCATGGCAACGGCAGCCTGCCGCGCCGGCCACGTGAAACTGAACGACGTCAACGCCAAGGCCGCCCACACCGTGGTCCCAGGGGATACCATCCGCGTCCGCCAGCCCGGGTACGAGCGAGTCCTGGAAGTCCGGGCCCTGATCAACAAGCGGGTGGGCCCCGAGGCCGCGTCGCACTGCTTCACCGACCACACTCCCCCACGCCCCGTCTTGCCCGCGCTCGGCCTGCCCCAGCGCGACCGCGGCGCCGGCCGTCCCACCAAAAAGGACCGCCGCAAGATGGACAGGCTCCGCGGGGAGCACTGAGTCGGTTTCCTTGGTCGCGTGCTTTTTCCAAGCACGACCGCGGCATTTCCCTCGCGCGGCCGGGCGCCGCGTGGCGCGTCGCGGGTCTATGCTGGAAAAAAGTGCAGCATCGAGGTGTCGACGTGAAAATCTTGATAGTCGGGGCCGGCATTGCCGGACCAGCCGTGGCATATTGGCTCAACCGAGCCGGACACCAAACCACGATCGTGGAGCACGCCTCTGAGTTGCGAGGCGGCGGGTATATCGTTGATTTTTGGGGCGCCGGTTTTGATGTGGCGAAAAAGATGGGCATCGTTCCGCAGCTGATGCGACGCGGGTACGTCATGACCGAGGCCCGGACGGTCAACCGCAACGGGCACCGGCTGGCCACCTTGAAGACCGAGAAAATCCTGGAGGCGGCCGGGAGATACGTCAGCGTGGCCCGTTCAGATCTGGCGTCCGTCATTTGCGACGCCCTGGACGGCAACACGGAATTGATTTTTGATGACACGGTGATGCATCTTGACGACGACGACCAACGTGTCCGCGTGACCTTTCGCAGCGGCACAACGCAAGATTTCGATTTGGTCGTTGGCGCCGACGGACTGCATTCCCGTGTGCGGCAGCTGGCTTTTGGTCCGGACGCGGACTTTGAAAAGTATCTGGGCATGGTGGTGGCCTGCTTCGAGACCACCTCCTACTGGAGACGCAACGAGCTCGCCGCGATCATGTATGCCGGGGTTGGTTTCCAGGCGACCCGGCTTTCCCTCCGCGATGACTCCACCATGATCCTGTTCAGCCTGCGGCACGACGGCGAACTGCCCGCCACCCGCGTGGAGCAGGAACGGCTGGTGCGCGCGAAGCTGGCGGACCAGGGGTGGGAGCTGCCTGCCATGCTGGAGCTGATGTCGAAAGCAAAAGACTTCTACTTCGACGCGGTGAGCCAGATCCGCATGCCGCAGTGGTCATCCGGCCGGGTGGCGTTGGTGGGGGACGCGGCAGCCTGTCCGTCGTTTCTGGCCGGTCAGGGTTCGGCGCTGGCGGTGGTGGAGGCCTACACCCTGGCGGCCGAACTCGCCGCAACACAGGACCACCGGCTCGCCTTCAGCCGTTACCACGATCGCTTGGCTGCGTTCCTGCTCTCCAAGCAGGATGCGGCGGTTGGCCTGGGCCTCGCCTTCGCACCCAAGAACCGGTTGCAACTGGCCACCCGAAACGTGGTCATGAAACTGATGGCGCTGCCCAAGGTTGCCGACTTGGCGATGGGCAAAAGCTTTCACGACGCCGTCGAACTGCCGCACTTTGCCGCGCACGAACAATGACACCGCTTCACTCCCGGTGACCGCGATGCGGTGACGGAAGGCGATGCGGTGCCATTGTTGACGGTCCTCACGGTGCGGTCTACCCAGGGATCTGCACCCGGGCCACCTGCTGCAGCAGCTGATCCGTTACGCCAACGGTCACCGGGCCGGGTGCGATGTCGAAGGCCACGAAACCGCGGGACTTGTCGCCGGCCACCACGTCGCCCGAGGGCAGCAGGTCATCGGCGAAGAACGCGAAGTCGCCCTCGCGCCCGTCCGCGTCCTTGGCAGTGAAGTACAGCGGGTTGGAGGAGGTTGTTCCTGACTCGGTCTCCCAGAGCACATCGAGCAGCAGGTACCCGCCGTTCTTGGCGTCGGTGGCCAAGACATTCGTGCTGACAACATCCGTGCGGACGGTGGAGAGGATGGTGATTTTTGCGACGTTGCCGTTCTTCAAATCCACCATGAAGGGAACACCCACGGCGGGCTCTGCCGCGGTCGGTGCCTCGGCCTTCTCCGCCGGTGCCTCGGCTTTGTCCACCGGATCGGCCGGAGCCGCAACGGGAGCAACTGCGGCCGGCTTGTCTGCCACTGAATCCGAGGATCCGCCCGCCCCCGCACCACCTGACACCGAACCGATGACCAGCAGCACAGCGGTGACAATCCAGGCCACCACCTTGTGCTTGGCATATCCCGCAAGCGGCCTCCCCTGCTTGTCCGTCTGTTTGCCGGCCAGCGTGATCACCAGATCCACCAGCATCCACACGCCCGCACCGCCAAGTGTGACGAGCTTGAGAATGCCGGTCCCCATCTTGCCCAGGTAGAAGCGGTCCACGCCAAAGACCCCGAGAAACAGGGACAACAGCCACGTGGTGACGAAGGATTTGCTGCCGGCGGATTCCGTCATGGGCAGGTTCGACGGCGGCATCGGCTGCGCGTCCTTGTAAATGTTGTGCGTCATTTTCATGTCTTTCTCTAGGTGCCCGCACCGTTTCCGGCACGGCGTGAGTGTGTCTACTGCTTGGTCCAACTCCCGCAGCGGCTGGACTTGAAGTCCTGCCCTTCGCTGAGTGTCACGGATGGCCGGCCTCCGCCCGGAAGGTCGTTGTCAACGATGTCCGAACCATTTGTCCCCGTGGTCAGAATGGCCCAGTAGCAGGATGAGCCGACGTCGGCCGTGGGAATGTAGCTGCCGGGTTCGATGTCGCGGCCCACTGTCCGGGTGCCGTCGCCGAAGGTGTTCTTGGCCTTGACGGCCTCGGCACCGGCTACGGCCTCCTCGCGCTTCTTCACGGCAGCCTCCGCCTCGGCGACCTTCTTTTCGGCTCCCGCCACGGCTGATTCACGCGCCGTTGCATCGTCGTCCCGGGCTTTCAGGGTTCCCTGCAGGTCGGCATACTTTTCATCCAGCTTTCGAAATGAAACCCTGGAATTCTCAAGGTCCTGTTCCACGGATGACTTCTCCGACGCCAGTTGAACGTAGGCGTCGCTCGTGGCCGGGTCCGGCAAAGTGGTGCCCAGAAATGTTCCCCCGCCAAAAAGTGCGACGGCGGCCAGCCCTCCCGCCAGCACCTTGGACTTCCAGCGGCGCTTCGAACCCGCAGCCGGCTTTTTGGCCGGCGCACTCTTTGGGGCCGCCCCACTTTTCTTGGCCGCGCTCCCCTTGGGTCCGGGACTCTCCTTCGGCGCCGCGCTTCCTTTGGGCGGCACAGGCTTTCCGGTGGCCGGCGGCACAACCTTTCCAGGTGGCGCGGCCGTGCTTGCCGGCGTCTCGCTGCCGGACTTCCGTTCCTCATCTGTCATGGCGACCTTCCTCTTTTCCTTCTCCAGTTCCTTCGTCATCAGGCACATCAGGGGCACCGGCGCCAGCTGGGGCGCCGATGGGAAGGGCCGCCGGGATTGGCGGGGTGCCAAAGAGCTGCCCGTGAGCCAGTCCCAGCGGGTAGCCGGCGCTGCTGAAAATCAGCTTCTGTCCGGTCTTTCCCGTGCCAGCGTTTTTGCTGCCCATGATGTGCTTCCCCCAAACGATTGATGCTTTCCGGATGCTGACAGGAACACGCTATGGCCTAAAAATTCCAACATTCAGAAACCAACTGATAAGAGGACTTATCAACATGTTGTGCACAGATTGTGGACAACGCCCTAAACTGTTCACAGGTCAAAAGAACGGGAGGGCACATGAGCGGGCAGTCGAACACCCTGCGCATCTCCCTGGCCGAAATTGCCGCCCTGACCCGGGTGAAACGCCCGGTGGTGTCCATGTGGCGGCGCCGCAGCGAAGACACGGAGACACCGTTCCCGGAAGCTGTCCAGCTCAAGGGCGGCCAGCAATTGTTCGACGCCGGCCAGGTCCAGGACTGGCTCGCGGCCACCGGGCACGGCAACAATCCCCAGGCGGTGCAGGACATGGCCGCCTTCGCCCGCCACGACTCCTCACGCACGGATCCGGCAGCAGCCTTTGCCGCCACGACCGCGCTCATTACGCTGCGCCGCCTGAACGGCGGCCCGCTTGGGGAGCTGGGCACCGATGACCTGCTCGACGCTGCCGACGAAAACGATCCCGACGACGAGTTCCTGTACTCCGAAATCGAGAACCTGGGCGCGGCCGTCGTGGACTTCGCCCTCCGCGCCGACCAGCTGGTGGAAGCCGCCTACTCCCCCGAAGCAGCCTTCGAAACCCTCATGCGGGATCGCTTCCGCGCCGGCCTGCGGGACCACGCGGACACGGCACTGGCCGGGGCGGCCATCGAGCTCGCCGCACGCGCCGCCGTCGAACTTTCCCGAAACGGCGGAACGGAGGCGCCGGTCTTTGTCGACGCCAGCAGCGGCGGCAGCGACCTGCTCGTGGCCGTGGTGCACACGCTTCCCGAGGACGCCGATCCGCGGCTGCTCACCTCCAATGACGGTGGCCAGGCGTCGCGGACGGCCCTGCGCCGGCTGCTGGTCCATGGCGCCCGCCGCGAACATCTCCAGGTCACGGAGTCGGGCGCATTCGGCGTGTCCGAGCCCGCCGTGCACGTGGCCTCGTACCCGCCACCCGGTGCGCCGGGGATGCGGCCGGCGCAGATGCTCGCCGCCATTGAAAACACCGTGCTGCAGATGGACGATTCGCAACGCGGCGTGGTGGTGGCCCCGGCGGCAGCGTTGACGGATGCCGTGGAGGACCCGGCCGCGGTGGCGGTGCGGTCGGACCTGTTGCGTTCGGGCCGGGTGCGCGCCATTGTCCGCCTCCCGTCCGGGCTGGTTCCGGCGAAGACGCGGCAGGCACTGGCCCTGTGGGTGCTGGGTCCGGCCCACGCCTCGGTGCCGATTGCCGAGCGCTGGACCATGGTGGCGGACCTGTCCGGCACTGCCCTGACCGCCGACGCCGTCCAGGATCTGGTGGGCGATCTTGCCGTCTCGATGGAGTCGGCCGCCACCATCCGCGCCCACGCCATGCGCTTTGCCCGTGTTGTCCCCACGTCCCGGCTGCTGGCCAGCCGGGGCGCGCTGGTCAAGCCTGCCTCGGGGCGCGGTCCTGGCAGGGATGCCGCCGAGCAGGCGGTGCGGGCGGATGCACTGCTGGCCCGGCTCAACGCCCCGTCAGCCACCCCCTCGGGCCTGCCGTTGGCGGTGTCTTTGGGGCACGGCGCCCCGGCCACTGCCTCCGTGGAGGAACAGTTGTCCCGGGGGCACCTGCGCTACGTCAAGGGTGCGCGCCTGCTGGCCGCCCTTCCTGCCACGGACGACGGCGGAGCCCGGGTTTTGGGGCTGCCGGAGCTTGGGCTCGCGGAGGCTTCCGGAACGGGCGCCCCCGGGGAGCGGCGCGTTGACCGGCTGGTGCTGGCAGCGAATCATCCGCATGCCCGCCTGAGCGAGCCGGGCGACGTCGTCTTCGCCACGGCTCCCACTCCGGCGGCGATGGTGGATGTGGAAGGCGGGTCCGTCGTCGAATATCCGGCCCGGGTGCTGCGCATCAGCGGCGCCGATCCCGGCGGGCTCATGCCGGAGTTGCTGGCCGCTGACATCAACGCGGCCGCCTCCAAGAACTGGCGGGGCTGGGCGCTGCGCCTGGTGCCGCATGCCACGGCGCAGCAATTGCGCCCCGTTCTGGACCTCCTGGACCAGGAAGAGGCTGCCGCCCGGCTCCGGCTGGCGCAGCTCACCGAACTCACCGCGCTCCTGCGGGACGGCGTCAGTGCCGGTTCCCTCGTTGTGGACGCTACGATCGATTTAACGTAAAGAAAGCTGGATCATGCCCGCACCAAAGAGAAGTACAGCGAGGAAAGTGGACGCCGCCCCGTCCACCATGAAGGAACTGAAGGACACGTTGTGGAAGGCCGCGGACAAGCTGCGCGGGTCCATGGACGCCTCACAGTACAAGGATGTCATTTTGGGGCTGGTGTTCCTGAAGTACGTCTCGGACGCCTTCGACGAGCGGCGTGAGCAGATCCGCACCGAGCTGCTGGCCGAGGGGCTGGACGAGGACCAGATCGGCCAGCTCATTGACGACACCGACGAATACACCGGCCGCGGCGTGTTCTGGGTGCCGGCCCGTGCCCGGTGGCAGTATTTGGCGCAGAATGCCAAGGGCGCGCAGGCCACACTCGATGAGCATGCCAAGAGCATTGGCGAACTGATCGACGACGCGATGGCGTTCGTGATGGGGGCGAACCCGTCGCTGGCGGCCACGCTGCCGATGATCTTCAACAAGGACAACATTGACCAGCGGCGCCTGGGCGAGCTGCTGGATTTGTTCAACTCGGCCAAGTTCACCGGCCAGGGCGCCACCAAGGCGCGCGACCTGCTGGGCGAGGTCTACGAATACTTCCTGGAGAAGTTCGCCCGCGCGGAGGGCAAGCGCGGCGGCGAGTTCTACACGCCGGCCGGCGTGGTGCGGGTTCTGGTGGAGGTGCTGCGTCCGGACCATGGCCGTGTGTACGACCCCGCGTGCGGTTCGGGCGGCATGTTTGTGCAGGCCGAGAAGTTCCTCGAAGCGCACAACAAGGAAGGCTCGGAGATTTCGGTCTACGGGCAGGAACTCAACGAGCGCACCTGGCGGATGGCGAAGATGAACCTTGCCATCCACGGGCTCAACGGCAACCTGGCTTCGCGTTGGGGCGACACCTTTGCCCGCGATCAGCACCCGGACATGCAGGCCGATTTCGTCATGGCCAACCCCCCGTTCAACATAAAGGACTGGGCCCGTTCGGAGAGCGACCCCCGCTGGAAGTACGGCGTTCCGCCGGCCGGCAACGCGAACTATGCGTGGATCCAGCACATCATTTCCAAGCTGGCCCCGGGCGGCACGGCCGGTGTGGTCATGGCGAACGGCTCCATGTCCTCCAACTCCGGCGGCGAGGGCGAGATCCGTGCCCAGCTGGTCGAAGCCGACCTGGTTTCCTGCATGGTCGCACTGCCCACTCAGCTGTTCCGCTCCACCGGCATCCCCGTGTGCACGTGGTTCTTCGCCAAGGACAAGACCACCGGGGCTGGCGGGTCCGTGGACCGGACCGGGCAGGTCCTCTTCATTGACGCCCGCAACCTGGGACACATGGTGGATCGTGCGGAGCGTGCGCTGAGCGATGAGGACATCGCGCTGATTGCGGACACCTTCCACGCCTGGCGCGGCACCCCGCCGGTCGAGACCCCTTCGCTGGTCGAGCCTGTCGAGACCCCTTCGCTGGTCGAGACCCCTCCGCTTGTCGAGACCCCTTCGCTGGTCGAGCCCGTCGAGACCCCTCCGCTGGTCGAGCCTGTCGAGACCTACGCCGACATCCCCGGCTTCTGCAAGTCCGCCACCCTCGCGGAAATCAAGGCCGCCGACTACGCCCTCACCCCCGGTCGCTACGTTGGTGCGGCAGAGGTTGAGGACGACGGCGAGCCGATCGAGGAAAAGATCGACCGGCTTTCTGCGGAGCTGTTTGAGCAGTTCGACGAGTCCGACCGGCTGGCAGCCGTTGTCCGCGAGCAGCTGGGGCGGGTTTCATGAGTTTGCCCCACGGGTGGAATACGACGCCGATCGGCGAAGCTGGTAAGTGGCTCTCAGGTGGGACACCGAGCACTGGAAATTCCGAATACTGGAACGGTGATATCCCGTGGATCAGTTCCGGTAGTTTGACCAATTTCAGACTCACGACTTCGGACCGGAAGGTCACTGCTAAAGGTGCCGAAAACGGCACCCGAATGGTTCAGCCGAGGACCATCTTGATGGTCGTCCGCGGAATGTCATTGAAGAGTGAATTTCGCATTGGCGTGGCAATGCGGCCGATGACTTTCGGACAAGACTGCAAAGCCCTAGTAGCAGGGGAAAGCTTCGACCCAACTTTTTTGGCCTACGCAATTCTGGCCCAAACTCCGAAGATCTTAGGCATTGTCGACGAGGCCGGCCACGGCACTGGTCGTCTGAATTCTGACCAGCTTTATGCCGTAGAGATAGGCGTCCCACCGATGCCGGAGCAGCGCGCCATCGCAGAAGTCCTTGGCGCCCTCGACGACAAGATCGCCGCCAACACTAAACTCGCTACAACGACAACGAGTCTAATGACGGAATTGATAGCATCTTATTCTGCGACGGTTCCCTTGTCTGACGTGGTTGATCATCGGAAAACATCCAGAAACCCAAGCGCTCTCTCTCGCGGCAGGGTTGCTCACTTCAGCCTCCCTGCCTTTGATCTAGACAAGAGCCCGGAAGTTTGCGAACCCTCGACGATCAAGAGCAACAAGTTCTTGATAGATAAGCCTTCGGTGCTAATTTCCAAGCTGAATCCGCGGTTCCCAAGAATTTGGGACGTAGCAACGTTGCCGGGCATGATGTCTTTGGCCTCAACGGAGTTCTTGGTTCTGGAGCCGAAGTCGATTTCTACCGCCGTGCTCTTTGCCATCCTCTCGCAACCTTCATTCAGCGCTTCCTTGCAGACTCAAGTTGCGGGGACATCTAGCAGTCACCAACGAGTAAAACCAAGCGATCTGATGGCGACACGGATTCCGAACCCGGCAGCGATACCAGAATCTGTTCTGGCCCAGATCACTTCGCTGGGAGCGCATACTGCTTTGATGCGGTTGGAAAACAAGACATTGTCTGCCACCCGCGACGCGCTGCTGCCCCAGTTGATGTCCGGCAAGCTGCGCGTCAAGGACGCCGAACCGCTCGTCTCAGCAGCGGTCTGAAATAGGGGTGGCAATTGTGCAAGTATCACTTGCACAATTGGCCCCAAAGTAATTCGTTCCCTAATTAGTCGGGGACCTGCTCATCGTCATCGTCCGGGAACGGTTCCACTTGAACCAGAGGCATGTATGCGGGCAGTTCCAAAGTCTCCCTTGTGAGAGAAATTGCCACAGAGCCAGCCATGCGGGCATACTCATACAGGGCTTCACAAGCATCTGAAGCCCCAAAGAGTCGCGAAAAATCCTCGTCTGCATACGGAATTCCAGTATCAACGACTAGAGCTCCCACTGAGACGGTCACCTGAACTCCTTCGCCAGCACCATGCAGCCAGCCGAGTGCGTATCGCGCACTTTCCTCAGCGTCTCGTTCACCGTAGGAGACTTCCCACATCAGGTCGTGCGCCGATTCATCACCAGCATGGACTTCGACGCCCACCACCCTGTGATCGATACTAAGAAATAGTTGAGACTGGCTCATTTCGCTACCCCCATTGCGCTAATCAAACGCTTTTCGGTGAGTTTTTTCGCCTGCGCAGGAGCAGTTTGGTGTGCCCGTTGAACCTGACGCGCTCGGTATTGCTCCATCTGCACTATTCGTCCGCGCGCGGCCTGCTGACTTTGGACAGAAAAGGTGGACCGCAGTTCAAGCTTTGCCCCCAAAACATGAAGGGTCTTGGCTAGGCTTCTAACAGTGATGTTTCGTTCACCAGCAAGTCGAGCAGTGACCTCGCTCTTGCTGACGTTCAGCGCCCGAGCAAGTTCACTTTTGGTCATTGCAGAGCGTTCAAGCGCATTGGCAATTAGTTCACTGGCGTCGACCATGGCTGCCTCTTCCGCGTACGCCACGGCATATCCAGCATTTTCGGTGTCAAAGATCCCCATGATCTCGCCTTTCTCTTAATGTCCGCATTCTCTGAAAATATCCAGTGCTTTTTCTATCTCGGCCGGCACTCTATTGTCCTTCGGCTTATCCCGTCCATGGGTCGCATACCAATAGATACCGGCGTTTACCAGGTACAGCCGATATTTATCGGCCTTCAACTCAGCGACAACCAGTCCGCTAGATTCACGCCGGAGCTGCCGATAATTCTCAGGCGACTTGATCGGCGTTCCGTCCCGAAGATACTCCAGGTACCTCTGGTATCTGGCCTGGAAACGTTTTTGTAGACCTTGAATAAACTCAACTGAATCACACCTCCCCGATGGCCGAATCAGCCCAAGGATCGTGCCACAGTCATCCAAGAGCTCGATCGAACTCCTCAGGTGTTCAGTCATAACTGAACACCTGCTCTAAATCTACCAGACCACGCATCCATAGGCATGCACGATAAAGGGAACCGAAAACTTCCATGAGCCGAACATAACAGCAGGGTACGACACGATCCCTTCCACATCAGAAAACTGCCCCTTGAACCAACCACATCGTCTCGCGGCCCGAGCGAGAGGTGAGATATCGCTGGCACGCAAGTGCCCGACGTCGTGCATGGACTAGCGATTCGCTGCCCAGCGGGGTGAATCGAGAAGACCAGTCATCTCCAGGGGCAGGAGTCCGTCATCGAGAGACATCATCTGCACACACAGTTTACGAAGGGCCGCATGGTCAGGGAGATGGCGGCCGGCGATAGAACGCTCGAGCACGGTCACGCTCGTGATCATTTGCAGCTGCCCGGTCTGCGGTTCGGCAGTCCTAAGCCGGCCCAACCGGCGGGACTCGTGCGAGGCGAGGAGCTGCCCTCCACGATCGTCAATGAGAACAGTGACGTCGTATCCTCGCTCAGCTTGAGTGGCAGCATGGGCCACCACCATCATTTCGCCCAGATCTTTGCCGTTCTTGATCCGGCCCGACATGGGCATTTTCGCAATACGTTCAAAGCTCTCACTCAAGGGCCCGGCAGCATCGTCATTGAGGATTTCCAGTAACGCCCGCGGAAGCTTTCCAAGAACGCTCTGCGTGCGTGAAAAACGTTCATCGGTGCGAGCCTTGCGCGTCATTTCCGAATGGACCGTCTCGGGAACACATAGCGGCCCGAGCGCCTCAAACAACGTCCTCTCCCTATTGGATTAGAAGAAGTTCAGGCCGGGGCCCGCGTCCATAATCGGAAGTGCCCTCACATCCCATCGATCCGTTCGCTTAGGGGTTCGTCCGGATCGTCGAGTTCGTCCAGTGCTTCAAGGAAGAATCGATCTGATTCAATAGCTGGAAGGTCCTCGACACGTAACAATTCAGGTTCCACCGCCTTGGGTACGATGCCAGCGGCATCCAATTCAGCTTTAACCTCGGACGCAGGGACGCCTCGAATGGATGCCACAGTCTCAACTGTGATCACGCCTTGCTCATAGCCGCGGATGGCGCGAGTCAGCAGACGCTGCGGCGCACGGGTCCGGGAAGAATCAGCTTGAAGTGTCCGGTATTGGTCGAGCCAGCCGAATTGAGTGGCCAGCCTCGGAGTGCGGAGCGCCATCCATGCAGTCTTGGTTTGCGTGTTGATCAATCCCGCCGAGCAAAGCGCAATTGAAGCAATAGCAGGGGACACGAGGAATGTCTGTACGACGGACGAAAGGTCCGACAGGGATATTTGCCCTGCTGTACGGGCTCGCAGAAACCACTGAAGAGAATCCTCAGGAACGAGCAGATGACGCGCAAAGGCATCGGCACGCGTTTCCCGGAATTCACGAACTACAGGCACCGACTGCTGGAAGTCCACCCAGTCACAGAATATTGCGTGGGAGAGTTCGTGGGCGAGCGTGCTCCGTTGCCGCATCGGGTGATTCGTTTTGGCGACGCCAATAAATGTCGCTTCGCTTTTCGGGTCGAACATTGTGAGGCCATGCTCTCCACCGTTGGTTTCAACTTCCAGAACAGCCACGTCGATGTCCAGGCTGGTTTCAATGAGTGCAACCAAATCGGTCAGGGGCTGCAAGCCGAGTCCGTAATCCCTGCGGAACTTGGCAGCTGCAGCCTTGCCCTCTTGTTCGGCCGAAGGCGTGCTCATCTCAAATCGCCTGGGCATCCAGGTAAGCGTTGAGATCTGCGAATTGCAGCAGCCTGTCACGCATAACGGTCATCTGAGATCCATCTGTGGCGCGCGGGGCATAGAGCACCCTTGAGGCTGCGCCTGATCCGGTCAATGCAGACACAGAAATACCAGTGGCACGGGCAATATCGACCAACTCGCCAGTCTTTGCCATTCGATCGCCTGACACGATCCGGGACAAAGTGGACTGCGAGATTTCCGTGAGGTCCGAGAGCTGCCGCTGAGTCAAGCCAGCGGCCTCATAGGCTGTTTTCACGCGCCGCCCCACGCTGGTTGCGTCCATGGCACACCTCCTTGAATCAATTGCCTTTATTGATTCAATCGTAGCACCGCGCGCGCACACGGCAGTCAGAACCTTCCACCAGAACCGACCAGCGACCAGCGATCGCAACCACAAGGCACAGTGCGTGACGCTGGAACGGAAGTGGCCGGCGTCGAACATGCCGCACATTTCATCCGAGGCGGAACAATCACTGGCTCTGCGCGGCACCCTGATGCACCTGTTCTCGAGTGCATTACTCAATTACCGTGGTTATGTATCGAAATCAGGTACATAACCACGGCGTCGACAGGACTGCGCTGACCAGCACAACGCCCCCCCCGTGCGAATGAGTGCTTCGTTGCGCGCGCGAGGGATCAGCCTTGGCCTCTCGCAGGCGGAACTCTCCAATCAGCTGGGAATCTACTGTACAAGGATCAGCGCAATGGAGAACGGCACTTTCGGCAGCGCCAGGCTTCTGTTTGACGTGTCCGAAGGCATCGGACCGGACGTTTTCCTTCTCACCCGGGACACGGGAGTCGCCCGCGAGATTCGCCACCGCCAAGAATCCGCTTTCGGCGCGTCAGTGGGAACCAGAGTCAAGAGAGCTGCCCGTTCATGTCATCCTGAATGTCTGGCTGGACGGTGTCTACCGAGCTTTCCTAACCACTGACGGTCCCGGTGGAGGAGCCGCGCTCACATATACAACCGAGAGCATCGAAAAGTGAGGTGCCGGATTCCCGCTTGTCTCAGTCCGACTGACCGTTTCGAAAGACATGTACCCCGCCAACAGGAACCGCGCCTTCATTGACGGTCTACTTCCGGAAGGCCACGTCAGGGTACTCCTCGCGGACCGGGCCCGCGTCGCCGCCGACGACACGTTCGGCTTGCTGCGCGCCAACGGCATGGGCTGTGCCGGGGCCGTTCAAGGTGGCGGTGTTCGTGGGCTGACCGACACGGAACTTGCCGACGCCGTCGACGACCTTCCCTCAGCCCCCTGGGAGCCTCCGTGGACCCAGTTGTCCGGACAAGCTAGGGTGGGCTTCAGGGCAAGATGGTTGTCGCTGTTGGCGGCAACCGAATCGGCCTGCCGCTTAACGGCCTGCCCTCGTGCCACATTCTCAAAGCTTCAGCGAGCGCCGACTCCGAGATAGGCCGTTTGAGCAACTGTCACGGGTAGTCGTCGATGCCGCATCAGCCAACGAGAATGCGAGTCTCTTACATCAGGCCGGACGCCTGCATAAGCAGGTTTCCGCCGACGGAATCTGTGTCCACGAAAATGCCAATATCGCTGCGCCCATGCGCCGTTCCGCGGGCAACCGAACCAAAGAGCTTCGGGTTCGTCGCCGCATATTTCGCCAAGAGAGCTTGAAACTCGCCGCGGCGTGATTCGAGCATCTTGCGGAGGGCAAGTGTCTAGGGCGTCGGGACAAGGTTGGACACACCCCAAAGATACCAGGAGTGCTGGACGCTTCTCCCTACTGCATCAGACACTCCGGACGCACTTCCTCCAAATTCAAATGGTCTTTTGAGATGGCTGGTTGCCGGGGCGGCACTGGAAGACGCGGCCCCGGCGTCGTGCCTAACCAACCAGCACGGGCTCCTCCCAGCGCGCAGCCTCTTCAGTATCGGCGGCTGTTTGCACCAGAACGGGCTTGCCCATGGCTGCACCGATGACCTCCAGGAGCGCCTCCTTGCGGGCCTCGAAGAAGCCAGCAAAGTCATCGGCCTCAAGTTGCTCCACGGGGACCAGGTGCGCACGGATGGCATCACGGGTCTCGGCCAGGTCGAGCTGTGCCTTCTGCGCCAGCTCCCCCACATAACGGCTGGGCGCCTTGGCCGAAATGAAGCGGTTGGTGGCTGCCGAAATGGGCGTCTTGTTCACGATGCTCTGCACGTAGCGGTCATCAATACCGTTGTCGGCGCACCACTTTTGCGGGAAGATGTGGTGGATGTCCACACCAAAGTCTTGGTAGGAGCCTTGGTTGATGGTCCGGTTGTAGACCCAGTCCTTGACGTCCCCGCCCATGGTCAAGGCATAGATCCCCTTGTAGGCTGCCGAATTGCGGGTGCGCAGCGTGAAGAGGCGAGAAGGGTCGAACGAGGCGGCAGCAACTGTGCCCGGCTCGTTGCCACCGTGCACCCACGCCTCAACTTCACCCAAGTCCCTTGCAAAACGCGTCTCCACTGCCCCGCCATACAGCTCCCCGAGGACACCGCACCAGTACCACTGGACCAGCAGTTTTGACACACCCATCAAGTCCGCGTCACTACCGAGAACCACGCGAAGTGCAGCAAGTGGCACCAACTGGGTGCGGTAGGGGATGTCCTTTCGTTTGAAAATGGACCGGGCATTCAGGAACTGCCCCGCCCAGATAAATGCGTTGGATAGCGGCTCGGCCCACCTGCGGTAATCCTCCACGGTAAGTTTGAGGATGTCCTTGCGTTTGCAGCTGATGCCCGGGCGCTTCTCATCCGGTCCTGCATGGTCCAGGCGGCGCTGGCGGCTGGTCAGCAGGCTCACCGCCTGCATGAAGTCAGTGTTCTCCACCCCACCCAGCACCTCGTAGGCGTCAACCATGCGCTTTTTGCGTTCCTGCCAATCATCATTGAGCCTGAAATCCGAGCTTCCGGCGGCGAACGTGGCCGTGAGCAGTTCAAAGACGTTCAAGGCCACGCCGCCGGTGTTGACCTTTTCAAAGACGGTGCACACCGCCTCCCGTGAAGTGGTGTTCCGAAGCTCAATAACGGGAACCTTGTATTCCTTTAAAGCTCGCAACGGGCCGGAAGTGAAAGCGGTAAGCTGCTGCAGCAAGTCTTGGCTATCAACATTGCCATCCACCCTCCTCATGCCCATCGCCTGAAGACTGTAACTCATGGCATAATGCTCGTCAAAGACCCGATTCAACGGGAAGACACCGGCTGCTATTTCCTTTTCCAAGGTTGAGTAGTCGGCCTCAACCTTCCTGCCAAAGTCGGACCTGACTATACGGTCCTCCGGCACAAAGAAGATGGCATCGTCTTCCATGTCTGCGGTTTCATCCAGCGACTCGGCAATGCGAATGTAGAACCAGCCGCGCATGGATTTGCCGCGAGTGTCGGTGGTGTCCACAGCGTCCTGGCTTTTTAGCGACTGAAACAGGGATGTGAGCCGTTGCTGACCGTCGAGCAACAACCACTCCGGGGCCGGGTTTGCGGTGCGAACACCCGAGATGGGGCGCACGGCAAAATTGACCTCATCCGATCCTGTTTCCAATGCCATGACCACGCCGACGGGAAAACCCTTTGTGAGACTGGCCAGAAGACTGCGGATCCGATCGACATCCCACTTCCAAGGACGCTGAAAGTCCGGCAATTGGATCCTGCCGTCAGTGACGCTGGTCAAAAGTTCCCGCAGGTCCCGGATAGGGCTGTCAAACGACAATGATCCTCCTCGTAGCGACTATGCACGCCGCCGGGCAGCGCAACTCCATGACTGAGGCTACCTGCTTACCGGGATTTACTCAGAATGTTTCCGGCAGCGCGGTTAAGCCTTCTCCAAATTCAAATGAGACTTGGAGAAAACTTGGAGTTTGGAGGCGGGGCCACGCTGGAAGGTGAGATCAACGGCGTCGTGCGCCGCATGGCGAGAACATTCAGGTCCATTGCGGAAGCCACGAACTTGGACCATCAGATGAGTAAAACATCAAGCTGCGGCGCATCGTTGAGCGCGGGCCTTGCAGGTATTTGGGTTAGTCCTGCGGCTCTGTGGCTTGGGCCAAGCCGAGGGCTTGGAATCCCGGCAGCAATCGTAAGCTGGAGACGGTGCTGGCCCGGTGTCACCGCCGCCACTGCGGGCAACTATCAACCATGCCACGACACAATCCAGCAGCTGTCATGAGGCCCGAATTTGTGCGAGTAAGCTCAGCTATGCAATACCTTGGCATCCAATGATGGGGGCCTGTTTTCCAACCATGATGGGGGCTCATTGTGTCAGACAAGCCAGTTCTGCTATTCCTGCACGGCGTAGGCGACGGTGACCCCGATGGCCAATGGAAGGCGGCACTAGAGCAGTCCCTGGCACGCTCCGGCTATCCAAGCCTCGACGCCGCTACCGTCATAGCTCCCATGTATGCGCATGCGCTCAAGGGTTTCGATGAACCGGAGCAGTTGCCCGCCCGCACTTTCAAGGCGCCCAACCGTGACGCTGCCAAGCTGAATCGCAGGGATTTCGAGCGCCGCCTTGCCGCCATGGAGCACAGGATCGGCAGGCAGGACCAGGAACACCCCTTCAATGAGGCCATGGCGTACGTCGCGACACCCGTTCATGACTGGGCCGCCGATCTGGCAGTGCAGGTCAAGTCCTTTAAGCAAGCGGCGAACTACTTGAGCAGCAAGCAAATCCGCGCCCAGGTCCTGAACCGCATTCTGGCCGCAGTGCCCGAATCCGGCAAGGTGGTCATTGTGGCCCACAGCTTGGGATCCGTCATCGCTGCCGACCTGCTGCTGCGGCTCCCCGTGGATGTTGAAGTTTCCGCCTTGATCACCATTGGCAGCCCACTGGCCAACGGGCGATTCAAGCTCGATGATTTGCGTGATGCACTGACCGACCCGCCGCCTCATCTGTCATGGTGGGTCAATTTCAGGAATGCGTGGGATCCGGTGGCCATTAGGCGCGGACTGTCTTCCGTATTTCCGTGGATGCTGGACCACACCATCAACACAGGTAGTGACACCAACCCCGCTGTCCCGCATGGCGCGATCGCCTATCTTGGTCACAGCACCGTGGCTGACACGATTGGATGTGCGCTCTTTGGTTCCAGGTCCAAGGAGATTGCCTTCGTCCAACCAGCCGTGGACATCCCGCTCAACGAGGTTGAAGTCAAGACATTGATGGGTTTGCGCTACTGCCATCTCATCAAGAATGAGTTGAGCGGCGACATGCGGCGCCGTTACCTCATCGCGCTACGATCTGTTCAGTCGCAGACAATTTCTGATCTTTACGCGCACAATGCAGCCACGAACCGGCCCATCCCATCGCAGTTGGCTCGGCTCGACTTTGACTATTCCAATGACAACTCACTACTGCCGGAACCGACCTTCGACCGGTCGGGAACTTCAAAGGAAGAGGCTGTCACCCTGCTGACAGCAGTCTCCACAACAAACGTTATTGCCCCCTTCGACATCACAGTTTCGAAAGAGATAGAGCAGACGGCGCTGGAAGAACTGGCCTCGGAAATGGGGCTGAAACGTCAGTTCGGGTCCGATGTCCTGGAGGCGGGAAAACGTGCCCAAGGCATCCTGCGAGACAGCCAAAATATGCAATGGGTCAAGGTTGGGGCCCTGGTGGCTGGCACAGCGGCATTGGTTGTCGGTACCGGAGGGCTTGCCTTGACGGCCGCCCCCGGCCTTGCGGGCGCAGCTGTTATCACCAGCGCCTTGGCCAGCTTTGGTCCCGGCGGAATGATTGGCGGGCTGATAACAGCGGGTGCCTTGGTGGGTGGCGGCGGGCTACTGGCCGGTTCCGGCGGAGGAACCATGGTGGCCGGCCTCGCAGGGGACGAGACCAGTGTTGATCAATTCGAAGGATTCCTCGCGCTGCAGTTGGCAGCGGTAATACTTCGCCAGCAGCACAAGATCGACAGCGACCCCTCCGTGTGGCAAGTGCTGACCGAGATAGAAACACGGGTCAGCCGACAACATGAGCGCCTTGATGAAATCTCGGACCCCAAGTCCTCCTCCGTTGCATCTCTGGCCAAGAAGCGCATCATGGTGAAGCGGGCACTCAAATACATGAGTGACAACGGCCTCGAACCCGGCGGACCAGAGAAGGCCGAACCATTGCCCAAAGCTGTGGAAAAGCGCGCGGCACGCTTCATGCCCCAACTGCAGCGCGGCAGGTAGCCCCGCCCGCGGCAACCATCGGCTGGGACCCGCCGGTCCGGCGTCGTACGTGGATTACGACGCAGGCCGGCGGCGGTTGGATGACTAGAACAGCTCCGCGAGCTCTTCGTCCAGCGCCTCGCGGTCGAACTCCTTCGGGTCCAAGGTTTCCCCCTGCTCCATGCCCAGCCAGCCCCGGTATTCGGTGTGCTCCTCGTGGGCGGGATCGTTGACAGCCGCCACAACGTTCTGCCAGCCCCAAGCGCCTCCGCAGTCCTCGGCCGGCCCCATTCCCCGGCCCCCAGTACAGCGCACGGCCGGGCCTTTGGCGAACGGCAAAACCTTCTCCAGGGTGATCCGGTGGCGCCAATTGTCGCCGAAATCGTAGGTGTAGCTGATGTGGTCCTTCTCCGCGTTCAGCAGCTGGCCCACGGTCACGGCAGCCTCATCCTGGGGCGGGTCACCAAAGCCGTCGTCATAGTCGTAGGAAGTCAGCGGTCCGTAGTTGGTGCCGTTGCGCCCCCCGACGTTGAACTCGTGCAGGTGGTAGTCCAACCATTCAAAACTTGCCTGAATAATGCTGTGCAATTGCGCCAGGGTCAGGTCCGAACGCAGCACCAACCGGCGCCACACCGGCGGCTTCGTGTCCTCAATGGCCACCTTCAGCTGCAGCAGCGGCACCGGATGGGTCGGTGCCGGGCCTGGGCCCCCACTGACGGACCCCGGAAGACGTGGACCGGCGACGCCGCCGCCCTCCACGTGCCCACCCATCGCCAGCAAAACCATGGGCACCAGGGCCGGCCGCACCCGCACGGCCCCATCCATGGTGACCAGGCCCAACTCTTCCAGCTCCGCCATGCGCTGGCGCAGGAGCCGGCCGCCAAACTCATCCATGCCCATGCTCTCAAGGGTTTCCGGGTTCTCCAGCAAGGACAACGGAATCGTGTGCCCGGCGAGCGCTGCGGCGTACAGCAGTCCGGCCTGGGCCTCCGCGGCCGGGGCAACCCACGGCGCCCAATCCTGCTCCCCCTTGACCGCCACGGAGAGGAAGTTGGCCATCAATCCGCGCAAGGCTGCCAGATGTGCCGGGTGCCCGGGGCTCAGCATCGCCTCGACGTTGGGGGTGGGCCATGCCTTGGTGGAGCCGACGTCGATAAATCCGCCACCCTCCAGCGCCGCCCAGATCTTCGACAGCAGGGGCAGCTCATGCATGGTCTTCACAATCAGGGGTGTGCCGGGCTCCAGGCCCTCCGCGTTGAAACCGGGTATTAGTTGGCGTTTCGCATTGCGCCCGGCCCCCTTGGCCGCCAGCCCCACGGCCGCCGCGGCGCCCTCAATCTCCGTCAGCTTGAGCGCCCCGGTGGAAGTAACCTGCTTGCCGTCGCCGAGCCATTGCAGCAAGGACGTCAGATGCTTGGCCAGTTGGGTTTCGGACAGCGCGGCAAGTTCCTGCTCCGCGCTCGGGGGCTCCGGCAGGTCCATTCCACCGAGCTCCTCCACTTCCTCGGCATCCATGTGGAACAAGTCATGGATTTGCTCATAGTCCTCCTGGGTGCCGGTCCAGATGCCCGCCTCGTCCAAAAACTCCAGAAACAGGTGGATGGCCTCATGGGCGAACATGAGCGGCTCGTCATCGCCGCCGCTTGCTTCGTCCATGGTCGCAAACAGGGAAGCCAGGGCCTCGCCAAACGGTTCGGCCGCAAATTCGGTGGCCACCGACGACGGCGCCACCTCAAAGTACGCCATCACCAGCAGCTCCACCGGCTTCAGGAAATCCATGGCGTCCTGCGCCGAGATGTCTCGGGTGTCCTTGCACCACTGGATGAAGGCAGGTACGACGGCGTCCACGGCACGGGAGGCGCGCAGCCCTCCAACGGAGGTGACAGTGCGTTGCTCGCTGGGACGCTTGGGCTTCTTGGGCATGGGTTTCCTTTGGGCGGGCGGGCAGGGTCTCGACTACATATTCTATCCGCGGCGGCTGGCCGGGTGGATGCTGGACTTGCGTGCAGCCACGATCCGGCACACCCCTCAGCACACTGATAACCCCTCCTACCGGGTAATACTGCGGCAGCCGGCGCCCGTGCTGATAGCGTCGATCGTGAATCCAGACAGACACGGGGAGAACACATCATGGCAGTGGCAGGCACCGGCTTCTCTGAAGCCGATTGGGAGGGCCTGGCCCTTGAACGGCTGGCCGAGCCGTTGGGCTGGAAACCCGTGCACGGCGAGGACATTGCACCCGGGAAGGGTGAGCGCGAGTCCTGGTCCGAGCTGCTCATCCGCCCCCGGCTGCTGGCCGCCTTGCAAAAGTTCAACCCCACGGTGCCGCTGCAGTACATCAAGCAGGCGCTGGCGGAGATCACCTCCCCCAAGTCCAATGACGCCATCACCGAGAACCAGCGCATCCACGCCTACCTGGTCCACGGCTACAAGCTCAGCTACATTGACCCCGACGGCGCCGACGTCAACGCCACCATCCACCTCCTCAGCGCCGACCCCGATCAGAACGACTGGCTCGCCGTCAACCAGGCCACCCTCATTGCCGGCGACTACAAACGGCGCTTCGACCTGGTCCTGTATTGCAACGGCATGCCGGTGAGCATCATTGAGCTGAAGAAGGCCGGCAGCGCCCAGGCCGATCTCGCCGCCGCCCACGCCCAGCTGCAGACTTACCTGCGCGAATTCCCCATGGCCTTCCGCTTTTGCGTCTTCGCCCTCGCCAGTGACGGCATCAGCGCGAAGTACGGCACCCCGTTCACACCGTTCAACCACTTCTCACCATGGAATGTGGATGACGACGGCGATCCCGTCCCCTTGGGCTTCACCATTGACGGGGAAGTTGTCACCGCCATGGAGACCGCGTTGCTGGGCCTGTACAACCAGGACCGCTTCCTGCAGCTGCTCAACGATTTCACCGCATTCGATGAAAACGCCAACGGGCTGAGCAAGCGGATCGCCAAACCACACCAATACTTCGCCGTCACCAAAGCCGTGGGAAGCACCGTCCAGGCGGTGGAATCGAACGGGAAGGCCGGCGTCGTCTGGCACACCCAGGGATCCGGCAAGTCCATGGAAATGGAGCTGTACACCAACCGGGTGATCCGCCACCCCCGCCTGAAAAACCCGACGGTTGTGGTCATCACCGACCGCAACGAATTGGACGGCCAGCTCTACGAAACCTTCACCCAGAGCCAATTGCTGCCCGAGGCGCCGCGGCAGATCAAGCGCCGCTCCGAGCTGCGGGAGGAACTGGGAAACCGCACCACCGGCGGCATCTACTTCACCACCCTGCAGAAGTTCGGGCTCAGCAAGGCCGAGAAGGACTCCGGCACCGTCCACCCGCTACTCTCCGACCGGCGCAACATCATCGTGGTGGTGGATGAGGCGCACCGCAGCCACTACGACGACCTGGACGGCTACGCCCGCCACCTGCGCGACGCCCTCCCCCACGCCACGCTGATCGCCTTCACCGGCACGCCCATCTCCTTCGATGACCGCAACACCCGCGACGTCTTTGGCGATTACATCGACATTTACGACCTCACCCGTGCCGTGGACGACGGCGCCACCGTGCCCGTGTATTTCGAGCCGCGCCTGATCAAGGTGGGCCTGGCCGGTACCATCACCGAGGAGGATCTGGACAGCGCCGCGGATGACGCCACGGTGGGCCTGGACGTGACGGAACGGGCACGCATCGAGGCGAGTGTCGCCGTCGTCAACGCCGTGTACGGCGCACCGGAACGCATCGCCGCCCTCGCCGAGGACCTGGTTGCGCACTGGGAGCTGCGGCGGGCCGCCATGCACAAGTTTATCGAGGTGCCGGGCAAGGCCATGATCGTGGGAGGGACGCGGGAAATCTGCGCCCGCCTGTACAACGCCATTGTGACGCTGCGCCCGGATTGGCACTCCGGCGAGCTGGACAAGGGCAGGATCAAGGTGGTGTATTCCGGCGACGCCACTGATGCCCCGCCCGTCTCCGACCATGTGCGGCGCGACTCCGAAAACGCCGTGATCAAGTCCCGGCTCAAGGACGCCGAGGACGAGCTGGAACTAGTGATCGTCAAGGACATGATGCTCACCGGATTCGACGCTCCGCCCCTGCACACCTTGTACCTGGACCGGCCGTTGAAGGGTGCCCTGCTCATGCAGACCCTGGCCCGGGTGAACCGGACGTTCCGCGGCAAGGAGGACGGCCTGCTGGTGGCGTATGCACCGCTGGCGGACAACCTGGCCAAGGCGCTGGGCGAATACACGAAGGACGACCAGGCCAACAAGCCCGTGGGCAGGAACATTGACGAGGCGGTTGCCCTGACGTTGGGCCTGTTGGGGACTCTTGGTCAGCTGCTGGCCGGCTTCGATTGGCGGGCAGTTTTGAAGAAGGGCGGGTCCAAGGCGTGGCTCAATGCCGCCACGGGGGCCACCGCTTTCCTGCGCGACCCCGCGCATCCGGGGAACGCGCCGTCGGAAGATGAAACGCTCGCTTCTAAGTACCGCCGCTACAGCGGGCAGCTCTCGCGGGCGTGGGCGTTGTGCTCCGGCTCCGGCGCTTTGGAGGAGGTGCGCCTGGATGTGCAGATGTATGAGGAAATCCGGGTATGGATGGCCAAGTTCGACGCCGCCGACCGCCAGGCCGCGGGCGAACCGATCCCGGAGGACATCCAGAGGCTGCTCGGCGAGCTGATTGCCGGGGCGACGTCGTCGGGCGAGGTGCTGGACATCTACTCAGCGGCCGGCATGCCCAAGCCGTCGCTGGATGACCTGACGCCGGAATTCCTGGCCAAGACCAAGTCCGCCCGTAACCCGCAACTGGCCATCGAGGCGCTGCGCAAGCTCGTGTCCGAGGAATCGGTGGCGACCACGCGCAACAACATTGTGCGCCAGCGCGCCTTCTCCGAGCGCATCACCGAGCTCATGCGCAAGTACACGAACCAGCAGCTCACGAGTGCCCAGATCATTGCCGAGCTTCTGGCAATGGCTGCGGAGATCAATGCCGAGGGCAGCCGCGGCCAAGCCTTCGACCCGCCGTTGAATTCCGACGAACTGGCCTACTACGATGCGGTGTCGGAGAACGATTCCGCCGTGGACGTCATGGGCGAGGGGAAGCTGGCGGAGATCGCCCGTCAGCTGGTGGGCGTCATGCGCCGCGACATCCGCACCGACTGGACCGTGCGCGACGACGTCCGGGCGAAGCTGCGCTCCTCCATCAAACGGCTGTTGGTGATCAACGGCTACCCGCCGGACAGCCAGCCCGAAGCCATCAAGCTGGTCATGGAACAGATGGAATCCATGGCGCCGCGGTTTGCGGAGGCGCGCGGCTGAGCTGCCCCTGGCGCACCCGAGCCCGCCAACTTAACTGGACAAACGGCGTCAATTGTCCAACTTGATCGCTATTGTCCGGGAAAGCTCCTGCTGCGCCCCACGGGTGACCTAAGCTGCGTGTGGCAGCTCACATCACAACGGTGTGTGGGGGCTGCTTCCATCCAGCCGTCCCGCGCCACCAAGGAGCCCAGACATGTCGCCCCACGAAACCGTTGATGATTTAGCCGCAGAAGCAGCTGCCCTCGGCGGGCCAACCGTATCGCAGCAGGAATTCGACGAACTTTTCGAGCAGGTCAAGACGTGGGGGAAGTACTCGAACCCGTCGGCCGGAGCCTGGGAAGCGGTGGGGCCGGCGGCCGCCATCGAGGCGGCATCGCTGGTCAGGACCGGAACCACGGTGTCGATGGCTCTGCCCTGGAATACGACCAGCGGACCCGGCAATGCGAACCCGGCCCTGCACTACATGACCGACCTTGGCGTGCGTGAAGCCCCGGAGCCCTCCTGCAACAAGGATTTCATCGGCGTGGACTACCACGGCAAGGCCGTGAGCCACCTCGACGCCCTCAGCCACATCGCCTACAAGGGCCAGCTGTACAACGGCAACAGCTCACGCGACACGGTCACCGCCGTCGGTGCAGAGTTTGGGTCCGTGACGGCGCTTGGCACATTCGTGGCCCCGGCCGTGCTGCTGGACTTCACCGTCCTGTTCGACGAACCGTGGCTCGAGCCGGGGAAGGCCATCCGGGCTTCGGACATTCTGGCAGCCGAGGAAAAGCTCGGAGTCAAGATCCAGCCGGGCGACGCCGTCCTGATCCGCAGCGGTCACTTCCGACGCCAGCGCGAATGGGGCGTCTGGGACCCCTCAAACTCAAGTGCCGGCCTGCATGTTGACTGCATGCCGCTGCTGGCGGAGCGCGACATCAGATTGCTGGGTGGCGACGGCGACTCGGACGTGCGCCCGTCCCCCACCCCGGGCATCCACTCCCCCGTCCACATCCTGGCCATCACCGCCATGGGGCTGCCGCTGCTGGACAATCTGGACCTTGAGGCGCTGGGGCAGGCCTGCAAGGACGAGGGCCGCTACCGCTTCATGTTTGTGGTGGCCCCGCTGAACATTCCCGGCGGCACAGGCTCACCGGTCAACCCGATTGCGGTGTTCTGATGACATTCACAGTTGGGATTTCAAGGGACTTTCTGGGCGCTGACGGAAAGAACGTCTGGGGCGACATTGGCCTGGACGGGCTGGATGCGGCAGGGATTCCGTGGGAGTACATGGACACGCTGTCACCTGCCCTGACTCCGGATCAAATGGAACGCTACGACGCCATCCTCTATGCCGCCCCGGCCGTCACGGCCGGCTCGTTCGATGGCGTTGCGAACCCACCCGTCCTGCTGGCGCGCTTCGGCGTCGGCTACGATTCCGTGGACCTTGACGCCTGCACCCGTGCGGGCACTGCCGCGACCATCACGCCCGACGGCGCGCGCCGGCCGGTTGCGACCGCCGCCCTGGCCATGCTGTTGTCCGTGGGACACCGCACCGTGGTCAAAGACCGCCTGGTGCGGCAGAAGCGGTGGGACCTGCGGGAAAGTTACATGGGCACCGGACTCACAGGGAAGACCATCGGTTTCCTCGGCGTGGGAAACACCGGCAGTGAACTGATCCGGCTGCTCGAACCCTTCAACGTTCGGTGCATCGGCTACGACCCCTACTGCCCTCCGGAGCGGGCCAAGGAGATTGGCGTGGAACTCATGGAGCTGGACGAGGTCGCAGCCCAGTGCGACGCCCTCGTGATCATGGCACTGCTGACCGAGGCCACGCACCACATCGTCAACGACGCCCTCTTCGCCCGGATGAAGCCCACTGCCACGCTGATCAACATTGCCCGCGGGCCGATCGTTGACGAGCAGGCACTCATCAAGGCGCTGCAAAACGGGACCATTGCCGCCGCCGGTCTTGATGTGTTTGAAGAGGAGCCGGTGGCCAACGAGCTGCTCGAGCTGGAGAACGTGACACTGTCGCCGCACTGCCTGGCCTGGACGGACGAAATGTCCTTGGGAAACGGTTCCAGCTGCGTCCGCGCCATCATCGATGTGGCGTCCGGTGTTGCGCCGCCCTTCATTGTCAACAGGGATGTGGCGGACACCGCCCTGTTCAAGGAGCGGCTGGAACGCCGGCTGGATTCGGCTGCAGCGCTGACCAGCAGGTAAGACAAGAGGTCCGACGGCAGCCATGCGGGCTGCCTCTGTCGACTGCGGCCACTGGGGTCCACATCGAAGAGATGTGGGCCCCTTTCATGTGCCTGGTTGCGGCCGAGCGCACCGGCAGTGGTTGGCGCGAGGGGCCCGTCAACACGAAGTGCCAGGCCCCTGCATGGGCAGGGGCCTGGCACTTCGTGTTGGAAAATAAGTGGGGACCGCGGATTTAGACGGAAGTTGCGTCCACGATGACCCCCGCGGAAGCGCTCCCGTCGTCGAATTTCCCGTGAATGCCGTCGGGCACGGGCATATGGGTGACGAATCCACGCCGTCGTATGGCTTCTTCCCCACCGGCACTTTCAATGATGGCGGCCTGGTCGCTGAATGCCTGGGCATTGACCACTTCCGGATCGCAGATGCTCCTCAATTCTTGGTGCATCGCATCGGCCAGGGTGGTGTATTCCGGGTCCAGGATCAGGTTGCGCCGTTCGTGGGGGTCGGTCTTCAGATCGAACAGCTGGCTCGCATAGTCTCCCGCGTACTCGACATACTTGTACCGCCCCCGCTTGGCCATGAAGATCCCCGTGCTGGAACCGGCCGCGTGATACTCGGCAAAAATGAGTCTGTGCTCGTTGGCGGGGGCTGCCATGACCTCCAAGAGTGATGTGCCAGGGAGGTGGGCGTATTTTTGGCTGCCCGCTCCGATGGCTTCACACACCGTGGGAAAGATGTCCACGTGGCTTACGGGGGTGGAGACACGCCTGCCGCGCTGGACGTTGTGGCCGGCCGCGATCATGGGCACGCCCACAGAGCCCTCGTACATGTTGTTCTTCCACCAAAAGCCATGGTCTCCGACATTGTCACCGTGGTCAGCGGTAAACAGAATCAGGGTTTCCTCTTCCAAGGCCAGTTCTCTGACCGTGTCCAAAATTTCCCCGACCCTGTCATCAAGGAACCGGGTCAGGGCCATGTAGGTGCGCTTCGCATTGCGCACCTGGGCTTCCGTGAAAGGCTCGGCGTATCCGTAGTAGCCACGCAGGATCTCCAGGACGGGGTGCTGCTGGTCCCCCTGCCAGTCGACGGGAAGCTCGACGGCGTCCGGATCCACCGAATCGAAGTACTTCTGGGGCGCTATGAGGGGATGGTGGGGCGACACGAGCGACACAAATAGGGCCCATGGCGAGTCCCTGGTCTTCGCATCCCGCAGCCAGGAACTGGCTTCAGATGCCACGGCCTGGTCGAAAGCACAATAGGATGAATTGCCTGCACCGGCTCCCCGGATCATCTTCGAGAGTTCCGGCCGTGGCTGGATGTTCGCTCGAAGCAGGGAAAAATAGTCCGGGGCTGAGTCAGTCCCGATGGCAAGCCTCTGGTCAGGGAAGCCGACGTCGGCGTTGTCCTTGTAGTGGAGCTTCCCAATCGTGGTGACCTGCACTCCGGATTGCTCCGCTACGTGTCCCCAACTCGGTTTCTGTCCGTTGTAGGGCGTTGCGTTGTCCCAATGGCGGGTCTGGTGCGGGTACCGTCCCGTGGCGATGGCTGCCCTGGCCGGCACACAGATGGGGCTATTGCAGTAGGCGGAATCAAAAACGGTGCCTTCCCGGGCCAGCCGGTCAAGGTTCGGGGTCAAACCCGAAGTGGCCCCATAAGCCCCGAGGTATTTCGGGTTCAGCTGGTCGGCCATGATGAATAGGACGTTTGTCATTTCACTTTTCTTTCAAAAAATCCAAGGGGTCTCGGGCACAGAAAGCTTGCCCGTCGAGGATGGACGGACCAGCCTCCAAAGTGAGGACCTTACCTCAAGGCGTCCGTGCCCTCCGGATTGGTTTCTCGGTCAAGGGACTGCCGGGTGTTACGGTGCCGCAAGC
This sequence comes from Arthrobacter stackebrandtii, assembly GCF_017876675.1. Taxonomy (NCBI): domain Bacteria; kingdom Bacillati; phylum Actinomycetota; class Actinomycetes; order Micrococcales; family Micrococcaceae; genus Arthrobacter; species Arthrobacter stackebrandtii. The sequence continues at coordinate 1,316,593 of NZ_JAGIOI010000001.1, forward strand.
TCCAACTTTTTCACATCCGCTGTCTGTGACCGGTGCTGCTGCTCGTCAGCCGGCACCACATGAGCCAATCGGGGGTCGATGAACAAGCGGAGGCGGGATCCCCGTTCCGGGGCGACTCCCCGACCGAACCTCACGGACAATGGCGTGCTGGAAGCGGGGGAATCCACCGTGCAGCTGCGGAAGCTGCCCATGAACATCGAGTCTGCGACGGTCGCATTGATGACGTTGTCCCCGTCTGCCCTGTCCGCAAATTCAAAGTCCTCCGGCCGGATGGCCAGCCTGGCAGTTTCGCCCTCCCGGACGCCGGCTGCCGCCGATGCCGAAAGCCTGGTGCCGTCTTCCAAGACGACGATTGCTTCATGCGAGACCGGGTCGACTTGCGCCACAGTGACATCAAGCCAGTTGGTCGTGCCGAGGAAGTCCACCACATAGGAGCTCACGGGAGAGGAGTACAAATCCTCAGGTTTTCCGTGTTGAACGACTTCACCAGCGTTTAGGATGGCGATGGAATCCGACATGCTCATGGCTTCGATCTGGTCATGCGTGACATAAATAAAGGTGATGCCGGTCCGCTGCTGGAGGGCGCGCAGCTCGACACGCATGTATTCACGCAGCCGGGCGTCAAGGTTGGACAAGGGCTCGTCCAGCAGTAGGACGGATGGGCGGGACACGAGGGCCCGCGCCAACGCCAGGCGCTGCTGTTGCCCGCCTGAGAGCTGGGCAGGGTTGCGCGAGGACATCCCCTCCAGGCCCACCAGGGCCAGGGCTTCCTCAACCCGGCCCGGAATATCACCCTTGGAAACTTTCTTCATCTCAAGTCCGAAGGCCACATTCTTGAAAACGCTCATGTGGGGCCAGATGGCGTACTGCTGGAAGACCATGCCCATGTCACGCTTCTCCGGCGGCAATGTCTTTCCAGGTGCGGAGAGGATCTTCACATCTGAGAAGATTTTGCCTTCATCAGGTTCCAGGAAGCCTGCAATCATGCGCAGCAGGGTCGTCTTGCCGCAGCCGGATGGACCCAGGATCGAGGTGAATTGGCCGCCGGGGATTTCCAGGCTCAGATTTTTGACCACGTGGTTTCCCTCGTAGATCTTGCTGACGTTCTGTACTGAGATGGAGCTCATTTGGATTCCTTCCGTGCAGCTTTTCGCTGCGGCCGTTCCGCCCCGCCGCGGTTCAAGCGATTGGCGAGATTGGAGACGATGAGCAGCGCGGCGATGATGGTGACAGCAAGGGCTGCCACCGGGCCGAACTGTCCCAATTCATTGAGTCGGATAATTGCGATGGAGATGGTTTCGTTGCCGGAGGAGTACAGCACAATAGTTCCGCCAAGTTCGTTCATGGACGGCATGAGCACCAGCAGCCATGCGGCAATGATGGTGGGTGCCAGCAGCGGCAATGAAATCCTTCTGATCGCCGTGAACCAGGTGGCCCCGGAAATCCGTGCGGCGGCTTCAAGGTCCGGGCTCAGTTGGGAGAGGCCCGAGTTGAGCGCACGGGTGGCCAGCGGGAGAAACCTGACGATGTAGAGCAGCAACAGCAGCGCCGACGTGGCGTACAGGAACCGGAACGGTGGGTTGATGACCGCCAGCAGCAGGCCGAAGCCAATGACAGTGGCCGGCAGGCCAAGTGGCAGCGCTGCGATGTAGTCCGGAACATTGCGGGCCTTGGAGCTGGTCCTCGCGGACACGTAGGAAATCATCAAGCCGATGAGTACACAGATGGTCGCGGCCGCAGCCGCCAGGCCTGCAGAGTTGGCCACCGCCCGGGCGGTCACCGGGTCGTCGACAAACGCCGTCGTGAAATTGTGCAGGGTGAAGTTGGCCGGGGACAGGAAATCTGTGGGCTGGGCTGCGAAGGCGCCCGAGACGAGTACGGCGAAGGGCAGCACTGTCGCGACGATGGCGAACAGGATTGCGAGGGCCGCAGCAGGCCAACGCGCCTTGCCCAGGCTCATGCGCATTGGGGTGATGCCCCTGCCCGCCACGGTGATGAAGGACTGCTTGCTCAAGACCCGTCGCTGGACATAGAGCCCGACTATGGCGAACAGCACCAGGATCAGTGCAAGGACAGCCATTTCGTCCCACCGCGGCGGGTAGCCGCCAAGTGAACTGACGATGCGTGTGGGAAGGAACGTCAACCCCGCGGGACCGCCGAGCACTGCCTGGGGACCAAACTCGGTCATGGCGATGATTCCTGCGAGCAGTGCGCCACCTGTGACGGCCGGCGCCACGAGCGGGAGCACGATGCGGCGGATGACAGCTGCACGCGACGCCTGAAGGGTCTGTGCTGCTTCGATCAGCGGGCCGTCGATGCGCTTGAGCGCGTCGTGGACCATGAGGTAGCTGAACGAGCAGACGTGAAGGCTGATGACCACGACAAGCCCCGGCATGCTGTAGATGTTGAATGTCGGTAGACCCACACTTTTGAAAGCCGTGTTCAGGACCCCTGCCTGAGGACTGAGCAGCAGCGTAAAGGCAATGGCCGTCAGGTATGGGGGTGTCACATAGGTCGCGATGACTGCCGTATGGATTGTCTTGCGGAACGGCCCGTCGGAAACGGCCGTGTACCAGGCCAGCGGCACGCCCACGGCGATTGCTCCCACGGCGCACGAAACACCGAGGATGAGTGTGTTGGAGATGGTCGTCAGCAGCGTTTCGGAGCTGAAAACCGAAACGAAGGCACTGAAGTCAAACCCCTTCGGTGCACCGAAGGCCGTGGCCAGGAGCCAGCCGATCGGATAGGCAATGAGAATCAGCAGGACAACGATCAGTGCGGCGATGGACAGGGGCGAAGTGGGGACCTTGAAGGACCGCTTTTGAGCCCGTTCCCGCTGCCTCGGAAGTTTGGTGGCGGTCATGTCACTGGCCCCATTCTCCACCGAAGATCTTGGCCAGCTTGCCTTGGGCTTCACTGCGCTCCTCAGCGTACTTCTTGTAGTCAGGGACCATGAGCTTGATTTCATCTAGGGGAACGCTTCCAGCCGGCTGGGGAACGCCGTCCCGGGAGACATATTTCTTGCCCACGTCGGCCATGATTTCCATGCCTTCCTGCGACAGCCAGAAGTCGTAGTAGAGCATGGCTGCGTTGGGATGCGGCGCATTCTTCACAACGGATATGGCAGCAGGCTCCAGCGGCACACCTTCACTCGGGATGGTGTAACCGGTTTTCCCGCTGTCGACCTGTGAACTCAGGGCGTGATTGTCATTCTGGGCGATGCCGATGCCCCGTTCGCCGCGTTCGAGCGTCTGCCGCAGCAGTTGTGGCGTCTCAACCTGGAGCGGCTTGCTGGCTCCCCATTTCTCCAGCTGGTCCCAACCAATGTTTTCGCCGAGGGTCCAGAGGCGGGCAGCCCCGGACCCTTGGGCATCACTGAAAAATGCCAGCTGGCTGCTGAATTTCGGGTCCGCGAGATCTGCCCACGATGTTGGCGGGTTGGCGACAAGCTCCTTGTTGTAGGAGATCACGCCCAAGGTCAGCCTCGTATACGTGTAGTAATTGTCCGGATCCTTGAAGTCGGAACGGATCTTGTCAGACTCTGCCGAAACATATGGTTGCGTCAGCCCTTCCGCCTTGAGATAGTTCATTCCCGGCACGTCCGAGGTCTCAATGACATCGGCCTTGATGGACTGCGCCCGCCCTTCTGTGATCAATTTGCTCACGGCGTCCTGTGAGTCACCGCGGAAGTACTCGACCTTGATCCCATATTTTTTGGTAAAGGCTGCGTTGATTGCGTCGAGGGCCTTTACATCGACACTGGTGTAAAGGGTCACCGACCCTTCGGCCTTTGCTGCCTCCACGTCGGGAGCAGTGAGGTTGGATGCTGACTGTGGGGTGTCCCCGGCACCGCCACAACCCGAAATTAGCGCTGCTGATAGTGCGATGGCCAAAGAAATGATGGCACGCTTGCGGTTCAGGAACGATCCTGCCGCAACTGCCGGTCGAGATGAGTTCTTCATTGATCCTCTTCCTGTGATGCTGCTCTGGGGTGGTGCTGGGTTCAGCATCCGTCATGGTGTTCGAACTTCATTCCAAGCTCCTCCGTAATGAGGCTGCTGGCGCCCTGCCGGCGAGGCCGGGCCTGTCCATCTGCTAGATCATAGGAGCCAAAACTACCGCCAGCCGAGGTTTTCCGGGGAATCCGCAGGCATCCGAGCATATGTTCAAGAATGACGACTATTTGAGTGAGCCACGTCATAATTCGACTCGCCGCACCCACTCTTGCACCGCGGAACGGCTGCAAATCCAGTGCAACCAAGAACATTTGTGCAGCTTCGGCAGAATAGTCACCAAGCAGTTCACTTGCCGGCGGCCTCACTCGATACTCGAATGGAAACCACCAACCGCACGGAAGAAGTTGACATGACAAATCCCAGCACTTCACTGGCCCCGGCACATCCCGCGGCGTCATTCAAAATAAAAATGCACCACGTCTGCCTCGTTGTTGCCGACCTCGAGGCCACACGGGACTTTTATGTTGGGGCGCTCGGGTTTACGGAGATCATCCGCCCCACCGACTTTGTTTTTCACGGAGCATATTTCCACAACGGGGACGTTGAGGTTCACGTGGTGCGGGAGAGCAAGCCCGGAAAGCTCAAGGCTGAGGCCATCGCGTGGGACCACGATGAACTGCGAACGGGCCTCTGCAGCCACTTTGCCGTCATGGTGGACTCCTTCGAACCATTCCTGGACGCCCTGGCCAAACGAGGCGAATCACGGGTGGGCGGCCCCCGTGTCCGGGACGACTTTGTGGAGCAGATCTACATCTCAGACCCTGACGGGAACATCATTGAGCTGCTGACCCAGCACGACGAGGCGACAGGCCGCCAGCGCCGGCTGGACATCTTCGACCAGGGCATCGCCGTTCCAGTTGCCCCGGGCTACCCGCTCATCGACCCGCGGGTCAAGTTTGGGCCTAACGGCTGAGTGCAGCCAGCAGTTCCCTTGCGGTGGATTCGTCGGTGACCAGCTCATTGACGAATCCGCCCTTGATGGCGGCGGCCAGGGACCCCACTTTCGGGGATCCCGAAACGACCATGACGCGGCGGGGAATCTCCAACAGCTCCGGCAAGGCTATGCCGATAATGCGGGATGCCAGTTCGGATTCCACTTCCTCGCCCCGGGAATCGAAGAAGTGGCCGCACAGGTGTCCCACCGCCCCGCGCCCTTCCAACTCGGCAAGGGCAACCGGCGACACCGGACTGTAGCTGCCTGTGCCATCAAAACGCTGCATTGAACCCAGGCCGAGAAGTGCAACGTCGCTGGCACGGGCGCGCTCCAGCCCGGCCTGCACTTCCGGCATTTCCAGTGCCTTGTCCCGCACGGTGGCTTCCCGGTAGACAAAGTTGGCCGGCAGCGGCGAAAAGGCCGCGCCGAGGCGGCGGGCGATGTTTTCGGCGACATGATTTCTCTCGTCACTGTCAGTGTTGACGCGCGGCGGGCAGGCCAGAAGATCGACCACGGTGAGCTGGGACTCCGCCCCGGGTTCCAAGGCGGAGGCTACCGCGGCCAAGGTCCGGCTCGCTGCCACACCCAGTTGCACCCCGCCGGACAGCGTGGCCTCCAGGTAGCGGGCAGCCACATAACCAAGCTGGTTGGCCTTCTCCTGGAGGGATTGCGGCCGGTCCATCGAGATGACGCACACGGCGAGGCCAAACTGCCTTTTGAGTTCCTGTTCCAGCTTGGGCAGGCGGTCGACGGGAGGACCGATACGGATCTGGACCACGCCGCGCAGCCGCGCCTCCGACAACAACCTGGAGACCGTGGCCCGCGAGACGTTCACGGACGCTGCGATCTGGGCCTGGGTCTGCCCCTGGATATGGTAAAGGTAGGCAATTTGCTGGATCAACCGGTCGTTTCGCCTGCTGTGGTCGGTCACCTTCGAACTCCTTACCTGGCCATAAGCGCGGATTCCCGCACCTCGATTATAGGCGGGTGGCCGCAGCCACATCCCGGCGCTGCCAGCCCTTCCCCGGTTTCGGCCATCACGGCCCTTGCCCTCCCCGAGGCGGAGGGGGAAATATTGTAGGTGGGGGATTTTCACATCTTCAAGCACCTGTTGCGGAGGGCCGAGTCATGTTGCATTTGAAAGACTTCGATCTTGAGGATCTGGCCATGGCATTGGAAAACCACTTCATGGACTACGACACCTTCTTCTGGGTGGATCCCGCCACGGGCAAGATTGAAATGTGGAGTGAAGGAGTTGCTGACGAGGCCGAGGCGGAAGGCTGGGACGTTGATGAACGCGGCGGCATCCGCATCGACCCCATTGAATCCTACGAGGGTTACCGCGACATGGCGGTCTTCATCTCCATGGTCTCTGACCAGCACTGCAGGGACAGGCTCACCCGTGCGATCGACCGCAGCAAGCCGTTCCGCCATTTCCGCGATGCGCTCAGCCAATTCCCCGCTGAGCAATCGGAGTGGTACGCGTTCCATGACAACCTCATGAAGCGCCGGGCCATTGAGTGGATCCAGGAAAACGGCATGATCGAGCCGGCGGAGGCAGAAACTGCGCTGAACCTGCTTCGGGCAGAGGCCCTGGAGTACCAACCCGGAGAAGGGCAGCCCGACTGATGCCGCATCCGGGAAAACACCCCGGAAGGTGACGGACCCTTAAAAGCCGAGTGCCGCCGTCGTACTTGAAGAAGTACGACGGCGGCACCGGAACCAGGTCTCGACGAGCTCGACCAGCGAAGGCTTACGCCTCGACGATGATGACCGTGTAGACGGGCTTGCGGCGCAGCTGGCGGTCGGACCAGCGCAGCAGGGCCTGGGCCACGGCCTTCTCGGCGTTGGGGCCGGTCTTTTCGCCGCGCAGGCCGGTGATGGTCTTTTCGACCAATCCGGCGGCCTTGGCGACGTCCTTGTCCGTCAGGTTGAAGCCCACGGAGAAGAATTCCGGGTCCTCTTCGATCTTGCCGGTGTCGGGGTTGACGATCAGCAAGACCGTGACGGCACCGTCTTCGGCGAGGCGGATGCGGTCCTGGAGGGACTCCTCCGTGGCCGCACCGGCAACCATGTTCTCGACGTAGACGTAGGCTGCGGGCACGGTGCCGCTGATCTTGGCGACGCCGTCCTTGAGGTCAATGGCGGTGCCGTCCTCAACGATGAACGTGTTCTTCGGCTCGACACCGGTGCGGATGGCCAGTTCTGCGTTGGCCTTCAGGTGGCGGTACTCGCCGTGCACGGGCATGACGTTCTTGGGGCGGACCAGGTTGTAGCAGTACACGAGCTCGCCGGCGCTGGCGTGGCCGGAGACGTGGACCTTGGCGTTGCCCTTGTGGACCACGTTGGCGCCCTGCTTGGTGAGGTCGTTGATCAGGCGGTAGATCGAGGTCTCGTTGCCGGGGACCAGCGAGCTGGCCAGCAGCACGGTGTCGCCCTCGGTGAGGTTGATCTGGTGGTCGCCGCTGGCCATGCGCGCCAGCGCCGCCATGGGCTCGCCCTGCGAGCCGGTGCAGATGAGGACGGCCTTGTTCGGGGCCATCTTCTCCAGTTCCTTGGCTTCAACAAGCATGCCGCGCGGGATCTTCAGGTAGCCGAGCTCGCGCGCCGTGGTCATGTTGCGGACCATGGAGCGGCCAACGAAGGCAACCTTGCGGTTGTACTTGTGCGCGGAGTCGATGATCTGCTGGATGCGGTGCACGTGGCTGGCGAAGCTGGAGACCACAACGCGGCGCGGGGCCGTGCGCAGGACCTGGTCGATGGCCGGGATCAAGTCGGCCTCGGCAGCCAGGAAGCCGGGTACTTCAGCGTTGGTGGAGTCGGGCAGGAACATGTCCACGCCCTCCTCGCCCAGGCGGGCAAAGCCGGCCAGGTCGGTGATGCGCTTGTCCAGCGGGAACTGGTCCATCTTGAAGTCGCCCGTTTCCAGCACGAGGCCGGCAGGGGTGCGGATGGCAACGGCCAGGCCGTCCGGGATGGAGTGGTTGACGGCGAGGAATTCGACGTCGAAGGGACCGAACTTGCGGCGGTCGCCTTCCTTGACCTGGATCATCTTGCCCTTGATCCGGTGCTCTTCCAGCTTGGTCTTCAGGAAGGCAAGGGTCAGCTTAGCGGAGATCACGGGGATGTCGGCACGGTGCTTGAGCAGGTACGGGACACCGCCAATGTGGTCCTCGTGGCCGTGGGTCAGCACCAGGCCAACAACGTCCTGCCAGCGGTTCTTCAGGTACGAGAAATCGGGCAGGATCAGGTCAACACCGGGATGCATTTCCTCAGGGAACAGCACGCCGCAGTCGACGATCAGCAGCTTGCCGTCGTATTCGAAGACGGTCATGTTGCGACCAATTTCACCCAGGCCTCCCAGGGCGACAATGCGCATGGCCCCATCAGCAAGGGCGGGCGGGGTCTGACGAACAGTTCTTCTCATGGGTTCCAAACTTGGTGCTGTAGTGGGCGTTCTGCCGCGGCTGTCCGCAGCTTTCTTGTGCGATGCATTCGGCCAGAAGTTGGTCCAAAGTCGCTAAAAGTTAAGGGGGATTGCTCCAACCCCGATTTTACCACCGCCGCCCGCAGCCCAACGCCAACTGCCGCCGTCGCTGGATGTACGACGGCGGCACTTGTGTTTGGGTTGCTCCCCACCAACATTGGGGTTCTGAGATTACTTCTTTTGTCTCTCGCGGAACCACGCAATGACCAGCCCAAGGGCCGCCCCCGCCGCCACTCCGATGACGATGTTGTCTATGACGATTCCTGCCGCCAGGCCGACCACGAGTCCCAGGCCGAGCCCCGCGCCGGTCCCCTTGTTGGGCGCAGGATTGCCCGTTTTCGGCCTCTGGTCTTTGTCCGTCGTCTTCTCAGTCATCCACCGGGGGTAACAAGGAAGATCCATCGGCAGGGCGGACAGCCCGTAACTACCCCGCGGCTTCCGGTGTTTCAGCCGATCTGGGCTGTCGAGCCGCCTCCGTGGGAACGTGCAGCTCGGTTCTACTCCAGTTCGATGGCCCGCACCGAGCCGGGCCCGTCGATAAGCAGCATGATCCGCGGGCCCGCACCGTCCACCGAGGCGATCGCCGCGGCCAGTTCTTCCTCGGTGGCCTGGTATTCGTCGCCGGCCCTGGCCAACAGCCGGACCCGGGCACCCGTCGACTTCGCCAACGCGGCACGGAGCGGACGGGCATCCCCGCCGGCCACCAGGAGGATTGACTCCAGGGCGCCGTCCGCCTGGGTTTCGGTGGTTTCCAGCACCGTGCGGTCCGCGCGCCAGACTACAAAGTGGTAGAGCGAAACCAGTGCGGTGGCCGTGAGCAACCCGATCGGCGCCCGGACCGACTCGAGCAGGCCCGAGGCCAGCCTGTCGGGTTCCAACAGGAACTCGATGAACCGGAATCCCGCCACCAGAAGTGCGATCAGGGCGACCACAGCGCTGATGCCGAAGACCGCGACCAGGTAGACCCTGCGCCCGCGGGGATCCGCGGGCTTCCCCGGCCGCCAGGCCCGCCACCAGGTCACCGCGCCAAGCACCAGCCAGATCAACCCCGCCAGCAGCAGGCTCCGGGTGTTGTCGCCGGCCAGCGGGGGAACCAACGAAGCAAGTGCTGCGTTGATGCAGACCCCGAGCCCCGAGGCGCCCGCCGCCAGGCCGAGTCCTGAGACCACCTGGCGCCCGGCTTCCAAGGTGCCGGGCAAGCGCCCTGCGAACCATGCCGGCGCGAGGCTGCACACCAGGGAACCGGCAAGGGCAGTGCCCAGCGCCAATGGCGCGGGCGCAAGCAGCTGCAACGACGGACCACGCAACGCGGCATTGCCGAACGTGTACAGCAGGTACCCGGCGCTGCCCAGCGTTGCGGCGCCGGCGGCCAGGACCCCCACGAGCACCAGCGCAACATCGGCGAACCCGCCGCGCACCAACCCCATGCCCCGGCGTACCCAATGCCACCACCACACGGCCAGGCCGCCGGCGATCCAGGGCAGCTGCGCCAGCATGCCCTTCCACCAGGGGCTGCCGATCGAGGGTGCGTGGAAGAACGTGCCAAGGGCCGCGGAAAAGACCACAGACAGCGCAAACGCCACCGCGGTGGCTCCCACGAGCAGGCCGTACCAGCTGCCAAGGATCCCGGGCAGGTTCGGGAGGCTCCGGGGCGCGATCCGGGCATTGCGCCAGATCCGCTGGTGCCACCACCAGACCCCGCCCCATACCAGCGCCGCCGCGAGGTCCTGCCCCCAGCCGTCGGTGCGGCCCATGGCCAGAGTGCCCAGCAGGGAGAACGACGAGGTGCTTGCCGTGATCAGGGCCGTGGCGTACATCGCCGCCAGGTAGAGGCCCCAGGCCGGTGCCGCGGATTCAGCCGGTTGCAGCAGCCTTTTGGACAGCGTCCGCCACAGCAGCAGTGCCAGCGGGCCCGCGATGACCAGGAAGGCGATCGCCCTGGCCAGGGCCGAGGTGCGCCCGGTCCCAGCCGTCTCGCCCGGGCTCATTCCAAGGGCGAGCAACCCCGAGGCGCCCATAGCCGCGACGGTGACCAGTGTGAAGAAGAGAATGTAAAGCACCAGGCGTCGCACCGTGGGCAGCGCGCCCGTGGCCTGGGCACCCGTTGTTTGCGCAGAGGCGGCCATCTCAGTTCACCCCCTGGTCTGTGCAGGCCAGCAACGGCCAGGGTGCGGCGTCGATCGCCCAGCTGTCCTGCCGTTTAACAAGGGCGAAGGAATCCTCGTACCCCGACTCGCCCAGGCCGAAGGGGCCGCGGACCCGAGTTTCGGTGATCGAAACCAGGACCTGGGCGCCGGAGCCGGTGAGCTTGGTGGACAGCAGTGCAACCCGCACGTCTGCCTGGCCGGGGTTTGCCCCCGTCGGGCAGTCACTGGTTGCCTGGGCCGTCAGCAATGCAGCGGCCTGTTCATGGTCACCTGCCAGCAACGATGCTACGTAGCTTTGCACGACCCCCTCGGGGGAACGCGGATCCACCGTGGCACCGCCCGCACGGGTGAGCACCAGCACGAGCGCGAGGACAACCAAGAGCACCGTGATGCCGAGCAGGATCAGCGGCGTGCGGTTCCCGGCCGTTGGCAAGATTTTCATGCCCCAATTATGCAGGGGAAACCACTGCGCGCCTACCTTATCCATCCTGCCGGCCGAATTCCCCCGCTATTCAGGTAATTTCCGTTGCAACGTGATCGTTGTGGCCCACGCCGGGCAGGGTGGGAACCGTGTTGCAACGCGCAGCAAGAGCATACTTGGCATCAAAGTCACCGTCACCGCACCAAGGCGTCGAATGTGAGTTCATGGATGCTTGCGGGAGCTTTGCCAAGGTCTCCCACTTTTGCCACACGCCACTGAGGCGCTGCAGGCGGCCGTCACACCAACGGCGCCCTTGCCCCGGTTGAAGCCCTTGCGCCCGACCATTATGCAGCGATGCGAAGCGATCCGCCGAGAGCATGCGCGATCCTTGACAGCATGACCCCGCCAGGGGCTTGCGCTCCGTTCTCAATTGCTGAGATTACGGCCTGCCGGGTTCCAGCGCGGCGAGCAAGCTCTGTCTGCGTCAGGCCCGCTGCAGTCCTTGCGCCGTAAACGAGTTCCGCCAACTCCAGCCTTGCCTCCGCTTCGATGGATGCGGCGTCGTATTCTTTTCGCTCGGCGGCGGTCATGGCGGACAGCGAGTCGTCCCTCACCTGCTCCCAAGGCGTTGGGTTTGTATTCATTTCTTCTTCCTTCCCTTGTCCGAAGTGTCGTCTTGCGCGGCTACCCGCCTTGCTTCGTGGACGGCCTGCGCCCTCCGTGCCCGCAGGATCTCCGCCCGTTCGTTCATCCGCTGCTTGCGGAACGTCGTCAGCGTCACTGCCTGCCGTACCGGGTCCAGCACGTAAGTGATGCGACGGGCCATGTTTTCGGCGGTAAACCGCAACTCATGCAGCCCCTCACCCAATGGTTTCGTGTGCAGCATCCGCAACATGTGCCCCTGGGTTGCCAAGCGTTCAATGACACGGTCTGCCACTGCCTTGTCCGACGGGCTCAATCCGACATACCAGATGCGGACTTCCTCGGACAGCAAAACGGACCATCTCATGCATCATGTATACCAAGGAGGAGATATCCGATGGTGATGATATTTGTTTCCCAATTTCAGTCATCAGCAAAATTGCCGATGTCACTGAGGACTGCGCTTCAGGACTGCCCGGAGAACTCTAGCCTGCATGCCCCGCGGATGAAATCGGGGACTCTGTGGCCGGGTCCGTGGCGAGTGGTGAGGCAGGCCGCCGTCGTACTTTTTATGAACGACGGCGGCACCTGGCTTTTCATGTCACAGCCGGTTAGGCGGTGGCCGGCTCCCCGCCGATTGCCGGGGCAATGTGCCCGGCAACGTTTTCCAGCATCTTCGTGTTGCATTCGATTCCCAGCTGGCGGGGATGCCGCTGCAGTACGCGCAGCCGGGTTACGGCGAGTCGCGGGTGCTCTCCGGCGCCCCACTGCCATGCATGGAGGCTGCCGGGGTGTCGCGCTGCGCATAGCGCAAGGGCGAGACGACGAATGCAGCGGTCACGAGCAGGACGAGCACGGTCCCGATCGAGCAGACCCGGGTCACCACCGAAGTTGTCCGCGCCCGCAACATACGGCGGGTTGCATTCAGCAGGCCAAACCCGGCCAGGCCCCCAACCGTATTGACGATCAGGTCGGTGGTATCGGAGCTGCCCACCGCCAGGGCCTACTGGCTGATTTCAGGCACCCGGCTCCCCGCGGCGACTGTGGCGGCGGTCTTCCACCACGTCCATGATGGCAGGAGAACGGCGAGGTAGAACCCGAAAGGTACGAAGAGCAGGAAGTTCGCAATGAGTTCCAGGGGCATGCTCGCGCCACTTGTGCCGTTGGCGATGAACGGCACAAGCTTGATCCCGCGCAGTCCGCCACTGCCGACCCAGGGAACCTCGAGCTTCCACAGCACGACCCAAGCCAGCAGGACCAGATAGATCACGAAAAGCACTGCCAGCAGTGTGCTTCTGCCTTCGTCAGGATTCTCATGGGCATGCGTCTCATTCGGGGTCATCGCGGTTCGATTATCCCGCATCAGCGTCCCCCGGCAGGCTCCTCGGTGGCAGGGTTCCATCCGATCGCCGGGGCAATGTACTTGGCGATGTTTTCCAGCATTTTCGTGTTGTACGCAACGCCAAGCTGGCTCGAGATCTGTCACCAATACCGCGGGCAGTCTTGTTAGCCCTACGGGTCGTAGAGATATCCGGTTGCGGGGTCGATTCCAGCGAGGAAGTCACGAATAGAGGCTAAGCGCTGCTCATGGCTAAGTGGTTCAGGGCTGCCGAACGTGCTGAAACCATAACCGTCGTTGGGCCCAGAGATCCAGTCATAATGCGTCGAACCATCGCCGTCGCTCCTGCGCACTGCGAATGTCTCGCCATCCACGGTGAAGTTCCCGAGCTCTCTATAAGTGCGCATGTCCGGAGGCGCAGGCGCATAGAACCATCCCTCGTCCGTAGGGTTGCGATCGCTCTCCATGACTTCAACTCTACCGAACACCGAGAGCCACATCACACAGCATGCCTCTCAGTGGCGCCCCAGATTCTCGGCTCCCTATAAGTTCGGCACCCAGCCGATCGCGGGTGCAATGTGCTCGGCAATGTTGGCCAGCATCTTCGAGTTGTAAGCGACCCCGAGCTGGTTGGGCACCGTGAGCATGAGGGTGTCGGCGGAGCGGACAGCCTCATCGGCGGCCAGCTCTGCCGCAATCTGCGCGGGGTCGCCCATGTAGCTCTTGCCGAAGCGTGAGAGCAGGCCGTCGATCATGCCCACCTGATCGCGGCTGTCAGCCTGGGCACGCAGCCCGAAGTACATCTGGTCCACGTCGTCCACGACAGGAATGACAGAGCGGCTGACGGAAACGCGGGGCGTGAAATCGTGGTCCGCGGCGGCCCACTCGTCCCGGAACAGCTGGATCTGCTCGGCCTGCAGCTGGTCGAAAGGCACTCCTGTGTCCTCCGTGAGCAGGGTGGAGCTCATCAGGTTCATACCCTGCTGGGCAGCCCACACGGCCGTGGCCCGGGAACCGGCGCCCCACCAAATCCGCCGGGACAGTCCGGGCGACTGGGGCTCGATGCGCAGCAGGCGCTCCCCTCCCATGTACGCATGGTCACCGGGCTCCGCCACGCCCGCCCCTGAAATCGCATGTCTGAACGACGCCGTGTGGCGGCGGGCCATGTCGGCGACGGTTTCGCCGTCGAGCGGGTGGTAGCCGAAGTCGGCGGCGCCGTTGGCGGCGGGTTCGGGTGAACCACGGCTGACCCCGATCTGCAGCCGGCCGTCGCTGATCAGGTCAGTGGCGGCCGCCTGCTCCGCCATGTAAAGGGGATTTTCATAGCGCATGTCAATGACGCCTGTGCCGATTTCAATGCGGCTGGTCCGGGCGGCTATGGCGGCCATCAGCGGGAACGGTGAGGCCTGCTGGCGGGCAAAGTGGTGGACGCGGAAGAAGGCGCCGTCGATGCCCAGCTCCTCGGCGGCCACGGCCAGGTCGATGGCCTGGTGCAGTGAGTCCGCGGCCGTGTTGGCCTGCGAGCCCCGGCCCGTGCCGTAGTGGCCGAAGGACAGGAATCCTATGCGTTTCTTGAAAGTTGTCTCCATGTTCGGCACAACACGGCCCCGGCCCGGACTATTCCATGCATACGCATATAGCTACCTGCGCGGAAAGCGCAAGTCCGGGATGCCGGGGCTGCGCGTCAGGCGCGCTTCTTCGTGATCTTGGCTACCGGGTCTGCGGATTCGTCCGCCGCGCCCCGGGCCTTCTTCTCGGCGCGCTTGGCCTTGATGGCGTGGCCCTTGTCCATCTTTTTGTGTTCGTGGTGGTGCGGCTGCTTGTCAGGCATTGCTCTCAACCTCTTCTTCACTGGAAAAGTTCGCTTCGGTTCCGGCCGCACGGCCAAAACCGCCCCCACGTGAAACGTTACGCCTGTTGCCGCCGTCCCGACAGGGGCGGCGGCCGGAGCATGAATCGCGAGGGCGTTCGGGAAAAACGCGCCATTGCTGCGAGAGCGTTCGGGAAAAACGCGCCATTGCTGCGAGAGCGTTGGTGGCGGGTCCGGGACCCGCCGGGGTCAGGCGTCCTGGCGCCAGGAATGCCACAGGGCGGCGTAGGATCCGTTCTTTGCAACGAGTTCGTCGTGCGAGCCCAGCTCGGTGATCCGGCCGGCCTCCACAACGGCCACCCGGTCGGCGTCGTGCGCGGTGTGCAGCCGGTGCGCGATCGCCACGACCGTCCGCCCGGTGAGCACGGCGCTGAGTGAGAACTCCAGGTCGCGGGCGGCCTGCGGGTCGATCAGCGAGGTGGCCTCGTCCAGCACGAGCGTGTGTGGATCGGCCAGGACCAGCCGGGCGAGCGCCAGCTCCTGGGCCTGCGCGGGAGTCAGCGTGTGCGAGCCCGAGCCGACCTCGGTGGCCAGCCCGTCCGGGAGGGCACGCACCCAGGCGAGGGATCCGACGTCGGACAGGGCCTTTTCAATCTCGGCATCCGAGGCGTCGGCCTTGCCCAGGCGGACGTTGTCGGCCAGCGTGCCCACAAATACGTGGTGCTCCTGGGTCACGAGCGCCACCTCGCCGCGCAGCTCATCCAGCGGCCGGTCCACCAGCGGCACCCCGCCAACAGTGACGGACCCGGACGTGGGCCCGTGGATCCCGGCAAGCAGGCGCCCCAGCGTGGACTTGCCCGCGCCGGAAGGGCCAACCATGGCCAGCCGCTCCCCCGGCACGAGTTCCAGGTCGATCCCGTGCAGCACATCGTGCCCGGGGCGGTAGGCGTAGCGGGCCTGGTCCACGAGGATCTCCTCGCTGGCGGGCACGGCGTCAGTGGCGGTGCGGTCAGTGCCCACATTGCGGATGCCCACGATGCGGGCCAGCGAGGAGGCGCCCACCTGGATCTCGTCGATCCACATGATCAGGGTGTCCACGGGGTCGATCAGCTGCATCGCATACAGCGCAACCGTGGCGACCATGCCGGTGGTGACCAGGTCCTGCGAGGCGAGCCAGCCGCCCCACAGCAGGACTGCGGCCACGGGCAGCCAGAAGGAAAATTCGGCGGCGGGGAACAGCACGCTGCGCAGTCCCAGCGTGTATTTTTCCTTCTCGAAGCAGTTCCGCAGCGCGTCGTCGATCCGCCGGCGGCGGTGCGGGCCGAGGCTGAGCGCGTCCACCGTGCGGGCGCCCTCGATGGTTTCTGTGATGGCGCCGTTGAGGACGGCGTAGCTTTCACGCTCGGCGAGATAGCCCGGCGTGGCACGTCTGAGGTACCAGCGCGTGACCGGCAGCAGCAGCGGCACCCCCACCAGCAGTGCGAGCGCCACGAGCGGGCTCGCAATCACGGCCGCCGCCGCGGTCAGGGCGATCGTTGCCACCGACACGAGCACCTGCGGCACGCCGAAGCGGACCGTGTGCGAGACGGAGTCGACGTCGTTCGTGGTGCGCGAAACAAGGTCGCCCGTGCCGGCCTTTTCCACCGTCGACAGCGGCAGCGAGGTGACCTGCTCCATGAATTCCTCGCGCAGCTGGGCAAAAACCTTCTCGCCGAGGACCATGCCCTTGCGCTGCGCCCACCGCGTCAGCAGCGTCTGCACCGCCACAAACCCGGCCAGGCCCAGCGCCACCCCGGCGACAAATCCGCCCGTGGTGCCGGAGGCGATGGCATCCACCAGCCGGCCCACCAGGAGCGGGCCCGCCAGCCCGGCAACGGCCGCAAAGATGTACAGGCCGACGACGGCGGCCAGCGGCTTTTGGTGTTGGCGCAGCAGCCGCAGGCCTTCCGCCTTGACCTGTGCGGAATCCGCCACAGGCAGCCTTGTTTCAGCCATTTATGCCTCCCCTCCATTGCTTTCCAGATGTCCGACGCCGTTTGTTGCGTTGGCACCAACGGCGGCTGCTGCGGTGGTTCCGCCGTGACCGTCCATGCCCTCACCGCGGATGACCACCTTGCGGTATTCCGGGACGGTGTCCAATAGTTCCCTGTGCGTGCCCTGGGCCTGCAACTTTCCGTCCTTCAGGAAGGCGACGGTGTCCATGGCGCCGAGCAGCAGCGGGCTGGCCGTGACCATCACCGTGGTTTTCCCGGGTGTGCCGCGTTCACGCCGCAGGGCCGCGGCAATCCGGGCCTCGGTGTGGGCGTCGACAGCGCTGGTCGGTTCGATGAGCACCAGCACCTCCGCCTCCGTCAGCACCGCACGGGCCAGGGTCAGCCGCTGGCGCTGGCCGCCGGAGAAACTGCGCCCCTTCTCGGTGACCTCGTCATCCAATCCGTTCTCCAGTCCGTCAAAGACATCGTGGGCGCTGGCCACGTCGATGGCGGCCATGATCTCGGCGTCGCTGCGCCGCCCGGCAGGATCCAGTTCCTCACGCAGGGAGCCCGTGAACAGCTGGGGTTCGGCGTCGGAGACCACAATGCGCGAACGCACTTCGCGCAACGGCATGAGGTGCAGCACCTCCCCTCCCCAGCGGACCTCGGCCTCGCGCAGCACTGCGTCCTCAAAGCGGCCCAGCCGCCGGGCCAGGTCCGCAGACTGGGCAGGGTCGGCCGAGACGACGGCACAAAGCCCGCCCGGGGCAACCACCACGCCGGAGACCGAGTCAACCAGGGCGCTCGGTGCGGCAGGCCCGGGAACCGTTGTCTCGGCGTCGTGCACGGCGGACGGCGTGGCCAGGACGTCGATGATGCGGCGAGCGCCAACGTGGGCGCGGATGAAGCGCGAGACGGCGTCGGCTGCGGTGCGGATGGGCGAGACCAGGAACACCGCGTAGCCGTAGAGCGCCACGAGCTGGCCCGGCTCGATCTGGCCAGAGACCGCCTGCAGCGCGCCGATCCAGGTGAAGGCGACACTGAAGACGCCGACGACGAGGACCTGGGCGGCATTGAGGTCGGCCAGGGACCAGGCCACCTTGTTTCCGGCCAGCTGCGTGGCCCGGGAGCGTTCGCGGTAGCGTTCCACGAAGATGTGCTCCCCGCCGATCCCGCGCAGGACGCGCAGCCCGGCCACGGTGTCGGCGCCCAGTGCCGTCATCTTCCCGGCAGCCTCACGCTGTTCCTTCTGGCGGCGCTGCAGCGGCTTGATGACGAACAGCATTCCGGCCCCGCACAGCGGCACGCCGAAGAGCACCACCAGGCCAAGCTGCCAGGAGGACTGGAACACCAGGTATGTGACGAGCAGGTATCCGGCGACGGACCCGGCCAGGCGGGCTGCGACGTCGTAAATTTCACCAATGCGCATGGCATCCGATGCTGTGGTGGACACGACCTCGCCGGTGGAGAACTTTTGCGGGAGCGCGTCGCCGCTGCGGGTCACCTTGTGGCCCACGGTCTGGGCGGAGCGGTAGGCGGCCTGCAGCCAGTTGCTCACCGACGCCCGGTGGCGCAGGGTGGCCGAGATGGATTGGACCACGGTCAGGCCGACGAGCAGGCCCACCCATGAGGCGAGGCGGGCGAAGTCGCCGGGCAGGATGCCCTGATCGATGGCCTGCCCCAGCACGAACGGGGTGAGCGCCTGGCACAGCGTCCAGATGCAGCCGTACAGGACGGCCACCAGAAGCGTGCCGCGCTGGGCGCCGGCCAGCCACAACAGGTACCTTCCGGGGGAACGGAGATCGGGTTTTCCGGCGTTTTTATAGGGAAACGAGCGCACTACGGCCTTCTAGCTTTTTTGTGGATTGGCAGGCGGTTTTGGCGCGATCCGGCAATCCGCCTTCGAGGCGGAGCGATCGGCGCGGGCGGGGGCTGCGTTATCTATCTCACAGGTTCACAGTAGTGCACGCGGGGAGTCCGGGACAACGTTTCCCGGCGCGCCGTCCGAAAATGGGCCGGTTCGGATAGGCTCACGGAATACGCACAAGTGATGGGGGCGGACTTGTCCACGCAGCATGAGCACAACACGGTTGCCATTTCCGAATTCCACCGCGAGAAACGCAGCCAGCGGCGGCAAATCTTCACGCTGCTGTTCCTTGGCTGGCTGCTGTGCCTGCTCATCCTGCAGATCCACCACCCCTTCGACACGGGCGTCATCGCCAACTTCGGTGACCTCAACGTGGTCTGGTCGCGTTTCCTGGAACGGGTGCTCGGCCCATTCACCAATCCCGGAACCTTTGAATTCAGCATTGACGCCCTGGGCTGGATCATCGGGGCCACGGCAACCACGCTGGTGGCCCTCGTGTTCAGCGGCCGCAACCCGCTGGGCATGGCCAACGAGGCCCAGGTCATGGCGCTGGATGAACTACTTGAACTGCTGACCCTGCTGGTGGGAACAGCCGCCGCGGCCACCATGTGGATGGCCCTGCACAATGTGGTGTTCCTGCCCGCCGACCCGGATTCCGGCCCCAAGTTCTTCCTCGCCATGCTGTGCCTGATGCTGGTCATCTTCTCGGTGGTGCGCCAGCGCGACACCGCCGTGCAGCGGGAAATCGATGAGTTCCACCTGACCACCTCCATGCGCCTGCACACCCAGCGGTGGGAACGCATGTGGGGCGTGTCCTCCCGCAACCGCATCCGCGCTGACCACCGCAAGACCAAAAAACTGGTGCTGTGGTGGATGTCCACCGGCCTGCTCATCACGCTTGTTCCGCTGGCCGCCTACAGCGAATTCACGCCCGTGCAGATGGGGCTGTCCGCGGTCGGCCTGGTCCTGCTGGCCGTTGTGACGGCCGCGCTGACCGCATTGGCGGTGTCCCTGTACCGCAGCAATCCGCACCCCGGAGTGGGCCTGGCCTACGCCCTGGTGCTGCTGGTGGTGGTGGTCCTTGTGGTTGTCAGCCCGCTGGCCGTTGCGGCGTGGCAAAACACCCAGGTGCTGCTGTCGCTGCTGGGCTACTTCATCTGGCTGGCCCCGTCGCTGCTGCTGATATTCCGCAAGCCGCAGTCCGCACACATGACGCCGCTGGAATACAGGCTCGCGGCCCGGTCCCAAAACCCCTGGAAGCACTCGCTGGTTGCGGTGTTCGACGGCGCCCGCGAGTCCGCCTATTGGATCGAGCTGGGGCTGGAGGCCCGGCGGCAGCGGCACTACCAGGCGAAACTGGCCCGCCTCATGGCCGACGAGGAGGCCGCCGCGGCCGCTGAGACCGCCTGTGGCCTTGCCGCGGCGGAGAGCTTAGCCGAGGCAGAAGAAATTGCCACGCCACCCGGCAGCTGATTCAAACCCCGCAGCACATCCCGGCCTGTTTTGCCCAACCCTCTCGCAGCAATGGCTGACTTTTTGGGAACCCTCTCGCAACGCTCTTGGCACCCGCCCGGCCCCGGCGGCAGGCGGGCCGGCGGCGCAGGGCGGGTGTCCGGCGTCGTGCTTGGTATTGGTGGGACTCAGCGGAACAGCCCGCTGTAGGCGTTCAGGGCGAGCTGGCCGCCGAGGTGCGCGTACAGGACGTTGCTCGCGGCGGGGATATCCCTGGATTTGACCAGGTCGATGAGCCCGGCCATGGATTTTCCTTCGTAGACGGGGTCGATGATCATGCCCTCGAGGGAACCGGTGAGGTGGATGGCGTCGAGCGTGGACTGGACGGGGATGCCGTAGGAGTCCCCGGCCCAGCCCTCGAGGACGGTGATTTCATCGTCGCGGAGCTCGCGGCCCAGGCCGATGAGGTCCGCGGTGTGGCGGGCGATCCGGGCGACCTGTGCGCGTGTTTTCTCGATCGTGGCGGAGGCGTCGATGCCGATGACGCGGCGGGGGCGGTCCTGCCCGGCGAAGCCTGCGATCATGCCGGCGTGGGTGGATCCGGTGACGGTGCAGACGATGATGGTGTCGAAGAAGACGCCCAGTTCCGCCTCCTGCGCCTGGACTTCATAAGCCCAGTTGGCGAAACCGAGGCCGCCGAGGCGGTGCTCGGAGGCGCCGGCCGGGATGGGGTAGGGCTTGCCGCCTGCGTCCTCAACCTCCTTGATGGCCTGTTCCCAGCTGCTGCGGATGCCGATGTCGAAGCCGGCCGAATCGAGGCGGACGTCGGCGCCCATGATGCGGGAGAGCTGGATATTGCCGACGCGGTCGCTGAGCGGGTCCGGCCAGTCGACCCAGTTTTCCTGGACCAGGCGGGCCTTCATGCCGAGCTTGGCGGCGACGGCTGCGACCTGGCGCGTGTGGTTTGACTGGTACCCGCCAATGGACACGAGCGTGTCGGCGCCCTGCGCGATGGCGTCAGGGACGATGTATTCCAGCTTGCGGGTCTTGTTGCCGCCGAAGGCCAGGCCGGAGTTGACGTCCTCGCGCTTGGCCCAGATCTTGGCGCCGCCGAGGTGTTGGCTCAGGCGGGGAAGGTCGTGGATGGGGCTGGGACCGAAGGTCAGCGGGTAGCGTTCAAAATCCGAGAGTGCCATGACGTCCTTGTCGAGTTGGCTGCGGTGCGCAGGAGTTTGCGGGCTGGCCGCGGTTGAACGGCCAGGCGTTTGCGTATGCAATATATTGCATACCACGGCCGGCCGGGTGTCAAGGGTTGCACGAACACCCATGGGACGGCGGCCCGGAATCAACGGAGGCGATATATCCTATGTTGCATGCCGACTCCCCCGCCCCAAGGAATCCACAAGCGCTCCCTGCTGCGCAATGACGTCTACGAATCCATCCGCGACGCCATCATCGACGGAACCTTCGCCCCCGGCGAACGGCTGCGCGATCCCGAGCTGGAGTCATGGCTGGGCGTGAGCCGGACCCCGATCCGCGAGGCACTGCTGCGCCTGGAACGGGCAGGGCTGATCGTGTCTCAGCCTGGCCGGGCAACCACCGTGGCACCGCTGGACCCCGGCTCCACCGTGAGCGCACAGCAGGTGGTGGCGGCCATGCATGAGCTGGCCACGCGGCTGGCCGTGCCGCAGCTGGGCCAATCGGGGCTGGCCGCCATGGGCCGGGCAAACACCGCCTTTGCCGCGGCGATCAAGAATAATGACGCCGATGCCGCCCTGGCTGCCGACGATGCGTTTCACAGCGTGTTTGTCGACGCCTGCGGCAATGAGATGGTGCCCGTCCTGCTGGAGCAGGCCATGCCTGTCCTTCGGCGGGTTGAGCGCCAGCGATTCAGCTCCCACGAGGCCCAGCATTCTGTGACCGCCCATGCCGAGATCATCCGCCTGGCCGCCCTGGGCGATGCCGACGGCGCCGCCCAGGCCACCCGTGACAACTGGCTGTCACTGGCGGGCGGCGCCGCGCGCTAGAACCCCTGTGCCAGGCGGTAGTATGCCTGGTTCCAGCGGATTTCACGGGCGAAGCCGCGCTGGGTGGTGTCCTCGTCAATGACCAGGAGCTCGGCTTCGAAGATGTCGGCGAAGTCCTCGAACGCCTCGATGCCGACGGCGGTGCTCATCACGGTGTGGTGGGCGGCCCCGGCTTCAAGCCACGCAGCGGCAGAGGTGGCGAAGTCCGGCAGCGGCTTCCACACGGCACGGGCCACGGGCAGGTTTGGCAGCGGCTCATCCAGCGGGACCACCTCAACCTTGTTGGCGGTGAGGCGGAAGCGCTCGCGCATGTCGGAAAGTGCCACCACCACTCCGGTGCCGGGATCGGCGTCGAACACCAGGCGCACGGGGTCCTCGCGCCCGCCAATGCCCAGTGGGTGCACCTCAAGGGAGGGCTTGGACGCGGTCAACGAGGGGCAGACTTCGAGCATGTGCGCACCGAGGATCTTTTCCTGGCCGGGGACCAGGTGGTAGGTGTAGTCCTCCATGAGGGAGGCGCCGCCGGGAAGACCCTCGCCCATGACCTTCGCCGCACGGATGAGCACGGCCGTCTTCCAGTCTCCCTCGGCGCCGAAGCCGTAACCGTCGGCCATGAGCCGCTGCACGGCCAGGCCCGGGAGCTGGCGCAGCCCGCCCAGGTCCTCGAAGTTGGTGGTGAAGGCACCGAAATTGCCGGCTTCCAGGAAGCTGCGCAGGCCCAGCTCAATCTTGGCGCCGTAACGCAGTGACTCGTGGCGCGCCGCTCCCGGGTGGAGTTCGGGCGCCACGTTGTACAGGCGCAGGTACTCCTCGATGAGCGCGTCAACGTCGGCCTCGGACGAGGCGTCCACGGCCTCCACCAGTTCGTTGACGGACCAGGTGTTGACGGAGACGCCGAAGCGGATTTCCGCCTCCGTCTTGTCGCCCTCGGTGACGGCGACGTTGCGCATGTTGTCGCCGAAGCGAGCCAGCTTCAGGGTCCGGACCTGGGCGGCAGCGGCCGCGGCGCGCGTCCAGGTGCCGATCTTTTCCCGCACCAGCGGGTTGGACACGTGCCCCACCACGGTCTTGCGGGCGACGCCCATGCGGGACTGGATGTAACCGAATTCCCGGTCGCCGTGGGCGGCCTGGTTCAGGTTCATGAAGTCAAAGTCGATGTCGGCCCACGGCAGCGCCTCGTTTGCCTGGGTGTGCAGGTGCAGCAGCGGCTTGTTCAGTTCGGTGAGTCCGCGGATCCACATCTTGGCCGGGGAGAAGGTGTGCATCCAGGCGATCAGGCCGATGACCTTGTCGTCCGAATTGGCATCCAGGGCTGCACGGCGGATGGACTCGGAGTCCTTCAGCACGTCCTTGAAGACCACGCGCACGGGGATTTCGGTGGATTCGGCCAGGGTCCTGACCACTTCGGCGGACTGTTCGGCCACCTGGCGCAGGGTTTCCTCGCCGTAGAGGTTCTGGCTGCCGGTCAGGAACCAGACTTCGTATCCGGACAGGGAGTTGTTCAACTGCAAAGACATGTTCATTCCTTCAAGCCTTCTCTTTGAAGGCACAGTGCGGGTGGGTTACTGTCCGTAGACGTTTTGGTAGCGCTGGTGGAGGCTGTCGATGTGGGCGCTGTCAATGGGGATCAGCGGTCCCAGTTCGCGTGAGAGGTGTACGGTGCGGGCCACTTCCTCGCACAGCACGGCGGCCTTGACGGCAGCCCTGGCCGTGGGGCCAATGGTGAATGGGCCGTGGTTTTGCATGAGTACGGCGGGTGAGCGCGAGCCGCTGAGGGTCTCCACGATGCCGCGGCCAATGGAGTCGTCGCCGATGAGCGCGAACGGGCCGACGGGGATCTCCCCGCCGAATTCGTCGCCCATCATTGTCAGCACGCAGGGGATGGGTTCCCCGCGCACGGCCCAGGCGGTGGCATAGCTGGAGTGCGTGTGCACAACGCCGCCCACCTCCGGCATGTGCCGGTAGACGTAGGCGTGCGCTGCCGTGTCGGATGACGGCGCCAGGTCAGGATTGCCCCATCCTCCGTCCACGGGGATCCCGTGGAGGTCGGTGACCACCATGGCTTCCGGCGTCAGCCGGTCGTAGTCGACCCCCGAGGGTTTGATGACCATGAGGTCCTCGCCGGGCACGCGGGCGGAGACGTTGCCGGCCGTCCACACCACAAGCTCGTAACGGACGAGCTCGGCGTGCAGGGTGCACAGCTCCTCCCGGATCCCGGCGATGGCGGCCATGACGGCCGGGGTGGCTGACTCGGGCGCGTTCATGCCGACACCTCCGCAGCGACCTTGTGCGCGTCCCTGGCGATGGCCTTCAGTCGGTGCATGACGTCATTGGCGCCGCGACCAAAGTAGTCGTGCAGGATGCGGTACTCGGCAAACAGGGCGTTGTACGCGCCCACATTTTCCGGGATGGGGGTCACGACCCCCTTGTTCACGCTCCCCATGGCCTGCGAAGCGGCCCGGATGTCGGGGTAAAGCCCGGCCGCAACGGCGGCATGGATGGCAGAGCCAAGCGCCGGTCCCTGGCTTGAGCCGATAGTGGACAGCGGCAGGTTCAACACATCCGAGTAGATCTGCATGAGGAGGGGGTTCTTCATGAGCCCTCCGGCCACAATAAATTCCGTGACAGGAACTCCTGCACTGTTGAAGGTTTCCACGATGACACGGGCGCCGAAGGCCGTGGCCTCCAGCAGTGCCCGGTAGCCGTCCTCCGGGCGCGTGGCCAGGGTCTGGCCGACCACCACGCCGGAGAGTTCATGGTCCACCAGGACAGATCGGTTGCCGCTGTGCCAGTCAAGGGCCACCAGACCGTGCTCGCCAATGCCCTGCTGTTCGGCAAGAGCAGTCAAGTACTCGTGGATCCCGGCCCCCCGCTTGGCAGCCTTGGCGTGGTAGCTCTCAGGCACGGAGTTCTTGATGAACCAGCCGAAGATGTCTCCCACGCCGGACTGGCCGGCTTCGTAGCCGTAGAGCCCGGGGATGATGCCGCCGTCTACGACGCCGCACATGCCGGGCACCTCCCGGAGCTCGCCCGAACTCATGACATGGCAGGTTGAGGTGCCCATGATCGCCACCATCTGGCCAGGCTCCACGGCCTTCGCCGCCGGCGCGGTGACGTGTGCGTCCACGTTGCCCACGGCCACGGGGATGCCCTGGCACAGCCCGGTCCAGGCTGCCGCTTCGGCGCTCAGGCCTCCGGCGGAATCGCCCAGGCTGCCAATGGGGTGGTCCAGCTTGTCCACGACAAAGCGGCCAAAGCCGGGGTTCAGGGCGGAGAGGAACTCCACGGACGGGTAGCTCCCGTCCTGGTAGATGCCCTTGTAGCCTGCCGTGCAGGCGTTGCGGACGTAGTTCCCGGTCAGCTGCCACACGATCCAGTCCGCGGCCTCCACCCAGTGGTCCATCGCGGCGTAGACATCCGGGGCTTCCTCCAGCAGCTGCAGGCCCTTGGCGAATTCCCATTCGGAGGAGATCAGGCCGCCGTAGCGGGGCAGCCAGCTTTCCCTGCGGGCGCGCGCCAGCTCGTTGATGCGCTCGGCCTGCGGCTGTGCGGCGTGGTGGCGCCAAAGCTTGATGTAAGCGTGCGGCTCATGGGCAAATTCAGGCAGTTCACAAAGCGGCGTGCCGTCCGCCGTGGTGGGCACCATGGTGCACGCCGTGAAGTCGGTGCCGATCCCAACAACCAGGGTCGGGTCGATCCCGGCCTGGGCGACCGCGGCCGGAACCGCCTGCTTGAGCACCTGGCGGTAGTCCTCTGGCACCTGCAGCGCCCATTCCGGGGGCAGCCTGTCGGCGGAACCGGGCAGCGAGCGCTCCACGACGGCATGCGGGTAGTCAACAACGGCGGAAGCCAACTCGGCCCCGTCCCGCACCCGCACCACCACAGCACGTCCCGACAAGGTGCCGTAATCGATGCCAACAACGTAAGACTCCTGCGTCCCCATGATTCCCTCTCAAACAGGCCGCCGGCGCAGCGGCCGGAAACCAATGGTATTTGTTAGCGCTAACAATTGCACACGAACCTTACCGCGTCAAGGGCCGCCCACGTCACGGAGATGAATGTCGGCAGCCTGAAGGTGGCCAGGGAGACATTCCGCTGTGAGCGCTAACAGGATACTGGCCGGCCTGCAGCTTGGAACAGTGGAAAGGCGGCCGGTATCCGGCCGGGCCCAGGCTAGCTGCGGGTCAGGGCTGTGGGCTTGGGTCCCGTGCTTGCCCGCTGTGTCAGGTGCGGTTGGATGCGCACGGAAAACAGTGGGTCGTTGCCGGAGATGCCGTCCAGAATCATGGCCACGCAGCGGCGGCCCAGTTCCAGGAAGTCCTGCCGGATGGTGGTGAGCGGCGGGAAGTAGAACCCGGATTCGGGACTGTCGTCAAACCCGACCACCGACAGGTCCCGCGGCAGGTTCAGATTGCGTTCATGGGCTGCGAGCATGACGCCCAGGGACATCTGGTCGTTGCCAGCAAAAACTGCGGTGCATTCACCGGCGTCGATCAGCTCCTGGCCCGCCCGGTATCCGGACTCGGCGCTCCAGTCCCCCACCAGCAGCGGACCCGGCTGCAAGCCGGCGGCAGCGAGTGCCCCCTCCCAGCCGCGGCGCCGCGCCTGGGCGTCCAGCCAGTCGGCGGGTCCCATGATGTGGGCAATCTTCGCATGGCCCAGGTCAAGCAGGTGCTGGGTCGCAAGCCATCCGCCGCGCTGCTGGTCAACGCCAACGCTCTGCACGCCTGCGGCTCCGATGTCGCCGATCACCACCAGCGGCACCCCGGGCTGGAGTTTCTCAATTGCCCGCACAATCTCTTCCTGCGGTGCGATGACCACCAGCGCATCAACCTGGTGCGACAGGTGGTACTCCACGGTGTCGGTGATCGCCTCGAGGCTCATATCCGGCAGCCCCACCGTGTTAACGGCATAACCCGAAGAACGGGCGGCTTCCTGGATGCCGAGAAGGATGCGGGAGGGCCCGTAGTGCTCCATGTTGTGCGCAACAACCCCGAACGTTTCCGAGCTGCGCGTGACAAGCTGCCGCGCGGCAGTGTTGCGCCGGTAGCCCAGCTCGGCGATGGCCGCCTCCACCACGGTGCGCGTCTTGGCACTGACATTGGGATGGTTGTTGATAACGCGTGAGACGGTCTGGTGGGAAACCCCCGCCCTGGCCGCAACATCCTCCATGACGGGAGGGCGGTGGTTGGGCACGACATTCTCACTCATTGAAAGCCTGTTCTTCGGTGGTGGCCGGAATGCTGGGCGCCCGCACACAGCGGCTGGTCAGGGCCCCATTCTCAATCAACTCTTGCTGGGTTCACATTCATTCTCGCAGAGCATGCGCCTGCACGGCCGACCGAAGCGCCGACAGGTCCCGCCCCACTTCTTCATGACAGGGCTGCCACGCATCGTCGTTCGGAGGATGCGCGCTGGGCCTGCGTTCGCCATGGCCGATTGTCATTCTCCGGAGGAGTTCGTTGCCAAGAAAGCGGGTGGGGCACAATGCGTCGCCACACTGTACACCACCCGCTAGTCATTCAGCGCTGCGCGGGAACGCCCCGCCCGGCACCGGACAGCCCCGCAAGCGGCGATTCCCAGCCGGCCAGCACAGCCTTTACCTCCGGATTCAGTTCGGCCTCCAGCGACTGCGCATAAGCGGCGGTGAGGATGTCATCGATGCGCACCCGCTGTCCGGTTTCGGCAGAAAGCACGGCGGCCTCCACCATGGCCAGCGAGTGGACGTTGGCGTGGATTGCCCCGTCCGGCACCACGCCGGTATGCACCGCGGTGACAAACTCGGCGAGGGATCCGGCAATCTCCTCCGGCCCCCCGGCCGAGGCTGGAATCTCCAGTACGGCGCCGTCCAATCCTTCGGCGGTAGGGGCGTTGTCCCCGTCCCACAGTGCCGTCCCCTGCGCACCGTTGACACGCCAGGACCCGTTCCAGGACGTCTCGGCACCATCGGCGCACCATGAGCCCGAGTACACGTAGCGAAGGCCGCCGGCGAACTCAAAGATGGCGGTGGCAGCGG
The DNA here is from genome assembly GCF_017876675.1 of Arthrobacter stackebrandtii. Lineage (NCBI taxonomy): Bacteria > Bacillati > Actinomycetota > Actinomycetes > Micrococcales > Micrococcaceae > Arthrobacter > Arthrobacter stackebrandtii. The sequence goes on from NZ_JAGIOI010000001.1 coordinate 1,344,724, forward strand.
CGTCGGCCTTGAACCAGCTCCAGCTCGGGTTGAACTCCTCGCAGTACACGCTCACGGGGTCCTGCCCGGTCAGGTGGCGGACGGCGTCGAACGGGTGGATGGCCATGTCCAGCAGCAGGACATGGTCCATCTCCTCGCGGAAGCCGCCAAAATGCGGGGCCTTGAAGAACTCGGTGGTGATGACGCCGATGTCACCCAACTCCCCCGCCACGGCTTTCAGCTGCGTGAGTGAGTTGAAGTAGCGGCGCGACTGGCTGATCATCAGCAGCTGCCCGCTGGCCTCGGAGCAGGCGGCAAGCGAGAGCGCCTGCGCCACGGTGGGCGCCGCGGGTTTCTCGCACAGCACCGGCAGCCCGGCAAACATGGCCTCGACATTCACCGGATGGTGGGCCACGGGCACGGTGACATTGACGACGGCGTGTGCCCCGGTCGCTGCTGCCACGTCACCGACGCTCGTGCCGACGGCAACGCCCTGCAGGCCGCGTTGGGCCAGCGCGGCGTGTGCGGCGTCGGTGTTGAGGTCTACGAGGCCGACCAACTCCACGTCGGGGTTGGCGGTGATCGTGTCCAGCCATGCCTGGCCCATCCCGCCGGCGCCGACCTGGACCAGGCGCAGCGGTCCGTCGGCGTTCACAGTTGCGAAAGTGCTCAATTTTCCATTGCTCCCTGGTAGCCGTGGCCGTTGTAAAAGTCTTCGGTGTCGTAGCGCAGCAGGACCGGAACGCTCCGCTCGGGACGCAGGGTCCTGGCCCATTCGACGCCGTTGGCAATGACCTTGCGGACTTCCTTCTGGTGGTAGACGGGGTAGTCCTGGTCGCCGGGGCTGAAGAAGAAGATCTTGCCGAATCCGCGCTTGTACGTCATGCCGCTGCGGAACACTTCGCCGCCGGTGAAGGTGGAGAGAAAGATGAGTTCGTCAGGGGCCGGGACGTCGAAGAATTCTCCGTACATCTCCTGGGCCGGGATGATGAAGGGGTGCGGAATGCCCTGGGCGATGGGATGGGTGGGGTCGACAGTCCAGACGATTTCACGGTCTTCCTCCGAGCGCCAGCGCAGCGTGCAGGAAGTGCCCATGAGCTTGCCGAAGATCTTGGACCAGTGAGCCGAGTGGAGGACCAGCAGGCCCATCCCCGCCAGCACGTGCCGGTGCACCCGCTCAACAACCTCGTCCGACACGTCCGCGTGGGCGGCATGCCCCCACCAGACAAGGACGTCTGTGGCAGCCAGGACTTCCTCGGTGAGCCCGTGCTCCGGGTCGTCCAGTGTCACGGTGGTGACGTCCACTCCGGCGCCAAGGTTCTCCTCAATGCCTTCCTTGATGGTGGTGTGCATGCCGGAGGGATATATGTCCCGCACCTTTTGTTCGACTTGCTCGTGCCGGTTTTCACCCCAAACAACTACTTTGATGGGGGCGGCGGGGCTGGTGGTTCCAGACATGGGGTTCGCTTTCTTGTTTCGATACTTAGTGGCTTTTGGGACTTTAGGCTTCCGGTGAATGTTCCAGGAGCCTTCTACTTGACGGCGCCGCCGGACGCGCCGGCCGCAATGTACTTCTGTGCAATGACCAGCAGCACGATCGCAGGGAGCGAGGACAACACGGCCGTTGCCATGACCGCGCTCCAGTTGGATACCTGGGTGCCGAGGTACTGGTAGATGCCCAGGGTCACCGGCCTAATTTCATCCGTGGTGGTCAGTGTCAAGGCAAACAGGAAGTCGCTCCAGGAGAACAGGAAGGCGAAAAGCCCTGCGGTGATGAGGGCGTTCTTGGCGATCGGCAGGGCGATGGAGATGAATGCCCTGATCTGTCCAGCCCCGTCTACGCGGGCCGCTTCAATGATGGCCGGAGGAATGCTCATCATGAACGCCCGCATGATGAGAATGGCGAACGGGATGGCATGGGTGGCATCCGCCAAGATGAGGCCGACGTAGGTGTTCAACAAGCCAAGGTCGTTGTAAGCGGCATAGAGGGCGTTCGCAATAACGACTCCCGGGATCATCTGGGCAATCAGGATTGCCAGCAGGGCCCAGCTGATCCAGCGAAACTTGAACTGGGCCAGCGCGTAGGCGGCCGGAGCGGCAATGGCCAAGGTGACCACGACCGTGCCCATGGAAATGATCAGGCTGGTGAGGAGATTTCCGCCTTGGTCCGCGATGGCCTTCTCATACCCGGCAAAGCTCGGGTTGAGCGGCAGGAAACTGGCCGAAAGCGTGTTTCCGGACGGTTGCAGGGATGCGTTGATCATCCAGTAGATGGGGAAGAGCATCACGACCAGGAAGATTATGCCCAGGACGGTGGAACTGCGGGTCCGGAGCATTTTCTTCTTCTGCGCTGCTGCATGGTTCACCGGCGGAGTGAGCTGCGTTGTTGTCATGGTGCCCTCCTACTCGTCGACGGCGCGGCGGTTGACGCGCAGGTAGATGACCGCAAATACAAGTGAGATGAGAATCAAGATGTTGGAGAAGGCCGCACCCACACCAAACTGGAAGTTCACAAATGATTCTTGATAGGAGCGCACGGCGATGGTCTGGGTGGCGTTTGCGGGCCCGCCATTGGTCAGGCCGAGGATTATGTCCAGGACCTTGATCGTGTAGACCACCCCGAGTATCAACACAACGCTGACGACGGGACGCATGTTGGGCCAGGTGATGTGCCAGAATGCTTTCCAACCGGTGGCGCCGTCAAGGGCCCCGGCCTCATACAGTTCGGTGGGAATGTCCTGAAGTCCGCCGTACAGCAGGGTGACGTTGAAGGGGATGCCCACCCAGATGTTGACGATGATGACGGCGGCCAGAGCCACCGACGGGCTCGTCAGCCAGGGAATCGCCGGGATGCCGAAGGTGCCAAGGAACTGGTTGAGAATGCCTGAGTCCTGATCGAGGATGGAGCGCCAGGTTGCGCTGGCGACGATCAGTGGCAGCAGCCACGGCAGGAGGAGCATGGCGCGCAGAAAGCCGCTCAGCGGGAACTTCTTGTTGAAGAACACCGCCAGCGCCATGCCAATCGCGAACTGGCCAAGGATCGAGCCCACCGTGAACAGCGCAGTGTTGAGCATTGCCGGGCCAAACAGGTTTGAACTGATGACCGTGACGTAGTTCTGCACACCGACCCACGGCGCCTCGCCCGTAAAGAACGTCTTGGTCGTGTAATCCTGAAAACTCATGGTGACGTTCTTGATCACCGGGTAGCCGAAATACAGGACCATGAAGAGGCCGGCCGGGAGCACAAAGAGGATCTTGGTGATCTCTTCCTTGTTGAACCTGTTGCGCTTTGGAGGCAGCTCGTCCTCGATCCGGGTACTGGCCGGTCCGCTTGCGCGTTTGATTTGTAACGATTCGGAAGTCATGGGTGACCTTTCAGCAGGGGCTCCGCCACCAGGTGGCGGAGCCCCTCGCAGGGACGGTGTTGGTGTTATCCGTTTGCAGCCTGTTTGAAGGCCTCGTCGACACTGGCCTTTCCGGTCAGTGCGAGCTGGATTGCGGTGTATATGGTGGTGGCCGCCTTGGGCCACCCTTCACCAAGCTGGCCCGTGCGCGACCGCGCGTTTGCCACCTGTTCGGTGAAAGACTCCATGGTCGGCATCTCGGCGTTGAATTCCTTCGCCAATTCAGGTTTCGTGGGAACCGTGTACCGCTGCGTTGCCAGCGACATTTGCGTGCTGTCCCTCGTGAAGCAGGTGATGAACTCCGCTGCCTTGGCCTGCTTTTCCTTGTTGCCGGTCTGGGGAACGGTCCACACTTCGCCTCCCAGCGGAGCGATTGGTGTCTGGCCCTCCTTGTTGACGGGCACTTGGACGGAGCCCCACTCCAACGACGGGTCTTCAGAAAGGGCAGGGATCTGCCACGGCCCGTTGACCATCATTGCTGCCTTGCCGGCCATGAACTGGTCCTTTACGTCGCCCTGACCCCAGTTGATGACGCTCTTGGAGGCGGACCCGCTGTCAACCAGGTCCTTCCAAAGCTGCAGTGCCTCCTTGTTTTCCGGGGAATCCAACTTGGCTTCATCGCCGCCGTTGGTCCACATGAACGGCAGGAACTGCCACGAGCCTTCATAGGTTGCAATGGCCGAGAACGCGACACCGTACTGAGAACCCTTTGTCAGCGCCTTTGCCGTGCTCTTCAGCTCATCCCACGTCGCAGGCGGCTGCAGGCCGGCATCAGCCAACAACTTCTTGTTGTAGAAAATGCCCAGCGTGTTGGCGGTCGGGGCCAGTCCGTAGACCTTGCCCTCATAGGTTCCGGCTTCGAGCATGCCCTTGGCAAAACCTGCCGTGTCAACGTCAAAGTCCTCAAGGGGTGCGAGTCCGCCGGTGGCGGCAATCTCCTGCAAATCCGGATTGTCAAGCATCAAAATGTCAGGGAGGGTCTTGGATGAGGACTTCTGCAAGACCTTCTGGATGAGGTCCTTGCCTGGTACCGCCTCGCGTTCGATGGTGACACCAATTTCCGAGGCGCAGCTTTCAATTTCGGTCTTGATTGCCTTGTTGTCCGGCTCGTTGTTGTAGTAGTCCATCAGCGTCAGCTTCGTGGCGTCACCACTGCCGCTGTTGCCTCCGCCACCGCCGCATGCGGTAAAGACGAACGGGATCAGGGCGGCCATGGCCAAGGCCTTGGTCAAGCGTTTCTTGTTGGGGTTTTTCACGTTGGCTCCTTTGCTCATTGTGTTCATGCGGTGCTGCCGAATCAGCATGGGACGATTCGATCCAGCAGTGGAAACTGTCCGAATCGGCGTGCCGCAGCTGACGGGCGGAGAATAGTAAAGCGCTTTACTGTTGCTTGTGAAATAGATCATGCCGTGATGGATGGTCGACTGTCAAGCATTATTTAAGCGCTTTACTTTTGGCATCCAGTAAGCCAGTATGTGAATAAACTAGGTGAGATGCCTTGAGATGCGACCACGGGGAGGAGTGTCATGGCAACGATGCAGGATGTCGCCAACTTGGCGAATGTGTCATTGGCGACCGTGTCCTTCACCATCAACAATTCAAAGCCGGTCTCCCCGAAGACCCGGGCCAAGGTGGAAGCGGCCATGAAGGATCTTGGCTACCGTCGCAATGCCGTGGGCAGCGCCCTTGCCCGGGGAAGAACCCACGTGTTGGCGCTTCTGTACCCGGCCCTGCAGCACCGCTTTTCACCCACGTCGGTCCGGTTCTTTACCAGCGCCGCCGACCAGGCCCGGCTGCGCGGCTACAACCTGGTGCTGTGGCCCATGAGCAACGACGCCGAGGCGGTCTCCGAATTGACATCGTCCGGGCTGGTCGACGGAGTCGTGCTGATGGAAGTGCAGCTGGATGACCCGCGCGTGGCTGAACTTTCGGGAAGCACTGTCCCTTTTGCGCTCATTGGCCGAACCCGGGACACCGCGGGAATTCCCTTCGTTGATGTCGACTTCGAATCAACGGTGGAGAAGGCCATCGACCGCTTCATCCAACTCGGCCACACAGACCTGGTCCTGGTGGACGGCGGCATTGGCAACCAGCTGCTCGGCGGTTACGGCCCGGTGGCAAGGACAAGAAAGGTTTTTGGGGAAGTCACGGCGCAGCGCGGGTTGTCCGGCGCCATCATGAGCGGTGTCCACTCCTCGGCGGGCGGCCGAGAACTGGCTAAGGAATTCGTCGCCTCGCATCCCGAAACGACGGGCGTGCTGATGATGAATGAACAGGCGGGCCCGGGTTTTGTGGCCGGCCTCCAACAAGCTGGGTACCGTTTGCCACAAGATGTTTCGGTGGTGGCCATTGCATCATCGCTGGACATCGTCAGCATGTCTGAGCCTGAGATGGCGGTTTACATTTCCCCCGCAGATGAACTGGGCCGCCTGGGCGTTGACACCCTCATTGACCGGTTGGACAAACTAAGCGACACCCTGCCGCAGCTGCTGATCGAATGCTCGTACTCTTCAGGAGCAACCATGGGCACTGCACCCAAGCGAAAGAAATAGCCCAGGGGAGCCAGCCCCGGCGGCGGGCGGGCCGACAGCCCAGGGCGAGTGTCCGGCGTCGTGCCTGGCAGGGAAAGTGCCCTGCGAAAGAGGCACAGCCTGGGGGCTACTTCCCGGTGCCGAGCATTTCCTCGACGGCAGCACAGGCACCCAGTTCATGCTCCGACAGCGGCGGGGTGTCGCAGGCAACGCGGCGCAGAAGCGTGCGGAACAGCTCTCGCTCGGCCGCGTCCAGGGCGCCCAGGACGACATCCTCTGCCCCGGCGACACTGCGCTGAAGTTCCGCGAGCATGGCCAAGCCGGTGGCAGTTGCCACCACAATGCGGGCGCGGCGGTCGGCGGGATTGAGCTGGCGCTCCACGAGGCCGGCCTTGACGAAGTCGTCCACCAGGTAGGTCATCACGGTGCGGTCAATCCCCAGGTGCTGCGCAAGCGCCAGCTGGTTGGGGAGCTCGCCGCTGGCAACAGCAACCAGGACCTGGTAGCCCCGGGCACCGTGCGGGAACTCACCCATGGCCATGGTCGAGGCATTCTGGTAATTGCGCACCAGGACGCCCAGCGTCCAGCCAAAATCCTCTTGCGGGCTGGTCCGGGGCTGTGCGGTGGCTGCAGTGTTGCTCATGACATCCATCATAACGGAGACCTGCGCTTTACAACAGATCATATTCTAGTAAGATGATCTGTAGAACAACACACATTGTGGCGATGCCACCGGCGGCGCTGCAGACAAGAGGAGCATTTCGTGGAACTTGGCGTATACGGCTTTGGCGATGTCCACCGGGACCCCGTCACGGGTGCAGCGGTCAGCAGCCAGCAGCGCATGGCCGACCTCCTGGAGCGTGCCCGGCTGGCCGATGAAGTCGGCCTGGACTACTTCGGCGTCGGGGAGCACCACCGCGCGGATTTTGCCGTGTCGTCAATCGTCCCCGTGCTTGCCGCCGCGGCCGCCCAAACGAAAAACATCAAGGTCGGATCCGCCGTCACGGTGCTGAGCACGGAGGATCCCGTCCGCGTGTACCAGCAGTTCGCCACCTTGGACCTGCTCTCCGGCGGCCGCGCCGAACTGACGGCCGGCCGCGGCTCCTTCATCGAGTCATACCCGCTCTTCGGTGCCGACCTCAACGACTACGAAGCCCTCTACGAAGAGAAGATCGCCCTGCTGCTGGCCCTCAACGAGGCAGGTCGCAAAGAGGAATCCATCACGTGGAGCGGCAAGTTCCGCCCAGCCCTGGACGATGCCACCATCTACCCGCGCCCCGTGGACAACAACCTGGACATCTGGATCGCCACCGGCGGCACCCCCGCATCGTCGGCCAGGGCCGCGCGCCTGGGCACCAACGTCATATACGCACTGCTGGGCGGGTCGGTCAACAGCTTCGCCCGCCATGCACAGCTGTTCCGGGCCGAAGCCGCCCAAGCCGGACACGACGCCGGCGCACTCAAGGTGGGGGTCAGCGCCGTCGGACTTGTTGCAAAGGACGGCGCGGCGGACACCTTCTACCCCTACTACCGCCACCTCATGGACGGCATTTCCCGCGAGCGCGGATTCTCCGCCCCGAACCGCATAAGCTACGACATGCAGGCGGCACCCAGCGGCGGAATTTACGTCGGCACGCCGGAGCAGGTGGCCGAAAAGATCCTGCTGACGCGCGAACACATGGGCCACGACCGCCACATCCTGCAAATGGACCTGGCGTCGGTGCCGCAAAAGGACGTCCTGAAATCCATCGAACTGCTCGGCACCGAGGTCAAGCCCCTCATCGACGCCGAACTCGCACAGAAGGCCGCAGCATGAGCATCCAGACCCTGAAGCAGCACGACCCCGCCACCACCACAATCGGCATCCTCGGCGCCGGGAAGGTCGGCACCGGCGTGGCCCGCCAGGCCATCAAGGCCGGCTACCGCGTGCTGATCGCGGCCTCCGGAGACCCGAAAGACATCTCGCTGATCATTTCCGTCATGGCGCCCGGCGCCGTCGCGGTCAGCGCGGCGGAGGCCATGGCCGCCGCGGACCTGGTGGTGCTGTCCGTGCCGCTGCACAAGTTCCGCACGCTGGATCCGGCAGGCCTGGCCGGCAAGCATGTCCTGGACACCATGAACTACTGGCGCGACACGAACGGCGACATGCCCGAGCTGGAGGCCGCGCCGTCAAGCTCCGAGATGGTGCACGCACACATCCCCGGCGCCCGGCTGGCCAAGTCACTGAACCACATCGGCTACCACGAGCTCGAGCTGGACGCCCGGCCCGCCGGCGCACCGGACCGCCGCGCCCTGGCCGTCACCTCCGACGACGGGCAGACGCGCGACCTGGTGCTCGGCTTCGTGGAGCACCTCGGTTTTGACGCTGTCGACGGCGGATCCCTCGCCGGGGGCGCCGCGTTCGAACCGGGGACGCCGATCTTCACCGGCTCCTACGACCGGCCCGGGCTGCAGGCGGAACTGCTGGCCCACGCAGCCGGCGCCACCGGCGAAGGGCGGGAGCTGGCACCGGCGCACTAACCCGTACCGGGAGCCACGCACGCCCCACCCCAATTTCGACAACGCAGTTGATGGACCGATTCCGCCATTTTTGGTCCAACAACTGCGTTGTCGATTTTTGGAGCGGATGCGTCCGGCGACGTCAGCCCTTCGTCACCACCGCGCTGACGGGCGTGGCGTTGCTGAACAGGTCCTGCACGGGGCACCGGGCCTCAACAAACCGCCCCAGCTCCTCATAGCTCTCCTGTGATTCCGGGCCGGAAATTCGCACTGCCAGGCGGATGTCGCTGAATCCCGGCCGGACCGACTCATCAATCCCGAACAGTCCCCGCACGTCCAGGTCACCCTCGGCATCCACCTGGATGTCGTCCACCTGAATCCCCAGCAGTTCCGCGTAGAGCCGGTACACCACTACCTGGCAGGCAATGATGGCCCCGAGCGCGTATTCCACGGGGCTCGCGGCCGTGTCGTCGCCGGCCAGCGCGGCGGGCTCATCCACCGTGAATTGGTGCTTGCCGGCGCTGATCCTCGTGGCCACCGAGCCCACCCCCACGCCCGCGGCCTTGTACGTCAGCTGCGCGCTTCCCGGGTTTGCGGCAATCCGCCGGCTCCACGCCGTGCCCGCCTCGAGCAGCCGCGCCGAACGCTGTGCCGCATCGTCAACAAGTGCTGTTTCAGTCATGATGTTCCTTCGGTTTTTGCGGGCGCCGTTCACCCCGCCATACTTACGCCGCAGCGGTTGCCGGGCGTCGAATCCTCACCTGGGGCACCCCACTATGGTGTGGAGGGTTGCCGCCCAGCCGGCCAGGGCCTGTGGCTGGAACTCTTGATTCTGCCCACCAGTCTGCCCGAGCAGCTGTGCCGGCCCCAAGGCCGCCGTCACATGCAGCAACATTCCATGCACGACGCCGGCACTCGCCTCCCCGCCGCCCGACGCCCCGGATGTGGGAGACGCACGCCACGCCCGTCCTGCGCCATCCGCGAAGCAACTTAAGATGGATCCATGAGCGCAACACTTGTGGCCAAGGACCTTTCCGGCGGCCACGCCCACCGCACCCTTTTCTCCAACCTCTCCTTCACGGTTGCACCCGGCGACGTGATCGGAGTGGTCGGTGCCAACGGTGCCGGCAAGTCAACACTTTTGAGCCTTCTGGCCGGAGCCGCCACACCTCAGGGCGGCACCGTGAGCACGGCGCCCCAGGATGCGTTTGTCGGCTGGCTGCCACAGGAGCATGAGCGGGTCGAGGGCGAGTCCATCGCCGCCTACATTGGCCGCCGCACCGGCTGCACCCAGGCCACCGTTGACATGGAGTCCTCAGCCGAGGCGCTGGGGTCCGGCAACTCCGCGGACGACGACCGCTACGCCGCAGCCCTGGACCACTGGCTGGCTTGTGGTGCCGCCGACCTCGATGAACGCATCCCCGCAACACTGGCAGAGTTGGGCCTTGACCTGAGCCCGGACGCGTCCATGACCGGGCTCTCCGGCGGGCAGGCCGCCCGGGTGGCGCTGGCCGCGCTCCTGCTGAGCCGCTTCGACGTCGTGCTTCTGGACGAACCCACCAACGATCTTGACCTGGCCGGGCTGGCTCGGCTGGAGGAATTCGTGAAGGGGTTGCGCGGCGGCGTCGTGCTGGTCTCGCACGACCGCGAGTTCCTGGCCCGCACCATCACCTCCGTCGTGGAGCTGGACCTGGCGCAGAACAAGGTGGCCGTGTACGACGGCGGCTACGACTCCTTCCTGGAGGAGCGTGCCATTGCCAAGCGCCATGCCCGCGAGGCCTACGACGAGTTCGCCGAGAAGAAGGCCGACCTCGTGGGGCGGGCCCGGGTGCAGCGCGAATGGAGCTCGCAGGGCGTGCGCAACGCCATGAAGAAGGCTCCCGACAATGACAAGATCCGCCGCAAGGCCAGCAGCGAGTCCTCCGAAAAGCAGGCACAGAAAGTGCGGCAGATGGAGTCCCGGATTGCGCGCCTCGACGAGGTGGAGGAGCCGCGCAAGGAGTGGGCGCTGCAGTTCAGCATCGGCGCCGCACCGCGCTCCAGCACCGTGGTTTCAACTCTCAACGCGGCCGTCGTGCGGCAGGGCGACTTCACGCTGGGCCCGGTCTCGGCGCAGGTCAACGCCGGGGAGCGGATCGGCATCACGGGCCCCAACGGCGCCGGCAAGTCCACGCTGCTGAAGCTGCTGCTGGGCCGCATCTCCCCGGACGACGGCGTTGCCTCCCTGGGTGCCAACGTCGCCGTCGGGGAGGTGGACCAGGCGCGCAGCCAGTTCCCGGAAGGCACGCCGCTCGGCGACGCCTTCGAGGGGCTGGTGCCGGAAATGAACCAGGGCGAGGTCCGCACACTGCTGGCCAAGTTCGGGCTCAAAGCCAACCAGGTCCTGAGCCCCGTGGGCGCCCTCTCCCCCGGCGAACGCACCCGCGCGTCGCTGGCGCTGCTGCAAGCGCGCGGCGTCAACGTGCTGGTCCTTGACGAGCCCACCAACCACCTCGACCTGCCGGCGATTGAGCAGCTCGAGGAAGCACTCGAGAGCTACGAAGGCACGCTGCTGCTGGTCACGCACGACCGCAGGCTTCTGGAGAATGTTAGTCTGGACACCAGATGGAGCCTGTCCAGAGGTCAGCTGACGGAGCTGTAGCTGCACCGGTTGCAGGGCACCTGCACCGAGGACGTGGCAAAGCGGCGAGGGTAGGGGAAATTTCCCCTACCCTCGCCGCTTTGCCACGTCGTCAGCGCAAGCAGCCCGGCAATGCATTAGCTCAACTAACGAATCTTCACCTTTTGACTTAAGTTCTCTAAAATGTTGCAATGGGTAACAGCTTTGCTGCTCTTTTTGGATCCGCAGCGAAGCCGCTTAATCGAATCTTGGTGCACACGCACCCCACCAGGTTCCGGACAGCACCGCAGGCGTGAGGCCGCGGGTGCACATGTTCCGTATGAACCGCGGGCGGCCATCCGCCTGTTTTGGCCGCAGCCATATCTGCCGCCGCGCACTGTTTGCTTGTTTCGCACCGTGCGCCTTGTAGCTCTGTCACGGATGCACCGTCCCACGGTCCGTTCGCTTGTTCCAGCAGGGCTGTGGATTCGAAGCGTCGCACACAGGCGGCACACATGATCCAAGTGATGAGGAGAACAGCATGACATTGCGAGTCGGAATCATTGGTGCGGGCCCCAGCGGCATGGCACAGTTGCGTGCCTTTGAATCAGCACGCCAGAACGGCGCGGACATCCCCGAGATCATGTGCTTTGAAAAGCAGTCCGACTGGGGCGGCCAGTGGAACAGCAACTGGCGCACGGGCCTGGACGAGCACGGCGAGCCCGTCCACTCCAGCATGTACCGCCACCTGTGGTCCAACGGCCCCAAGGAATGCCTGGAATTCACCGACTACTCCTTCGACGAGCACTTCGGCCGCCCCATCTCCTCCTTCCCGCCGCGCGAAGTCCTCTTTGACTACATCAAGGGCCGCGCCGAGAAGTCCGACGTGCGCAAGTACGTCCAGTTCAACACCGTGGCACGCCACACCGCGTACAACGAAGACACCCAGGAGTTCACCCTGACGGTGGAAGACTTGGCCACCGGCACCACCACCGACCACATCTTCGACAAGTTGGTCGTTTCAACCGGCCACTTCTCCACCCCCGCAGTCCCTGAATTCAAGGGCATCAACAGCTTCCCCGGCGAGGTCCTGCACGCCCACGACTTCCGCGGCGCAGAGCGCTTTGGCGGCAAGAACCTGCTCATGATCGGCAGCAGCTACTCCGCTGAAGACATCGGCATGCAGGCCCACAAGATGGGCGCCCGCTCCATCACCTTCAGCTACCGCAGCGCCCCCATGGGCTTCGACTGGCCCGAAAACACCGTGGAGCGCCCGCTCGTCACGCACTTCGAGGGCAGCACCGCGCACTTCTCCGACGGCACCCAGGGCGAGTTTGACGCCGTCGTGCTGTGCACCGGATACCAGCACAAGTACCCGTTCCTGCCCAGCGAGATGAGCCTGAAGTCGCGCAACGTGCTCTACCCGGGCAACCTCTACAAGGGTGTGGTGTGGCAGCAGAACACCAACCTGTTCTACCTCGGCGCGCAGGACCAGTACTACACGTTCAACATGTTTGATGCGCAGGCCTGGTTTGTCCGCGACGTCATGACCGGTGCGATCGAGCTGCCCTCACTGGAGGAGCGCGACGCCGACATCCAGCTGTGGCTGGAGCGCCAGGCCGCGCTGCCGGACCACAATGCGGAGGCGGATTTCCAGTCGGACTACCTGCGCGAGCTGATCGCGGCCACGGACTACCCGCCGTTCGACCTGGACGCCGTGTCGCAGCTGTTCAAGGACTGGATGGGCCACAAGGAGACCGACATCCTCGGCTACCGCGACATGGTGCACCGCTCAGTCGTCACCGGCACCATGGCCACCAGGCACCACACCCGCTGGCTCAACGCCATGGATGATTCGCTGGAGCGCTACCTCAACGGCCCGTCGCAGGACGTTGACACCGGCACGCTAGCCGCGCTGACCGGCGAAGGCAAGGTCTCCAGCAACTAACCTCCCCCTCGACGCTGTCGCAGCAATGGCTGCTTTTTTCGGGACGCTATCGCAGTTGGTGCGATAGCGTCCCTGTTTAATGCGTCATTGCTGCGATGGCGTTGTTCTGTTGCGCAGGCGCGGGTGCATGCAGCCGGGTATTGACACAGTGCAGAATGAGGCGCATTCTAAAAACATAACTATTGTTTTTAGATGGAGGAGTCATGGCAACGCACTCAATTCCCGCAGCTTCCACGGGTTGGACCTCCCACGCACTGGCGCGCGCGAAGGCCGATCCCACCTACGGCGCGTTCCTGCTGCTGTGGATCGGCTTCATCGCCATCCCGCTGATCATGGGCCTGGACAAGTTCTTCAACGTCCTGACCACATGGGAGAACTACCTGGCCCCCTGGATCGAGAACATCTCCCCGTTCAGCGCCCACGGCACCATGGTCGTGATCGGCATTGTGGAGGTCGTGGCGGCCGTCCTCATGGCTCTGCGCCCCCGCTACGCCGCCTGGGTTGTCTCGATCTGGCTGCTGGGCATCGTGGTCAACCTGCTCACATACTCCGGCTTCTACGACGTGGCCCTGCGCGACTTCGGCCTCATGGTCGCAGCCGTGGCGCTTGGCCTGCTGGCCCGGACGTACACGAAACCCGGCATCCGCAAGGGCGGCATGAAGTAGCCCTCGATCCCAAACTTGAGCTGACGGCGCACCGGAGCCCGCGCCGCCAGCTCATTTCATTGCCCCATCACGACGCCGGACACACGCCCCACGCGTCCGGCCCACCGACGCCGTCGCACCAATGGCCGACTTCCTGCCGGGCCAATCGCGGCAGTTGCGACAGCGTCTGTCATTTTCCAGCCATTGCTGCGACGGCGTCCATCACTTTCCGGCCATTGGTGCGACAGCGTCGGGTGCGGCAGGGGCGTCGGGGGCGGCGGGCGCGGGCGCGGGTGTCAGCCGGGGCATCAATCCGGGGTGTCCGTGGGGGCCAGGTACCGGATCTCCGGCACAGTGGACACGCCGGCGCAGAAGGCCGTCGCGGCAGCCAGCTGCGGGCTCTCCCCCTCAAGCCGGATAACCAGCTTCTGCGCCGTCACAGGCTCGAACACGTGGATCCGCTGCGATCCCACCGTGCCGGCGTCCACCACCAGGTCCCCAGATTCCGTAAAGACCTTGTGTCCGGAAATGCGTTGCCCGCCGGTCAGCACTTCTTCAATCCGGAGGTGGTCAAAGGTGACCGGCGCACCAAAATCAGCCACCCACTCCCCCTCACCCACAGCGGAGAGTGAGGCGGCAAGCGGCGCCGCGAAACGGCGTCGCATTTCACCGGAAAATTCGGCCAGCCGCGCCAGGTCCTCCGCCGGAATCAGCCCGCGCGTGTCCGGCGGCAGGTTCAGCAGCAGGTTCGCGCCCAGGCCGATGGAGCGGTAGTAAATGGCGAGGAGGTGGTCGAGGTCCTTGGGGGCGTCGTCGGGGTGCCAGAACCAGCCGCGGCGGAGGGAGACGTCGCACTCGGGCGGCAGATACAGCGCCTCGGTGAGCGCGGAGGAGTCGACTGTGTAGTTGGAAAACTCGGTTTCGGAGACGACGTAGCGGACGGGGTCGGCGGCCAGCCCGTCCTCGTTGCCGACCCAGCGGATGGTTGGGGCGCCCATGTTGAAGACCATGGCGCCCGGCTGCAGCTCGTCAATGAGCGCCGCAATCCTGTCCCAGGCATACTCGCGGCCCTGTGATCCGGCCCCGTCAAACCACAGCTCAGCGAGCTCGCCGTAGTTGCTGCAGAGCTCGCGCAGTTGGGCCAGGTAGAACTCGTCGTAGGCGTCCGGCTCCGGGTAGCTGGGGGCGTTGCGGTCCCACGAGGAGAGGTACAGTCCCAGCTTCATGCCGTGCTTCCGGCAGGCGGCGGCCACTTCCGCAACAACGTCGCCGGAGCCGCCTCGCCAGGGCGAGGATGCCACCGAGTAGTCAGTGGTGGCGGTGGGCCAGAGGCAGAATCCGTCGTGGTGCTTGGCCGTCAGGACAACGTATTTCGCGCCGAGGGACGCCGCGGTGCGCACCCACTGCCCGGCGTCGAGCTCCGTGGGGTTGAAGGAGTCCGCGGGCAGCGTGCCGTCGCTCCATTCCTTGCCGTGGAAGGTGTTCAGGCCGAAGTGGAAGAACACGCCCAGGGCGTCGCGCTGCCAGGCCAATTGCGCCGGGTTGGGGAGAACTGAATGCATGACGCAAGCCTTTCACACGATTGCCGACAATCCTGCGTTCCGTTAACGCCGAATGGTGCGCCACTTCTGGAGTGGCGCACCATTCGCCCGTAACCACACGCAGAAACCTGATCGCGGGCAGTGGGGGTCGAAAATCAGGGCAGGGGCTGGCGGCCTACAGGCCTGCGTAGGAGTGCAGGCCGGAGAAGTACACGTTGACAATGGTGAAGTTGAAGACCACGCAGAGGTAGCCCACAATCGACAGCCAGGCGGCGCGCGTGCCCGTCCAGCCCTTGGTGGCGCGGGCGTGCAGGTAGCCGGCGTAGACAACCCAGATCACAAACGTCCACACTTCCTTGGTGTCCCAGCCCCAGAAGCGGCCCCACGCCTTCTCGGCCCAGATGGCGCCGAACATGAGGGTCAGGGTCCAGCCCACGAAGGCGATGCCGTTGATGCGGTAGGACAGGTTTTCCAGGCTCAGCGCGTTCGGCACCAGGCGCATGACGGGGGCCTTGTCCGGCTTGCCCAAGGCAATGGAAGCCTCGCGCCGGGCCTGGAACAGCTGCAGCACGGACATGGCAAAGGTGATGGTGAAGAACGCGGACGACAGCACGGCAATGGACACGTGGATGATCAGCCAGTAGCTCTGCAGCGCCGGCACCAGGTGCCCAACGGGCGTCCAGAAGGACACGTGTGCGGCCACAATCATGACCAGCACCAGGCCGATGACAAAGGTGCCAAGGAAGCGCAGGTCGCGCCGCGTGAGCACCAGCAGGAAAACCACGGCCACGGCGAAGGAGCCGGTGGTGCAGAATTCGTACATGTTGCCCCACGGCACGCGCCCAGCCGCAAGCCCGCGCAGGACTACGGCAATGCCCTGTACGACGGCGGCCACGACAGTAAGTGCGACGGCCACCCTGGCCACCACCCGCTTCTGGTTGCCGTAGCGCATGGAGTCGCCGGCCGTGATGCCGTCGGACCCCTCGTGGGTCTTGGAGCTGGGGCGCACGCCGCGGTCCTTGGGCCCGGCCCCCAGGTCCTGCCCGGCAGCGCTGCGGGCGCCGACGCCGGCGAGCACGGCACTGCCTTCGGCGGCACCGCCCTGCTGTGCCGCCTCCGGTGCGGTGGCCAGGCCCTTCTTGACGGCGCTGCTGAACGTCACCAGGTCCCAGACGTAGGCGCAAACGGCCACGGCATAGGCCATGCCGGCCACCAGCATGAGCTGTTCACTGAGTAGTGCAAAGCCTTCATTGATCTCTGGCATTACTGGTCCTTACTTGCCGCGGTGACGCCCGGTGCGGAGTCGGTGGTTGATGTTTGTTCCCCATTTTGCCCCTCGGCCTGCATTGGCACCAGCCACTTCTCGTGCAGTGCCTTGTTGATGGCCGCGTACTCGCCGGCGAGCCGGTGGTCTTCACCGCGGGCCAGCAGGCCGAATTCCACCATGGTGCGCCCGTCCGGATGGTTTCCAGTGCGGATCCAGACACGGCGGCGGTTCAGGAAGAGGGAGGCCATGAGCCCGGCCAGGGCCAGGAGCGAGAAGACCAGGACCATGCCCTGGCCCGGATCGTGCCTGATGTCGAGGGCGGCGAAGCGCTTGATGCCGTCGAAGCTGATGGAGCCGTTGTTGCCCGGCAGCGTGTAGCTCTGGCCCGGTGCCAGCACGATGCCGCCGGCCTCCACGTTGCGGGAGTTGATTTCCTTCATGCCCGACGTGTCCAAGGTGTAGACGTTGCGGGGCACCCCGTTGTCCAGGCCAAGGTCGCCCGTGTAGGCGTTCAGGTTGAGCTGGGGGTTGAAGGGGTCGGGGTCGGAGCCGAAGGCCACTCCCTTGTCGTCAACCAGGGCCGTGGGCAGGAAGAAGCCCACGAAGCCCAGCTGGTTGGGCTTGGCGTCGGGGGCCTTGATGACCATGAGCGAGGTGTAGGCGCCGTCGGTGGGGATGGTGATGACGGGGCCCTGGAAGGCAACGTTGCCCTCGCCGTCCTTGACCGTGACCATGGGCGCGTAGCCGTTGCCCACGAGGTACAGGTTGGTGCCGCCGATGGACACGGGCTCGTTGACCTTCAGCGTCTTGGTCTTGGCTTCGCCGCCGGGCCCGTCCTTGACGGTCAGGGTGGCGTTGAAGTCCAGCGGCTGCCCGTAATGGGATTCCGTGGAGCGGTCGTACTTGACCACCAGGCGGTCCAGGGTGGCGGAGTAGGGGCTGAGCCGGTCGTCGGAAAAGTTGGCGCCCGGGGTGAAGGTGTCGTAGCTGGTCAGGGTGTTCACGAAGGTGTCCCCTTCCACGAGCACCTTCTGCCCGCTGTAGCCAAACAGCCCGCTGAAGGCGACGGCGGCCAGGACGCCGATCATGGCCGTGTGGAACAGCAGGTTCCCGACCTCCTTCATGAATCCGATCTCGGCGCCGACGGAGGGCCGGTCCGTGTCGAGGTCGCGGATGTCCACGCGGTAGTGGCGGGCCTTCAGAATGGCGGCGGCGTCCCTGACCGCGGTTTCAGCATCGATGCCGCTGCCCGCAGGGATGGTGACGGTGCCGTATTCGGCGAGCCGCGAGAGGCGTTTGGGTGTGCGAGGCGGCGCCGAGCGCATGGCCTTCCAGTGGATCTTGGCGCGTGGCAGCACACAGCCGATCAGGGAGGTGAACAGCAGCAGGTAGATGGCCGCAAACCAGGGCGAGGAGTAGACGTCAAAGAGCTTGAACCAGTCCATGATGGGCCCCGAGGTGGGGTTGTCCTTCAGGTACTGGGTCACCTCCGACGGCGCGGAAGGCCGCTGCGGGAACAGGGATCCGGGCACGGCGGCCACGGCCAGCAGGAGCAGCAGGAGCAGCGCGGTGCGCATGCTGGTTAGCTGCCGCCAGGCCCACCGGACCATGCCCGTGATGCCCAGCGCCGGCACCGCAATGTCGCCGCCGCCCTTGGGCGCTTTGCCCGCAACCTTGGGCTCCGCGCCCTTGGGTTCTTCCACCACTGTCTCTTTCATTAGATTGGCAATCTCACGTCATTTAGGAACCACGTCTGCAGCTCATTGATCCAGGTTCCCCACAGGCCCGAAACCATCAACAGGCCCAGCACGATCAGCATGCCGCCGCCAAAGTACTGCAGTCCTCGGCGGTGCTTGCGGAAGAAGGCCAGGGCCCCCATTCCGCGGCGTACACCGAGGGCGATGAACAGGAACGGCAGCCCCAGGCCCAGGCAGTACAGGAATGTCAGGAACGCACCCTTGGCCGCCGAGGATTCATCGAAGTACGACAGTGCCAGAACCGCGCTGAGCGTGGGGCCGATGCACGGCGCCCAGCCCAAACCAAAGGTTACGCCCAAAATGGGTGCGCCCCACAGTCCGGCCGGGGGCTTGGCATGGATCTTGGCCTCGCCCTGGAACCAGCTGAACCCGCCCAGGAACACGACGCCCATGATGATCACGACGACGCCGAGCACCTGGGTGACCCAGGCGGCGTCGGGTCCCATGAGCCAGGCGCCCAGCTGGCCGAACATGGCGCCGATCAGCACAAACACCACGGAGAAGCCGAGCACAAACAGCCCAATGCCGGCAAACATTCGCCCGCGCTTCTGGTTTTCCAGGTCGGCGCCGGTCAGGCCGCTGACGTAGCCCAGGTAGCCGGGCACGAGCGGAAGCACGCAGGGGGAAAGAAACGAGACCAGCCCCGCCAGCACGGCAACTGGCATGGCGAGGAGCATGGATCCGTTGAAGATGATCTCCGCGAAGGGATTGTTCGTCATGGAGGCAGGCGCCGCTAGCTCTCGGCCAGCGCTGAGGTGATGAGGGCCTTCAAGGTGCCCTTTTCGGCCACGCCCAGGACGCGTGCGGAGACGCGGCCCTTCTTGTCCAGCACCAAGGTGGTGGGGACGGACGACGGCGGCACGTACTTGGTCATGGCCAGCAGCACCCCGCCGTCCTTGTCCACGACGCTGGGGTAGCCGAGCTCGAAGGTGCGCTCGAACGCCTCGGCGGTGGCCTTCTCGTCGCGCACGTTCACGCCGAGGAACTCGACGCCGTCGGCCTTGAACTCGGTGTAGAGGGCCTGCAGGTCGGGGGCCTCGATGCGGCAGGGCGCGCATGCCGCGTACCAAAAGTTCAGCACGGCCACCTTGCCGCGGTAGTCCGCCGCGTTCACGGTTGCACCGTCAAAC
This sequence comes from Arthrobacter stackebrandtii, assembly GCF_017876675.1. Lineage (NCBI taxonomy): Bacteria > Bacillati > Actinomycetota > Actinomycetes > Micrococcales > Micrococcaceae > Arthrobacter > Arthrobacter stackebrandtii. Next base: position 1,364,023 of record NZ_JAGIOI010000001.1, read on the forward strand.
AACGTCCCGGTGAAATCCACGGGGTCCTTGCGGTCGGCGGCGCCGTATTCGCTGACGGAGCCGTCTCCGGCGATGTAGTTCTTGTTGTCGCCGGCATTGGCCTGCTTCGCCAGGGGGTCCTCGCTGGTGCAGGCGGCCAGGGCCACAGTCAGCGCGGCCCCTCCGGCAGCAAAAAGTGCCCTACGGCTCATCAAAGAAGTCACGACGCAATTCTTTCATTTCACGGTTAAGCCATTGCACAGTCGCAGAGGTGGCATTTTGCTCTACAGTACGTCGAAAAGCTGACTGCCAGCTGTGTGTCAGGCCCCGGGTGTGGTGGCCGCGCCCGGGAGCAGGACGGCGGCAGGCTCGCTATAGGCCACGTCCACAATGTCCTCGCCGTCGAACGTCAACGACGTCAGCGAGGCGAGGGTGCATTCCCGGTTGCGGGGGTCGTGCCACAGCCGCTTGCCCTCGGCGCTGCGCCGGGTGGCCCAGATGGGCAGCTGGTGGCTGACCATGACGGCCTGCGCCCCGTCGCCGCCAATTTCGAAGGCTCGACGGCGGGCGTCCCGTGCCGCTTCCAACATGCGTTCCGCCTGAGCCGAGTAGGCCTCGCCCCAGGAAGGGCGCAAGGGGTTGATGAAATAGGGCCAGTGCTTGGGCTTGAGCAATTCTGCCTTGCTCATGACCAGGCCCTCAAAGTGGTTCTCCGCCTCGATGATGCGGGGGTCGGTCACAATTTCCAGGCCCAGAGCCTTGGCCGTGGGCTGGGCGGTTTCCTGCGCGCGGGTGAGAGGCGAGGCAACCAGGTAGACCGGTGCACCGCCGTCGTCCTTCAGCGCGGCAAAGTGCTCCGCCACCATGTCCGCCATGGCGCGCCCGCGCTCGGAAAGGTGGAATTCGGGGAGCCGGCCGTAGAGGACGCCATCGGGGTTGAAAACCTCGCCGTGGCGCAGAAGGTGCACAGTTACTCGGGACATGTTCCCAAGTTTCTCAAAGTTGTTGAACAAGGGGTTAATCCGGACCCGCGAAAAGTTTTTTGAACTCCCGGGAATATTAGATGCAAACGCATGCTTATATCCCGTGAAGGGTTGCTGCACAGGCGATCCTGCAGCTTTGTCACAACTTTCAAGGAGAAGCACATGTCAGCAACAACCATTGAATCCACCGGCCTCGCACAGGGCACCTGGACCCTCGACGCCTCACACAGCACCGTGGGCTTCACCGTCCGCCACGCAGGAATCTCCAAGGTCCGCGGCCAGTTCACCGATGTCGCCGGCGAACTGACACTGGGCGAGACCCTGGCCGACGCCGCCGTGACCGCCACCATCCAGGCTGCCAGCTTCAGCTCGGGCGACGCAGGCCGCGACGGCCACGTCAAGAGTGCCGACTTCTTCGACGTCGAAACCTTCACCACTCTTTCCTTCGCCTCCTCCGCCGTGACCGGCGACGAGGAAGACTTTGAACTGACCGGAGAACTGACTATCCGCGGCATCTCCAAGACCGTCACGTTCAAGGGCGAGTTCAACGGCGTGGCAGTTGACCCCTTCGGCGCCACCCGCGCAGGCTTCGAGGCCAAGACGGTCATCAGCCGCAAGGAATTCGGCCTGACCTGGAACGCAGCACTGGAAGCCGGCGGCGTGCTGGTCTCCGACAAGGTCACCATCACCCTTGACGTTGCCTTTGTGAAGGCCGCATAACCCAGGCCTGCCCACCCTCCGAACCCGGGCACGGCCCGGGGTTTAAGAGGGCTTTAATGCCGGTCCGCTACCATGGCGGACCGGCATTTTCGTGTCCTCGGACGGTGGCCTGCGTCGTTTCTCACAGGACGCTCCCACTACTTTTCGGTGACACGGCACCACTCGACGACTAGGGTTCACACCATGAGCACACCGAATGAGACACCACTTCCCGAACAGGGTGCCGGACAGCCGGCCACGCCTCCCCCACCCGGCTTTGGTTCCCAGCCGGATCCGTCCGTGCCAGGCGGGCAGCCTGCACCGCCCCCGGGCTACCAGCAGCCGGCCCCACAGGCGGGCTACCAGCAGCCTGTCCCCCCGCCCTACCAGGGGCAGCCCTACCCGGGCCAGCCGTACCAGCAGCCGGGGTACCAGCAACAGCCGCCGCCTCCCTACCAGGGCCAGCAGCCGCCGTCGTACCCGGGGCAGCCCGGCTACCAGCAGCAGCCCCCGTACCAGCAGCAGCCGGCCGGCGACTTCTCCGTGGGGATGCCGAAGGACATGCCCAAGTCGTTCCAGGACGTCATGCCGGCCGGCGGGCTGGGCGGGCTCTTCCGCACCGACGGGCTGCCGCAGCTGCTGAAGGTTTCCTACTTCCTGTGGCTGGCGACTGCCGCACTGTGGCTCTTCTTCACATTCTTCGGCTTCATCGGCTCGCTGTTCATGCTGGGCTCGCGCTACTGGCGGGGCGATGCCGTCATGGGCATCATCACCTCGATCATTGCCGCGGCGCTGATTGCCGCAGTTGTTGTGTGCGCCATGAAGCTCAAGGAAGGCAAGCAGTGGGCGCGGATGGCGTTGTCGGCCATTGTGCTGATCGGCTTTGTGCTGATGGCACTGGGCTCCAACGGCGGCAGCCTGCTCGGCGTGGCGGCCGCGGTGCTGATGTGGCTGCCCGAGTCCACGGCGTGGCTCAACGCCCGGGCCAAGGGCCAGGCCTGACGGACCGCTGGCTGTCCCGGCCGGCTGCCCGAACATGTTGCATGGTCGGGTAGTTGGCGCGGGCGGGGTCGCGTAGGGTTTATAGCAAACCCGACGCGGCCCCTTCCCTTTTTAATGCAGCCGCCGACGGCACAGCAGCCCGGGCGGAGCAGCCGCCGGGACCACGGCACGCAAGTGAAAGAGCAGCCATCATGAGCACCCCCGGCGAACAGCCCCAAGAGCGCCCCGCTTCCCGCCCCGGAAGCTATGGCGAGATTGCCCCCGGCGTCCCCCGGTATGGCCAGTACGCCCCGGAAGGCTGGCAGCCGCCGCAGCCGGAGACCCGCGACGCGTCGGGACAGCTGCCCCCGGCCGCCTCCTACCCCGGCTTCAAGGGCGCCCCGCAGGGACCCGACGGCGGCCTGCCGGGTCCGGCGGACCAGCACTTGGCCCCGCCGTCCAAGGTGCTGCTGGCATCGCGGCTGATCCTGGCCGCCGGCATCATGCAGGCGGTCTCCGTGGTGGCGCTGCTGGTGGTGCTGTTTGTTCCGACCATCAAGGCCTCTGTCGTTGACGTGCTGCGCAGCGCCTTCGCGTCCAGCCCCGAGCTGGCAGCCATGTATTCCGACCCCACCATGATGGACACCGTCCTGTTCCTGGCGTTTGTCCTGAGCATCGCCATGACGGCCTGCTACTTCTGGATCTCACGGAATGTGCGCAAGGGGGCCGGCTGGGCCCGCACCACCTCGCTGGTCCTGGCGGCAATTTCCCTGCTGTTCCTGATCCCGCCCAATCCCGTGACCGTCGTCCAGGTGCTGCTGGGGATCATTGCGGTGTACCTGATGTTCCAGGCCCCGGCCGCGGAATTCTTCCGCGCCCGCAAGGACGCCCGGGACGCGCTGAAGCGCTGACGCGCTGACGCCCGCGCGGGGGGCCACTGCCTTCAGGTGCCGCCTACGCGCCCGGGCGGTCCCGCTCCAGGCCCGGCTCCTGCAGCCGCTGCGCGTGGTAGGCCAGGATCTGCAGCTCAGTGGCCATGTCTACCTTGCGCAAGTTGACGTGCTCCGGCACGCTCAGGGCCACGGGGGCAAAGCTGAGGATGCTGTGCACGCCGGCTTCGACCACGCGGTCGCACACTGACTGGGCCACCTGGGCCGGCAGTGCCAGCACCACCATGTTGGCGCGTGTGGATTCCAGCACGGACTCCAGGTTGGCCACGTCGCTGACGCGCAGCCAGCCGATCTCCGTGCCAATAACCATCTGGTCGGCGTCGAGCAGGGCCACCACGTCAAAGCCGCGGGATTCAAATCCGGCGTAGCGGGCCAGGGCTCGGCCCAGGTTTCCGGCACCGACAATGGCAACCCGCCATTCGTGGGTGAGGCCGAGGGCCTGCGCAATCTGCCGGCTCAGGTTGGCCACGTCGTAGCCCACGCCGCGGGTGCCGTAGGAGCCAAGGTGGGAGAGGTCCTTGCGGACGTTGGCGGATCCCACGCCGGCAGATTCGGCCAGGGCGTCCGAGGAGACGTTTTCCACGCCGTCGGCCAGCAGCGCGTTGAGCGTGCGCAGGTACAGGGTCAGGCGCGACACGGTGGCAGGCGGCAGCTGCCTGGCCTGGCCGGCTGGCCGGTCTTCCGGGGTCTGCGCTGGGATCACGGTGTCACTCCACAATTGAAAATGTCAGGCCCAAGCCACTGCCGCACTTCGCAGCGCAGGCAGCATGGAAGCCTGATTCAACTGTAGGACCTGCCCCGCCCCCTGCCAAAAGCTGCGGTTATCCCCCGGTCATGGCGCGACGCAGAACGCTCTCGAGCCGAACAGGATCGATGTGCCAGAAGTCGCGCTGCACGCCGTCGACCAGGACCACCGGGATTTCCTCGCCGAACCGCGCGGTCAGCTCCGCGTCGCCGTCGATTTTCTTCTCTGTCCACGGCAGCCCGAGGTCCCCGGCCACCTTGCCCACCGCGGTGCGGGCGTCGTCGCACAGGTGGCAGCTGGTCTTGGTGATCAATTCCAGCACGGGAACGGTGGCATTGGCAGAGGTGTCCATGCCTACAACCGTACTCAATGCCGGTGGGCCCCGGCACCCGGGTGAAACTTTGCCCACAGTTAATCCCGCGGGCAGGCGGACGCATGAAGGATTGACTAGACTCGTTCCATGCCCGACGTGATCATCAACAGTGCCGAGGCCGCCTCGACCGTTGCACCGCGTCAGGGCGAGGCCGCTTTCTTTGACGTGGACAACACCATGATGAAGGGCGCCAGCCTGTTCCACGTGGCCCGGAAAATGTACCAGAAACGCGCCTTCACGCTGCGTGACGCCGCGGGTTTCGCCTGGAAGCAGGCCAAGTTCATCCTGCGCGGCGAGAACATGTCGGACGTGCACTCCGTGCAGGACTCCGCCCAAAAACTGGCCGCCGGCATCACCGCCGAGTTTGTCCACCAGCTCGGCGAGGAAGTCTACGACGAGATGATCGTCTCCAAGATCTGGCCAGGCACGCGCGCCCTCGCCGAGGAGCACCTGAAGTCCGGCCGGCAGGTGTGGCTGGTGACGGCGACGCCGGTGGAGGTGGCCTCCGTCATTGCCGAGCGCCTGAACCTGACGGGCGCCCTGGGCACCGTGGCGGAGATTGAGGACGGCGTCTACACGGGCCGCATCGTCGGCGAGATCCTGCACGGGCCCGCCAAGGGGCACGCGGTCCGTAAACTTGCCGAGGCTGAGGGCCTGGACCTGGCCGTGTGCTGGGCGTACAGCGACTCCTACAACGACATCCCGCTGCTCACCGCCGTGGGCAACCCCGTGGCCATCAACCCCGACGCCAAGCTGCGCAGGCACGCACGCGAGAACAACTGGCCCATCTACGACTACCGCTCGGGCCGCCGCGCCGCCACCCTGGGGCTCAAGGCCGCCACGGGTGCCGGCGTGGTGTATGGGCTCTGGAAGGGCATCGCCATGGTGCGCAAGCGCTGACCGCAGCGCAGGGCACCGGGGAGGGTCCGCCGTCGGGCATAAAAAACACCCGCCCACCAAAGGTGAACGGGCGCTCTTCGAAGAATAACTTCAAGAAGAAAAGAAGATTTACTTCTTGTTGCGACGCTGGTGACGCGTCTTGCGAAGCTGCTTGCGGTGCTTCTTCTTGGACATCCGCTTGCGGCGCTTCTTAACTACTGAACCCATGAAAGTTCCTCACAAACTGCATAGAACAACCTCGGTTGAGGCCGTAAACGATTAGGTCGACCGATCTCAGGAATCGGTCAAAGCCGAAAATGGATCTTTCCTAGGGTACCGCCTTTACCCTGTATGCGCCGAACCGGAGGTTCCATGCGTCCCTGTGCCATCCACCACGGCCCCGCGCAGATAGCTCTCGACGGCGTTGGCCGGGACGCGGTAGGACCGCCCGAACCGGACGGCCGGCAGTTCCCCGGCATGCACCATGCGGTAGACGGTCATCTTGGACACGCGCATGAGCTCGGCGACTTCCTGCACGGTCAGGAAATTAACGTTGGAGAATTCTTGCTCCTGGGTCATGGCTGTCCTCGATGTTCGATTCACTCGGGAAGGGCCGGCCTCGGCGCGCGGCACCCTCTGCTCCTAAGGATACTGTAGGGGCAGAAGGTGCCCATGTGAAAGTTGTTCTCTAGTGTGACGCGGTCCGGCGGGCGCGCGAGCTGCGGGCCAGGTTGGCCAGCACATCAGCCGTGACGTCCCAGTCCATGCAGGCGTCCGTGACGGACTGGCCGTACACCAGTGCTGCCTGGCCGGCGGCGACCTGGTCCACGTCCAGGTTCTGGGCGCCGCCCACCAGGAAGCTTTCCAGCATCACGCCGGCGATGGTGTGTGCAGAGGCGTCGCCGGCTTCGAGCTGCGCGCCGATTTCCAGGGCGACCTCGGCCTGGCGGTGGTGGCTCTTGCCGGAGTTCGCGTGGCTGGCGTCCACGATCAGGCGAGGGTTGACACTGCCGGCGGCGGCCTTCGCGGAGGCGTCCGCGACGTCGGCGGCCCTGTAGTTCGGGCCCTTGCGGCCACCGCGCAGGATCACGTGGGTGTCCTGGTTTCCGGCCGTGGCAACCAGCGAGGCGCGGCCTTCGCCGTCAATCCCGAGGAACGACTGCGGTGCACTCGCGGCGTTGCAGGCGTCGAGCGCCACCTGGAGGTCCCCGTCGGTGCCGTTCTTGAAGCCGATCGGCATCGACAGGCCGGAGCTGAGCTGGCGGTGGATCTGGCTTTCCGTGGTGCGGGCCCCGATGGCGCCCCAGGAGATCAGGTCGGCCGTGTACTGGGGGCTGATCGGCTCCAGGAATTCGGTGCCGGTGGGCATGCCGAGCTGGGACACCGCCAGCAGGAACTGCCGCGCCATTTCCAGGCCCTTGGCAACGTCGTGGCTGCCGTCGAGGTTGGGGTCGTTGATCAGGCCCTTCCAGCCCACCGTGGTGCGCGGCTTTTCGAAGTATGCCCGCATGACAATGAGCAGGTCCTCCTCGTGCGCCTTGGCGGTTTCGGCCAGCCGTCGGGCGTACTCCAGCCCGGCTTCGGGATCGTGGATGGAGCACGGCCCCACCACCACCAGGAGCCTGTCGTCGAGGCCGTCCATGATGGCACGGACCTGGTCGCGGCCGCGTTCGACGACGTTGCTGCTCGTTGCGTCCAGCGGCAGCTTTTGCGCCAGCTGGGCAGGTGACGGGAGCTCGGTGAACTGGCTGATGCGCAGGTTGGCCGTGGGCTTTGCGTGTGCCGCGGCGGTGTTTTCGGTGGCTGCGTTGTCGACGGCTGCTGTGATGCTCATGGAGAATTTTCCTTTGGTGGGGTGGCAGCGAGCCCCTTGTCAGAAACCCGCCGGAAATGGCGAAGGACAGAGAAAGAATTTCTCTGTCCTGTTGGCTCTGAAGGAAAGTTGGATGCGTGTCAGTTAGACGCGGGCCCCTCCAGAGCCAACGAAAAATACGCATACCAACGGTTTGTCATGCCCTCACCATATGCCCGGACTTATCCGGCGAGCAAATCGGCCACGTAACGCAGCTGCCGGATCCACTGGTGCTCCTGCCCGCCCTCATGGTTGTTGAAGCGGTAGTACTCAATGTCCTTGCCCGGCTGCACGGGTGCGGCGGAGCCGTAGGCGTTGAAGGAGCCGTAAACGGTGGACGGCGGGCAGATGTCGTCCTGGCCGGCGGCCGAGTAGAGCGCCGGGGCGGTGCAGCGGCGGGCGAGGTGGACGCCGTCGAAATAGTTCAGCACCTCAAGGGCGGCGTCATAGTCGTGGCGGCGGCGCTTGAGGTAGGTGGCGATTTCCGGGTAGGGGCCGCGGCCCGCAATGTCGATGGAGCGGGGGAAGTCCTGCAGGAAGGGGACGTCGGGCATGACGGCAATGACGCCGTCGAGCCGGCCCGCGGCAAGGCCGGAGGCGGCGATGGTCAGGCCGCCGCCCTGGCTGATGCCGCTGACGATGACCCTTCCGGGGTCGATTTCCGGGTGGGCCTGCGCGGCCTCGATGGCGCGGAACGAGTCCACGTAGGCGCGGCGGTAGTAGTAGTCCTCGCGGCTGTCGATGCCGCGGGTCATCAGCCCCGGATGGGCAGTGCCGCCGGCGGACGCGTGCGGGTCCGGGGTGTCGCCGAGCAGGCCGCCGTAGCCCTGGCCGCGGGTGTCCATGATGAAGTGGGCGTAACCGGCCTGGGCCCAGCCGGTGTCTTGCTGGACCAGGCCGCGTCCGCCGGAGTAACCGATGTATTGGACCACCACGGGCAGCTTCTCACCGCGGGCGCGGTTGGCGGGCAGGTGCAGCCAGCCCTTGACCGGGTCGCCTCCGAATCCGGCGAACGTGACATCGAAGCTGTCGATGACGGTCAGCATGTTCTCGACCGGCATGAACGTGGCGGCGAGGGGGAATGCACGGGCCTCCGCGATCGTGGCGTCCCAAAAGGCGTCAAAGTCTGCAGGCTCCGTGAGGTCAGATTCGTAGCTGCGAAGCTGTGCCGGGGGCAGGTCAAAAAGGGGCATTGCTGGGTGTCCGTTTCTGGTCGGGCGCGGCAGGTGGCAGGGCGCGCTGGTCCGTTTTGAACATCCTATGTCCATCCCGCGGGCGCCCCGCATGCCGCCGCGAACCCGCACCGCCCGCCCCGATGGACGTTCCACCAGGACAAACATTGCGGGTTCGCGGACAGCCAGACACTGGCCATGCCGGATTCGGCGTGGCGGCGGGTGCTACTTGATGCCTGTGGTGGCGATGCCCTTGATGAGGTAGCGCTGGCCGAACAGGAAGATCAGGAACACGGGCAGCAGGGACACGATCGACATTGCGAAGAGGGAACCCCAGCTCGTGCCGGCCTGCGAGTCGACAAAGGCGCGCAGGGCCACGGGAACGGTGAACATGTCCGGATCCGTCAGGTAGATCAGGGCGCCGAAGAAGTCGTTCCAGGTCCAGATGAACGTGAAGATCGTGGTGGTGGCCAGGGCAGGGACCATCAGTGGCAGGATCACCCGCAGGAAGATGCGGGGGTGGCCGGCCCCGTCAATGCGGGCGGCCTCGTCCAGGTCCTTGGGGATGCCGCGGATGAACTGCACCATCAGGAACACGAAGAACGCATCCGTCGCCAGCAGCTTGGGCACAATCAGCGGCCAGAAGGTGTTGACCCAGCCGATCTGTGAGAACAGCACGTACTGGGGGACGATCACCACGTGGAACGGCAGCATGATGGTCAGCAGCATGACGCCAAAGAGCAGTGTGCTGGCGGTGAACTTCAACCGGGCAAAGGCGTAGGCGGCCATGGAGCAGGAAATCAGGTTTCCCAGGATGCAGCCGATGACGACGATCGCGGAGTTGATCATGTAGTGGCCGAAGGGGTGCGTCAGCGCATTCCAGCCGTTGGTGTAGTTGCTCAGGTCCAGGGTGTTGAGCCACAACCCGGGGTCCTTGAAGATGAGGTCGTCCGGCCGCAGTGATGAGACCACCATCCAGAGGAGCGGATAGATCATGACCGAACCGCTGATGATCAGCAGGACATGCTTGATGAAGGCGCGGCTGCGCGCCTTCCGGCTGAAGGCCAGGGTGCCCCTGGATTCGCGGACACGCCGCTTCTTGCGCGGAGCCTCTGGCACAGCATTGGACACTGAGGCGTCCTTGGAGACGGTTTGCAGGTTAGTCATCGTAGAACACCCAATACTTAGACGCGACGAAGTTGATGGCGGTGAAGGCCCCGATAATGACCAGCAGCACCCATGCCATGGCGGATGCGTAGCCCATGTCGAACTGGCCGAAGCCTTTTTGGTAGAGGTAAAGCGTGAAGAACATGGTTGAATCCGAGGGCCCGCCGCTGCCGCCGGAGACAATGAACGCCTGGGTGAAGGACTGGAAGGCGCCAATGATCTGCAGCACCAGGTTGAAGAAGATGATGGGGCTCAGCAACGGGATCGTGATCTTGATGAATTTCTGCCACGTTGACGCGCCGTCTACATCTGCCGCCTCGTAGTACATGGCGGGAATCTGGCGCAGCCCGGCCAGGAAGATGATCATTGGGGCGCCAAACGTCCACACATGCAGCAGGATGATGGACCCCAAGGCCGTGCTGGGATCGGAGATCCAGCCTGGCCCCTGAATCCCAATCAACGCCAGCAGCTGGTTGACCAGGCCCGTGGTGCCGAAGATCTGCTTCCACAAAATCGCGATGGCGACGGAGCCGCCCAACAGAGAGGGCAGGTAGAACACGGAACGGTAGAACGGCAGCCCCCGGATGCCCTTGTCCAGAACCAGGGCGATCAGCAGCGCAACTGCCAGCTGGATGGGGACACCCACCAAGACATATGTGAATGTGACACCGAGGGAGTTGTGCAGCCTCGTGTCCTTCAACATGCGGGCAAAGTTGTCCAGCCCGATCCAGTTCGGGGACTGCAGCAGGTTGTAGTCCGTAAAGGACAAGTAGAGCGATGCAAGCATCGGGCCCACGGTGATGAAGGCCAGGCCGATGATCCACGGCAACAGGAAGATGTACGCCGCCTTGTTGTCGCGCCGGTCGGCCTTCTTCTCTTCCGCGGTCTTGGGCGCGGTGCGGCGCTTGATCTTGGAAAGTTCACCCAGGGCACTCATGGCTGAGCCCCCTTCGGCATTGTCCCGGCATCAAACATGCCTGCGGTGCGGGCAGCATCGCCTCGGTCGTGGACCAGCATGCGAACCTCCTTTGGTTACGTGGGCGGGGAATTTTTGACAGATTTTCACTAGACTTGGCGTTTGTGCGATGGTGGCCGGCCGAGCCGGAAGGCCCCAAATGAGCGAGACCCACACCACAAGATCGAAGTGACTAATTCCAAAGTAAACGTTTTCTTGACGTCTGTACAGCCCGTTTGGTAAATTTCGAGAAAGCGTTTTCTGTGACCGGCGCCACAAGGGCCCCAAGAGTGCAGATTCGCACCCATGAGAGGTTGAACAATGAAGTTTCAGCTCAAACGGCAGGCCGTCCTTGCAACGTCGGCACTGGCGGCAGCCGCCCTGGTGCTCACAGGATGCGGAGCATCCAGTTCCCCTGAAAAGGAGGGCACGGCAGCCGATCCGGTGACCATCCGCTTTGCCTGGTGGGGCAATGATGCCCGCGCCAAGACGACTTTTGAGGTCATAAAGGCCTTCGAGGCAGAGAACCCGGGCATCAAGGTCAAGGGTGAAAGCACCGAGTTCAGCTCCTACTGGGACAAAATGGCCACGCAGGTTGCCGGCGGCGACACCCCGGACGTCCTGACCATGAGCGGCTCCTATCCCAGCGAATACTCCAGCCGCGGCGTACTTCTGGACCTGGACACGCTCAAGGAGCCCATCGACACCTCCAAGTTCGCCCCCGGCACTGTGGAACTGGGCCAGATCAACGACAAGCAGTACACCATTACCGCTGGCGTGAACTCGATGTCCATGGTCCTGGACCCCGCAGTCTTCGAGGCGGCCGGCGTCGAGCTTCCCAAGGATGACAGCTGGACCTGGGACGACTACAAGGAGATCTCCGCCAAGATCACCGAGGGCTCCCCGACAGGCACCTTTGGCACCACGCCCATGGCCAATGACTCCTTCCTGGCCGTCTGGGCCCGGCAGGGCGGCGAGCCGCTGTACACCGCAGACGGCTCGAAGCTGGGCATCAGCGATGCCCGCGTCGCGGACTGGCTGCAGATGAACCTGGACCTGCAAAAGTCCGGCGGCTCCCCCAGCGCCTCCCAGGTTGTGGAGGACACCTCGGCCCAGCCCGAGCAGACGCTCCTGGGCCAGGGAAAGCAGGGGATGAAGGTCTCCTGGAGCAACCAGCTCAACTCATATTCTTCCAAGGACCTGATCATTGCCAAGCTCCCCGGCGAGTCGGTCCAGGGCGGCGCCTGGCTGCGCTCGTCCATGGAATACGCCATCTCCGCCAAGTCCAAGAACACGGCGGCAGCGGCAAAGTTTGTGGACTTCCTGGTCAACAGCACGGAAGCCGGTGAACTGATCAAGAGCGACCGCGGCATGCCCGCCAACCTCGACGTCCGCGAGGCGGTGAAGCCGCTGCTCAATGAAAACCAGGTCAAGGAAGCCGCCTACCTGGACCGCATTGCGGAAATGAAACTGACCCCGCCCACACCCTTCCCGGCGGGCTCCTCCGCCACCATGGAGATCCTGAACCGCAACATGACGGATGTCCTCTTTGAGAAGGCCACTGTAGACCAGGGCGCCGCGAAATTTGTCGAGGAAGTCAACCTGAACCTCACCAAGTAGCGACACCGCCGGGCCGGGCGCCTGCCACCAGGCGCCCGGCCCTCCCCACTGTTGAAAGGCAACATCGTGGCATTCCCCGAACGGCCCAGCGCCATCCCCGGCTATGAGGACTGGCCCGCCTATGTCCGGTCCCGCCCGACGGCGGACGTCCCGCCCCGCTCGCGGGCGCTGGCCGGCGTGCTTGGCGTGCCAGCTCCCCCGGATGAGGTGTCCCCCACCGTTGAGTGGGAAGGGACGCACGACGGCGTCACCACCACCGCGCTCAGCTGGCAGTTGGGCTTTGGGCCGCGCACGCGGGCATGGCTGGTGAAGCCCGCCGGCACTGCCGGGCCGCTTCCCGCGGTGCTGGCCCTGCACTGCCACGCCGGCGACAAATACACGGGTGCCAGCCGGCTCGTGGAGTTCCCGCCGGGCCGCACTGAGCCCGGCGTGGACAGCGATCCCCGCCGCCACGATTTGTACGGCGGCCGGGCGCTGGCGACGGAGCTGGCCCGCGAGGGTTTTGCCGTCCTGGCCCATGACACATTTTCATGGGGCAGCCGCCGCTTCACCCTTGAGGCTCCCCCGTGGCGCACGGCCGATGCCCTGGCCGGACGTGAGGCGCAGTGGCGGGAACAGTGCCGCACACCGGGTGCGGCCGAGGCCTACAACGCCGCGGCGGCCTTCCATGAGGACACCGTGGCCAAGGCGGCCGGGCTGGCCGGAACCAGCCTGGCCGGCACGGTGGCCCACGACGACCTGGCCGCACTTGGCGTCCTGGCGTCCCTTCCCGGGGTCGACCCGTCACGGCTGGGCTGCCTCGGATTTTCTGGCGGCGGCGGACGCGCCCTGGTGCTGGCAGCGCTGTCCCCGGCAATTCGCAGCTACTCGGTGACCGCCATGATGACCACGTTTGATTCGCTCTTTCCCGCCTATCTGGACGCCCATTCCTGGCTCCTTCAGACCCCGGGGCTGGCACGCCTGGGCGAATGGCCTGAGTTCACGGCCCTCCCGGATGCCGCCCGCTTTCTGGTCCAGTACGCCCTCGAGGATGATCTGTTTCCGGCCGCCGGCATGCGCGCCGCCAACAAGATGCTGGATGACCTCCACCCCTCCGGCCGCTACACGGGCACCTTCTGGCCCGGGGGCCACGAATTCACCATCCCCATGCAGGAGGAGGCTTTCGCCTTTCTCCGCGATGCCCTTGCGCCCGCATCAGCCACGCCAGCCACCACGAAGAGGACCGCATGAACCTGCCGCAGGCCAAGGCACCCGCAGATGCGGCCCGGCACTTCACGGTGACCGGGTCCGGCGTCGTGCCTGAAGAAAGGCGGCAGGAGGGCAACCTCCGCCATGTCGAGGCATTCTGCCCGGCAAACCTTGCCGGGCGCCCCGTCTTCATGGTGCTCCCCGGCGGCGGCTACCGGCACCATGCCGACCACGAGGGCCGTGACGTGGCGGAGTGGCTGAACACGCTCGGCATCAACGCCGTCGTGTTGAAGTACAGCATCGCAGGCGATTCTCCCGTCGATGTGCTGCACCCGGCGCCGCTGCAGGACGCGCGCTCGGTCCTGGCCTGGCTGCGCGGCGGGGACTCCGGACTGGCCGTGGACAGCTCCCGGATCGGTGTTATCGGCTTCTCTGCCGGCGGCCACCTTGCCGCCACGATTTCGACGGGCGCCGATGCCGGCCCGGCCGCCGCCCGCCCCGACTTGGCGGTGCTCTGCTATCCGGTGGTTTCCATGGTGTCGCACACCCACGAAGGCTCCGTTGCGGCACTGTTGGGTCCGGACGCGGCGCTCGACCGGCGGCGGGCGCTGTCCGCGGAACATGCCGTGGACGGCGCGACCCCGCCAACATTTCTCTGGCACACCGCCGACGACGGAGCCGTCCCCGTGGAAAACTCGCTGTCCCACGCAGCGGCCCTGGCCCGCCACGGCGTGCCGTTCGAGCTGCACGTCTTCCCCCACGGCAGGCACGGCATGGGCCTGGCCGTCAATGAACCCGGCGGCCGACACGCGGCCGCCGACTGGGCCCGGCTGTGCCGGAACTGGCTGGCCGGCCGGGGCTGGCTGAACGGCCCGGGCTGAGCCTTGGCCGGCCCGGCCCGAATTTGAGTTCTGCGTTTCCCCCTTTCCATCCCTTTTGCATTGGAAGAAGGCACCATGAAATCCACAATCAACCGACGCCAGTTCGGGCAGCTCCTGTTGGGCACCGCTGCGGTGGGCCTGTTTGCAACGGCCTGCGGGGCCGAACCGGGCACATCGGCCGACGGCAGCACCACGCTGTCCTTCGCATGGTGGGGCAACGACTTTCTCAACGCACAGACCAACGAGGTGACAGCCGCCTTTGAAGCGGAAAACTCCACCGTCACCATCCACCCGCGCCCCGGAGAATGGGGCAGCTATTGGGACAAGCTCGCAACAGTCACTGCCGGCAAGGATTCCCCCGACGTCATCCAGATGGACCAAAAGTACATTGCAGAATACGGCGGCCGCGGCGCCCTCATGGACCTGTCCACCCTGGGTGTGGACACCTCCAAGATCGACAAGGAGGCACTGGCCACGGGACAGTACTCCGGCAAGCAGTACGGATTCAGCACGGGCCAAAACGCACTGGTGGTCATGGCCAACACCGCCGTGTTCAAGGAGGCCGGGGTGGAACTGCCCGACGACCTGACCTGGACCTGGGACGACTACACGAAACTCGCCGCCACAATCTCCGGGGCCGGCAAGGGAACGCTTTACGGGGCGTCGTACGGAAACAATGAGTCGAGCCTCATCATCTGGCTGGGCCAGCACGGCGAGCAGCTCTACACCGCGGACGGGGAGCTTGGCTTCAAGGAGGAGACGGCGGCAAAGTTCTGGGAACAACTCAAGCTCCAGCGCGACAACGGCGCCAGCCCGCCGGCCAGCATCCAAAGCGAGGATTCCTCGGCCAGCCTGGAAAACAGCCTCTTCGGCACCAACCGGCTGGCCATGGGGTGGAGCTGGACCAATCAGCTGGCCTCACTGGAAAGTGCCACGGGCAGTGAAGTCAAGATGCTGCGCGCACCGAGCCTCGACGGCTCCGCCGCGGACAACGGCATGTACTTCAAGCCCACCATGTACTGGTCCGTCTCTTCCCAGTCCAAGAACCCGGAGGCGGCCGGAAAGTTCGTGGACTACCTGCTGAACAACGTCGACGCCGGAAAGATCCTCATGACCGACCGCGGCATCCCCACCAACAGCGAGGTGCTGGCCGCCATCACACCGGCCCTGAAGCCCGCGGACACTGCCGTGGTGAAATTCCTGGCGGACATCAAGCCCGACATCAACCAGGCACCGCCCATCCCGCCCGTGGGTGCCAGCGGCATCCAGGAAGCAATCATCCGCGCCACAACGGACGTGCTCTTTGACAGGCTCACACCGGAGCAGGCAGCCGCGGCATTCACCACCGAAGCCCAGGCCATGCTGGATTCCGCCCGGAAGTAGCCGCCCGCCGCCGGCATGCCGGCACACCGCCAAATCCCGGAGAACGGCCCCACCGAGTAAAGGAACAACAATGTCACTGCTCACCCCACCACGCACACAACCCTCCAGCACCTTGACCGGCAGTCGGATTGAATGGATCAGGCTGTCCTCAGTGGCCCTGCCGCTGGCAGTCCCCGTCAGCGACGCCAAGGTCTTCACCGGCCGGCAGAAGCCCATGACCGAGGTCATTTTCCTGTTCACCGAACTGCGCACCGCAGACGGTACGGAAGGAATCGGATTCAGCTACTCAAAACGCGCCGGCGGCCCCGGCCAATTTGCCCATGCACGGGAGATTGCCGGAGAGCTTCTGGGCGAGGACGCCAACGACATCCAGCGACTTTGGACGAAGCTGGCCTGGGCCGGCGCCTCGGTCGGCAGGTCCGGGCTGGCCACCCAGGCCATCGCATCCATGGACATCGCCCTGTGGGACGTGAAAGCCAAGCGCGCCAACCTCCCCCTCGCCAAGCTGCTGGGCGCCCACCGGGATTCCGTGCGCTGCTACAACACCTCCGGCGGATTCCTGCACACCCCGCTGGAACAGGTGCTGGACAATGCCGACGCCACGGTGGCCAACGGAATCGGCGGCATCAAGATCAAGGTGGGCCACCCCGACGCAGCCGTGGACCTGGCCCGAGTTGCCGCCGTCCACGAGCGGCTGGGCGGGTCCGTCCCGCTCATGGTCGACGCCAACCAGCAATGGGACAGGACCACCGCAACGCACATGGGCCGGATCCTGGAACAGTACAACCTCGCCTGGATCGAGGAGCCCCTGGACGCCTATGACGCCGTGGGCCACGCCGATCTGGCAGCCGCCCTCGACACCCCGATTGCAACGGGTGAAATGCTGGCCAGCGTGGCCGAGCACTGGGAACTGATCCGGCACAAGTCAGCCGACATCATCCAGCCGGACGCCCCGCGGATTGGCGGCATCACCCAATTCCTGAAACTCGCAGCCCTGGCCGACCACGCCGGACTCGACCTGGCCCCGCACTTTGCCATGGAGATCCACCTCCACCTTGCCGCCGCATACCCGCGCGAACCCTGGGTGGAGCACTTCGACTGGCTCGAACCGTTGTTCAACGAGCGGCTCGAGACCAGGGACGGACGCATGCTCGTCCCCGACCGTCCGGGACTGGGCATCACGCTCACCGAACAAGCCCGCGCCTGGACCGTGGCCACCGCAGAATTCGGCGGGCCGGGCCGCTCCTGAGCACCAGCAACACCCCGCCTGCACACCACAGTCAACCGATTCAAGTCAGTCAACGACGATTGGAAGCACCCATGTCATTCATTGCAAGCAACACCGCAACACCCGCCCCCGAACCCGGGCTTTCCCGCCGCGGTTTCCACCGCCTGTTCGGCGCAGCCGCCGTTGCCACGACCATGTCCCTGGCGCTGGCGGCATGCGGTTCCGGCGGCCCGGCAACCAACGCCGACGGGCAGGCGGAACTGCGCTTCAGCTGGTGGGGGTCGGACGGCCGGGTCAAGGTAACGACCGCGGCCATATCGGCGTTTGAAGCTGAAGCCCCCGACATCAAGATCAAGCCGGAGTACGGCGACTGGAGCGGCTACTGGGACAAGCTAGCCACCCAGACGGCAGGCAACGACTCCCCCGACGTGATCCAGATGGATGAAAAGTACATTGCCGAATACTCCTCACGAGGCGCACTGCTGGACTTGTCCAAGTACGGCGTGGACACCACCAACCTGGTTCCCGACGTCCTCAAGGCCGGGCAAAACGATGCCGGCCTGACAGGCATCCCCGCCGGAATCAACGCCGCCACCATCATCGCCAACCCCAAGGTGTTTGAAGCCGCCGGCGTGTCCATGCCGGACGACCAGACGTGGACATGGGAGGACTACAAGAACATTGCCGCTGAAGTGACGGCAAAGTCAGCAGACGGCATCACCGGTTCCACCGCATACAGCGCAGACCAGGCTTCCCTCAACGTGTGGCTGCGGCAGAACGGCAAGGAATTTTACTCGACGGACGGCACGCTCGGCTTTGCCCCCGGCGACATGGAAAGCTGGCTGGCGTTCCTCATCGAGCTCGCCGAGGCAAAGGCCATCCCGGCCGCCTCGACAGTCATTGAGGAGCAGGCCTCCTCCCTGGACCAGAGCGCCACGGCCACCGGCAAAGCCGCCATGTCCTTCTGGTGGTCCAACCAGCTGCCCGCGCTGGAGAACGCCGCCGGAACGGAACTGGTGATTCTCAATTACCCATCCAGGACCGGGTCCTCGGCCGACGCCAAGCTTTGGTACAAGGCATCCCAGTTCTGGTCGGCATCGGCCCGCACCAAGAATCCGGAGGCCGTTGGAGAGTTCATCAACTTCCTGACCAACAGCACCGCCGCAGGCGAGGCGCTGCTGGCCGACCGCGGCGTGCCGGTGAGCACGGTGGTCCGCGCCGCCGTCGCGGACAAGTTGACCCCTGCCGACGTCAAGGTGATCGAGTTCGTCGACAACATCAAGGACAAGCTCGGCCCCGTGCCGCCGCCGGTCCCCAAGGGTGCCGGCGCCATGGAGGACATCATCAAGCGCTACGCCTCGGAAGTCATGTTCAAGCGCCAGTCCCCCGCCGACGCGGCCTCCGGCGCCGTCACGGAAATGAACGCCGCACTCGGAAGCTAGCCCCGAGCCCCGCCGTGGCCATTCGGCACCGGCGGGGCCGGCCCCTTCCCTTGGAAAGCGCTTACCGGATAGTGTGGACAATAACTTGTCATGCACACCCGCTCCGCATCGAACAGACAGAACGGAACCACCCTTGACCACCACGGCCCCCTCAGCTGCCATCGGCACGCCCCTTCCCCGCATCGCACTGGTTGGCGTGCACGGATTCGGCGCCCACCACCTCGTCAACCTGGACAGGCTGCAGGCCCAAGGCGCCCTGGACCTCGTTGCCGTCGCTGACCCCAACCCGCCGGAGGCCGGCCGGCTGGCAGGCTCGGTCGCGGTGTTCAACAACCTCGAGGAGCTGCTCGCCGCCGGAACCGCCCCCGACGTCGTCATCATCGCAACCCCGATCCAGACGCACGCCGCCCTGGGCCTGGCCGCGCTGGCGGCCGGAGCGGACGTCTACCTGGAAAAGCCCACGGCCGCATCCATGGCCCAGTTCCACGAACTCCGCCAGGCCGCCGAGGCCGCCGGCAAGGCCGTCCAGATCGGCTTCCAGTCGCTGGGTTCGCTGGCCCTGCCGGCCCTTGCCGCCCTGATGGCCGACGGCGGACTGGGCACCATCCGCGGCTATTCCGCCACGGGTACGTGGGTGCGCGACAAGGCCTACTACCAGCGCTCGCGCTGGGCGGGAAAGCGCACCATCAACGGCGTGGATGTCGTGGACGGTGTCACCACCAACCCCTTGGCCCACGCCGTGGCCACGGCCCTGCACATCGCCGGGATCCGCTCCGCCAACGCCATCGAAACCGTGGAGACGGACCTGTACCGGGCGCACGACATCGAAGGCGACGACACCTCCGCGGTGCGCATCACGCCCAAGGAGGGACCCGCCGTCGTCAGCGCACTGACCGTGTGCGCAGCGGATCAGACGGAGCCGTTTGTCACCGTCCACGGCACCGCCGGCACCGCCGTGTTCCACTACACGCAAGACATCCTGGACATCACCACGGAGTCGGGCACCACCAGCGAAAGCTACGCGCGCACCGACCTCCTGGAGAACCTGCTCACCCACCGCGCAGACGGCACGCCGCTGCTGAGCTCTCTGGAAAACAGCGGTGCGTTCATGAGCGTGTTGGAGGCCGTGCGCACCGCGGACGACCCGCACCGGATCGCCCCTGAACACATTGAATGGGTGGGGGAAGGAACCGCCGCGCACCCGGTCGTAGCGGACATTGGAGCCTGGATCACGCGCGCGACGGCGGCGCAGGCCACCTTCTCCGAACTGGGCGCACCCTGGGCGCGGCCCGCCGGGGCAACGGACACCATTGAGGTCTCCGGCACCGAGGTGGCCCGCGAAGTCAGCGGCCGCCGGATCGCACCGACGCTGTCGCCGCGCCCGTACCTGCACCCGGTTTCCACCATGGGCGGGACCGTCGTCACCGATGCGATGCCCCTGGACCACGTGTGGCACCTCGGTGCCGGCGTGGCGCTGCAGGACGTCAACGGCGTGAATTTTTGGGGCGGCCGGACGTATCGGCGCGAAGAAGCCGGCTACGTCTGGCGCCCCGACCACGGCCGGATCGAACGGATTTCATCCGTTGACAACGGCGCCTCCCGGACGGAGCGGCTGGCGTGGTTCGGCCCGGACGGGGCGGAACTCCTGCAGGAGGAACGCTCCTGGAGCTGGGAACAGGCCGACGGCGGTGCCTGGACCCTGCGGCTCTCCTTCACCCTGGCCCCGGCCGGCAGCGAACCCGTCAGCCTGGGCAGCCCCGGCTCCAACGGCCGGGAAGCCGGCGGCTATGGCGGCTTCTTCTGGCGCCTGCCGGAGGCGGCAAACATCAACGTCCGAACTCCGCTGGCGTCCGGTGAAGACGCCGTGCACGGCAGCACCGCCCCCTGGCTGGCCTGGTCCGCGGACTTCGCCGGCCGGCCCGCAACCCTCGTGTTCACCGCCCCGCCCGAAGCCAACGACCCCTGGTTTGTCCGGGCGTCCGGCTACCCGGGTGTGGGATCTTCCCTGGCCTGGGACGCCCCGGTGGTGCTGGCGCCGGGCGAATCACTGACCAGGAGCCTGACCGTCACGATCGCCGACGGCCTGGCCACCGACGAACAAATCAAGAATTGGACCACACGCGCATGAACCCCTCAACAATCCTCGCCGACACCAGCACCGCCGCACCCGGTTCAGTCCTTCCTGACACGTCTGCCGCCGACCGCGCGGCCAAGCGCGCCCGGGTCCTGGACATCCTTGCCGCTGCGGGCCGGGACTCCGTCCTGTTGACCAGCCAGAGCGCCGTCAGCTGGTACCTGGACGGCAGCCGCGTGGGCATCAGCCTGGCCGGGGACCCCATTGCCGCTGTGCTGGTCACGGCCGGCGGCGACCACGTGGCGACGTTCAACAACGAGGCCGAACGGCTGGCGGCCGAAGAGCTGCCCGCGGATGTCACCCTCCACGAGGTGCCCTGGCACGGTTCCCTGACGGACGTTTCCGCATGGTTCGGCGCGGGTGTTGCACCGGCGGCCGAGGCGGAGCTGGCCGACGCGCTGCGCCTGGCCCGCCGCTCGCTGCTGCCGGGCGAGCTTCACCGCTACGAGGCGCTGTGCCGCGACGCTGCGGAGGCCCTGACGGAGGTGCTGACCCATGTCACGCCCCGGACCACCGAGCGCGACATCGCGGCGTCCCTGGCCGGACACCTCGTTGCCGCCGGGGCCGACCCGCTGGTGCTGCTGGCCAACGGCGCCTCCCGCGTCGCGTTCCGCCACCCCCTGCCCACGGATGCCGTGCTGGGGCGCCGGGCCATGGCTGTGGTGTGTGCACGCCGCGACGGCATGATCGCCAACGTGACCCGGTGGGTGAGGTTCGACGGCGGCACCCCGGCAGAGCTCGATGCTGAAGCCCGCATCACCGCCGTCGAGGCAGACATCTTCGATGCCACGGTGCCAGGTGCCACGGTCGCAGAAGTACTGGCCGAAATCCGCGCAGCCTACGACCGGCACGGCTTTGGCCCGGACCAGTGGCGCCTGCACCACCAGGGCGGGCCGGCCGGGTATGCCGGCCGCGACCCCCGGGCCACCGACGCCGTCACGGACACCGTGGTCCTGAACCAGCCCTTCACCTGGAACCCCTCGGGTCCCGGCGTGAAAATCGAGGACACCGTGCTTCTGGAGGCAGGCGGCATCCGCCCGCTCAGCCTGGACCCGCACTGGCCTGCAACAACAGTCAACGGGATCCTGCGTCCCCAGACGCTGCAACTGTAGCGAGCCCACCAAGCCGAGGACGTGGCAAAGTGGCGAGGACGTGGGAAATTTCCCACGTCCTCGCCACTTTGCCACGTCCTCACGCTTCAGGAGTTACCCCAACTGCAGCACGCCGTCCACGCGGCGGGGAACGCCCAGCGGGTTGGCCTCGCGCAGCGCCTCAGGCAGCAGCGCTTCCGGGGCGTCCTGGTAGGCAACGGGGCGCTGGAAGCGGCGCACCGCCGTCGCTCCAACCGAGGTAAACAGCGATGTGGTGGCCGGGTAGGGCCCGCCGTGCTGCTGTGCCCAGTTCACGGACACGCCGGTGGGCCAGCCGCCAAAGAGCACGCGCCCGGCCAGGCCGGTCAGCTGGTCCACGAGGGCTGCGATGTCCTCGCCATCCTCAGCCTGCACGGTCGCCGTCAGACTGCCGGGAACGAGGGCCAGGGCCTGCGCGAGTTCCGCGTCGGAGGCGTATTCAATGAGCAGCGTGGTGGGGCCGAAGCACTCCTCCAGCAGCTCCCCCGGGCGCGCTATGACGCCGGCCGCCGTGGTCGAGAAGACCACGGGCGCGGCCCCGTCGGCCTCGGCATCCTGGCCGGTGCTGCCGCTGAGCAAGTCCACGCCCGGCTGGGCGGCCAGGCCGGCAAGCCCCGCCGGGTACGCTGCTGCAATGCGGTCCGTCAGCATGGGCGCAGCCCCCTTGCCGGCGCACTCCGCCGCGACCTCGGCGCCAAAGCTGCTGCCCGCCGGAACGAAAACGAGGCCCGGCTTGGTGCAGAACTGGCCTGCGCCCATCGTGAAGGACGCTGCAAGCCCGGCCGCGAGCTGGCTGCTGCGTGCGGCCAGCGCGGCCGGGGTGATGACCACGGGGTTCAGGCTGCCCAGTTCGCCGTAGAACGGGATGGGCTCCGGGCGGGACACGGCCAGGTCGAAGAGCGCCCGGCCGCCGGGGATGGACCCGGTGAAGCCCACCGCCTTGATGAGCGGGTCCTGCACCAGCGCAGCCCCTGCCTCGCGGCCGGCGACCAGCGCGAACAGGCCGGCGGGAGCACCGGCGTCGGACAAAGCCTGGGTGACAATCTCGGCGGTGCGCTTTGACAGTTCCAGGTGGCCGGAGTGCGCCTTCACAATGACGGGGCAGCCAACGGCCAGCGCGGAGGCTGTGTCGCCGCCGGCCACGGAGAAGGCGAAGGGGAAGTTCGACGCCGAGAAGACGGCCACCGGGCCCACGGGGCGCAGGATGCGGCGCAGGTCGGGAGACGGCGGCGTTGCGCCGGGGTTGGCGTGGTCGATCACGGCTTCCAGGTAGGAGCCCTCCGTGATGACGCGCGCGAACAGGCGCAGCTGGCCGGTGGTGCGGGCCACCTCGCCAGTGAGCCGGACGGTGCCGAGGCGGGTTTCGGAATCGGCAATCTCCACGAGTTCGGCCACGTTGGCGTCGAGGGCGTCGGCGACGGCCAGCAGCCAGGAGGCGCGCACGGCGTCGCTGGCGGCAGCTGCCGGGCCGGATGCTGTGTGGGCGGCGGCGGTCAGGTCTTGGAGTTCTTGCGTTGCGGTCTGCACGGAGGGTTCCTCTGCTTCGGGGTCGGGATGGAACAAGGGGCCGGTTGGGACCGGGCGGATGGTGCCAGGTGGCCCTGTGGGTGGCGGGGCCGGCCGGTGCGCGGGCCCCGCCGGATGCCCTACCGGGCGGGGATGCCTGCGGCGAACTGCAGGCCCAGTCCGGGCACGCCAGTGCCGGAGAGCCGGCTGTCCCGGATCGTGACCGGCGACGGTCCTGCCAGGATGCCCAGCTGCTCGAAGGATGCATCTTCCACGTCCTCGACGGCAACCGGGTTGGCCAGGGTCAGCGCCAGCTGCCCGGACAGTTCCGGGAGCAGGTGCGGAGCCACGGCGATGCTGTTGGTGCGGGCCAGCTCAACGATCCGGCGGAACGGGGTGATGCCGCCAACCCGGACAATGTTGGGCTGGATGATGTCCGCTGCCTCCGCGTCGATGAAGTCGCGGAAGCGCTGGATGGTGTGTACGTTCTCGCCCAGGGCGATGGGCACGGGCGAGTGCTTGCGCAGCCGCCGGTATGCCCAGAGGTCGTCGGCGCGGATGGGTTCCTCCAGCCAGTGCAGGTTGAACTGCTCCAGCCGGGACAGCGCCCGGATGGTGGTGGGCAGGTCCCAGCGCTGGTTGGCGTCGATCATCAGGGCACGGTCCGGGCCGATGACGCTGCGGACCGCAGCCACGCGCTCCACGTCCTCGGCGATGTCGGGCTTGCCCACCTTGATCTTCACTGCGCTGTGGCCTGCGGCAACCCACCGTTCGGCCTGCGCCACGAGCTCCTCGAGCGTGTAGTGCAGGTTCACGCCGGATCCGTAAACCTCCACGGATTCGTGCCGCTGGCCCAGTAATGCCGGCACCGAAACACCCCCGTTGCGGGCGGCCAGGTCCCAGAGCGCCAGGTCCAGCCCCGCCATGGCGATGGTGGTGAGCCCCCCGCCGCCGGCCTCGTGCAGGCGCAGCCACAATGCGTCCCACACTGGTTCCGGATCGGAGGGAAGGCCAACGGCGAATCCGGCAATGTCATGGTCCAACAGTGCCTTGACTGCCCGGGGCCCGATGGTCGGCGTCCAGGAGAACCCGTGGCCGGTGCCGCCGTCGTCCGTTTCCACCGTGGTGGCGATGATGTGGTTTTCCGGTGCCTCCACCCCCCAGCTGCGGCGCAGCGGCACCGTCAGCAGGCGGGTGGTCAGGGCCGTGATCTTGGCGGTCATGGGTCAGGCCGTGTCAGGCGGTGGCCAGCGCGTGGCTGGCGGCCAGCTCGTGGCCCTTGGCCAGGATGTCAGCCAGGCGGCCTTCCTGCTCGGCGGTGGGATTGACCAGCGGCGGGCGGACGGGGCCAACGGGCAGCCCGGCCTGGCGGATGCCGGCCTTGATGAGGGAGACGCCGAATCCGGGGACCTCGTCGCGCAGGCGGACCAACGGTGCGTAGAAGCCCTCGATCAGTTCGGCGCGGCGTTCCTCGTTGCCGTCCATGTAGGCGCGGTAGTAGGCCGTGGCGATTTCCGGCGCCATGGCGAAGGCTGCCGACGAGTACAGCGGCATGCCGAGGCCTCGGTAGGCGCCCTGGGTCAGTTCGGCGGTCAGCAGGCCGTTGAAGAACTGGAAGTCCTCGCGGCCCGTGGCACGCACGGCGGAGACGATTTCCTGGGCCAGGCCCACGTCGCCCACGCCGTCCTTGAAGCCGATGACCTTCGGGTTCGCAGCCAGCTTCACCATGGAAGCGGCGGAGAACTTGGCGTTGGCGCGGTGGTAGACGATCACGGGCAGTGCGCTGGCGGCGGCGATGGCCTCAATGTAGGCCACGAGCCCGTCCTGCGGTGCACCGACCAGGTACGGAGGCAGGACCAGGAGGGCGTCGGCGCCAACCTCGGCTGCGGCACGGGCCGAGTCCAGGGCGTGGCCCAGAGGGCCGCCGGCACCGGCAATGACCGGCACGGCGCCGTTGACAACCTCGACGGCGGCCTGCACCACGGTGCGCACCTCGGCAATGCTGAGGGCATGGAATTCACCCGTTCCGCAGGCGGGGAAGATGCCGCCCGGGCTGAACGGCAGGCGGGAGGCGATGTGCTCCTTGAGAAGGGCAACGTCAACGCTGCCTGCTTCATTGAACGGGGTGACGGGAAAGAAAAGGACGCCTTCGAACTTCATGGTTTCTCCTAGTGTGAGGCGGCGGATGCAAGGTCCGCCCGGTTGGTGTCGGTGAGCTCGGTGCGCCAGCTGCGCTGCGGCGTCCAGCCCAAAACTTTTTGTGCCTTGGCAATGGAAAAGGCCGGGCTTGTGCCGGTCAGCCCGGCAGCCAGGGCTTCGCTGCCCGGCAGGAATTGCGGCATGAGCTTGTCCAGCGGTTCTTTTGCGAGAGCATCTGCGGCGCCCACAAAAAAGGTCTGGGCGTTCTCGATTGAATCCATCTTCTCCAGCAGCACGGCCAGGAAGTCAGCCACGTCGCGGGCATCGACGTAGTTGAACAGTGCCGGTGCGGACAGGGCAGGATCGGCCAGCCGCTCCGCGAGCGTGTGGCCCTGTTGGGTGGGTGCGCCCTCCCATTCCTCCGGGGAGATGACGTAGCACGGCCGGAACGCGGCATACCGCGTGGTGTGGCCGTGCGCCGTGGCGAACATGCGCATGACCTGCTCGGCCACCAGCTTGGACAGCGCGTACGCGTTCCAGGGCTTCGGCTCGGTGTTTTCATCCAGCGGGAAGCTCTCCGGCAACCATCCTGAGGGGTTCCCGTAACCCAGGACGGTGGGGCTGGAGGCGGTGACGATCCGTCCCACCCCGTTCTCGGTGGCGGCCGCGAAAACGTTGTACGCCAGCATGGTGTTCGTCCTGAGGATCACGTCTTCCGGCGCGCTGAAGGGAACGGCGATCGCTGCCAGGTGGATGACGGCGTCGGGCGTGTGCCGGGCCATGACCTCCTGCACCGCCGCCGCGTCGAGCAGGTCAATGGATTCCTGCACGACGCCGGCCGGCGCAGGGTCCCCCGGCAGGGCGCCGCGGTCCACGGAAACCACGGTGTGGCCCGATGCGGCAAAACCGGCAACGACGCTGCGGCCGAGGCGGCCGGAACCGCCGGTGATGAGAACAGTGCTCATGGATCAGCCTTCCTTGTTGTTGTCCGTGTGGCGGGACAGCTCGGCGCCCAGGCCCAGTGAGGGAATGCTGACGGGAAGTCCGGTGACCAGGGAGTCGTTGCCGGCGATGCCCACGGACACGGCGCGCAGCCCGTCCATGTAGCCGGAGGGGCGGCCCAGCGGGTCCTCTCCGGGGCCGTTGAACAGGTCTGCGAGCAGCAGCACGTCGCCGCCGCCGTGGCCGCCTTCGCCGTTGACGATCTCTACCTCGCGGGCAGCCTCCCAGTGGCGCTGGACCACGAGCCGCTCGCCGTTGCGGCGCACGGCATCTTCCTCATCGACGGGGGTGGCGCTGGGGTCCAGGACGTTCTTCTTGTCGTTGCTGTCGTGGACTGCCGCCCGCTCGACCACCTCCAGTTCGGCGCGGCCCTCGGTGCCGTTGACGGCCACGCGGTAGCCTTCCCACGGGCTGTGGGCGTTGAGGGAGTAGCTCAAGGTGGGTCCGCCGTCGTAATCCACGGTCAGGGCCATGTTGTCCTCGATCGTAATGCCTGCGGAGAACACGTCCTGGTCCCGGATGTAGCCGTCAAACTTTTCGTTCGCCAGGTACAGGGCCGCCAGCTTGTCGTCCTCGCGCATGTCCAGGGCAAAGGGGTCGCTGACGCCGTCGAGGGTGCCGCGCGCGGGGCGTTCGCCGAGGCCGCGGTCCGCTGCATTCTCCGCGCCGTAAAAGCGCAGCCCGCCGGAGGCGTAGACGCGGGCCGGCGAATCGTTGAGCCACCAGTTGACCAGGTCAAAGTGGTGGGAGGCCTTGTGGATGAGCAGGCCGCCTGAGTTCTTCTTCTCGCGGTGCCAGCGGCGGAAGTAGTCGGCGCCGTGGACGGTGTCCAGCATCCAGCTGAAGTCGATGCTGGTGACCTTGCCGATGGCGCCGCTCTGGATGATCTCCTTCAGGGCGCTGTTGCGCGGGGAATAGCGGTAGTTGAAGGTGACCACCACGTTGCGCCCGGTTGCCTCGATCGCCTCGGTGATGCGCCGGCAGCCCTCGGCATCGATGGTGAGCGGTTTTTCCACCACGACGTCGGCTCCTGCGTTGAGTGCCTCGACAATGTAGTCCGCGTGGGTAAAGTCGGGCGACGTGACGATGACACGGTCTATGCCGTTGTCCCTGATGAAATCAGTCAATTCTGCCGGGTCAAAGGAGGACGGGGCCGGCGCAGGGTTGCCGTGATCGGCACCGAGGCCACCGGCCAGGGCCGTGTAATAGCCGGTGCGGCCGGGATTGACGTCGCCGATCGCCACCAGTTCGGCCACGTCGGCGTGTGCGCCCATGATGGCTTGCACGTACATTTCGGCACGTGATCCGGCACCGACGAGGGCAAAACGGGTCTTCTTGTTCGACGGCGCTGCTGCGTCCGTTCCGGCTGCTGCCACTGCGGTACTCATGAGCTTGGATGACCTTTCACAACGCTGTAATGGATTCATGCCCCCACTTTTCACGGCTTCCCTTTGAGTGGCCGGGCGTATTGGGGTAGATTTTGAGAAAGCGTTTTCTCAATCCCATATATGATTTGTATCAACAGTCCGGGCGTCCCGTCAAGGGCAGGCAGCGCGGCCGCCGATTTGATCCCGCCCCCTAGTCAAAAAGGAACCTCCATGGCCAAGCGAGACCGACCCGCCCGCATAGGGATATCCGACGTTGCCGCGAAGGCAGGAGTCTCGCTGGCGACGGTTTCCCGGGTCATGAACGGGAACTTTCGCGTTGACCCCGACATCGCAGCCAGGGTGCGTGCGGCAGCGACAGAGCTGAAGTACCAGCCGAACCCCATGGGCCGCAACCTGGCGCGGGGGAAAACCGACACGATCGGCGTGGTCGTGCCGGACCTCGGCAACCCCACGTTCCAGGGCGTGTTGCGCGGTGTCAGCCGGGCAGCAGCACACGACGGCTACCGGGTGCTCATTGCCGACTCCTCAGAAGTTTCCAGCGAGGAATCGATTCTGGCCGGGGAAGCCCGCAGGAGATGTGACGGCGTGGTGCTGTGTGCACCGCGCATGGGCTCGTCTGAATTGGAGGAGCTGGCACCGAGCCTGCATCCACTGGTGTTGGTCAACCGCACCACCGACGCCGAGGACAGCCCCAGCGTGATGGTGGACTACGGCCAGGGCATCCAGGATCTCGCCACGCACCTGGCCGACCTTGGACACGTCCGGATTGCCTATGTCTCAGGACCTGAGAGCAGCGCATCCAACGCGCTGCGCCTGGCCGGACTGGAAAAATTCAAGCAGGGCCACCCGCACGTTGAGCTGGCCATCCTGCACAGCGGCTCCACCTTTGAAGACGGTTACGAGTCTGCCGGCGATGTGGTCGCATCCGGGGCCACAGGGATCCTGGCGTTCAACGACCTGACCGCCATGGGCCTGCTCAGCAGCCTGAATGAGCGCGGCATCAAGGTGCCGGAGGACGTCTCCGTCACGGGTTTCGACGACATCCCGTTCGCCCAGTACACCACGCCTCCCCTGACGACGGCGGCCGTGCCGATCACCGAGGTTGGCGAGCATGCCTGGGCGCAGATGCGGGACCTGCTCAACGGCACATCGACCACGGAATCCGTGCAGGTCTTCCAGCCCCACGTGGTGGCACGCGGCAGCACCGGGGTCCCGGCGAAGTTGAAGGCCAGTTCGCCGAAATAGCCGGATGGGCCAACGATCCCGAAGGCCCCAAGGTCCAGACGCGCCAGCGCCTGGACCTTGGGAGCCGACGGGTGGGCCCACGGCGGCAAGAGCCCCGCGCCGAGGAACGAGGTGTGGGAGCCGACGGGTGGGCCCACGGCGGCAAGGGCCCCGCGCCGAGGAACGAGGTGTGGGAGCCGCCGGGGATCAGCGCAACGGGTTGAAGTGGTGCATGGTGGCGGGAGGGGTGTTGCCCGTGAGCCCGGCCGCCACCATCTTGCCGGTGAGCGGGCCCAGCGCGATCCCCCACATGCCGTGGCCGCCGGCCACGTGCACGCGCGGCGACTTCGTGGCGCCCACGAGAGGGAAGCCATCCGTGGTGCAGGGCCGCGAGCCCACCCATTCCTCTGCCCGGTCCTCCCAGTTGATGCCGGTGAACATGGGCGAGGCCGCATCAACGATCGCCTTGATGCGGCGCGGGTCCAGGGGCGCGTCGGCATCGCGGAACTCCATCATGCCGGCCACCCGGAACCTGTCGCCCAGTGGCGTGCACGCCACGCGTTGCGCCGGGAAGTAGATGGGGTGGGTGGGCATTTCGTCGGGAACCACAGTGAAGCTGTAGCCGCGCCCGGCCTGGACCACCCGCTTGACGCCGAACTTGCGCGCGAGCGTCCCCAGCCACGCACCCGTGGCGAGGACAACGGCGTCGGCCTTGATGAGCCGGCCCTCTGAGCCGACCACATCCACCCCGGCGCCGGTGTCGCGGACGTCGAACACGGTGAAGGCGGTGGCAAGGGTCGCGCCGCGGGCCACCACGGCTGCTGCGAGCGCCTGCATGAACGCCGGCGGGTGGATGAAGCGCTGCTTGTGAATCTGGATGCCGGCCACCACACCGCTGCCAAGCGTGGGCTCCAGTTCACGGATCTCGGCCCCGTCCATGAGGCTGAAGTCCACGTCGCCGCCGGTTTCCCGGATGACATGGAACTCCTTGACCAGGGCGTCGCGGTCCTTGAGCGAGGCAAAGCCGGTGAGGAACGGCTCGGCAGGATAAGTGGGCTCGGCCATGGCGGGGGTGCCGGCGGCAATCTCGTCGAAGGCATCAATCCCTGAGCGGCCAATCTCGGCGAAGATCGCCATGGCGGCCCGCCACTTGCCGGGCGTGCAATTGCGGGCAAAGCCCAGCAGGAACTTCAGCAGGGCGGGGTCGGTGGAGGCCGGAATGTACAGCGGCGAGGCCGGATCCAGCATGGCCTTGACCCCGTACGTCAGCACGGACGGCTCACTCAGCGGCAGGGTCAGGGCCGGGGTCAGCCAGCCCGCGTTGCCCCAGGACGAGCCCGACGCCACCTCGCCGCGTTCCACCACGGTGACCTTGATGCCCTGCTCCTGCAGGTACCAGGCCGTGGACAGCCCAATGATTCCCGCACCAACAACAACTACATGCCCAGGCGCCTTTGCACTGACCACGATTCACACTCCTCGCGCGATTGGCCGGCCTGCTGCCGACGCTGTTCCCAACATAATCATGTTTGGCACTTCCCCCAAATGGCGCTCGCGCGAAAGCACGACGGCGCGTCCCCCGCTTGGGTGGGGAACGCGCCGTCGTGCCTGGGTTGGGTTGGTTGACGGGAGGGCTAGTTGACGGGCGGCCCCGTCACCTTGATGCCGGTCCAGCCGTGGAGGGATCCGTCCCCGTTGAACAGGACCAGCTTGTTGTTGCCGGGCCGGGTGCTGTCCGGGGTGGTCACCGTGATGGTGCCGTCCTCGGATGCCTTGTGCCAGCCGAGGCCGCTCTCGTTGAGGTAAACGTAGAACAATTCGCCGGCGGCCAGGTTGGCAAGCACCACCTCGGAGGCGCCACGCGGGAACTTCTCCTTGTCCAGGCCAAGATCAAGCTGGGTGTCCTTCTTGAGCGTCTTGGCATCGGCCGGGGCCGGCGCGGGTGCCGGCTCCGGGTGGACGGCCTCCCCTGGTGCCGGTTCGGCGCCCGTGTAGGCGATGCTCGGTGCCGCCGGCTTCGCCATGCCCTCACCCAGGAAGTACGAGGTGTGGGGAGGCTGGTTGTAGGCGGTGTTCTGCCAGGCCACGCCCATGCGGTAAACCGGGTCCGATTGCAGGGTTCGCAGCCGGTTCTCGGTCAGATCCACGGTGGTGGCGATGCGCAGAGCCGAGGAGTCGTCCAAACGGGTCACGATTTCCTCGCGCCAGTCGCCGAAGAGATCGGCCTGCAGCGAGGGGTTGCCCTTGGTGTCGTTGTTGGACAGGGTTCCTTCCGCACGGTAGACCTCCTTGCTGGTGTTGGTGGTCCAGTCCCACTTGGAGATGGTGGGCACCCCGGTGCGGGTTTCTTCGGTCCAGGCATGGTCGGTGATCTCCCGCAGGAGGTCCCCGTCCCACCAGGTGAGGAAGTTGGCTGCCGGGATGGACGTGCTGATGAGTTCGCCGTTGGCGGCCACCAGCTGTCCCACGGGCGAGTTCCATGCTGCGTCGCCGCCGATGGCCCAGCCTTCGGCACCGGGGTGCGTCGGGTCGATGTCGGCCATGGCGCCGCGGCCGGTGTCCTTGATGGCCGGAATCGACCAGAGCACCTCGCCGGTGGCGGCGTCGCGGAAGGTGGCGCCGATGCCGTGCTTGGAGGGTGCTTCCTCGTGGGTGGCAAACACCTCCAGGCCGGGACGGGACGGGTCAAAGTCGGAGACATGGAGCGCGTCGCCGTGGCCCAGCTTCGTGTTGTACAGCACCGAGCCGTTGTCGTCGAGGGTCATGGAGCCGAAGACGATCTCATCCTTCTGGTCCCCGTCAACGTCGGCCACCGAGAACTGGTGGTTGCCCTGGCCGCGGTACTCGTCGCCGGCCTGGTTGGAGTCAAACACCCAGCGCTCGTTGAGCGAGGTGCCGTCGAAGTCGTAGGCGGCAACAACGGTGCGGGTGTAATAGCCCCGGCTGAAGACCACGCTGGGGTGCTCGCCGTCGAGGTGGGCCACCCCGGCAAGGAAGCGGTCCACGCGGTTGCCGTAGCCGTCGCCCCACGCGCCCACATCCCCGCGTTCCGGGGTGTAGTCGATCGTGTCCACGGCGGCGCCGGTCTCGCCGTTGAAGACGGTGAGGTATTCGGGGCCGGTGAGCACGTAGCCGCTGGAGTTGCGGTAGTCGGCCCGGGCGTCGCCAATCACGGTGCCCACGCCGTCAACCGTGCCGTCTGCCGTCTTCAGCGTGACCTCGGCCTTGCCGTCGCCGTCCAGGTCGTAGACCTGGAACTGGGTGTAGTGCGCACCGGCCCGGATGTTCTTGCCCAGGTCGATGCGCCACAGCCGGGTGCCGTCCAGCTTGTAGGCGTCCACGTACACGATTCCGGTGTAGCCGGCCTGCGAGTTGTCCTTGGAAATGGATGGGTCCCACTTCAGGATGATCTCGTAGCTGCCGTCTCCGTCAACGTCGCCGATGGAGGCGTCCGAGGCCCGGTATGTGTAGGGCTGGCCGTCCTTGGTGTAATCGTCGGCCGGCTTGTCCAGCGGCACGTCAAGCGTCTGGGAATCCCACACCGTGAAGGGCTCGGTGGCCCACAGCTCGGCACCGTTGAGCACCGTGGAAATCCGGTAGCTCGAGGCCGCTGTGCCGCCGGCGTCCAACACGTTGGTGCTGCCGGTGACGGGCGCCCCGGTGACCAGTTCGCCGTCGCGGTAGACGTTGAACGCAATCGCCTCGGGGTCAAGGCCCAGCATGCGCCAGCCCACGTAGACGCCTTCTCCGGTGGCCACGGCCACGGGTGCCCGGTCCAGGCGTTCCGCCTGGCGGACCAGGGTGGTGACTGCTTCGGTGGTGACGGTCCCGGACTTCTCCGAGACGCCGCCGCCGTTCACTGATGCCACGGCGTACTTGTACGCAATGGTGGTCAGCACGCTCGTGTCCTTGTACTCCGTGCCCCCGGCACGCCCCAGCAGCTTGAAGTCGCTGAAGCTGCCGTCGGCCTTCGCATCGGCGCGGAACACCTGGTAGAACAGGGCCCCGTCCGCTGCAGGCCAGGACAGGGAGACGTCGTTCTTGTTGACGGCGCCCAGGACGGGTTGGCCGGGGACGGCGGCCTTGGCCACGGAGGAGTCAACGGTGGCCACTTCGATGGTGTTGGACGGCACGGACTCGGCGCCGGAGACGTCCAGGGTCACCACGTAATAGCTGTAGTCCAGGCCGATCTCGGCGGTGGAGTCAAGGAATTCCGACGCCGTTGCCTCCCCGAGCGGTTCGGCCGCCTCCGCGGTGCTGGACTTGCGGTAGACGCGGTAGCTGCCCGCGTCGGTGCCGGTCCAGGCCAGGGAAACAGTTGCGGATGCGTCGCCGATGGAGACGTCCGTGGCTGCGAGCGCGGACGGTGCCAGCAGCAGCGGCGTGATCTCAATGCCGTTCAGGCGTGAGGAGCTGCCACCCATGACGATGTTCAGTTGGCCGTCCAGAACCTGAACAGGCTGGCTGAGCTTGGCCGAGACCGAGCCCTTGCCGGCATTGGAGGCGCCAAAGTCCTTGCCCTCAATGATGACGTCCGACTTGGACGTGCCAATCCAGTCGCCGTTGTACGTCTTGACGGCGTAGCTGCCGTTGGGGACGTCCACGGCAAACTCATGCGCCGAGGTGGGCAGCAGGAAGTCGCGTTCCAGGTCGTTCGGGGCCGGGGTGAAGCCGGTCCCCCGGTCGCGCCCGCCCAGGCCGCTGACGTTCAGGAAACCCCAGCCCTTCTCCTTGCTGTACAGCGATTTTTCGCTGGCCTCAAGGTAGCCGGGCATGAGCGGGTTGCCGGCCAGTTGCACGTCAAACTTGTACAGCGGCGCCTTGGTCAGCACCCGCACGGTGTTCGACGGCGCCGAGTCGCCCTTGGCGTTGACGGCCACCACCCGGAAATCATAGGAGGCGCCCTCGGCAAGGTTCCCCACCGTTGCCTGGGGCAGGGTGGATGTTGTGACCATGGACCAGGCCGAGTCTGCGGCATCGGCGTCCTTGCGGAACACCTTGTAAATGTCGGCGCCGTCCACGGCGGCCCACGTCAGCTGTGCCCCGGCGTTGGAAATGGATCCCGCCACGAGATTCGCCGGTGCCGCAGGAACCTCGGCGGGGGCTTCCGCCTCCACCACCTGGGCAGCCAGGGGAATGTCCAGCTTCGCCACATCGGCGGCCACCAGGCGCGCCATCTGGATGGCGCCGTATTCCTGGAAGTGGGTGTCGTCGGCCGTTCCGGACGGACGCGAGGGATAGACGCCTGCCGGCACATGGAGGAAGACGGACAGTGCCGACTCCGGACCGATGCTGTCCAGGTAGGCGCGGGAGGATGCGGAGAGGTCCACGAGTCCGGTCCCGGTATCACGGGCCAGCTCGCTGGCAGCGGCAACGTACTCGGGGAAGGAGACGTTGAATGCTCCGGTGTCTGCATTGAAGGAACGACGCGACACCGGGGTCACCAGGATCGGCGTTGCCCCGCGCTGGACGGCGCCGTCCACGTAAGTGCGCAGGTATTCGGCGTAGTCGGCCGGGGCCGCATACCTGTCGTCAACACCCTTGCTGTTGTCGTTGTGGCCAAACTGCACGAAGAGGTAGTCGCCGGGGCGGATGCCGCGCAGGACCTCGTCGAGGCGGCCCTGGCTGATGAAGTTCTTGGAGCTTCGCCCGCCGATCGCCTTGTTCTCCACCACGACCCCGTCGGAGAGGTAGCGGTCAATCATCTGCCCCCAGCCGGCCTGCGGCGCGTAGTCGGAGGTGTAGCTCTGCACGGTGGAGTCGCCCGTGACCCAAACAGTGGGCTTGGCGCCTGCCTGCCGGGGTGACTTTTGTGTCAGCACCAGTGCGTTGATGTTGGCGGCAGTGCCGCCAAAGTCCAGGTTGAGCTGCCCGTCCACCACGGCGATGTCGAAGGACATCTCCAGGTACTGGCCGGCGGCCTTGGCTGTTTGCTGCACCTTGGCCATCTGCTCGGCCGTGATGGAAATGTCGGTTGCCCCTGCGGCGTCCCCGGCAATCACGTCGACGGTGTAGTCGGCATTGGGCACATCCACCACAAATTCAGTGTCGCCGACGGTGGCAAAGTCGCTGCGGAGGGCGTCGCTGCCGCCCCTGTCGGTGGCTGCAACGGCTGCAGGGTTCACAAATCCGGCGCGGCTTTCGGCCGTGTACGCCGTGCCGGCGCCAATGCCCACCGCGTTGGCGGCGACGGCGCCGCTGCCGAAGTCAAAGGTGAGCGATCCCGACGTCGGAAATTCTGCCGGGGTGGCCGGCAGGGAGGAGACCGCGGCCGACGACGAAACGGACAGCCCCTTGGCGTCCCTGGCCTGAACCTTGTAGAAGTGGACCTTGGTGGTGTCCACGGGGTCGGTGGTGAAGACATCGCCGGTGGTTTCGGCAACCTTCGTGTAGGCGCCGTCAACGGTGTCGGCGCGCGAGACCACGTAGCCGGCAGCGTTCGCCACCTCGTTCCAGCGCAGCGTGACGCCTTGCTCGTCCACGTGGGCCATGCGCACCGCCGTCGGCGCCGCAATCGCGGAGGCCGGCGGGTCAGTGGGCTCCGTGGTCGGCGGGTCCGTGGGCTCCGTGGTCGGCGGGACATCCGTGGCCGCGGTGATGACGATCGCGTTGACATAGCCGCCGGCACCTTCGCCGGTGATGTCAATGGTCAGCTGGCCGTCGGCAACCGTGGTCTGCCACGTCTGCGTGGTGACCGTCTGGCGTGCCTGAACTGTTCCGGCGGCTGCCCCTTCAAGGGAAATCTTGGTCTTGGTGGTGGAGGTTCCGGCCAGCTGGTCGCCGGAACGGATCTCCACGTCATAACTGCCGTTGGGCACGTCCACGGCGAAACCCCAGGCGGTGCCGAGGACAAAATCGTCATTGACGTCGTCGGCCGGGGTCATGCCGCGGTGGCGGGAGACGGGCTCCACACCGTCAACGGGAACGATCCCGAAGCCGGCGGCGGCCGTGTACAGGGTCCCCTGGTTGACACCGGTCCACCCGGAGCCCACGGGGCTTGACGGGGTGCCAAAGTCAAAGGACCAGCGCTCGGGTTCGGCCGCGGACACCGCCGGCAGGCCCAGCAGGGCCATTCCGCATGCCGCAGTCACGGCGACGGCAGCCCTGGCGGGATATCGATATTTGGGTGGGGCTTGCATGCATCACTCCTTGATTCGGTGGACTGCCCGGACGCGGACTGCTTCCGATCCATAAGGGCACTATGTATCGATTCAAATTCTGGCCCGGCAAAATCCCGGCCGTAATTTCCGCAAGTCCAAGCAGTTTTTGCCTGCCGTCGGGCGCATTGAATGCGGCGGCCGCTGCACACGGCGGATCCCTGGGGCATAATGTGGGGTAGCCCACATCTGAATCGATACAACCATAGATTGTTAGCGTTCACAAGGCTTTTTCTCCCGAAGTCGCCGTATGACGGCCCGCCCGCCCGCACCACAAAAGGATTCCCATGCTCCACGCCACGCTCCGCCTGCCCGAACCCCCAGCCGACACCACGCACCGCCCCGTCGCCGCAGAAGGCGGCAGCACAGGGGCGGCCGGCCTGCCGGGAACCGGCACCATCACCGCCAACAGCCGCCACCTCAGCCGGGACGGTGCGCCATGGTTCCCCGTCATGGGCGAATACCATTTCAGCCGCCAGGATCCCGGGCAGTGGCGCACGGGGCTGGAACGCATGAAGCAGGGCGGCATCACTGTTGTCTCGACCTACGTTTTCTGGAACCACCACGAAGAACACCAGGGCACTTTCCGCTGGACCGGCAGCCGCAACCTGCGCGCCTTCGTGGAACTCTGCGCCGAACTGGGGCTGGACTCCGTGGTGCGCATCGGGCCGTGGGCCCACGGCGAGGCCCGCAACGGCGGATTCCCCGACTGGCTCCAGGCCCTGCCCGTCAACCACCGCAGCGACGATCCTGCCTATCTCGCCCACGTGCGGCCCTTCTTCTCCCAGGTTGCGGACCAGCTCAGCGGACTGTTCCACGGCGGCGGCCCGATCGTCGCCGTGCAACTGGAGAATGAGCTGTACGACCAGCCCGGGCACATCCTTACCCTGAAGCACATGGCGCAGGAGCTTGGCATGGCCCCGCCGCTATGGACGGCCACGGCCTGGGGCGGCGCACAGCTGCCGGCCGGAGAGGTGCTCCCGCTCTATGGCGGCTACCCCGAAGCATTCTGGGAAGACGCCCATCCCGGCTGGGCCCGGGGCAGCAGGAAGCACTACTTCTTCAGCCACATCCGTGACGACCATTCCATCGGCGCCGACCTGCGCCCCACGGCCGATTCCGGCACCGCAGCTGAGATGGCGGCACCCTATGCCACCTGCGAGTTGGGCGGCGGCATGCCCTCGGCCTACCACCGCCGGCCCATCATTCCCGCCGCGGACGTCTCCGCACTGGCCCTGGCCAAGATCGGCAGCGGCTCGGTGTGGCAGGGCTACTACATGTTCCACGGCGCCTCGC
Organism: Arthrobacter stackebrandtii; assembly: GCF_017876675.1. NCBI lineage: Bacteria > Bacillati > Actinomycetota > Actinomycetes > Micrococcales > Micrococcaceae > Arthrobacter > Arthrobacter stackebrandtii. The sequence continues at coordinate 1,401,476 of NZ_JAGIOI010000001.1, forward strand.
AGGGCCTGGGCGAGCTCTCCACCTTGCAGGAGTCCCAGTCCACCGGCTACCCCAACGACCTCCCCGTCATGAGCTACGATTTCCAGGCGCCGCTGGGCGAGCACGGCCAGGTCCGGGAGTCGTACCACCGGCTGCGGGCGCAGCATTTGTTCCTTGCCGAGGCGGGCCCCGGGCTTGCCGGAATGCCCATGACCCTGCCGGACACGGTCCCCGCCGGCCTGGACGATGCCGAAACACTCCGCTGGTCCGTGCGCAGCGACGGCCGGGCCGGCTTCATCTTCGTCAACAACCACCAGCCCTCCACCGATGCGCTCGGGGCCAAGGAAGGCGTCCAGTTCAGCGTCACATTGGCCGACGGCGCCCGGCTCAGCATTCCCCGCCGGCCCGCAACCATTGCGGCGGGAGCGCACTTTGTGTGGCCGTTCAACCTGCCGCTGGGCCACGGCGCCACGCTGGTGCACACCACGGCGCAGCTGCTCACGAGCCTGCCGGTTGGACCGCGGACCTGCTTCGTGTTTTCCCGGACAGAGGGCGTGGACACCGAGTTTGAGGTTGCCCTGCCCGCGGACGACGGCGGCACCCGCCAAACGATTCAGCTGGCGGTTCCGCCGGGGCCCGGTCCCGTGGAATTGCCCGTCACGGACCGCGTGTCCATCTTGCTCATTGACGGCGACGATGCCCTGCGCGCCTGGAAGGCCGACTTTGCCGGGGCACCCCGCATCATCCTGGCCGACTCGCTCCTGGCCTCGGCCGGCACGCTGCGGCTGGACATCACCGCACCCCGGCAGGAGGTTGGCATCTATCCGCCCGTGGACAATGTGGCGGCGGTGCCCGGCGATGTCGAGGCTGCCGTCTCACGGCTGGGCGGCGGCGGGCCGCTGGACCGGTTCACGGTGGAGGTCCCCGCCGGATCCCTCGCCACGGCAGGTTCCGCCGAGCTGCTGCAGGAGGCTGCGGGGCCCGCTCCCCTGCGCACGGGCGGGGTGCACGGGCGCGCCGCCGCACCGCTGGACAGCGATTATGAGACGGCCGCCCTGTTCCAGTTGGACTTCACTGCCGAACAGCTGCCGGAGACCGGGCAAAACCTGTTGCGGATCAGCTGGACCGGCGATGCCGCACGGGCGTTCATCGCCGGGGCGCTGGTTTCGGACAACTACTGGAACGGGCTGGCCTGGGCCATCGACCTGGCGCCGCACCGGGACGCGCTGCTGCGCCACGGGCTGCAGATCCGGGCCTTCCCGCTCAATCCCGACGCACCAATCTACGTGGACGAGTCCATCAGGCCTGGGCGAACCACCCTTGACATCCCAGACGTCCGCATCCTGCACCGGAGGCACATGGTCCTGACGGGCCGCTGACGCCCCGCGGCGCCGTCAGCCCCCGGGAAAGTACTTGGTTCCAGGGTGGCTGGCGGCGACAACCGCCCGCAAATCCTGCAGTGCGGCGGGCGCCGCACCGGCCGCACGTGCCTGGACCAGCACATTGCCCAGCGCCGTCGCCTCCACGGGCCCGGCCACAACGGGCAGGCCCGTCGAATTGGCGGTGATCTGGCACAGCAGCTCATTCTGGGAACCGCCGCCCACAATGTGGATGACCTCCACGCGCCGGCCCGACAGTTCCTGCGCCTGCCGCACGGTGCGGGCGTAGGAGGCCGCGAGGCTGTCCAAAATGCAGCGCACGACGGCGGGTGCCCGGCTTTCCAGTCTCCCTCCCGTGGCGCTGACAGCGGCCCGGATGCGGTTGGGCATGTTCCCGGGGGCGATGAAGGCTTCTGAATCAACGTCGATGAGCGGGCCCCCTGCCGGTTCGGCCGCCGCGGCAGCGAGCAGCCCGGCGAGGGACAGCGCGGGTGATGCGGGCGCGGAAGCCGGGGACCCGGCGTCGAGCGCCTCCTCTTCCCAGGAGCGGATCGACTCGCTGAGCAGCCACAGCCCGCCCACATTGCGCAGGTAGCGGGTGGTGCCGTCCACACCGCGCTCATTCGTGAAGTTCGCGGCGCGGCTGGCCTCCGCCAGGACCGGGGCGTCCAGCTCCACGCCCACCAGCGACCACGTTCCGGAGGAAATGTAGGCAAAATTGGGGCCGTCGGCGGGGACGGCGGCCACGGCGGAGGCGGTGTCGTGCGAGCCGACGGCCACCACCGGAGTGCTTCCCGGCAGCCCCGTTCGCGCGGCAGCATCCGGGCGCAGCGTGCCGATGGTTTCCCCGGGCTCAATGAGCGGCGGGAACAGCCTGTCCGGCAGGCCCAGGGCGGCCAGGAACTCGGTGGCCCACTCCCCCGCCACGGCGTCGTACAGGCCCGTGGTGGAGGCGTTGGTGGACTCGGTGCGGCGGTTGCCGGTGAGCTTGAACGCGATGAGATCGGGGATCAGCAGCGCCTGCAGCCCGGTGAGATCCCGGCCGGCGGCCTGCTCGGCAGCCAGCTGGAAGACCGTGTTGAACGGCAGGTGCTGCAGGCCGGTGGTTTCATACAGCCGCTCAGGACCGAGCAGGCCATGGACCCTGCCCACTTGCGTGGCGCCGCGCCCGTCCCTGTAGCTGAACGGGGGCCCCTGGAGTGTTCCGGCAGCGTCGACCAGCCCGTAGTCCACGGCCCAGGTGTCGATGCCGATGCTGGCGACCACGCCGCCAACGGCCGACGCGTGGTCCGCGGCGGCCCGCAACCCGGTGAGCACCTCGGCGAACAGGGCATCGAAGTCCCAGTGCAGGGCGCCTTCACGTTCCACCACGCCATTGGGGAAGCGGTGCACCACGTGCAGTTCGGCCGTCCCGCCCCCAACACCGCCGACGATGACGCGCCCTGAGGACGCGCCAATGTCGACGGCGGCAAACAAAGCCGTGGCGGGCGCGGCAGGGGCAGCGCTCATCGCAGGAAGGCTGCTGCCACGCCGGCGTCGACGGGAATGTGCAGGCCGGTGGTGTGCGAGAGCTCGGCGGAGGTGAGCACGGCGGCGGCGTTGGCCACGTTTTCCGGCAGCACCTCGCGCTTGAGCAGGGTCCGCTGCGCGTAGTATTCGCCCAGTTTTTCCTCGTCCACGCCGTACACTGCCGCGCGCTTGGCGCCCCAGCCGCCGGCGAAGATGCCGGAGCCGCGGACCACGCCGTCGGGGTTGATGCCATTGACCCGGACACCATACTCGCCCAATTCGGCGGCGAGCAGGCGCACCTGGTGGGCCTGATCGGCCTTGGTGGCCGAGTAGGCGATGTTGTTCGGGCCCGCGAAGACGGAGTTCTTGGACGAGATGTAGATGATGTCCCCGCCCATGTCCTGCTCGATCAGCACCTTCGCGGCGGCCTTGGACACGAGGAAGGAGCCCTTGGCCATGACGTCGTGCTGCAGGTCCCAGTCCTTTTCGGTGGTTTCCAGCAGTGGCTTGGAGATGGACAGCCCGGCGTTGTTGACCACCAAATCAAGGCCACCGAATGCCAGCACGGCAGCATCAACGGCGGCACGCACGGCGGATTCGTCCGTGACGTCGGCCTGGATGCCGATGGCCACGTCCGGCCCGCCAAGCTCCAATGCGACGGCCTGGGCCGCCTCCAGGTTCAAGTCGGCGATGACGATGCAGGCGCCGTCGGCGGCCAGGCGGGTGGCGATGGCCTTTCCAATGCCCGACGCCGAACCGGTCACCAGGGCGATCCGGGTGGCGTGCGACTTGGGCTTGGGCATCCGGGCCAGCTTGGCTTCCTCCAGCGCCCAGTATTCGATGCGGAACTTTTCCGCCTCGTCGATGGGGGCGTAGGCGGAGAGCGCCTCGGCGCCGCGCATGACGTTGATGGCGTTGAGGTAGAACTCCCCGGCCACGCGTGCGGTCTGCTTGTTGGCGCCGTAGGAGAACATGCCCACGCCGGGAACCAGCACGATGGCCGGGTCCGCGCCGCGCATGGCGGGCGAATCGGGCAGCGCGTTGCGGTCGTAGTAGGCCGCGTAGTCCGTGCGGTATGCGGCGTGGAGTTCCTTCAGCCGTGCGATGGAGTCCTCCACCGATGCGTCAGCGGGCAGGTCCAGGATCAACGGGGTGACCTTGGTGCGCAGGAAGTGGTCCGGGCAGCTGGTGCCCAGCGCACCCAGGCGCGGGTGCTCTGCCGAGGCCAGGAAGTCCAGCACGGCGGCGTCGTCATTGAAGTGGCCCACCGCGGCCTTGTCCGTGGAGGCAAGCCCGCGGATGGTCGGCGCCAATGCGGCTGCCTTGGCGCGGCGCTCCCCCTCGGACAGCGCACCGTAGCCGGGCAGTGCAGCACCGAACGGGTCCTTGCGGCCGTTTTCCCGGATGTAGGCCTCGGCGGTTTCAATGATCCACAGCGAGTTTGCTTCGGCTTCTTCGCTGGTGGCGCCCCAGGCGGTGATCCCGTGTCCGCCGAGGATGGTGCCGACGGCTCCCGGGTTGTTGTCCTTGATTGCGGCAATGTCCAGGCCCAGCTGGAAGCCGGGGCGCCGCCACGGCACCCAGGCAACCTTGGAACCGAAGATTTTAGCGGTCAGTTCCTCGCCGTCGGCCGCCGTGGCGATCGCGATGCCGGAGTCCGGGTGCAGGTGGTCGACGTGGGCGGCCTCGACCAGGCCGTGCATGGCTGTGTCGATCGACGGCGCCGCGCCGCCCTTGCCATGCAGGCAGTAGTCGAAGGCGGCAACCATCTCGTCCTCGCGCTCAACACCCGGGTAGCTGTTGACCAGGGCGCGCATGCGGTCCAGGCGCAATACGGCCAGTCCGGATTCCTGCAGGGTGCCCAAGTCTCCGCCGGAGCCCTTGACCCACAGCAGTTCCACATCTTCCCCGGTGACGGGGTCCGTGGCAGTGCCCTTTGCGGATGTGTTGCCGCCCGCGTAGTTGGTGTTGCGCTTGTCCGCACCCAAACGGTTGGAGCGGGCGATCAACGCGGCCACCGTGTCGGTGCCGGCCGGCGCGGTGGCGGGGGCCGCCGTCGTGCCTGGTTTGTCAGTCCTGGTGCTCTGCTCGCTCATGGCTACGCGCCCCATCCGGCCTGGGTTCCGCCCACGCGCTCGTCGTTGATTTGCTTCTGGTAGCCGCTTTCAGCAAAGGCGGCGAGGGGGTCCGCGGGCAGGCCGCGGGATTCGCGCCACTCGGCGAGGGCCGGGCGGACGTCGGTGTAGAAGGCGTTGGAGAAGATGTCGTTTGCGCCGAGGACATCGCCGGCGTTCTGCGCCTCGGTGAGGGCAACCCGGTCCACGAGCAGGGCGCGCGCGGTCATTTCCTGCACGTTCAGCACGGAGCGGATCTGGCCGGGGATCTTCTCCTCGAGGTTGTGGCACTGGTCCAGCATGAGAGCCACTTCGCAGCCGCCGCCCAGGCCGCCGCCGCGGATGACCTCGTACATGATGCGGAACAGCTGGTAGGGATCGGCGGCGCCCACGATCAGGTCGTCGTCGGCGTAGAAGCGGGAGTTGAAGTCGAAGGAGCCCAGCTTGCCCAGGCGCAGCAGCTGCGCCACGATGAACTCGATGTTGGTGCCGGGGGCGTGGTGGCCGGTGTCCAGGCAGACCTTGGCCTTCTCGCCCAGGGCGAGGGTGTGGGCGTAGGAGGTGCCCCAGTCCGGGACGTCCGTGTGGTAGAAAGCCGGCTCGAAGAACTTGTATTCCAGGACCATGCGCTGGTTCTCGCCCAGGCGGGCGTAGATCTCCTGCAGCGACTCGGCAAGGCGGTCCTGGCGGCCGCGGATGTCGCCCTGGCCGGGGTAGTTGGTGCCGTCGGCGAGCCAGATCTTCAGGTCGCGGGAGCCGGTGGCATCCATGACGTCGATGCACTCGAAGTGGTGGTCGATCGCCTGCCGGCGGACGGCTGCGTCCACGTGGGTCAGGGAGCCGAACTTGTAGATGTCGTCCTGGAAGGTGTTGGAGTTGATGGTGCCCAGCCCCACGCCGTGATCTTTGGCGTAGGCGTTCAGCGCGTCATAGTCATCCACTTTGTCCCACGGAATGTGCAGCGCGACCAGCGGCGCCAGCCCCGTGAGCTCGTTGACCTTGGCGGCGTCCGCAATCTTCTCCTGCACCGTGCGGGGAGTGCCCGGCGTGCCAAACACCTTGAACCGCGTGCCGGAGTTGCCGTAGGCCCACGAGGGGACCTCAATCGCCAGGTCGTCGAGGCGGCCCAGGGCCGCTGCCATGTCACTCATTGTGTGCATCCTTAGTTTCTTTGCTGGCGGCAGCCAACTGTTCCTCAAGATTGAAAACTTCGTCGAGCACGATGAATCCCTCATCCGGGTTGCCTTCCGACGGCGGGAAGAGACTGGCCATTTCGGCCTGCCACCTGCCGTTGACCTCGGTCAGCGCCATTCGGGCACGCGCCGCGTCCAGGTCGTCGCACTCGAGAATGCCGATCAGCAGGCCGTCATCGCCCAGGTGCAGGGTGTAGTCATTCCAGCCTGCCGCCTTGAGCTCCCGGAGCATCTCGGGCCACACACTTGCGTGTGCTTCCCGATAGGCCGAAAGGTGCCGGGGATCAACGGCAGAACGAAAACAAACCCGCATGGCCTAACCTCATTCTTGAAACGATTCATTGTTACGATTCAAAGTACACTTGTTCACAAATCAATGTCAACCATGGCCCACGACGAAGACCGGGCGGCAATCGGTTGGCTCCATTGCGGAGGAGTTTCATGCGGACTGCAAGCATCAAGGACGTTGCCAACCATGCAGGCGTGGCTGTGGGCACGGTGTCCAATGTCCTGAACTACCCGGAACGGGTGGCCTCAAAGACCCGGGAACGGGTCCAGGCATCCATTGCCGAACTGGGCTTTGTCCGCAACGACGTGGCGCGCCAGCTCCGGGCCGGGCACAGCCGCACCATTGGGCTTGTGGTGCTGGACATCGGCAACCCCTTCTTCTCCTCCCTGGCCAGGGCGGCGGAGGACGCTGCCGCGGAAGGGGGCAACGCCGTCGTCCTTGGCAACAGCGGGCACGATGCCGGGCGCGAGCTGCACTACATCGACCTCTTTGAGGAGCAGCGCGTGCAGGGCGTGCTGATCTCGCCGGTCAAGGACATCACCGCGCGCCTCAAGGCCCTGGTGGCCCGCGGCACGAAGGTTGTACTCGTGGACAGCCCCGCGCAGGAGGGTGCATTCAGCTCAGTCTCGGTGGATGACATTTCCGGCGGCTTCATGGCCACAAAGCACCTGCTGGACATTGGCCGGCGCAGGATTGCCTTTGTGGCAGGCCCCCAGGAATTCCACCAGGTCACGGACCGCCTGACCGGCGCCATGCGCGCGGTGGCGCAGGTCCCGGGCGCCACCTTGGAGGTGCTGCAGGCCTCGGACCTCACGGTGCTGGCCGGGCGCGGCATTGGCGACGCACTGGTTGCCCGGGAATCGCTGCTGCCGGACGGGCTTTTTTGCGCCAACGACCTCCTCGCACTGGGCGTCATGCAGTCACTCACCATGCTGAACACGCTGCGGATCCCGGAGGACGTGGCCCTGGTGGGCTACGACGACATCGACTTTGCCGCCTCGGCCGTGGTGCCGCTGACGTCGGTCCGCCAGCCCACCACGCTCATCGGGCGCACGGCGATCGAGCTGCTCACTGAGCAGCTGGAATCGCCGGAAGCCGGCCCGCGGTCGGTGGTATTCGAACCCGAACTGGTGGTGCGGGCCAGCACCGGAGCCTGATCCGGGCCGGCCGGACTTGAGGCCAACCCCCGCGCAGGACGGTGTTCCCGGCGGCACTCTCGCAAACAAAATGAATCGTGTCAATTTTTGGAGAAATCCTTGACCCCCCGCTCCGGGGGTGGGTACGCTCGGCCATGCACGGAAAGCGTTATCCCACTGAGGGGCGACCCGCCCAGAGATGGATTCAACGATGAATCTCAGCACCCATCCGTTCCGCACAGCCGTGGCCCTGGCCGCGTCCACAGCCCTTGTCTTGGGCGTGGCGATGCCGGCCGGCGCCGCATCCGGCAAGGCCCCGCCCGGCGGCATCCAGCTAGAGTCCCTGGACAGGGGGCTCGTGGCCGTCTCCACCACGGACGGCATTTTCCTCAGCTGGCGCCTGCTCGGATCCGAGGCCACAGGAGCCACCGCGACAGGACTTGCCGGACCTGATTTCACGGTCTACCGCAATGGCACCAAGATTGCGGACGTCACGGACAGCACCAACTTTGCCGACGCCGGCGGCACTGCATCGGACCAATACACCGTGGCACCGGTGGTCAACGGCGTCGAGCTGGCCGCAAGCGGCGCCGTCACGGCGTGGGACCAGGGATTCCACGACATTCCCCTGACCCGGCCCGCGGGCGGGACCACCCCTGCGGGCGAGGCCTACACATATTCGGCCAACGACGTTTCCGTGGGCGACGTGGACGGCGACGGGGCCTACGAATTCGTGGTGAAGTGGGACCCCTCCAACTCGAAGGACGTCTCGCAGGTTGGCTACACGGGCCCGGTCTTCATCGACACCTACAAGCTGGACGGGACGCTGCTCAACCGCATCGACCTTGGCGTGAACATCCGCGCCGGCGCCCACTACACGCAGTTCATGGTCTACGACTTTGACGGCGACGGCCGCTCAGAGACCATCCTGAAAACTGCACCCGGCACCAAGGCCACCGGATTCGCCCCGGACGGATCAGTCAGCAACGAATCATTCGTGACCCTTCCCAAGGCGGACCTCAAGGCAGGCTGGACCAACAGCGACGACTACCGCATGAGCGCCGCCGACTACCACGAACACCTGGTGGGCATGTTCCAGGGCTGGACGGAACACCCGGAAGTGAAGGCGGGCAACTGGCCGGCCACCCTGGAGGAGGCGTTCGGCATCCCCACCACCCACAACTACCCGCTGTCGCGTGCCGATGCCGTGGAGCTGGTGGACTACTTCATGGATGTCTACGCCCCTTCACGCAGCGCCCGGAACCAACTGCGCAACTTTGAAGGCTTCATTGTGGACGGCCCGGAATACCTGACCGTTTTCGACAGCGCCACCGGCAAGGAATTGCAGACGGTGCCCTACGAACCCGGCCGCGGCGACGACGGCCTGATGTGGGGCGACTACGCCATGGCCCGGATCGAACCCGGCAACCGGGTGGACCGATTCCTCGCCGGCGTGGCCTATCTCGACGGCGAACACCCGTCGGCCGTGTTTGCCCGCGGCTACTACACGCGCACCACCATGGCCACCTACGACTGGAACGGCAAGTCCCTGACACAGCGCTGGATGATCGACAGCGGCCACGCCCCCATGAGCAACCCCTTCAACGATTCCCCGCACGGCCGCGACGGCACCGATCCCACCTATGGGAAGATCACCACCCAGGGCTTCCACTCGCTGAGCGCCGCCGATGTTGACGGTGACGGGCGCCAGGAAATCGTCTACGGCTCCGCCACGATCGACGACGACGGCTCGGTGCTGTACAGCTCCCACGACACCATGCCGGCTGGGAGTGCGGACCCCGGAGCAGACGCCCGGCTGGGCCACGGCGACGCCATGCATGTCGCGGACATTGATCCGAACCGTCCCGGCCTGGAAATCTTCACAGTCCACGAAGGCGGAACCTGGGCCCCCTATGGTTCGGCACTGCGCGACGCCGCCACGGGAGAAATCCTGTTTGGCGCCTACTCCGGCAAGGACACCGGGCGCGGGATGATCGGTGATGTGCGCAGCGACGTGCCCGGCATGGAAGTCTGGTCAAGCATGCCCGGCGGCACCGAAGCCAGCGGCCTGCTCAGCTCCGCCGGCACCATCCTTTCCGCAGCGACCCCCGGCACCGACCAGTCCATCCGGTGGTCCGCCAACCTCACCACCGCCATCGTCAACGGCAGCGGCGAGGCCACACCCACGATTGACTCATGGGAACAGGGCCGGATGTTGATTGCCACTGGGACCCGGACAAACAACGGAACCAAGGGCACAGCGTCACTGGTGGCCGATGTCCTCGGCGACTGGCGTGAGGAACTGCTGGTCCGCACGGCCGATTCGGGCGCACTGAGAATCTTCACGAGCACCGAGGTCACGAGCCACAAACTGACCACCCCGATGCACGATCCGCAGTACCGGGTGGAGGTGGCGCGGCAAAACACCACGTACAACCAGCCCTCCTACACCAGCTACTACCTGGCCAGCGACATGGACTTCGCCAAGGTGCCGTTGCTGGCCAAGGCGGCAACCCCCGCGGCGCCCAAGTTCGTGGACGCAGGGAAGTCGGCGCACGGGATCGTCATCATCCCGAACAGCGCCACGATGGACTACTACGTTGACGGGGTCAAGGCAAAGAACGGTTCGACCAAGGTCACCTCGGCATCCGTCACCGTCGCTGCGGTCCCGAAGCCGTTTGTTGCGATCGCCGACGGCGCCACAGCCCGATGGGAGTACACCTTCAAGAAGTAGCAGTCACCCTGCGGCACTGGCCGCGCACATGCCCAGCCGCCCCGGACGACGCACCCCGCGCCCGTCCGGGGCGGCTGTCGTGCTGCGGTCCGAAGACCTGCCACCTGCCGCCGCCGCGGGGACTGCCCTGCCGCAATCGACGGCCTGGAAGGAGGTCTCAAACTACGGCCCGGAACATGGGCGCAACAGTGGAATTGGGAGGGCACCCACGGCTAGACTGGGCCTTTGTGAAACCTTTCAATTTTCACTGAGAGCATTCGAGCAAAGGAGTTCCATGCCTTCCCCCTCCCCCGTTGATTCCAGCAATCCGGCCCCTGCAGCCCTGTCCTCACAGGAGCTGCGCACCGCCCGCCTGTGGGAGTCCCTTCCGGGCATGTCCTATGGCGGGGACTACAACCCCGAGCAATGGCCCAGGGACATCCGCCTGGAAGACATCGGGCTCATGAAACAGGCGGGCGTCAATGCGCTGAGCGTTGGCATTTTCTCCTGGTCGTGGCTGGAGCCGTCCGAAGGCCAGTACGACTTCGACTGGCTCGACGAGATCATGGACAACCTCGCCGCGGCCGGCATCAAGGTTGCCCTCGCCACGGCAACGGCGGCACCGCCGGCCTGGCTGGTCCGCAAGCATCCCGAAATCCTGCCGGTCACTGCCGACGGAACCGTGCTGGGACCGGGGTCGCGGCGGCACTATTCACCGTCGTCGTCCGTCTACCGCACATATGCCGCCGGAATCACGCGCGCCCTCGCCGAACGCTACAAGGACCACCCGGCGCTGGTGCTGTGGCACGTGGACAACGAGCTTGGCTGCCACGTCAGCGAATTCCACGGCCCCGAGGACACCGCAGCGTTCCAGGCCTGGCTGGCCCGGCGCTACGGGACCGTGGATGCAATCAACGAAGCCTGGGGCACGGCCTTCTGGTCTCAGCGCTACGGCAGTTTCGAGGAGATCCGCACGCCCGGCCCGGCGCCCACCACCCTCAACCCCACGCAGCAGCTGGACTTTGCCCGTTTCAATTCGTGGGCGCTGGTCGATTTCTACACCATGCTGGTGGACGTCATTCGCGAGGTCACCCCGGACATCCCCGCCACCACCAACTTCATGGCCTCCAGCGCCACAAAGGCCCTGGACTACTTTGACTGGGCCGGGCGCATGGACGTCGTGGCCAACGACCACTACCTGGTGGCCGCAGACCCCGAGCGCCACATCGAGCTGGCCTTCGGCGCCGACCTGACCCGCGGCGTGGCCGGCGGAAAGCCGTGGATGCTGATGGAGCACTCCACGTCCGCCGTCAACTGGCAGCCACGCAACATGCCAAAGCTGCCGGGCGAGATGGCACGCAACTCGCTGGCCCACGTGGCCCGCGGCGCAGACGCCGTCATGTTCTTCCAGTGGCGCCAAAGCCGGGCCGGCTCGGAGAAGTTCCACTCGGCCATGGTCCCCCACGGCGGGACCGACACCCGGGTCTGGCGCGAGGTGGTGGAGCTCGGCGCGTCCCTGCAGGCCATGGACGCGGTGCACGGCTCCCGGGTGGAGTCACGCACGGCCATCATCTTCGACTACGAATCCTGGTGGGCCAGCGAGCTGGACTCGCACCCCAGCACCGACGTGAAATACCTGGACCTGCTGCGCGCTTTCCACCGTGCCCTGTTCCTGCGCGGCATCACGGCGGACTTCGTCCACCCCTCCGCCAACCTGGACGGCTACGACCTAATCCTGGCCTGCACCCTGTATGCCGTGAACGACGCCGATGCCGCCAACATTGCCGCCGCCGCCACCCGCGGTGCAACGGTTTTGGTCAGCTACTTCAGCGGCATCGTTGACGAGAACGACGCCGTCCGGCTGGGAGGCTATCCCGGCGCCTTCCGCGACCTGCTGGGGATCACCGTCGAGGAGTTCCACCCGCTGCCCGAAGGCGCCGCTGCTGCCGTCGCCGGATCGGGCGTTGACGGGTCGGCCGCCGGCTGGTCGGGGCGGATCTGGAGCGAACATGTGCACTTGGCCGGCGCCGAGCCTCTGGCCAGCTTCACCGAATACCCCTTGGCGGGGGTTCCTGCACTGACCCGAAATGCTGCGGGTTCCGGCTCCGCCTGGTACCTGGCCACGTTCCCCGAAGCCGGGGCGCTGGATGGAATCCTGGGCCGGCTGCTGGAGGAGTCCGGCGTGGCGGCCCCTGTAGTTGCGGCTCCCGGGGTTGAGCTGACTCGCCGCCGGGCAGCCGACGGTACCGGCTACCTGTTCGCCGTCAACCACGGCACGTCCGATGCTTCTGTTGCTGCTTCGGGCATGGAGCTCATCAGCGGCACGCAGTTCACCGGAGTGCTGGCCGCCGGAGCAGTGGCCGTCATCGCCGAGGACTGAGGGCCGGAAAAGCAAAAAGGACGGTATTTGCGGAAAGGGACGGACATATAGTCCGTCCCTTTCCGCAAACACCGTCCGATTCCCCCGGCGGCGCCGTCCCGGGAACTACCGGGCCTGCAATCCCTGCCACCGGTGGTTCACCGAGACCACCGCCAGTGTCATGGCACCGGGGACGATGAAGACCAGCGGCGCCAGCATCCATACGAAGGTCAGGCACATGGCCATGGCGGCGACGAGCAACGCGGTGCCCACCCAGTCCTTGGCCGCATCGTGCCTGGCCTGCGCCCACGCGCCGGCCCAGGCGGAAGGCGGGGTGTCCGCCGTCGAACGTTTCAGCGGGGCAAACTCATGCCACACGCCGGCCGCCCGCAGCAGCAGCACGGCGAACCCGCCGGCCAGCAGCACGGTGGCGGCCAGGACCACGCGCCCGCCCGGCAATTGCCCCGAGCCGGCCAGCAGGAGATTGACGGAGGCAAGCGCACCGGCCCCCAGCAGTGCCAGCCCGAGCTTCCAGCTGCCGGAAAGTGCTGCCTTGAAGTCGGCCCACAACGAGGCGACGGTGTCGGGGCGCCCCGAGATGTGGCGTTCCATGTGGGCCGCGCCGGCAGCATAGGCCGCCGGCGCAGTCACGACGGGCAGCGCCAGGGCAAACAGGCACACCCCCAGGAGCAGGGTCTCGCTCAGCAGGGCAAACTTGTTGACCTTCGGGGCATCGGTGGCGGCGAGCCGGGCGTTGCGGGCCTGGCGGCTTTCCCTGGCGGGCTGGCTGGCGGATGACATGTTTATCCTTTCAGTCCTTGGGTGGAGACGCCTTCGACGATGTGGCGCTGGAAGATCAGGAAGAACAGCAGCACCGGGAGCAGGGCGAGAACGGACATGGCGATCATGGCGCCGTAGTCCGAGCTTTGAGTCTGGTCCACGAAGAGGCGCAGGGCCAGGGGCAGCGGGTATTTGTCGGGGCTGTTGAGGTAGAGCAGCGGGCCGAGGAAGTCGTTCCAGCTCCAGATGAAGGCAAAGATGGAGGCGGTGATGATGGAGGGCTTCATGAGCGGGAGCATGATGCTGCGGAAGATCCGTACGTGCCCGGCGCCGTCGATGCGGGCTGCTTCATCGAGTTCCCGGGGCAGGTTGCGCATGAACTGGACCATGAGGAAGACGAAGAACGCCTCGGCTCCCAGGAACTTGCCCAGCAGCAGCGGGATGAAGGTGTCCACGAGTCCGAGCTGTTGGAAGATGATGTACTGCGGGATGATGACCACGTGGAAGGGCAGCAGCAGCGTCACGATCATGAGGGTGAAGAACAGTTTCCGGCCGGGGAAGTTGATGCGGGTGAACGCGTAGGCGGTCACGGTGGAGGAGAGCACCACCCCGATGACTGAGCCGACGGCCAGGATCAGGGAGTTGCCGAAGAACTGCAGGGTGCTGACGCCGCCGATGCCGTCCATGGCCTTGACGAAGTTGTCGAAGCTGAAGTTCTCGGACCAGATGGCCGCGTTGCCGACAATTTCGCTGCTGGGCTTGAACGAGGATGAGACCATCCAGACGGCCGGGTACATCACCACGGCGATCAGGGCGAGGGTGACGCCGTGGAACAGGAGGGTTTTCAGGCTTTTGCCCAGGATGGTGCGGCTCTTGGGGTCGCGGGCGGCCGGTTCCGCCGGGGCTGTCCCGGCGGCGGGTGGGGTCTTGAGGGCTGTGGATGTCATTTTTCGTCTCCGCTGTAGTGGACCCAGTTGTTGGAGGTCTTGAAGAAGATCAGCGTAATAATGCCGATGACGATGAGCAGCAGCCAGGCCATGGCCGAGGCGTAGCCCATGCGGAAGTCGCCGAAGCCCCTCAGGTACAGGTACAGGGTGTAGAACATGGTGGATCCTGCGGGACCGCCGGAACCGTTGGAAATGATGAACGCCGAGGCGAAGATCTGGAAGGCGTGGATGGTCTCCATCAAGAGGTTGAAGAAGATGACCGGGGAGAGCAGCGGAAGTGTGATGCTCAGGAACTTGCGCACCGAACCGGCGCCGTCCATTTCGGCGGCCTCGTACATTTCGGCGGGGACCTGCTTCAGGCCGGCCAGGAAGATGATCATGGGGGCGCCGAATTGCCACACCGTCAAGAGGATCATCATGGGCATGGTCATGCTCGGGTTGCCGACCCAGCCGCCGATCCCGATGCCGAAGAAGCTCAGGATCTGGTCAACGGGGCCGGCGTCGCCGAACATGGCTTTCCAGACGATCGCGACGGACACGCTGGCGCCGATGAGGGAGGGCACGTAGAACGCGGAACGGTAGAAGCCGCGTCCGCGGCGCTTGCTGTTGAGCAGCATGGCGATCGCCAATGCCGCGATCAACTTGGCCGGGGTGCCGAAGACCACGTAGGTCAGCGTCACCTTCACGGACTGGATGAAGCGATCATCCTGGAACAGCTTGGTGTAGTTCTCGAAACCAATCCACTTGGGTGCTTCAAACAAGTTGTAGTTGGTGAAGGAGAGGTACAGGGAGGAGATCATGGGCCCTGCGGTCAGGAGAATGAACCCCAGGAGCCAGGGCAAAAGAAAGGCGTAGCCGGTGCGGGCCTCCGCCCTCCGCTGCTTGAGTTTCTCATCTCGCAGCGGAGGGCCGGACTTCGCCCGCCGGGTGGGGGCTGGTGTTTGCGTCAATGCGTTGCTTTCGTCGACTATGAGTTTTGGCTGATGACGTCTTCAGCGGACGTGAACCACTGGTCCACGGCCTCGTCAACAGTGACCTTGCCGTAGTTCAGTTCTTCCTGGATGCGCAGGAACTCGGACTCAAGCGTGCCGAAGCCGACGATCGGCGGCTCGGGTGCGTCGGTGAGGTACTTGGCAATGGACTCTTCGTAGGCCACGACCTGGGCGTCAACGCCGTCGAAGGTGGTGCCTTCGCGCTGGGTCTTCGACGCCGGAACGCCGCGCGTGGTCTTGAAGATCTCGCCGACCTCGGGGGAGTTGATCATGAAGTCAATGAACTTCGCGGCCGCGTCCTTGTTCTTGGTCTTGGCGCTGGCCACCATGAGCATGGCCGGCTTCAGGAACAGGCCAAGGTTGTCGGGGTCGTCGGACGGCACGGCCACCATGTTCAGTTCCTTGGCACCGGAGTCTGCAAGGTATCCACCCATGAAGTTGTCCCAGGTGGGCTCGGAGACCGTCTTGTTGGAACCGAAGGGGGACTTGGGCAGCAGCTGGGTGACGTCCGCCGCGGGGATGATCGCGGGGGTGCCGCGCAGATCGCTGTTCATGCTCCACCACGCGTTCAGGTCGGCCTTGGTGAAGCCGAGCTTTCCGTCCGCGGTGAACGCGGGGATGTTGTTCTGGCGCAGGTAGATGTTGAACAGCCACCAGATGCCGCTGAAGTCGGTGGAACCGTAGTACTTGCCACCGCTCTTGGTGCCGGCATCGGTCAGGAACTGCTGGTACTGGGCGTAGGTCCACTTACCTGTGGGCTCGGCAACGCCGATTTCCTTGAGCTTGGCCGGGTCGTAGTAGACGGCGAAGGCGTTGGTGCCGGCAGGCAGGCCGTACAGCTTGTCGTTGACCTGGCCGGACGGCAGCAGGGTCTTGTCAAAGCCGGAGATGTCGATGCCGATGTCGCCGAGGTCCAGGAGCTGGTTGCGCTGGGCGTAGTCGCGCAGGTAGGACAGGTCCCACTGCATGACGTCGGGCAGCCCGCCGCCGGCAGCTTCGGTGGCACGCTTCTGCCAGTAGCCGGCCCAGTCGGTGAAGGTGCCGACAACCTTGATGGTGGGGTTCTGTTCGTTGAAGAGTGCGATGGCCTTGTTCGTGCGCTCGGCACGGTCATCGTTGCCCCACCACGTGTAGTTGATTACCGTGGGCTTTTCCACGGTGCCGGCAGAGCCGCCGCCGTCGGAACCGCCGCATGCCGTAAGCAGTGCCGTGGCAGCCACACCGGTGGCAATGCTGGTGATGAAATTCCTTCTGCTGATCATGGGAGCTCCCTCGCTCATAAGTTCGTCCGACGTCCTGGTGACGGCTGCGACAACGATTCATTCGGCGACTTTCATCACGGCATCCTGTGATGTCAATTACACCTTATGAAACGATACAATATCCGTGATGAGGCACCTTGGCAAGCGCATTCCGCAAAAGTGCCGTTGAAAGGCAGGAAGTTTTGTGAGCGGTAACAGTTGGGTCTCAGTTTGGCCCAAACCTTGTCAATCCTGCTAGTCCCGGCACCCATCGTTCGTCAGCAGCCGGGCCCGCTCAGCCTGAGTGAGCGCCAACAGCGAACCGTGCCGCGCCCCCGGAGGCAGGACCGCGTCCGGGACATGGTCCCAGGCCGCCGCCGCCAGGTCCGTCGTGGTGAACAGCTGATATCCGCGGAGGCCAAACTCGTCCGCCAGCAGGTACCACCGTCCACCTGCGGGGTCGGCGGCAACAGCCGGGCCCTCGGCCCGGACCATGGCCCCCTTGCCAATGTTGCCGGCCACGACGGTGAATGCCGGGTCTTCCAGGGACGTGCCCACCTCCCCAAAAATATGCAGGCCACGGCCAGGTAGCCCGCCCTGGTCGTTGGCGGAGAAGCGGTACCACCGCCCGCCCTCCTCCAGGAACGTTGCGTCAATGACGTCGTGGCCCAGGTCCAGGTAGACCTTCGGCTCCCCGAAAGTGCGGAAATCCGCAGTTTCGGCCATCATCATGCGCTGGTGCGTGCCCGGTCCACGGTCCTCGCCTGCAGCAAAGAGCGCAGAGGCCCACAACACGAGCCATGCCTCGCGCTCCTCGGACCAAAAGGCCTTGGGCGCCCAGGTGTTGCCGGCCCCGGGCGTGGACACGCGGCGGCGGAACGGGCCGTCCCACTGCACAAGATCGGCGGATTCCCACACCAGGATGGAGTCGCTGCCGTGCCGTGTGGCCCGGTTCCAGTCCTGCCCGGTGCCGATTTTCAGGTCGGTGGCGATCATCACGAATCGGCCGTTCCTTTCGTCGCGGATGAGGAAGGGGTCGCGGACGCCGCACTCCCCCACCGCAGAGCGCAGCACTGGCCGCCCGCCGTTGAGCGCCGTCCACGCGGTGGGCGACGGGCCGTCGCTCAGCGCAAACCGCACCTGTTCGCCGTCGGGCTCCTCCTCGCTAAGGAAATAGGCGAGCAGGAAGCCGCCGCTCATCCCAGAACCTCCGAAACCTCAGCCGGCAGCGGCAGGCACAGCGGTTCCGCGGACGGAACCACCTGCTCCAGCAACCCGCCCGGGCCGTGGTGGAGGCGGTCGAAGCGCAGCTCGCGGTGGTAGCCGTTCCCGTCGGGGATGGCGAAGCGGTGGTAGGCAATCACCCAGTCGTCGGTGCCGGGCGCGGCGGTGATGGAGTGGTGGCCCGTGGCCAGGATGCCCCGTGCCACGTCCTTGCGCAGCAGCACGCCCTGGTAGTGCCACGGTCCCAGCGGGCCCGACCCGGTGGAGTAGTGCACCTGGTAATCCTCGCTGCGGGTGTCATCGACGGACCAGGACAGGTAGTAATCCGCGCCGCGGCGGTGCACCCACGCCGCCTCGCGGAAGTTCTCCGGCACCCAGGACACCACGTCCGCCGGCGCGAAGGAGACCATGTCCGGAGCCAGCCTGACGCCGTGGGCCGTGCCGTTGCCCCAATAGAGGTAGGCAGTTCCGTCCGCATCTGTGAAGGTGGCCGGGTCGATCGCGACACCGTCGAAGTCCCCGGGGGACACCAGGGGCCTGCCCGAGTCCACGTACGGACCCGTCGGGGAATCGGCGACGGCCACGCCGATGAAGCCCCGGTCCGCCGTGAAATAGAGGTAATGCTTTCCGTTTGCCTGCGCATAGGCGGGCGCCCAGGCATGGCCGGAGGCCCACTGCGCGTTCCGCACGTCGAAGACTTCCCCGTGGTCCCGCCAATCCCGCAGGTCCGTGGACGTGAAGGCACGGAATGCTGTGGAGCCCCATTCCGGCGAACCGTCCGTGGTGGCGAAAAGCAGGTAGCGCCCGTCCACGACGGCGATATTGGGGTCGGCGAAATGCCCGGCAATGGGCGACGGCGTCTCGCCGCGCCAGCCGTTCTGGCCGCCCATCACGCCTTTTCCACATTAAGTTCGACGACGGCCCAGGACAGGGCGGGCAGCGTCAACGTCAGCTGGCCCCCGGCTGCCGTGACGCCCGTGAGCGGGCGCAGGCCCACCTGGTTGGGCAGTTCCAGGGTGTTTTTGGCGAACCTGTCCAGCCCCGTGGGGACGTCAAGCACCTCAGCCCTGGTGAGCTCTCCGGCGTCGAACCCGCCCAGGCGCACCTCCACCTCGGCGGCCTCGTCCAGTCCCCGGTTGGCCAGGAACAGCGCCATCCTCCCGGTCTCCTCATTCCAGGTGATGCTGGCGTCCACGAGGTCGGTGTCGCCGAAGCGGGCCGTCTCCACCTTGTCCGAGTCCACCACGGTGCGCATGACCTGCCCCTTGGCCAGCTCCGCCATCCGCGCGAACGGGTGGAAGATGGTCTGGCGCCAGGCGGGGCCGTTGGGCTCGGCCAGGATGGGTGCGATGACATTGACCAGCTGGGCCTGGTTGGCGATCTTCACCCGGTCGCCGTGGCGCAGCAGCGAGTTCAGCAGTGTGCCAACCACGACGGCGTCGGTCACGTTGTACCTGTCCTCGATGACTCGCGGGTGCTCCTGCCAGGGCCGCGTGGTCACCTGCTCGGGGCTGTCGGGATCGCCGGGGCGGCTGTACCAGACGTTCCATTCGTCGAAGGAAAGGTTGATGTGTTTCTTGTGCCGGCCCTTGGCGCGCACGGCGTCCGCGGTGGCCACCACGGACTCGATGAAGTGGTCCATGTCGACGGCGCTGGCCAGAAAGCTTGCGGCGTCGCCGTCCTGTTCCTGGTAGTAGGCGTGGAGGGACAGGTAGTCGACCTCCTCGTAGGTGTGGGTCAGCACAGTGTGCTCCCAGTCGCCGAACGTGGGCATGCCCGAGTTTGAGGAGCCGCAGGCCACGAGCTCGATGCCCGGGTCCACGAGGCGCATGGCCTTGGCCGCCTCCTGGGCCAGCCGGCCGTATTCGTGGGCGGTCTTGTGGCCGATCTGCCAGGGTCCGTCCATCTCGTTGCCCAGGCACCAGAGCTTGATGTTGAAGGGGTCCTTGTGCCCGTTTTTCGCCCGCAGGTCAGACCACCGCGTGCCGCCTGGATGGTTGGCGTACTCGACGATTTCGCGGGCCGCGTCGACGCCGCGGGTGCCAAGGTTGACGGCCTCCATGATCTCGGTGCCGGCCTTCCTGGACCAGTCCACAAACTCATGCAGGCCGAAGGCGTTGGATTCCACGGTGTGCCAGGCGCCGTCGAGGCGGCGCGGCCTGTCTGCAACCGGGCCGATGCCGTCCTCCCAGTTGTAGCCGGAGACGAAGTTGCCACCGGGGTAGCGGACCACGGTGGCGCCGAGTTCCTTCGTCAGCGCGAGCACGTCCCTGCGGAAGCCCTGCCCGTCCGCCTCGGGGTGGCCGGGTTCGTAGATGCCGGTGTAGACGCACCGGCCCATGTGCTCCACAAACGACCCAAAGAGCCGGTGCGGAACCTCGGAGACGGTGAATTCTCGGTCAATGCTGATCCGTGCGCGGGTCATGGCGGGTGGCTCCTTGTTGTGTCAGCTTGGGTTGGGATGCATGTGCGCAGCTCCTGGCCGGGCACGCATGCACCCATTATTGTGATCGCTAACATTCAACCTGTCAAGAGATTATTGAAACCTTTCACCCATTGTGCTGCACCTGCTTTCTGCCATCCGTCACACCGCGGCGAACGGCCAAGGAGCAGCGGCGGAGGCCCGGCCGGCCGGGAACGCGCCGCCGCGCCTTGGAAAACACATTAAAAGCACCTGACCCGCAGCCAGCGGGGAAAGCCACGGCAAGATGCGTGAGTTTCCCCGCTGGCTGCGGGTCAGGTGAAGGGGCCTGCTAGATCAGGCCCTGGGCCAGCATGGCGTCGGCGACCTTGACGAAGCCGGCGATGTTGGCGCCAACCACGTAGTTGCCGGGCGAGCCGTAGGTTTCTGCGGTCTCGGCACAGCGGTCGTGGATGCCGATCATGATGTTGTGCAGGCGCTCCTCCGTGTGCTCGAAGGACCAGGCGTCGCGGCTGGCGTTCTGCTGCATTTCCAGTGCCGAGGTGGCCACGCCGCCGGCGTTGGCTGCCTTGCCCGGTGCGAACAGGATGCCCGCTTCCTGGAACACGGAGATGGCGCCGCTGGTGGAGGGCATGTTGGCGCCTTCCGCGAGGGCGATTACACCGCTCTTGACCATGCGGGTTGCGGTCTCGGTGTTGATCTCATTCTGCGTGGCGCACGGCAGGGCAACGGAGGCGTTGACGTCCCAGACGGAGCCGCCCTCGACGTAGCTGACCGAAGCGCCGCGGCGGACGGCGTATTCCTTGAGGCGTCCGCGCTCCTTTTCCTTGATCTGGCGCAGCAGCGGAACGTCGATGCCGTTCTCGTCCACGATGTAGCCGGAGGAATCGGAGCAGGCAACAACCTTGGCGCCGAGCTGCTGGGCCTTGGCGATGGCGAAGGTGGCAACGTTTCCGGAACCGGAGACAACCACGCGCTGGCCGTCGAGGCTGGTGCCGCGGGTCTTGAGCATTTCCTGGGTGAACATGACGGTGCCGAAGCCGGTGGCCTCGGGACGCACCAGGGAGCCGCCCCAGCCGATGCCCTTGCCTGTCAGGACGCCGGACTCGTAGCGGTTGGTGATGCGCTTGTACTGGCCGAAGAGGTAGCCGATTTCGCGGCCGCCAACGCCGATGTCGCCGGCAGGGACGTCGGTGTACTCGCCGATATGGCGGTACAGCTCGGTCATGAAGGACTGGCAGAAGCGCATGACTTCGCCATCGGACTTGCCGCGCGGGTCAAAGTCGGACCCGCCCTTGCCGCCGCCGATGGGCATGCCGGTCAGGGCGTTCTTGAAGATCTGCTCGAAGCCCAGGAACTTCACAATGCCTAGGTACACCGAGGGGTGGAAGCGCAGGCCGCCCTTGTACGGGCCAAGTGCGGAGTTGAACTCAACGCGGAAGCCGCGGTTGATCTGGACACGTCCGGAATCGTCCATCCACGGCACGCGGAAGATGATCTGCCGCTCGGGCTCGCAGAGGCGCTGCAGCACGGCCGCATCAACGAATTCTGGATGCTTATCCAAAACCGGGCCGAGGCTTTCAAAAACTTCCAACACTGCCTGGTGGAATTCTTTTTCCCCGGGGTTGCGGGCTAAAACTTGCTCCCGGATGGCTTCGAGCCTGGTATCCATGAGTCTCCTGAAAAGTGTGAGGCGCCGGAACGCGGCGCATAAATATGCTCACTGGCAATTTTCCAGTCACCCCGGCACTAAGACTAATTTTTCTCATTAAGCGATACGGCGTGCAAGAACCTGCATATTTGGATACCTCAGTCGACGTGACGAAACTCGCCCCAGGCTTTTTTGCGCTTTATTGGCCGCCACTGCCTGCGCTTGCAGGACTAGTCCTTCTTGCGCTTCAGGGATGCCAGCAGCCCGGCACCTTTTTTGGCCGCGCGCCCAACGCTCCTGCTGAGCGCACCCTGCGCTGTGGCGTCGTTGTCCGCGCCGGAGGCAAGAACCGGCTGCGGACCGCGGACGGCCTTGTCCGGAACGGTGGCCGCACCGCGGTTGGCGGGTGTGCCGGCACTGTGCGCCGGCGCCTGGACGGAGGTGCGCCCCGCAGCTTGCCCTGCAGCCTGCGGTGCCGCCTGCACCGATGCGGGGCGTGCGCCTGCGGCCCGGACCAGCTCGGGCGCGGCCACATGCGCGGGCAGCTCGGACCCGGTGGACGGTGCGGCAGCGGCTCTGCCCGCGGCGACAGGGGCAGCAGCGGCGCCTTCGCCACCCTTCGCGGCGGGCTCTTCGACAGTGGCAGGCTGCGGCGCGGACGGTGTAGCCTTGGCCGCCCCGGCGGATACAACCACGGCCGGCTGCCTGCCCGGCTGCCCGGCCAGGGCGTCCGGTGCAGCCTTGGCCGCGGCGGCAGCAGAACCTGCGACGGCGGCAGGCGCTTTGGCGGGCCGGGCGCCGTCGTCCGCAATGCCGGCGCCCAGCGACTCAAGCCAGCTGGACACCAGCGCCAGCGGGGCGGTCTCGATGGCGTAGAACCGCTTCTGCCCCTGGGCGCGCATGGTCACGACACCGGCCTCGCGCAACACGCGCAGGTGCTTGGAAACGGTGGGCTGGGACACCCCCAGCTCGTCCACCAGCTGCCCCACGGCCTTGCTCTCCTGCGCCAGCGCCTCAAGGATGTCCCGCCGGGTGCTTTCGGCAATCACCGCAAAGACTTTTTCAACAACCATTCCACTACCCTAACGACATATGCCCTCCGGGGCATCTTGAGACGCTCCGGAAAACTCGAAAATGACGGGCCGGCGTGTGCAGGTCCCCGAATATTGCGCCGGCCATTGTTTCGCCGGATGGCACGGACTAGTCAAACCACGGGTCCAGCCCGTACAGCGGGAAAACCACCTTGCGGGTGGCCATGACGGTGCGGTCCAGCGCGTCCGACGGGTTGTACCCCACCTCCCAGGAGCGCCACCAGGTGTCGGCGTCCTCGCCCATGAGCAGAGGCGCCACCATCCCGTACTTCTCAGCCACATACGTCCGCCACGTTTCCGGCACGGCGGTGCGCAGCGGCACGGGCCGCCCCGCCACAATCGCCATGAGGTGGCTCCATACCCGCGGCACCACGGAGACAATGTTGTATCCGCCGCCGCCCGTGGCAATCCACCGCCCGCCACACACCTTGTCGGCCAGCGCCGCAATACTCAGCGCAGCCTCCCGCTGCCCATCCACCGAGGTGTTCAGGTGCGTCAGCTCGTCATCCCGGTGCGAGTCGCAGCCGTGCTGGCTGACAATGACATCCGGCCCAAACGCCTCCACCAGCTGGGGCACGACGGCGTGGAAGGCCCTGAGCCAACCGGCATCCGAGGTGCCGGCCGGCAGGGCAACGTTGACGGCGGAACCGGCCGCTCCCGGCCCGCCGATGTCGTTGGCGAACCCGGTGCCCGGGAACAGTGAGATGCCTGTTTCATGCAGCGAGATGGTCAGCACTCGGGGGTCGTTCCAAAAGATTTTCTCCGTGCCGTCGCCATGATGTGCGTCTATGTCGATATATGCAACCTTTGACACGCCCGAGTCCAGCAGCTTTTGGATGGCCAGGGCTGTGTCATTGTATATGCAAAAGCCGCTGGCCTTGTCGGCAAAGGCATGGTGCATTCCCCCGCCAAAATTCACCGCCCGCGGCGTGGCGCCGCTGATCAGTGACTCCGCCGCCCGCAGCGAACCGCCGGCCAGCCGGGCGCCGGCCTCATGCATCCCGGCGAAGACGGGGTCGTCCTCCGTGCCCAGGCCGCGAGCCGGATCGCTGAGTGAGGGGTCCTCCCCCACGCGCCGCACGGCTGCCACGTAGTCGCGCGTATGCACCGAGGCCAGTTCGTCGTCGGACGCCACATAGGCTTCCAGCACACTCACCTGGGGCAGGGCAAGGATTCCCAGCTCGCGGGCCAGGCCTGCCGTGAGGTCCAGGCGCTTGGGCGACATGGGGTGGTTGGGGCCAAAATTGTACGCGGACATGGCCGCATCGCAGACTATGCTTGTCGGGACGGCCGCTGGCCCTGAGCTGGCAATTGATGACATCCATCACAGGCTATCGAAGTCCGGCCACAATTGCCGTATTCGCGGCACTTCAGACAGTTCAAGGCAGAAGGGGCAGCACCGCGTTGAGCGCCAATTCGACACTTCCGCAACGGCTGCCACAGTGGCCCCTGCGCGTTGTGGTGGCCATCCGCGATTTCGTGGACAAGGTGGCCAACAGTTCCCCGGCCCGCCTGGCGCTCATTGTTTTTGCCCTCGTGATCCTGGCGTTCACCCTGACGCTGTGCCTGCCCGCGGCGGCCCGCGACGGCCAGCCCACTGCGTTCCACGACGCCCTGTTCACGGCGGTATCGGCCGTCTGCGTGACCGGCCTGACCACAGTCTCAACGGCGTTGCACTGGTCCTTCTTTGGCCAGCTGGTGATCCTGATCGGCATCTTTGTGGGCGGCCTGGGCATCCTGACGCTGGCCTCGCTCATGTCCCTCATGGTCAGCAAGCGCCTGGGCGTGCGCGGCAAGCTCATCGCCCAGGAGGCAATGAACGCCGGGCGCCTGGGCGAGGTCGGCACCCTGCTGCGCATCGTCATCAGCACCTCCGTGGCCATTGAGGTCATCCTTGCCCTGGCACTGGCGCCCCGATTCCTGATCCTGGGCGAATCCATCCCCCAGGCCATCTGGCACGCCACGTTTTACTCGATCTCCTCCTTTAACAACGCCGGATTCACTCCCCATTCCGACGGCGTGGTCCCCTACGAGGCCGACCTCTGGATCCTCACGCCGTTGATGATCGGCGGCTTCATCGGCAGCCTGGGCTTCCCTGTGTTGATGGTGCTGCTGGCCACGGGCTTCCGCTTCAAGAAGTGGACGCTGCACGCAAAGTTGACCATCCAGGTCTCACTCATGCTGCTGGCGGCCGGAACCATCCTGTGGGGTGCCATGGAGTGGACCAACCCGGACACCATCGGCGGCATGAGCGTGGGGGACAAGATCGTCCACTCGCTGTTTGCCTCCGTCATGACCCGGTCCCTGGGCTTCAACCTGGTGGACATGAACGCCATGAACTCCTCCACCATGCTGCTCACCGACGCCCTCATGTTCGTGGGCGGCGGCTCGGCCTCCACGGCCGGCGGCATCAAGGTCACCACCCTGGCCGTGATGTTCCTGGCCATCGTGGCCGAGGCCCGCGGCGACAACGACGTGAAAATCTATGGCCGCACCATCCCCCAGGGCACCATGCGCGTGGCCATCTCCGTCATCATGATGGGGGCAACGTTCGTCATGATCGCCTGTGGCCTGCTCCTGGCCATTTCGGGCGCAAGCCTGGACCGGGTACTGTTCGAAACCATCTCCGCCTTTGCCACCGTGGGGCTGAGCACGGGGCTCTCAAGCGAGCTGCCGCCGTCGGGCGTCTATGTCTTAAGTGCCATGATGTTCTTTGGCCGTGTCGGCTCCATCACCCTTGCGGCAGCCCTGGCCCTGCGCCAGCGCCGCCAGCTGTTCCACTATCCGGAAGAGAGGCCCATCATTGGCTGACAAAGTAGATTCCAGCAACCGCCCGCCGCACAACGCGCCCGTGCTGGTCATCGGCCTGGGCCGTTTCGGTGCCGCCACCGCGCACCAGTTGGTCAAGCAGGGCCGCGAGGTGCTCGCCATTGAGCGCGACCCCGCCCTGGTCCAGAAATGGGCAGGCGTGCTCACCCACGTGGTGGAGGCCGATGCCACCAACATCGACGCGCTGCGCCAGCTCGGGGCACAGGACTTCAGCTCCGCCGTCGTGGGGGTGGGCACGTCCATCGAATCCAGCGTGCTCATCACAGTGAACCTGGTGGATTTGGGCATCGCGCACCTGTGGGTCAAGGCCATCACGCAGTCGCACGGCAAGATCCTGACCCGCATCGGCGCCAACCACGTCATCTACCCCGAAGCTGACGCCGGCGTCCGGGCCGCGCACCTGGTGGGCGGGCGCATGCTGGACTTCATCGAGTTCGACGACGACTTCGCGATCGTGAAAATGTACCCGCCCAAGGAGACGCAGGGCTTCACGCTCGAGGAATCCAAGGTGCGCTCCAAGTACGGTGTCACGGTGGTGGGCGTGAAGTCGCCGGGCGAGGACTTCACCTACGCCCAGCCGCACACGCGCGTCTCCAGCCGCGACATGCTCATCGTCTCCGGCTACGTCGACCTGCTGGAGCGTTTCGCCTCGCGGCCCTGACCTCACGTTTTTCGGCTTCACCGCGTCTACAAGGCAGGAGGTGTTTTTGATGGTCCAACACATCATTTTTGATTCACCCATCGGCCCGCTGACGGCCGTGGAGAACGACGCCGGACTGGCGGCCGTGTACATGGCGGTCCACAAGCGCCGCCCGGCTGAGGAGACGCTGGGGCCGCTGCTGGCTGCCGGGGTTTCGCCGGTGCTGGCTGCGGCGCAGGAACAGCTGGGCGAGTATTTTGCCGGGCAGCTGCGGGAATTTTCCATCCCGCTGGCACCCGCCGGGAGCGAGTTCCAGCAGCGGGTCTGGTCCGCACTGCGGGACATCCCGTATGGCGAGCTCCGCAGCTACGGCGAACTGGCCGCGACGCTGGGCGATCCGTCCATGGCCCAGGCGGTGGGCTCAGCCAACGGCCGCAACCCGATCAGCATCATCGTGCCCTGCCACCGGGTTGTCGGTGCGGACGGCTCCCTCGTGGGCTATGCCGGCGGGCTGGAGCGCAAGCAGTTTCTGCTGGAACTGGAAAACCCGTCTTGGACGCACACCGAGGCCCTGTTCTAGTGGAGCCGGCCTAGTGGCTGGGGGTTCCGTGCCTGCCGTGCTGCCGCCGTTTGAAGCGGTCGTGTCGGCACACGGCGCCATGGTCCTGCGGGTCTGCAGGGCCCTTGTCGGCCCGTCCGACGCCGACGACGTCTGGCAGGAAACTTTCCTCGCCGCCCTGCGCGCCTACCCGGCATCGTCCGGGGTGCGGAACCGGGAGGCGTGGCTGGTCACGATCGCACGCAACAAGGCGGTTGACCACCACCGGCGGGCAGCGCGCATTCCCGTGCCCGACGGCGCACCCGGCCTGGGCGGCGAGGGCGCCGATGCCAGGGGCCGGGGCGGGCGTCTCCCAGGCGGGGACGGCGCCGGCGGCGGTGCACCGGGAGGCGGGGACGCCGTCGTGCGGGCCGTGGAAGCCGGGGAAACTGCCGCCGGGGTGTGGGCCGCGCTGGCCCGGCTGCCGCGAATGCAGCGGGAGGCCGTGGTGTACCACCACCTGGCCGGCCTGCGGCATGCGGAGGTGGCGGAGCTGTTGGGGAATTCGGAGGCGGCGGCGCGGCGGGCGTCGGCCGACGGGATGAAATCGCTGCGGGCGCTGCTGCTGCCCGGAGGGAGAGTTGTGAGGAGTGGACGTGATGACTGAGCTAAAACTGCCCGCTGGGCTGGCTGCGCTGGCCGGCGGCGAAGAGGCTGCCGCGGAACGGCTGCATGCCGCACTGGCGCGCGCTGCCGCGCAGGACGGCCTGCTGGATGTGGCGTACAGGATTGTTGACTCGCCGGTGGGGCCGCTGCTGCTGGCCGCCACGGACGCGGGGCTGGTGCGGGTGGCTTTTGCCCGCGAGGGGCACGACACCGTGCTTGAACAGCTTTCCGCCGCGGTCAGTCCGCGGGTGTTGAGGGAGCCTGGCCGGCTGGACGGGGCTGCGCGGGAACTGGACGAGTACTTTGAGGGGCGGCGGCATACATTTGGGCTGCCGCTGGACCTCCGCCTGGCCGGCGGCTTCCGCCGCGAGGTGCTGGCCCATCTGCCGGAGATCGGCTACGGGCACACGGCCAGTTATGCGGCGGTGGCGGCCCTGACCTCGAGTCCGAGGGCGGTGCGGGCCGTGGGGACCGCATGTGCGCGGAATCCGCTGCCGCTGGTGGTGCCGTGCCACCGCGTGGTCCGCTCCGACGGCAGCCAGGGCGCCTACCTGGGCGGCACGGAGGCCAAGGCCTGGCTCCTGGCCCTGGAGTCGTCCGCGGCATCAGCCTGACGCCCTTCCCCTCGCGCCCCGCCGCGCCCAGCCCCGCCTGCCAGAGGACCCTATCGCAGCATTGGCGGCTTTTTCATGAACGCCCTCGCAGCAATGGCATCTCTTGGCGAACGCATTCGCAGTTCACTGCGAGAGCGTTCACTAAAATTCAGCTATTGCTGCGAGGGCGTCTGAGGGGCGGGCGGGATCGGATCAGTTGGGGGCGGCGAGCTCTGCCGTGATCTGCGCGGCGCGGGCGGCTGCGGCCTGCGCCCCCGTTTCGATGATCGCCGGGAGGCCGTCTCGGTCGAAGCTGGCGATGGCTTGTTCGGTGGTGCCGTTGGGGCTGGTGACGGCGCGGCGCAGCTCGGTGGCGTTGGCACCTGGTTCGGCCAGCATGATCCCGGCACCGGCGACAGTCTCTCGGGCCAGAATCTGGGCAATCTGGGGCGACAGCCCAAAGCCCTCGGCGGCTGCGGCCATGGCCTCGGCCAGGTAGAACGCGTAGGCCGGGCCGGAGCCGCTGATGGCGGAGACCGCATTCTGTTGGTCTTCGGGAACATCCAGGACCACGCCGGAACCGTCAAAAATCTCATGGGCGGCAGCCAGGTGGTGCTCGTCGGCGGCGGTGCCTGCCGAGAGGGCAACCACGCCGCGGCCAACCTTAAGTGGGGTGTTGGGCATGGAACGGACCACCGGCTGGCCCGGGTGCAGTGCGGCCTCCATCTGGGCCAGCGAGACCGCAGCAGCAACGCTGACCACCACGGCGTCCCCGGGGAGCGCGTCTGCAATCTCGCGGCACAGGTCAATGATGCCAACGGGCTTGACCCCCAGGATCACCACGGATGCACCGGCAACGGCCTCGGCATTTGCACCAGGTTCCTCATTGGAGGCCAGCGCCGTGACCCCATGTCGGGTGGCCAGTTCGTGCGCCCGCTCGGGCCGGCGCACGGTCACCGTGACGGCGCTTGGCAGGGTTCCTGCCGCCAGCATGCCCGACAGGATGGCCTCGCCCATGGAACCGCAGCCTAGAAATACAATCTTTTTCATCATGCCCCCATCTTTGTTGTCTGCCCCACCGCATGCAAGAAAGCCTGTCTCGGTCGCGCCGGGGCGGGAAAGGCCAGCCATCAACCGGAGTGCCGCGGCCGCTGCCCAAACGGCCTGAAGCGAGGTGTCAAATCCGTTAAGGGCAAATGCACAGCTGGCGCCCCGGCTATTCTCAACCACGGCCAGTAATCTTTTAATTACCTCATAAGGGTGCGAGTGATGATCGGACTGGTCCTGTCCTGAAGGCCAGTCAAATCGCCGGAGATCTC
The DNA here is from genome assembly GCF_017876675.1 of Arthrobacter stackebrandtii. Lineage (NCBI taxonomy): Bacteria > Bacillati > Actinomycetota > Actinomycetes > Micrococcales > Micrococcaceae > Arthrobacter > Arthrobacter stackebrandtii. The sequence continues at coordinate 1,431,080 of NZ_JAGIOI010000001.1, forward strand.
GCCAGTGTTTCCCCCCATCCACTGGCCTGTACCTCCGGCGATTTCGCATTTAACGCGGCCCCGGCCGGCACCCCTGGCCTCCCGCCAGCCAGTCAGCCCGCCTGCTCGCTCGCTATGGCAGCGTCTGCCCCAGGTGCACGCGGGCGAATTCCAGGGTCTCGGCCAACCACTCCTCGCGCTGCCCGGCACCCTTGGCCTTGCGTGTGGAGATCTCGGCGACCACTGCGCCGTCGAACTCGTTTTGGGAGATGTGCTGCAGGACCTCAACGCATTCCTGCGTCCCATGCCCGGGAATCAGGTGCTGGTCCTTGGTGGACGGGGAGTTGCCGTCCGTCAGGTGGATGTGCCGCAGCCGCGACCCCAGCGCCTTCACGGCGTCCAGGCTCGAAGCACCGGCCGACGCACCGTGGGAGAAGTCCCAGGTGACGTCCTTGTAGTCCTGCGGAACCGGGTCCCAGTGGGGCAGGTAGGCGAGCGCCTCACGTCCGCGCACGCGCCACGGGTACATGTTCTCCACGGCAATCCGGACGCCAAAGGCATCGGCAATGTCGCGCACGCCCTGGGCAAACGTCTCGGCGTAGTCGTTCTGCCAGCGGAACGGCGGGTGCGCAACCACCACGTCGGCACCCACATCAACGGCCAGCTGGGCCGAACGCTGCATCTTGTTCCACGCGCTCCCCCACACCTGCTGGGTCAGCAGCAGGGTGGGTGCATGGATCGCCAGGATGGGCTGCTCGTAGCGCTCCGCCAGCCGGTTCAGCGCAGCGGCGTTCTGGCTGTCGCCGTTGTGCGTGACCAGCACCTCGACGCCGTCGTAGCCCAGGTCCGCCGCCACGGCGAAGCCGTCATGGACAGAGAGTGGATACACCGACGCCGTGGACAGCGCCACCGGAATGTGGCGGGCCGGACCGGGTGTTGCCACTTGGTCCTGCGCTTGCGTCGTGTGGTCCGTCATCTCCGCCTACCTCAACTCTTCGGAATTCTTCAGCCTAGCAACATGCGCCGGCGGGTCCAGCGGCCCGTCAAACACCAGCTGGTCGAGCCTGCGCAGGATGAGTCCCTCGCGCAGCGCCCACGGGCTGATCTGCATGCTCGTGACGTTGAACTGTTCCAGCGCCCCCTGCGCCACCATGGCACCGGCCAGCACCTGCTTGGCCCGCGCTGCGGACACCCCGGGCAGGTGCAGCCGGTCCGCCGACGACATCGCCGAGAGCCGCTGGCTCCACAACCCCAGGTCGCTCAGGTGCAGTTCGCGGCGCACATACGGGCCCATGGACGACGGCGCAGCCCCGGTGATGCGGGCCAGCGCCCGGAAGGTCTTGGAGGAGCCGGTGACGATGTTGGGCGCACCGAGCGCCTTCGTCTCGGCGATGGGGCCCTTCAGGGTGGCCTTGATGTGCTTGCGCAGCGCCTTGATGCTCTTGGCCGTGGGCGGGTCCTCGTCCAGCCATTCGCGCGTAAGCCGGCCCGCGCCCAGCGGCACCGAATGCGCCAGGTCGGGCAGTTCGTTGGCGCCCTGGGAAATTTCGAATGAGCCGCCGCCAATGTCCAGGTTCAGGATGGTCCCGGCGCCCCAGCCGTGCCAGCGCCGCACCGCGAAGAACGTCATGGCCGACTCTTCCTCGCCCGTGAGCTCCGTGAGCCGGACGGTGGTCTCGTGCTGCACCCGGTCCAACACCGCGGCACCGTTCGTGGACTCCCTGATGGCCGAGGTGCAGAACGCCAGCAGGTCCTTCGCCTTGTGCTTGGCAGCAAATTCCCACGCCTCGAGGATGAACTCGATCAGCTCATGCTGCCCCTCGTCGTTGATGTTGCCGGCGTCGTCCAGGTACTTCACCAGGCTCAGCGCACGCTTGTGCGAGGCATAGGGAACCGGGTTGGCCCCGGGCCGCGCATCAACCAGCAGCAGGTGGACAGTGTTGGACCCGATGTCAAGCACGCCTAATCTCATAGGCCCATTATTGACCCTCCGGACGCCGGGACGCGAAAGGCCGCCCGACGGCGGAGCAACAGTTTCGCTGTTTCGCCGGCCGGGCGGCCCTTGGCCTGCGCCACGGCGGGCACACCGCCTGCCGTGGCAGGCCCGCTACCCGCCGGTTCCGCCTCCGGCCACTGCCGGGTCCGCGGCCGCGGCAGCATCAACGGTGAACTCCGCGAGCGTAGTCCACGGGTTGCCGTTCTGTTCGGACAGGGCTTTCAGCGTCACGAAGCGGCCGGTGGCAGGCGAGGGCAGGGACACCGTCTGGAGGCCGGCCTCGTTGGGGAAGTTCCCCTCGGTCACCTTGGCGCCCGGGGCATCGGCGGTGTCTGCCACGTACAGCTCCCACCCCTTGATGCGGCCGTTGGCGGCGCCGGCGGAGCTCCCCTGGCGCGGCAGGAGGTTCACAGCGCATATGTCCATGGCACTGCCCAGGTCCACCGTGATGGTGTGCGGCAGGGGCGCGTTGGACGGCGTCCAGGCGGTGCCCCAGAAGGTGCCCGGGTCCCCGTCAATTGCGTTGCTGCCGGGGGTGACCTCGCCACCCCCGTTGTTGTAGCTGTCCACGATGGCCGCCACGGGCCGCACCGGCGCATCGGAGCAGCTCAGCAGCGTCGTTGCAGTGGAAGTGACCGACTGCTTTACTGTCCCCGCCTGGTAGGTGGTGGTTGCCGCGATCGAGGAGTCGCCGTAGCCTGCACCTGCTGGCGGCGTGGCCGTAAAGGTGGCCACTTCCTGCGCCCCGGCCGGAATGTTGCCGGGGACATGCTGCTTCCGGTCAAGGGTCCAGCCTGCGGGGACTGCCGGGGTGATTTTGACTCCCTTCATGCGCTCGGGCGTACGGTTGTCCACCGTTACCGTGATGGTGGCCGGCGAGCCCGGAACCAGACGGGCAGGTGCCTCAATGGAAGTGGTCACTTCACCGGCCAGGGCAAAGGCTGCGGCGCCGCGGACATCGGGCGCTTCCTGGGTCAGGGCCCCGGCTGCGTTGACGCTCAGGGGCAGCTGGGTGATGGCATTTCGAATGAGGTATCCGCCGTCCTTCTCCAGGATTTCCCACTTCTGCAGGTTGTTGGCATTGCCTGCGGTCGCACACGTGGACAGTGTCGGGGGCAGGTCCTGCTGCATGGGTGCCTGCAGCCACAGCACGCCGCCGGCCATGGCCAGGCACTGGCCGTTTTCGGCAACGATCTTGTAGTAGTTGTCGCTGGTGGCCGTGAACGTCCATTTTTCGGCCGCCGCGTCGGAGACTGACACTCCGGCTCCGTCTGCATTGACGGACAAGCCGGCGGTCGAGATGCGGTAGCCGCCGTCGCCGACCGGGGTGCGGTCGTAGCTTTCGTAGCCGGGCGCGTGTCCCAGGTTCTTGGCCAGGGCGGTGAATCCGGCGTAGTCGGCGACAGGGCGGGGGCTGCCCCAGGTCGCCTGGGCGACGAAGCGCGTGGCGTCAAGGATCCGCGCATCCATCATGTTTTCGGTGGCCGAGGGAGTGTCGTCCGGCCAGACCGAAAGCTTGGCGCCGACCACGCTGCCCTTGCCGGGCACATCGGTGACGACCGTGCCGCCGTCGAACTTCCTGGGCGTCCAGCCGGAGTTCCACAAGTTGGAAACGTTGGCGGTGAAGCCGCCGGGGCGGTTGAAGTACAGGGCCTGGGAGGAGTTCTGCACGTCGTGGCCGGCATCAAGCAGGGCCTGCGGCTTCGGGCCGGAGTTGAGCCAGTGCTCCACCACAATGTCCTTGTCCAGCGGGATCACGCTGGAGGAGGGGACGCCGTCGTTCCAGATGCGCAGCGTCTTGCCGGTGGATTTCACATGCGCGTTGACCTTGTTCATGAACCAGATGAAGACGTCGCCGGGGCCGGAGCCGGCCGGGAAAATTTCCGGGTGGGCGGCCACGAAGGCTGCGAACTGCGGGTAGTTGGCGTAGCTGTCGCCCATCATGTATTCATCCCCGCCCATGTGCCAGTACGGCTGGCCGGGGAAGGCCGCGGCATATTCATCGGCCAGCCTGGTGACCATGTCGAAGGCTTCGGGCTTGCTGATGTCCAGCTGTTCGACCTTCTTCTGCCCGTTCCTGTTGACCAGCTGCAGCTCGGGGTAGTTGTACAGCCAGGGGCGCATGTGGCCGGGGCTGTTCACCTCCAGGACCAGCTCGATGTGGTATTTTTTGGCCCATGCGGTGATCTGCGCGGCTTCTTCGGCAGTGTAGTAGGCCCAGAAGTTGGCCTTGGGGTAGGCCTCGGTCTTCAGCTTGGTTTCCAGCCACAGCTGGTTCATTTTGTTGTAGGCCATGTCCTTCATGGTGCGCTCCAGCGACTCCAGTGAGATCGTGACCTGGCAGGCACACAGGCCCACTCCGCGTTCGGCATATTCGGGGACGTCGACCGAGGTGCCCCTGGCAACCCGGTTCCCCTGCACCAGCAGCTGGGCGACCGTCTGGGTGCCGTAGAACGCGCCGGTGTCGGTGGCGCCGGTGACCTTGAGGGTCTGCCCCACCACGAGCCCGTAGCCTTCCTTGCCGAGTTCCGCGCTGCGTGAAGGGTCGACGGCGACCACCACGTCGCCTGCGACGGCGCCGGCTGCCGCCGTGCCCACCGTGCGGCCGAGAACTTCGGAAAGCTGCGCGGCGAGATCCCCGGACAGCACGGTGTTCGCACCGATGACTTTCGCACCGGCTCCCAGGGTGAATTCGCCGTCGGCGGCGGTCCAGGAGGCCAGGCCCGGAATGGTCTGCGGTGCGCCTTCCGGGGTCAGTGGGACGGCGCCTGATGGTGCTGCTGCGGCCTGGACGGCCGGGGCGGGCGCCGGTGCGGCCTGGGCGCCAGGCAGGGCCACTGCTGTTGAGGCCAGTGCCAGCGAGGCCGCTGCCAGGGCAGAGACAACAGCCTTTGCGCCTGCATTGTTGCGAATTTTCATGTCTCCCCATGCGGTTGGATTGCTTGGACGTTTCCGGGCCCACGATTCCAATGCCACAACAAAAGTGGCTCACGTCACGGTGCTGGGCCCACGGACATTGTTACGGATAACAATTCGGATGTCCATGGCTTCGCGGGAATTCGATCCCCTTTCTGTCCTTTCGGACAGGCCCACCGGGCGGCCCTTTCCCGCGGCACGCAAAAGCCCCGCACATCGGATGGATGTGCGGGGCTGTGACGATGCTACTTCTTCGGTGCGGCCTTCTTGGCCGGAGCCTTTTTCGCGGCCGGCTTCTTGGCCGGGGCCTTCTTGGCGGGAGCCTTGGCCGTCCGCTTGACCGGGCCGCGCTCGCGCTTGTCGGCGAGCAGGGCGATGGCGGTCTCCCGTGTCAGTTCCTCGATCTCCGTGCCGCGGGGCACGGTGATGTTGGTGATGCCGTCGGTGATGTAGGGGCCGAACCGCCCCTCCTTCACCACGATCTTCTTCTCGGAGACGGGGTCGTCGCCGAACTCGGCCAGCGGCGGCACAGCGGCGCGGGCGCCGCGCTGCTTGGGCTGGGAGTAGATCTCCAGCGCCTGCTCCAGCGTGATGGTGAAGATCTCCTCCTCGGTGCCAATGGAACGCGAGTCGGATCCCTTCTTCAGGTACGGGCCGAAGCGGCCGTTCTGGACCGTGATCTCCGTGCCCTCGGCGTCGGTGCCCAGCACGCGGGGCAGGCTCATGATGGCCAGGGCTTCCTCCAGCGTGACCGTGTCAACCGTCATGGACTTGAAGATGGAACCCGTGCGCGGCTTGGCCTTGACGGGCTTCTTCGGCGGCTTCGGCTTGCCGTTCTTGTAGTACTCGACAGGCTGGTTGGCGATCTGCTCCGCCGTCATCTCCGGGATGACCTCGGTGACGTACGGGCCGTAGCGGCCGTTTTTGGCCACCACGGTGTGCCCGGTTTCCGGGTCCACGCCCAGGACGCGCTCCTCGGGGGCTGCGGTGTCCATGAGCTCCTGCGCCTTTTCAGGCGTGAGTTCGTCCGGGGCCAGGTCCTCGGGGACGTTGGCGCGGGCGGCCTCGATGATCTCGCCGGTCTTGGCATCGACCGTGGGGACGGTTGATTCCAGGTAGGGGCCGAACTTGCCCACGCGCAGCACCAGGGTGTCGGTGATGGGCATCGAGTTGATCTCCCGGGCGTCGATCTCGCCCAGGTTGTTCACGATGTCCTGCAGGCCGCGGTCCCCGTCGCCGCCAAAGTAGAAGTGCTTGAGCCAGTCGGAGCCCTGCTCCTGGCCGTTGGCGATGCGGTCCAGGCCCGTTTCCATGCCGGCGGTGAACTCGTAGTCGACGTAGTCGGTGAAGTGCAGTTCCAGCAGGCGCACCACCGAAAACGCAATCCAGCTGGGTACCAGGGCGGAGCCCTGCTTGCGGACGTAGCCGCGGTCCATGATGGTGGACAGCGTGGACGCGTACGTGGACGGGCGGCCGATGTCGCGCTCTTCCATTTCCTTCGTCAGGGACGCTTCCGTGAAGCGCGGCGGCGGTGAGGTGTCGTGGCCGTTGGCCTTGACCTCGGAGGCGGTCAGGGAGTCGCCTTCCTTGACGTTGGGCAGGCGGCGGTCGGAGTCGTCGGAGGCGTTGCGCGCCTCGTCCCGGCCTTCCTCGTAGGCTGCGAGGAAGCCGCGGAAGGTGATGACGGTGCCCGACGCCGAGAACTCTGCGTCCTGCCCGTCAGCAGCGCCGCCAACAGCCGTGGCACCCAGCTTGATGGTCGCCGTCGAGCCCTTGGCGTCAGCCATCTGGGAGGCGACGGTGCGCTTCCAGATCAGCTCGTACAGCTTGAATTCGTCGCCGCGGAGGGCGCTGGCCACCTGGGCGGGGGTGCGGAAGGAGTCGCCGGCGGGGCGGATGGCCTCGTGGGCTTCCTGCGCGTTGGAGCTCTTGTTGGCGTAGACGCGTTTGGATGCGGGCACATACTCGGGGCCGTAGAGCTCCGAGGCCTGCTTGCGGGCGGCGTTGACAGCCTCGTCGCTCAGCGAGGAGGAGTCGGTACGCATATACGTGATGTAGCCGTTTTCATACAGGCGCTGGGCCGTGGACATGGTCGACTTGGAGGTGAAGCGCAGCTTCCGCCCGGCCTCCTGCTGGAGGGTCGACGTCGTAAACGGCGGGGCGGGCCGGCGGGTGTAGGGCTTGTGCTCAACCGAGCGGACCTTGAACGGCGCCTCCTGCAATGCGCCGGCGAGTGCCTTGGCCGCGACCTCATCGAGGTGGGCCACATTCTTGCCGGTCAGCACGCCCTGGTCGCTGAAGTCGCGGCCGGAAGCCACGCGCAAGCCGTCCACGGCGGAGAGCTTGGCCACGAAGTTTTCGCCGGTTTCGGGGGCGAAGGCTCCGGCCAGGTCCCAGTAGTTGGCGGAACGGAACGCCATGCGCTCACGCTCGCGCTCCACCACCATGCGGGTGACCACGGACTGCACGCGGCCCGCGGAAAGCTTGGGCGCCACCTTGCGCCAGAGCACCGGGGAGAGCTCGTAGCCGAACAGGCGGTCAACGACGCGGCGGGTTTCCTGGGCGTCCACGAGGTCAGTGTCCAGTTCGCGCAGGTTGCCCATGGCGCGCTGCAGCGACTCCTTGGTGATTTCCGCGAACGTCAGCCGGTGCACGGGCACCTTGGGCTTGAGCACCTCGAGCAGGTGCCACGCGATGGCCTCGCCCTCGCGATCCCCATCAGTTGCGAGGTAAAGTTCGTCGGCGTCCTTGAGCTGCGCCTTGAGCTCTGCCACCTTTTTCTTCTTGTCCGGGGAAACCACGTAGTACGGCTTGAAGTTGTTGTCCAGGTCCACGGCGAACTTGCCGATCGAGGACTTTTTCAGCTCGGCGGGCAGCTCGGAGGGCTGCGGCAGGTCACGGATGTGACCGATCGAGGCCTCCACGACGAAACCTTCGCCCAGGTACTTGGCGATGGTCTTGCTCTTGGCAGGGGACTCTACGATTACGAGCTTTTTGCCGGTCTTTGGCTTGCTGGCTGCTGCCTTGCTGGGCACGGTACTCCTACGGGGAATGAAAGGTGGACGAACGGCGTCCCCAAGAGCCTAGTTCACCATATTTTTACCGCGAACGCGCATTGCCTGTGAAACTCCGCCCCAAAAATCACTGCTTTCAGGGGCGGCTCCCGGCCTGTCATTCGTTCTCGCCGCCGAAGGAAGCTGCCTGGACGGCGGGCCGCCCGGACAGTGCGTCGAGGAGGACGTGGCGGGAGCCGCGCCCCTCAATTTCCAGCTCCACTTCCACCAGATTCCCGCTTGTTTGCGCGGTCCCGGCGTTCAGCACCCGGTCCATGACACCGCTGCCGCCGTGCTCCGGAGCCCCCGTGGTGAATCCCAGAATCTGGAATCCCAGCCCGGTGCAGCCCTGCAGGATTTCCCGCAGGGAGCCCGCCCCGTGCCTATATGTCACGTGCAACACATGGAAGCGCCGGCCCGACAGCCGCACCCGCCGCTCCCCCACCGGACCCCGCATCACATATGCCGCGTTTTTCCCCGACGCGGCATCAGATAAGTCCCGATTTCGGGGAACGCCGCATCACTCGCTGGGAAGCAGGAATCCGTCGCGGACGAGGTTGCGGACATCCCGGGCGAGGTCGGCGGCGAATTCGGGGTCGTCCCTTTCCAGCAGCGCCGCCAGGGCGCCGATGATCTGTCCGGCGGTCAGGTCGCCGTCGCACGCGGACACAAAACCGGCCAGCTCGGTGCTCATCAAATTGGTGCGTCGCAGCCCGGCTCCCTGGCGCAGCAGGATGACGCCGGGGTGTTCAGCCCCCGGTTTTTGGTGGCGTTCCTCGGTGACGTCGGTGGCCGTCAGCAGGTATTCAAAGGTGAGGTCGGGGTGCGCCTTGAGCCATTGGGCGCGGTCGAGGGCGTCGGCCAGGTGCGGGCCCACGGGCTGCTCGATCGGGTAGAGGATTTCCTCGAAGCGCGGGTCACTGGCAGTTTCGCCCTCAGCCGGGCGGCGCAGCAAGATGTAGCCGAAACCGATGCCGCCGACGCCGCGGGAGGCAAAGTCCAGCAGGTAGTCCTCGTAGGCGCTGGCGTAGGCATCGGAATCCCGGCCCTGCGAGGCGTCCTGCAGCCACGTCTCGGCGTAGCCGCCCGGGGAAACCTGCTCGCGCTGAATGAACCAAGCTTCTGATCCCGGAGCCAGCCACTGCGAGGGGCGGGCATGCCACTCGGCGTGGGTGCCGCCGTCGGACGTTTCAGTGCGGGTGACCTCCCAATTCCCCAGCATCTGCGCGATGCCGCCCGGGTTCAGCACACCGGGAAGCCCACGGACCAGCTGCTCCACGATGGCGTCGCCGGCCAGGCCGCCGTCGCGGTACGTGAACTGGTCCGCGCTCTGCTCGCCACGGTGGCGGGGCGTGATGACGAACGGCGGGTTGGAGACCACCAGGTCGAAGCGCTCGTCCGCAACAGGCTCGAGCAGGCTGCCCAGTCGCAGGGAAACGCGGGCACCAGGGTTGGCGGGGTCCAGATCCGCCGCTTCGAGCCGGAGCGCGGGTGCGTTCAGGGCGAGGTTGAATCGGGTGAACGCCAGGGCCCGCTCCGAAATGTCGGTCGCAACCACGGTTTCGGCGTGGTGCAGCAGGTGGAAAAGCTGGATGCCGCAGCCGGTGCCCAGGTCCAGCGCCCTGCCAACGGGCTGGCGGACGGTGCCCTGGGCGAGGGTGAGCGATGCCTGGCCAATGCCCAGAACGTGGTCCTTGCGCAGCACGCCGGGACGCTGGTGGGCGCCGAGGTCGCTGGCCACCCACAGGTTGGTGTCCTGTTCCTGTTCGTTCGCCGCGGGCCAGCCGTAGGGGCGGAGGTCGACGGCGGCACGCACCTCTGCAGGCCGGTCCGCCTCCGCGGTGGGGCCGGGAGAGTTGGTGGGTGCGGGCTCAATGAGGCCCAGGTCCGTGAGTGCCTTGAGCCCGGTTCCGGGGAGCGCCCGGGCCAGGTCCCCGGCCGGCACGTCCTGGGCCAGCAGCCACAGTTTGACCACGGTGGCGAGCTGGTCGTTGTTGCCGCGCAGCAGCAGGGCCGCCGGCACCGTCTGGTCCCGGCCCAGCGCATGGTTGGCGTCGTCCCCGAGAAGCTCCGCCACGCCGTCGACCGTGAAGTTGGCGGCGGCGAGGTCGGCCGCAAGGGCCGAGAGCAGGGGAAGGTTGTCGCTGCGCGGGGCACCGGGCACGGAGGCGAAATCAGTCATTGGACAAGCCTAGCGAGTCCGGGGCCGCGCATGGGCGGGCCTGGCGCAGCAGGTGCGTGCCGCCGTCGCGCGTCAAGGGAAGCGCGGGAGGAAGTGGGGATCAGTCGGTGCAGCCCTGCGGGCACTGCAGGGTTTCCGGTGCGCTGGCGCAGTCGGCGCAGTAGAGGTTCAGGTTGCGGCAGCTCGGGTTGGAGCAGTTTTCGAACTTGTTGCTGGGGCTGCTGCAGCGGATGCAGTGGCCGATTTCCTTGGCCTCGTCGCTGAATTCCATGTGCATGCGCTTGTCGAAGACGTAGAGGGAGCCTTCCCAGAGCCCCTTGTCCTTGAAGGTCTCGCCGTAGCGGACGATGCCGCCGTCCATCTGGTAGACCTCCTTGAATCCGCGGTTGACCATGAGGGAACTCAGGACCTCGCAGCGGATTCCGCCGGTGCAGTAGGTGACGACGGGCTTGTCCTTGAGGTCGTCGTACTTGCCGGAGTCCAGTTCCTTGATGAAGTCGTGGGTGGTGTCGACGTCGGGGACGATGGCGTTCTTGAATTTGCCGATCTGGGCCTCGAAGGCGTTGCGGCCGTCGAAGAAGACGACTTCCTCGCCTTTGGATTCCTTCTCGGCCACGAGCTCGTGGAGTTCCTCCGGCTTGAGGTGCGTGCCGCCTCCGACAACCCCGTTTTCATCGACCTTGAGCTCGCCGGGGGCGCCGAAGCTGACGATCTCATCGCGGGCTTTCACGCTCAACCGGGGGAAGTCGTCGCCTGTTCCGTCGGACCACTTGATGTCCATGTTTTTGAAGCCGGGGTATTCGCGGGTGGTCTTCAGGTATTGCTTGACGTCCTTGATGTCCCCGCCGACGGTGGCGTTGATGCCGTCCTTGGAGATGATGATGCGTCCCTTGAGGTTCAGTTTCTCGCACAGGGCACGCTGCCAGAGCTTGATCGCTTCCGGATCGACAAGGGGGGTAAAGCCGTAAAAGAGCACAATTTTGTTCAAAGCCACGTCTTAAAGCCTACGGTGCGGCGCCAAATTGCAGCCGGTGGGCATCATCGGGTCATTCCCGCATAGGCTGTAGACATGAGGTTTGGTTCCATGGAACTTGAGGAGCACACCGCCGCGTGGGTTGCCGGCTGGAGTGCCATACGCGGCTTTCAGGTTCGCACGGGGCCAGGCTACCTGGCCGCGAAGCATCCCGACCTCGACGGTGGTTGGGAGTACGTCTGTGCAGATCCCGCGCGGGAGGCCTTCGCCGTCCTTGCAGCCGAGGTGACCGGCTCAGCCCACCGCTCCCTGTCCATCATTGGCCCCAACATCCACGAATACGTGAAGTGGGCACACGCCGCCGGCATGGGCATGGTCTCCACCTCGGAACACCTGATGGTGTGCGCCATGGAAACCCAGGACAACGAGGACCCCTTCCTGGTTGATCCCGATCTGCGCCTGGTGGTGAAGCATCTTGGTTCCCGGAGCAGCGCATCCGTGTGCCAGGCCAGGCTCACCGGAGCGATCCTGCGCGGCGATGCCATCCTGGCCCGCGGCAGCGTTGCCATCCAGGGCGAACATGCTGTCTTTGACGGGCTGGAGACGCACCCCGGGCACCGCCGCCAGGGGTTGGGCATGATGATGATGAAGTCCCTGACGGCGCGGGCGCTCGAATACCCCGTCACCACGGGCCTGGTGCTGGCAAGCACCGGCGGCCAGCGGCTCTACCACAAGTTGGGGTGGCGCAGTCTCAGCCCCATGACGGAACTCGTCCCGAGGGAGCGCCTGGCGGAGCTGGCCCGGCTCTAGCCGGAACCAGTGGGCGCGGGCGACGGCGGTCCAGGCCTTTTCATTGCTCGGCGCCCGGGTGCCGGTCCCGGCTGCCGCCACGGGCGTGCGGTGGCACAATGATGGGGTGCCTACCAATGATTCGCTGATCTCGCTGCTGGGTGGAGGCGGGAGCCCCCCGCAGCTGCAGCATGTCCGGCGGATCCCCGCGCGGCGGGAGGTGACGGAGCCGTGGCCCGATTGGGCCCACCCGGACCTGGTCACCTCCTATGCCAACCTCGGCATCGCCGAACCGTGGCGCCACCAAGTTGCCGGAGCCAACGCCGCGCACAAGGGTGAGCACACCATCATTGCCACGGGAACGGCTTCTGGAAAGTCGCTGGCCTACCAGCTGCCGGCCCTGGACGCCGTCCACCGTGCAGCCCTGGAACTCGCCGCGAATCCGGGCAGGCTGGAAGACGACGGAGCGGTGGCCCTGTACCTGGCCCCGACCAAGGCGCTTGCCGCCGATCAGCTCGCGGCCCTGCTCTCCCTGCACCTGTCCACCCTGCGGGCTGCCACCTATGACGGCGACACCGCACCGGGCGACAGGCGCTGGATCCGCGACCACAGCAATTTCATCCTGTGCAATCCGGACATGCTGCATTTTGGCGTGCTGCCCAACCACACCTGGTGGGCCCGGTTCTTCCGGCGGTTGCGCTACGTCATCATCGATGAGGCCCACAGCTACAGGGGCGTATTCGGTTCGCACGTGGCGGTGCTGTTGCGCCGGCTGCGGCGGATATGTGCGCACTACGGCTCCAATCCCGTGTTCATCGGCGCCTCCGCCACCTCGTCGGATCCGGGCAGTTCGTTCGCCCGTTTGGTGGGCGCCCCGGTCACCACGGTTACGGAGGATTTCTCCCCGCACGGTGCCACAACGGTTGCCCTGTGGGAGCCGGAACTGACCGAGTTCCAGGGCGAAAACGGGGCCAAGACCCGCAGGACCGCGATTGCCGAAACCTCCGACCTCATGGCCAACCTGGTGTCCTCCCACGTCCGCACCATCGCCTTCATCAAGTCCCGGCGAGGGGCAGAGACCATTTCCACCGTCACGAAGCGGTTGCTTGAGGACGTCGATCCGAGCCTTCCGCCCCGGGTGGCTGCCTATCGCTCCGGCTACCTGCCAGAGGAACGCCGGGAGCTGGAAAAGGCGCTGCGATCCGGCCAGCTGCTGGGGGTATCCAGCACCTCCGCCCTGGAGCTGGGCATCGACATTTCCGGACTCGACGCGGTGTTGGTGGCCGGCTGGCCCGGCACTCGGGCCTCCTTCTTCCAGCAAATCGGCAGGGCGGGCCGTGCCGGACAAGACGCACTGGCTGCCTTTGTGGCCAGCGACGATCCCCTGGACACCTTCCTGGTCCACCACCCCGATGCCATTTTTGACCTCGCCGTAGAGGCCACGGTGTTTGACCCGGCCAACCCCTACGTCCTGGGCCCGCACCTTTGTGCAGCTGCCGCCGAACTCCCCATCACGCACCAGGACCTGGCGATCTTTGATGAAAGCACCCCGGCGCTCCTGGACCAGCTGGTCGCCCAGGGCTACCTGCGAAAGCGGCCCGCCGGCTGGTTTTGGACCCACCCCCAAAGCGCCGCCGCCATGGTGAACCTGCGCGAGGACGGCGGCGGTCCGATCAACATCATCGAGGCCGACACTGGCGCCCTCCTGGGCACGATGGGATCCCCACAGTCCCACTACCAGGCACACACCGGCGCGGTGTACGTCCACCAGGGCACCAGCTATGTGGTTCTTGAACTGAATGAGGCCGAGCACTGCGCGCTGGTGCGCCGGGGAACACCGGATTTTTACACAACGGCCCGGGACGTCACCCAGATCGAGGTGCTGGAATCGCTCCGGCACGAGCAGTGGGGTCCCGTGGAAATGCATTTCGGCCCCGTCCAGGTTCGTACACAAGTGGTCTCCTTTCAACGCAAGGCCCTCATCTCCAACGAAGTTCTCGGTGAGGAACCCCTGGAGCTCGAGGCCCGCGACTTGTTCACCAAGGCAGTCTGGTTCACGCTGGACAACGCAACACTGCTGGCCGGGGGGCTCGTCGAGCCTCAGTTTCCCGGGGCCCTCCACGCCGCCGAACATGCCGCGATCGGGCTCCTTCCGCTGGTGGCCTCGAGCGACCGGTGGGACGTGGGCGGGGTGTCCACGGCCATCCATGCCGACACAGGCCAGCCCACCATATTTGTTTATGACGGCCACCCCGGCGGGGCGGGATTCGCGGAGCGGGGATTCGACATGGCCCGTGTGTGGCTCAAGGCAACACTGGAGGCCATCCAGTCCTGCGAATGCAAGGGCGGCTGCCCGTCCTGTGTGCAATCCCCCAAGTGCGGCAACAAGAACAACCCCCTTGACAAGGACGGTGCCGTGCTGCTGCTGAAGGTCCTGCTCAGGCACTCCCGCCTGGCCTGACGCCGCCGGCCGCGCCGTTCAGGCTTCCCGGTTCAGGGCTGCCCGGGCAGCACGTCCGCCGGTGGAGGTCCGGCCCGTGCCCGGCCGTGCGCCAGCCAGGGCAGCGTGGTCGCAACGGATACCTCCACGGTGGCGGACATGTCGGCGTTGAGGGTGCAGGCAACGAGTGCTGCCCCATGCTGCTGGGCGGTTTCCCCCGCGGCCTGGCAGGGATCCCCTGCCATCAGGCCCCGGTAAGTGTCAGCGGCAGCGAGTGCGGCCAGGTCCGCTGCCGTCGCTGCCTTGGAAGCTGCCACGGCGGCCTGGCCCAGCGCCACGACGAAAACCATGAGCAGCAGCATGGCCAGCGCCAGACCCGCGCTGAGGACGGTACCCGAGCCCCGCTCATCCTTTATTAACATGGGCCACCTCCGCCTTCCCCGCCTCATGGGCCACCGCCGGTGGTGGTGTGGCTATCCCCGGCCACCCCTGCCCCTGGTTGCGCTCCATCTTGGCGCTCGCCTGGGCTGCCTGCTTCCACGGCACCAATCCCGACAGGGCCCCGCCCACACGGCCTTCCACCGTGACAGTGGCGTACTCCGCAGCGGCGCCGACAGAGACCGTGACCGCAGTCCCTGAGACCCTCTGAACAATTTCCATGACCTGTTCCGACGAGTCGCCCCGGGCCAGTGCCCTTGCACCGGCCCGGGCCCCCTCCTCCAGCCGCAGCTGGAGCAGGCCCGCCGACACGGCAAGCAGCAGGATGGCCAGCAACGCCGTAACGGCAGGCAGTACCACGGCCAGCTCGGCCGTCACCGAACCCCGCATGCGGCGCCGTTCGTTGATGGTTCCCATGATGCCTGCCTCCCGTGCCGCGTCCAGGCGCTAAAAGCTCAACGCCGTGCGGATGATGTTCATCAGGAAGCCGCGAACCTCGTCGCTTTTGAGGATCACCACCAACAGCCCGGCAAAGCCCACGGCCGCCAAGGTGGCGATCGCGTATTCTGCCGTGGCCATACCCGCCTCCATGCCGGCCTGGGCCCAGCCCTGGCCCCGTGCCCCGCTGGCGTCCGATGCGCCGGCTGCGAACGGCGGATTCTCCACGGGGGCCTGCAGGCTCGCCCCGGGGAAGATCTCGCTGATGTTCTGTTCCACCCTGTCCCGTGCCATGCCGGGAGCGCTGCCCCCGGCTGCTTCAATGCTGCTCATGCCAACTCCTTGGATCAATTAATCGGTGCCCGCCAGCTGCTGCCGCAGGCCTGGTCCATTCACTCTCCGCCGGCGGGGAGGGGCAGGAAACCCCCAATTTCCAATAGGTGGATGAATCGGCCCCCTGGTGTGCCTGTGGATGAATGGATTAGGCTACATCGACGGAATCATGGCCATCACCACTGGTACGACACCCACCGCGATGAACGCCGGCAGGGAGCAGAGCCCCAACGGCATCACCAGTTTCACGCCCAGCGCGGCCGCCCGCTTCTGGGCGCTCCGGGAGGCGGCCGTCCGGTAGTGCTGGGCCTGGGCATAGAGCAGCGGCGCCGCTGACGCCCCTGTCAGGGCGCCAAAGCTGAGGGCGTCGTGGATCTGCACCATGTCCGTGTCCACGAGGGAGCCTGCCCACGAGTCCTCCCACGATGCACCAATGTTGAGTCCTGCGACCACCTGCAGCAGGCTCTTGCGCAATCGGTTCCCGGCGACACCGGCCACCACTTGCAGCGCACCCTGGATGCTCAGTCCTGAGTCCAGCGCCGTCCCCAAAAGCTCCAGCAGCAGGGGGACTGAGGCCACCCCGCTGGACATTCCCGGCGCCGGCTCGGGCCGGCATGCCTGGGGCAGCCGGCGGGCCGGGGACCGGCCCCACAACAGCGCCGCGGCCAGGGCAGCCAGTGAAAAGACCAGCAAGGCGCCCACGGCTAATTCACATCCTGGAGCACGGATGGACCGGCTGCGCGGGCAATCATCCGCGCCGACCACGTCCGTCCCGCGACGGCAAAGACCGCCCCGACCGCCAGCACGGACCAGCCAACGGGGCTGCCAAAAAGGACCCCGAGGGGGTCCACACCCATGAGCATGCCCAGGCCCAGCCCGACCAGCGGCAGCCAGGTCAGCAGCCGGACAGTGGCGCGGGGTCCTGCGAGCGCAGTTTCACGTTGGGCTGCGGCATCCTGTTCTGCTTCGAGCGTGCCCGCCAGCCGTTCCAGGACGGCGGCAACCGGGGCACCGCTGGCTTCGCACACTTCAAAGCATGCGGCAATGTCCAGCCACAGGCGTCGTTGGTCCAGGCTGAGCGCCCCTTGGTCCGGCGCGGCCCTTTTCAGCCGGCTCCCGCCGGACGTCTCCCGGCAGGTGGTGCGTATGGCTGTGGCCGTGGGCAAGCCCAGCTCGCTGGCCCGCTGCACGGCGATCACCAGGATGAGGGTGGCATCGGTGCCGTCCCGGCCTGCACCCCGTCCGTCACGGCGTGCGCCGGGCGGGTGTTGCGGATGAACGGTTGCCAGCATGCCGTGCCGCAGCATTGTGGCGGCGGCGCCGGGAGGACTGCCGGGCACATCCCACCGCTGAAGCTGCGCCGACGTCCTGGTGGACAACGGCACCCCGCCAGGCGGTGCTGTCCGGTTGAGTTCCATGGCCAGCACATGGACCATGGCCTGCCACAGGGCAGGCCCCGTCCGGCCTGCGGACAGCAGGGACGCCAGTTGCCGCACCAGCCGCGGCTGTTCCTCGCTTGTCGGTGCCATCTGCCTGCGGGACGTGTCACGCAGCCCGAATAGTCTTCGATGCACCGGAACCCACCACCGCCGGCCACGGCTGCCGATGAGGATGCAGGCACCTGCGGAGAGGAACAGCACCAGCACCGCGCTCATGGCCGGTCCACGATGCCGCCACGAACACCAGCCAGGGACGCAGTGTCCATGCCCAGCCGGGCCGCCAGCAACTGCCAGCCCGGACCGGATTGGACACCGCCTCCGGTCCCTTCCCCACCGGGCAACGGCCCGCCGTCGTCCCCAAGGGGCGAACCTGCCGGCCCGCACAAGGTCAGTGCCGGGGTTGCCACGAGCCGGCCGTCGCGCAGCCCCACCACGGCAATCTCGGCAACTGTTCGCCGGCCGCCGACCCTGGCCAGGTGGATGACGACATCCAGTGCGCTGGCCCCCTGCAGGAAGACAGCTTCCGGCCCCATGCCGGCCAGCGCGCCGAGGGCTGCCAGCCGGGCCGGAACGTCGTGGGTACCGTTGGCGTGGATGGTTCCGCCGCCTCCGCTGTGGCCGGTGTTCATGGCCATGAGCAGTTCCCTGACCTCACTGCCCCGGCACTCCCCCACGATCAGCCTGCCCGGATTCATGCGCAGTGCCTGCCGGACCAGCTCTGCCAGCTCGACGGTTCCTGCACCTTCCGCATTCTCATGCCGCGCCTCCAAGGTGACAACGTGCGGATGGACCGGCTCCAGTTCGGCGGCGTCCTCGATGAGCACCAGCCGTTCCGTTGCCGGGCACAGCGCAAGCAGGGTGGAGAGCAGTGTGGTTTTTCCGGCCCCCGTGGCTCCGCTGATGAGGAAGTTCAGCCGCCCCGCAATGATCGCTGCCAGCACGCGGGCCATCTGCCGGTCCAGGCTGCCGTCGGCCACCATGTCCGCCAGGGACAGCGACGTCCTGCGCTTGATGCGGATGGACAGCAGCGTCCCGGCCGAGGAAATGGGCGGCAGGACCGCATGGACCCGGTATCCGCCGTGGATCTTGACGTCGACGCAGGGGCTGCTGTCATCCAGCCGGCGCCCGCCGCTGGCAACCAGCCTGACGGCGAGCGCCCGCAGTTCAGCTTCACCGGCGAAGCGCACCGCCACGCGTTCCGGCCCACCGCCCCGGTCCTGCCACACAGAGTCCGGGGCGTTGACGAAGATGTCCGTGACTGCCGGATCCTTGACGAGCCCCTGCAACGGGCCCAGCCCGTTCAGTTCCGCCGAGATCCGCTCCATCGCCACGAGCGATCCTGCCGTTCCCAGCAGCCGGCCACTTTCCCGCACGGCGGCAGCCACCTGAAGGTCAGTGACCGGCCCGTTCTGGGCCAGCACGCTGCGCCGCACCTCATCCAGCAGCTGTGCATCAATGCCGTCCCACCCGTCCGGGGTGCCCGGGAGCGGCTGGGCGCTCATGGCCGCCGCCTCCCGTGGCGGGCGGCAGGGCTGGCGGCACCGGGTGCGCCGGCAGCAGGCTCCCCGGCGACCCACTGCAGAAGGCCGGAAAGCAGTGTCCGCACCGCCCGCCGTCGCAACAGGTCAGCCGGCCGCTGCGCCTCCAGTGCCCGGGCCACGCCGCGCAGCTGCGGGAACTGGCCTGCCAGGGCAAGCTCGACGGCGTCGGCGACCATCGCGGCGTCGAGCCCTTCGCCGAGGGGTCCGCGCACCACGGCGGCGAGCGGCATGGGCGGCAGCGCCGGGACGAGGGCCAGGGCCGCGGCGGCCGCACGGGCTCGTGCAGGAACTACCAGGGCCAGGCCCTGGCAGTGCGCCGCGAGCGCCGCCACGGCCGACGGATTGCATGCAAGGTCCACCACCACGAGCCCGTACGCGGCCCGGGCCGCCCGCAGCACCTCACCCACGGCCGCGGGCGTCTGTGCGGGCACGTCGGGTTGTGGCGCGGAGTTCCAGGAAAGCATTGCCAGGGCGCCCAGCTGGGGCAGCGACGCGGCCAGCTGTTCCGGGTTGATGGCGCCCGACGCCCGCAGCAGGTCAGGCCAGCGCAGCCCCGGCAGGTGCTGCGCCGACAGCGCCGCGTTGAGCCCGCCGCCCCACTGGTCACCGTCCACCAGCAGTGTCCGGGTGCCGCGCGCCGCCGCCTCGGCCGCCAGCAGCACCGCAAGTGTTGAGGCACCCGCGCCGCCGCTGGCGCCCATGACGCCCACCACCGCGGCGCCCGGGCTGGAGTTGCGAAGCCGTCCCAGGTAATTCGCCAGCCAGGGGGCCGAATCCGGCAGCACGGCGACCCTGTCGGCCCGCTGCTGTTCCGCCCGTTGCCACACCCGTGAACCGTCCTGCGCGAAACCCACCACCACAGTCGGCCCCTTCCAGCCGGTCAGCTCCAACTGCGGGGATCCGGCACCGGCATCCACCAGGACGGCGGCCACATCACCCCAACGCCCCGCCATCTGCTCCAGGCTCCCTGCAATGACCAGTTCGACGGCGGCTGCCGCACACACGCGCCCCACCGCACCTTGCAGCTCGGCCGCATCGGACAACAGCAGGACCGTGATGTCACGGCGGGGCAGCCATGCCCCGGGCTCCGAGGTTTGCGGGTGCCGCATGCGAGTTCTCATGAAGCAACACTGGACCCGGCGCCGGCGCATTGCCACAGCCCCTTGCCGAAAAGTGGACAACTTGGCCGGCAGCGGCGGCTGTGGAGGAATTAACGCCCCGTCGGTGGACAATAGAACTTATGTACGCATTGCTGGCCGCCGGCCCCGACAGCACCACCGCCGCGGTCCAGCTGCGCAACGACGACGGCACGCCGGCCTCGGCGGCCCGGACAGTATCGCGCGCGCAGCTGCCGCAGACGGTGCGGGAGCTGGAGGACGCGCACCGCCCGCGCTGGGTGTGGGACCGTGCCGGCAACTGGTACCCGCAACTGCTCGAGGGCTCGGTCCGGGTGGAGAAATGCCACGACCTCGCCCTGTGCCAAAACCTCCTGCTGTTCTCCGAATTCGCCGCCGCCACCGGCTATGCCGGGCAGGCCACACCGCTGCCGCCGGAAACCATGGCCCCGATCGCCGCCTCGGCCCCCACCGGCCAGGACAGCCTCTTTGACGCCCCCGCCGCCGCCAACGCACCACAGGCATGGGGGCTGGACAGCGTGTTCCGGGAACTGTCGGCGCAAAAGTTGGCCGTCAATTCCGCCACGCACCCGTCCCGGCTCACGCTGCTGCTCATTGCCGAATCGGCCGGTGCACTTGTCGCCGCGGAGATGCAGCATGCGGGCATCCCGTGGCGGGAACAGCTGCACCGGCGGCTGCTCCAGGATTTGCTCGGCCCCGAACCTGCCGGCCACACCCGCCCCGACAAACTCGAGGCCATGGCCGTGGAATTGCGGGCTGCCCTCAACGCCCCGTCGCTGAACCCCGATTCCCCGCAGGACCTCATCAAGGCGCTGCACCGGGCCGGGATCGATGCCAAGTCCACACGCAGCTGGGAACTCATGGAGTTCAAGCACCCCGCCATCGAGCCCCTGCTGGCCTACCGGAAGCTGAGCCGCCTGTTCACCACCAACGGCTGGAACTGGCTGGAGCAGTGGGTCCATGATGACCGCTTCCATGCCGAATACGTCGTGGGCGGGGTCGTCTCGGGCCGCTGGGCGTCAAAGGGCGGCGGCGCCATGCAGATCCCCGCCCAGATCCGCGGAGCCGCCGTCGCCGACCCCGGCTACACGTTTGTCGTTGCCGACGCCGCCCAGCTGGAGCCCCGCGTCCTTGCCGCGCTGGCCCAGGATTCCGCCATGGCCGCCGCCGGCCAGGACGGTGCCGGGCACAACAAGGACCTTTACGCCGGCATCGCCGCCCAGGGTTTCGGCGGCGACCGCAGCATGGCAAAAATCGCCCTCCTCGGCGCCATCTACGGGGCCACCACGGGCGAGTCCGGCCGGCTCGTCCCTCAGCTGGCCCGCATGTATCCGCGCGCACTGAACTATGTGGAGGAGGCGGCCCGCGCCGGCGAACGCGGCGAACGGGTCAGCACCTACCTGGGCCGCAGCACCCCGCCCGTCTCCCCCGAATGGCTGGCCGGGCAGCGCAGCACCACCGCCGATGAGCAGCGCCGCGCCGAAGCCGCCGCCCGGTCCCGCGGCCGTTTCACACGCAATTTTGTGGTGCAGGGGACGGCCGCTGAATGGGCCCTGTGCTGGCTGGCTGAATTACGACGCCGGCTGCGGGCCTTGCCGGGCCCCTCCCCTGCCGCCGGGGCCGGCCGGGCAGCGGGGGCCGAGATGGTGCTCTTCCTGCACGACGAGGTCATGGTGCACGCGCCCCTGGAACAGGCTGAGGAGGTCACCCGGATCATGCACGAATCGTCGCGGCGCGCCACCGAGCTGATCTTTGGCCGGATCCCGCTGGAGTTTCCCGTCAATGTCACCGTCGTGCAATGCTACGCTGACGCAAAGTAGGGCACGGGCCGGATCCCGCCCGGCACCCCGTGACCATTGGAAGGCACCGAAAGGCTCCCTCATGACGACGCACAATCCGGCCGGCACGGCGCCTGCACACCGACCGAAACAACCACGCGGAGTGCGCGGAGTGCACGCGGAGCAGCTGTTTTACAACGGCACCATCCTGACCATGGCCGGCCCGGAGCCCAGCCACGTGGAGTGCCTCGTCACCAGCGGAGGCCGGATTGCCTTCGCGGGCGCCCGGGAGGAGGCTCTCCGGCTGTTCCCCGCCGCCGAGGCCCGCGACCTCGCCGGGGCCGCCTTGCTGCCGGGGTTTGTTGACGCCCACAGCCACCTGGCCGCCGCCTTCGACCTGGCGGACCGGGTCAATGTGGGACCGCCGCCCATGGGTGCATGCACCGACATTGCCTCCGTCCTGGACACTCTGGAAGCCTTCCGGGACAGCCGGGGCACGGGACCGGACGGGTGGGTCACCGGCTACGGCTATGACCAGGAGGCCCTGGCCGAGAACCGGCACATCACGGCGGCCGACCTTGACGCCCGCTTCCCGCAGCAGCGGGTCATGCTGGTCCACGTTTCCAGCCACGGGATCGTGCTGAATTCGGCCGCCCTGGCCTGGGCCGGCATTGACGAAACCACCG
This sequence comes from Arthrobacter stackebrandtii, assembly GCF_017876675.1. NCBI lineage: Bacteria > Bacillati > Actinomycetota > Actinomycetes > Micrococcales > Micrococcaceae > Arthrobacter > Arthrobacter stackebrandtii. Next base: position 1,453,197 of record NZ_JAGIOI010000001.1, read on the forward strand.
CCACCCCGGCCGGCGGCGTCATTGCGCGCGTGCCCGGGACGCAACAGCCGGCCGGCCTGCTCATGGAAACGGCCTACCTGGAGCTCGTGGCAGCCAAGCTGCCGGTCCTGGGCACACAGGACAAGCTGGAACTTCTCGATGCCGTCCAGCAGGGCTACGCCTCCCGCGGCTACACCCACGCCCACGAGGGCTTTTCCGGCGTCACCGATCTGGACTTCTTCCAACAGGCCGCCGATGCGGGACTGCTCTACCTGGACGTGGCCGCCCTGGGCTCCTTCGTCGATGCCCCGCAGTGGCTGGGCAATCCGCACTACCCCACTGGCAAATACCGCAACGGCTTCAAGATTGCCGGGCTCAAGGTTCTCCAGGACGGCTCGCCGCAGGGCCGCACTGCCTTCATGCGCGAGCCGTACCTGACCGGCGACCTGGACGGGAACCCCGGCTGGCGCGGGGAACCCACCATGCCGTTCAAGGTTTTCGCGGAGGTTGTCGCCACCACCCTGGCGCACGGCGTCCAGCTGTATGCCCATGTCAACGGCGACGGCGCAATCGACAACCTCATCGACGCCGTCGAACAGGCCGGATCCACGGTCACCGACGACGCCCGCACCGTCGCCATCCATTCGCAGTTCCAACGCCCGGAACACCTGCCGGCCTACGTTCGACTGGGCATCACGCCCAGCTACTTCACCAACCACACGTACTTTTGGGGCGACGTCCACCGCGCCAACGTGGGCGAGGCCAAGGCCGCGTTCATCAGCCCCATGCAGTCGGCACTGGAGGCCGGGCTCCGGGTGTCCAACCACAGCGACTTCCCCGTAACCGCACTTGACCCGATGTTCATTGTGTCCACGGCCATGAACCGCACCACCCGGACAGGCCACACCCTCGGCCCCGCCGAGCGCGTCGGCGCATACCAGGCTCTGCAGGCGCTCACCTCGGGCCCGGCGTACCAGCTTTTTGAAGAGGACCGCAAGGGCATGCTCAAGGTGGGCATGTTGGCTGACCTTGTCATGCTCGACGCCGATCCCCTCACCTGTGCCGCGGGGACGGTCCAGGACATCCGGGTCCTGGAAACCATCAAGGAGGGCGTCACGGTCTACCGCCGGCCCTAGGGAATTTCCGGGGCGCCCGGGCCTAGATCGGGGCCGGGATCTCCCGGGCCGCATCCCAGGGAACAGCCCAGCCGAGTTCCTCGAAGACGTAGTTCAAGATGCCAGCCGTGAAACCCCACACCACGGTGCCGGCCACCACGAACGCGGGGCCGCGGTACGTCTGCCCGCCGCGGCGCATGACGGCCATGCAGCGGTTTTCCGGATCCAGCAGGTCCCGGACCGGAACGCGGAACACCTGGGCGGATTCGCCGTAGTCCACCACGTCCACGGGCGTCTGCCGCGTCCACCAGCCCACCACGGGCGTGACCTGGAAGTTGCTGACGGGCAGCGGCACCTCGGGCAGCACCCCCAGGACTTCAACGCCGAGCGGGTCCAGGCCCGTTTCCTCTTCGGCCTCCCGCAGTGCGGCAGCCTCCACCCCGGCATCGTCCAGGTCGACACTTCCTCCGGGGAAGGCCACCTGGCCGGGGTGGTCGTTCAGCGTGGCCGCGCGTTCAATGAGCAGCACGTCCAGGTCGGCCGAGGCGAGCGGCTTTTGCGAGGCCGCCGGAACATTGTCCAGGGCGCCAAAAAGCATAAGCACGGCGGCCTTGCGGGTGGTGGCGGCGTCCATGGGCATCTGCCACAGGGATGCCTTCCCCAGCCGCATGGCCTCCGGCAGCGCTGCCGTCTGCGCGGCCTTTAGCGGCAGGGCGGCAAGGTCGGCATAGGCACTCACTTGCCGGTGCCCGTACGCAGGGTCCGGCCCGTCTCGGCTGCTTCCCTCCGGTCCTCTGCCTGCGATTCCTGCCGGTACTGCGCCGCCTGCGCCGAATCCGCCAGCATTTTCGCCAGCAGTTCCTCCTGCCCGGGAGCCAGCTCATACTTGAGCAGCTTGGCAGCCTTCACCGGGTCCACCTCGCCGTCGCCATAGGCGGGGCACAGGTGCGCAATGGGGCACACCCCGCACGCCGGTTTCTTGGCATGGCATATCCTCCGGCCGTGGAACACCACGCGGTGCGAGACCATCGTCCAGTCCCTGCGCTCAAACAAGGCGGCGACGTCGGACTCGATCCGGACCGGGTCCATGGAATCCGTCCAGCCAAAGCGCCGGGCCAGCCGGATGAAGTGCGTGTCCACCGTGATGCCGGGGACCCCAAACGCGTTCCCAAGCACCACGTTCGCGGTCTTCCGCCCAACTCCCGGGAGCGTGACGAGGGCTTCCACGGAACCGGGGACCACGCCGTCGTACTCATCCACCAGGCGGTTGGCCAGGGCCAGCAGGTTGGCGGCCTTGGCCCGGAAAAACCCCGTGGTCCGGATCAGCTCCTCCACCTCCATGATGGGGGCCTGTGCCATGGCGAGCGGCGTGGGGAAGCGGGCAAACAGGGCTGGGGTGATGGCGTTGACCCGGACGTCGGTGGTCTGGGCGGACAGGACGGTGGCCACGAGCAGTTCGAAGGGGTTGCGGAAATCCAGCTCCGCATGAGCGTAGGGATACAGCTCCGCCAGCTCGCGGTTGATTTTCCGGGCCCGGCGCTTGAGCCCCAGCGCGGTTTCCTGATCCCACTTGCCCATGTTTACTGGCTGTCCGAGGCGCGCTCAATCCCCACAAGGTCCAGCAGCACTCCGGTCTTTCCGTGGCTGTCCTGGACCAGGAAGCTGTTTCCGCGGTCCTCGAGGGCCAGGATCCACGCGCCGGGCGCCAGCTTGAACACAAACTGCCGGGTGGTCTCGTCAATCACGTTTTGCGGCCGGTCCACGGCAAACCAGAACGGCTCCGCGCTGACGGCAGGCGCGGCGGCGGGATCCACCGTCGCTGCAATGCTGGCCTTGGCAGGCGCCTCCTCGGCGGGCTGTTCCGGCAGCTGCGGGTTGAACGACGTGGGCAGGTCCTCGACGGGGTCGACCGCCTGCGGCAGTGCGGTGGTCCCGGCCTCGGCAGCCGCAGGTGCCGCTGCCGTTGAACTTCCGACGGCGGATCCCGCACCCTGCGCCGGGGTTGCGACAGCGGACGCGGCGGGGGTTGCAGCGGCGGGGGAAGCAGCGGGGGTGGCGGACGGGGCCGCGGCGGATGCACCGGCAGCCGCGCCAAACACGGCGGCCGCGCCGGTATCGGAGCCGGCACTTGCCGTGCGGGCATCCTTGGCGGGGGTGAACACCTGGCCGGCAGCCGTGTGGCCGGCGGCGCCGGGCCGTGAAGCAGACCAGCCGGACGCTGCGGCAGCGGATGACCCGGAGGCCGCCGGCGCCTTCGCACCCACGGGCTTCGGCGAGGCCGGGTGCACGGCCGGGGCAACGGCGTCGCGCGCGGTCACGTGGGCGGGGACCTCGGCGCGGCCGGCAAAGTCGGCGGCCAGCACGGGGATCCACATGGCGCACGTGGTGGATGCCATGAGCACCACGGCGCCGATCAGGCCCACAAGGTACCCGATCCGGAAGTTTGTGGCGGTGCCGGCGAAGAAGAAGAGCACGGCGAAGACGGCCACCACGGACGCAAACTGGTCCAGGGAGAGCGAGCCGAGCCGCAGCCGGGTGCCGGGGCTGAAGCGGCGGATCAGGAAGAGCGCGCCGACGGCCAGCGGCAGGACCATGCCAATGCCCACGTAGAAAAGGTTCGTGGTGCTCCACAAGTTGAAGCTGCCCACATCGGTCACCACGAGCGGGATCAGCGAGCCGATGAAAATGATCGCCACCGCACCGAGAACGGCAAGGTCCCTGATGGTGAGCGGGCCGGCCACGGCAGTGCCGCCGGTGGTGCCGGAATCTGCGGTGCCCTGAGTTGCTGGCGTGTGTTGCTCCGTCATGGTCATACTCCTCATAGTCACGATTGTTCCCCAGCCTAGTAACAGCAGGGCGGCAACACTAGCGGGGCACAGCGTTTAGGCATTAATTGCGCGCTGATTCACAGCCGCCGTCCAGCTCCCGGAACGACGGCGCCCGGCCCACTTTGCGCGCCCGTGCGGGCTGCGGGGTGTGTGCATCCAGCCGGCACAGGCCCAGCACCCAGCTGTGGCGGAGCCGCCCGCCGGCGCCAGTACCTGCTGGCCCCCGAACCACCAGGCTCCCGCCCGGCGCCGTGTGCCCCACCCCGGCCAACAGCTCCGCCAACCGGCGAACCGCCCGCGGACTGCACTTCACCGCAGATCCGGCACCATTGAACCCATAGCACTGTGACGGCGAACACGTCCACCTGTGAAAAGCGCTACAGTTAACGCAGGAACAACGTTGTCCTTGGCATCCACTGCCGACGCACCTCCACCACTCTAAATGGACGTGTTGCTGTGCTGCACAGGCGGGGTCCGGGGCGGCAGCAAAGTAAGGAATGAAGGGATATTAGATGTCTGAGGTTACAACCGCAGCAGACCAGTCCGGCGACGCACTGGAGAACCTGCTCACGGAAAGCCGCCAGTTCGCGCCAAGCGTGGAATTTGCCGCAAACGCGGTCATCCACGGCGACGAATACGCCAAGGCCAACGCCGACCGTCCCGCATTCTGGGGTGAAAAGTCCCGCGAACTGCTGACCTGGTCCAAGCCCTTCACCAAGACCCTTGACTGGTCCAACCCGCCCTTCGCCACCTGGTTCGAGGACGGCGAGATCAACGCCGCCTACAACGCACTGGACCGCCACGTCGAGGCCGGCAACGGCGACCGCGTCGCCATCCACTTCGAGGGCGAGCCCGGCGACACCCGCACCTACACCTACGCGCAGCTTACCGAAGAAGTCAAGAAGGCCGCCAACGCCTTTGAAACCCTGGGACTGGCCAAGGGCGACCGCGTCGCCGTCTACCTGCCCATGATCCCCGAGGCCGTCATCACGCTCCTCGCCTGCGCCCGCATCGGCGCCATCCACTCCGTCGTCTTCGGCGGCTTCTCCGCCGACGCCCTGCGCTCCCGCGTCGACGACGCCGAGGCCAAGCTCGTCATCACCGCCGACGGCACCTTCCGCCGTGGCAAGCCCAGCTCCCTCAAGCCCGCCGTCGACGAGGCCCTGTCAGCACCCGGGCACTCAGTGCAGAACGTCGTTGTGGTCAAGCGCAACGGCCAGGACGTGGACTGGGTCGAGGGCCGCGACGTCTGGTGGGACGACACCGTCGGTGCGGCATCCACCGAGCACACCGCCGTCGGCCACGCCGCCGAACACCCGCTGTTCATCCTCTACACCTCCGGCACCACGGGCAAGCCCAAGGGCATCCTGCACACCACCGGCGGCTACCTCACCCAGACCGCTTACACACACCGCGCCGTGTTTGACCTGCACCCGGAAACGGATGTTTTCTGGTGCACGGCCGACGTCGGATGGGTCACCGGCCACTCCTACGTCACCTATGCGCCGCTCATCAATGGCGCCACCCAGGTCATGTACGAGGGCACCCCGGATTCCCCGCACCAGGGCCGCTTCTGGGAGATCGTGGAAAAGTACAAGGTCTCCATCCTCTACACCGCCCCCACGGCCATCCGCACGTTCATGAAGTGGGGCGAGGACATCCCCGCCAAGTACGACCTCTCCTCCATCCGCCTGCTCGGCTCGGTGGGCGAACCCATCAACCCCGAGGCGTGGATGTGGTACCGCCGCGTCATCGGCTCAGACAAGGCACCCATCGTCGACACCTGGTGGCAGACGGAAACCGGCGCCATCATGGTGGCCCCGCTGCCCGGCGTCACGAGCACCAAGCCCGGCTCGGCCCAGGTCCCCATGCCCGGCATCGCCGTTGACGTGGTGGACGAGCTCGGCCAGTCGGTGCAGCACGGCCACGGAGGCTACCTCGTCATCCGCGAACCCTGGCCTGCCATGTTGCGCGGCATCTGGGGCGACAACGAGCGCTACAAGGACACCTACTGGTCGCGCTTCGACGACATGTACTTTGCCGGCGACGGCGCCAAATGGGACGAGGACGGCGACGTCTGGCTCCTGGGCCGCGTGGACGACGTCATGAACGTCTCCGGCCACCGCCTCTCCACCACGGAGATCGAGTCTGCGCTCGTCAGCCACCCCTCCGTGGCCGAGGCCGCCGTCGTTGGTGCTGCCGACGAGACCACCGGCCAGGCCGTTGTGGCGTTCGTGATCCTGCGCGGCTCGGCCGTGGAAGATGCCGACATCGTCACCACCCTGCGCAACCACGTGGGCCACGAGATCGGCCCGATCGCCAAGCCGAAGACCATCCTGGTGGTCCCCGAGCTGCCCAAGACCCGCTCCGGCAAGATCATGCGCCGGCTGCTCAAGGACGTAGCCGAAGGCCGCACCGTGGGCGACTCCTCCACCCTGGCCGACAACACGGTCATGAACCAGATCGCGGAGTCCCTGCGCAAGTAGTCCCCGCACCCTCCCCGGTCTCGTTCCTCGGTCGGGGCCCCTCGGGCGCGTGGGCCCAACTATCTGTGACGCAGTTGATGGACCGATTTCACCATTTTTCGGTGTTTTCGCCCCACCAACTGCGTCACAGAATTGTTTAAGGGCATTATTGAGCCATGACTTCTTCCACACCAGCCAACCGCGGCACCCTGCTGGTCCTCAACGGGCCCAACCTGAACCTGCTGGGCACCCGCGAGCCGGGGATTTACGGCTCGGCCACCCTGTCCGACGTCGAACAGCTCACCACAGCGGCGGCCGGGGCGGCGGGATTCAGCACCACCTGCCTGCAGTCCAACCATGAGGGCGCCCTGGTCGATGCCATCCATGCGGCGCGCGGCACGGCGGTGGGCATCATCATCAACGCCGGCGCGTACACGCACACGTCGGTGGCGCTGCGCGACGCAATTTCCGCCGTCGAACTGCCCGCGGTGGAGGTGCACATTTCCAACATCCACCAGCGCGAGGAATTCCGGCACCACTCGTACCTGTCGGCGGTGTGCAGCACGGTGATCGTGGGGGCCGGCGTGCACGGCTACGCGCTGGCAGTCAGCGCCCTGGACAACATGCTGGACTAGGTCCGGCGCATGTTCAGCGCAGTGTCAGCCCACCTTGCAGACACCGGAAGCCACGGCGCTGACCAGGTGCGGGGCTGCGGCGATCACGGGGCCTGCCTCCTCCATGGTGAGGGCAAAGCCCACGTTGTCGGTGTTGGTGGACTTGGCAAAGACCACGCCCACCACGTTGCCGGCAGTGTCCAGCAGCGGCCCGCCGGAGTTGCCCGACTGTACTTGCCCGGCCAGCTGGTAGACGTCCAGCAGCGACGGGGTGCCCCCGGCAATGTCCGGCACCATCATGGGCCCGGAGGAGCGGACGACGGCGGGGCGCACCTGCAGCGGGCCGCCCAGCGGGTATCCGGCAAAGGCGGCCGGGGTGTTGGCCGGGACGGTTCCCGACGACGGCAGCGGCGCCGCGTCGAGGCCGTCGACGGCGAGGACGGCCAGGTCCTTGACCGGGTCAAAGAACACCACGCGGGCCGGCAGGGCGCCCTGCTGCTGGGTCTGCACCACGGGCTCGGTCACGCCGGACACCACGTGGGCGTTCGTCAGCACGCGTCCCGGAGAGACCACAAAGCCGGTGCCGGTCTGGTTCTGCCCGCACTGGAACGCGGTGCCGGAAATTTTCATGACGGACCGTGCTGCGGTGTTCCAGGCGTCCGTGTTGGTGTCGGCATCGGGGGCCGCCACCTCCACGTTGGGGCCGGACGGGTCCAGCAGCGCGGGGATGCCCTCCTCCAGCACGAGCGAGCGGATCTGCGCAACTCCTGCCTTGACGGGATCCGGCGTCCAGGTGTCGATGGCGGAAAGGACTTGGGACTTGCCCAGCTGTGACGACACAGCCGGGATGCCCAGGTTCGAGACGCCAAAAGCCAGCATGGAGACGATAAGTGCGCCCACCACAACATTGAGTGCCCCGCCGAGGATGCGGTTGACGGCCTTGATGGATCCCGACCGGACGCCGCCTCCAATCAGGTTGCCCAGCCGCATGCCAATCGCGTGGCCCAGGGCCATCAACACGATGGTGGCGGCGATGACCATGACGGTGCGCCAGCCGGGGCTCGGGGCGAACTGGCTGACAAACGGCGCCGCGAAAAAGGCCGCCACGGCGCCCGCCGCGAAACCGGCGATCCCGCCAAGGCTCGCCACGAGGCCTACATTCAAGCCGTAGATGAGCTGCCAAAGCAGCCAAAGGACCAACAGGACATCGAGCCAGGAGAAACCAAACACTGCGGTCCATGCCCCTCTCCGGCTCCAGCCGTTTATGGTGGCCGGCGCGGTGTTCCACGCAGGCCGGGCGCAGGCAGCACCCAAATGCACATGTTACCGGGGCAACCCGGGTGCCTGCTGTGCTTTTCCGCCCCCGAATCTGCCAATATGCTGACAACGAACGCCCGGAATGCCAAATTGGTCACAAAAAGGGAAAAGTTCTGAAACAATCAGTAATAGGTCATTACTGAATAGCTACATACTGCAAGGAGTTTTCATGGACATCGAGGTACTACGCCGGGCCCCACTTTTCGCCACGCTCGACGATGAGGCATTCCGCCTGTTGACGGACGAACTGGCGGAGGTCGATCTTTCCCGCGGAGCTTCGGTCTTCCGTGAGGGCGACCAGGGCGACCAGCTCTACTTCATCGTTTCCGGCAAGGTGAAGCTGGGACGCACCTCTTCTGACGGCCGCGAGTCGCTCGTCGCCATCCTCGGCCCGGGCGAGCTCTTCGGCGAGATGGCCCTCTTCGACCCGGCACCGCGCAGCACCACCGCCACGGCTGTCTCCGAGACCCGCCTGGCCGGCCTGAAGAACGAGTCCCTGAACTCGCTCCTGCGCAACCGCCCCGAGGTATCCATGCAGCTGCTGCAGGCCCTGGCCCGCCGCCTGCGCCGCACCAACGACAACCTCTCCGACCTCGTCTTCTCCGACGTTCCCGGCCGCGTTGCCAAGGCCATCCTGGATCTTGCGGACCGCTTCGGCCGTCCCGCCACCGACGGCATCCTCGTCGCCCACGAGCTCACGCAGGAGGAACTGGCCCAGCTGGTCGGCGCCTCACGCGAAACCGTCAACAAGGCCCTGGCCGAGTTCGTCCAGCGCGGATGGCTCCGCCTGGAAGCCCGCGCCGTGGTCATCCTGGACGTCAACCGCCTGCGCCAGCGCTCCCGCTAGCCCCCACCGGCCACTGAACCAGCGGCCCAGCGCAGCGAAAGTACAAAAGATGCCGATGCTCCAGTGGAGCATCGGCATCTTTTGTACTTTCGCTGGACCTACCGCTCGCGGCAGGGCGCACCTTCGGAGGCGGGCGCGGTTGCCACCTCGAGGCTGAAGCTGCCGTCGTCCCCCACCACCAGCTTGGGCCGGTACTCATTGATGGGACGCTTGTGGTTCAGGTAGGCAATGCAGCCGCGGGCGGCGGCGATCTTCTCCAGGATGATCTCCACGCCCGGCACCACCAGCTCACCCAGCACCAGGCCGGAGGTGTTGGGCTGGCCGATCTCATCCCCCAGTTCCGTGGTGGCGCGCTGCGCCAGAATGTCCCCGGCGCTGGCCCAGCGGCCCCACACGCCCTTGCTGCTGAGCAGCGACGCTTCCTGGTTGACGGGGCGCGCCGCGGCAAAGTACCGCGTGTCAAAGCGGCGGTGGGCAAAGTCCGGGCTGGTCCAGTGGTTCAGCGGCTTGAGCAGGTCGGTGCGCAGCGCCAGGCTGTACCGTTCCAGCAGCTCGGCAAAGGTGGACTCCTGGGTGGCGATGGATTCGCGCATCCTCATCCATTCCGGGCCGGTGTTGTTTTCCACCAGCGACGACGCGTCGGCGCCGGCCAGCAGGATGCCCGTTTCCTCGAACAGTTCCCGGATGGCCGCCACCACATGGCGCCTGGCCAGGCCGATGTCATCCGTCCCCAGGCTCTTGGCCCACACTGAGGGGGCCGGTCCCACCCAGTCCGTGACGTCGTCGTCCGCGGTCTCAATGGTGCCGCCGGGAAACGCAACCGTTCCCAGCGGAGACTCGCCCGGCCGGTACGTCAAAAAAGTCTGCAGGCCGGCGGCGCTGTCCTTCAACAGCACCACCGACGATGCCTGGCGCGGCTTGCTCGGCGTGCGTTCGCCGAACTCCAGCCACGCCTGCGCGGCTTCCTGCTGGTCTGCGCTCAGCGGGAAGCGGCGCGTCCCCGTGGGGGTGTTACTGGAATTCTGCAACCAGCTCAACCTCAACGGGAGAGTCCAGGGGCAGGACAGAGACCCCGACGGCGGAGCGTGCGTGGACGCCTGCCTCGCCAAATACTTCACCCAGGAGCTCGGAGGCGCCGTTGATGACGCCCGGCTGGCCGGTGAAGGAGGGGTCCGAGGCCACAAATCCAACCACCTTGACGATGCGTGTTACGCGGTCAAGGTCTCCTATGACGCTCTTGAGCGCGGCAATGGCGTTGATTGCGGAGGTCGCGGCCATGGATTTTGCGTCCTCAGCTGAAATCTCGGCGCCAACCTTGCCGGTAGCTGTGAGTTTGCCGTCAATAAAGGGCAGCTGACCGGAGGTGTAGACGTGGTTGCCGGAAATGACGGCCGGCACGTAGGCGGCCACGGGTGCGGCGACAGGCGGGAGGGCCAGTCCGAGCTCGGCAAGACGGGCTTCAATGCGCGAGGTGCCTTGATTTGACGCGGTTGTCATGGCTACGCCTTCTCCCGCTTCAGGTAGGCCACCAGGCCGCGGCCGTCGGGTCCGGGAACAACCTGCACCAGCTCCCAGCCTTCGTCTCCCCAGCTGTCGAGAATGGCCTTGGTGTTGTGAATAATGAGCGGAATTGTAGAGTACTCCCATTTGGTCATACGTCAAAGCGTAGCCCCTGCCGGTAAACTGGAAAAATGGCAGCAAAAAAACACCCCATTTTCGATACCGCCACAACGCTGGGCAAACTGGTGGCCTTCCTGGGCATCAGCTCCGTCTGCGGCGTCCTCGTGGCAGGTCTGATGGTTCCGGCAGTGGCACTCGCAGGTGGTGCGACCACCTCCGGTCTCACCATGTTCGACGACATTCCGGATGAGATGACAATTGGCACACCCGCCTTGTCGTCCAAGATTTTGGCCTCAGACGGCTCCCTCATCGCCACGTTCTACAACCAGAACCGTACCGAGGTCCCGCTGGACAAGATCTCCGAGCACATGAAGAACGCCATTGTCGCGGTGGAGGATGCCCGCTACTACGAGCACGGCGGCATCGACACCCGGGGCCTGATGCGTGCTGTCGCGTCCATGGCGGGGGGCGGCTCCCGCCAGGGCGCCTCGACCATCACCCAGCAGTATGTCAACAACGTCATCATCCAGACGTACGCTGCCAACGGCGAAAATGACAAGGTCAAGCTGGGCAACGACAAGCAGATTGAAGACAAGGTCCGGGAGATCAAGCTCGCCATCTCTGTCGAGAAGAAGATGAGCAAGGACGAGATCCTCCAGGGTTACCTGAACCTGGTGCTGTTCGCCAACAACAACTACGGTGTTGAAGCCGCCGCCAACTTCTACTTTGGCGCCCATGCCGCGGACCTCAACCTGCAGCAGTCCGCCCTGCTGGCCGGCGTGGTCAACAGCCCCAACTACTACGATCCCGTGGCCAACCCGGAGAATGCCATCTCCCGCCGCAACCTGGTGCTCGACCACATGCTTGACCAGGGCATGATCGATGCCAAGCAGCACGACGAGGCTGTGGCCACCGGCGTGGACCTGAACATCCAGCCCAACAAGCTCGGATGTGTTTCCGCCACCAGGGCTGAATACTTCTGTGACTACGTCACCAACGTGATTGTCAACGACGCCGCCTACGGCGACAGCCCGGAGGCCCGCCGCAAGCTGCTGGAACAGGGCGGCCTGACCATCACCACCACCCTGGATCCGGGCCTGCAGGACGCCGCCCAGGCCCAGTTCGAGAACTTCACGCCCATGGCCAACAACCCGGACCGGGTGGGCCAGGCGCTCGTCACGGTCCAGCCCGGCACGGGCAAGATCCTGGCCATGGCACAAAACACCAAGATCGCAGCCCCCGAGGGACAGTTCGCCTCCGACTACAACTTCAACGTGGACAGTTTCGACAAGAACGGGAACCCGCTGGGCGGCGCCGGCGGCTTCGACGTTGGCTCCACGATCAAGCCCTTCACCTTTGCCGAATGGCTCAATGCCGGCCACCGCACGGATGACATCGTCGACGCATCGGTGCGCAAGTACCCACTGGGCTTCCCGTGGCAGAACAGCTGCGGCGTGTCCAGCGGCATCTACGACGACAACTACCCGGGAGCCAGTGACCTGCAGAATGCCGAACCCGGCTACTACAGGAGCTTCACAGCCCGTGAAGGCCTGTACAACTCCCTGAACACGGCCACCTTTGCCACGGCCGCCAAGCTGGACTTGTGCAACATCCAAAAGATGATGACGGCCACGGGCATCCACAATGGAAGCGACCCCAACCAGCCCTACAACCTGGACAACGTCTCATCGCTGCTGGGTTCCGGTGAGGTTTCACCTCTGATCATGGCTTCGGCCTTCTCCACCTTTGCCGCAGGCGGCGTCCACTGCGACCCCATCGCCCTGCTGTCCATCACCAATGCCAAGGGCGAGCCTCTCCCGGTGCCCCCGGCCAATTGCAGCCAGACAGTCAAGCCCGAGGTGGCTGCCGGTGTGAACTCGGTGCTGCAGCAGGTGCTGACTAAAGGTTCCGGTTGGCAGATTCCGCTGACCTACCCCGCTGCCGCCAAAACAGGCACGACCAACCAGTCCGAGCACACCTGGACCATCGGCTACACGCGCGGCCTGGCCACCGCATCTTGGCTGGGCAGCCCGGAGGAAAAGAGCCGGTCCAACAACGGCCTGCTGGTCGCCAACCAACGCATCGACTACATCGACGGCGCCACCTATGCGGGCAAGACGTGGCAGGGCTACATGAACGCGATGGCGGGCTGGTTCGACGTCGGCGCCTTCGACCAGCCGCCGGCCAGCATGGTCTACCCGCCGGCACCGATCAAGCCGAAGGAAGACCCAAAGGACAAGGGCAAGGACAAGAACGACGGCCAGGACAAGCCCACCGGCGACGACGGCTCGTACAAGCCCGGCCAGGACGAGAAGAAGGACTAGGCGCAGCGTCCATGACACCCAAGCGCACTGCCCCGTCCCGCATCTCCCAACTGGGTGCGGCGGCGGGGCTTGCCGTTGCCGCAGGGGCCGGCGCCGTGGCCTACGGTGCCTTGATTGAACGAAACTGGTTCAGCATCAGGGAGGAGTCCCTGGCCATCCTGCCGGCAGGCTCCGCCCCGTTCACCATCCTGCACCTCTCCGACATCCACTTCTCCCCCGGGCAGCACAAGAAAGTTGCTTGGCTGCGCAGCCTGGCAGAGCTGAAACCGGACCTTGTGGTCAACACCGGTGACAACCTGAGCCACAAGGATGCCATCCCGCCGCTCCTGGACGCCTTGACGCCGCTCCTAGCGTTCCCCGGCGTTTTCGTCCCCGGCTCCAACGACTATTACGCCCCGAGGCTCAAGAACCCGTTCACGTACTTCACGGGGCCGTCCCAGAGCCCCTCTGACGGCAAGCACAAGCCCGTGGAGCTGGACACCGACTCACTGTTTGGCGGGTTTGGCGCCGGAGGCTGGGTCAACCTGACCAACCGCGCCCAGTCCATCCCGATGAAGGGCATCCGCTTCGACTTCAGCGGCGTCGACGACCCCCACCTGAAGCGCGAGCGCTACGCCGGCTGGCCGCGCGGTGCCGCCGGGCAGGATTCCGCCCCGCACCTGAAGGTCGCCGTCATCCACGCCCCCTACCAGCGCGTCCTGGACCACTTCACCAAGGACGGCGCCGACCTCCTGCTGGCCGGCCACACTCACGGCGGCCAGGTCTGCATGCCCGGCTACGGGGCCCTGGTCAGCAATTGCGACCTCCCCACCTGGCGCGCCAAGGGACTCCATGACTGGAGCGCCGGGGGAAGCACGACGCCGGTCAACGTCTCCGCGGGCATCGGCACCTCCCGCATGGCCCCCTTCCGCTTCGCCTGCCGTCCGGAAGCCGTGGTCCTGACCCTGACAGCCAGGGCCTGAATGTGCTGATTTCGCGGCGGCGGTAACAATGGCGCCGGCCGATTTCGTGTTCTCGGCCCCCTTCCGCTATTCTTGAGAGGTTGCTTTTCCAAACCTTCACTGGTTGCGGGAAGTGCAGCGGATCGGGGTGTGGCGCAGCTTGGTAGCGCGCGTCGTTCGGGACGACGAGGCCGCAGGTTCAAATCCTGTCACCCCGACCAAGTGAAAGACCCCCTCCTTCGGGAGGGGGTCTTTGTCGTTAAGCGCCGCTGTCAGTCCCGCGCCGGATCCGGCCAGGGCCGCAGGCCAATAGGGGTCAGACTGGGTGGAGCGCGCAGAAAGGGCCCCGTCCGTGAAGAGGGAGCCCTTTCGTTCATCAGGGTGGAGCATTGGGCGACGGGGAGCCCGGCCGGCCCGTCCAGCCCAGGAACGGTCTGGTTTTTGACGGGGCGGCCGGCGTCACTCCGGGTTCAGGCTAGGCGCAGGCTCCGAGGTTTTCCCAGGGGCCCCACTGGGAGGCACCGGGCTTGTCCCCCAGGTTCCACCACTTGGCCTTGTAGCTGACACCGTCAAGGGTGACCGTGTCGCCGCCAACATAGGTTGCCGTGGCCGCCCAGGCAGCGGCGCAGGTGTCGCCACCGGGGTTTTCAGTGGGCGTGACAGTGGGAACATCCGTCGGCGTGTCAGTGGGAGTGTCCGTGGGGACATCCGTGGGCGTGTCCGTGGGGACATCCGTCGGGGTCTCTGTCGGCTGCTCCGTCGGAGTCGTGGAGCCGTCGCAGTCCGTTACCTTTTCCCAGGCCGCGTCGGTTCCGGGGGCAGCGCCCTGGATCCACCATTTGGCCTTGTATTCAACACCGTTGTATGAAGCCAGCGTGCCGGCCGTGTACGTGCTCGTGGCGTTCCAGGCAGCAGCCTTGCATTCGCCCGGAGCCGGGGGATCCGTGGGGTTCGTGCCGCCGTCACCGGGGTTGCCCGTGACAGGCGGTGCAGGCTCGGAGATGGGGCCGGCCTTGGCTCCACGGAAGTCCGTGGCCATGATTCCTGACAGCTCGCCTTCCTTGTCGCCGTCAAGCTCCCACCACATGCCGCCACCGAGGCCGTTGTCCACAATGTAGTCGGTCTTCTGCTTGGTGGTCTGTGCGTTGTCGTAGCTCCACCACTGCGTGCCGTCGTAGCGCCAGGCAGCACCAAGAGTGGCATCGTAGTAGTCGGTGCCGCGGTTCTTGAGCAGGGTGTAGTCTTCGATGCCCTTCTCCCAGGTGCCGGGAGCACCGTCGGTTGCTGCACTCCATGCCTTCTCAGAGGCGACACCCGTCCAGCCGCGGCCGTAGGCTGCCAGGCCGATGGTGAGCTGCTTGGGGTCTACACCGTTGCTGGTGTAAGCCTTGACGGCCTTGTCAACGCTGAACTGGCGGTGGGCGGCACGCGTGTCTGTGGGGTCGTCATACAGGTTGCCCTGGTGGCCGGCGAGCGTGGAGTCCCACGCGCCGTGCAGGTCATAGCCCTGAATGTTGCCGTAGTCGAGCGACTTGAAGTTCTCGGGGTCGTTCCAGCCGCCGGCTTCGATGTCAACGATGTTGGCCGGCATGAAGGCACTGAGCATGTACTTGCGGTCCTGCGTGGCACCGTACTCGTCCAGCTGCTTGCGGAATTCCGCCAGCAGGGCCTTGAAGTTGGCGCGGTCGTTGACCTCATCAACAATGTTGCCAACTTCACCGTTGGGCGATCCGGGCCATTCCCAGTCAATGTCGATGCCGTCGAAGATGCCGGCAGCGGCACCGGGGCCGCCACGGCCTTCAAACACGGGCAGGTTGCCCTTGATGTACAGGTCGATGCAGCTGGAGACCAGCTTCTCGCGGGACTCCTTCGTGGCTGCTGCGGCGGAGAAGTTCTTGGACCAGGTCCATCCGCCGAGGGAGATCATGACCTTCAGCTGCGGGTGCTTGGCCTTGAGCTGCTTGAGCTGGTTGAACGAGCCGGCCAGCGGCTGGTCCCAGGAGTCGGCCACGCCGGAGACAGACTTGTCCGCGGTGTAGCCCATGCCGAAGTCGGCCCAGGCATCGCCGGCGCCGTCGGAGCCGTTGGGTCCGGTGCCCTGGGCCTTGTTGGCCATGAAGCACTTCAGTGTCTGGTTGTTGATGTTGCCAAACGAGTAGTTGATGTGGGTGAGGTTGTTGGCGGCACCCGAGACATCAAGCTGCTTTGCCTGGAATGCACGGCCATAGACGCCCCACTGGGCGAAGTAGCCCACGTTGCGGTAGCCGTTGACCGTCGAGGTCTGGGGGGCCGACGCCGTGTCACCTACCGGGGCGGCGTTGGCGCCGAGCGTATTCAGCCCGCCCGCCATCCCTGCCACCATGGCCCCGGCGGCTAGCGTCGCCATGACCTTGGAGATGCGGCCACGCCGCTTTGCGAATTCTGACATTCACGATCCTTTTCGTATCGGGGGTGCGATCTGCCGCACCCTTGCCACCCACTACGCTAGGCAACGGTGAACTGGCTCACATCAGCACCATCCACATGTTTTCCCACTGCCCCCTTGCGTAAGTGTTTCCACTTATCCCACGCGCGACGGCGCACGGCCCGCCTTGGGTGCCCTGCCGCCGCACCGAATCCCGGCCCATCCCGTCTGTGACGCAGTTGTTGCAGTGGAAAGCGCTTGCTTTTGCGAAAACGGTGCAACAAGTGCGTCAAGGATCCAGTCCCCGGCAGGGAGCCGGGTGGAGGTGGGGACCGGGCAGGCGGGCACGTCCGCAGCAAAAGGCCCGGCCCCGCACCTGTGAAGGGGTGCGGGGCCGGGCCCGTGTGAACGCTCAGCTAATGGCTGCTCGTGGTGTTGCGTGGTGGTGCGTAATTACTTGCAGAGTATGGCATCACCCCATGCACTGGTGGCACTGGAGCCGGGCTTGTCGTTCTGGTTCCACCACTTGGCCTTGTAGGTGGCGTTGTTGTACGTCACCAGGGCCCCTGCAGTGTAGACACCCGTGGCGTCCCACGCCGTGGCGCCGGTGCAGGTTTCGGACGGGCCTGCGCCGTTGCCGCCGCCGGTGCCGGCGGAGGGTTCAACCACCGTGACGCCACGCGGGTAGTCGGCCAGCAGTGCGTACGTTTCCGAGCCGATGGCGACACGGAAGTTGGAGATCATCGAGGTGGGCAGCGTCCAGGCCAGCTTGGTGTTGACCGTGGCGCCGGGGGCGATGCCGCCCGCGGGAACCTTGATGCTGTAGGTGTGGAAGTCGCCCTTGAGCCCGCCAACATTGCTGCCGGTGTGGTCGCTGGAGATCTTGGTGATGGACCAGCCGGACTGCTCCTTCATTTCGCCGGTGTCGCTGGTGGCGCTGTCGAAGGTGATGGTGGCGCCGGCCGGGATGGCCGTCTTGGTGTTGTTGGTGAAGTGCAGTTCCGGGTTGATGGGGTAGTTGTTGTCACCCAGGGCGAAGCCCTTGAGCTGGACGTCCAGGTCGATGGCCTTGGTGGGCATCGGCACGTTGGCCTTCGTGGCGCCGTAGGGGCCGGACTTGGACAGCGTGTCGTGGATCTTGTTGACCAGCGTGGAGCCCATTTCGTACTGGCCCTTGGTGGAGTTGTACGAGTAGTCGCCTGCCAGTTCCCAGATCATGATGCCGCCCATGCCTTGGTCGGCCACGTAGTCCGCCTTCGCCTGGATGGCCGCGTCGGAGTCACCGGTGAGGAGCGTCTTGGTGGTGTCGTTCCACCACCATTCGTTCTTGGTGACGGCGTCGAAGTTGTGCGAGTAGCTGCCGGTGAACTGCTCTGCAGGAGTGCCGTAGCTGGCGGTGTAGTCGCCCACGACGCCCTTCTGCAGGTTCAGCACGTGCCAGATCGGGTTCACGCCGGAGGGAACTTCAGTTCCTGTCGGGTCGGAGTCGTGCCACAGGTTGTCGATGCCAACAGCGCCGGCGCCGCACTTGGAGTTGCCGCCGTTGCTGGGGCCGGTGCCCGGAGCACACTTGGCCTGGTCGGCCAGAACAGAGGAACCGTACATGCCGTTGGTGCCGCCCTGGACGCCAGTCCAGCCGCGGGTGTAGAAGGGAACGCCCAGGTTGACGCGTCCCGCGGGCAGTGCGCCGCGGAAGTAGTGGTAGGCCCAGTCGGAGTTCAGGTAGCCAATCCCCTTGTAGGCGTTGTAGACGCCGCCGGCGGCAAGCTCAGGGTCCTTGCCGTCGTCGAACAGGGCAGCGTTGCCGCCCACGTAGTTGTTCCATGCGCCGTGGAGGTCGTAGCTCATCATGTTGACGTAGTCGAGGTACTTCACGACCTGGTGGGCTTCCATGCCGCGCAGCAGCCAGCCGGAGGCCGGTGCGGCCACGGTCAGCATGTAGTACTTGCCGTCCTCGGCGCTGGCCTTGTCCAGCTTGGTGCGGAGGGTTTCCATCAGGTGCATGTAGTTCTCGAAGAGAACTGCGCGCTTCTTGTCGGAGAACTGGAAGTCATCCGGGTTGCCGGCCTTGGTGTTGCTGGTGGCGTATTCGTAGTCGATGTCCACGCCATTGAAGCCGTACTTGCGGATAAACTCAACGGCCGAATCGGCAAAGGTGTCGATCTTGGCCTGTGATTCGGTCAGCGTGTAGAAGCCGCCGTCGGCGACGCGTGAACCGTCGGCAGCGAAGTAGCCGCCGGTCTCGGCCCAGCCGCCCACGGAGACCAGGGTCTTCACGCCGGGGTTGGTCTTCTTGAACTTCTCCAGCTGGTTCAAGTGGCCGGTGAATGGCAGCGCCGGGTCCATCTCGGCCCCTGCCACGCCGGGCCAGGTCATGTCGGTTGCGGCGTTGCCGGCGTTTTCGGCGCCGACCGAGACCTTGTTGTTGCCGTCGATGTGGGCGAAGGCGTAGTTGATGTGGCTGAGCTTGTTCCAGGGGATGTCGTTGGCCAGGTAGCGGGGGGTGCCGTCCAGGCCGGTGCGCCAGCTGGTGAAGTAGCCGATGACACGCTGGTCCAGGCCGTTGGGGAGCTTCTCACGGCCCGCTTCGTCGTACACCGAGCAGTAGGGGACGTCGATGCCGGGGGTCTGGTACAGCCCGTCCGGGCGGCACTTCTCATCCGGGTTGCTGGTCCACGGGGTTCCGGTGCCGGCCGTGGGCGTGTCGGTCGGCGTATCCGTGGGCGTATCCGTCGGCGTGTCGGTGGGAGTGTCCGTGGGGGTGTCCGTGGGGGTGTCGGTCGGCGTGTCCGTCGGCGTGTCGGTCGGAGTGTCCGTGGGCGTATCCGTCGGGGTGTCCGTCGGCTCCGGAGTGGGCACGCCGGTTCCACACGGGCCCTGGCTGGTCCACGGGCCCCAGGCGTCGGCGCCCGGCTCGTTGTTCATGGTCCACCACTTGGCCGCGTAGTTCTCGTTCCCGTGCGAGACGACGTCGGTTCCGGTATAGACGGAGGTGGGGCTCCACGCGGTTGCGCAGGCCGTGGTTTCGGCGGCAGATGAGGGGGCCATGGTGGCCATCTGCGTCGTGATGCCAATGGTGGCGACGAGCGCTACGCCCGTCACAAGGGCAGTTGCCCTTTGCCGCCATCCAGGCATTGTGGATGTCTGCATGAAATTCCTGTTCTGAATGGGTGAGTGTGATCCCTGCAGCGCAGGGTTCACACACCCGCGCTGGCTGGCCACCACGCTATCGCCGGAGCGGATCCTCGCACATCAGCACAAATACGCATAGGTGGGACTACGTAGCCGCGGTGCTCCACCCGGCGCCCATGCGGTGGGCGGCAACGCTCAATTCCACGCGCGAACGCACCTGAAGTTTGTGGAAAACCCTGCCCAGGTGGACCTCCACGGTCCGCACGGAAACATGCAGCGTTGCGGCCGCCTGCCGGTTGGAGGCGCCGTCCACCACCAGCATGGCCACTTCCAGCTCGCGTTCGGTCAGCAGTTCCGCCCAGACGGTGCGGCACTCATCCAGCGGCCCCACAGGCAATGGATGTCCGACGGCGCGGGGAGCCTCCGGGACCCGCGGCACCATGCCGGTTTGCACGGCAAGCAACGTCGCGGCATGGGCTGCCCGGATATCTGCCAGGTGCAGCGGGCCGGTGTGCGGCGCCGGCAGTTGCGCCTCCACACCCGGGTGCCCGGCGAGGGAGTCCAACATGTTGTCCACAGCCGTCTGCCAGGCCGGTGTGCCGGTTTCGCGGAAGAGGTCCGCCGCGACCACGAGGTGTTCCCTCGCCATGGCCGCATGGTCGTGGCGCAGGCAGGCCTGGCCCAGCACGAACTCCGTGCGGGCGCGCTCGTAGGGGGAGGACAGGCCGGCACTGGCCGCCTGGGCCTGGCTGTAGTCGCGGGAGAAGCGGTCCGAATCCGTGGACCGGAGCAGGCGCCGGGCCTCGGCGGCCCGGCGGTGGCCGTCCGGCACGAGGCGCAGCGGGCCGGGGACAGGCACGGCTCCTGTGGTTGGGTCCGCGGGTGCGCCAGCGGCAGGAACACCAGGGGATCCGGAATCATCGCGGGCACCGGCCTCCGGCGGTGCGTCGGGGCCGGTCTCGTCAAAGCCCGGCACGAACAGGGGGAACGACGCCCCGCGCGCGGCCCGGTCGACGGCGAGCCGGCCCAAGGTCGAGGACTCGAGCAGATTGCCTTCAAAGTAGGCGGTGAGAGCCCTGTCGGTGAGGTCGGCGGTGCGGATGAAGGACGAGGCCGAGATGGGGCAGCCGGCGCCGAGAGCGCGCGCCATGGGGCCGACCTTTCCGTTGGTCACCACGTCCAGGCGCCGGGCCAGGGCAACGCCCAGCCCGGAGAGCGGCAGGCCCGCCGGGAACACCGTCATGGCAAGTTCCAGCTCTGCCGCAGCCCTGGCGGCGTCGCCCTGCCAGAAATGCAGCAGCGAGGCGGCCACGGCACGGTAGGCCATCCCCAGCGGGGAGGCGGCCCGGTGCAGCTGCCCGATGGAGCCGCGCCGGGCACCTCCGGAACCGGGCGTGCCGCCGCCCGGGCCGGCCACGCAGGGACCTGCCTGTAGCAGCCTGAGCCCGGCTCCGGCGTCGTCCGCCATGCCCATGGTCAGGGCCTCCATGACCACCCTGACATCGGAGAACTCCAGCACCCCGCCCTCCTGCCCCTGGCGGCAGCAGCGGGAGGCGTTGGCTCCGGGGACGCCGAAGAGGGCGCACCAGCCGCGGGCGGCGCACAGGGGCAGCCCCTCGAGGGAATTCTCCTCGACGAGGGCCTCGGCCTGCGCCAGGAACCGGCCGGCGTCCTCCAGCCGGCCGCCGGCGGCGCACAGGCCCGCAGCCAGCCCGCAGGCCTTGGCCACGGAGCGCAGCACGCGGGTGGCACCGTCGCCATCCTGGGCGGGCACGGCCGCCAGCAGCGACGTGGCGCGGCGTTCGGCAAGAACCGTGGGGACCTCGCCCGTCAACAGCGCCTCCGCATGGATGTACGGGGCGAGGGCCAGGGCCGCGAGCTGCGGGTCGGCGGCGTCCAGGACGGGGGCCAGCCAGGCGACGGCGTCGGAGACCAGGCCCAGTTTCAGCGCCGCGGCGCCGCAGGCCAGGTGGCTGTCCAGGACGGCTGGGCCGTTGGCGTGGCTGGCGGCCTCGCGGGCGATCGCGTGGGCCCAGACCGCGTTGCCGGCCAGCTCCGCCTCCCGGGAGAGCTCCAGCAGGGCCGGCACCAGGGCGGTGTCCCCCTCAAGGGTGGCCAGGGACTGGTGCCACACGGCCTTCCCGCGGCGGCCCAGCCCGGCGTAGGCGTGCTGCATGAGCACATGGGCGTTGGTGCGCTCAGCCTGCGTGGCGGTTTCGTGGATCCACAGGCGCATGCGGGGGTCTGCAAAGGAAAAGTGGCCTGCCACAAACTGCAGGTGCGGTCCCAGGGGTCCGCCAATCAGCTCTGCCATGCTTCCGTGGGCCAGCGTCAGCAGCACCTCGGTGCGGTCCTCCACGCAGACGGCGGCGGCGAGCAGCAGTTCGCGGTCGGCCGGGCTGAGCGAAGGGCTGCCGAGCCGCGCGGCGAGCCCGGGCAGCAGCGGCAGGGGGTCCGGCAGGGCGCTGTGGCCGGCAAGCTGCCCGGGGCTGAGGACACCGGCCACCTCCAGGGCGGCGTCCAGGTCCCCGGCAAGGTCGCGGCACAGGGCGGCCGCGACGTTGGGGGCCATGGCGATTCCGCGGTCGGCAGAGATGACCAGCAGGTCCGGAACCGTCCCTGCCGGCCCGTTCCCTTCAGGGTAATCCAGCGTCATCGTGCCCTCCGCCCGAGTCGTCCTCATTAACGCACTGACATTTGTAAGTAATCCTTACAAAGTTGTCACACGATATCAATCGGCGGTTTATCCATACCGTGGATTTCCCTTACACAGTGGAAAAACCCGCGTCACAAACGGAACCAGACCGGCCTTCGGGGCGGCAGCCGGCCCGCCCGGCCGCGGCAGCGCGCCGTCGTTCCCCAGGGGCCAGCGGCTAGGATGGAGGGCATGACTGAGACACTTCCCCCCTGCCCCGTCTGCGCCAGCGCCTACACCTACGAGATGGGCGAACTGTTGGTGTGCCCCGAATGCGCCCACGAATGGTCGCCCGCCGAGGCGGCTGCGGAAGCCGAGGCTGAGACCGTGGTGAAGGATGCCGTGGGCAATGTGCTCGCGGACGGTGACACCGTGAGCATCGTCAAGACCATGAAGGTCAAGGGCAGCCCGCAGGATCTGAAGATCGGCACGAAGGTGCGCAACATCCGCCTCATCGCCCCCGTCAACGGGCACGACATCGACGCCAAGGTGGACGGCTTCG